>PJLO01000084.1 GCA_003010405.1 Acidobacteriota bacterium | reverse complement strand
ACAAAATCGACAGGCGAGAGGCGATGCGGTCCAAACTCCCCAATGGAGTATAAATCATTCGTGTCACAATCACTCTGAGACCACTGCACAATTGGTCAAGACAGGATGCTTCCGCAGCCAGCGGGCGCAGTCCTTTGGCCGCCGGAGGCGCTTCATGCGACGCATTGTGCGGTGTTCGAGACAAGTCTCCATACGAAAGGAGGTTACGGGTGGACATCCCACGGATATTCAACATTACCGAAAGTGCGCATCGCATCCATAATCCATTCACACCAGAAAAGCTCGCCACTCTCGGCGCGGCGTTGCGTTTGGAACCGGGGACCCGGGTGCTCGACCTCGGCAGCGGTTCGGGCGAGATGCTGTGCACCTGGGCGCGCGATTACGGAAGCAGCGGCGTGGGTATCGACATGAGCCAGTTGTTCACCGAACAAGCGAAACTCCGCGCTGCAGAACTCGGCGTGGCCGATCGGGTGGAGTTCATCCACGGAGACGCTGCCGGCTACGTCACCGCCGAAAAGGTCGGTGTGGCAGCCTGTGTCGGCGCCACGTGGATCGGTGGGGGAGTCGGCGGCACCATTGCGCTTCTGGCGAAGAGCCTCCGCGCGGGAGGGATCATCCTCATCGGCGAGCCCTACTGGCTCCAATTGCCGCCGACGGAAGCGGTCGCCAAGGGATGCCGCGCCGGTTCCATCGCGGACTTTCTCTTGCTTCCAGAGCTCCTCGCGTCTTTCGGCAAGCTCGACTACGACGTCGTGGAAATGGTTCTGGCAGACCAAGACAGCTGGGACAGGTACGAGGCAGCCAAGTGGCTCACCATGCGCCGATGGCTCGAAACGAATTCCGACGATGCCTTCGCGAAAGAGGTTCGGGCCGAACTGACCGCGGCGTCCGAACGCTACGCCACGTACACCCGTGAATACCTGGGCTGGGGTGTGTTCGCGCTCATGTCGCGGTAATGTATGAGGTGGTCGCGGAAAGTCGGACAGCCTGTTATGCGGTTACCGGAACAGGGGGCACTTCAAACCGCCATAGACTTCTTCTGCGGCGACGTGGCCCTCTATCCAAAGCATGCAGGGAGTACCCACGGAAAAGTCGGAAGGACCTTGTTTTCGTGCAGCTAGTTCAGCTGAAAACCAGAGGAATGGGCCGCGTTTCGATTTCAAGCAAAAGTGGTTTGCTCAGCGCCAATTCCTCTTGGGCACTGACGACAACTCTTTTTGTGCATCCACCTCGGCCGCAGCCATGTGCTCTTTGGGGATGGGAGAAGGATGCCCCAGCATAGCAATATGATACGAAAAAATGTCAAGGGATTAACGTCGCTCCAGGGAACTGTTCCAGAAAGAATACTTATCCTTGAATCAGTTGGAGCGCCATCTTCGGCAAAGAGTTGGCCTGCGAGAGCATGGCAACAGCAGATTGTGTCAGGATTTGTTCGCGTACGAAACTGGTCATCTCCGTGGCAACGTCGGTATCGGTAATCTGTGATTCGGCGGCTTGCAGATTTTCTGATTGGATTTGAAGGTTTGATATTGTGTTTTCTAACCGGTTTTGCAGAGCCCCAAGATTGGCACGAATCTTGTCCTTGGAGACAATGGCCTTGTTGATGGTGTCCAGGGCCTTCTGGGCCAAGTCCTGGGTGGAGATGGAGCCTCCCCCGGCAGTGGAAAGGTTTTGATCCCCCAGGAACTGGCCGCCTGGTCTTGAGTCGTATTGCAACATCCACGTACTTCCATCGTTATTCTTGGCAAAAATGTACGATGTGGATTGTTGTGGACTGTTTGGGTCATAATAGGTATCAACCGTTTGCGTCCCGCTGAAATTCGTAGACCAATACGAAGGTGCGTTTGACACAGACTGCAAGGTGAAAGCCAGCGTACTCGTCCCGCTTGCTGTCAAGCCATGCGTAGCGACATAGGCGGCCTCTGTTATCGGTTTGCTCGTTAGTCCCAACGCACTGGCTGTACAACATCCAATTTGTACATAATAATAGTC
>PJLO01000032.1 GCA_003010405.1 Acidobacteriota bacterium | reverse complement strand
GCGGATGGTTCGGAATAAAATATCTTCCTCAGTACGACAGAAACAAGGGTCGACGATTATAGGATTCTGCTAAGACAACGTCTCGCTCAGCACGGTCGGCACGAGCAAACGCGGCGTCACCCGACTCTCCGGCATTCGTCGTCCCCGAATATATTGGTTCCTACAAAGGAAACGCCTCATCAAGATATTAGCTGCCGATCTCAACGGTCGGGGGTAGATATCCTAAGATGCAGAATTCGATTCCTCACATTGTTGTAGTTGGCGCGGGCTTCGCTGGACTTTACGCCACACGAGTTCTTGCCCAAGCAGATGTCAGAGTAACTCTGGTTGATCGCCGTAACCACCATACCTTTCAGCCTCTCCTTTACCAAGTTGCTACGGCGGCACTGTCTCCGGGTGAGATTGCGTACCCGATTCGACACATTTTCAAGGACAATGACAACGTCTCCGTTCTGCTGGCTCAAGTGACGGGCTTCGATCTCCAGCATCGCAAAGTCCTGCTTGATACTGACAAGCTGTCATATGACTACCTGATCGTTGCCGCCGGGGCTACCCATGCGTATTTCGGACATCCGGAGTGGGAAACCTACGCCCCCGGCCTGAAGACCGTTGAAGATGCCACCGAGATTCGGCGCCGCATGTTGCTGGCGTTTGAAATTGCCGAACGCCGTGCCCGCTTCAGCCACATACAGCAGGACATAAACTTTGTCGTGATTGGAGGCGGCCCAACCGGTGTTGAACTCGCGGGCGCAATTGCCGAGATCGCTCGACACGTCCTGGCTTCGGATTTTCGCTCCATCGATCCCAGGAGCACCCGAGTTCTGCTCATCGAAGCCGGGCCACGAATTCTTGCTTCTTTTCCCGAGGAACTCTCGGCCTCAGCCGAGCGGCAGTTGCGAGCACTCGGCGTCGAAGTTCTGACCGGTACGCCCGTTACTGGCATTGACCAATCTCACGTTTGCTTGGACGGTCGTTCCCTTCCCGCTTCGGTCGTGCTCTGGGCCGCTGGAGTCTCCGCATCCCCGCTGGGCAAACTCCTCGGAGCGCCTATCGACCGCGCGGGCCGCGTCAGGGTTGAGCCTGATTTGACCCTTCCCGGATACCCCGATGTTTTCGTTGTAGGAGACATGGCTTCCATAAAGCAGGAGAACGGGAGGCCGGTCCCCGGCGTTGCGCCTGCAGCGATCCAGATGGGTCGGTTCGCCGCCGACACAATTCTGGCAGAACTCGAGGGCGAGGATCGTAAGAAATTCCACTACAACGACAAGGGCAGCCTTGCTACCATTGGCCGCTCCTCTGCCGTTGCAGATATAAAGGGCCTCAAGGTATCTGGACACATCGCCTGGTTCGTCTGGCTCTTTGTCCACCTGGTCTCCCTTATAGGATTCAAGAGCCGCGCGCAGGTTCTCTGGGAGTGGTTCTGGGCCTACATCACCTTCCATCGAGGTGCCCGCCTTATTACGGGGGCCAGCCGCGTCATTATTCCGGCTTCGGCGAAAAGCGTATGGCAATCGGCTTTGCAGGAAACCGATTTTCAGGATCACAAAGCAGCTTGATCTACACCAAGAGTTCGCGCTCGCGTAAAACTGAAAACGCGCCTCGTACGAGGCGCGTTTTTGACTCTTCGGCTGGTGTAAACGTTAGAGCTTTTCGTAGAACTCGCAAGCGGAGCAAGAGATGAAGATACCGCCTGGAACATTGCGCTCGCGATCCTTCACGCGCTTCACGATCCGGGTGGGCTTGTCGCACTTCGGGCAGTTGGTGCTCTTAGTAGTGTCCATCACCTTCTTGCGATCGCCTGTTTTTGCAATCTTAGCCATTCTGTAAACTCCTCTTGAGGGCCGGCGCATGGCTCGGCGGAATTGCTCTGGCAGGGCATGGGACACCGCACGGAAGAACCTTGCGGGCTTCTGCCCGGAAACCACCCAGGAAGCTTTCGCTTACACCGGAACCCGCGGTGGCTGGACGTGCGGAAACTCAGCACGGTCGCAAAGAGTGACTGCCGCACCACCGGGTAGCTCTCTGATTGTACCTTAAAAATACGAAGGCGAAAGCAGCCTGCTCAAATTCGAATTCCAGACGACTCCGCGCCGAACATCTCTACCACACCTAAGCTGTTGAAATTGTTGTGACCAGAAGTGGCTGGTTCACCTGTTATCCTAAGGATTATTTGCTGCGAAGCCGAAACAGGATTCCTTAGATTCCCGCGCTTCCGACCCTACGTTCAGAGGTAATTATGGCAGCGTTGATTGAAGCCATCGATATTAAGCGCAAAATGTTTTTCGAGTTTGAAAACACTCCCTTCCACTGCCTGGAAGTGGAGGTGAACACGCCCACCGCGAGGGGCGGCCAGACTCTAGTCCGATTGAAAATGCGCAACCTGCTTACCCGCGCTGTTTTCGATAGGACATTCAAAGCCAGCGAAAAGTTCAAGGAGCCGGACTTGGAGACGGTCCCCGCTTCCTACCTGTACAGCGATGGGGAAAGTTTCCACTTCATGGACCAGGTGAGCTTTGAGACGCTCGCTCTCTCCAGCGAAACGATTGGGGACGCTAAGGATTTCCTCGTGGAAGGCGCCGTTGTCGAGATGCAGAAATACAATGGCAACCCGATTGGGTTACAGCTCCCAACCCACGTGGAGTTGCTCGTCACCTACACCGAACCCGGAGTCCGTGGCGACTCGGGCGGCGGTAGCGTGACGAAACCAGCCACACTGGAAACTGGCATCGAAATCCGCGTTCCGCTCTTTATTAAAGAAGGCGAAAAAGTTAAGGTGTCCACAGAAACGCGGGAGTTTGCCGGGCGGGCCTGAATCCACTCAGACTGGCGCATCTAAACCGTTATAGTTTCACAAACGGCGTTTTGGGTTAGGCGTTAAAGCTGTTTCACGGAAGTGCGGAGGAGCAAATGGAAGATCTACGTTTCCCGATCGGGAAATTCGATAAGACAAAAGGTCCAAATACACCCGATCAACGCAAACAGCTCATTGGCGATATTGCGCAAATGCCGGAGCGTCTCAAGCAGGCACTGGCATGCCTGAACGGAAAACAGCTGGACACCCCATACCGCGAGGGTGGGTGGACGGTAAGGCAGGTGACCCATCATCTTCCAGACAGCCATCTCAACGGTTATATCCGATTCAAGCTGGCGCTCACCGAAGACAATCCGACAATCACCACCTATAATGAAGCGGCCTGGGCCGAACTGGCCGACAGTCGCGTCACGCCGATCGACGTAAGTCTGGCTCTGGCGGAGAATTTGCACGCTCGATGGGTCGCCTTGCTCCGCACCCTCAGGCCCGAAGACTGGGAGCGGACGGTGGTCCACCCTGAACACGGTGTGATGTCTCTCGACCAGATGCTCGGAATTTACGCATGGCACGGCCGGCACCACGTCGCGCACATTACCGAGTTATGCAGACGGAACCAGTGGTAGAGATCGGGTCGAGGCCACTGGGATAGTAATTCCTAAAAATCACAGGCCGCGGTGATCGAGAGTTATTGACCTGCGAATCCTGCTTTGTTACCTTCAAGAGTTCCTGCGCGCTCAAATTTGGTTCCACAGATTTTTCGGTAATCTCATGGCACTCAAGTTCCGCGGCGTTGATTTCGTCGAATTCGATTCTCTTCTGACCGAAGACGAACGCATGGTGCGCGACACTGCGCGCCAGTTCGTGGAAGACAACCTCATTCCCATTATCGAAGAGTGCAATAGACAAGGCCGGTTCCCTGCTGAACTGGTGCCGCGAATGGCCGAACTTGGTTTCTTTGGCTGCACGCTTCAGGACTATGGCTGCGCTGGCATGTCTAACGTGGAGTACGGCCTTGTTATGCAGGAAATGGAACGGGGTGACAGCGGGCTGCGCTCGTTTGTCAGCGTGCAAAGCAGCTTGGTAATGTACCCGATCCATGCCTTCGGCAGTGATAAGCAGAAGCAGCGCTGGCTCCCCGCGATGGCTAAAGGAGAAAAGCTGGGATGCTTCGGATTGACTGAGCCTGATACTGGCTCAAATCCGGCGGCGATGCGCACCCGCGCAGTACCGGACGGCAACAGCTATGTGCTCAACGGCGAAAAAATGTGGATCACATCTGGTTCGATTGCAGACGTGGCCGTGATCTGGGCAATCAGCGAGGAGCACGGGGGCAATATTCGCGGATTTCTGGTTGAAACCGACCGTCCCGGCTTCGTTGCCCGCGACGTGCACGGAAAATGGTCGCTGCGGGCCTCGGTTACATCCTCACTCTCGATGCAGGACGTACGGATTCCGAGGGAAAACCTGCTCCCGCATACCTCCGGGTTGAAGTCAGCGCTGATGTGCCTGAATCAAGCCCGATTCGGCATTGCATGGGGCGTGATCGGCGCGGCGATGGCCTGCTACGATACAGCTCTGCAGTACGCCAAGTTCCGCAAGCAGTTCCGCAATCAGCCCATCGCATCCCACCAGCTCGTTCAGGAAAAGCTGGTCTGGATGATCACCGAAATCAGCAAAGCTCAACTGTTGGCGCTTCAGGTAGGACGCCTGAAAGATCAGGAAAAAGCCAAATATACCCATATATCCATGGCCAAGCGGAACAACGTGTGGATGGCCTTGGAGTGCGCGCGCATAGCGCGCGATATTCTCGGTGCGAACGGCATTGCAGATGAATATCCGGTCTTTCGGCACATGGCGAACCTCGAAGCGGTGAAGACTTACGAGGGAACGCACGATATTCACACGCTAATACTAGGAGCGGCAATTACAGAGCTTGACGCTATTTGAGTTTCGTAACAAAATCGGCTCCGTAATTGAACGGAGCCGATGTTTTTCCAGAGTAAAACGGAGCAAAACGGCACAAGCCGATCAGGAAAATAGAAGTCACGGACGGAGGAGCAGGAGCAATCATGGCGACACAGTTTCAGAGTAACTCAGTTCATCTGGAAGACAATATCCAGACCAACCTGGAATCGGATCTCGCACTGGAAATGTTGCGAGTGGTTGAAGCAGCGGCCATCTCTTCAGCGCGGCAAATGGGGACCGGCGACCGCAAATACGCAGATCACGTAGCAACCGAGACAATGCGCCACGTCATGGAGACAGTGCCTATGCGTGGAACCATCGTGATCGGCGAAGGCGAGCGTGACGAAGCTCCAATGTTGTACATCGGGGAGAAAGTAGGACGCCCGCCAGTGGACGGAGTCGTCTATCCCGAAGTTGACATTGCTGTCGATCCGCTGGAGGGCACAAACCTTTGCGCGACCGGTTCCCCGGGATCGATTTGCGTACTGGCTGCCAGCGAACGCGGCGGACTGCTGCATGCGCCTGACTGCTATATGGAAAAGATCGTAGTCGGCCCGGCCTGCAAAGGAGCTGTGGATCTGGAAGCTCCGACGTCCGTAAACCTGGAAAACATAGCCAAGGCTCTGCAACGCAGCGTGCAAGACCTCGTGATCATCGTGCTCGAACGTCCGCGCCATCAGAAGCTGATCTCTGAAATTCGCCAGGCGGGAGCGCGTATCAAGCTGATCACCGACGGCGATCTGGCTCCGGGAATCGCGGCTGCCGTCCTTGGCACCGGCGTCCATGCCGTAATGGGTACGGGCGGCGCGCCGGAAGGCGTCATTACCGCAGCCGCCATGCGCTGCCTCAACGGCTACATGGTGGGCAGGCTGGTCGGCTACACTGACGAGCAGCGTGAGCGCATGACACAGTACGGAATCAAGGACGTGACGAAAATCTACACTGCCGACGAACTGGCTCCTGGAAAGAACATCATCTTCGCCTCGACCGCCGTGACTGACGGCGCGCTCATGCGGGGTGTCCGCTTCTTCGGCGGAGGTGTCCGCACCTCCTCGCTGGTCATGAAAATGGCTTCGCGCAAAGTCAGGTTTGTCGACACGATCCACATGGAGCAGGAAACGGATTACAGCGTCCGCTTCTAGTCCTAACTCAAACGGGAAGGGGCACGGTTCAGCCGTGCCCCTTCTTTGTTTCTCGAAGCGAACCGGCTATGGCGGTGAAACGTTGATTATGTTCATCCGGGCCAGGCCGTTGATTACGAACTGCACCGCAATCGCCGTCAACATCAGCCCCATGATCCGCATCATGATTCGAATTCCGGTCTCTCCGATTCGCTTGCGCACACGGTCGGCTGACGCCAAAATAATGTAACTGGCATAGGCCGTAAATGCGATCCCGACGAAGACCGGTATTGTGTGCTTCCAATTCGGGGAAGCTCCCATCAAGACCATTACGGTTGAAATCGCGCCTGGACCGGCGAGCAAGGGGACACCAAGTGGTGTTATGCTGATATCCTCCTTAAGCGCACCCTCCTCTGTCTCGCTCACGCCTTCCTGGGTTGATCGCCGCGCCTGCAGCATGTCGATGCCAATCAAAAGAAGAATGAGTCCGCCAGCGATTTCGAATGCGGCCAGCGTAATGCCAAACAATTTGAAGATGAATGTCCCCGAAAGCGCGAAGAGGGTGAGGACAATAAAGCACGTCCAAGCCGCGCGGGAAGCCATACGTCGGCGGGCCTTGGAATCTGCCCGGCTTGTCATGGAAATGAAGGGCGGAACAGCGGCGAACGGGTCCACTAGAAAAAAGATCGAACTGAGTGCGACAAACCAAAACTCAGTTATGGAGGTAATAAAAGAATGAATGCGAGCGGCTTCCGGCAGAAGGTACATTTGACGTTATATACTCTCCAGCCTTAGCCTACACGCGATCATTGTGATTCCAAAGTCTTAAAACCTACACTTCTATCGGGCAAAGTCTGCCCAGCAGCGGAAAGTAGAGCGCGCAACGTATTGGGCGCGGATCGAACATACCAAGAACGCGAACATAGCGCTGCATATCCGGACGATATTTTTCCACCTGCATTCGCAAAAAACGTTCAAGGTTTCCGCCCTCTTGCGGACTGGTCTTGTAGTCGATTACCCAACGCGTTCCATCTTCGATGAATGTACGATCAATCCGCACGTGCTGCATCTCTCCTTCAATGACTGCCGATACCTTGAGCTCGCACCTATGCTCAGCTTGCGGCGAGAGCAGCCATCGGCCACGCTCATCTTCGAGTGTCTTGCATAGCGCCTCTGTGACGCGAACAGTTCCCTCCTCCAGCCTTCCGTGCTCCACGCCGGAGCGCAACAACGACGCCACAATTGCCGGTCGTGCAGCCGCGACGCGCCGCGCATCCCAGTTCGAAAGACCTTCCAAGGCAATGCGCTGAAGGAAGCTGTGCGCTACCACTCCCACATGTCGCGCAAGTTCACCAGCCCAATCAAAACTATGTTGCCCTTCCTCCCCTCTTCGATGCGAGCAACTCCACTGCAACGGCTCAGGAGCTTGTGGCGGAACGAACGTCAAGGGCAAGCGCCGCAGCAATAACTCCGACGGAGTCTTCTCCTTTTGGTGGGCGACGCTTGCACTCACCTCCAGCGACTCAGCAGGCGCAAACTCCTGTTGCATTCCCGGCACATCCCAAAGCAACCGCAGTATGGAACCTGTTTTGGGTTGGCCACTAGCAGACAATGCAGCTGAAAGATAGAGCCGCTTTCGAGCGCGCGTGGCGGCCACATAGAAGAGACGTTTCAACTCTTCGAGCGAACATTCACTGGCGATGTCACGCAAATATCCCTCAATCGTGGCCGCCTTGCGATCGCTATTTCCGGCAGCTTCCATCGGTCCGAGTAAGAGGAATTCGTCCTCGCCGCGACGACGCAACCGCCAATAAAGCAGGCTTTTCTCATCCTGCCGCGTGCAGCGCTCCAGCGCAGGCAGAAAAACCACGTCCCACTCCAATCCCTTTGCCTGATGGATGGGCATGATCTCCACTCGAATACCGCTGCGTGTGTCGGCAGGAGCAAACAGGTCGTCCAATTTTCTCGCAAAGTTCTCCGGATCGCGCACCATTCCCGCCGACGACTCCGCATCCAGCAGTGCGAAATAGGTCTCGGCGTCGCGAATTCCCTGCGCACGGTCAGTGACACAGACCGGCCCACCGAGTCGCAACCATGTGGATTCGACCAGGGCGCGTACTGACCCCCGTCCTTGCCGGGACAGTGCATCCTCCAGCACAGGAACGCAACGTGCCAGCGCCGTCTGCGCATGATCAGAGAGCATCGACGAACGCTGCCGCAAAAGCTCGCGCACCGTGGAGCGTTCATCTCCGCGACAGAGTTCCAGCAAATCAGCCAGCGCAAGACCACACCATGGCGCGCGCAGGACTGCAAGCCACGCGGTGCGGTCAGCAAGATCCGCAAGCGCAGTACGCAATGCTTCCAAGTCGCGAATCAGAGGACGCTCCGAAAGCCGGTCGGTTTTCACCGCTCGATATTCAATTCCAGCGGAGCGGAACGCCTCCACCAGATGCGGCAGATGAGTTCGCGAGCGCACCAGAACCGCGAGGGTCGAAGGATTCTCATCAGCTGGCGTAGGTATCGCGAGTTCCCGCCGAATGCACTCCGCCAGATGCTTTGCCTCTTCCTCGCGAGCGCCGTCGGCAAAGCCGCGGATCTGCACAGCCGGTCCGTCCAGTACTGGGCGCGACGACTCAGCCTCAGCATACTGAACCGCGTTCGTCAGATCGCTGTCCTCGCGAAGTATCAGCGGAAAAACGCGATTAAACCACTCCACCAGACTCTGCTGCGATCGGAAATTCTGAGTAAGGCGGTCGAAACCGTGCTGGTGGCCTCCAATGCCCTCAGCGCGCGCCTGCTGGTAGATGGCAACGTCTGCCTGCCGAAACGCGTAGATCGACTGCATCGGATCGCCGACATAAAAAGTGGAACACTCCTCATCCGCTTCCCACGTACGGAGCAGACGAGCGAGCAACTCAACCTGAACTCGGTTAGTGTCCTGAAATTCGTCTACGAGGATATGGCGTATGCGGTAGCCCAGTTGAAGCCCCAACTCCGTAGGGTCGCCTTCCTCTCCAATAGCGGCCAACGCCCTTTGCGCGTATTCGGCAAAGTCAATCCGAGCCTGTTCGGAGAACACAATTTTCAGATTGGCCGCGGCCAACGGCAGAACTTCCAGAACAGCGAGCATGAACTGCCACTGCGACTCCGTGTAGTGAGGATCAGGCAGGCGGCGAATCCGGCTCAGCACATCGCATAGATCCTGCGCACCCGGTTGCTGCGACAAAGCCTCCAAAAAATCCAGACATCGCTTTCGCTGAGCTTTCTGTTCGGCCGTTTCCGACGGAAAACCGTTGCGCACATTCACCGTTTTACGAAGCGCTGGCTTGCTCGCAGTCAGCAGAAATTCGCAGATATTGCGCCAGACCGAAAGATTTCTTGCTTTCGGCGCAGGCCATCCCGAATCTGCTGATGAAATTGAAACCACATCCGCGCTCGCCGCAATTGAGTCGATCACCGACGCGGGAGCACCGGCGGAATCCGCACGCTGGCTTGCCGAATAACTTATAAACGCAAGAATCTCATCCTGTTGCGCTTTGCTCAGAACCGTGTGGGCATGCTTGTGAATCAACGCCAGGTCCTCTTCCACCGAAAGCACCAGCGCGGCTTCAAGTTTGCGTCTGAGCGTCTCTTGTTGCGAGGAATCGAAGGCATCCGAGCGTCCCAGAAAGTGTAGCCACTGATCGCGCCTTGCAAGCATCGAGATCAGCAAATCACGAACGCCGCTGACGTTGTTGTCCATGCGCGCGAGCAATGCCGCGACCGCATCGCCTCGCGTTCCGGGATCCACAAGCTCATCGATCACACGTTGCGCCGCCAGTTCGTAAAGCGGCCGCGCATCTTCCGTAACCTGCGCAACGCCTCCAAGCAGTCCTTTGAAGGGCGCGCGCTGCGCAAGCGATTCGCAGAAGGAATCTAGCGTGCGAACCTGCAACCGTGCTGGATGCTCAAGAAGATTCCAGCCAAGCATGGAAGAAGTTTCGAGAACCTCGCGCGCTAGCCGCAACGATTCCCGCTGATGATCCTGAAGCGTTAAAATCTCTTCATCGCTCAGCTTTTCGGCGCGTTGCAGCGTGGAGAGAATGCGGTTGCGCATCTCCGCGGCGGCTTTCCGCGTGAAGGTAATGGCAAGCACCGACTCCGGCTGATCAACCTTCGCAAGACACGCCAGGAATCGCTGCATCAGCAATTCAGTCTTTCCCGAACCAGCCGGTGCCTGCAGCATCCATGACTGCGAGGTCTTCAGAACCTTACGGCGAACACTTGCGTCAGAGGGTGCGGCGTGCTGTGTAGGACTACTCATCGTTCTCTCCCTCCGTCTCGGAATCGGAATCATCGCTCGCCAATTCCCCGACGCGGCAAAGAGCCGTCAGATGGCAATGCTCGCAAGACGAGTTATTCTTTCCCGGCGGAATCTTCGGATCAACTGCCGCCTCGCCCTGCACAAACGATGCAGCAATGCGCTTCAATTCTTCGGCCCATAGCGCAGTGTACTCATCGAACGCGATGCCCTCGAAGTTCCGCTTCGTCAACCGCGCGCAAGGCAGCAATTCACTCTCGCGCAAATACCCTCGGAAGCAAGACTCGCCTTTACGAACAATTCCGAACGAAACCCCCGCAAGATTCATTTTCTGCTGCAACATCGCCAAGGCATAGAACGGAATTTGCGGCAGTCGCGGACGCGGAACCTCCCAGGCACTCACGCGGTTCGAACTCCCAATTTTGTAGTCCAGCACCACATGCGCGTCGCCGATCTCATCCAGACGATCAATGCGCCCCTGCAGCTTCAGGCCTCCCAGCTCAACCTCGACCGGCTGCTGATGGACAAGCACATGGAAAGGTTTTCGCGTAGATTCCAAAGCTAGCCATTCCGTAAGTACCCCGATTGTCCGCTGGCGCTCCAAATCACGGAAACGGCTTGACCACTCATCGGCATCCGACGGCAGCTCGCGGGCCATCGCCTCATCCACCGCGGCCTCAACAACGGCCGCACGATCGGGACGCCGCAATCCCTCGCTATCCTTCAACTCCTCCCAGATCAGCTGCAGCGCAAGTTCCACGACCTTGCCGCGCTCTGTGGGAGCCAGCGCGTCGTTTGGCCCCTGCGCCTCTTTGGCCAGAAGCCGCCAGGTCGCAAAAGCGCTGAAGGGACAATTCGATTGTTTCTCCAGCAGTGACGTTCCGCCACGGACAACTTCGCCCGATGAAAGCACAGGAGCTTTGGAATCCCATATCGCTTCGAGACTGACGGCGGCAAACTGCTCCGCAAGCAACGGCGGCTGTTCAATCGGTTCACTCGCGGCTTCAAATGAGGTAAAGAGCGGACTCCAGCGCTGCTCGCGCTCGTCATCCGTGCGTCGCGCCATGCTCAGTGAAATCCGCGGCGCTGACTGCAACAATCGCGAAGTAATGCGCGAAATACGCGCATCCGCCTGGGGCGTTCCCACCAGCGGCACACCCGCTTCCTTTAGCAACGCAATCGGAATCAGCGGCGAAACCTTTGGTGAATCCGGCCACAGGTCATCGCTGCAGGAACCAACCCAAAGCGCATCGAAGACGGAGCCTTCCGACTCGCTCGCATCCATGATCTGCACCGGAGCGTTGAGCGTCTCTGGCTTGAAATTCTGTGCCGCAGCAGCGCGCTCCAGCCTCGCTACAAAGCCTCGAAAATCAGCGCGCCATTCCAGCAATTCCAATGACACAACCGAGGCCACTAGCTCACGCCAGCTCTGGGTGCACTGGAACTCCTCACTATCGAGCGCAACTCCACTGGGCCAACCGAAGGCTTCCAATATCCGGCGCGCCAAGTCTGCCCAGTATGCAACGGGCTGTTCAGAAGAAAAAGCCGCGTGCTTAGGCAATCTTTCAAGCGCAGCGCGCAATCCTGGTAGTTCATTCGACTCGTGCAGCCAACGCGCGAGATCCTCCACGCTCACCAGACGACGAGCAGATTTCTTTACCCGTACAAGAAATCTCGCGGCAGCTTCCGGCGAAACGGCTAGGTACGGCGAGCTCAGTGCGGACTGAAACAAGTGAAAGTCAATCGGTGCCGCAAACAGCGAGAGCAACTGCAACGCGCAACGCACAACAGGATATTCGGCAAGCGCAATTGGCGACGCAATCTCAAATGGGCAGGGCGTCTCCTCACCGAGCAGATGCTCGGGATGGAGCACCGACCGGAATGCGCTTTCGACCTGCGGAAGCTTGCGATTTAGATCAAAAATGATCACGCCGACTCGCGCCCCGGACGCGGCCTCTATCTCCCGGCGAGCCCACTGGGCTGCTGCACGCAATTCATCCGCAACACCATCGAATTCGTATCGCACTGATGCGCTATCTGACCCACACCGCAATTCCGGCGCAATTGAGATTCGCACTCCTGCCTCTGCAAGTGCATCCAGAAAATGCCGCTGGGCTGGCGTGGTCTCAGGAAGAAACACAAAAATCTGCGCCGGAAGCCGCAACGCTGACAGCCGTGGAGCAAGTTCGCGCGTGAACATTGCTTCGCAAGTCCAGCGACGCGCCGCAAGCTGGCGGTGAAATTCGGCACACCACTCCGAAAACGCACGCGTATCGCTGGAGACGCTCATCAGTGGAGAGTCCAGCGGAATGTTGTGTTCCATGGCCGTGCGAAATGACTCGGATGCGAGAGCCGCGGCAGACTCCGGCAACAACATCTCCCGCCCGCTGGGTGAGCGCTCGATGATCTGTCTCCACAGCTGCAACTCTTGCTCACGCCGCACTGGCTGAGCTTCCATAACACCAGCTACAACCGATTCCGAATATAGCTGCTCGACAAAAGCTCCGTACGGAAGCACGTCAGGCGTAACCCAGGCTGGTTTGGAGAGAAGCAGTTGTCGCTCGGCCGCAGCACGAACGACGCGTGCTGAGCGCGTATTAGCAGTCAACACCGTTGCTCCGGCGATTGCCGCGGCAACCGCCTGCTCAAAGCACTCGCGATAAGTGGTCAACTCGCCCCCGTTGTCGTAGAAAATGTCCCAGAAACTAATCCGGAGCTACAGCAAAGTTCTACCACGCAAGCGAATGCTTCTCAATGCGCAAGCGCATTGCTCGCGCTTCTTCATAGCTTTGAGAAATATTTAGTGTTGACGAGCGGCGGCGATCACTGTTCCGCTGCATTCCCCAAAGCCGATTCGGACTGCGCCAGAGCGCTCGCAGAACGCTCTCAGTGTCACTTCGTCTCCGTCTTCGAGAAATGTGCGCTGTGTTCCGTCGGGGAGCAACAGGGGCCTGGCTCCTCCGCGTGTAATCTCCAGCAGACACCCATGTTCATCCTCACCTGGGCCTGAGAGAGTGCCACTGGCGAGAAGATCGCCTGGACGCAGATTGCATCCGTTAGAGGTCTGGTGCGCGAGAATCTGTGCGAAGGTCCAATACATGTCACAAAGCCTGCTGCGGCTCACACGATGCGGCGGACAATTAGCCTCACGCATTGCGGACGTTCGCAGGTAAGCCTCCACTGTCATATCAAAGCCGCCGCTTTCAGCATCGTTCGGGGCTGTCAGATATGGAAGTGGCTCTGGGTCTCCCGCAGGACGGTGGCAGGACGAAACGCGAAACGGAGCCAAAGCCTCAGCTGTCACAATCCAGGGTGAAACCGTCGTACCAAAGCTCTTGGCCAGAAACGGCCCGAGTGGCTGGTATTCCCAGAACTGAATGTCCCGCGCTGACCAATCATTCAGCAGGCAGAGTCCGAAGATATGGTCATCAGCTTCGGCAATCGGAATAGCTTCACCCAGCTCATTTCCCACGCCCACGAGCGCTCCAACCTCCACCTCATAATCGATGCGGTTGGACGGAGCAAATTGCGGCTGACCGGCGGAAGACGGCATCAGTTGGCCGCAAGGCCGCCGTACCTTAGTTCCGCTGACCACGATGGAGGAAGTACGGCCGTGATATCCAATGGGCAACCACTTGTAGTTTGGGAACAACGGATTTTCCGGACGAAAGAGCGATCCGACGTTGCTGGCATGGTGCACCGAAGCATAGAAGTCCGTGTAATCGCCAATCTGCACCGGTACGACCATCGTGACATTCCGCTGCGAACATAAGCACAACTCGGCTTCGGCTCGCGTCACCGAATTCTCACCTAACAACCGGAACAGAGCGCGACGCAAAGCCGTCCAGCGCGCCGAACCAAGCCCCATCAGCGAGTTCAGGTATGGCTCCTTGCAGGCTTCACACGTCACATCGTCCACACCGCCAAGCAATCCGCGCCCGGCAGCCTCACCCAAATCAAGCACCTTGTCGCCGATCGCCACGCAGAGCCTCGGAGATGACTTCTGCCCGTTTGTGAATGCGCCAAACGGAAGGTTCTGGATCGGAAAGTCGCAGCCAGAAGTATTGGCCGACTCTACAAAGGAGCGTGCACGTGGATCGTGAGTTTCGTTCAGTTCCGTCTTCATAGAATATCCAGCTCGCGCAGATCCCGGAGGGGCTCCTCAAATGAGCAGGAACCGAAGCTCAACGCAAAATTCGAACGCATTGACTGGAGAGCGTGCAGATCAAACCGCATCGGTTCATTATCTCCATTCCAGGTCATTGCGTCCTCGCCGAAATGCCAGTTTGCCCGCTCTTCATCGGCCAGGCAAGTAGAAATCATGGAGCGAGGAACGGCTCTGCCGGAACGCACCGCTCCCCAGGCAACAGCAGCCGCCGTGAGGAGGTTAAGAAAACCGTGCATAAATCCTTGCTGCGAGTTTGGCTCGTAGGTAAGTGGACGAAGGCTGCGCAAAGGATGGTGCAGGCCCGCAGTTGCCTTGAACGGAACACCCAACTCGGCACAACGCAGCAGGAATCCGCCGACTTCGTCCACCGAGGGGAACGATTCTTCTATCACTCCCCCTGTACGCAACTTTGCACATCCGCCAATGTCCCGCAGAAGCGGAAGGAACTCGTCTGATTGCTCGATCGCAATTTCAAATAGTACGGTTGTGCGCGGAGGCCTGTTCTTGCGGACGAGATCTACCTGATCCAAGTTGCACACGCGAACCTCCAGGGAATCAATCACCGCGCCATGAGCCTTCCGATTGAACTCATCAACCGCTGCCAAGTCCATCTCAATATCAGCTGAAATGATCCCGCTGAGTCGCCACGGATCTGCCGCAACAACTTTCCGGGCGTTCAGGAATTCGTCCAAACGCGCGACCGGAAGCACGAAACGTCCCAGCGCCCATCGGTACGGATCATTGAAATATCGCGAGTAGTTGCGCACGCTTGTCATCATGTCCAAAGAGGCGGGCGCAAACAGACCGGCATAATCAATGGCTCGCTCAAGAAACACTCGTAACGACGCGGCTGTAGCGCGAACCGAAGTAGACATGACGCTCAGCTCCGGGGAAAGTTGCGTTTCAGATCCTGCCAGCAGGTGTAGTATTCGTGCTGAAGTTCGGCGGTCTCCAGAGCAAAACGCGTGGGCCGGCAGACAAAGCGGGTTTCAAACATGAAGGCCAGAGTGTTTCCAATGTACTGTGGCTGCAGCTCAGCGCTCGATGCCCTCTCGTAGCTTGTCGCATCGGGACCATGCCCGCTCATGCAGTTGTGAAGACTCGCTCCGCCGGGGACGAAGCCCTCGGCCTTTGCATCATACTGCCCGCGAATCAGCCCCATGAATTCACTCATGAAGTTGCGATGAAACCACGGTGGACGGAACGTGTGTTCGGCTACCATCCAGCGCGGAGGAAAGATCGCGAAGTCGCAATTCGCTGTGCCTGGAATTTCGGAGGGAGAGGTCAGCACCGTGAAGATCGACGGATCGGGATGATCGAAGCTCACGGTATTTATAGTGCAGAAGCGAGCCAAGTCGTACTTGTACGGAGCATAGTTTCCGTGCCAGGCGACCACGTCCAGTGGCGAATGATCGTACTCGCTCTCCCACAGGTTTCCCTGAAACTTACAAACAACGCGAACATCACGCTCAATGTCTTCGAAAGCCGCAACCGGAGTATGGAAGTCGCGGGAGTTGGCTAGCCCATTTGCTCCGATTGGACCTAGCTCTGGCAACCGGAAGCTCGCACCGTAATTCTCGCAAACATAACCTCTGGATTCGCCGTCCAGCACTTCTACGCGAAACTTGACGCCACGCGGCACCACCGCGATTTCTCCGGGCGCAAGCGCGATGCGGCCAAGCTCGGTATGAATAAGGAGCCGCCCCGACTGCGGCACAAATACAAGTTCACCATCTGCGTCGTAGCAGTAAAGCGACTCCATGCTCCGGTTCGCCGCATAGACGTGAAGCGCAACGCCGCTGTGCATCGACAGATCGCCATTCCCTCCCAATGTGATTAGTCCATCGAGAAAGTTCGTGGGCGCTGCCGGTATGGACAACGGATTCCATCGCAGTTGATTCGGCGGCACTGGCACTTCGTCAAATGGTGTTGAGCGAAGCAGACCATTGCTGATCTGGCGATACGGTTTGTGCATCACGCTCGGTCGAATCCGGTAGACCCACGTTCGCCGATTCAGAGCGCGTGGAGTGGTAAAAGCAGTTCCACTGAGCTGTTCGGTGTAGAGTCCGAGTGGTGTCTTCTGCGGTGCGTTCTGTCCTACAGGCAGCGCGCCCGGAACCGCTTCCGTCGCAAACTCATTGCCAAAACCCGACTGATAAATCAGCGAACTGAGCTCGTCACTAAGCTTCGCGTTCGCAGTGGAATTGCCGATCATCACGTTATCTGCCATTTGATTCCTTTAATGGTCGGCCCGAGCCTACAGATTGCCCCGCCGTGCCTGCTCCAATTCAATCGCTTCAAACAGCGCCTTGAAGTTTCCCTTGCCAAAGCCCCGGCTTCCCTTGCGCTGGATGATTTCGTAAAACACCGTGGGCCGATCCTCGACCGGACGCGTGAAGACCTGCAGCAGGTAGCCATCCTGATCTTTGTCGACAAGTATCCCCAAACGTCGGATTTCCTCAAGCGGCTCATCGAGTTCACCTATCCGTTCCGCGAGAATGTCGTAGTAGCTGTCTGGAACGCGAAGAAACTCCACGCCATTACGTTGCAGTTTGTCCACCGTGGAGATCGCATCCGTCACCTGCAATGCGATATGCTGCACTCCGGGCCCCTGATACGCTTCCAGGTATTCGGCGATCTGACTCTTGCGGCGCCCCGGCGCAGGCTCATTGATGGGAAACTTCACCGAGTAGGAATCGTCCGACATAACGATGGACATGAGCGCACTGTACTCGGTTGAAATATCCTTGTCGTCAAAGCTGATGAAACGATGGAAGCCAAAGACTTTCGAGTAGAACTCCGCCCATCGATTCATTTGCCCAAGCTCGACATTGCCTACCATGTGGTCGATACGCAGGATGCCCGCATCATCACCTGCGATTCGCTGTTCGGCATAACCCGGCAGAAATGGCCCTCTGTATCCGCGACGTGAAAGCAGCGAGTGAATCGTATCTCCATAAGTTCGAATCGCAGCACGGCGAACCGTCCCGAACTCGTCTTTCAAATCGTGTGGCGCCTCGGCGGCTTCCGCACCGCGTGCAAGCGCCTGCTCGAATGCCCGGTCCGCGTCGGCCACTTCGAGCGCGATATCGTGAACGCCGTCTCCGTGGCGCCTGATGTGTTCAGCGGCTGGATGCGACGGTGTGAGAGGTGTGCTCACAACGAGATTTGTTTTCCCCTGCGTTAGGACATAAGAAGCCATATCCCGGCTCCCCGTCTCCTGCCCGCGATAAGCCGCCAGCGAGAATCCAAACGCATTGCGATAGTAGTACGAAGCCTGCCTGGCATTGCCAACCAGAAACTCCACGTGATGAATACGCTTGATTTGCAGCGGATTTTCCATCAGCCTCACCCGCTTTCGGTTCGCTGTACTCAATTCCTTGCCTCAGGCAAACGGACGCGAAACTAAGGCGTTGTTGAACCACGGGGTTGGATGAGAGAACATAGGACGAAGTTGCAGCAATTCATCAGGCTTCTGCGGGTGCCGCACGGTATAATGAGGGAATATTCAAACTCCCGTGCGTTTCCCTGCGGCAGTGGAGGGATGCTTCGAGTGAACTTACGCATGCTTCAGCCAGATCGTGCTCCGTAAGGGATTCCCTCGAAACATGCCGTAAGCGTTTAAGTGAAGAAATCACATAATTTGTGACTTTAGTCCGTTGCAGAGCAAAAAAGAGAGTTAGAATAGTTTCGGTATTGAAATTGGTATTCAACTTCATGACATACACAGCGACCACTCCGAACCAATCCCTTAACGATCTTGCCCTTGGCGAGACCGGAATCCTGAAAGATTTCGACATGCCCGAGAACATCGCCGAACACCTGATGAATCTCGGCTTTGTGCCAGGCTTGGAAGTGATGGTGGCCCGCACCGGCCCCGGAGGTAACCCGCGCGTTTATCGCGTTGATGGAACCGAAGTGGCATTGCGTCGTGATCTCTCACAGTGCATTGCGGTGCGTCCTTTGCATGATGCTGAAAGCTTGCACGATGCTGCAATTGAGGTGGAATAACCGGTGACAAGTCCTGCCACCGTCCCATTCCCAGCAGTAGCAAAAGGCTCCCCGGTTTACAAAACTGTCGCAATGGTAGGTCCGCCCAACGCAGGCAAGACCACCCTTTTCAATCGCCTGACCGGATTACGCCAGAAGGTTGGCAACTTCCCTGGCGTCACCGTCGAGCACCACAGCGGCACCTATCGTTTTGAATCGGGCAAGGAAGTCTGCCTGGTCGATCTCCCAGGCGTATACAGTCTTAATCCGAAATCCGAAGACGAAAGAGTCACTGTCGACGTACTGAATGGGAATATGCGAGGTGCCGAGCGCCCGGACGCGATCATTCTGGTACTGGACTCCAGCAATCTTAACCGGCACCTTATCTTGGCTGGGCGCGTCATAGCTCTTGGACTGCCTACCCTCGTTCTGCTCAACATGGCGGACGAACTGCACAAGCAGGGTGGAAGTGTGGATGTGCTTCTTCTCGCGCGCCAGCTCGGCACCCCCGTCGCTCTCATCAGCGCGGTTACAGGAGAAGGTGTAGACGCAGTAGAAAAATTCCTGTTTGCTGCCCCGCACCCGCCCGAGCCACTGGAGCTGCCTATCTTTGGCGACCCGCGGCACTGCCGCGAATGGGCCGTGCGGGTTGGCTCACATGCGGGCTACCAGCGCGGCGCAACTCCGGAATGGACTCGCCGCCTCGATTCGATCTTTCTCCATAAGGTCTGGGGCGGCGCGATCTTCGCAATCGTCATTGTCGCTGTCTTCCAAACCATCTTCTCGCTCGGTCAGCCCGCCAGCAGTTTCTTGCAACACCTGCTGGATCACATTGCGACCATCCTTTCGAACATGCTTCCGCCGGGTATGATCAATTCGCTCGCGGTAAACGGCATCTGGAAAGGCGCGGGTTCGGTCCTGGTCTTTTTGCCGCAAATTCTCCTTCTCTTTCTGGTAATCGGTATCCTCGAAGATTCCGGGTATCTGGCGCGAGCCGCTGTAATCTCCGACAAGGTAATGGCCAGAGCTGGATTGAATGGAAAGTCATTCATTCCCCTGCTCTCTGCCTACGGATGTGCTGTCCCGGCAATCATGGCGACGCGCACCATCGAGAACAAGCGCGACCGCATCGCGACCATCCTCATTGCGCCTTTCATGACCTGTTCGGCGCGTTTGCCGGTCTACACCATGCTGATTGCGGCGTTTATTCCCGATCATCCTGTGTTCGGTCCCGTCGTCACCACCCGCGCCGTAGTGATGCTGGGCTTGTACGTTCTTGGCTTTGTAATGGCCGTGGTGACCGCCAAGGTACTGAAGAGTTCCGTGCTTCGTAGTCGCGATGTTGCGTTCATTATGGAGTTGCCGCCCTATCGCTGGCCAATGTGGAAGTCACTGGCTCTGCGTCTGATGGACCGCGCCAAAGCATTCTTTTTCCGCGCCGGAACGGTGATTTTGGGAGCCAGCGTTGTGCTGTGGGCACTCACCTACTTGCCCATGCACAACGGCCAGCCGCCGCAAATTGCCGATAGCGCAATCGCCAGTGTCGGACGCTTCATCGAACCGGCCATTCAGCCGCTCGGCTTCAATTGGAAGATCGGGGTAGGCCTGCTGAGTTCCTTCGCCGCCAGAGAGGTCATCATCGCCACAATGGGCACTCTGCACGGAGTCGATCCCGCCTCACATGCCATGGACTTGCAGGAAGCGCTCAAAAGCGACCTGTCTCCGGCGGGAGCGATCGCCCTACTGGTCTTCTTCGCCTTTGCCATGCAATGCATGTCGACCATGGCCGTAGTGCGGCGCGAAACCAACAGCTGGAAATGGCCGCTACTCCAGTTCCTCTACATGACCGCTGTGGCCTATATAGCGGCATTCGTGGCCTATCACATCACCCTGCAGTACTGGAGCTGAGCTCATCAGTTTCAGCCACTCGGAAAAATCTCTCATGTTGCTCGATAGCCGCGCAACGTTGCTCACGATGAAATTGGCACAACCTTTTCCACACTTCAGGGCCAATGCCGTTTGACGGCACCCTCCACGATTGTTACTATCATTTTGCGGGGTGGAGCAGTCTGGTAGCTCGTTGGGCTCATAACCCAAAGGTCGCAAGTTCAAATCTTGCCCCCGCAACCAAAAAGCTCTGATTCTAAACGGCCTCTGTGAACCCACCGGAGGCCGTTTCCCTTTGTTGTGGCGACTTGGGCAAATCTTGGGCAAAGAATTCTGGCGATTTCCTGTCCAACACTTCCCCGAGCTTCGCAGCGACCTGCACATCATCAGCGGTGACGAGATGTGTGTATCCAATCGTCGTCTTCCCATCCACATGACCGAGCCGTTCCTGTCGGACGGCCATTGGCGCATGAAGTGAATCGAGCAGTGTTGCATTCCCATGCCGGAAAGCATGGGCACCGCCGTCCAATCCCAACTCCTTAAGCACTGGCTTCAGTCCGCGCTTGATAAAGTTGTCGGGCTCAAGTCTCTTCCCGCCGCCCCGAGTCTTGCCGTTCTTGGTGATGAACGAAGGGGTCACGAATAGCGGTTCGTCCTCAGCACGACCTTCAACAAACGGCTTCAACATCTCGACAAGCCCACTGGACAGGCTGAACACCCTTTTCTTGACCTGACCATTGCGGACGCCAGCTTTGGGAGACTTCAGTTTCCGCTGCTTGGTCACTGAACGCTGGACGATGATGATGCTGCCCTTCACGTCTCCAACGTTGAGACCACAAATCTCGCCGCGTCGTATCCCGGTTTCCGCAACGAGCCGCCAGATTGTCCGGTAAGGCTGAGTGGACTTCTCCACGATCTGACGAATCTGCTCAACGCTGAAACACGGCTGCTCTTCCCTCACCCGCTGCGGAATGTCCAAACCCTCGTAAACCGTCTCGGCGGTGTACCTCCACGCCTTGGCCTTGTCCCAAATCAAGCGGAAGGTGCCGACCCGGTTCTTGATGCTCTTCGGGCTACACGTCCAGTTGCTGACCACCTCTTGGAGAAGTTCACAGTCGATGTTCCGAACCTGTACATCCCCAATGGCAGCAACCCATGTTCTGATATCGGACTTCTCACTTCTCTGCGTAGAGTCCTCGTGATTGACCATGACCAGCAGCTTCCACTTCTCAGCCAGTTGCTGAAATGTGGCGGTTGGACGTGCTCGATATGTGGGGCTGTTGACGACCGAAACATGGCCGTCCAGTTCCCGTTGCGCGAGGCGCTTCGTGGGAAAATCCTTCAACGAACCCAATACCTCAGATTTGTGGACCCGCTCGATGGTGCCATCCGGCTGAATTTCATCCGCCAACCAACGCCCCACCCAGACCTTCTCCCGCTTGCCCCGCAGTATTAACGTTCCACGCTGGTACCGACGCCTTGCCAACGACAGACCTGCTTTCCGTTGACTCAGCGGCTCTCGTGAGCAGTCTAGCCTAGATGGATTCCTCTTTCCAGTATTGTCAAGAGACGGATCGGAGCTGGGTTCCTCAGGGTCTGGCCTCCACTCAAAGCTTAGTTGCAGGGGTACCGTTCCGGAGTTCGCCTCGGGCGCATCGATACCACGCTCATTCTGCGCGGCTGCATCCGAATTGTGTCTGAGTCGTCCCATGTGCGCCTACATGGGCTACGATAGGTGTTTTGCCGGGACATGTTATAGTCACTTATCATGTCACCTTATAAAACAAGCACTCCTACCTCATATATGCCGACGCTTCCGATTGAAGTTCGCGTTAGCTGGACGCACTTTTATGACTGGAGCGTGAATGAGGACGGTGACGACTACATCTTTCAGCCTCACGACCCGAGCAACAAGGAGCTTCCCGACCCCTACCCCACAAAAGAATGTCCGGGCACCGAGTATTTAGAGGCGCTTCTTGCCGTACAAACCCCTGAGGAACTTGTTCGTTTTATGAATAGGTATTCCTGTCCGCTAAGGAAACTCTGATTAAGTCCTTCTCTGCTTTCCACAGTGTCATTGTGTAGATTGAG
>PJLO01000083.1 GCA_003010405.1 Acidobacteriota bacterium | reverse complement strand
ACCTCCTCGACGACCTCCATAGTCGCCTAAGTCGGTGTCCAAGAAAACCCTATCCCGATCCAGACGACACGATCACAAAGTGTAGCAACACTTTCCAAACGATGCGAGACAAGGATGATGGTAACATTCTTATTGCGATGAAATTCTTCATTTTTTTGCATTTGTGTGTGAAGGCAATATCTCCCATGGAAAGGATTTCGTCCACCAAAAAGATTTCTGGCTGCAGCGTAGAGATGACGGGAAAGCCGCGTTTGGCGTATATACCGGGAGACTGCTGCGTAATTCTGGCAAGTGGCTGTTTGTTCCGTTTTCCAGGTTCGTGAGGGGGCAGTCGTGGCGGATTTTTCTCCAGGTCCAGGATGTGTTCGCCGCCGTTGGCGGCAATTGCCAGCCAAAGGGGACACGTCCGCTCAGCAGGCGACCCGAAGGACTGCTTTTTTCAGATTGAAGAGCCTGTCCCACGAAGGTTGTCCGCCCATTGAGCGACGATCCCTCTCTCCAGACCTACAAGCGCCGCTCGGGTTCTCGAGACGTGCGTTCGTTGATCCTTGATCGTCTTTCACCGAGCAGCCGGGACGATCTCCCCGCGTCGTGTTTTACCCGGCAGCGAGTCCGCACCTGTAAAGATTGAGCAGGTTGTGGGTCAGGCACCATAGCTCAAATTCTCCCTTCACCTTGGCAAGTCCGCGCAGAAGGAAACGCCCAAGTCGCCGGCAGTCCTTGATCTGGCCGAACACCGCTTCCACGATCTGCCCCCGGAGCTTGTACATCGCCTTGCCCGCCTTGGTCCTGAGCTTACGCTCCATCCGTTGCCGGCGGGTCAGACCCTTCGGAGCCCGCACCCAGGGGGCGGGCCCGACTTCCGCGCGCTGTTTGTGATCCTTCTTCACGGCGATGTACGGATCGGGCGCTCCCGGACGGGCCATGTACTCCAGGTTGTCCTCGCTACAGTACCCGGCATCGGCCAGGACCTTCCCCGGTTCCTCGCCGATCTCGTAGAGGTTGGCCTCGGCCGCTTCCACCATCGGCGCCAGTTGGCCGACGTCGTTGCATTCCTGCACGACGTCACAGGCCACCACGATCTGATCCTCGCTCACCACGGCTTGGGCGTTGTACCCTTGGATGAACCCCCTTGCGCGTCTTCATGATCCGGCTTTCCGGGTCCGTCAGGTTGGCCTTGGCCGCGTCCTCCACCTTCTCATCCGGCGGTTTGGGCTTGCGCCCACGCTTTTTCTTGCCGGTCTCCTGCTCCTCTTGTTCCCTCTCCTTGAGAGCGGCCTCCTGCTCCCGGGCCCGTTCCCTGGCCTGGACCTCAAGCTCGGCCTTGGCTCGCCGGATCAGAGCCAGACGCTCCTTGGCCGTAGCGACTTTGGGCAGGCCGTCGCCGGAGTCATCACCGAATCGAGCATCCTCGACCTTGTCGGTGGCCTCGGCTCGCCCAAGCAGGGACTCCACCTCGGCCAAGAGCGCCTTCTCCTGCTCGGAGAGTTTCTCCCAGGTCCGGTTGCGGTCCAGGGCGGCACTGGCCGCGACCTTGGTGCTGTCCAAGGCCACGACCCCGACCCTGACCGTCCCGGCCTGCTTGCACATGAGCAAGACCTGGAGAAACAGCGGTTTGATATGCTCAAGGTGCTTGCGACGGAACGTGGCGATGGTCCGGAAGTCGGGACGATTGTTGGCCGCCAGCCACCGGAAGGCGACGTCGTCAATGACGGCCTGGGCAATCTTGCGGCTGGAGGGAACACCCACGCAGTACGCGTAGAGCACGCTTGAGCATCATGGCCGGGTGGAAGGCCGCGCCGCCCTGGACGTTGTCGCGGAATCGACGCAGGAACGGCTTCAGATCAAGAGCATCGACCACATCGGCAATGAAACGGGCCAAGTGCTCCTGGGGAAGCCAGTCATCCAGATTGGGGGGCAGCAGGAGGAGTTGGTTCGGATTGTAGCCCCGAAAGTTGTAAGCCATACCACCTCCAGCTGCTCAGCTTGCCGTTTTCAAAGAATAAATATCATGCGGGGGGCTACGCCTCAAGAGCCTAGTGTTGCGTCCTTGAAATAAGTCTATATACTGGTCTCCAGCTAAGGAGGC
>PJLO01000031.1 GCA_003010405.1 Acidobacteriota bacterium | reverse complement strand
TGCTTATGTATTTTATTGGACGAATATGGAAGTAAGTCTGGCGGAGAGAGTGGGATTCGAACCCACGTTAGAGTTACCCCTAAACACGCTTTCCAAGCGTGCGCCTTCAGCCACTCGGCCATCTCTCCATTCAGGAATTCGTTTGCACGAACCTCTTTATTGTAACTTACGCAATCGTTTCGGGGCGCACAATGCGGCACAAGCCTGTGGATTACTCCAGACTTCTTGAGCTCTCCTCAGGCGTTTCGCTGAGTCCACCGGCCGTGCGGTCAATGACGGGCGTCGCGATCACCGAAGGATCAGCTTTGCAATAAACCTCTAACAGTCGATGATGTATGCAGTACAGCGCAAGTTCCAGGCGGTCGGAGACACCCAGCTTGTCATAGACTTTTCTCAGGTAGTTCTTAACAACCTGCTCGGTGGTACCAATCTCCAGCGCAATTTCCTTGTTGCGCAAACCTTGCGTCACCCCGGCGATAATCTGGATTTCCCTCTGACTGAGCGTCAGTCGGTTTCGCGGCTGTGTCAGTTGGGCTGCCTGAGCCCGATAGGCATCGATAATCCAGTTCACGCCCTGGTGATCCAGCCAGGTCTCGCCCTGGTGCACTTTTTGAATGCACTTGATGAGGAGATCCGGCCCAATCGAACGCGTGATAATTCCGCGCACTCCTCGCCGCATGAGTTCAACAGTCTCTTCCTCAGTTGGCTCGATCATAACGAGAACAATTTTCAGTGACGGAGCCAATGCCAGAATGCTGCTCACCATTTCACGTGGCGACTCCGTCAAACCGCACTCGATCAGCATTAGATCGGCCTCGTGCCGCTTGACAGCCGCAACCGCTTTCGGTGCAGATTCCACCTGCGCCACGATACGGATATCATCCGTGCGCGCGAAAATTTTTCGCACGCCCACACGGAAAATTGGCTCGCTGTCAGCCACAATCACGCGAATTGCCGTGCGATTTCCCGAATCCGATTGCGGCAGTGGTGTGGCCTCGTCCTTGGCCATGGGGGTCGCCCCGCTCTCTTCAGAGTTTTAGTCTGCCTAGCTTAGCGGGAGAAGTGGTATTCGTCAATGATTACGCCGATGCCATTCGATCGCCAACCACAGTGCAGCGCATATTCCCCCGCACACTCCAACTCTCTATTTAGAAGCGCGTTGTCTCCATAAATTGGAATCCCTCCACTCGCATCGGCGGAGCCACCATGTCAAACGCTTCCTCGCCGGCGGCCCGTACTGGCTGCCCTAAATCGAGCACATGCTGCAACATCTGGATCACACTCTGATTAAAGCGGAAGTTCCGTATGCCTTTCCCAACCTTGCCATTCTCCACGAGAAACGTACCGTCGCGGGTCATTCCGGTCAGGATCTTCTCGTAAGCATCGACTTCCCGAATGTACCAGAAGCGGGTAATCAGGAGACCGCGCTCGGTCCTGGCAATCATCTCCTCTACGGTCTTCGCGTCGCCGGGTGCCACCTTGAAAACGATATTTGTTGCTGACTCGCCGTTCTCGTTCGGCAGGCTGAAGCCGTGACCAGTCGGCCTCGCCCCGATGAGCTTTGAGGCCAAATTCGATTCGCTGACCCGCGCAGCCGTTCCGCGCGCCATCGCTACTTCGCGCACCACGCCGTTCTCTACCAGAGTCAGTCCGTTCCGCGCCACACCTTCGCCATCAAAAGCCGGACCGGTCTGATCGGCATGGCTCACGTCGTCCACGATGGAAATGTTTTCTCCGAAGAGCTTTGTGCCCAACCGCCCGTTTAAGCAGGAACGCTGCTCCAGCAACGCCAGCCCGCTGAAGTCGTGAGCCAGAAAACCGATCAGGTCGACCACAGCGGAAGGCTCCAGTATCACCGTGTACTTCCCCGGCGGCAGTTCCACCGGAGCCGCCGAGCGCAGCGCCTTCTCTGCCGCAGTCTCTGCCAGCGCTCGCGCGTCAAGCCGTTTTGCAGTGGTGTAGTTCTGCTTCTGCCAGCCGGAACTGTCCGCGGCCTGCATTGTGACGGAGGCCTCGGCCATCGTCTGCCGATGCCATCGCTCCACGCCATGGGAATTGAAGAGCGCCTCGAATTCTTCCCCGGAGGAGTAGATTCCCGCCGCATTCAACCCGTGCCGGTGAGCGACTGCGACCATCGCAGCAACCTGTTCGGCACGCTCACCCGCTCCCATCGTCGCTGTCTCTTCGCAATAGCGATTGAGTTCGGGTACGCTTCCCTGCTCTGCTACGGTCAGCATCGGTAGCAGTTCGGGGTCTTGTTCCTGCACACGTGCCAGCGCCTCCGCCTGCTGTACGACCCGCCGCAAACTTTCGTCATCCAGGAGATTGGTAGTGGCGCGCGCCGTGCGACCACCCATCTGCACCCGCACGGAGATCTCGTATCCTTCTTCACTCACATTCTGCGTAATAGCATTATTGGCAAAGCGCGTAAGCGAAGAACGCCCGCCACGGACGCTGACTTCCACGTCACGTAAATCTGTGGCGCGCCGAATCCGCTCAAAGATTTCCGCGCAGCGCCCTTTATCCATCACTCTATTCACAGTCATCGATCTTCCTCGATCCGCGCAGCCCACTCTTTTCTTATTTACCGTATGCCCCGCCTACCTTCACCTGCAGAAAGCGCGCTGGAGCCGCACCGTGCCCCGTACCCATACTCTGCTCCGGCTGTCCCTTGCCGCAGTTCGGAGTTCCCCACAATGTCCAGTGCCGCCGGTCGCAAATTGCATCCATCGAGTTCCAGAACTCGGTGGTGATCCCTGAGTAGGAGGGGTTGCGCAGCATCCTGCCCAGCTTTCCTCCCTTGATTTCCCAGGCGGCCTCGCAACCGAACTGAAAGTTGTAGCGTTTGTCGTCAATTGACCAGGAGCGGTTGGTTTCCATGTAGATTCCGTCGCTGGTTGAGCCGATCAGGTCGTCAAAGCTCATAGGCTGCTCACTGGGCAGAATGCTCACGTTCGTCATGCGCACGATCGGAACGCGCGCCCACCCCTCGGCGCGCATGTGGCCACCCGAGCGATTACGGCCGATCATGGCCGCCGTATCGCGCGACGAGAGATACCCTTCAAATCTTCCCTTCGTGATGATCGGAACGCACTGCGCCGCCACGCCTTCGTCGTCGAAGGCGAACGTACCCAAACCAGGTCCGTGCTCTTCGCGAGCATCGGCAACAACGTTTACCAGTTCGCTCCCATAACGAAGCGTGTGCAGTTTATCGAGGGTCAGGAATGAAGTGCCCGCAAAATTCGCCTCGTACCCCAGTACCCGGTCAAGTTCAATCGGATGCCCGATCGATTCGTGAATCTGCAGCCCTAGTTGCGATGAATCCAGCACGATGTCGCGCCGTCCTTCGGGACATTGCGGAGCCTTCAGCAGTTCAACGCACTCCCGGGCCACTCGTTCCGCGTTTTCCAACAGGCGAAGTTCGCCGATCAGTTCATAGCCTTTGTTCTGATACTGCCCGCCAAAAGAATTTGGATACGAGCGCGTTTGAATAGAGTCGCCCTCGAACGCATGAGCCGCAAATCCCGCGCCCGTTGTGGTACGGGTTTGGTGGATCGCCGCCCCCTCCGTGCTGTAAAACCACTGTTCGTATCGTCGGAAGGTCATACTGGTTTCCGCCAGCGTCACGCCTTCCACCGCTGTCAGAGCCGCATCAATCTTTCGCAGCAAATCGAAGTTTTCTTCCATCGGCACGGCGAAAGGATCGATTTTGCAAGGTGAACTCCACTCCGCCACTGCCGCAGGCTCATCCACCAACCGCACAGGCTCGCGCTGAACCCGCGCCGAAGCCTTTGCGATTTCCACGGCCATCGCAGCGCAACGCTCCACGCCGGCGCGTGTAAGCTCCTGGGTTGCAGCAAAGCCCCATCCGCCGTCGGCCAGCACGCGTATTCCCAGGCCCAGCGACTCGCCTTCCGAGGCCACCGACACCCGTCCGTTTCTGGTCCCCAGTGAACGCCAGCGTTCATCCACAATCCGCGCCTCGGCATGGCTTGAACCACGCGCCACGGCCATCGCCAGCGCCCAATCTGCAATCTGTCTCATCGCAACTCCCGCCGCACAGGAGGCGGCCCGTCAATTCTAGTTCTTCCGCGCTAAAGCAACGGGACCGCAATCGACTGCGGCCCCAGCGCCTAATTTCTCCTGCAAGCTCACTGCTTCTCCATCCCTTCTGGAGTAAATATGAACGTCGTTCTCTGTCCCTCCGGCCCCAAATCTCCGGTAGGGTTGCCATTGTAGGTCACTGAAATTCCCGCTGGATTCCCCACGATCAACATAATCTTTTCATTGGCCGTGAAGCTCCGGGTGCGCAACTCCGGTTTTTTAGGGTCAAGCGTCAGAGTCTCTACGAATTTGCCGTCGGCGCGAACGCTGACCCATGCGCGCGCCTTTGCAGTAACTGAAATCTGCACCGGGGCCGTGCTCTCCTCGGAAGCAACCTGTGCCGTTCCGGTTCCCTGCGCGGGAGTTGCCGCTGCCAGTGGGTTTACGGCTTCGGTCTGAGTTGGAGTTCGAGCTGGAACCGGAGCTGGAGTAGGAACTGGAGCTGGGGCGAAGGTTGGAGCTGGAGTTGGAACTGCACCCGCCGTAGCGCTCGTTTGGCCTGATGTCGTTGGCAGTGCTGGTGCGGATGCCGCAGGTGCCGGGTTTGCATTTTGCTTCTCGACCGGAGGCTGTGCTGCTACTTGCTCTCTGGCCTCCTTACGATGCTCTCTCAGCCACAATCCGCCAAGCACCAGTGCCACAATTACGGCCAGCACGCCGAGGAATGCCCCGGCATTCAGCGCAAATTGCGATTTCTGTGGGACCTTGCGTGCGGCCTCAACCTGGGAGGACAGCGTTTCCATATCTGTTTCCGGAATCGGCACCTTTACCGCAGCCAGGTACTCGGCTATCGTCTTCTCTTCGTCCAGTCCTACATACCGTGCATAGGAGCGCACAAAACCTTTATTGAAGATGCCGCCCGGCAGGAGATCAAATCTCTCGTCCTCCAGAGCTTGCAAGGCCCTGGTACTGATTTTTGTCGCAGCCGAAATGTCTCGCAACGTGATGTTGCGCGCTTGCCGTGCCTGACGCAAATTTTCCCCAAACGATGCCACGTTGGTGCCCCTTGCCGACTACCCAAAATTGAAACTTCAACTTATCCGCGGCGCGACGGCAGCGCTTGAACAATTGGCTCTAAGTTGATACCGCTCTGCGAGCTTCATGATAGAAACGCCGCAAATACAAGTCAAACATAAGCACTTCTTTTCTCCTGATCTTGCTCGCGCAATCGTTCACGCACCGTTAGACGCATGAACAACTAGTGCCGCCTGCAACTTTACGCGTCATCCATAACAGGCACTATAATAGGGGTCCGTACTTCGACAAGAACACCCCAAGGCAACCGTGATGACGCTACCGCAACAGCCGTCTGAACTTAGCCAAGCCAAACCAGAACTCGCCATCCTGCACGACGTAGCAAAGGCGCTCACGTCTTCGTTGAATCTCGACTCCGTGCTCCAAACCATCATGGAAAAGGTCGCGGCATATTTCCGGCCTGACACCTGGAGTCTGCTCATGACCGACGATGAGCATCAAGAACTCTATTTTGCAATTGCCGTTGGGGATGCCAGCGATTCACTTAAGTCGATCAGGCTTCGTATTGGAGAAGGTATCGCCGGATGGGTCGCCAAGCACGGAGAACCCGTGGTCGTGCCAGATGTCATGAAGGACGAGCGGTTCTCCTCCCGAGTTGACCAAGTGACCAAGTGTAAAACCAAATCCATTCTCTGTGTTCCCCTCGCATCCAAATCGCGAGTTCTCGGTGTCATCCAGCTCATCAATGTAAATATGTCCCGCTTCGGGATTGATCAGTTCATGCTTTTGCAGGCCCTGGCTGATTATGCCGCTATCGCAATCGACAACGCGCGGGCCGTTGAAAAAATTCAGGAATTGACGATCACTGACGACTGTACTGGCCTTTACAATGCGCGCCACCTGACTAATTCCATCGAATCCGAGGTCTATCGCTCCAACCGCTTCGGCTACGAGTTCAGCATCCTCTTCCTTGACCTCGACTATTTCAAACTGGTGAATGACAATTTCGGACACCTTATCGGCAGCCGCTTGCTGTTTGAGATCGGCAGCACCATTCGGAGCAATCTTCGTTTAATCGATTACGCTTTCCGATATGGAGGAGATGAATTTGTGGTCCTCCTGCCACAGACCGGCAAAATGTCCGCACTCATCGTCGCCCGCCGTCTTCGCGATATTCTGCGCAACACAACATTCCACATTGGAGGATACGACCTCAATATCAGGGCCAGCATGGGTGTGGCCAGCTTTCCCGAAGATGCTAGAAACGCACACGACTTGATTCGCCAAGCCGACGAAATGATGTACACCATCAAGAACACTACTCGCGATGCCATCGCTGTCTGTGGCATTGGGGCGACAATTTAACCTGTATAGTGGCGAAATTGCCTATTTATCGACTCCGAAACCCCATGCCGCCGCGTTTTCATCTTGCCCAATCTGCATCACAATCGCGTACTCCCCAGGTGTCAGGTTTTCGAGAGGAATAATCTTCCACCAATCTCCACTGAACCTTTCTGCCCGCGAGTGCAGAGATTTCTCTGCCTGGCTCTGATCACCGGTTAACGAAGTCTTATTCTTTGCCAACAGACGGACACTCTTTTTCCGTTCCAACCGTACGATCCGAAAATAATCTCCTGACACGGCACCCTGATTGTCTTCCACGTACACAAAGATGGCTGGATTGGGCGAATGGATTCGAATCTTAGCTGCCGCCCCTTCCAACTCGATTGTCTGCTGCTGGCTGGCAATGGGGTTGATCGTCCTTCGCAACATGTTCTTCGCCGCATTGTCGTTCACCTGGATTTTGTTCATCTCCAGCTTACTCAGCACCGTTTTCCCGGCTACCTCCGTCATCAGAAATACTCCGCCCTCGGCTGGCAGCCGCAGCTCCGGCGCAACGAGAGGCGTCTTCGATTCTTCCGCCTTGCGAACAGCATCCTCCTCTTCTGCCGTTTTTTTCAGCTCTTCTGCTTGGATTTTGGCGTGCTCTTCGTTCCACGCGTCCGTCGCCTTCCAGTCCACAAGCGATACGGGGAGTTCCTCCCATTCGGCCCGCTCAGCGCTGAAATATTTCACGCGATCTCCGACTTTGTTCCACTCGGTCGCCGTCTGGTAGCTGCCGTCGGTCAGAATAAGCCGTTTCGCGCTCTGCGCCGAAGCATTCACCGTAAGCAGCAGCATCACCACTGCCAGACCGTTCACCGCACGCAATACACTGAATTTCATAGCCACACAAGATACCACCACTGCGGAATTTTGAAAGCTGTTCACGGTCGGCTTGCAAATGTTTTCCGCGCTTCACCCTGCTCCCGGGTTGCTCCCAGCCTCGTTTTCGTGGAAAATTGATTGTGCACCCCTGCCAAATTCACCAATTTAACCTCATTCTGGTTACGAGGACGATATGTCGGCAAAGTACATCTTTGTGACGGGCGGTGTCGTGTCTTCTCTCGGCAAGGGCTTGGCCGCTGCTAGTATCGGCTGCCTGCTGGAGAGTCGCGGCTTACGCGTCAGTCTGCAGAAATTCGATCCATACCTCAACGTCGACCCCGGAACCATGTCGCCTTTTCAACACGGCGAAGTCTTCGTCACCGACGATGGCGCCGAAACCGATCTGGATCTGGGTCATTACGAGCGCTTCACCCACTCCCGCCTGACCCGCGAGAATAACCTTACTACCGGCCGCATCTACGAGCAGATTATCGCCAAAGAGCGCCGCGGAGACTATCTCGGCAAGACCGTGCAGGTTATCCCGCACGTTACCAACGAGATCAAGGCCGCAATGAAAAAGATTTCGCACGATGTCGACGTAGTTATCTGCGAAATCGGCGGTACCGTCGGCGACATCGAGTCGCTTCCCTTCCTCGAAGCCATCCGCCAGATGCGCCAGGAGTTGGGCCGCGAGAACACTCTTTTCGTCCATGTCACACTGGTTCCCTACATCGCCGCTGCCGGAGAGCTGAAGACCAAGCCCACGCAGCACTCGGTAAAGGAACTGCTCTCCATCGGAATCCAACCCGACATTCTGCTCTGCCGCACCGACCGATTCCTGCCGCAGGAGATGAAGGGGAAGATAGCCCTCTTCTGCAACGTCGAGGAGCGAGCCGTAATCACCGCCCGCGACGTTGCCAGCATTTACGAGTGCCCCCTGTCCTTTGCACAGGAAGGCGTGGATAAACTCGTGCTGAAGTATCTCCACCTTGAAGCCAAAGAGTCTGACCTTAGCAAGTGGGAAGCACTCGTCCACCGCGCCTACAATCCGCAGGATGAAGTGCTGATCGGGATCGTCGGCAAGTACGTCGAATACGAGGATTCTTACAAGTCGCTCAAGGAAGCGCTCGTCCACGCCGCGCTGAATTACAACCTCAAGCTCAACGTGCAGTGGGTAGAGGCCGAAGGTCTGGAAACAAAAGATAAGAGCGACCACAGCTACGAGCAACAATTGACAGGCTTCGACGGAATTCTGGTTCCCGGCGGCTTTGGAAAGCGCGGTATCGCCGGGATGCTCAACGGCATCCGTTTCGCCCGCGAACACAAGGTCCCCTACTTCGGAATCTGCCTTGGCATGCAGACCGCCTGCATTGAGTACGCACGCAATGTCTGCGGACTCGACGAGGCCAATTCCAGCGAATTCGACCCCGCAACTCCGCACCGCGTCATCTACAAACTTCGCGAACTGCGCGGAGTGGAGGAGCTTGGCGGCACCATGCGTCTAGGCGCATGGGACTGCAAACTGGAAGAGGGCTCCAATGCCTACAAGGCTTATGGCACGGCTGAGATCAGCGAGCGTCATCGCCATCGCTATGAGTTCAACCGCGAATACGAGGAACAGCTGACCGCCGCCGGACTCCGCATTACCGGAAACTCACCCGACGGAACCTATGTGGAGATTGTCGAAATACCCGATCATCCCTACTTCCTCGCGTGCCAGTTCCATCCCGAGTTCAAATCGAAGCCTCTGGAGCCGCATCCGCTGTTCCTCAGCTTCGTCCACGCCAGCTATCAGTACCGCAGCCAGCGCCTTGCCCGCACCACGGTCGAGCAAGACCAATTCTTGCGTTCTCAAGGCGCAGGCAAGCAGTAAGTAAATTCACGGTGCCCCATTCAAGCCTTTCGTTGGCTTGAGTGGGGTAGACGTTCCGCTAGGGATACCAGTTCAGCAGGCGAATCTCACCTGTCCCTCAAGCCCTTTCTGAAATACATTCAGGCCGAATCATTCAGAGATTATGGCTTCAGCGACTTAACACTTGCCATCCCTTCAATCGCACGCAAAAGGTCTTGCGACAGGGTAACATCGGTTCCGACCAGTAGGCACATGTAGCTGTTCGATTCAAAAACGAACCCAAATCCCTTCTTTCGTGGCCTGGATGGATCATGTACAAGTAACCGATATGCCTGTCGGCCAGCGATTTGTACTGGCGATATGTCGCCTATCGGTACCCAGTCGCTTCCCCCGAGACTGCCTTGCATCATCACTTCGGCACATCTCCTCAGAGGGTATCGCTGCCTGTTCAGATATTCCGGTTGAAGCTTGTACCCAATCAAAAACAGCGTCTGCGTTGGCAGGGAATCCGTTTCGAGTGCTTCAGCAATCTCAGGCTTGCCGCATAGCGGGCCGCGACAGCACACGCGTGAAGCGCTGCTTCAAACTGAGAAAAGGCGATTCCAGCCATCGATAGCTGATAGCTGCCAATGATACCGTGATGGCAAAAGCAATGGTGTTCCGGGCCAGGTAACGACCAAGACTTGCCGTTGAGTCATGCACCGTGTAGTCGCTGATCATGAGCCCGAGGATGTGGAAGACATAGAGTCCGTATGAGATTTGACCAAGATAGACGAAGGGATTCTTGGGCAAAGTGGCTTTGGGCCGGAGAGTCGCCAGAAAAAGCCCTGCGGCACCAAGAGCGGCCACCGGATAGCCAAGCACAACCCGCTGAATCGTAAGCGGATCGTCTTTGATGCGGAAATAGCTTGCGGCGAGGATGAAGCAGATGAAGCCTGCGATGAACAGCGCGGAACGGAACAGCGGAGAAAAACGCGGAGCCCTTCCGCGCAGAACCACGGCAAGAATGATTCCGAGGGCAATTGCGTCAAGCTGGACGAAAGTGTTGCACCACAGCTTCGATTCCCAGGTGTGATGAACAGCAAGATACCAACGGGCAGATGTGGCAATGGCGAGCAGGACAGCGGAGATCCGGAGCATGCCGCGTTCAGTGAGCTTGCGCATGGCAGTCGGCCAGAATAGATAGAACTGTTCCTGGAGAGAGACAAACCACAAGTGGAATATTACCGAGGACGGAAAGCCGACAAAGACTATCCACCAGTTGCCGCAGAGAAAGATGAAGGCGAGGAGTGCGCGCCATCCGATTTGCTGTCCGGGAACGAGCCACTGCATAGCCCAGGCGAGCGCAAGAAAGAAGAGATAAAGCGGCCAGATGCGAAGGACGCGACGGATATAAAAAGCCTTGAGATCAATGTCGCCGCGAGAGGCTCTCTCGCGTATGAGAAGTTCGGTGACGAGATAGGAGCTGAGAAGGAAAAAGAGCTGGACGCCATAGGCTCCGGCTCCCGCCAGACCGGCCAGCAACGATGCGAAAACGTGGCCAACGCCCAAATGCGTATAGAACGCCGGATCGTGGGGAAAGGAATGGTGAACGAAGATCAGAAAGAAAGAGAAGAAACGAAGGACGTCGAGTTCGGGCTGATAGAAGCGCTCGGTAAGCGAGCGGCCGGCGAGCTTGGTTGATGACACTAGGCTATCCCAAAAAGACTGTGTGTTTATGTTAACAGCAAGGTATGTAAGACCCGAGGCCAGAGCTTCACATCACCCGGCCAGCATTTGCCAATCGACCTGAGCGAAAGAAATGCCCCACCCAAGAAACTTGAATGGGGCACCGGCAAATATTTGTTACTCGATTACTTGGTAGCGCCGCCTGTTCCACCCGTCTCCTCCAATGAGGCCTGTGCGGCTGCGAGGCGCGCGGTCAGGACACGGAAAGGAGAGCAGGAGACGTAGGTGAGGCCTACGCGATGGCAGAACTTCACCGAGTCGGGTTCGCCGCCGTGTTCGCCACAGATACCAACCTTGAGGTTGGGGCGAGTCTTGCGTCCACGCTCGGTAGCAAGCTCAACGAGCTGACCAACGCCTTCCTGATCGAGCGTGGCGAAAGGATCCTGCTTAAAGATTCCCTGCTTTACGTAGTCGGGGAGGAACTTGTTGATGTCATCACGCGAGAAGCCAAAGGTGGTCTGGGTCAAGTCGTTGGTGCCGAAGCTGAAGAACTCAGCTTCTTCGGCGATCTGATCGGCAACCAGAGCGGCGCGCGGAAGTTCGATCATCGTTCCGACCATATACTCAACCTTGTCCTTCTTGTCGGCGAAAACTTCTTCGGCGACGCGATGGACAATTTCGGACTGATTCTTCATCTCCTTAACCGTGGAGGTGAGCGGAATCATGATCTCGGGAATGACGTTGACGTCCTGCTTCTTGACCTGGAGCGCAGCCTCAAGAATAGCCCGCGTCTGCATCTCGGTGATCTCCGGATAGGTGATACCGAGACGGCAACCGCGGTGACCGAGCATCGGGTTCTGCTCGTGAAGCTCTTCAACGCGAGCGAGAACAGTACGAAGTTCCTTGAGCTTGGGCGATCTCGGCTTGGTAATTTCAAGCTCTTTGATCTCAACAAGGAGATCTTCGCGCTTAGGCAGGAACTCGTGCAGCGGCGGATCCAGGAAACGGATGGTAACCGGGAATCCCTTCATAGCCTTGAAGAGTCCGGCGAAATCAGCGCGCTGCATCGGGAGCAACTTCTTGAGCGCGGCCCGACGATCCTTCTCAGTGCTGGCCATAATCATGGCGCGCATGAAAGGCAGGCGGTCCTTGTCGAAGAACATATGCTCGGTGCGGCAGAGGCCGATACCCTCGGCTCCGAAGGCAATGGCTGTCTTGGCGTCGCGAGGAATGTCGGCATTTGCGCGAACCTTCAAACGGCGATACGGATCTGCGAATGACATGTACTTGACCAGATTCGGGTCGTCAGGCGAAGCATCGAGCCTGTTGAGCTTACCCTTGATCACGCGGCCAGTCGTGCCATCGAGGGAAAGCCAATCGCCTTCCTTGAATGTATGGCCCGCGACTCGCATTTCCTTCTTCTTGTCGTCGACAGCTATGTCGCCGGCGCCGGCCACGCAGCACTTGCCCATGCCACGCGTGACGACGGCAGCGTGAGAGGTCATGCCGCCGCGCGAGGTGAGAATGCCGACCGCGATTTCCATGCCGTGAATGTCTTCAGGCGTAGTCTCGCTACGGACGAGAATGATGGATTTGTACTTGCCCTTCTGGTGAGCGGCAACGGCGTCATTGGCGGTAAAAACGATCTGACCGACAGCGGCGCCCGGCGAAGCGGGCAAGCCCGTCGCGAGAACTTCAACCTTGCTTCCCTTCTCGTCCAGACGGGGAACAAGGAAGTCATACAGCTGGTTGGGTTCAACGCGAAAGACAGCTTCTTCCTTCGTGATGAGCCCTTCTTCCACCATATCGAGGGCGATCTTTACGGCAGCAAGACCGGTGCGCTTGCCGTTGCGGGTCTGCAGCATGTAAAGCTTGCTGTCCTGGATGGTGAACTCAAAATCCTGTATATCGCGATAGTGCTTCTCCAGGCGCGAAGTGATATCGCGAAGCTGCTCGTAGACCTCAGGCATGGTCTTCTCGAGCTCGGCGATGTGCTGCGGAGTACGAACACCGGAAACAACATCCTCACCTTGCGCATTCATCAGGAATTCGCCATAGAACTCCTTGTCGCCAGTGGCGGGATTGCGCGTGAAGCCTACACCGGTACCAGAGGTTTCGCCCAGGTTGCCAAACACCATGGCCTGAACGTTGACGGCAGTGCCGAGCATGTCGTCGATGTTGTTCATGCGGCGATAGTGCTTGGCGCGATCATTGTCCCAGGAGCGGAAAACGGCATCGCGAGCCATTACGAGCTGTTCGCGGGGATCCTGTGGGAAGTCGATCTTTGCGTACTTTTTGACTACTTTCTTGTACTCGGCGATGACTTCCTGCAACGCTTGAGCATCGAGTTCGGTATCGAGCTTGACCCTCTTCTTCTTCTTCTTACCGTCAAAGACCTCGTCGAAATGCTCCTTGCTAATGTCAAGCACTACGTTGCCGAACATCTGAATCAGGCGCCGGTAAGAGTCATAGGCAAAGCGCGGGTTGTGACTACGCGAAGCAAGCGCCTTAACGCTCTGATCGTTGAGGCCGAGGTTGAGAATCGTATCCATCATGCCGGGCATGGAAAACTTTGCTCCCGAGCGGACGGAGACAAGCAAGGGGTTATCGCCGACGCCGAGTTGCTGCTCCTGAAGGGCTTCAAGCTGCGCGAGAGCGGCATTCATTTCCCTGTCCATGTCTGCGCTAATATTCCCGCGCATGTACTCGCGGCAGGCTTCAGTCTGAATAGTGAATCCCGGAGGAACCGGGAGACCAGCATTGGTCATCTCAGCAAGACCGGCGCCCTTACCACCAAGCGTATCCTTCATCTTGCCGTTACCCTCGGCAAAGCCTCCGCCGAAGGAGTAAACGTACTTGACTGCACTGACTGTGGGAGTAGCCATAGACTCACTTTCTGGGTACTAGAGAGATTACGTATTCACAATCATTACTCGCGGCCGAGAACGGGCTGCGTATTACCGCGAAACTTAAAGAGACACTCTGGCAGCAAAAGAAATGCTTCCTTGTCAGGAAGCATTTCTTTCAATAACAACCTCGCTAAAATCTGCGATGGACTGGAATGTTGACGCTACTTTCTGGAGCAGATGTAGACGAGAACTTCGAACTGCCTCGTCCTCCACCATTACCATTACCTTATCGAAGAAGTCGTCGAGCGGCCGACGAATCGAGGCCAGCGCGGCGAGAGCTTCATCATATTGCTTGCGAAGACAAAGCAGGGCGGTGCTGGAGGCGAGATCCTCCGTTTGCTTTGCCAGAATGCGCTCGGCATCACTATCCGCCAATTGCTGCGCGATATTGATCTCGGTTGAAGCTGACCATTTACCGGCTTCGACAGCCTGGCGAAGAATGTTCTTGATGCGCTTGACCGAAGCCGAAATTGCCTCAAAGTCTTCGCTGCCTCGCACCTTTGCAACAGCCTGAGCGCGGGCAAGCGCATCCACTACATCGTCAGCGCCGGAGGCAAGCACGGCGTTCACGACATCGTAGGCATAGCCTTTGATGTCGCGGAGGTAAAACTCAAGACGCTCGCGGAAAAAGGCGGCTACGTTTTGCTCAAACTGAGCGACGGCCGTAAACCTGGATTCGGCATCGCTGTCCTTGTACTGGCGAAGCGCATCGGCCATGATTCGCTTGAGGCTGAGGGGAAGATTGTGCTCAGCCAGAATGCGCACGATTCCATTCGCAGCACGGCGCAGCGCAAAGGGATCCTTTGAACCGGAAGGTATCATGCCAAGAGCGAACATCCCGGCAATGGTATCAGCCTTGTCGGAAATAGCAAGCACTGCCCCCTCCAGTGAACGTGGAACCCCATCTTCCATCGATGCCGGCTTGTACTGATCGTATATTGCCTGCCCGATAGCGCCAGCGGTAGATTCGGAAAGTTTCATGCACTCGGCCTGATGCACTACGTACAGACCGCCGATAATGCCCTGAAGTTCCGTGAATTCTTTAACGAGTTCGGTAGTGAGATCGCACTTGGCCATAAGCGCGGCCTTGTAAACGACCCCCTGACGCAGTTCCGGCCGAAAATCGGTAGTAGCCGCGCTTAGCTGGCTGCCCAGACGCTGCGTACGGGTCGCCTTGTCATAGTAGCTGCCTAATTCCTTCTGGAAAGTTACCGATTTTAGCATAGCCACGCGATCCTTAAGCGTGAACCTTTGATCGGTTTTCCAGAAAAATCGTGCATCGTTGAAACGAGCGCGAAGGACACGTTCGTTTCCGTGGCGCACAATCGCTTCGCCTTCGGAGTCGGTTGCAGTGTTGAGCACGGCAAGAAAGTGAGGCGCTAATTTTCCGCTCGCGTCTTCCACAGCGAAGTACTTCTGATGGTCGCGCATCACGGTAACGAGCACTTCCTCGGGAAGAGCGAGAAACTCCTTATCGAAGTTGCCGAGAATGACCGAAGGCGATTCAGTGAGATTGACAACGGTGTCGAGCAGCTCTTTGTCTTCACGCCAGCGTGCGCCCGGAACCTGGCGGACTGCGGCATCGAGGGCCTTGCGGATTTTGGACTCGCGCTCGGAATAGCTGGGCAGAACATTAGCTGCGCGAAGCTTTTCGGCATAGTCGGCAGGCGATGCAAGTTGGACTGGAGCATCGGACAGAATACGATGCCCCCGGGAAGTGCGGCCTGCGACAATTCCACCAAACTCAAGCGGAACGACCTCACCATCGAGGAGCGCAACCAGCCAGCGCACCGGGCGTACAAAGCGCTCAGGCTTGCCAGGGCGCCAGTACATATTTTTGGCCCAGTAAAGCGCTGCGATTTCCTTGGGAACCAGTTCGGCAAGAAGGTCTAGAGCGGGTTTTCCTTTTTTTACTACATCGGCGGCAAGATAAATTCCTTTTGATGTCGTGGCCGTGGTGAGCTGATCGAGTTCGACTCCGACTCTCTTTGCAAAAGCAATAGCCGCTTGAGTGGGCTTCCCGTCCTTGTAAGCGTGCGCGGCACCAGGCCCAAGAACCTGCTCGGCCACATCCGGCTGCGAAGTCGCGAGACCATGAGCGACAACAGCGAGGCGGCGTGGCGAAGCATATGCATCTACCCTCGCGGCGTAACAGAGACGCTCACGCGTGACGAGTTCGCCGATGCGACGCTGCAATTCTTCCGTGGCAGAGGCAATCATGCGCGCGGGAATTTCTTCAGTACCAATCTCTAATAGAAAATCTGCCATGAGGTCGAATTTTTCCTTCTATTCTGAGGCCATTTGCTTGCTGCCGGTGTGAGCCGAGTCACAAATTGTGCAGCATTCCACTTGTCGATGTGCGCTGACTAAACCTGTGCAGCTGTTGCAGTCACTTTCTGCTCTGATAGTTGATCCACCCAGGCACGAGCTATTCCGACCGCAAGATTGCGCACCCGCTGAATTACTCCGACGCGCTCGGTGACACTGATAGCGCCGCGGGCATCAAGCAGGTTGAACAGGTGCGAACACTTGAGGCAGAGGTCGTAAGCAGGGAGCAACGGAAAGCGGCGGCGCTGCTCTGCGGTGAACTTCGCCGCAGGCTCGGTATGCGACTCACTCTTGGACTTCTTCGTGGGCTCTGCGGTTCCGGCCGCGTACTCTGCGATCAGCGCCTGACACTCCGCTTCATAAGCGTTGAGGTGCTGCCAGAGCCTCTCAACGTCTGCCTTCTCGAAGTTGTACACCGAGAACTGCTCCTCATCAGGGAGACGGATATCGCCATAAGTGACGTCGCCATCAGGACCGTGAACCCAGACGATGTCATAGATCGAATCTACATCCTGAAGGAACGCGGCGATGCGCTCAAGACCGTAAGTCAATTCTGCGCACATCGGATCAAGATCAATACCGCCGCACTGCTGGAAATAGGTGAACTGGGTAATCTCCAGACCATCAAGCATGACCTGCCAGCCGACGCCCCAGGCTGCCAGCGTGGGAGCTTCCCAGTTGTCCTCTTCAAACTTGATGTCATGTCGAGCGAGGTCGATACCGATGGCCTTGAGCGACTCGAGGTAAAGCTCCTGCACGTTCTCCGGCGGAGCCTTCAGAATTACCTGGTACTGAGTGTGCTTGTAGAGGCGATTGGGATTTTCGCCATAACGCCCGTCAGCAGGCCGCCGCGATGGCTGCACATAAGCAACACGGTAGGGCTTGGGGCCGAGAACGCGAAGGAAAGTTTCCGGCGACATGGTCCCGGCACCAACTTCAACATCAAGCGGCTGCTGCAGTACGCAGCCCTGGCGGGCCCAGAAGTCCTGCAGTTTGAGGATGAGTTCCTGAAACGTAAGAGGTTTCGCAGTCATGAATACAATCCGATCTGGTGAGATTGTAAATGCTTGTGCGGCAAGGGGGAAAGGGTTTCGGACGGCAACAGTTTTCGAACCTCAAATTTTGTACTGTCTGACCGCAATCAATTCGTGATCCGGGGCAACTTTGCTTTGATCGCAGCTAGTCGAGGCGTTCGAGTTGGGCCGAGGTATGAAGCTTGCGGTCGAGGTGGCGGTCGATAATCTGCATGAGAAACTTGCGGAGATCGGCAAGGCGCGAGGCGGGCAGCGGCTCGTCGGCAAAATGATCGACAGGATTGCGAAACATACGGGCGGCGATCTCGCGTGACTCCAGAGACATCTCCGAACTGGCAATGCGCCGATGCTGCTGGCATACGAGTCCGTCCCGCAGTGCGTGAAACCAGGCAGGCTGACCAGCGAGCGAGTTGCCGCACTCGATGCACTCGTCGAGCGCGGGGAGAAACCCCAGCAGGCGAATCATCCAGAGATCGAAATAGGTGACTGGCATCCAGATGGCTCCGCTTTCGAGATTCTGGAGAACTGCCCAAGCAAGGCGGAAGACTGAATCGTTCGTTTCGCGCTCGGGCATAAGCTCATCCAGCATTTCAGCCACATGAGAAAGAGCTACGCAGCGCGCATAGTCGATTTCACCGGACAACGGAGACAGGAGCACATCGCAGGAGTCGAGGCGGGCAAGTTCACTGCCCGCGCGGTCCTGCCAGTAAGCCCGCACACAGGTGAGCGGCTCAAGCGCTCCGCCGAAGCGCTTCTGCGAACGCTTAGCAGACTTGGCTACACCCTTCACCTTGCCTTCGGCGCGAGTGAAAAATGTCACCAGCAAGTCGGCCTCACGCAGCGGGTACGTACGCAGGATGATCGCCTCGGATTGCTTGAGCGGCATGGGGGGATTGTAATCCAGGAAGAGCTTTGGGATGACCTGCATTAACTACCGAAATAATTGCAGGTCATCCCCGATCTTTCCGCCAGTTGCTGAAGGTGATTTCTCGCATTTCGATAAACTTCGTGCGACTCCATGAAAAAAACATGGCACTCAACACGAGCGCCGGTTGAATTACCATTCGGATACTTCGGCTCACGGGAAACAGATAACGTCCTAGTACTGGTCTCGAAGGGAAGCAACATCGTGATCAATGGGAGCTGTTTCCTCTCCGGCGTGCGCTTCTTGAAACTCAGAAACCGCCATGCAAACGCGTCGCACCGTATTGTCAGGCGTCTTGTCCTCGAAAGGCTCAGCAGCCCGCTTGATTAATTTCCAAGTTTCTTCCGAGACATCGATGTGTATTAGGCTTTCTTTCCAACCCTCGCTACCAATGGAACCCGTTCCCTCTCCGGCGTTCGCTTGTGGAGCCTCAACCAAATGAGACTCAAAAAAGACCATGAAAACGCGTCGCAGCGTATCACAAGGCGTCTTGTCCGCGTAAGGCACAGCAAACTTCTGGACTAGTTTCCAGGTTTCTGGCGAGATATCGATGTGCATTTTGACTTCTTTCCAACCAAGCATTTCGACTCCTTCCGTACCCGCGCACCTGTATACAATGGTTTTCGGGAATTGTCAAGGATTTAGATCTCGACCTAGATAAAAATAAAATAGGCAGCGCTGAAACGCTGCCTAACCCAATCACCACAGTAAACCTGTTTTTACGCCATCGTGGGCTGGATCTCCGGTTGCGGATCGGCAATTTTCTTCTGGAAGGTGCAGGAGCCAGGTTCGGCCTCGGCAGCCTTCGCGGCGGACTTCTTTGCGGGTTTGGCGGGCTTCTCAGCTTTAGCTGACTTCGTGGTCTTCGACTTCGCAGGCGCTTTACTGCTGGGGCAGACCAGGAAAGTACCTTCCTTCGTGACCTTCTCCAACAGATACGGGCTGCCACACTCTGGGCACTTCTCTGCTACAGGCTTGGTAGCGGCAGTGAAATCGCACTTGGGGTAGTTTGAGCAACCGTAGAAGAAGTTGCCACGACGCGCCTTCTTCTCGACAATCTCTCCGGTCTTGCATTGCGGACACTTTACGCCAATGAAGTTCTGCTTGATGTACTTGCACTCGGGATACCCGGAGCAGGATACGAACTCGCCGTAACGTCCATCGCGTAAAAGCAGGTTGCGTCCGCAGTCGGGACACTTTTCCTCGAGAGGAGTGTCGGGTTTCTTCTGCACGGAGTCCAGACGACGGGTGGTTTTGCACTCCGGATATCCGGTACACGCCATAAATGTGCCAAAACGTCCGCGCTTGAGAACCATCGGTCGACCACAGTTTTCGCAGAACTCCTCTTCGTTGTTGGAAGAGATTTCAGCTTCCCCGAGGTCGGTGAGGTTGATGGGATTTTCTTTGGTGAACGTGCAGGAATTGGGGTCCTTCTTGTCAAAGGTCGAGCAGGCAAAGAAGGAGCCATGTTTGCCCCACTTGAGCACCAGCGGCGCTCCGCATCGCTCGCACTTCTGATCAGTGGCCTTCTCCATGCGCTTGATGTTTTCCATGTGCTCGCCGGCATATTCGAGATCCTCCTCGAACTTGTCGTAAAACTCATGAAGCGCCTGAGTCCACTTGATCTTTCCATCTTCAATTTCGTCCAAGCCCTCTTCCATGCGAGCAGTGAATTTGAAGTCGAAGATGTCCTTCAAATTTTCAACCAGCAATTCAGTAACGACGAAACCGATTTCGGTCGGGAAGAATTTTCCGCCCCGCCCAGCAGTCTTCTGCACGTACCCGCGATCCACAATGGTCGTAAGAATCGAAGCATAGGTGGACGGTCGGCCAATGCCGCGCTCTTCCAGTTCCTTGACCAGCGAGGCTTCATTGAAACGCGGAGGCGGTTCGGTAAAGTGCTGTTCCGGCTTCAGTTCTTCGAGGCGCAGCTTCTGTCCCTCTTCAAGCGGAGGAAGCTTATGCTTCAGCGACTCGTCCTCATCGTCCTTCGCGTCCTTGGACTCTTCGTACACCTTGAGGAAGCCTTCGAACTTGAGGACCGATCCGGTGACTCGGAAATTATAGCGAGCAGGAGCAGCAGAGGACTTTGCGGTTGCGTCGATATCGACGGTCGTCTGATCGAAGATGGCCGCTGTCATCTGGCTGGCTACAAAGCGTTGCCAGATGAGCTTGTACACCTTCAACTCATCGTCCTGCAGATAGGGACGCACGTCGTCCGGGGTGCGAAGTACCGAGCTCGGACGAATGGCTTCGTGAGCTTCCTGCGCGTTCTCCTGCTTGGTCTTGTAGATGTTCGGCTGTTCAGGCATGAAAGGCTTGCCGAAATCGCGTTCGATAAGATTGCGCACCTCAGCAAGCGCATCCTTGGAAACGCGAACCGAATCGGTACGCATGTAGGTGATAAGGCCCACGGTGCCTTCCGGACCAAGTTCCACGCCTTCATACAAGCGCTGCGCAATCATCATGGCGCGCTTGACGGTCATGCCAAGCTTGCGCGAGGCGTCCTGCTGAAATTTGGAAGTCGTAAAGGGCGGTGTCGGATTCCGGCGGCGCTCTGATTTCTTAACCGCAGTAACAGACCAGTCTGCAGCATCAAGCGCATCGACAATTCGCTTCGACTCTTCTTCGTTGTTGATCTCCACCTTCTCGCCGTTGATGCCGACAAAACGGGCATCGAAGGCGGGAGCCTTGGCGGCATGGAGGCGGGCATCCAGTGTCCAGTATTCCTTCTTCTCGAACTTCTGAATCTCGCGCTCACGCTCGACAATGAGGCGGAGCGCCACGGTCTGGACACGTCCCGCGGAAAGTCCGCGACGAACCTTATCCCACAGCAGCGGCGAGACCTGGAAGCCGACGAGGCGGTCAAGGATACGGCGAGTCTGCTGGGCATCGACCAGATTCCAATCGATATCTCGGGGACGAGCGAAGGCTTCCTGCACAGCCTTCTTGGTGATTTCATTGAAGGTGACGCGATATACGGGTTTAGCCTCTTTTTTCTTCTTGCTGCGTCCCCCATCTGCGGAGCTACCGAGCTCCTCGGCAAGATGCGCTGCAATGGCTTCCCCTTCGCGGTCCGGGTCAGGCGCTAGATAAATAGCGTCGGCGCTACGAGCAAGCTTTTTGAGATTGGCAACAACTTTTTCCTTCCCCGGAATAACCTCATAGACTGTCGAGAACTCATTATCAACATCAACGCCAAGACCCTTTTTCGGAAGGTCCTTAATATGACCGAGCGAAGCTTCTACGTCGTAGCCAGCGCCAAGGTACTTCTGAATTGTCTTGGCCTTGGCAGGCGACTCGACGATAACCAAACCTTTAGGCAATGGAACCTCTTCTGAATCTAGGGGAACTGGAACGTAACCTAGCATGAGCAGGGCCGCATAGCAAAGTCAAATAGACTGCGAAACCCTGTCTCGGCTGGGCAAGGAGAACGCTAAACTATTGAACCACAAGGCCGCTGAGAAAATCGTCACTTTTGTGGCAGACGTGAGCTGATGGCCTGCCCCAGCATGGAAACCAGCGCCAACAGGTCCGGAAACAGAGCTGCACGGCCTTTGTTCTCAAAACACCCTGACGTAGTTCTTGCCGGGAAGCTGGCGAACTCTGTTGCTCATCTCCAGCTCGAACAGCGCGGAAAAAATTTCCGAACTGGAAAGCTTCGATTCGAATTTCTCCATCAGTTCGTCGATGTGAACAGACTCGTCCATTTTGATGGCAGCGAAAACCGTCTGCTGCGCGGCGGGCAGTTCATCCGGAGGCGGATCGAACAGAGATGCCGCCCTGGGCTCAGGAAGTTCGAGCTGACGGTCCTGTAGCTTGATCCGGATCTCGGTGGGGAGTTCCTCAAAAATATCTTCCCACGTGGCCACGAGTTTGGCTCCCTGTTTGATGAGGGTGTTGGGAGTCCACGCAAGTTTATTGGTTACATTGCCGGGGACGGCAAAAACTTCACGGCACTGTTCGAGCGCGCAGCGGGACGTTATGCGGGTCCCGCTGAACTCGCCAGCTTCAACCACCAGCACACCTCGCGAGAGGCCGCTGATGATGCGATTGCGCAGAGGAAAATTGTGAGGATTGGGGCCGGTGCCAACTGGAAATTCGCTGACGAGCGCTCCGCCTAATGCAAGGATCTGGTCAGCGAGCTTGCGATTTTCGCGCGGGTAAATGACATCGACTCCGGTGCCGAAAACAGCAATCGTCCTGCCACGCGCCTGAACGGCTCCCTTGTGCGCGATGGAATCGATTCCCCGCGCCATTCCGCTGATGATGACCAGCCCGGTATTGGCAAGATCGGTAGAGAGGCGCTCGGCCATGCCGAGTCCGTAGGGCGTCGGATGACGAGTCCCGATAACAGCGATCCCGACTTCAAGCAGGACACTGGCGTCACCGCGCACATACAGAACCAGCGGAGGATCGTAGATCTCAGCAAGATGCTCCGGGTAGAAATCAGAACCAAACGTAACAAGAGAGACGTCGGGGACTTTTTCCAGCTTCTTCAACTCCTCATCGGCAAGGCGAAGCGACCCTCCGAGCGCAATGGACTGCGCGCTAACAGCAGGCAGTCCGGTGGCCTCCAATTCGGTGAGCGACGCCCGGAAAATATCTTCGCTCCTGGGAATGCGCTCGAAAAGACGGCGGAGACGACTGGGGCCAAGCTGGGGGGTAAGCGCAAGCGCAAGCATTTCGCGATCCCGCGCCGAGACGGATTGAACGGTTACGTCAGACATAATGGTCGATGCACGCGAGTGTAAAGGAGTACAGCAGCGCGAGTCACGGAAATTTAGTGGCGGACACACAAGGCGACTTGCAGAAGAGAGTAGCGATCTGTAATCGTAGTCATTGGTGAGACGAAAATATGCGCGCGCTAAAAATTTCGGCAATCTCTTTTTTGAATACGGCTCCCCTGATGTGGGACTTCTTACACGAGCCCTCGCAGGAAATTCGCGAGAATTTTGAAATTGAGTACACCGTGCCATCGCAATGTGCGCAGGCGCTTCGCGATGGTAAGGCCGACATTGGCATCATTCCGGTAATCACCACGGCTACAATCCCGGATTTAGTGGTGCTGCCGCATGTGGCGATAGCCGCCCTGAACAAGGTCTGGTCGATTCAGCTCATAAGCCGGAAGCCAATCGAGCAGATTCGCACGGTTGCCGTGGACACCTCGTCCCGGACATCGGTGGGATTGACGCAGGTGCTGCTGACAAAATTCTTTGGCGGACACCGCGAACTGACGCCGCTGCCTCCAGTGTTGGGACCGATGCTGGACTGCTGCGATGCGGGGTTGCTGATTGGCGATCGGGCAATGATGGCGAAGACCGAGGGACTGTACCACTATGACCTAGCGGAGCTCTGGCGAGCAAAGACCGGCTTGCCCTTTGTTTTTGCCGTGTGGGCGGTGCGCAAAGCGGCGCTGGCCGAAATGAAGCCGGGGCTGGACCTTGCAGGCATCTTCCGGCGCTCGCGAGACCACGGCCTGACCGATGCGAGTGTTTCGGAAATTGCACGTGACTGGGCTCCGAAAATGGGCCTGAGCGAAGCTCAGGTGATCAGCTACTTCCGGGATAATATCCACTACGAATTGGACGCAGAGTGCAGGAAAGGATTGGACCTGTACTTCAAGCTGGCGGCCGAGTGCGGAGTCATCGAAAAGGCTCCGGCGCTGGAGATTATGGACGAGTCGCAATCGTGTTTAGCAGGATAAGGCGAGAAGATTCGCGGAAAAACGCGTTTGAAATGAATCCGATGGCGAGCACGCGCATCTAAGTTATTAGCTTCTGCTGAACCGGTTGGTGTAGAGTGGAAGCAGCTCTTTGACAGTGGTCCAACGACCTTTCAGGCTTACAGTGAATCGGTAAGCTAGGCCGGCAACTCGCCGATTAAGTTCGGCAGGAGTTGCACACCCAAGAGATTTCCGCGAACTGCTGGTCGAAACTGGCCGGCTCGCGGGACCTGTAGGGGGCGTCACGGCTTCGACGGAAACGGTTGCGGCCAGGAGGCATGCAGGGGCGCACACACCCTTAATCGAGTGCAAAACCAACAGTTGCCAACACTGAACTGGCTTACGCAGCTTAATTTTTAAGTTGCCGTTCTCCGCGGCTTCGCCTACGGGCTGCGGTCAGAACGTCGCACAGTAGGCTGGCTTAACACCCTACGTCTGGGGGATTGAGCGAGATCAACAGGCTAGCCAATGGCGTTTCTTGCCGATTCTTAGCGTCACTGGTGAACGTTGTGGCTAATGACCACGGCAGGAATCGAATAAGCATGTAGTCTCCTCGCTTTCAGCGCTTTCGGACAGGGGTTCAACTCCCCTCGCCTCCACCAAAGAGGAGCGTGTTAGATACATTTTTTTAACCCTAATCTTACGGAAATAGCGTCAGGCGGAACTGAACGAGTGGAGTATACGCTACGCTGAAGAAGCTAAAGGAAGTGACATGCTTAGGCGCTATGAATGCATGAAGAACCAAAAGGGTAGAATTCCAGAGCGTTGTGGGAGCCGGATACAGAGTTCACGGCTCAACGCTCAATGTGCCGTCCTTCTTCTCGACAATTCTGCCCTTCTGCAAGGCCATCAGCTCGTCAACGCGATCCTGTAACTCATAAACCTCTTTACGCGTTGGGCCTACCTTGAAGAGCGCGTGCGCCAGAGCGGTTCGATCCTTCGGCCAGGAAACGTCACCCAGTGTGACAATCAAATACTCCAACAGATATCCTTCACATTGGTTCTCGAATTCCGCGGATAAGCCAGAAACCTTGGTGCCTCTCGCATGAGGACCGGGTTCAATCGCTCTACCGTGTTCATCGAGCAATACTTGGGCTGCGACGAGATTCTCTAAAACACCATCGGTTGCGGAACGCCAGAATTCAAACTTAACGCCTTCAGCTTGCGCCTTTTCTTCGGCTTGCGTGCTCGCTTCTCGGAGCAGCTGAGAGACCGTCAGTTGCTTGTCAGCAAGGCTCGTCATGCCTGCGCGAAGTTCCGCAAAGATCAAATCACGTATCAGCTTTGGTGAGTAGATGTATCGATCCTTCAAGCATTTCTGCATTTCAGACGTGCGCACATGCCCTTTTTCCGGGACAGGCGTAGCAGTTGGAGAAAGTGCTTCAACTGTGGCAGCGCCTGCGGATGTTATTTGCCCTGGAGCAACTTCGGATCGAACCAACCAAATACACTCGGTACCAGTCTGGTCGCCCAAACGTGTTTGTTCAAGCCATCTGTAAGCGCCGGAGCAAAAATAGGTCACAGTACGCCGCGGGAGCGGCGTTCTGCGGCGGAGTAAAAGTAGTCCGCCGGAA
>PJLO01000082.1 GCA_003010405.1 Acidobacteriota bacterium | reverse complement strand
GCGAAAACCAAGAAATGCCGACAATGGAGTTTCCAACTACCTGTTCAGAGATTCCTTAGGCCCTATATTCGTAGCGGTTATCCTGGCACATAGGGGTAGTTACGCGGCAGCATTTGCAATCTTGGCAATACCTGCCATCATCACCTATTCCGTGCTTCTGATTTCACATCATCTATATCCACGCCCCGGAAGTATGGAAGAAAAACAAAGTCTAAGTTCGGGCACAGAGAACCTGCCCAAGAGGTTCTGGATTTACCTCTGCGGGGCAGCTCTAGTCGCTGCTGGATTTGCCGACTTTCAGCTGATTGCATTTCATCTCACCAAAACGAACGCGGTCAGTGCAATTTGGGTTCCGATCTCAGACTCGATTGCAATGCCGATCAGCGGGGCTGGATCGCTGCTATTTGGACGACTGTTCGACCGTTTCGGATTGCAGATTCTCATTCCACTCACATTCACCACAGCAGCTTTTGCGCCCTTAGTCTTTCTCGGTTCTTTCTGGGCGATTATCGTCGGCTCTGCACTATGGGCCTTGGCATGGGAGTACACGAATCGATTATCCCGGCTGCCGTCGCGACTATCGTGCCTGCCCAACGCCGCCCGTCGGCATACGGAATCTTCACTGGTGTCTATGGTGTCGCATGGTTCCTGGGAAGCGTCGCTATGGGTTTATTTATGATGTCTCCTTCGGTGGTGTCGTCATTTTTTGCCTGACTCTGCAGATGTTCGCTCTGCCTTTTTTCATAAAGGTGAATGCGACACGCGCCACGATGATTTCATAGCGTTTGCTTGTTGGCCGGGGCCTGGCCCGGTTCAGTATCCAGATTGTAGTAAGCTTCCGCAATCGCTGGGTAATGCCTTAACCAGAGGTTTAGATCAATCAGGTGACTGCGCCGAAGGGCAGCACGAATTGTGGCATTCTTAAGGCCACTCCGAAAAACGTGTAGATGACATCATCTTCATCGATCATTTCGAAGCAGACGCGAAAGGTCCTTAATTCGCGGTGCGCTCACGCAAACTCGTGACTATCGCATACCGAACGCGGACACCCGTGCCAGCAGATTTTACCCTGAGCTTTCCGTTCTGTCGAGTTCCAGTCGGTCGTGTGAGAATAGGGCCGCTCTTTTCATTTGCGCCCCGTCTTCTTCTTCGGCGTCACGCCGTTCTTCGCCACGTAGTCCTCGATAAACTTCAGCAGGACGTCGGTCATGTTCTTGCCTTGGGCGGCGGTCGCCGCCTTGAAGGCATCGTGGAGGCTGACTTCGACGTTGAGGTTCATTCGCTTCACCTTCGCTTCTGCCATTCCGCTCACCTCCTTGTCTCGGCCAGTCGCCGCTCGGAGATGAGCATATCTGGTTATGAGTACCGATGCATCAGGATTTCCGCGCTGAGCAGAGTTGGCGAGCCTCGCCCAATACGCAGCCAGTTCCCTGACGACGCTTCCGATGAGACTCGGCCAGGATCGCCAGCATGTGATAGTCCTTCCAATCGACCTCGAGAGCTCCGGCAATCGCCCGCAATGTGGCCAGACCCCCGGGTACCCAACCCTGCTCGAGTGCACACCATTCCGAGACCTGCATCCCGGACAGTTCGGCGGCCTGAGCAATCGTCAGATCGAGCTGTTCCCGGCGCTGGAAGGGTGGAGGCCAGCGGAGGCGGTTGGCTTCCCGGGTGACGGGGATCGTGGTCGCTGTCGTGCCTGCAAATAATATACTTATATACTCAGCAGTCCTGACGAGCGGCCCTGTTAAGCAGAACCGCCGGAATAATTACAATGCTGAGTATGTACTTACGACAGATCGGAACCAAAGCTACGAAGAAATCTCCATCAAGGACGCGCTTGATATTCAGAACGCGGCCTTCATGATGCTCTCTCGTATTCAGGCTCACATCGAGGTCGGACAAAAACGGACAGAGCAAGAAAGCAGCAAACACAGCCTTTGAGGACTCTCAACGAGAAAGTGCCAGAGAGAGTTTGGAGAACATTCTTAACGCGCGCCCGCTCTGTCGGCTACCGCCGACCAATGCCGGGTGAGTCGTTAACCGGTTGGGGCCTTTCCTACAGCATCAGCCGGAGTCCGAACACAGCAAGCTCTCCCTGCATCAAGTCAAGATCCGTGAACGACGCCGACTTCAGATCCGCTCGTCGTCATCTACCACCAGAACGCGGTAGTGCAGATCATTCAGCTCACAACGCGTGTATGGCGGTGGCGACCAGTGGGCCAATGCCGGGGATCTCCCTTAGTCGCTGGCAT
>PJLO01000030.1 GCA_003010405.1 Acidobacteriota bacterium | reverse complement strand
AACAAGCTCGCGTACGCGCGAGCAAAACGACGGAGAGACGGTCCCCGCCATACTCTCTCGTGTCCAGGCTCACATCGAGGTCGGACAAAACCGGCCGGACCGCAGGGGAACATATGGTTCCCCTGCAGAGCACTGGGACTTTTCGCCACGAACGTGATGCAGATCACAAGGAAATTGCCGACATAGTATAGGCAGATCGTGTCCAACCCGATATTTTTCTCCGTCAACTTTTCCTTCTGTCCCCTGCATACATCGATCGAACAAAAGAGAAGTGTCCGGACAGATAGATATGGGAAGAATCAAAAATTGCTTTGAGGACTCTCCACGAGAAAGTACAGAGAGAGTTTGGAAAATATTCTTTACGCGCGTCCCGGCTGTCGGCTATCGCCGACCAACACCGGGTGAGTCGGTTAACAGGTTGGGACATTGCGCGTGGTACGTTTGAACGGTGCAGACCGGTGCGCATTGGAGCTTCGATCAGTCATTATCAGAAATACCGGGTCGCACTGAAGCCTTCGTCCTTATTCAATCAAACTAAACTACCGAAATAAACAAAGGCTCCGATTGTGCCGGCCGTTGTTCTTTGGTTGAGGACCAAGAAGCTGGGTCAGGAGAAGCCTTCATGATTATTGTAGGGTGCGATTTCCATCCCAGTTGGCAACAAGTTGCGTTTTTTGATTCCACAACAGGTGAGGTTATCGAACGTAAGCTAGGGCGTGTTAACACTAGCGAAGCGCCTCGATGATGAGTGCGAAGCAGATGAAGGCCATAAACAGGCAATCGAGTTTCTCGAAGCGCGAGAAGATTCTGCGGTAGCCCTTGAGACGGCGGAACAGACGCTCGATTTCATTGCGCTTCTTGTACAGAGCGCGATCATAGCGCCAAGGATCGACGCGGTTCGATTTGGGAGGAACCACCGGAACCATTTCCAAGTCGAACACCAACTGGCGTGTCTCATTGCCTTCGTACGCTCGGTCCATGAGCACGGGCATGCCCGGAAACGAGCCGAGCTCGCGCAGCAGTTCGCGGCCTTCGGGCGCATCGTGGGCGTTGCCGGGCGAGAGTGCGAAGGTTATTGCGGTTCGATCATTCGCGGCAACCATATGAATCTTGGTGGTCCATCCGCCGCGAGGCTTGCCGATGGACTGGGGCCCGTTTTTTTTAACGCGCCGGTGCCATCTGGATGCACCTTCACCGATGTGGAGTCGAGGCTGAAGGCCTCAATGCGGATACGCACGATCTGCTCCATCTGCATCTTCTCGAAAATGCGGTCCATGACTCCGTTCTTCGACCAGCGGTTCATGCGGGTGTAGATGGTGTGCCAGTTCCCGAATCGCTTGGGAAGTCCGCGCCACTTGCACCCGTGCTCGGCAACATAGAGTACGGCATTGAGAAACTGGAGGTTCGATAAGCTTACGTTTCCGCGCTGTACTGGCAAGCTATCTTGTATCCGCACAAACTGCTCTTCGGTGATTTCCATCTACTTCAAATTACACCAAGAGCGCCAAAGTAGTGTTAACACGCCCTAATTCAAACTGGTACAAAATTCGCCGGGCACTCCAATTACGGCACCGCCGGAACTTTTTCCGGTTCTTTCACCGGCTCATGTACCGGTTCTTCCGCTGGCTGATGTAACGGTAGTGGTACCGGCTCTTCCAATGGATAATGAATCTCATGCTTTCGTGGTTCTCCAATCTGCGCCATTCCTGGAATCTCCTTTCCCGTTAATCAATGATTGCTGCTTTACTGAATATCGCATGGTTATATCTCTGACTGTGAGTGCTTTCAGTGTTCTGACTCCGGCGCAGTTGCTCCGCAGCTTGGCAGCGGGCACCGCTAATCTTGCTCACATACATGATCTGCTTACACATCCCTCAACTGCTCCTCGTCCATTCCGAAGTAGTGGCCGATTTCGTGGATGATGGTGCGCCGGATTTGTTCGCGGAGTTCGGCCTCGTTAGAGCAGACGGCTTCGATGTTCTTTTGATAGAGAACGACGTAATCAGGCCCGGTCGGCATGTCGAAGACGCTCTTTCTGGTCATGGGCACCCCATGAAAGATGCCTAGAAGAAGTTTCCGCGGCTTTCCCGATTGACCGGGTGGGAGGTCTTCCACCAGCACAGCGACATTGCGAATGCGCGTGCGAAACTCTTCCGGAAGCGTATCGAGCACTTCCTCAACGATCTTGGCGAACTGACCGCGCTCCACGAGTCCTCTCCTTGCGCCGAAAATAATAGCAGTGAGCGGAGTCTCGCAATAGTCGAATCACCCCGAAATGGGGTTAGAGCGCTGCGCCGAGTGAAAACGCTCGGGATGACTGCAAGAAATTAACACAACGAGTGCGCCACACCTATCATGCGGTAACATCATTTCGAAAACTCGGCTTGAGGTATGAGGATGGCATGTAATCCGGATGTATTGAAACATGTTCCGCTGTTTGGATTGCTGGACGGAGATGAGTTGGCGGTTCTTTCGGGCCAGGTTGATGTGGTGCGTTTTGATCCGCGCCAACGCATTTACAAGATCGGCGACAAGGACTCGCGAGCCTACGTGGTAATTTCCGGCAGCGTGCAGGTTGTGACCGTGGACGAGGATGGACAGGAAGTGGTCGTCGACAATCCCGCGCCCGGACAGTTCTTCGGCTTCGCCTCCATGATCGACGGAACTCCGCACCAGACCAGCGCCATAGCCATCGAAGCTACGGAGTGTATCGAGGTCAACCGTAACGACATCTCCGTCCTGCTGCAGCGCAAACCGATGGCCGGCATGGACCTGCTGACCATGCTGGGCCGCCAGTTTCACGCGTCGCAAGAATTGGTGCGCGTGCGTTCGTCGCGCCACCCCAATGAAATCATCGACGAAGAATTCCGCTTCGGTGATCGGATCGCGGATTTGGTTGCACATTTTGGAGGTTCCTGGACTTTCATTATCTCGTTCCTGCTGGTGATGATTGTCTACACCATAATCAACGTCCGGCTCGGCCGCTCGGCGTGGGATCCGTATCCGTTTATCCTGCTCAACCTGTTCCTCTCGATGTTGGCAGCGATCCAGGCGCCGGTCATCATGATGAGCCAAAACCGCCAGGACACGAAGGACCGTCTGCGTGGCGAACTAGACTACGACGTGAACCGGCGCTCGGCCAACGACATTCAGGGACTGGCCCGAAAGTTGAACCTCGTTGCCGAAAAAGTAGGCGATATCGAGGACTTGCTTCGGGATAAACGCGAGCGCGATCCGCTTGTCCCACGCTAGCGTGTAAGCCGCAGAAGGCCAGGTAGTCGCACCAGCGGTCCTATTCTGCAGGAAGTGCGGATGCTTCTTCGTCAGGCAGCGCCAGAAGTGGTCCCCGACATTGAAGTCGAGAGCCTGTCACTACCCTGCTTGCAGCAATGACATACAACGGAAGTTGAGATAAAGTCTGCGTGTGCAACTGCTGATGATCCTGAAGCTACTGAGTCTGTTGATGCTGGCCAACGGCACGCCTGTGATAGCAAGGGCTATCCTGCGCGACTCTTTTTTTCGCCCCGTCGATGGGGGTTTCAGGTTTATCGATGGGCAGCCACTGTTTGGCCCATCGAAAACAATACACGGAATTGTCCTCTCGGTCCTGGTCACATCGCTGTGTGCGCCACTGATTGGATTGGAATGGAAGATCGGAGCTGTCATGGGTAGCGTAGCCATGGCGGGCGACCTCTTCTCCAGCTTCGTGAAACGTCGTTTCCATCTGCCGTCTGGGAGCAGGGCTACCGGCCTGGATCAGATTCCCGAATCTTTGTTTCCGCTTCTTGTCTGTAGCAATTCGCTGTCTCTTACAGCCCTGGAGATTGCTGTCACAGTTGTGATCTTTTTCATAGGAGCTGTTCTTGTTTCTCGCCTCTTCTTCAAGTTCGACCTGCGTGATCGACCAAACTAGGCAGGGCCAATGCGAGCAGTCAGGCACATCTCAAATGATGCTCAGTTTTCGCTGCCACAACAGGCGCGGCAAATCGTTCGCCGCCTTCCAGCACTACGCCTTCGCCGGGAATGACCTGCGCGAATGGCAGTGGAATCTACTCTTGCTCTTCCAAAGCCCGCAATGCAAGACCGCTGGCCACCGAGGTAAACTCGTTCCCAGTGCGCACTCGCTCCTTGCCGAAGCGCGTCTCGAAGATGCGCCGCACAGCGGGGACAAACGATGTTCCTCCCGTCAGGAAGGCACGATCCACCGCACGCGCATCCACCCCGGTTGCAGCCAGCAGTCCGTCCACGCACTGCTCGATTTGTTCCAGTTCCGTGGCGATCCAGCCTTCAAACTCCGCCCGTGTCACGGTGATTCGCAGCGCCAGACCGCCCTCGTGAAAACTGAATTCCGCGCGCTCCTTCTGCGATAGCTCGAACTTCACCCGCTGTACCGCCTGGTGCAGCTGAAAGCCCAGGTCTTCGTCCACTAACATGATGAGCGATTCAATCTTTTCCGGATCCAGCGCTCTTGCCAGCGCGCTTTTCAGCAGTTCCATCACCTGGCGTGTGCGCAGAAACGAGAGGTAGTGCCAGCGCTCCAGGTTCGCGTAAATCCACGCCGGTACCGCCGGCAATATCTTTTTGCCGGAGCGTGCTAGCGTATCGGATCCGAGTTTCGGAGAAACCAGTTTACGAACGATTCGGGCATCAAAGGCATCGCCCGCCAATCCCACGCCGCTATTACCCAGCACACGTTTCGACTTGCGTTTCTTTTTCGTGGCTGGCCCGACGTGGAGCAGCGAAAAGTCGCTTGTGCCGCCGCCAAAATCCCCGATCAGAATCAGTTCGTCGTGATCGAGCGTGGACTCATAGGCATAGGCTGCGGCGACCGGCTCCATCTCGAACTCCACCCGTTCCCATCCCGCCAGCTTAAACGACTGGCGCAGGCGGTCAAGTGCGTAGCTTTCGTCTTCGTCGCTCTCCGCGCCAACGAAGCGAACCGGGCGGCCCACTGTGGCTTCCCGCACTGGCACGCCAAATTGGCGTTCGGCATGAAGCCGCAGATCGGCGAGCATACGCGAAGTCAAATCCTCCAGGGTGTAGTGCCGCCCCATCACCTCGGTGCCGGTTAGCGTGCGGCAGGGCAGGTACGATTTCAGCGACTGAATCAGCCGTCCCTTGTGCTCGGCCTCCAGATACTGCTCGATCGCCCACGGCCCGGTCCACGATTGCAGGCGACGTCTCCCATTCTCTCTGTGATTTTCGAGATAGAGCACCGAGCGAAAGGATTCCGTGCAGCCCGCCGCCGAGACAAAGCGAACCAGTTCGCTCGACTGCCCTGTGGCCAAAGCCAGCGAACTGTTGGTGGTTCCGAAATCGATACCAATGGCAGGGGAAAGAGATTGAGTAGACTTCACATCCTATTATTCCGCAAAATCCGCTTCGAGCGTTGGGGGTTGGAAAAAGCGGTGATCTCGGCGTCAGGAACTGCCCCACCACCTTTAGTCGGCAGAACCGGCAGCTCCATCGGCGGAACCCTGCTTCCGTTGGCTGGCCAGCAGTCAGGCACATCGCAAATGATGCAGGGTAATTTCTGGTGGACAGTTAAAGCGGACCGCGACGATGCTTGATCCGACCCCAACCGAGGTGTAGCCCGCCAGCGTATGGTAGTTCCACGACCCGGCTCCCATGCTTCTGGGCAGAACGGAATCCAGAGTGATCGGAATCGAACCGGGCAGACATACCTGCCCGCCATGCGTATGCCCGCTCAGCATCAGCTTAAAGCCGCTATGCGCGGCCTGACGGTAGATCTCTGGCGTATGGGAAAGCAAAATGGAAAATTCGCCGCAAGGGATCTCCGAGGCTGCGTTTTCCAGGTTGTCGGCCCGGTAGTAGTGAGCATCGTCGACGCCTGCCAGATGGATGCGATGATCGCCACGCCCAATCGAGTCGTATTCGTTGAGCAACATCCGTATTCCCATTTCTTCCATTCCAGGGACCATACGGATCGTATCGTGATTGCCCAATACGCCATAAACCAATTCCTTGAGATGGGAACGGACTCGCGCCAAGCCCTCCAAGGTCGCGTCAAACGGCCCAAAAGTGTTTCCCCGGAAATCTCCTGTCAGAACGCAAATGTCGTACTCCAGGTCGGGCAGATACTCTATCAAGCGCTGCATAGGCCCTGGGTTCATGTCCACGTGCATATCGCTGATATGCAGGATGGTGAATCCGTCAAACAGTGATGGAAGATCTAGCAGCTTAATCTCGTTGTGCCTTACCTGTATGCGTTCTGTGTTCTTACAGCCACGCCAGTACAGCCCGGCCAGCCTTAGCGTAGTTCGAATCACGGCATGGGCGGAATACCAGTTTTCCGGGTGAAAGAAGTTGATGCCCTGACCAAAGATATCCTCGTGATCTTTCTCGATTCCCAGACGCTGTTGCGCCTGCACTCGTCCGAGGCGTCGCTCCAGCTTTAGGTAAGTGTCGTCCTGCGTCGATGGGCTGTGTGCCACTGAACTGCCCTCGTCAGCGAAGTCAGATTGGATGTTACTGCGAATCTGGCTTGAAGGTTAGGAAATCTGAAACTTCCACAGTGGAGCTTGCCCCGTGGTGCGATGACTTCATTGATGCGCCGCGTCAGATTTCGGACCGGTTCCTTGCCCGAAGTTCTTACTGAGATTAGGTATAGAAAGTACCCGAGAAGTAACCGTCTGCATCTGGCCGATGTGGTCTGACACTCGCGTATGGGTATCATAAAGACCAAACTCGAATCGCCCCTGACCTGCCCGAGGTTTTGTACCAAGTGGAATGTTAGTGTACCGCTTTGTTGATCGATAGTCCGTCGTCGTCGCCGAGGGTGTGGAGATGTGGGAAACGCGCAGCGTTTTCCATATGTCCTTGCCCCGTTTCCGTTTCCGGAAGAATCGTCACTGGCGCTGGCGGCCGGTAGCCCAGCCTGAGAGGGTGTCCGCGTGGTCAGTGGTCTGTCCCTATTCGCCCATTTTCCGGCATAATGGTAGTAGGACTATTCAGACCATGACGGCGGATGCATACCGCGAGTCAGACCGAGCGTTGGAATACAGATTTTCTTCCCTCTGATATCTCCCCCGACCTCAAAACAATTTGAGAAGACAGCCCGCCAGGCTGAGGGGATTTTCCCGGCCATTTAACTGAAAAGGATGTTTTGAAATGCCCTTGAACTGCGGAATTGTAGGCTTGCCCAATGTTGGCAAGAGCACCATCTTCAACGCCCTTACGGCGGCCGAGGCCCAGGCGGCCAACTACCCGTTTTGCACAATCGATCCCAACGTCGGCGTCGTCAGCGTTCCTGACGAGCGGATGGATCAGATCACCAAGTTCGTCAAACCGAAGAGCATCGTTCCAACAACGATGGAGTTCGTCGACATTGCCGGCTTGGTCGAAGGCGCAAGCAAGGGTGAGGGACTCGGCAATCAATTTCTGGGACACATCCGCTCGACCGACGCGACCTGCCACGTTGTGCGCTGCTTTGCCGACCCGAACGTGATTCACGTGGCTGGCGGCGTGAATCCGCTACATGACATCGACATCATCAACACCGAACTGCTATTGGCTGATCTTGAGACGGTCGAAAAGCGCTGGGCCAGGACCGAAAGAGCCGCGCGCAACACCACGGACGTCGGTGTCAAGTGCGAGGCAGAGGCTCTGAAGAAGCTTCTGGAGGGCCTTCAGGCTGGCCGGCCTGCCCGCGTTATTGAGCTCACCGCAGAGGAGCGGATTGCCGCGTACGATCTCCATCTGATCACCGCCAAGCCGGTGCTGTTTGTGGCCAACGTGGATGAAGCGGGTCTCAAAGATGGCAACGATTGGGTGGCCGCCGTGGAAAAACGCGCTGCGGAAGAAGGCGCGCAGGTGGTACGCATCTGCGGCGCGATGGAGGCCGAGATCGCTCTGCTCGAACCGGACGAACGGGCGGAGTTTCTGGCCGACATGGGCCTGGCTGAGCCGGGGTTGAACCGGTTGATTCACGCTGCTTATCGACTGCTCGGGCTCATCACCTACTTCACCGCCGGAGTGCAAGAGGTGCGTGCCTGGACCATTCCCGACGGCGCCAAAGCCCCGCAGGCGGCGGGCGTAATCCACAGCGACTTCGAGCGCGGCTTCATTCGCGCCGATGCCTATCATTGCGAAAATCTCTTTGCCTTGGGCAGCGAACAGGCCGTCAAGGAAAAAGGCCTTTACCGCTCGGAAGGGAAAGAATATGTCGTTAAAGATGGCGACATTTTGTTTTTCAAGTTCAACGTATAAGTGAGTGCGTGACGCCTCCAGTAGGTTTTCAGGAACATGAGAAAGAAACGGCTTTCATGCTGCGGATCGTTGTCTAAACGATTTCCGCTTCCTTTGTGGGCCTATCAGGTTCTGGCTGCTTCCTCGCATTCTCCGCTGCTGCTACGGCTCGTTTGACGCGGCAGATCTCGGCGAAGCGCAGCAGTTTCTGGCGGTTGTACTGATTGCCTCTAATCGCGGCGGCGAGAGCCTTTGGCCCAATGTCGGTCCCTATCTTGTCCGCATATTTAAAGCAGTCCGCGACGGTTTTCATCGGACTATAAACGCGAACAGGAACGCCACCAACCCTGAGGTTGACTACACCTTGCGTCATGGCATCGCCAGAGAAGAGAACGAACTCGATTGGAACTGAGTCGACCCGTGGTTCGCGCGCCTTCCTGTCAATCGCCATCCAGATAGCTTCAGGCTCCTTTTCAACAAGTCCGTGGAACCATAGAGCAGAGAACAGGCACACAATGCCTTGCGGAACTCGCTTGCATGCCTCTGCGATTCGCTGCTGGGGAGTTTTAATATGACCAGAAAGGGCGTATGTTCCGCGGCCGACTCGCTCGATCAATCCAGCATTACAGGCCTCACCAACGTACTGCGTATGAATCCCTGCGCGCTTGAAGTCTCGGTTTCGCGCGACTCCTAACTCCGTCACAAGCTGACTAACACGCTCTCGCGGCGTCACGGCGTTCACAGATCATCTCCGCTCGCCGAAAATGCCTCGCAACCCCGCTCCAGTTGCGGGTTTTGGCAAAATGTCGGCAGATAGAGAATTTATAACACGAGATTTTTGGCTTCAGTTGCATGTTAAGTTGCATAGTTGTGCCCGAACTGCCGCTTTTTACCCGAATTGTACCCGCTAATAATGCCGTAAATTGCTGATTCCGAACAACAGGGGTGAGCTCGGGGGCGTTTGCTAAACCGTTGTACGGTCAAAAGCTGTACCGGGGGTTCGAATCCCCCTCTCGCCAGACCTTTCCTTTCAATTACTTCCAAGCCAATCCAACACTTTCCAAAGCTGAATCCAGCTCTGCTGATGTCCGATTGATGTCCGACAAGCTCAAAACCAGCTCAGGATTCACGTGGGCTGCTCATTTGACGGCGGATTTTTCCATTCTTCTGCGTACTTGAGTTGGACGACACGTGAGCCATTCTCAGTTCGCGATGTTGCCGGTCAATGAGGTTAGCGAACGCGCCGAGGGAAATCGAGTACGAGGAGTATCCAAGAGGGACATCACGTCTACGCGGTCCACACTCTTGCAGTGTCAATGTCGCGGTTCAATTCAGTTCAGAATTCCTGTTATAGATGGGCTTGATGACCTTGCGCACAATCTCTGGAAGGTTCGTCGCCGAAAAACAGCGAGCTGGCACCCGCGGCTCCGGTACACTTGAGTAGAACAACTGCGCCGCCCGATGAATCTGCTTCAGACCTTCGTACCAAAGTTCCGCTGCCGTTTTTACCTCTTTTGGGACAAAAAGGCACCTTACTGAATGCTCTGGCGGCCAGCAGGCTGCGTTTGTGTCAAAACTCCCTTCGCTGCCGCCTCGGCAACCTCGTTCTCAAACCGCGCCATCGCCTCGCTCACATCGCTTGCCGCCGTCTTGATGTAGTAGTTCGCCGTCGTACTCACGTTGGCATGGCGCAGAATGGCCTGAATCACCTTGTCCGGGTTCCCAGCCTGTAGAGGTTGCTCCCAAGCCATGTCCACCCATCCAAGTTTTTTACCTCAATCCGAGCCCAAGCCTTTTCATCCGAACAGGAGTTTAACTACCCGCAAGGCCAGACCAATAGCCTCACATCCTATGAAGGCAGCGGAGGCATCGTCCTCGGGGGATTCCTGCGCCGCATTCTCATTGCGCTCGATCGCGGCGATCTCGCGAAACTACCGTTCAGCGACGACGTCAACAAGGAGAGCCGGTTGCTGATGCGGCGCAACGTGCGAGCTCGCGTGTCAACCCTGGCGCCATTCCTCACCTACGAATCAGATCCATACATCGTGGTCGGCGATGATGGCAGGCTAATGTGGATCATGGATGCTTTCACGACCTCTGACAGTTATCCATATTCTCGACATTACTCTTTCGGCGGTAATCACATTAACTACGCGCGGAACAGCGTGAAGGTGGTCGTGGATGCCTACGACGGGACCACGACTTTTTATGTGTTTGACCCGGAGGACCCGATCATCGCAGCGTACCGCAGCATTTTCCCGAGCCTTTTCAAGGACGCGTCGGCAATGCCTGCCGGTTTACGTAAGCACGTGCGCTACTCCGAGTTATTGCTCAAGTTACAGGCGGAAGTGTACGGCCTTTATCACATGACCGATCCGGAGGTGTTTTACAACCGCGAGGATCTGTGGGCGCCTGCCACCAAAAGCGGCGTGAATGAGCGTGGCGAGCCCACGACACAGCCGATGGAACCGAACTACGTGCTGATGAAGCTGCCTGGAGAAGCCGGGGTGGAGTTCGTCGACATTCTTCCGTTTACGCCCTCCAACCGGAATAATCTGATTGGCTGGATTGCCGGACGCAGCGACGGCGCAAACTACGGGAAGACGGTAGTCTACAACTTTCCCAAAACAAAGCTCGTTGACGGCCCACAGCAAATTGAGGCTCGGATCGATCAGAACGCGCAGCTTTCAGGGCAGTTGACTCTTTGGAATCAGCAGGGCTCGCATGTGCGGCGCGGTAACCTGCTTGTGATCCCGATGGGGAGCGCCTTGTTGTATGCGGAGCCGATCTACCTGCAGGCCGAGCGGAGCCCAATGCCAGAGTTGCGTTTCGTCGTGCTCGCCCTGCAAGACCGGCTTGCCTACGGACCGACGTTCGAGACGGCGCTGGCGGGACTCTTTGGCGGAGAGGTCTCATCGATGAGCGCTGCTGCTGCACCTGCGGGAACGGTACAACATGCACCGCCATCTGGCGCCGCGCGCAGTCCCGCATCGGAGCGCAAAGCGCTCATATCAGAAGCAGCCAAGGACCTTGCCGACTATCAGCGCTTGACGGCGGAAGGCAGACTTGGCGAGGCCGGGCAGAGGCTCGAACAGTTGAAGCGCACGCTCGAGGCGTTGAGTGCGCATCCAGAATGATTTTGCTTTGGAGCTGTTCTGTTTGTTTTCGCTAGCCGCCGGTGTATAAGCCGGTAGAGGGATGGCCCGCAGGCCATCCCTCTTGCAAATCCCGTCAGTGTGTCACGATTGGCGTGGGCGGTGTGGAGCCGCCCACCGCACTGATCGGCCAATATGCACGGAAACAGTTCTTACGGTCTTTTCTATTAAAAAGATGGTTGCCAATGAAACAAATCGGCTTGGACATCGGCCATAATCCGGCTAATTCATTGGCCATCGATTTCGGTCGAACGTGTGACATGCCGAATTCGCCTGGGTAGGCTGAAGGCTCTCTAAGCTTGCTTATTTTGCCAATAGCCGCCACCGATGCCGAAGTGTTTAGGCGTCCCCGGTTGGCAGGACTTCTTCAATCACTGACCAAGGCCCACCTTGAACCACAAGATACTTCAGGTAAAGTTCGGCTGCTTGGCGATCTGGAGATGCGAGGAGGGTTCGAGCGGCATCCTGGACGCGCTCTTTCGGCAGCGAAGCGAGGTCAAAGCCTTCCTCAATTATTCCATCCGAATGTGGAATCCCCAGCGATTCAACATAGCTCACGATCATTGCACGATGATCGTGGAGCAGATAGTCCTGCAACAGATTATTTGCTATCTGATCAGGAAGAGTCAGAGTTGCTGCCGTCCAGTTGACCAAGCGCTCAATCGGGGCTCGTCGGACACTAATCTCACGAACGTTATTTGCTTTCGCGAGAGCGGCAAAGAGAAATTGTTTCTGTTCTTTCGTTGTCTCCGCCCAAAATACTTTGCTGGCGGAGACTCTAATCTCGTTCGGTAATTGTCGCCAAATACGGTTTGCAGAAAGTGGCATGCGCAGGCCTCACCTACACTCAAATATCGAGTTCCACTTACGATCATAACGGCTGCGCGACAATCGTGCCTTAGTCCGGATATACGCCGGAGGTCCACTTGCCCTCTTTGTGCTGAATACAAAATCCAATCGTCAAAGTGAGGCCGTTGCAACCCGGGCTGCCAGCCTGAAAAGATTGGCGCGGGTGTTCCCTTAACCACCACATAGGAGTGTAGTTAAACTCGATTCGTCAGGATTCGAAATGGCGGGATTGCGCAGGTTTCAACGGCCACCCTGATTTGATTCGCGCCGCACCTACTGATGCAATGAGAATCCGGACGGCAAAGCTGCCTCAAGATTGATTTGTTCTCCGGTCATGGGGTGGTGGAATTTCAGAAATTGGGCGTGCAGGAGATATCCTCCATCGCCAGGGAGGCCGGGGAGATTGTCAAGAGGCTGGCCGGTTAAGCCGTACAGAGGATCGCCTACCAGGGGATGGCCGATGGATGCCAAATGAATTCTGATTTGATGAGGGCGCCCCGAATTTAGGCTTACCTCAAATGTTGTGGTGCTTGTGTTGCGTGAGATCACCTTTGCCAATGACTTTGACGGTTTGCCACTTGGGTTGGCGGCCCACACGGAACCGATGCGCGGGTGCGGTACGAGGCCGATGGGTGTGAGGATTTCGTAGGCGTCCTGCTGTGCAATGTTTTGAGCCAGCGCCCGGTAGATTTTTTGAATTTTGGGTGTGTTCCAGTCCGCGGATAGAATAGAGGCCGCCTGCGGTGTTTTGGCGAAGAGGACGATGCCGGTGGTGGCTCGGCCCAACCGGTGGACAGGGTTTGCGTTGGGGGTCTGCTTTTGCACCAAGCGCAGGAGGGTGTTTTCCATGAAGCCGCCGCCGGGGAGGGTGGGCAGCCCGCTGGGTTTGTTGACGGCCAACAGATGGGGGTCATCAAACAGGACTTCGAAGTGCTGAGGGGCGTCTGGTTCAATCCAGGGTGGACGGTTCCAGACAAGGGTTTGGCCTGGAGTGACCGATTCGCTTCCGGTGGCGGTGACGCCGTTGAGGGTGACTTCGCCGTTGTTCAGGTTTTGTTGCCAGGCTTGTGGAGTTGAATGGGGGTAAAGGCTCGCCAAGTGGGAGAGCAGGGTTTGTCCATGGTATTTCCTGCTGATGATCGTGGTGTAAGCATAGCCCCGGTTGAGCATGTACTTCCAGTGTAAGCTATGGCATCAGAGGCAGGAGTTGCTGGGGTTCGAGCGACACTGGATTTAGGCGGCCAGAGCTCTAAATGCGTCCACTGTGGGGAGCCAGATTCCGCGCGGATCATGGGCAAACTGGAGATTGGCGGAATTAGGGAAGAGTAGCCGCCCTCCGGACTATCCGTTCGACAATCCAACCGTGTTTTACGGGACTAATCCGCAACTAAGCGTTACTTCTTCAAAGGTCCAGCAAAGGCCCAGCAGCCTTGTACGTACGTGGGCGGCAAAATGCAGTCGACTGTCGCTTCCCTCAATTCGGTCTATCCGTCCTGCAATAGAGCACAAACTCTCACACCCTCCGTTCCCACTCTGAAGCGGCTCGATGCCGGAAGGTGATCGGGAAATTTATCCTTCCGGCAGGCGTTTTGGAACAAAACAAAGAATGACTACTCTGCAGACCGGCGAAAACCGCAGTGTGGCGCAAATCGTGAAAGCGGAAATCGTCGATCTTTTCCAGGTTGCCTAGTCCGGCAGAAACGCCGCGAACTCAATTGCAAGACCCCTCGCAATGTGATCCCTGTTTTTTCAGGAAAGCGGCCTGAATTTCACGCATCGCAGCCAAGGGATCGGCAGCCTCCGATACGGCTCGGATCACAGCGACACTGTGGGCATACGGTCCAAGTTGTTGGATACGCTCCAGGTCTAGCCCGCCAATAGCCACGATGGGGTGCAAGCTGCTTCGGTATGCGGCTTCCAACAGCTCTGGACCAACCACCGGGTCGGGCCGGACTTTGGAATTGGTCAGATATAACGGCCCAAATCCTATGTAATCCACGGGCGCGTCGTTTGCCGTTTTCACCTGCTCCAGGTTGTGCGTGGAGAGGCCCAGCAGCTTGTGGTGGCCGATCATCTTTCGCGCTTCGATGGCGGAGATATCCTCCTGACCGATATGCAAGCCATCAGCATCTGACTCGATCGCAATGTCGGGACTATCATTGACAATAAACAGAGTGGAACTGCCTTTTGTCAGGGACCGCAACCGACGCGCAAGGGCGAGATAATCGTGGTCGTCATGGCCCTTGGTGCGCAGTTGAACGGCGGCGATTCCGGCCTCGACCGCATAGGCGCAAAGGCGTTCATAGCCGATGTGCGGCTTGGTCATGACCAGATACAGGCCGCGCTGAAGTTGAGGACGGGTTTTAGACGTAGACATAATCATTCATCACCGGCTGCAAGCCTCGCTCTTTCATGGCAGAGTAAACTTCGCTGACGGACCTTGTATCGGCTATTTCAAACTGGTCGTCTCCTGTCTCTTCCTGACATTCCTGATGACCGCCGATACCGGTGCTGACACCAGCTGATATTTTTGTGGCTGCGATTCCGGTCACGTTATCACGAAAATGCGCATGCTCTCTGGTGGAGACCGTGATCCCCGCAAATGGCATCAGCAGGCGATAAGCGAGGATAACCTGCAATAACTCAGATTCATGAAGGAGAGAACCGCCTATCACTCCATTGTTCGTGACAGGGCGAAGCCTGGGACAGGAGAAGGAGATCTCCGCTTGAGGGTATTTTCTTTGCAGCAGCCACGCGTGCGTTCCGGTTGCAAAGGCGTCCTTTTTAAAGTCGTCCAGACCAAGGAGTGCGCCAAAACCGACTCCTCTCATTCCGCCCCGAAGCGCTCTTTCCTGGGCGTTCAGACGGTAGGGAAAGACTCGTTTACGGCCATCCGGATGAAGAGTTTCATAAGTGTTAGAGTCGTAAGTCTCCTGGAAGACGGTGACATAATCCGCTCCGCACTCGCGCAGATATGCGTAGTCCTGCGTATTCATGGGATACACTTCCAGTCCCACCATCTTAAAAAAACGGCGAGCGATGGTGCATGCCTCTCCAATGTAGTGCACGTCGGACATCTTCCGGCTTTCTCCGGTCAAAAGAAGAATTTCTTCCAAGCCAGTATCAGCGATGGACCGCATCTCCCTTTCGATCTCCTCGGCTTTCAATTGGGCGCGGCGAATCTTCTGACAGCGGTTAAACCCGCAGTAAACGCAGCTATTCTCGCAATAATTCGCGAGATACAAAGGCGTAAACATGTAAATGGAATTGCCGAAATGCTTTCTTGTTTCCTCTCTGGCCTTGAGGGCTATCTCCTCCAGGAATGGCATGGCGGCCGGCGATAATAGCGCCCCAAAGTCTTCCAGCGTGCGGTTGTCTTTACTGAGCGCAACCCGGATATCCTCGGCGACATACCGGCGATAATCGTATTCTTCTCTGCGAGCGAGGACTTGTTCCATGATGGTGGACTCCATCAGGATCTCCATATCAGGCAGATAGGCCATGTGGTCTGTGCGGTTCAATGTATGATCCCCTAATCGTTCAAAAAGCCGGTAAGTGGAGACGAAGCGCATGCTCCTTTTTCAATGACACGCCCCAACCCGGCAAGGTATGCGGTTCTGCCAGCTTCGATTGCTTTCTTGAAGGCGCTTGCCATGGCCGGGATGTTGCGCGCTGTAGCAATTGCAGTATTGACCATGATGGCTGCAACTCCCATCTCCATGGCTTCGCATGCCTGCGAAGGTCGACCGATACCAGCATCGACGATGATCGGAAGATCGATTTCGTCGATCAGAATCTGAATGAAGTCTTTAGTGCGCAATCCCTTGTTGGAGCCAATCGGCGCGCCGAGCGGCATAATGGCGGCCGCCCCCGCGTTTGCCAGATCACGCGCGGCGTTCAAATCTGGATACATGTACGGCATGACCACAAAGCCTTCTTTGGCGAGAATATCTGTGGCTCTGATCGTTTCAGAATTATCCGGCAACAGGTATTTTGAATCGCGAATGACCTCCACTTTTACGAAATCCCCGCACCCAAGTTCCCTCGCCAGACGCGCAATTCGGACGGCTTCTTCGGCGTTTCTTGCGCCCGACGTATTCGGCAACAGGGTGACGCCTTCGGGAATCTGCGCAAGGATGTTTTCCGAGGCGTTCGTGTTTGCGCGCCTTACGGCCAGGGTGATCATTTGTGCGCCAGCATCTTCTATCGCGGCGCGGACCAAATCGAGACTGTATTTTCCCGAGCCTAGAATAAAGCGCGAGGTGAATTCGCGTCCGCCTAGAATAAAGCTGTCTTTAACTCCTTCAAGCATCTTCCATCCCCATGATGAGTCTTAAAACCATGTTGGCTTGGTGACCTGCGCAGATAGATACGCGCGGTGCCATCAGCCCTCTTCCAATGCGCGCTTCCGTTGTTCCATCGCCGCATAGATACAGGTTTTTCATAAGTCTCTTAGTCGCGATAAAATTTCCGCTTTCATATCCGGCTAAACCTGAAGCAGCAACAATCTTTTTGTTCGGAAAGTGCTCGCGCAAGCCATTCACAAGCATCGCCTTGGCGTCCGGCTGATCAAACGCTTCGCAAACGATGTCATCCTCGGCAAAGAGGTGCGGGATATTGTCTTCCGCAATCTTTGCCGTGTCGATAAGTACCGTGATGAATGGGTTGATCTCCTCAAGTTCCATTTTGAGGGCCTCCGTTTTCTTCATCCCCAGATGCTTGATCTTGTATTGCTGCCGGTTCAGGTTGCTGGGCTCAACCACATCGAAATCCACCAGATGAAGTTTCCCGACGCCTGTCCGCGCAAGGGCTACGGCGATTGTGGAACCCAATCCGCCAAGACCAGCCAATGCGACCCGAGCCTGCTTGAGCTTTTCGTAAATATGAGGCGTATGACGGGCACTCATCATGGCTTCGAATTCAGTCCGGTCCGGCATCTTTCCTTTTTCAATAAAGACGACCTCGTCGCCATCGTGTACAGGCAAATCTTCTGGTGTCTGGAAACCATTTAAGATGACGATCAGGTTATCCGGCGCAATCCGTCGCTCCGACATCAATTGAAAAAGACTGGAGCTGTCAGTGGATGTTGCTTTGCCGTTGATCTTGATCTTCAACTTAGCCTCCGCCCACAAAGCACACGACTTCTAAAACATCGCCGTCGGTCACTTGTTTGTGTTCGTACTGTGCCTTCGGAATGATTCGCCCATTACACTCGACTGCAACGCGGCTTGATACATAATTTTCACGCGAGAGAAGCGCTGCGACGCTCAATTCGTCCGCATCGTCCACGATTCTTCCATTTAACGTGATCATGAATCTCTTCCTCTCAAACCGTCATGATGCTGTCTGTTTCCAAAGATCGAAGCGGCTCTGAATCGAATCTTTCGGACTGAAACTTGCGATGCAATCGGCTCTCGGCTCTGCACGCGGTCAGATGAGCGCTTCAAAGTGGAGAAAGTTGGTCATTCCTGTATGTTGTTGCGAACAGACCGGAAACACAGCGATTTTGACGGGAAGACCGCAGGCGTTTCGAGTAGGGAGCATGCGAACACGGTTCTCCTTGAATCGGTCAGAAACAAGAGTCTCGTGCTACGAATCGCCTGGGATATCGAAAGCTTCCAACGCCGGCATTACCCGGATCTGGTCGAGGGTGTAATCTCAGCCCCACGCATGGAGCACCCCTGTTTCACGTTGAAGTTATTTAAGCAGTCTATTCATCGTCCTGTCAAAGTTTTTCAAAATGCAACCAGGATGTTGTGCAGAAAGTTGCGCTGTGCTTTAATACGGCTAAGAAACAGGGGTGCTCATCGCAACTGAGCTGAGAACATACCCTTTGAACCCGATCCGGATCATGCCGGCGTGGGGAGTTTTCAAAGTGGTTCCTTCCGATTCACCGCGATCCCGCCCTCTTGTTCTTCAATTCATCATTCGACAAGAGCTCAATGCAGAAAAAAAAGGCAGAACTGGACACGCTTCTTCTTCCCACGCTCTATCCCGCTTCGCAAAAGCGCTATCTAACAGGAAGCCGTGCTGACATGCGTGTTCCATACCGGGAGATCGAACAATCTCCAACACAAACAAAGCATGGGCCTGTACTGAATCCGCCATTACCTGTCTACGATAGCTCCGGTCCCTACACCGATCCCGGCTGTCAGGTCGATATTCGTCAGGGCCTGCCGCTTGTGAGAGAAGCCTGGATCGAAGAGGGCGGCGATACGATCGTGAAGGCCTCAGACCAGAGTCTTTCAGCGCCTCGCAAAATTCGGCGCGCACGCGACGGCCGGAATGTGACACAAATGCATTACGCGCGGAAGGGCATTGTGACTCCAGAAATGGAGTTTGTCGCGTTGCGCGAGTCCATGCGTCTGGAGGAACTGCGAAGCGATCCGGCCTACGCTGCCCTACTGCGATGCCATCCCGGACAGAGCTTCTCCGCAAGCTTCCCAAAAGAGATTGCTCCCGAGTTTGTGCGGAGTGAGATTGCCTCCGGACGCGCAATTCTGCCGGCCAATATCAATCATCCCGAGCTTGAACCGGCGATTATCGGGCGCAACTTTCGTGTCAAGATCAACGGCAACCTGGGTGATTCCGCGGTGACATCCTCGTTGACCGAGGAAGTCGACAAGATGGTGTGGGCGATCTATTGGGGAGCTGATACCATCATGGACCTTTCGACAGGAAGCAATATCCATGAGACACGAGAGCGCATTCTGCGCAACGCGCCCATTCCGATTGGCACTGTCCCTATGTACCAAGCCCTGGAAAAAGCAGGCGGCATCACGGAAGATCTGACCTGGGAGTTGGTCCGGGATACTCTGATCGAGCAGGCCGAGCAGGGCGTGGACTACTTCACACTTCACGCGGGAGTGCGGCTGGCGACAATTCCTCTAACTGCCAGGCGGCTCACAGGAATCGTCTCGCGTGGCGGCTCCATCATGGCGAAGTGGTGCCTTGCTCATCACAAGGAAAACTTTCTCCTCACGTACTTTGATGAGATCTGCGAGATCATGAAAGCCTACGACGTCAGTTTCAGCCTGGGTGACGGTTTGCGCCCCGGCTCCCTATACGACGCGAACGACGAGGCGCAATTTGCCGAACTGCACACTCTGGGCGAACTGACCGCGCGCGCCTGGAAGCATGACGTGCAGGTGATGATCGAAGGCCCCGGTCACGTTCCCATGCAGATGATCCAGGAAAACATGGATCAGGAACTGCGCCACTGCTTCGAAGCGCCCTTTTATACGCTAGGCCCGCTGGTCACCGATATCGCTCCCGGATACGATCACATCACCAGCGCCATCGGTGCGGCGCAGATCGGCTGGTATGGAACCTCGATGCTCTGCTACGTGACCCCGAAAGAGCATCTGGGCCTGCCCGACAAAGAAGATGTACGCACCGGCATCGTCAGCTACCGCATCGCCGCGCACGCCGCCGATTTGGCGAAAGGATTGCCGGGCGCACAGATGCGTGACAATGCGCTTTCCAAGGCGCGCTTCGAATTCCGCTGGAACGACCAGTTCAATCTGAGTCTCGATCCCGACCGCGCCCGCGCGTATCACGATGCGACGCTGCCGCAAGAGGCGGCCAAGACAACGCACTTCTGTTCCATGTGTGGACCGAAATTCTGTTCAATGAAAATCACGCACGAAATTTTGGAGAATCAGAGCCAAACCGACTCCCTGGCCGAGAAGGCGTGCGAGTTTCGTCAGCAGGGGTCGGAGATTTATCGATGACACGAGTCGGCGCCGGCATGATCGAGGACCAGAATGAATTGCCGCGCATGCTTGCCATTGGGGGATCGGACTCCAGCGGAGGCGCCGGCGTTCAGGCAGACATCAAAACTGGAATGGCCTTGGGCGTCGAGGTCTCGACTGCTATTACGGCACTCACGGCACAGAACAGTCTGGGCGTGCAAAAGGTCGCGCCGGTTTCAACGGCGATGCTCGCCGCGCAAATCGACAGTGTCTACACGGACATTCCACCCACGGTGATGAAGTTGGGGATGCTAGTTGATGCGGCTCGCATTCGCATTGTTGGCAAAGCGCTTCGCAGGTACACGCCTTCCACCATTGTCTGCGATCCGGTCCTCGTCTCCACCAGTGGGCATACCTTGCTCAACGACGCGGGACGAAAGGAGCTCATCAAGCTGTTGCCTTTGATTACGCTCCTCACTCCAAATGCGCAGGAAGCAGAAGTTTTGAGTGGACGCGAGACGCACACGAGGGATGGCTGTCTCGATGCCGGGCGTATACTTTTGGATCTCGGCGTGCCTGCGGTTCTACTCAAGGGGGGGCATATGGGGGGCAACGAGTCATCCGATGTATTGTTATTGCAAGATCATTCATCACCCATATGGTTTTCCGCAGCGCGGATCGAAACCCACAACGATCATGGCACCGGTTGCGTTCTGGCATCGGCAATAGCAGCTTGTCTCGCGCGAGGAAGGACTCTCGTCGAAGCCATTGGCAGTGCGCGCGACTTCGTGCAACAGGCGTTAATACGTTCCGCAGGTCTTCGGAATGGAAACGGAAGAGGCGGAATGATTCTTTATTCCACCAATTCTGCGCAGTATGAATAAAACGACCCGTATTCAGCGTTCTGTGAATCTTGCTTGTTGTACCTGGCCAAATAGTTTCGTCAACTTTGGCCTACCCTGCCATTTATCGATATACAACGAGGGCCGTCCTCAATATCGCTGGCAGGGATCGACTTCCGATCCGAAGCTGTGATGAACCAGTTGCCGCCCAGCCTGCGCTTGCATAGTCAGGCGCTTTTCTTGGCAAGGCCTGTTGGCGATCCTCTCGCTTTGCCATGTTTCTCCCCATAACGTCGGCGTCATCCCCAATAGGAGAGCGCTCGCTCTTTAGTGCCGCTTGTTTTTCTCGCGCGGCTTGTACTGCTTACTCTTTTTACTGCTCCAGCTTTTCTTTTTTGTAACAGCGCGATTCTTCTTGCTCTTCCAGGTTTCACTCCGAACCGATCCGGGATCATCCAACACCTCGGGTGCCGGTAAGTGCTCTCGGCGGAGCCGCACCAGCACAGCGGCGAGTTGTTCGGGGCTCCTCTCGGCCAGCAGGACTCGCCCAAGTGCCAAATCTTCTTCTGATGAAGTTTCCGCCATGGCTGCAATTTCACGTACAAGATTTTCTTCATCACGTACGCGAATTGCATCTGCAGAAGGCGCAGCCGACCAGATCCCCTTAATCTTCGCCGATGCCAACAGGCGCTCGACCGCGCCGTGTTGTGCAGTTGGCGCCAATATGAGCGACAAACCTTTGCGGCCAGCCCGTCCTGTGCGACCGCTCCGGTGCAGCAGCGTTTGCCGATTTTGAGGCAACTCTGCGTGAATCACCAGGCCGACATCAGGCATGTCTAGTCCGCGAGCGGCCACATCCGTAGCGACGCAGACGCGAGCACGCCCGTCGCGCAATGCCTGCAGCGCACTGTTGCGCTCATGCTGTTTAAACTCCCCGGAAAGCGCAACTACAGAAAAACCTCTCTCCTGCAGGTTCGCGTGAAGGTGGCGGACGGCTTCGCGAGTTGAACAGAACACAAGCGTGCCATTCGCATCGAAGAATCGCAACGAATTCACAACCGCGTGTTCAACGTCCCGGGGACGAATCGAAAACACTCGATATTCGATATCGGCGTGGGGTTCATTCTCGGAGGTAAGTGCAAGCCGGAGAGCATCGCGCTGGTAGCGCCGCGCGAGCGTCAGTATCGGCTTGGGAAGCGTGGCCGAAAACATCAGCGTTCGCCGCTCCGGGGGCGTAGCGCTTAGCAGGATCTCGAGTTCATCGCGAAAGCCGAGGTCGAGCATTTCATCCGCCTCATCGAGTACAACCGCTCGAACCGCGGACAGGTGCAGATGCCGCTGATCAAGGTGGTCAGCCAAACGGCCCGGTGTGCCCACCACAATGTGCGCACCCTGCGAGAGCAGTCGTTGTTCCCGGCGGATGTCCATGCCGCCGACACACGAGATGACACGGCCACCGGCGGGGGCAAACAACCACTCCAGTTCACGTTGCACCTGCTGCGCCAGCTCACGAGTAGGCGCCACGATGAGTACCACGGGGTGCTGCGGCCGGCCAAATCGCTCCGCATCTTGGAGTAAATTAGACGCCAAGGCAAGACCGTAGGCTACAGTCTTGCCCGATCCGGTTGGAGCCGAGACGAGCAAGTCGCGATCCGCGGCGTCTGGCCGAAGGACGGCGAACTGTACCGGCGTGGGACTGGTGTAGTTTCGCGCGGTGAGCGCACGTAGCACACTGGGATGAATCTCAGGAAATGTCATGGAGCTTAAATTGTCTCACGCGCAGCTTGCAGGAATTGCGGTGTGCGACAGTCTTTGTCAAAGCAGGTGGAGATCGTCTTGTACAAGGCCTCGGCCTCGGTTTGTCGGTACGTCGATGAAGATCCTGGATTTTCTCCCAACGTTGAGCTTGCGTAAGGCAATATCGGTGACCGTGCCCTGGCGGATTGTCACTCCCGCATCATCCTGCAGATTATCGGAGAGAACTTGGAACGTTCTTTGCAGCATCCGTCATGAGCAGTGCGAAGTGCAGCATGTATTTTTATAGTGGGCCGAGTCGATTTGGGTCTTACGCGGTACTCGTGTATGATCGCGGAGTAGGTCGCGAAATCTGACCGAGATTTTAAGCTGGCTTCGCCGATTCACTCTGCGCCTCCCGCCTCTGAGTCCCACCAGAACTTGCAAACCGAATATCGATAAGGAGTAGCAATGGCAGGAAACTCTCGACCGTCGTTTACGAAGCGCTCGAAGGAACGCGCCAGACAGGAAAAGGCGACGGAAAAGGCGCAGAAAAAAGCTCAAAGAAAGTTGCAAAAGGAAGAAGTGCCGGTCGAACACAGCGCTAATCCCATCATCACGTACGACGAGGATGATCAGCCTTTGCCGTTGGACTTCAGCGATTTCTGAGCCCAAGTTCGCTCGCGTTCGAACGCGGAGATGCCCTGCTAAGTCTGCAGCATGCATTATCCTGCCCAGACAACCACTAAAACGAATCGCTCTTACGTTTCGATGATCTCCCCGTCAGCACTACTAGCCAGGATCCCCAGCCAGAGTTCAAGGATCCACGACGATGGGCGTTTACCCGCTGTTCTTTGCAAGTATTGCCGCAATTGGCACTGAACAGGGATCGCGGTCCACGCTGAAAGCATCAAATAGGTAGTTCCGAAGCTTGATCAGCGACTGAGTCTGGCCCGCCAATTTCACACTCTCTCCTGCCGATCTTCAGCAAGAAATTCAGCTCACAGGGAACCGTGTGGAACAAGGAGCCTTGAAATCACAAAGCCAGAGAAGTCCATCCGCAGCTTGGCAGAATTGGCAAGTGGGCGCGGCTCTCGAAACCGGTTCGACGAATGAGGACACTCCATGCCAATCAAACGGGTCGGCAAGTACGAATTACAAGACCTGCACCAGCAAATCGATCTGTTCGATCGGAAAATTGCCTATTGCCATAGGCATGAAACGTTTAACTCTGAAGAGGCTCATGCCGCAGCGATTAAGAAACTAGTCACGAAACGCGAAAGCCTCGTCAAAGCGGCTACAGAAGCGGCGAAGAATGGTGTTGAGTGCGATCCCAAATACCTGCCGCGCTCTTTCAAGCACCAGGCTTCCACCGAGGAGACAGCATCTTGAGGCAGCAAATCACATACGAAATGGTCTGCTGCAAACATAGATCGCTGTCCGGGGCGGCCAAATCTTAATCAAGGGGCATTATGAAGTTATTTGTTGGAAACCTCTCGTTTACTACCACTGAAACTGACTTGCAGCAGTGGTTTGAACCACACGGTGCAGTTGAGAGCGTCACAGTAGTGATGGACCGCGACACGGGCCGGTCTCGAGGATTCGGCTTTATCGAAATGCCAAACAGCAGCGAAGCGGATCATGCGATTGCCGCTCTGAACGGTAGCGACGTTGGCGGTCGATCGCTCACAGTCAACGAAGCACGCCCTAAAGTTGGCGGTAGTGATCGCGATTTCCGCGGCGGTCGCGGTGGTCGCGGTGCTGGCGATTCCCGAAGTCGTTCAGGTCAGCCGCGAGGGCGTCGGTGGTAGGACTGAATCGCGATTGCCATCATTGGAGGGTGCTCTGGTTGATCGTGACCAGCAGAATCACTGCTGATGAGAAGGCAGTCACGCCACGAGGAAGCGATGAAGAATATTTTCGTTGGCAATTTGAATGTCAGTATGACTGAGAATGAAGTGCGTGAGCTGTTCGAAGCTTTTGGCTGTGTCAAAACCGTCACCCTGGTCAAAGATCGAGATACTGGCGGTGCCCGCGGCTTCGCATTTGTCGAGATGCCGAATGACGGCGAAGCTGAACGTGCGATCGAACGCTTGAAAGGAACTGTTTTCGGACAGCAAACGCTAACGATCAACGAAGCCCGTCCCAAGCACCAAGAGCTGAACGGAAAAGCAGCAATTGAACGACGAGAGCGGTCCCGGCAGGTTCTCGATACCCGAAGCCATCGCAAACACCGTTACTAAATCGCCGCTCGGCGCCTTCGCAACCGGGTAGCCACCTATCGACCTTCCTTCTCGATTGCGACGAGGTGATCGGCCATGAACGCTTTCAATGCACTCAGGGGGGTAGCGCACCGGACCATCTTCGCCGTACTGGTAATAGCGAGGTCCTTGGCCCCTCTGACGCCACTTTTTCATCTGCTCGTAACTGACGCCGATGATGGTTGCAGCTGCACGGGTATTGAAGACGGGATCGTCATTGATTGCCGACAATGGCCGCGGCGGTTCCAATTCCATGTAGCGCGTTGGCAAGACGAGGCGACGCGCCGGAATCGGGGCAGGTGTCGAGAGAAACCGTGCACCTTGTTCGGCTATGGAAAGCTGCGAATTGTTAGCGGTAGTTGGACGGGACGGTGCGTTGCCGTTCCGCAGGACGGGGGTTGAAGCCATGGGGCTCCTTGGGCCGGTTAATCTTGGGGAACGCGACTGCTATGCGCTCCCCGCCGGTAAGGCGGGAGCCGGGTCGATGAGATACTCTTTAGGGTCTTCTTTGTTTGTGTTCTGTCTGATGCGTGGTATCAGAATTTCTAAAGGGCTTACCGGCCTTTTGGTCCACCTGTGCACCCGTTTCTGCATCTGTCTCCGATCTTCCTCGTCCAGGCGAGCCTTTCATCCAGCGCAAGGCTTCATCCTGAGCGCGCCGCTTGCCCGGTAGAACTACCTCTCTGGCGATCCTCATCATTCTCGAACGGATCGGGAAAGCGACGCGCAATCCTCCACGAGACGTAATGCTCTCACACGCTGCGAAAGAGATTGGCTATGAATGGGGATTCGGGGTTCACGAGGCTCTCGACCAATCTGGTGCTCTCTTAAGGAAACTCTGATTAAGTCCTTCTCTGCTTTCCACAGTGTCATTGTGTAGATTGAG
>PJLO01000029.1 GCA_003010405.1 Acidobacteriota bacterium | reverse complement strand
CAGTAGAGTACCTCCCAACATTTTCCAGGCATATACCTTTTAAGGAACCGGTCTAGTTTCCGAACCAGGCACCAAACAACTCAAAAAAGGTAAACGCCGCTGCATGGAGCAGCGGCGTTTCTGCGTACCTGCAGGTTTACAGACGGCAGATCAGCAGTTCGCGTTCATAGACCATCTCGGATGGCAGATGATCGTGCAAACTGATGAACAGCTCTTCGTGACCGATCACTTCGCGCTTCCATGCTTCACGGTCGACGGTCTGCAAAACGTCGAAGGTTTCCTTCGGGTAATCCAAGCCGTTCCATTCAATGTCCTCATAGCGAGGCAGCCAACCGATCGGCGTTTCTCGTGCGAGCGCTTTGCCGCGTACGCGGTCGATGATCCACTTCAGAACGCGCATATTTTCGCCGTAGCCGGGCCACAGAAACTTTCCATCCTCGTCTTTGCGGAACCAGTTCACGTGGAAAATGCGTGGCGTGACGCTGAGGTTGCGTCCCATCGTTATCCAGTGACGGAAATAATCGCCCATGTGATAGCCGCAGAAGGGCAGCATAGCCATAGGATCGCGGCGAACCTTGCCGATGGTTCCGGCTGCGGCAGCCGTCATCTCCGATCCCATCGTTGCGCCGGTATATACGCCACCGCTCCAGTTGAACGCCTGGTAGACGAGCGGCATCGTTGACGGGCGGCGTCCGCCGAAAATGAAGGCGCTGATCGGCACGCCATTGGGATTTTCCCAATCGGGGTCGATGGTGGGGCACTGCGATGCCGGTGCTGTGAAGCGGGCGTTTGCGTGCGCTGCAGTTGCGCCGGTCTGCTTGCCAATTTCCGGCGTCCAGCGGTTACCTTTCCAATCCAAACACTCCGCGGGCGGTTCGCACATACCTTCCCACCAAACGCCACCTTCGGGGGTAAGCGCAACGTTGGTGAAAATGGTGTTTTTGGACAGCGTTGCCATTGCATTCGGATTAGTCTTTACCGACGTTCCCGGCGCAACGCCGAAGAAACCGGCTTCGGGGTTAATAGCACGAAGTTGGCCATTTGCATCCGGTCTGATCCAGGCAATGTCATCGCCAACAGTGCGAATTTTCCAGCCATCAAAACCCTCAGGAGGAATGAGCATGGCGAAGTTCGTCTTGCCGCAGGCGCTTGGGAAAGCAGCGGCCACGTAAGTCGTTTCGCCTTCCGGGCTTTCGGCGCCAAGGATCAGCATGTGCTCGGCCATCCAGCCTTCGTCGCGCGCCATGGTCGAGGCAATGCGCAGGGCGAAACACTTCTTGCCCAGCAGAGCGTTTCCTCCGTAGCCGGAACCGAATGACCAGATTTCGCGGCTCTCGGGGAAGTGGACGATGTATTTTTCCTTGTTGCAGGGCCAGAGAGCATCCTTTTCCCCGGGGGCGAGCGGCTTGCCAACACTGTGGACGCAAGGTACGACGCGCTTTTCGTCTTTATCGATCTCTTTTAACACTGGCAGACCAATGCGAGTCATAATCCGCATATTGACGACTACGTAAGGGGAGTCCGTCAGTTCTATACCCAATTGCGACAACGGCGATCCGACCGGCCCCATGCTGAACGGCAGCACATACATGGTGCGTCCCTGCATGCATCCCGAGAACAGCCCCTTCAGCTTCTTGCGCATCTGGAACGGGTCTACCCAATTGTTGGTTGGACCGGCATCTTCCTTTGAAAGGGAACAGATGAACGTGCGATCCTCGACGCGTGCGACGTCGTCCGGATCGGACTTAGCGTAATAACAACCAGGCCAAAGCTTCTCGTTCAGCTTGATGAACGCGCCTTTGTCCACCAGTTCGGAGCATAGTTGGTCATATTCTTCTTGGGATCCGTCAACCCAGTGGATAGCGTCTGGTTTGGTAATCGCCGCGATTTTTTCAACCCACTTCAGCAGGGCCTCATTCTTGGTAGGGGGCTCGGAATGCTTCTTGTTGCACACTGTCATATTGCGCACAAACTCCGTCTCTAAATCTGTTTCGTAATTTGAATGGCCAGATTATCCGTATGCTCTGTTCTCGTATTGGCCCCTGATCCTTCGATGAAACAGCCGTCAATTCACGCTGCTGAGGACCTCAGCTTCTTTAAGGACTGCTTCTAGATGATCGAGAGTCTCGGCGACGGAAAGCGTGTAGAGATCGCGCCCGCTCTCCTCTCCGTCTTCCAGGATGCTGCGCAGGTAATGTCCGGCGATTTCAACAGCGAGGGGATCCGTGATCACGTTTCCCGTTTGCTTCTTATGTTCAGCCCACGCCGGAAGAGCGAGCGCAATCCATACAGGACGCCCATCGACGAGGAACTTCACATCCACGGCATCGGCATGGCGAGTTGCGATTGCCACCATGATGCACTGATAAACACAGCGAACCGCCCTGCCAGTCCAACGCTCAACTGTACTGAAGTCCTGATACATATATATGAAACCAAGAGGAGGCCTGCGACGTTTCTGCCATCCGTTGAGCATCAATTTAATCACGTCAAAGCACTTCAAAACAACAAGGGGCAGCCAGAAATATTGCTTAAGCCGCTTACTACTATTTCAATGCCAGAGGGGCTAAGCTTTGCGGGCCGGCAGGCCGGAGTTTCTCGTTCAGATTGCCGGGATACTCCGTTCTTGTACGGCAGAGTATTTATTGCATGTTCATCGATGGAATGCTGTGGATCGCGAACCCCGCCGAAAAAGTGGGTTCTCAGGCGGTAAGCTCTTCAGCTTTGGTCGGTTCAATTGACGATCAAACCAAATGCAGCCACAGCACCGCTCGCGAGAAGCTCAGTCCTTCTAAGAATTGCCTTTCGTTGCTGGATCGTCCAGGTGACGGAAAGCGTGTAGAGAAGCGCACGCTTTCCTCTCGATTTCCCAGTGACCTGCGCAGGTTCGGTAACGTCAGGCCTTTTTACAAAGTTGCGCACCCATCTCGTATGCTTTTTTCAACTCTTCCGGTTTCTTTAGAATATCCTGTTCATTCAGTAAGCCCGCCACGCCAAAGGCCCCAACCCTGATCATTTTCCAGGCTTCGCAAAGAATATAGTCGTAAACCTTAAGCGGTAGATCCTGGTATTTCAGGTCGCCGTAGCAGTTGGTTTGCAGTATTACCACTTTCTTGTCTTTAAAGTGGTTGTAGATATGTTTGTGGGCGACCATATCCACTGCTTTTTGGTCAATGCATCTTTCAAGCAAAGCCATGACCTTTGAAGGGGGAGTTCCGCAATAGACAGGAGATGAAAAAACGATAAGATCGGCTTCTCTCATCTTTTTATGAACTTCATCCATATCGTCTGTCCCACTCCAGCGCGGACACTCCGATTCGTCTACAAAGCAGTTCATAAAACAGCCAACACATTCGTTAATTTTCAAATCATAAACGTCGATTTTTTCTGTTTGTGCTCCAGCACTTTTACTGCCCTTTAAGAATTCTTCGAGTAAGATGTCAGTATTCGCGCCTTTTCTGGGGCTACCGAGAAAACCCAGTACTTTCATAACTACCCTCCTTCTTGCATCCTCTAGAATCTCTTGCAATTACGATGACGCTTCCCGCGGAACCCTTGAGAGAGAACAATTACCTCTATATTGATCACAGCCAACCCAGCGCAATGCTCGTGGTGGAACGGATGTCTGAAATCAAGATTCCCCAGTCGGGGCAGCCATTTAATCACGCCAAGGCACCTCAGAACAATGCAAAAAATCTTGGGTAAACTTGCTTGAAACCGCCGAAAGAAAAGCCATCCGATACAATCAATACAGTGACCACACAGAAGAAATCTGAATCCCGAGGGCCCCAGCCCTCTGTCTTGAAAACGCAACGCGCCAAACGCGACCGCGAGCGCTCCAGTCCTCGTCCGCCGAAGGCTTCCACAATCAAAATTCTTACCTCGGAGAAGCTCTCGGGAGTGCCTTGGCTACTGCACGGGTTCAGTACCCGGCCGGGTGGCGTGAGCAAAGAGTACGGCGGCCAGCAACTCAATCTCGGGTTTACTCCGGAAGATGCTCCGACGGACGTAGAGCGCAACCGCGAACGCTTTTTGCGCAAGCTGAAGGCTCAGAGTGCCGCCGGTATCTCCTGGCCATTGGTTCTGCTTAACCAGACGCACTCGGCGGTTATCCATCGGGTGTATGGAGTGCGCGGGCCGGAATGGGCGCGGCTTCGCAAGAACAAGGTAGAGGAGAGCGGGGGCGACGGATTGATCTCCAACACCGCCGGGGTATTACTGGGTGTAAAGATTGCTGACTGCTTCCCGGTAGTTCTGGCTGACCGTAAGCGAAAGGCAGTGGGTATTTTTCACGCAGGCTGGCGCGGCACGGTACAGCGCATTGTTGAAAAAGGCGTGGGTGAGATGCGACGGCAGTTGGGTTGCAATCCGGAAGACCTGCTGGCCGTCATTGGACCCGGCATCGGAGGCTGCTGCTACGAGATCAGCGAAGAAGTGGAGAACGCATTCGACTCGCAGTTTGCCTACTCGAAAGAGTTATTCGAAGATGTTTTCGATAGCTGGAGCCTGAAGACCAAGTACCCGATGCTGTTCCTGAACCAGCGGGCTCCCGGGCATGGCGAACCGGCGCTGTCGCGGCATCTGGACCTGGTGAAAGCGAACTGGTGCCAATTGCTGGACGCGGGCGTTCCGACGGAGAACATCCAGTCCATGAATCAGTGCACTGCCTGCCACACGGATCTGTTTTTCTCGTACCGGAAGGAACACGTGACCGGACGGATGCTCGCCGTGGTGGGAATTCGATAAGAATCGCGGCAAATCGGCTAAATTATGTGCAGCTATAGTTCGATAGTGTCGCCTTCGCGCGCGGCACGCAAGTTTTGAAAGTAATTAGAAGCTGATTCGACAATCGAGTCGATGCGCTCATCGTCGTGATCCGGGTCGTGGTGGAAAAGCACCACTTCCCGGGCGCCGCTATCCCGGGCTATGTTAACGGCTTCGCGCCAGTGACTGTGCCCCCAGCCACGGCGATTGGCTTCGTATTCTTCCGGTAGATACTGTGCGTCATAGATGAGCACATCGGCGCCTTCTGCCAGCTTGCGCACATTGCGATCGAAAACAGGGTGCCCGGGTTCGTTGTCGGTGGCATAGGTGAGGATTCCGCTCTCGGTTTCCATTCTGAAGCCGAGACAGCCCTGCGGATGATTCAGCCACAGGGATTGCACGATGCAGTCGTCGAAGGCAATTCGATCTTCCTCTATGTCATAGAAATTGCGATGGGCCGCCATTTCGCTCATGTTCACAGGAAAATACGGATCGGCCATCTGCTCCTCGATTGCTCGCTGCAGTCCACTGACGCGGCTGGAGGAATGAAAGAAGAAGTAATTGTCGGAGTTTTCGTACAGCGGCTCGAAAAAGGGAATTCCCTGTATATGATCCCAGTGAAAATGGGAGAGGAATATATGAGCGTAGATGGGGGTCGTGCCCCGCTCCGCCATCAGTTTCTTGCCCAGATTCCGGAATCCAGTACCGCAGTCAAATATATAAATGTGGCCGTTGACGCGCACCTCCACGCAGGAGGTGTTTCCGCCATATCGCATGTTTTCCAATTGCGGAGTTGGAGTGGACCCGCGAACGCCCCAGAACGTGATCTTCATGCATCCCTTCAGCTTGAGAGCAAAACAAAAACACAGAATTCGGGAGCTACACCTCCCGACTGCCATACAGAACGTTAGGTTAAAGTCACATGACATCCTAGCGGATGCAGGCCTGGTATGCATATCTTTGCTCGCTTCGATATAAACCTGCGCCGGCAGGATGTTCTTGTCTGGCATAAGCCCCCCAAAAAAAAGGAGAGCAAATCTCACTTTGAAATTTTACATAATTACGGACTTGACACTGTTGCACTGCAAAGTAAGCTGTATGCCAGAGGATCCTCCAAATGGAAGCAGATATGACCGCTGTAGAAAAGCGGAAAATGCGGCGGTTTGCTCTTCAGCTCCCACTCACGTTGACCGCGGCTGCGGGTGAATCGCTAGAAAGCAGGGCAACAACCCTTGACATCAGTTCGCATGGCGTCTGCTTCTCCTGTGATTGTGAGATGAAGCCTGATTCTGACATTGAGTTTATTTTGACGCTGCCTGCCGAGGTTACGATGACGGAGTCGATCGACGTGCATTGCCGCGGCACTGTGGTTCGCGTGGGTGGTGAAGGAACCGATGGGAAGTTTGCGATAGCCGTCGCGATCAACAGCTACGAGTTTGTTCCTGCAGACGAAACGGAATTTGTCGGCTACTCTTCCGTCGAGGGTTCCGGTTTGTGATTCAATAGCTCATCGTGAAAAAGCACATACTGCTGCTTGGCTTTGCGCTGGTTGCTGCTCGGGCGGCCCGCGCTCAGAGTGCAATCGGGGAAGTTTTTTCCAGTGATGCGGGCGTCCGCGGTTCCGTGATTCTCTCTGGAAACGGCACACGCGTGCTTAGTGGTTCGCAGGTTTCGGCTGGAGACGGGATTGCGCTGCTGAAACTCGAACGTGGAGGTGAAGTACGAATCTGTCCCAAAACGAGCCTGTCGTTTAGCGCAGACCCGAGCGGCAAAGCACTGGTGCTGGGCCTGAATACCGGCTCGATGGAGCTGAATTATTCACTGCGCGCCGCGTCCGACTCTCTGGTTACCCCGGATTTCCGCCTGCAACTCATCAGCCCCGGAAAGTTCCATTTCGCAATCTCGGTGCTTCCTTCAGGGGACACCTGTTTGCGATCACTGCCCGGAAACAATGCGGCGATATTCATCACCGAGATGATGGGTTCCGAGTCGTATCAGCTCTCACCGGGGAAGGACGTGATGTTCCGCACGGGAAAAATTTCCGGCATTACGGACGCACCGCCTATCTGCGGCTGTCCCGAAGTGAAACGAGAGATGCTCAGGGCCAATGTGCCACCTCCGATGTCACCTCCCATGCCACCTCCGGCTAAAGAGTTTTTCCCTCCCGCGAAGCCGGCGGGTGAGCCCCATCTTGAGGTGGACAGTTCTTTCGTTTATCGCGGCAATGGAGTCGCGGAGGATTATTACGTGACGGTGGCGCGGCTCGCCGTTTCGAGGGATAACTCCAGGCTGGCTCTCGCATTGCTTCCTCGGGTCAGCGGCCCAGCGCAAGCATCCGATCCGCCAAAGAAGAAGCAGGGAATGCTGGACCGTATCGGCGGCTTTCTGGGCCGATTGTTTCGAAAGTGATACATCCCCCTACTGCTTTTGGCGTTGGGCGTGATAAACTCCCATTTGCCAACGTTTTAAGCTTCGGTTGCGATGCCCGGCAACGGGGTCAAAAATCCGCTTACACGGAGAAAGAACATCATGACGAAAGCCGATCTCATCGAAGAAGTCTCACGAATGGCCGAACTGACCCGCAAGGACAGCGAAGTCATTGTGGAGACAATCTTCGACAGTGTGGTGCGTGCCCTGCGCACTGGGGACAAGATCGAAATTCGCGGGTTCGGCAGTTTCCGTACCCGGCAGCGCAAACCACGCGTTGGCCGCAATCCTAAAACGGGCGACCGCGTCGAGGTTCCTCCGAAAAAGATTCCGTTTTTCAAACCCAGCAAAGAGCTGAAAGATATGGTCAACCAGAACGGCGAGAAGCCACAAGCTGCTGTTTCTGAAGTTGGCTCGATGGAACCACCTGCTGCCAAGCCTGAGGTTTAGCCCTCCGACGGATGTGCGCATGGGTGTAGTCGGCGCGTCTTGAAACTCACGAGTGCAAGCCGCATAATTCGCAGCGAGGTGACGACCTCGCGAAATTTTGTATCAAGTGAACTTGCCTAATTCCATCACGCTCGCACGCATCTGTTGCGTGCCGTTTTTTCTCTGGATTCTTGGAAGTACCCGCTTTCATGGCTCACACGGGGAACAAGAATTACTGGCTGCGGGCGTGTTTCTGCTGGCCTCGGCAACCGATGGAGTGGACGGCTACCTGGCGCGACGAAACCATCAGGTGACGACGCTTGGAATGCTGCTTTCGCCACTTGCAGACAAGCTCTTGGTTGCCGCCGCATACATTTCCCTGGTCCAGTTTGCTCCGGCCCTGGTCCCCGCGTGGATCGCTGTGCTGATCGTAGGGCGAGAGTTTCTGGTAACCGGGCTATGCTCGGTAGCAACGCAGGAAAAGATGGACCTTCGAGTTCGCGACATCCGCAAGTTTAAGATCTTGACCCAAATTATTTCCGTCGTCTGCGTGCTCATGGCACATGCCTGGAAAATCTGGCCGGTGGGAGGCATGCTGTTGCCTGGGAGCTCGATCGCGACTGTGACGATCTGGATCATGCTGGCGGTTTCGCTACTCTCAGCCTTTGCTTATTTCCGGGCGTTCTGGCAGGAGGTGCCAGTAAAAAATCCGAGCCGGCCCGCTCCGCTTCCGTTTGTGGTCAAGCGCCCGAAAGACAAAAATATTCGCACCTCATAATTACGGACTTAAAGATGCCAGACATTCCTGAGTATACCGACGAAGAACGGCGCTGGCTGCTGAGATTGGCGCACCAGAGCATTCGCGCCGCTGTGATCGGAGAGCCTTTGCAGGTTTCCACCGCCAGTCCCCACTTGTGCGAACCACGTGGAGCATTCACTACTCTGCACAGCGGCGGAAATCTGCGCGGCTGCATTGGGTATGTGATAGCCGCTGCACCCCTGTATCAGACAATTTGTGAGACGGCCCGCGCTGCCGCAATGGAAGATCCGCGTTTTCCTCCCGTAAGAGCAGCTGAACTGGACATGCTGCAGTTGGAGATAAGCGTCCTCTCGCCGATGTTTACGATTGCGCCCGAAGACGTGGTTGTTGGAAAGCACGGGCTGCTGATAAGTCACGGTGGCCGACGGGGACTTCTGCTTCCACAGGTCGCCCCGGAATGGGGCTGGGACCGGGAAACCTTTCTGGCACAGACATGTCGGAAGGCGGGGCTGCCGCCGGATCAATGGAGACATGGGGCGAAGATCGAGGCCTTTACTGCGGAAGTGTTTGGAGAGTTCACTCCCTGTGAAAGCCTCCAAGATGAACCGCGATTTTGACCTGATTGCAAGATCTCAGCCTCGTGAGCGGTTGAAATCGGCTGACGCAGCGTTCAGCTAAGGGCGTTCCGGTTCTACATTGTCGCCCAACTGCATTTCGGAAAACGACCGGGTAATCATTCCGGTGGACGCCTCAGGCGTGACGGACAGGATCAGGATTTCGCCGAGGACGCGTTCCGGAACAGATCGCATAACATTTTTCTCGCCGAATTCAGTCTGGCTGACAGCCGATGGCTCCGATCCCTTTGGCAGCCGTGCGGAAGCGCGATCGACTTTATTCAAATCTGACGGAGAGTAACCGTGCAGCACGAAGAGATAATCTCCCGGTTTAGCGCCTTTTGCGCTGCCGAAGTCGGTATAGACGATCTGGCCAGTGCCAAGAAGTACTACAAAGTCCTTTGAGCCGACGATTTGCCCGCTGACTGAACCGCGTTTAGCGACGAAAGATTTAATAGGTCCGTCAGTGGAGCGGAACGCGACTGCGGCTTTTTCAACATACGGAACTACAATATCGCCGAGAATCGCCGTGTCACAGGCAAAATCGAAGCTGGCGATCGACGCACCCTTCTCGACGGAACGCACCGTGACCCAGCCTACTTCCTGGTAAAGCGCGCCGAGTTCGGAGAGCTTCTTGCGCTGTTTCGGTGAAGAATCCTCGCGATTGGGGTCATCGACCTGCCTCAAAAGGCTGTATCGCTGTCCTTCAACCAGAGACGGGCCTCCAAGGAATAGGAGCGAGCGCCCCGGAAAGCGATCCTCGTGCGGACTCTCCTTGGAGCCGAGAACGAAGTTAGTGTGCGGGATAGATCGCCTGGTCACAAAGCCGGAGCAATACATCTGACTATAGCTTGGACCGTTAGCCGGGGATGAGCTGGTCGGAATGTCTGACGCGAAACTAGAGGTCGTCAATAGGGTCCCAGACAACAGGGTGATTGCAAACATCAGATATTTCATTCCGTGCTCTCGTTTCAGCCGCTTCGCGGCGTTTGCCTGGTGTGAACCGAACACAATATTTAACCGGAAGCTAACAAAGGTGGGGAGGAGGGTCAAGTAACCTTGGGCCAATCGGTTGACTGAAAGAGTACCTCATCATTTTTTCTGATTTTTATCACTGAAAACTGCGCTCACCCATTGCAACCCGTCGAGCGCGACATTACCATTTGCCCTATAAATGACTGTTTTACCGATGAACTACGCTGCTCGTTCCTTGCGACTTCGCATTCCGCGGATTTGCGTGACCATTTCGGGTAGCGATCCCGCCGAGTTGCTGGACAAGGCGGAATCCGTTTTGCGCGAAAATCCGCTGATCGAGCTTCGGCTCGACTACCTGAAAGCACCCTCCGAGGCGATGCCGCGACTCAGGCGCCTCGTGGAATTGCGTCCAGACGCCACAATCATAGCTACCTGCAGACGAACCGAGGCAGGAGGACGTTTCCGCGGATCGGTTCAGGAGCAGCTGGACTTACTGCGCAAGGCAACCGAGGCTGGATGCCCCGCGCTCGATGTGGAAATCGAGACCGCTGAGGCCATTACCGGCGCCGAATGGGAAGACCTTCGCGCCCGTGCCGCCATAGTCCTTTCCAGCCACGATTTCAAGGCTACCGTTAATCTGGAAGAAACCTTCGAGCGGATGCGCTCCTTTACTGCTGATTTTTACAAAGTGGTGGGTACGGCTACATGTCTGCACGACAACGTTGTAATGATCCGATTTCTGGAACAGCATTGCTCCGAGTATTCGATGGTCGGCATGTGCATGGGCGAGCAAGGACTGCTCAGCCGCATTTTGAGCATCCGTGCCGGAGGGGCGTTTACCTTCGGCTCTGCCGCTCGTGGTGAAGCGACGGCCCCCGGCCAACCTACATATCGTGAGCTGCGAGACTTCTACCGTGTTGAGCAAATAGAGGCCGTAACCAAGGTGTATGGCGTGGCGGGAGACCCCGTTTCGCATTCGATGTCGCCCTGGGTGATGAACTCGTCTTTCCGTCGCGAGAACGTCAACGCCGTCTATTTGCCTCTGCATGCGAAAACCCTGCAAGACCTGCTTTCCACAGTCGCAGACCTTCCTTTGGACGGACTTAGCGTGACCATGCCATACAAGCAGGCAATTGTGGATCATCTGGACAACAGCGATGTCCTGACTCAGCGTACAGGCGCCTGCAATACGGTTGTGCGCGCTAAGGACGGGAGATTGTTCGGATTCAACACGGATGTCTACGGCATCGTCGCCGCCACTGAGTCACGTGTGCCGTTGCAGGGAGGGCGGATTCTGGTGCTGGGAGCGGGAGGAGCGGCTCGGGCCGCTGTTTTCGGGTTCCGGGCTAAGGGTTCCGAGGTCTTCATCCTGAACCGCACACTGGCAACAGGCCAGGCGCTCGCGAAGCAGTCGGATTCGAAGACCATAAAACGCAGCGAGCTGACGAAATCGACGTTCGACGTGATCTTCAATGCAACCCCGGTGGGAATGGGTTCCGACGAAAACACTCCGCTTGAAGAGAATGAAATCAATGCGCTCTGGGTCTTCGACTCTGTCTATAACCCCATTGAGACGGGGTTTTTGAAAATGGCGCAGGCCAAAGGCTGCGGCACTATCAGCGGGGCCGAGATGTTCGTCCATCAGGCGGCAAGGCAGTTTGAAATTTGGACCGGGAAACCGGCTCCGATCGATACCATGCGCCAGGTGCTCCTGCGTCAGCTAGGCGCGGTTGCCGAGAACGCAGCTCCTGTCCAAACTGTGGTCCTGCCGAAGGCAAAGGTTATTGCCAGCAATGTTGCGGAAACCGCTCCCAGCGAGTCACTTGCTCCGATCTCTGAACCTGAGATCGTTGCAGAAGAAGACGCCAAACCCGAGGCAAATATTCCATCCAAGCCGGTAATTACTAAGGCTGGGGCAAAATCCGCAGCAAAGAAAGCTGCTCCGGCCAAAGCTGTTCCGGGCAAAGCGACGCCACCCAAAGTCTTAGCAAAAGCCGAGGCGGTGAAGGCTGTCCCGGCAAAATCTCCAAAGACTCCCGCAAAGGCTGCAAGCAAACCCGTTGCAAAGAAAGCTGCTGAAAAGCCCGCGGCAAAGAAAGTTGCCGCGAAGAAGCAAAGTAAGGCGAAAGGGAAATAAGCGTCAGATGAGCAGGGCAGAGAGACCTCCCTGCTCATCCTGCCCTCGAGACTTCATTTCCATGAAAATTAGGATGCTTTTTGGGTGTGGATCTCCGAGTAGAGGACGACGCAGTTGCGTCCTCGCGCTTTTGCTTCATAGAGTGCTGCATCCGAGGCTTCAAGCAGATCTCGTTTAAAACGGGCCTCGTCGGGAAACAGGGCGACACCAATGCTGATTGTGATGTGCTCTATTTCGGCGCCTGCCTCGGTTCGCGCTCCGGTAAAAAAGTTCGCCTGCTCGACCGAATAGCGCAAGCGTTGAGCGACGAGCTTCGCTCCCTGGAGACTGGTTTCCGGCAGCAACAAAATAAACTCTTCTCCACCATAGCGTGCAGCAGTATCAACTTCGCGAAGATCGCGGGTTAGAATGGCTGCCAAGTCGCGCAGCACCATGTCGCCCACGGTATGGCCGTGCGTGTCATTCAGGCGTTTGAAATGATCGATGTCGATCATGAGAACTGCCAAAGGTGTGCCCCTGCGTTCGGCACGCGCGAGTTCCAAATCGAGCTGCTGCTCGAAGTAGCCACGAGTCTTGAGCCCGGTCAGGAAGTCGGTAAAGGCAAAACGCAGCAGGGTCTCATTGGAATAGTCACGGGCCAACATGCTTTCGGCAACCAGGGAAAGTATCCAGAGGAGTTGCGCGTCTTCCCGTGAAAAACTGTCCGTACGTTCGCCGAACAGCTGCATCGACCCCGCAACTCGATTGCGAACGAAGAGGGGGACCACGAGTACGCTGGCCGCGTTCATGGCATGCAGCAGCACGTCTGCTTCGCGCTGACAGTGGCGCGTAAGCAGCAGTGGTCGACCCAGTTTGGCCACCCAGTAATTGAGCACGTTCGCACGCGTATAGCTTTCCTCGTCCGGGTCCGGCATGTTTCGCGTCACGCGTAAATGCATGGCTCCGGCGTCCTCATCCCAGAAATAAACCGTTCCGCGCAAGAAGCTTACGATTTCCCCGGCGAGGTCGCAGATCAGATTGAGCGTGGATGCGAGCTCCATTTCCAACCCGGCCAGCATACTCATGCGGAGCAGTACGTTGACTTCGCGGGCTCGGCGAGCGATCGTGTTCTCGTTCAATTCCGAGAAGACCTCGACGGCGAAGCGCTCCAGCGGCTCGGATTCGGGAAGTGGCGACGGAGGTATCATTAGCCCGCAAGCCCAGAGGCTTGGGCTAAGTAAGATGCATTTCAGGACGGTTTTGCCGCCTTTCAACGCCTGTCGCAGGGCAAAATCCCCGGTTTGCGGGAAAACGAGCTCAATGCTGGGCCGGATTTGCCTGGCGTGCTCAGTCCCAAATATCAGGTCGGGTTAATCGTCGTCACGATCTCTGGAAGCCGGAAACACCGTGTGCTTCGGTTTCGGCATGCGCCGCTTTCCCATAGTCGCGCGCCACAGAATCGCGTTGAGCTTTGCCGCGTCGGCTTTGTCTTCCGTGCTGAAATCGAGCATTGAACTCTGCTTCGCGCCCTTGTTGCCCTCGGCGTTCACTTCAAAAAGACCGCCATTGTTTTCATGACGACGGTCTGCCACAAAAGGCGTTTGATCTCCTTTGCCTGTGAAGAGGGCGGCAATTGGCGCGGCCTGTGCATCGTTGTGGCTCATCGGCGGCAGTCCCAACAAGTCCTCAATCGTGCGGATCATGTGAACCGTGGTGTAGAAGCCGTGTTCCACCCAAGGCTTGTTTCCACGCGGCGCGTACTTGCTGATAACCAGCGCGATCGAACGGTGCGCGTCCACGTGATCGGGGCCGTTTTGCGCATCGTCCTCTAGCACGAGTATTGCCGTGTCATCCCAGTAGGGCGAATGCGAAACCGCCTCGACAACGCGGCCGAGAGCCAGATCATTATCTTTCAGCGAGGCCTGCGGAGTGGGCATTCCCGCTCGTGTCCCGTACGTATGATCGTTCGGCAAACGCATCACGACCAGGTTCGGCAGTTCGTGGGCGGAGTCGCCACGTTCCCGTGCCGCAACAAACCGATTGAACTCGCGGAGAAATTCGTCGGCACGAAGCTGGTCCGGATAGTCCAGTCGAAAGTCCGCGAAATTCGGATCGAAGTGGTCAACCAGCTCTGGCTTTGTCGCTACGTTCCGGTACATCAACGGAATCGACCAGGGCCACGGACTCGGTTTACCCGGAGTCGCGCTCATGCCCTCTGGCATCGGCGCGCCCGGCGCAACGGATTTTATGGCGCAGCGCCCCGTGGATGTCCCCGTCGAGGCAGGAGAGTTCACGTTTATGGCGTATGTGCACCACTCGGTATTTACATACTCGCCGTAATGGCGGTAGCTCAAATTCGCATGTGCGGCATTTGCCCAGAGAAATCCAGTTGAAGGTTCGTCAACATCGGTGATGTGCTGCAATAGCGGACACTCGCCGTTTACCAGTCCTTCAAAATCATATGTACGTTGCCCGTTGCGATAATTAATCGGCCAGATCTTTTCCGTGTAGTCGCTGGTGATTGCTGCCGTGGACCAGACGTGTCCGTTGCCGCTGATTTCTCCTGAATCGTAAAAGTTGTCCAGCACACCAAACTGACGCGCAAGTTTGTGGTGATTCGGGGTGATCTCCTCGCCGAACATTGTGAGCGATGGATCGCCGTCGCCGACTTCGAGGTCCCCAAACAACTGGTCATAGGTGCGGTTCTCTTTGATGATGTAAATGACGTGGCGTATAGGGTTGCGGATGTGGCCGCTGTTGCGGAAGTCGATTCGCGGTTGGCTCTCTTCAATCAGATTATTGTGCATGACCTCAGCGGAGTAGGTCGCAAGGTTACCGGCAATTTCCTTTTCAGTCAGGCGCGCTACCGAGCCGTACGTCAAGTCCCCGATATACTTCCACCGCTTCTTAGGTTTTGGGTTGTTGGACTCCGGCTCTGCAACGATTGCACTGGGACCGGTCCCCCTCCCCTTGCCGCTGCCGATGATGAGTTCGTTTCCCGCGAAAGCAAGCGCGGTCGGGTAATACTCGGTTGGAATGAAACCCGTAGGAGCGCCAAGCTCAGAGTGTTTGCCAGCTGAAAGGACCGCGACAGAGTTGGTTCCGGCCTCGGCAACGTAGAGCTTGCCACCCGGGCTTAGTGCCAGCGCGTTGGGATAAGCGCCGCCGGCTCGCTGCCTGGGCAATCGGACGTTGACTCTGGAGACAACCTTTGAGGTCATGGTGTCGAGCGCAATCACTTCGTCCAAATTCGCGAGCGTGACGTAGAGCGTGTGCCTTTTCGGCTCATATAGCATCGCAGTCGCATGTCCGGAAGAGGTCGGCGATCCTTTGGGCGTGTCGAGTTCGATGCGGCGGACCGCGCCGCTCACTAAGTCCAGTTCGGCAATCGCGGAGGTGTTCCAGAGACTGACCCAGTCCTTGTCCTTACCATCGTTGGCGACTGCATAGGGCAGGGTAGCCGGAACCCACTCGTTGCGAGGATCACTCACGTCAAACGACTTGAGTATCGCGCCGGATTGCGAATCGAGAAGCCATGCCTGATCACTTAAGTTCCCAGCCACGAGCAAGCGCTCGGGAGCCTCGCGGGAGGCTGGCAAAATGGCGAGACCTGCGGGGTATGCGGTCATCAGGCCCTTGGCGAGCGGCGACTTGGATGGATACTTTTTGCCTTCTGGTAGCTTTTGCGGGGGAATCCTTAGAAATCGGCTCGGCGACAGTTTGCCATCGCGGAACGAATACACGGCGATGCCGCTGCCCGTGTTGCCTGCAGCCTTGCCTTCGGAATCGAAGAGCGAAGCGACGGAAACATAAAGTTCGTTGCCGCCGGAACTGAATGCGATTCCAAAGAAATACGTTTGCTTAAACCGTGGGCGCAGACGCTCGTCGGCAAAGTCCGTAAGTTGACCGGTTGTACGATCCAGCAGTGTGATGGATTGGCCCATCTTCGATTCCGCGGTGCCATAGCCGGTGTTGAGCAGCGCGACGTAGCGCCCATCGGGAGAAACCGCAGTTGCCGTTGGAAGACTGTTTGTGCGGCGTGGAGAGCCCGGCGTGGGCGTGAACAATACCTTGCTACTGGGCAGTTGAATTGGCTGGGCACTGGAAGACGGGCGCTGCTGTGCCACAGAGATCAGGCTGGCGGCCACCAAAAGCGCGGCGAGTACTCTCTTCACAACGCTCCTCCATTCCAGAACGCAGACTGCAGAACTCATAACCCGTCGAATTTAGAAACGCGAAATTACATGCGAAGACGTCGAACTGATTTGACGGAATTGAAAATGTATCAGCTTTTCGTGCTCACGTCCGCATTGTGCTCACTATGATGCAACACGGTCTCCACCTCGCGACTCAGGGAGACAAGAAAGGATTTTCTCGCAAAAAAAAGATCCCGCACTAATTGCGGGATCGACCACCATGAATGAAATTGAGGATTGCTCTGTCCTCTCAGAGACCGTGTTGCCTGAGTTTCTCGGCCACAATTGCCTCGGCACGGGCAATGACTTCTTCTATGGTCATTTTGCTGGAGTCGATGTGGACCGCGTCTTCGGCGGCTCTCAGCGGGGCGGCGGCGCGGGTAGAGTCGCGGCGATCCCGTTCGCGCAAATCCTGTTTCAGCTTCTCGGCACGAGCTGGATTGTCCTGGGCGTTGGCCTGGGTGACTCTGCGCCTTTCGCGAATCTGGGGATCGGCGTCGAGGAAGATCTTGACTTCGGCATTCGGAAAAACGACTGTTCCGATGTCGCGGCCTTCCATAATGACTCCGCCGTTTGCTCCCATCTCGCGCTGGCGGCTTACCATCCACTCACGCACTTCCGGATGGGTGGAAACTCGCGAAGCGGCATCAGTTACGTCGCGTTCACGAATCCGGGCGGAAACATCCCGATGATTGAGCAGAACCCGATTTCCTTCCGGCGTCGGCTCCAACTCGATGGTGGACTGTTTCGCCAGAGCGAGTAAAGCCGGGCCGTCGCCAACTGAGACTCCAATCTCAATAGCCTTCAATCCAAGAGCGCGGTACATCGCGCCCGATTCCAAATTGACGTATCCAAAGCTCTTGGCAAGCCGCGACGCGATGGTGCTTTTACCTGCCCCGGCCGGTCCATCGATGGCAATGACGAGTTTAGACGCTGCTTTGCTCATTCTTTTTCGGAACCCGGAGAATTAGATGACTCAACCTTCTTAGCCTCGGGAGCGGGCGAAGGAGCTGTCGTGGGAGCGGACGTAAGCGGGCGTGGTGCGGTACCCCGCTTTGGACGTCTTGCGATCGGCTGGCCACGGCGCACAAGCGGCCGCGGAGCAGCCACTGTTGGCTTTGGCGGCGGTACATGCAGCATCGAGCGGGAGCCGACGTAAGTAAACTGGAACTCTCGCGCTGCCAGCAGGGCATTGATGGCTTCCCGAACTTTACCTCGCCCAATGAACGTGCTGAAGAACTCCTCTACTTCCACCTGCTCGGCGGCCACCACACATTCGACGTACTTCGAAATTAAGGCAGTCAGCGCCTCCGGGATGGACATGGTCATGCCTTGGCGCACCTCATCCGGGCACCAGCGCAGCAGCACGTCCCAGTAAGCTCCCTGCTCGGCACGATAGTCCACGCGGGTGATCCGCAGCTTGTGCGAGAGTTCGGCCAGAGCGCGATCAATCGCTGCTTCGGAGAGCTCTCCGCCCAGAATCTCGCGCATCCGGTTCTTTGTGATTGGGCCGTCCTTCTGAATCACCTGAAAAACGTGTGCGGCCAATGGCGAATATTCGGAGCGAGCGCCGGTTTTGATCGCGGCGCGCGGGTTGCGATCGCCGACCAGTCCATAGAAATACGGAAACACCGAGGCGGAGACCAAAAAATCCGTATCTCCAAACAGCGGTGCCTCAAAAGCAAATTTCTGGCGCAGAGTGCGCACCATCACTTCGGTGGCATCCTTGGCGCGGGGGTCCGCAAAAGCGTGCTGCCAGGTGGGGAGATTGTCATTTGTGCCGGCCCACGCTCCTATGAAGGTCGGAACCAGCACGGCGGGGCGTATCGGATACATCAGGCAAAAGCCCACGCTCTCGATAAATTCGCGCGCATCGTCCTGCGTGCGAATCGGTTGGCCGTTGGTGCGCCATTTGGCGTTTCGTAGCTCTTGCAATTCCTGCTCTGTCATCACTTAACCTATTTCGGAGACGCGAACGCACACCCCAGCGTACCGAGGAGCGCGAATCGCTTAAATTCGCTTAAAAGCCTTCTGTATGTCCTTTACAGAATACCGCAGCACGACGGGTCTGCCATGCGGACAGCTCATTGGGCACTTCGTTTTTGCCAGTTCACCCAGCAACCATTCCATTTTTGCCCTATCCAGCGGCATGTTGACTTTGATCGCGGCGTGACAGGCGATGGAGGCCGCGATGCGGGTCCGGACTTTTTTCAGGTTCAGAGCCTGATCTTCGCGCTCGAATTGCTCCAGTAGCTCCTGTAGCATTTTTGCCACATCGTCGCCTGCGATTCCGGCTGGGGCCGATTGAATGGCTATCGTCCTGATACCGAAAGGCTCCGCCTCAAAACCGTTGCGCTGCAATTCCTCTGCAATCTCAGTAAAAATGGCTTGCTGCGCGGGCCTGAGTTCCACAATGATCGGCATTAACAGGCGCTGAGCTTCCACCTGTTTGCGTCCGCGCTCTTCCACTATCTTCTCAAATAAAACGCGCTCATGCGCCGCGTGCTGGTCGAGAATCCACAGCCCTTGCGGGTTAATGGCAAGAATGAACGAGTCGCGAATCTGACCTAATGGTTGCAGCGTGCCCAGCATCGAGAGATCCATCGCGTCGTCGATTCCGTCGAGCGGCAGAACGCACGGGGTACGTGTCTCCGGCACCGTCTCCTCGATTGTCTCCCACGTAGCGGCTTCACCGCCGAAGCTCTCTGGCGGAACCCTCACCGCGCCAAAGGCCGCATTGCCCTCCACTGATATCGAGCCGCTGAACGGAAGCGCCTCATTCCGCAACGGAGACTGCTGGGAAACCAGCGAAAAAGCGGAGGAATCAGCCTTTGCTTCGCCTTCAGGCGCATCTTCAAATCCCTGCGTGGCCTGGAAAGCCGGCTCTGACTCTCCTCGCAGTGGCGGCGTAAGCGCGACCCTCGCCGAAGGCCCAGCGTGAATCTCAGTGGCAAACGCCGGGGCGGGCCTCGCCGCCATCAGCGCCGATCGCACCGCGTCGCGAACGAAGTCATGCACAAAGGTTTGCTGCCGGAAGCGCACCTCGGTCTTCGAGGGGTGCACGTTGACATCGACTTCCGTACAGGGCATCTCCAGAAAAAGCAGCACAACCGGATACACCGTGGGAGGAATAATGTTGCGATAACCCTCCAGAATGCCGTGCATCACGACCTTGTCGCGAATCAGCCGCCCGTTGGCGAAGATGAAAACCGAATTGCGATTCAGTTTCTGTATTTCCGGCTTACTGATGAATCCGTGAATCCGGAGATCGCCGGGGGGAGGCGGTTCGTACTCCGGCTCGCGGCGCCACGGCGGTGGATCCGGCAATCCAACCCGTTCCAGCGGAATCTGCGCCGCCAGCGGAATCAACTCATCTAGCGTCTCCTTGCCAAAGACCTGATAGATCCGCTCGGAGTGGCTGGCGACGGGAGGCGCAACCAGCATCGCGTTCGTGGTCGAATGAAGTTCCCAGTGCATCTCGGGATGAGCCAGCGCATAATGCGTGACCAGCGAAGCGATATGCGAAAGTTCCGTGGACTCCGCCTTCAAAAACTTTTTGCGGGCCGGAGTATTAAAGAAAAGATCGCGGATGCTGATCGAAGTCCCGGCAGGCAACCCGGCTTCTTCAACCGTCAGAATCCGTCCGCCAGCAATTTCGACGATGGTTCCACTTGGTTCCCCTGCATCGCGGGTTTCCAGCCGCACCCGGCTCACCGATGCAATCGAGGGCAGAGCTTCGCCGCGAAATCCGAGTGTGGAGATTGAGAGCAGATCGTCGTCGTGAACCAGTTTGCTGGTGGCATGGCGCTCAAAGGCCAGCAGCGCGTCATCGCGCACCATTCCGCAACCGTTGTCGGTCACATGAATGAGTTTGCGCCCCCCGGCTTCAATGTCGATCCGAATCCGTGTGGCCCCAGCGTCCAGAGAGTTCTCAATCAACTCCTTGACCACCGAAGCCGGACGCTCGACGACTTCGCCTGCGGCGATTTTGTTCGCGATATGTTCAGAGAGAACGTGTATGCGGCCCATGCGGAAAACTGCGCCCCGACCTGCGGCAGTACGAAAGCAACCGTACCCCAGGACAGCGCTCCATACAGGCTATCATGGGCCTCAGTGCGGATTTTGCGGTTCAGACACCGCAGGTGACTTTACCAGCAGGAACTCATACTCGAAGCTTCCGCCGCGATAACTTTCGGCAATGTTTTTCGTGATGACACTGTTGCTAAAAGATGTTCTAATCAACCCCATCTTTTCAAAATGAAATTTTGTCATTCCCGTTGTGGACCGTGCAGCGCTGGACCGGAATGGGTAATGCTGTCCCGGGACGGTCTAAGTGCTGAAAGTTTGCGCTCTATCCCTGTCTATCCTCATACTGTTTCTCTCAACTTTAGCAAATGCGCAAAGCTCACTCTCCGGGGCCGTCGGAGGCTCGGCCTGGGATGCGCATCGCTCCGCCGTCCCTGGAGCGCACATTTCCTTGCAAAACTCGGAGACCGGCGAACTTTTTGAAACACGGACTGGCTCGTACGGAGCGTTCCGTATCGTGGGTCTCAGGCCCGGGCTCTACTCGCTGAAGGCCACTGGCAAAGGCTTCGCCGATTTTCATATCCTCCGCATCACCGTCGAGGTGGGACGCATCACCGAAATCGAGATTTCATTCGAAGTGGCCGGCAAACCGGAGACAGTTGACGTAGGCGACGAAGTGCCCGCGGTAAATACGACTCAGGCAGATTTCGCAACCAACATCAGCACCGATGCCCTCGACAACCTGCCCATCAATGGACGCCGCTGGTCGAACTTCGCTCTGCTGACCCCGACTGCGACGCTCGACGGCAACTTTGGGTTGATCAGCTTCCGTGGCATCAATGGGTTGATGAACAACAGCACCGTCGATGGCGCTGATAACAACCAGGCATTCTTCAGTGAAGAGCGCGGACGCACCCGCATCAGTTACGTCATCAGCCCGGCCGCAGTGCGTGAATTCCAGGTGAACACCTCGAACTTCTCCGCCGAATATGGGCGCGCCGCCGGAGCGGTCGTCAACTCCGTAACCAGAAGCGGCGGAAACCACACTCATGGGCAAATTTTCTACTACATGAGGGACAACAATCTGGGCGCCACTAACGCTTTCACCGTTGTTCCCGTGCGCGACGCCAGCGGCAACTGGACAACCGAAAAGACCAAGCCTCTCGACCGCCGCCAGCAGTTTGGGGCCTCCATCGGCGGCCCGATAGTCAAAAACAAGTTGTTCTACTTCTTCAACTTTGACGGACAGCGCCGCGACTACCCGGGCATTGCCGCTGCTGCCCACCCCGATTCGCTCTTCGCAAAACCCTGCGTCACCCAGGCGCACTACGGAAGATTAAGCGCCAGCGACCAGCCTCAGGTGCGAGTCTGCAGCGGTCGCGACGAGCTAAATACACTTAAAAAGGTAATGCCCGGCATCGCCAACACCCCGGCCTTCGATCCCGCGGCAATCGCCGCCTTCCAGGCTGGCACCGACTACCTTGCCAGTCTCCTCGGAGCAATACCCCGAACTGCGGACCACCAGATTTTCTTTTCCAAAATCGATTACCACCTCGCCCCCCACCATTCCCTTGCGCTCAGCTTCAATCGTATGAGATGGAGTTCCCCCGGCGGCGTGCAGAGCGAACCTGTGGTGCACCGTGGCGTTGCCAGTTTCGGATTTGACGGCGTAAAGACAGACATGTTGATCGCGCGCCTCACTTCAGCTTTTAGCAACCACACCACCAGCGAGTTGCGCTATTCCTGGGGACGCGACTTCGAATACCAATCTCCGCAGGCGCCAGCGCCTGGTGAGCCGGTCGGCCCCAGTGGATTCGCTCCCTCTATTTCCGTGCTTGGCTATTCTTCGGGGTTCACTTTTGGCACTCCATCCTTCATGCCGCGTCGTGCGTTCCCTGACGAACATCGCAACCAATTGACGCAGTCCATCAGTTGGATACATGGCCGCCACGTGCTCAAGTTCGGCTACGACGTGAATCATGTCAACGACGAGATGAACAATCTGTACGCCGCCAACGGCAGCTACAACTACAACTACCGCGATTACTTCATGGCCGATCTTTATCAGTGGCAGCACAACACCGGAACTAACTTCCACGGTTATAGCAGCTATAAGCAGGGCTTCGGCACCCCGGCCTTTTCCTTCAATACCCTTGACCTCGCCGGCTTCATCCAGGACGATTGGCGCCCCCTCCGCCGCCTGACCCTGAACTTCGGATTACGCTACGAGTACCAGACCCTGCCATCTCCGCAAACTCCCAATTCCGCGCTGCTGGCGACCAAGTCCTTTCCATCCGACGGCAACAACCTCGGTCCCCGTTTCGGTTTCGCCTGGGACGTAACCGGCGACGGCAAGACCGCTCTTCGTGGAGGCTACGGCCTCTACTACGGACGCATCTCCAACTCCACCATCTCGTCCGCGATTACAGAAACCGGCACACAGGCGGCGCAGCGCAGTCATAGCTTTTGTTATGCCGTTACCAGTTACTGCTCGCTGGTCGGCCCGACTTTCCCAAATGTCTACCCTACCGATCCATTCGCCTCAACCATGGGCGGTGATGTTGCTGTGTTCGCTCGCCATATGCAGAATCCGCAGATTCATCAGGTGGATCTGATCCTTGAGCATCAGGTCTCCCGTAAAACCGTCATTTCGGCATCCTACCTTCTCAGTCTCGGACGCCAACTCCCCAACTTCGTTGATATCAACCTCGATCCCAACAGCCGCACCAACGTGACATACACCTTTGCTTCCGACTACTACACCGGCGTGCCCGGTCCTTACAACGGACACACTCTCACCGTGCCTGTTTACACCGGACGGCTCAACCCGAACTTTGAAACCATCACTGAAATCCGCTCCAACGTAAACTCGTCTTATAACGCGCTGGTGCTTCAGTTCAATCGCAGCATGACCTCGGGATTGGGCTTCAAGCTCAACTACACCTGGTCGCACGCTATAGACGACAACCAGAACTCAACGCCGTTCACGGCGTATAACAACACCCTCAGTCCCATTCCCTTTACTTACTTTTTTGACAATGTAAGCCATTATGTAGCCCATCCGGATTACGGCACCTCCAACTACGATGTCCGGCATCGCATGACTGCAAGCATGGTCTGGACGCCGCGTCTGTTCCGCGAATCGAACAGGATTCTGCGCGCCGCTCTTGATCGCTGGACCGTAGCTCCCATTGTTCACATCGCCACCGGCAGGCCCTTCAGCGATAAGGTCAACGGCGAAGCTCCCATCAACACCTGCGAAGGATGCCTGGGGTTCATGGGAACCGGCGGAAACACCCGTCTGCCATTTCTCGGACGCAACACCTTCCGCTACGGAGCTCTCTACAATGTCGATCTGCGCCTTTCACGCCAGATCTATTTTGGAGAACGGAGCAAACTAGAGTTTCTGGCCGAGGCTTTTAACCTGCTGAACCATCAAATTGTGACCGATCGCAGCGACAGCTATTACAGCGTGTATAACCATTCACTGGAGTATTACTCCGGATTCGGCAAACCGACCGCAGCAGCCAACACGATTTATCGTGAACGTGAATTGCAATTGGGCTTGCGACTTCATTTTTAGAAATTCCCGGAGAGGTCTCTACAAGCGCCGTCGGGCGGCCTTGAGAATTGTTCCGAGCTACACTAATGATTGTCTATGAAATCCCGTTTGATCCTCGCAACAATCCTGCTTGTTTGCTTGTTCTCCCCTGGCTGCAATATTCCGGTTTCGCGGCCAATGCCCAGCGGGCCTGAACCGGGCACGGCTGCAGAGCACTTTTCGCCAACTGAGAATCTGGAGCAGATTGATCGTGACCACCTATTGCATGCTCGCAAATCCATCGACATCGCAATGTATGCTTTCACGGACCTCTATTTGGCGCAGGCTATCGTTGAGCGCGCTCGCGATGGGGTTCAAGTGCGCATCTACCGCGATAACGATCAGTACAATCAAGAACAGAGGCGCTCATCTGGCCGTCGCGAGTCCACCACGAACCTTCTCGGAGGCGAGCGTAACATCCAAATTCGTGTGAAGGGAAGTCGCGAGTTGATGCACTTAAAAGCCTATCTCATCGACGGTCGTGAGCTGCGCACCGGAAGCGCGAATTGGTCGCCCTCGGGCGAAAAACGACAAGACAACAACGCCCATTTCACCACCGATCCCCAGCAGGTTAAGGCTTTTCAGAATACCTTCGAGGAAATGTGGCAGCGTCCGAACAACCAGCTTGTGCGTTGAGCCAAGTGCATGATCCGCCTGGCGAATACTGCTCGAGAATGGGTAGCACCAATTCTGCAGGCAAGAAGGACCGCAGGCCCGAATGCATTCTGTGCATTGTGAAAGAGGCCGTCGGAGCAGCGATATTGATTGCGGTCCCAAGCGCGAGCGTTTTAAGCGATCTCTTGAATGCCAAATCGCGCACCGAGTCGCGTTGAAAAGGTACGACAAAGAAGTTTCTTCGGCGGCCATAAATTCCTTCATCCGTTGGGAAAAGAAAACGGCGTGGCTGAACCTACCTCATCTCGTGTCGTTCCTCCGCACTACCTCCCGGCCAGGAAATTGTAATCAGAAAAGCACTCTCCTCAATTGCTTCTACATCGTGCTGTATGCCTGACTCCAAACACATGAGTTCACCTGAGCCCATCTCAACGGTTTCATCTGGCAGCTTCAAACGGATTCTGCCCCGTACGGTCTCGATTGAGATTCTCGCGTCTGCGTGGTGTTCCTTCATCTGGGAGTTCGCCTTCATGAGGACGAGAACAATGCGGAAATCTGGGTATTTGGCAAGGGTCTTCGAACTGCGGCCAGTATCTCGGCGCCAGGAATCCTCCTCTCGAAGGATTTGAATTTCTTTCTCGAGGTTAAAGTGTAATATGCGGCCCGCGAGATGCGGCAGCCGAGTCAGATTTGACGCGGAATCGATAGAGTTGTGCACCGACGTATTCCTCCGTCCTTATCAGGATCAAACTTAGCCTTATCGCTTTAGGTAGATGCTTCTTCCGTCTCCATGGCGAGAACGAATAGCCGCGATTTAAGAGCGGGTGAATTCGTATTCTGTGCGATCTGGTAAAGCTACGCATCAACGGCGAGTCGTACAGGGCTTCCTCCACCGCCGGATCAGAAAGGTTAAACCACTGCTCAAGAAAGTAGATTCGCAGCATGCGCACGACGCCAACGGGACGACGTCCGTTGCCCGCCTTGGGATAATGGGGTTCGACCAGGGCGCACAGTTCATGCCACGGAACCACCTGCTCCATCTCTTCCAGAAACAACGCACGCTTCGTCTTCTTCGAGTACCGCTCGAACCCGTGTTCATCGCCAGTGTCTGCTGCCTCATAGGATTACAGAATCTCTGCAATCAACCTTACACACCGGCCCTGTGGAAAGCAGACAACTTGATCAGAGTTTCCCTAGGGACGCTCTGCACAGGATCTGGAGTTCGCTTGCGATTCGCCATTTTTCGGTAAAGCGGGTACAGTTCAGGAG
>PJLO01000081.1 GCA_003010405.1 Acidobacteriota bacterium | reverse complement strand
AGGTACAAGTGAGCAGCTTAAATATATTTATAAAGACAATCTCGCTTATGCCGAGGAAACATACAACAAGGTTCAGCTTGCGGCATCGAGGTTTTTTGCTAGTGGCAAAGAGATGACGGAGGCTTGGCAGATTCTCACGAACAAGGGTCTGCGTCTCTCCAGCGATGAGGATATCAACAACCTCGGCGTCATCGTCGACAAGATCAAGTTGGTGACGCAGGGGCAGTCATCGTCTTTGCAGATCGCACAGGAATTGCGGTCGGTGATGACTGGTCAGGCCCGTGCCGGGGACCAGTTAGCTATGCTGATCGAAGACCGCATCGGCCCGGAGTGGAAACAGGTTCTCAACGACCACATTCGTTCCGGTGACGTGCTGGCGTTCGTCGCATCCCAGGTGAAAGGCGTTGGCGTGGCTACCGAGGACATCCAGAATACCCTAACCTCCGGCTTGTCCACCCAGAAGACTTTGGTTGAGCAGATCGTCAATGCAGGCTTGCCCAACATGTACCAGGATGCGGTCAAGTTTATTCAGTTGGCCAATGGATTTCTTGAGAACCAGAAAAGCATCATCGCACAAACACTGTCCATGGCTTATCAGGTGCTCAAGGCCATGGCTTTTACAACACCCTATGCTCGGGCTGTGATGAACCTTGGCAGTGCTGGTCAACAGCAAACTGGATCAAATGAGATTCGCCAGCCAGTACGAAACATCACCATTGGCGGTACTATCAAATATTCAGATGTCGTTGAACAGGTGAAAAACGCACTCAAGCGGGAAGAGTCTTTTCTAAAAACGCCACTCACCGACCAGACTAAAGAGATCACCGAGCGATATGCCAAAGCGTTCGACACAATGCGGCAATCTGTGAACAGTGGAAAGCTCGATCAGGCCGGCCTTGCTTCAACTGGCGAACTGTGGGTGAAGGCGCTTAAATCTGAGCAAGTCGAGCTGGACGCAGTAAACAAGAAACTGAACGCGCATCACAAGAGTGCAACGAACGCAGCAAATGCGGCGGCTCGATATGGCGAGCAAGCAGCCGGCTATCTGCAACAAGCGAAGGATCAGTACGATCAACTCCTGTCCCAGTGGAGCGGTGACACTCTTGGTGCCCGTCTCGCCCAGATCGACAAAAGGTACGATCAGCTCACCACCACAATCAGAAAAGGGATGATCGGTGCCAAGGGTGCAACAACGGACGCTGTGAAGGCGTTAGATCAGCTGGGTTCCAACAGGGCGTTAGAAAAGCAGATTGCTCAGATCGATGCATGGAAAAAAGCGATGCAAGAGGCCGCGTCCACCACAGGGCGGATTGGTCAGCTCACAGGCGACCCCAAGGCTATTTACGCCTCGCAAATGACCCAGGCGCAGATTTGGAAGGCCGAGCAGGACAAACGGCTATTATCGATCAGTGACGACACCGAGAGGGCAAAACAAGCCGCTGAGATCGACAAGATATATGCTCTTGAGGAGGTCAACGCCAGAATCCAGGCTTACGAAGGACTGAAAGGTGTTTCGGACGAGTATTGGACTGCCGAGAAAGAGCGCATCGAAGCGAATCTTTCCGTTGTGAAAGAGAACGCTTCGAGCGAGCTTGCATACAAGATTTACGAAGCACAACAGTGGGAAGAGTATCAGAAAAAATACCTGGAGAACAAGCAACAGAACGGAACCTCGCAAGAGGCGTTCAAGGCAACGATCGGGCTCGATTTCGGGAGTTACAAGAGTGATCTGACAAAAGCGCGTGAAGAATATGTCGCCTTTGCCAAAAGTTTCAAGACACTCTCCGACGATATTTTCAGTTCATTTTCAACGGGAATAGGTTCAATCGTCAAAGGTCTAGCCCAGGGCACGTTGGACATGAACGACGTGTGGTCGACGTTTCTCGGCAATATGGGCGACGCGTTCATGGATTTTGCCATGAATATCCTTAAAACATGGTGGAACAACGTCATCAATCAGATGACATCGAGTTTTTTTCAATCTGCCACATCGTCGACAGCCACGGCCAGTAGTGGTTGGCTTTCCGGTCTCTTCGGCTTCGCTCACGGCGGCGCTTTCTCTGGCACCACACTCCCCACGAACTCCATCCTGACATCACCGACCTTATTTACGACGGCGGATAGCGGCTTTCACGCTTTTGCGACCGGCGGCATGGGCGTTGCCGGCGAGGCTGGCCCTGAGATCATTATGCCGGCCGTCAAGATGCCCTCCGGCAATTACGGAGTGCGAGTCCAGGGCGACAGCACGCAGCAGGGGCAGCCGGCAAAGCCACCCGTGGTGAACGCGAACACCAAGGTGATCAACGTGGTGGATGGCAAACTTCTGGGGGAATATATGAAATCATCTGAAGGGGAAAAAA
>PJLO01000080.1 GCA_003010405.1 Acidobacteriota bacterium | reverse complement strand
GAGCGCACCCCTGATAAGGGTGAGGTCGGTAGTTCGACTCTACCCAGGCCCACCAACCTTGATTGAACGTCACGGGGCTGTAGCTCAGCTGGGAGAGCGCGTGCTTTGCAAGCATGAGGTCACCGGTTCGAAACCGGTCAGCTCCACCATTCTAAATCATAGCTGTTCGAAATTGGACGTCAGTAACGCTGACGTCGAATCTTGAACAGTAATGTTCTCCGCGAGAAGCGGGGCGCGGCAAGACGCGCAAGCGATGTTTGACAACTGAATAGCATTGGGATAATTACAAGGCTAAGTTTAAATTTTATGAGTGCCTTAGATTGACTGCTGCGCGTCGTGAGACGCGGCGGTCGATTGGAGAGGCCAATGAAATTTGCGAGCGCGAGCCGACGTGAGTCGGATGTGTGGAGTAAATTTTATGGTCAAGCTACTAAGGGCGCACGGTGGATGCCTTGGCAGTAGGAGGCGATGAAGGACGTGGCAAGCTGCGATAAGCCTCGGGGAGCCGCAAGTAGGCTGTGATCCGGGGATTTCCGAATGGGGAAACCCTGTACGGTGAACCCGTACAACGGCCCGATGAATACATAGTCGGGTGCGAGCAAACCCAGGGAAGTGAACCATCTCAGTACCTGGAGGAAAAGAAAGAAACCTCGATTGCGAGAGTAGTGGCGAGCGAAATCGCATGAGCCTAAACCAGTACGACCTTCGGGTAGTGCTGGGGTTGTAGGGCCGACAATAGTAGAGTTACCAATTCATTTGTTAGTCGAACCCTCTGGAAAGAGGGGCCATAGAGCGTGAAAGCCGCGTAGGCGAAAACAGATGAACTCGAAGTCGGTACCTGAGTACCGCGGGGCACGTGAAACCCTGCGGGAAGCAACGGGGACCATCCCGTAAGGCTAAATACTACCTACTGACCGATAGTGAACCAGTACCGTGAGGGAAAGGTGAAAAGTACCCCTGCGAGGGGAGTGAAATAGTACCTGAAACCGTGTGCCTACAAGCAGTGGGAGGGCTATGCCCGTAAGGGAATGCCTGACCGCGTGCCTATTGCATAATGAGCCGGCTAGTTATTCTTGTCAGCAAGGTTAAGCGGAAGCGAGCCGTAGCGAAAGCGAGTCCTAATAGGGCGTTAAGTTGGCAGGAATAGACGCGAAGCGGGATGATCTACCCTTGGCCAGGTTGAAAGTGGGGTAACACCCACCGGAGGACCGAACCGGTGTTTGTTGAAAAAAGCTCGGATGAGCTGAGGGTAGGGGTGAAAGGCTAATCAAATTCCGTGATAGCTCGTTCTCTCCGAAATAGCTTTAGGGCTAGCCTCGTGTGATTTGCAGTGGTGGTAGAGATCTGAATGGACTAAGGGGCTTTCCAGCTTACTGAATCCAACCAAACTTCGAATGCCACGGACAACCAGCACGGGAGTCAGACGGCGGGGGCTAAGCTTCGTCGTCGAGAGGAAAACAGTCCAGATCGCCTGCTAAGGTCCCCAAGTTCTAGCTAAGTGGGAAAGGATGTCGGAACGCCCAGACAGCCAGGAGGTTGGCTTAGAAGCAGCCATCCTTTAAAGAAAGCGTAATAGCTCACTGGTCAAGCGGTCCGGTGCCGACAATTCAACGGGGCTCAAGCTAGACACCGAAGCAGCGGATGCGTCGCAAGACGCGTGGTAGGAGAGCATTCTCAGCGGTTTGAAGCGGGATCGTAAGGACCCGTGGACTGCTGTGGAAGAGACCCTGCCGGCATAAGTAGCGATAACGGAGGTGAGAACCCTCCGCGCCGAAAGTCTAAGGTTTCCTGAGGAAGGTTAATCCGCTCAGGGTTAGTCGGTCCCTAAGGCGAGGCCGAAAGGCGTAGCTGATGGACATCCGGTTAATATTCCGGAACTCCCGAAATTTCGTTATTACGATGGGGGGACGCAGAAGGATAGTCCCGACCGCATATGGCTATGCGGCTCGATATATGTAAGCCTGATCTGATAGGTAAATCCGTCAGGTCTTAAGGGTGAGATATAAAGCAGTCCCGTATGGGGCAAAGGGGATGATTTCACGCTGCCAAGAAAAACCTCTAAGGAGAAATTTGGGGAACCGTACCACAAACCGACACAGGTAGACGAGGAGAATATCCAAAGGCGCTCAAGAGAACACTCGTTCAGGAACTCGGCAAATTAACCCCGTAACTTCGGGAGAAGGGGTGCCTCACTAGGGTTTATAGCCCGAAGAGGCCGCAGCGAATCGCGCACGGCGACTGTTTAACAAAAACACAGGTCTCTGCAAAGTCTAAAACGACGTATAGGGGCTGACTCCTGCCCGGTGCCGGAAGGTTAAAGGGAGAGGTTAACCGCAAGGTGAAGCTTCGAACTGAAGCCCCGGTGAACGGCGGCCGTAACTATAACGGTCCTAAGGTAGCGAAATTCCTTGTCGGGT
>PJLO01000028.1 GCA_003010405.1 Acidobacteriota bacterium | reverse complement strand
TTCTTCTACATTGCTTGCTTCTGGATCATCCTGCGGAGGTGTTTTTGAAACACGCTCTAGATTCATCCGCCGAGTCCTGCACGCCTAAGTAGATAAGGGTGGTATCCAGATCGGTATGCCCCAACCAACTTTGGATCTGCCGAACCGACGCGCCCCCCCTCATGCATCTGTGTGGCAAATGTTTTCCTAAACCTATGAAGCTCAAATCCGGTCAGACCAGCTCTCTTTGCGACGCTCTGACACTCGCGAAGGAAATGACCTTCGATTCCCCCTTGCCTGTTCGGAAACACCAAATCATGAGGCTTCTTGCCCTTGCAGTGCTCTTGGAGCTGGAGCATAAAGGCGGAGGGCAGCGGAACCTTACGGCCTAGTGCAGCACTCCCCTTTTTAGACTTCAGCCTGAATCCCCGCTCCGGTTTAGGCGAAATGTGAAGAACGTTTTTTCCGAAGTGCAAGTCGCGAATCTCCGTGTTAGCTACTTCCTGTTCCCTCCCCCCAGACAGCAAGAAGAATTTATAGACCAATGCCTCGTGCGGGGAACAAACAGCAAAGAACATCCGCAGTTCCTCGGCTGAATATGGATGACACGGCTTAGGTGGAAACGACATCTCTGCGAGCACCTTCTTACCAGCCGTGATGCCGTTGGTGCGAGCCATGGTGTTGGCCGTCAGCAGAATATTGTGGCAGCTCCGGTCGCTGATTTTTTTCGGGTGTTCCCGAAGCCAGCGGCGATAAGTCTTGAAGAACTGCTCATCCAGACTAACAAGGGGAGTCTCCCCTCCAAACTCACGCAGGTAGGCAAGGCTCCGGCGATAGACGATCAAACTACGCTTGGCGAATCCGTAGCCGTCCTGCCCACATCGATCTTGGCATTCACCCAAGAATTTTTCGATAGCATCCTTGACCGTGTGGACCACCTTCTGAGGACCCGCCACTATAAGCTGCTCAGGTTCAGGGGGCTCCTTGCCGTCCACAATCCGGTTTAAGAGCTCAGCTTTCTTCTTGGCAATTTCAATCTTGGCAAGATCAACTAACTTTCCGACATTCAGGGTACGCTTGCGGGGTTTTCCGTTGGCATCCTCCCCTTGGTACCACATCAAGACATAGCTGGAGCCGTCCGTGAGATCCTTGAGGCGCTCCGGCGCTTTCCGGTACTTCCAGCTACCACCCACCTTGCAATAAATATAGAGAGATATTCTTCGATTCTTGGTCATGCATTGCCTCCAAAGGTTAATACCGACGTTGCGGGCAGATGCAGACACTTAATTTTCAGAAATCGTAAGAAGTGTAGTAAGAAGGGGTTTTAACCGATATAAGTCGTTGATTCAAAAGGACTGGCGGAGAGGGAGGGATTTGAACCCCCGGTGGAGTTACCCCCACGTCTGATTTCGAGTCAGGTGCATTCAGCCACTCTGCCACCTCTCCGCGGTGCAGAGCGAGCGAGCGCTCGCAGTTCGAGTGTAACAAATGGACTGGCTCGCGTCACCTCTGCCCTGTGGATACGTTAAAGTCTCGACAGCCTTTCCGTGCAACCCTGCTTACACTACGAAATACTTCGCACCCGGATGGTGCACCACAATTGCCGAAGTGCTCTGTTCCGGTTCCAGCAAGTAAGTCGAAGTGAGTTGCACGCCTATGTTTTCCTCTGGCCGTAGCAACGCGAACAGCTTCGTCTGGTCTTCCATGTGCGGGCACGCCGGGTAGCCAAAGCTGTAACGCGCTCCGCGATACTTCTGGTGAAACAGATCGGCGATACATGGCGAGTCGTCGCCGGCGATATTCAATTGCTCACGGATGCGCTTATGCATGAATTCAGCAAGCGCTTCGGCGGTCTCTACCGAAAGCCCGTGTGCATACAGGTAGCGGGTGTACTCGCCGCGCTCAAACATCTTTTGAGTCTCCACGCTCGCCCTCGCTCCAATCGTCACTATCGAGAGTGCGATCACATCGGCGCGGCCGCTGGATACGGGTTGGAAGTAGTCCGAAATGCTCAACCTCCGCCCTTCTGCCTGCCTCGGGAAGGTGAAGCGCAACAGCTCCGGCAAATCCGCCGGAAGCGCACCGCCAGCTTTAAGCGTTTCTGCGTCACACGACGGGCTCGCCTTGCTGAAATTTTCCAGAGTAAGCCCTGGAGCGGGCGCATATACGATCAGGTCGTTGCCCTTTGACTGGCACGGGAAATATCCGTAGACAGCTTTCGGTTCAAGCCATCCTTCCTTGATCGCCTCCGTTTCCAGCGCCTCCAGAATCGGCTGGTACTTCGTCTCCACGAGCCGTGCGTAGTCCTCCTGCTTTGCTGTTTTCAGCTGCCACTGCCCCTTGAAGAGCGTCGTACGGTTGACATACTCAAATACTTTTCTCAAGTCGAAATTCTCTGTTGCGTCCGTGCGCACACCCCAAAACGGAGGCTGCGGAATCTCCGCTGCAGGGATCGCATCCCGCGGCTCATCCGGCAACGACGCGTCGGCAACGGCCTTCGCGCGCGCAAACTCGCGCACCACGGAACCCTCGCGTATCGACTCTTCGCGCTCGCAACTGCTTAGCTTTTCCATGACGTGCAGTCCGGCAAACGCATCTTCGGCATAAAAGACGGCAGAAGAATACTCCCGCCGCAAATCATCTTCCACGAACTTTCGGTTCAAAGCCGCACCGCCGCAAACCACCGGAATTTTCAATCCGCGCATTTGCAGGTCCTGTATCACGTACTTCATTTCCAGCGTCGATTTCACCAGCAACCCGCTCAGTCCAATTGCATCGGCCTTGTGCTGCTGGGCGGCTTGGATGATGGTCTCTGCCGCTTGCTTAATGCCTAGATTCACTACCTTGAAGCCGTTGTTCGTTAGAATGATGTCCACCAGGTTCTTGCCGATGTCGTGCACATCGCCCTTCACGGTAGCCAGCACCATGGTTCCCTTTTGCGAGCCCTCCAGCTTCTCCATCTTCGGCTCCAGGTAGGCCACTGCGGCCTTCATTACTCCAGCCGAATCCAGCACTGACGGAAGCTGCATCTTGCGCGCGCCAAACAGATCGCCCACCGTGCGCATCGCGTCGAGCAAAATCGTGTTGATGATCTCCAGAGGGGTGTACGTCTCCAGCGCCGTCTCCAGAATCTCTTCAATCGGCTGCCGCGAATCCCCGGCGCCCACGCCCTTCTCGCCCTGAATCACGCAGTACTTCAGCTTGTCTTCCACGCACAACGACTCGGCGTGAGCCGTCGGTTGCACGTCCTTCTTGCCCTTCATCGCGGCAAAATGATCCATGTAGTTCTGCAACGGATCGCCCGCACTGCGATCCGAATAAATCAATTTGCGCGCCAGATCTACCTCAGCTTCGGGAAGCTTGTACAGAGGATAGACCTTCGTGTAATTGACGATGGCCATATCCAGCCCGTGGTCCACGGCCTCGTGCATGAACACTGAATTCAGCACCCGCCGCGCATAAGCGTTCAAACCGAACGAGATATTCGAGACGCCAAGAATGGTCTTGCACTCTGGCAGCGCTTTCTTGATTCCTCGCACCGCATTCAAAGTTTCGATGCCCGCGGTGCGATAGTCTTCCTGCCCGGTAGAGATTGGCAGCGTCAGCGCGTCAAAGATCAAGTCCTGCGGACGAATCCCATACTTATTCACTGCGAGGTCAAAGATGCGCTTCGCAATCGCAATCTTCTTTTCCGCCGTCAGCGCCATTCCCTCTTCGTCAATGGTCAGCGCGATTACAGCCGCGCCGTAGCGCTTGGCCATCGGCAGTACCCGCCCGCTACGCTTCTCTCCATCTTCAAGGTTGATTGAGTTGATGATCGCCTTGCCGGGCACGCGCTTCAGTGCCTCTTCGAGCACCTCCGTCTCCGTGGTGTCAATCAGAATAGGCGCGGGAACACGCGTGGCAATCTTCTCCAGCACGTTGCTCATGTAGGCTTTTTCGTCCTCGCCCACCACCGCACAGCAAAGGTCGAGCATGTGCGAACCGTCGTTCACCAGCTTTTTCGCCAAGGTCAGAATGCCGTCATAATCGCCAGCGCGCATCATGTTGCGGAAGTTCTCGATGCGTGTCGTCGTGTTCATCTCTTCGGCGACAATCAGCGGCTTCGGGTCGAGGTCCAGAGGCACCGTCGTATACGCGCTTGAAGCGGCAGAGGTGGCCTTTACGTTGCGAATTGCCGGAGTAATCCCGCTGACCGCATCAACCACTGCTTTCAGGTGTTCCGGAGTGGTCCCGCAGCAGCCGCCCACGATCCGCACTCCGTAATCTTCAACAAAGTGCTTGTGATAGGCACCCAGCTCTTCCGGTTTCAGCAGATACACGGCATGCCCGCCCACGTTCTGCGGCAATCCCGCATTGGGCAGCACGGCCACGTGCTTTGTCGAATTCATTCCCAGGTAGCGCACCGCGTCGTTCATTTCCAGCGGGCCGGTGGCGCAGTTCAATCCAATAGCATCCACGTCGAAGACTTCGAGTGCCGTTAATGCTGCGCCAATCTCGGTGCCCAGCAGCATCGTTCCCGTGGCCTCCAGCGTCACCTGCACCTGCACCGGAACCTTCTTCCCTGCCTTCTGCATCGCGTCAAAGCATGCCACCACCGCACACTTTGCTTGCAGAATGTCCTGACAGGTCTCAACCAGCAACAGGTCTACGCCACCCTCAATCAGAGCCTCTACCTGCTCGACATAAGCCGCGAGCATCGCGTCCCAACTGATATGTCCCAGAGAAGGCAGCTTCGTCGTGGGTCCAATCGATCCTGCAACAAAACGCGGACGGCCCGGAGTTGAGAATTGCGCCGCCACGTCGCGCGCCAACTTACATGCCGCCAGGTTCAGCTCCACCGTGCGATCTTCCAGCCCGTACTCGGCCAGCACAATACGCGTTGAACCGAAGGTGTCGGTCTCCACCACATCGCAGCCCACCCCGAAAAATGCCGCATGCACGTCGGCAATCACATCCGGACGCGAGAGCACCAGCAACTCATTGCAGCCCTCTGTACCCCAGTAGTCGTCGGCAGTCAGGTTGCGGAACTGGATGTTTGTACCCATCGCGCCGTCAAACACAACGACGCGCTCATTCACGGCTTTCAGAAAGTCACTCATCGGTATGGGAGCCTCAGTTCGGAAAAAATACTAGGATAGCTGAAAACTGATCGGAATTGCCCTGCGCATACCTAAAGTGAGTACGCGGGCACCCTTCGCGAACATCCTCAGGGGCTTGCGTGAGACCGGAAGCCTTGTTTCGAAAAACTCACCTGCTGCGTGTCCTATCGCGTTATCGACCGCATCTTCTCCGGGTCGCTCGCGTTGAACATTGCGTTTTCGCCCTCGTGCGCCGGAGTAATCGCCAGCAGCTGTTCCTTGCGAAAAACCAGGTTCGTTGCGTTGTACGTCGCCAGTTCAAAGCCGTGGCCGTGCGTAATCGCATCGGTCGGGCAGGCCTCCACGCAGTAGCCGCAGAAGATGCACCGGTTGTAGTCGATGTTATAAACCTTCGCGTAGCGCTCCGCGCTGGAAATGCGGTTCTCCGCTGTATTCTCCGCCGCCTCTATGTAAATGCAGTTGGAAGGACAAGCCGCGGCACACAGAAAGCACGCAACGCACTTCTCCAACCCATTCTCATCGCGCTGCAAAACGTGCAGCCCCCGGTAGCGTTCCTGGAAAACAGCCCCGCGCAGTGGGCCTTTCCCATCCGGATAGTTCTCCACTGTGGTCGGCTGAAACATCTCTCTGAAGGTGATGCTCAGCCCCTTGGCAATTGCTGCAATATTCTGGAGTAAGCGCATTTTCTACCTGCCCGCAGAAGTATATTACGCTCCCGCTCTTTGGGGCTAGTCGGCGCCAGCGCTCTCAGCTACCATGTCCTGCATGACTGCACAACAATGCGCTAATACTTTTCACTGGGCGATTCCGATATATATTTTTGCACTGTTCTGCTCGATTCTCTTTCTCGTAAGCCGGCTGAGTGGTTGGGCCGCTCTCGCGCGCCGGTTCTCCTCGACCGAACCCTTTTGCGGAGAAACCTGGCGATGGCAGAGCGCCCGATTTCGATTCTCCTCCAACTTCAATAACTGCCTCACCGTCGGAGCCAATGAGCAGGCGCTTTATTTCTCGGTCATAATTCCTTTCCGGCTCTTTCATCCGCCACTGACGATCCCCTGGCAAGAGATCGAGGTCGAAACCGGCAAGGTGTTTTTCGGTTTTTACGACACCGCACGCCTCCGGATCGGGACTGAAGAGCGCATCACCGTGCGCATCTACGGCAAACTCGTAAACCGCGTTCGTCAAGCTGCCGGCCCCGCATGGCCGCTCTACAATATAGAGAATGCGGGACTTAGCTTTATTAAGGCAAATACGCCAACTTCGACGCACCGCTTTGGGAACTAAGCAGCCCCCTTCGCTCTTCTCCTAAGCGAAAGGCGCTCCACGCAACCTCTGAATCCGCTTACAGTCCAGAGTTGCAGGAGCGCTTCCATCTAATCCTTCCCTTGCGGGATTCCTAGTTCCTATTCGTACCTCAGAGATTCCGTGGGTTGCAGTTTGGAGGCCTTACTGGCGGGCAGGAATCCGAATAGTATTCCCGTTGCGCACGATACCAGGAACGACACCAGCACGGAGTAAACCGAAATCGGAATCTTTAGCCCTACCTCTACCGGAATTAGCGGTTCCACGAAAATCTTTATGCTTACCGCGATTGAGATCCCGATAATCGCCCCAACACCGCTGATGATCAGCGCCTCGATCAAAAACTGGTACAGTATCTCTTCTCTCCGCGCCCCGACCGCCTTTCGCAGTCCGATCTCCCGGGTGCGTTCCGTCACCGTTACCAGCATGATGTTCATGATGCCGACGCCGCTGATGACCAGTGCAACCGTACCAACCAGCATAAGAACAGTCGTCAGCGCCATTGAAATCTTACGCGCTGCTTCCAGAATGGACGCCAGGTTCTGTACTGAGTACACGGCGCCAGGAGCGTGCCGGCTCTTCAGTAAAGACTGCACCGCCAGAGTGGTCGCCGGAACACTCTCTCCCGTATCCGTCTGCGCATACAGTGTCCGCAGGTGATCATTGCCGGAGTAGTACTTAATCAACCGGAATGGCACCAGCACCGATTGCGAACCGATCTCCGATTGCCCGAAGGTTCCAACCCGTTCGCGAAAGACCGCAATGATCGTAAATGTCTGTTCGCCCACCCTGAGCTGACGCCCGATCATCGGTCCCGGAGGCAACTGCTTCGCGAGTTCCTGCGTAATCAGGCACCCTTTCGCCCCTGTTGTCTGGTCCAGATCGTCAAAGAAGCGCCCCTCGAGGATCAAAAGGTTACGGATCTTCTGGAAGCCTTGTGTCACCCCGATCAGCGACACCGATCTTTCCTGGCCGTTCACGACCACGCTGGCCGTCATGTCGTATGTTCCGGCAACCTCGATAACGTGCGGCAGCTGACGCACGGCATCCATGTCACTCAGGCTGATTTCGTCGCCCTTCGAGCGCACGTTTGCCATTCCTCCCGAGTAACCGGCGTACACCAGGTTCGAGCCCACGCCCTCGATCTGCGCCAACACGTAAGTCTTGCCAATCAGTGCGATCGTCACCACCAGCACAATGCACGCCGACCCGATCACCACGCCCAGCATCGTCAGCGCGGCCTTCACCTTGTTGGCGCGCAAAGCGTCCAGAGCTACATGCCACGTCTCTCGGCTGAAATTCGCCATCTTTTCCTTTCACTCAACCCTAACTTATCAGTTTCCAGTTTCGCCCCGCGCTTTGCAAGTCCGCCGCTCCTGTCCTTTGCTCCTTTCCAATGCGCGCTGGCAAGACACAGCGTTTATAAACCCGTAATTCCCTGGATCAGCTCTGCCCACTGACGCTTCAAGACTATTCAGTGTCCCTTTTTCCCCTTCCACGCCCATTTGCTCCCTTTGAAATAACGCCGATGTTAAAATTCAGGGTAGATCGCTATGCCCCTGAAAACGCTGTTCCTCAACCCACCCTCTTTTGAGAACTTTGATGGCGGCGCCGGCTCTCGCTGGCCGGCCACGCGCGAGATCGAGTCCTATTGGTACCCGGTATGGCTTGCCTACCCCGCCGGGATGCTTGAAGGATCGCGTCTGCTTGACGCCAATCCTCACCACGTCAGCGCAGAGCAGACCATCGAAATCGGCAAAGACTATGATTTCCTGGTGCTCTTCACCAGCACGCCTGGTTTCGAAGGCGACGTTAAATTGGCTGGCCTGATGAAAAAGGCCAATCCCAAACTCAAGGTGTGCTTCGTTGGCCCCCCCGTCACCGTATCGCCGGACCACGCGCTCGCCTATTCCGAGATCGACTTCATTGTCCGCCGCGAATTCGACTATGCGGTTGTCGAGTACGCTAACGGAAAGCCTCTTTCGGAGATTCTTGGAGCCAGTTTCCGCGGACCGGACGGCAACATTGTCCATAACCTCGACCGTCCCGCCATTGAGAACCTCGACGAGATGCCGCATGTGGTAGATGTCTACAAGCGCGACCTGGACGTGACCCGCTACAATGTGCCGTTCCTCCAACATCCCTACGTGGCGCTCTACTCGAGCCGCGGATGCCCGGCGCAATGTACCTACTGCCTCTGGCCCCAGACTCATTCGGGTCATGCATGGCGCAAGCGGTCTTCCGACGACGTCGCCGCCGAGATGAAGAAGGCAAAAGCCTATTGGCCTAACGTAAAAGAATTCTTCTTTGACGATGACACCTTTAACATCCAGAAGTCCCGCACTGTAGAACTCTGCGCCAAGCTCAAGCCTCTCGGCCTCACGTGGTCCTGCACATCGCGGGTCACCACTGATTTTGAGACCCTCAAGGCCATGAAGGAAGCTGGCTGCCGCCTTCTCATCGTTGGCTTTGAATCCGGCGATGCACAAGTCCTCAAGAACATCAAGAAAGGTGCCACCCTTGAGCGCGCGCGCCAGTTTGTGAAGGACTGCAAAAAGCTGGGCCTCGCCATTCACGGAGACTTCATCCTTGGACTTCCCGGAGAAACCCGCGAAACCATTCGCCGAACCATTGACTTCGCCAAGGAGCTAAACGTCGAGACCATCCAGGTATCGGTGGCGCACGCCTACCCCGGTACTGAATTCTACGACTACGTGCGCGAAAACGATTTCATCATCAAGCAGAACGATATGGTGGACCTGGGAGGACATCAGGTGGCCCATGTCGAGTACCCTGGATTGCCTGCCGATTACACCATGGAAATGGTCCACAAGTTTTACGATGAGTACTATTTCCGTCCTAAGGTCTGGGTTCCCATCGTGCTCGGCTCTCTGTTTAAGAGCGAGGACCGCAAGCGCTTATACAAGGAAGCCAAGGAGTTCCTCACCCTCCGATCTGCCCGTAAAAAGGCTGTTGAGGAAGCGCGCGCCAAACAGGCCGCGCGCGTAGCCCAAAGCTAGGTGTAACCTTCGCAGAATGCTAAACACTAAGAGGCCCGCACCAGCGCGGGCCTCTTGGCTTTATGGGGCTTAAACTTAGTCGCTGACAGCTTCCGCTCTGGCCGAATTCGCCGCACTCACGCGATTCCGCCAATGGCTCTGCACAAAGTACACAATTCCCGCCACTAACAACAGCACAATCACAAAATCGAAACGGTGCAGCCACTGTTTCAATCGTGGGTCGGTGTCCCAGTGCTCGCCCAAGGCGTATCCGAAATAGGCCAGCCCGTAACACCAGGGCCACGAACCTACAAACGTGTACAGATGAAATTTTCCCCTGGGCATCCGGGCAATTCCGGCAGGCAGCGCAATAAATGTGCGAACCACGGGCAACAGCCTCCCGATGAAAACCGTAATACTCCCATACTTCTGGAAGAAGCGGTCACTTACATCCAGGTCGTGCCGGTTCAGCAGGATGTATTTTCCGAAGCGCTCAATCAGAGGACGTCCGCCGTAGGCCCCAATCTCGTAAGCGAGCACCGATCCCAGGTTGCACCCGATTGCGCCAAGCGTAGCCACTATAGCCAGTGAACTGAAGCGGTCCGCGTACACAAGGTACCCCGCGAACGGCATAATCACTTCGGAGGGCAGTGGAATGCACGCCGACTCAATGCCCATTAAAACCGCGATTCCCGGATATCCAAGCGAAGAAATTACGGATTTAATGAATCCGGCCAGGACGAGCAAAATATTTTCGATCATGAATCCTCAGAACTCTTGGTTGGAATCCTGCGTGAAAACGTACCCCGGCAGCAATAAGCCCTGCGGGGTCTTGGAAACCTTCACCCGCCGCGTCTCCGCCGTAGGAGCCGAGCCATCAGCCGGACGCAGGATAGCAAGCTGCGAAAATACCTCGTTGTACACCTTGGTGACCAGGAAACTCTGCCCGCTGGTCTCTTCCCGCCAAACCTGCCCGAGTTGAATTGCTTTCACAGCCATAACTAAAGTTTACTATCTCCCGGCTATTTTCCGCACTGCTCTGCAACGCGATTGTAAACCTGCCTTCTCCGCTCCGTCTCTGTTACCATCTCTCGCAACGATTTATGTCACCCTCAACCCCAAAAGCCGCTGCAAAGCCCAAATCCGCGAAGTCTTCGACCAGTCTCAACCCGCTCGCACCCGAGCGCGTGTCGCAAATTCTTAAGATTCTGGATCAAACCTATCCCGATGTCCGCTGCGCCCTGCATCACGAGAACGCATGGCAACTCCTCGTGGCCACCATTCTTTCGGCGCAATGCACTGATGTGCGAGTCAATGTCGTAACGCCTGCACTCTTCAAAAAATATCCAACCCCCGCGTCCCTCGCCAAAATCGACCCACAGGAGCTGGAACCCGACATTCGCAGCACCGGTTTTTTTCGTAACAAAGCCAAATCCATCGTCGGAACCGCACGCAAAATTCTGCAGGAGTTCCAGGGGCAGGTCCCCGATCAGATGCAAGAACTCCTCTCCCTGCCCGGCGTCGCCCGCAAAACTGCCAACGTAGTGCTCGGGTCCTGGTTCGGGCGCTGCGAAGGCATTGTCGTTGACACCCACGTCCAGCGCATCTCGCGACGTCTAGAACTCACCACCTCCAACGAGCCATCCCACGTAGAGCAGGACCTGATGAAGATTATTCCCCAGCCCAAATGGATTGACTTCTCCCATCAGGTCATCCATCACGGCCGTGCCCTCTGCACTGCCCGCTCTCCCAAATGCGCCAACTGCCCACTCGAAACCCTTTGCCACGCAGCCGATAAAACCTGGTCCACCGTCTCTCAGAATCCAAAGGCGCGCTGATCGCTTCTGCAGCGGAAAACACCACCGCTGCTTTTGCTAAACTTCCTCCATGTTCCAGCGCCTTACCTTTGCTATCTTCATTCTCATGAGCACCTTCGCAGCTGCGCAGTCCCTCCCTGTTCCGCAAGCCGTCACCGATCCTTCTAAACTCCAGTCCGCTACAGTCGAGGAGCTGCAAAACTTCACCATCCCCGTGCTCTACAGCACCCGACAGATCGGCGGCTCCGCTTGGTCGCCTGACGCCACCCAGGTAGCTTTCGTTTCCAACATCAGCGGACGGAATAACCTCTGGATCATTCCTGCAGCGGGAGGCTGGCCGACCCAGCTCACAATCAATGATCAGCGCCAGGCCTCCCCAGCCTGGTCGCCAGACGGCAAATGGATCGCCTATATCAGTGACAAGAATGGTAACGAGCTCTGGAACATCTTTCTCGTCAGCCCGCAAAATGGCGAAGTCACAAATCTGACCGCCTCGCCTGACACCGCCAACGAGGCTCCCGCCTGGTCCCCAGATTCCCGCTTCATCGCCTACATGTCGAAGGCCAAAACCTCTCCCAGCTTCGAGATCAAAATTATCGGCGTCACTTCGCGGCATGTCACGCACGTAACGAAAGACTCTCCTACACACCTGGGCAATATGTCGCCCCTCTGGTCACCTGACGGAAAGCTGATCGCCTACACCCAGGAGAATGCCAGCGGCAAAGACTCCAACATTTTCGTCTATGACGTGGCCACCAAAACCGCGACCAATCTCACTCCGCATTCCGGCGACCAGACCTTCTCCGCCGCGGCCTTTTCGCCGGACAGCAAAACCCTCCTCATCAACAGCAACGCCGCGAATGGTTATGACAACGTGGCCCTGCTCGATATCGCGTCAAAGACGCTCACCTGGATAACCGCCGACAAATGGGAGATGCGCGCGCACAGCTTCTCGCCCGACGGCCAGAATGTCGTCTGGTCGGCCAATGTCGATGGCCGCGAATCGCTCTATTTCCGCACTGTCTCTGGTGGCGAAGTCCGCCGCTTTGAGCTCCCCGAGGGCGTCAACTCCTTTGCCGGAGACGTTTCAACCTTCTCCCGCGATGGCCAGCACCTGCTCTACTACCATAACGGTGCCAAAGCTCCCAACGATCTCCATGTTCTCGACCTCAAATCCAAACGATCCACCCAGCTCACGAACTCATTCGTAGCTGGCCTCAACTCGTCGAGCATGGTCGCGCCTACCCTTGTTCACTATCCCAGCAAGGATGGAAAATTCACCATCTCCGCCTGGGTTTACATCCCCAACAACATCGTCCGCGATCGCAGCCATCCCGCTATCGTTTACATCCACGGAGGCCCTGCCTCGCAGTCCATGGATGGCTTCAACAGATTCATCCAGTACATGAACAATCATGGCTATCTCGTTATTGCTCCTAATTATCGAGGAGGAACGGGATACGGAAGAGAGTTTCAGGAAGGCAATCGCCACGATGCCGGGGGCGAGGAGCTAAACGATGTTCTCGGCGCCGCCGAATTCATAAAGCGCACGGGATTCGTTGACCCTGCCAAGCTTATCGTTATGGGCGGCAGCTATGGCGGCTACCTCACCATGATGGCCGTCACCCGCCATCCCGAGATGTGGGCAGCCGGGGTCCCCATAGTTCCCTTCGTTAACTGGTTCACGGAGTTCGCAAACGAAGACCCGCAACTACAAGAGTACGATCGACTTTTCATGGGAGACCCAGTCAAGAACAAAGCCCTTTGGCATGAGCGTTCCCCCATAAACTTCATCGAAAAGGTGAAGGCTCCCTTGCTCATATTGGCTGGAGGCAACGACCCTCGCTGCCCGAAGAGTGAGGCCGAGCAGGTGGCCGAAGCCATCAAGAAACAGGGCGGAACAGCCAACCTTAAGGTTTATGAGAACGAAGGTCACGGCTTTGCGCGCATTGAAAATCAGATCGACGCCTACCAGCGCGTTGCCGACTTCCTCCGCGTCCGGGTTCCTTCCCCGGGTTGTGGCTGCGGCATCTAGTCTTCGGCAGCTAACCGGCTTTTCTTTGGCGAATGTGGAGAGAGCGACGTCGAACTTCCCTTTGCCGTGCTCGGCGCGGTAGCACCCGAGGATTCGGCGCGTGCCCGGAGGTGATGCCTGCGCCAAGTGCGCGACTTCACGCGGGCGGGCATCCTCCAGCCTAATTCCAGAGCTACTCCTCAGAAGCTACTCTTTTGCACCTTTTTTGCTAGGATTAGCATTGCACGTTTGCACAATGGAGCTTGTCTCATGCCGCTTTCCGCAACGCCTCTCTCTGAACTCGAATCCCGTATTGCCGCCCGCCGGGCCCAAATCGGCGTCATAGGCATGGGGTACGTCGGCCTGCCGCTGACGCTTCTTTTCAGCGAGCAGGGCTTTTGCGTCACAGGCTTTGATATTGACTCGAGTAAAGTAGAGACCCTCAATTCCGGGGGCTCCTACATTGTTCGCATCCCCGGCAGTGAAGTCGTAAAGGCCCAGGCTTCCGGCTTTCGCGCCACCAGCGCCTATACTGAAATCGCTCAGATGGATGCAATAATCATCTGCGTGCCAACTCCGCTCGACCTGTATCATCAGCCCGATCTCAGTTATATCGAACAGACTGCCCGCGCCATTGCCCCTCATATTCGCGAAGGTCAGTTGATAATTCTTGAGAGCACCACCTATCCCGGCACCACTGACGAAGTACTAATCCCCATTCTCGAGTCTGGCAATCCGAGCGGACTTCGTGCGGTTCGCAAACCCGGCGACAGCGGCTTCCACGTAGCTTTCTCGCCTGAGCGTGAGGACCCCGGCAATGACACGGTAGCCCGTCGTGATATTCCCAAGGTGATCGGCGGTCTTGAAGCCACGGCCACGGCTCTCGCCTCTGCCCTCTATGGCAGCATCTTCAATCGCACCATCCCTGTCTCTTCGCCGGCTACCGCCGAAATGACAAAGCTCCTCGAAAACATCTATCGATGCGTAAACATCGCGCTGGTAAACGAGCTCAAACAACTCTGCGATCGCATGGGTATTAATATTTTCGAAGTGATTGATGCCGCCAAAACTAAGCCGTTTGGCTATCAGGCTTTCTATCCCGGCCCTGGACTCGGCGGCCACTGCATTCCGATCGACCCCTTTTACCTTTCGTGGAAGGCCAAGCAGTTCGATTTCCGCACCCGCTTCATTGAGCTGGCCGGAGAAGTCAATACCAACATGCCTTACTACGTCATTGAAAAGACTTCCCTTGCCCTCAATAAGCACAAGAAATGCCTTAACGGAGCGAGCATTCTGGTTCTGGGCCTCGCCTACAAACGCGACATCGACGATCTCCGCGAATCACCGTCGCTCACCATCATCGAACTGCTTCGTAAGGCGGGAGCCAAGGTTTCCTATAACGACCCATTCTTCCCGAAGGTAGGACGTGGCCGCCATTACGATCTCAACATGACGTGTACGCCCTTGGAAGATCTCGCGCAATACGACGCAGTGCTCATCGTCACCGATCACAGCTCTTACGACTACCGGCGAATCGTGGCCGAATCGCAAATCGTGGTGGACACGCGCAATGCCACCAAGGGCATTAAAGCCAACAACATTGTTCACTGCTAGAAAAAAAATATGACGACTTATCTCGTAACCGGAATTGCCGGATTCATTGGCTCAAATATCGCACGCGCCCTTCTTGCAAAAGGTGCCTCCGTGCGCGGCATTGACAACTTCATCACAGGCAAGCGCACCAATCTCGAAGATCTTCAGGGCATCGATTTCGTCGAAGGCACGATAGAAAATCCTGAAACCTGCGCCCGCGTCTGTCAGGATGTGGACTTTATCTTCCACGAAGCCGCCCTCGCCAGCGTTCCGCGTTCCGTTGAGGACCCGGTCTCCAGTAACTCGGCCAATGTCACTGGAACCCTAAACCTCCTCGTCGCCGCCCGGGACGCCGGCGTCCGCCGCGTCGTTTATGCCGGATCGTCCTCCGCTTACGGGGACCAGCCCACGCTTCCCAAGCGCGAGGACATGCTTCCCACTCCCCTTTCTCCTTACGCCGTCAGCAAGCTGGCTGGCGAATACTATATGCGTAGCTTCACGCGCGTTTACGGTCTGGAGACGGTCACGATCCGCTATTTCAATGTCTTCGGCCCGCACCAGGACCCGTCCTCGCAGTACTCCGGAGTCCTGGCCAAGTTCTCTCTTGCAATGCTCGAGGGCCGTACTCCTGTGATCTACGGAGACGGTACGCAGAGCCGAGACTTCACCTACATTGAAAACGTGGTGGATGCCAACCTGCGCGCCATACAGGCTCCTGCCGAAAAAGTCTCCGGCGGAGTGTTCAACGTAGCCACTGAGCAGCGCATCACGCTCAACGATGCCGTCAAGAGTCTTCGCGAACTGACCGGCTACACCGGCCGGGTGGAATATGCCCCGGTGCGCGCCGGGGACATAGCCCACTCCCTCGCCGATATTTCGCTCGCCCGTGCCGCTTTCGGTTACGAACCCAAGGTGAACTTTCACGAGGGCCTGCGCCGCACCATTCTCTGGTACCGGGGACTGGCCACAGCCGCGCGATAGTGACCTTGGAAGTCAAAAGCCTCACACCACTCTGAGTGTGAGGCTGCTTCGGCACACGCATCAGACGTGCCGATTTTACGCGCCAACCCGGGAACAACATGTCCTGATATATTTCACTCGTGTACCATAGGGGCGTTGTTCATTCAGCCGAACTGGTCGAAAAAAGCTTAACTATGAAAAGACATTTTGCCTTCCTCCTCTTGCTCGCTTCCCTGACCGCCACGGTCCGTGCCCAGGACAAAGCTCCTGTCGCCCTCTTCGAAGCTGCCCAGTGCCTCGCCACCGGAAAAGTGGAATGGGTAAACGTAGAATCAGTCAAGGTACTCCAATTGAGTTATCTGGCTGACAATCAGAAAATTGCAGGCAGCAAGTATATCTATGTCGTGGTTTACATCACGCCTAAGCGGGATCAGGGAAAAATATTCGACATCCGGTACTGGGACGATAGCCACCAGCGCGTTTACAGCGTCGAGAACAATGCCACCTTCGCCATTACTCCAAAGGGAATCACGTTCCCGGAACCGCCGCTCGGCGGCGCATTCATACAAAATCAGTTCACAAACGTCATTCAACAAATTCTCCGCCGTCGCAAACGGTACGAGCTTGAGGTCAAATCCTTGCTCAAGCCGTCCAGCCACATACGCTGCGAGACTAATGTTGAAGACCTAGCCTTGCCCAAGTAGGCGAACGCGCCGTTCTGCTCGGAAGAGGTTCGGCGTACAATTCTGACGCGACGGATTCATATCTGCTGAAGGTCAGCGGAAAGGTCAGGACATCCACAAGATGCTGAATCCTTCTCGACAAGATTCGCCACTGCAAGGCTCGGTATTGTTCTTCGCCCTTTTTGACGTCTGCGAGGAAATCGATCTTGGCGAACTGGTTCGCATGCTCGGCCTCAAGCCGGGCGTGCGCAGCTTCAAGCACTCTGCTCCCGAATACGTCCGATTCCAGCGTGCACCCGTGGAAGACCAGTTCGACGTGACCGGTATTTCGGGATTTCCGCCAATGACCGGAAAAATCAAGTACTTCGACTACGGCGTAGTGAGCCTTGTGTTCGAAGCACCGTTTCAGGGCGGATGGGAGGACATGGTCGAATCGGCAAGTCGGTGGCTGGCCAGCACTGAATTCGAGCTCTACGCCGAGAAAGTTGCCCGGCGCAAAGTCGCGGAAACCAGCGCGGCGCTAATACATCCTTATGAGACCTGGCTATCCGAAGATTACTTGGTCTTTTACGTGGAGTCGCAAGACAACTCTCCTACGGCCAGCGAACTTCGCGCACAACATGGAACTGACATTGCCCGTGTCGTACGCGGTGACCCCAACACACTCTCTTCTCAGGAGTACGAAGAGGTGCTTCGCGACAGCATTTCATATTACCCAAATGATCTCGCGATAATCGGTTGGAACGCCGCCTTTATCTACGATACGAAAGTTGGCGCGGAGACCACAATTCAGCTGCTGGAATACGCAAACTCACAGTTGCTGGAGTTCAGACATTATGACGAACTGCTCTCAAAGGAGTTGGTTTCCGTTAACGATGCCCTGCGAAAGCGCGGCGGGGTCTTTGACAAGTGGCGATTGGGGCGCGAAGCGTCAAAATTACAGGCGGTAGCGGTCGAAATTACGGAACTCGTCGAACAAGCCGACAACTCAATCAAGTTTCTCAGTGACATGTTCTCCGCAAGGCTTTATCGGCTCGCGGCTTCCAAGGTTGGAGTCCAGGATTACAAGCGACTCGTGAACCAGAAGCTACACACCGCCGAGGCGCTTTACGACTTCCTCTCCCGGCAATTCCATGAAGGCAGGGGCTTTGTTTTGGAATTGATGGTCGTGATTATTCTCGTGATCGAGTTGATTTACCTCTTCCGCGGAAAAATGTAAGGCGGCAATTTTCAGATTGCGTGTCCCCTCTCGCACGACGTTGGAACACGAACGAAAGCCATGCCGGCAGCTACCGCCGACTGAATTCCCAGCTCGGCATCTTCAAAGACAAGACAGTCTTCCGGCCGCACGCCGAGCCTGGCGGCTGCAACCAGGAACGGCTCCGGGTCTGGCTTGCCCTTCTCGTAGTCGCCTGCGCAGACGATCGTGTCGAACTTATCGAGCAGTCCAAGCGTAGTTAGCGACGCGGTTACCGAGCTTCGTTCACCGCCCGAAACCACTGCGTACGGAATCTCTCCGAACCGGGCTTCGATATGCTCCAGCACCTCAGGTATTGCTTTAAGTTGCGGGAGCAACTCACAATAAAATCTTTCTTTCTGCTTCGCAGCGTCTTCAAAGGGAATGCTCAGCCCGTGATTCTTTTTCAGCCCAGCGATGATATCTGCGTCAGGAATGCCGCCCCAGCTGTAGAAAAGCTCTCTTTCGAGTTCGAAGTTCCATTCGGCGAGTAACCTCTTCCAGGCAAGAAAGTGGAGCGGCATCGAATCGACAATGGTGCCGTCGCAGTCAAACAGATAGGCTCTGAATGAGCCACCAGGTAATTCCAGTTTCATTGGAAAATACTATCCTTCCTCACATTAAAGCAAAAGTGCCCGCCAAAAACGAGCACTCTCAACGCACGCAATTTTCCCTCGCTCTTTAGAAAGCCCATTTGATGATCGACGCGCCGCTCGTAAATCCAGCGCCCACCGATGCGATCAGAAGCGTATCTCCCTTTTTTAAGCGTCCACTATCGACGGCCGTCTTCATCGCCAGCGGGATAGTGCCAGCCGTCGTGTTGCCGAAGTCCTCGATATTAATGATGACTTTCTCCCGGGGCAACTTCAAACGGTCGGCCGTTGCGGTGATAATCCGTTTATTAGCTTGATGAGAGATAAAGCAGTCCACGTCGGTGCCCGTGAGCCCGTTTTTCTCCAACACACGCTCTGTGACTTCTGCCATTTTCTTCACGGCATACTTGAAGACTTGCTGTCCATCCTGATGAACAAAGTGCATTTTCTGATCTATGGTCTCGTGCGTCGCCGGATGCAGACTGCCGCCACCTGGCATTTTCAGATATTCTCCACCGTAGCCTTCGATTTGATGAATGAAGTCGATCATCCCGGCTTCCTCTCCATCTTCAGCCGGTTCCAGCAACACCGCCCCCGCCCCGTCTCCAAAAATGATGCAGGTGGTACGGTCCGTGTAGTCGATCATCGAGGAGTTCACATCCGCGCCAATAACCAAAACCTTTTTATGCGCGCCGCTTTCGACCAGTTTCGCGCCGACTGTCAGTGAGTAGATAAACCCGGAACATCCAGCGGAAACATCGAAGCCCCAAGCCTGCGGAATCGCCAGTTTCTTCTGCACCAGGCAGGCTGTCGAGGGATACATCATGTCGGGCGTCACCGTCCCAACGACAATCGCCTCAATCATGCTCAGGTCGACATTGTGCCGTGCCACCATGTCCCGTACAGCCTCTACCGCCAGATCGCTGGCGGCCACGCCTGGGTCCGCAATGTGCCGCTCACGAATCCCCGTACGCTCCAGAATCCACTCGTTCGTCGTTGAAACCATCTTTTCGAGGTCGAAGTTGGAGAGAATACGAGGAGGTACAAATGAGCCCAGGGCCGTGATTTTGGCCCGAATCTTAGTCTTCAACTCACAAGTCTCCATTACTAGTAGTGTGGCAATTGTCGCCCACTGCGCCATGAATGTAAACCGCTCTGCACGGGAACGCCAGAATCCGCTTTCAGACAGCACGAAATCGAGATTGGCTGCGACAACGATTTCTACAACGGGCCTTGTACTCGGGGAATTTTTTTGCAGGATTTGCTTTTCTAGCGCAGGATCGCCCGAAAGAGGAGGCCAAACACCGCCCACATCGCCAACGCCGCGGGAACTGCGAAGACCAACCCGCGCAATGCGTTGTCATGAGTATCCTGCGGCAGATCCTCGATCCGAATCTTCATCGGGCCGGGGCTGCACGGTTCTTTCGTTTGTCTCAGGGCACCCTCTGCCAAAATCGCGTTCGCCGCCATCTCCTGTCGCGCCTGACTCACGCCGTCCATCAGCATCGCAGCTCTCTCCTGAAACAAGCTTCCACTAAATCCGGCGAGCGGAGACAAAAAACACAGCTCAATGACAAGGAAAGATTCCCAGAAAAGAGCACAGTTCAATTTTGGAAGAGTTTTTTTAGGAATTCAGAGCGAAACTTTTTGGGCCGATCATCGCCCAAAAACATTAAAGCCGGACACCGGGAGCTCACTGCACACGAAACGGCCCGTTACCGTTGCTTCCTTCCGGACCTGGCGGGGTTGGCGGGGTTTCATCGCGTAAGACCGATGTCCGACCAGTTTTGATACTACCACGTCCTTTTTCTTCATTCATCTCCGCCTGTGGAGAAAACTCTATGGCCCGGCAGTGTTCACGGCCAGCTCAACTATACTGTGACCGGATGTCTGCCGCTCCTAAAGCCCGCGTTGCCCCACCGGAAATTGAGCGTCTTTTTAAGACCTCCCTTTTTCTGCTGGTCGTCACCGGATTTGCCGCCCTGGCCTCCACTGGCAAGCTCGATCTCCCCGGTGTGATCTTCGTCAGCGGAGCTCTTCTTCTCCGTGGCTACTTGATTCTGCGCGAGATTCCGTTTGTAATTCCGCGCCGTGTCACCGCGTGGCTCGCTATCTCATACGTCCTGATATTCTTCGTCGATTTCTTTCTTATCTCCGGACGCGATTTCGTCTCCCCTGCCGTACACCTTGTTCTGTTCGGCATGTGCGTCAAGCTCTTCAATGTGGAGCGCGATCGCGACTACGTGTACCTCGCCCTGCTTTCATTTGTCATGATCTTGGCGGCGGCCATGTTGACCGTAGATTCTGCTTTTCTGGCTGCCTTTGCTCTTTTCGTCGTGCTCGCCATTTTCTGCTTCATGGCCATGGAGATGCGTCGTTCCTCGCTCGCCGCCTCCAACTCCGCGCCACTATCCATTCCTGGTCTGCGCACTCGCCGCCGCAGCATCTCACCCATGCAGAGGCTGTCCGGCTCACTGGCCCGCACCACTTTCGTCATGGTTGCCGCCATCATCTCGGCCGCTACCGTTCTCTTCTTTGCCATGCCACGGCTGAGCGGCGGGTACCTGTCCCAGTACGCACAGAGTGATGCCCTCTCCACTGGCTTTTCCGATTCCGTTAACCTCGGCGAGATCGGGCACATTCAACAGTCCTCCGCGGTAGTCGCCCACGTCCGCATCGACGGCGACACTACCGGATCTCGCCAGATCCGCCTGCGCGGTGCCGTGCTCACTCTCTTCGATGGAATGCGCTGGACAAATCCGCGCGGCACAGCCAGTGTGGTGGCTCAACACAAAGGGCGCTTATTCCAGCTCTCCACGCAAGTCAGCAGGCCGGAGCGCCGTGAGGAAACTCGCCTTGCCCAGGGACCGCAGCATGAGTTTCTTCATTACCGCATCCTCTTGGAGCCACTCAATACAACCGTCATCTTCACAATCCCAGTCGCGCAGGCCATTTTCGGCCCATTTCGAGAGATCGGAGTAGACAGCGACCACACGTTCCACAACCTCGATCGCGAACGTGCCATAACCGTTTATGAGGGCGTCTCGGACGAATCAGTCCCTCTTCCCACTACACTCCAGCGCCTTTCGGTTCCCATGCTGTCTTCCCTGCCGGAGCGTTATTTACATCTCCCCGGACGCCTCGATCCACGTATTCCCGAACTTGCGCACAAGCTCACGAATTCCGAAATCTCTATTTATCGTCGCGCGCTCGCCATCGAGCATTATCTAACCACCCAGTACGGCTACACGCTTCAACTCCCTCCGCAGCCCTCTGCCGACCCGCTGGCAGACTTCCTTTTTCACCGTCGCCGCGGCCACTGCGAATACTTTGCCTCCTCCATGGCGGTGATGCTCCGCACCATTGGCATTCCTTCACGAGTCATTACCGGCTTTCGAGGAGCCCAGTTCAACCAGCTCAACTCCACCTACATCGTCCGTGCCCGAGACGCCCACTCCTGGGTTGAAGCCTATATTCCCGGAGCTGGATGGGTCACATTTGACCCCACACCTTACGGCGATATTCCCGCCCCTACCTTCTGGACGCGAGCTCAGCTCTACATTGATGCCGCGCGTGAGTTCTGGCGCGAGTGGATCGTCAACTACGACGCCGCTCACCAGCAGAATCTCTCGGTCACCACCGTTCGGCTCGCGCGCAATCGCATTGCCGAATTCCGCAACTGGGCTGCCCGCCAGTATCGCAGCATGTTAAACATTGCTCGCAATGTCCACCAGGCCGCCACTCAAGACCCCAAGCGCCTGCTCCGTCCCGGACTAGTCCTGCTGGCCTTCGCACTGCTATTTCTTCTCCCCGTTTCGGCGCTTCACCTCACAAAACTTTGGCGAGCTGCATCTCCAGCTAAATATCCGCGCCCGGCGGCATCTGCCCTGTTTCTCCGCATGACGAGCCTTCTGGCGCGTAAGGGGTATCCCCGCTCTCCCAACCAGACGCCCTCCGAATTCGCGGCCTCCATCACTGATTCGAACCTCCGCGAGGCGGTTCTCCGATTTACCTCGTCCTACGAAGAGGCCCGCTTTGGCGGCTCGATTTCCGCAGCGGAAGACCTCTCTGCTCTGCTCGATAACATCCGAAGCACTCTCCATCGTTCCTGATTGCCAGTGGCTTCCCGTTTTGAAATTGCCCATATTGTTCCCGCAATGCGCAATTTTGTTTTTTCAAAACTTCATCCGCGTCCTGAATGCACCGTGTTTGCATTCAGGTGGATGACATGGCGATTTCAGAACTTTGTTCGAATTTTCGCGATTTGCTTTTTCGTAGCAACCCGGTTCCGATGTTCCTCTACGATGGCCCATCGCTTCTGATCCTTAGAGCCAATGACACGGCACTCGCGAAGTACGGCTACACGTCCAAAGAATTTCGAACCATGAGCATCCGCGATCTTTGTCCCTCTGGAACAGCATCGGAATCCGATGCTGTTCCCCCAGCCGGGGACCGTTCCTCGTCGCAATGTTTACAGATTCATGCAACCAAGGGGGGCAAGCACTTCACGGTCGAATGCCGGACTGTCCAGTTCCCCGATAAGCGCCGCAAACTTTTTATGCTGTCGGCCGTAGAGGCCCCTGAACAAAGCGGTGAGCGGCTTAAACTCATCAACTGCATGGAGATTAATCGCTCGCTCGTCGAGGAGTGTCCCTTCGGGATCGCCCGATTCAATCTCACTACCTCGCGCCACGAACATGCCAATCCCGCGCTCCTGGAGATGCTCGGCTGCACGCTGAAGGAATTTCGACGAATGGGACTTGCTGCTTTTGGGGTCGACCCCACTGAGCGCGAGCGATTCATGGTCGAATTGCGTCGCTCAGGAAAGGTTCGCGATTTTGAATCCAGCCTGCGTAACAAAAATGGTGAGATTCTTCGCGTCTCTATCTCTGGGTATCTCGGAACTAACGTTGCGACAGGTCACGAGTACGTTCAGGCCTATATCCTTGACGTCACCGCCCAGCGCAATCTTGAGGAGCAACTCAGCCGCGCGCAACGAATGGAGGCAGTGGGCCGACTGGCCGGTGGCGTTGCGCACGACTTCAACAACATCACTCAATCTATAAGCTTATGTTGCGAGCTGGCGCTCAGCCACGAGCTCCCACTCGAGACTAGATCCAAGTTCCTCGACATCATGCAACAGTCTGCTCGCGCGGCCGACATCACCCGCCAGTTGCTCGCCTTCAGCCGCCGCCAGGTGCTTCAGCCGCGCTTAATCAACATTAATGTCTGTCTCCGCAATGCTCTCCCTATGCTTTCACGCGTTGTCGGTCCCGATGTGTCCCTAGAGTTGCAGCTCGATGACACTGTCGAAAGCATATTCATCGATCCCGACCAGCTCACGATCGTCCTCATGCACCTAGCCACAAACGCACGCTCCGCAATGCCGCATGGCGGAGGGTTGCGGATTTCAACTTCTCACTCTGGAGATTCCGGCCAAAACGAAGATATGCGCCCCGGCCCCTGCGCCGTTCTTACCGTCTCCGATACCGGCGTCGGCATGGACGAGCAGACACTGCAACGCATCTTTGAACCGTTCTTCACAACCCGTGAATCAGCTTTCACCTCCGGCCTCGGGCTTGCCACCGTGCATGGCATCATCGCCCAGAGCAAAGGCCGTATTGAATGCCAATCGACTCTCGGACACGGTGCCACCTTCCGCATCTATCTCCCAACCGGCGCCCTGCCCTCAGTTCCAGCCTTAACAGCCGGAAATAATTCCCACCGAATTCTTCTCGCCGAAGATGACCCACACATCAACGAGCACCTCACAAACTCCATTAAGAAAGCGGGATTTCTCCTGGATTCCGTTTGCAACGGGGACAAGGCCTTGGCCATCTTCGACCGCCAGCGCCATCATCTTCTGGTCACTGACATCGTCATGCCCAAGCTAGGGGGGATCGAGTTGATGAAGCGCCTTCGTCGTAAAGCCCCGTCTCTACCCGTGATCTTTATCTCAGGCTACAGCGAAGAAGCCAGTGCCTTGCAGCACGTCTCACATAACCAGACTGCGTATCTGCAAAAACCATTTCCGAGTTCACAACTTATCACCGCTATAAGCAACCTGCTCGCCCAAAAAATTGAAACGACAGCGGACGACTGAATGAGGTGACAAGAAGCTGGCCCCATTTACGTAAGGCTTGGAGTACATCGCCTACTTCCATCGCCACAGATAACCCATATAAAGCTCATTGTTATCCACTCCGGGATTCTCCGGCGCGGTTTCATTGTTGGAAATGTGGTGATATTTGTATCCCATCAGCAGCGACGAACGCCTCCTCGTAAAGATCTGTACGCCCGCGCCAAAGTTGAAAGTAAAGTTCAATTGGGACGAGTTCGGCACAGGCTCCTGACGGGTGAAGTACAGTAGCCCTGCGTGTGCATCCAAGAACGGCTGCAAACGATGACCATTACGAAAATTCACCTGCATTCCAAGCGGGGTGACTCCTCCACCGTATGTGGTGGCTCCCGCACGATATCCCGTCTGCTGTTGAAGCAGTGAATTGAAATACGACTCGTTTGGATCGTGCAGAAGTGCCACTGGCACCAACTCGGAAACCCACTTCAACGCTACGTGTTGACCTGCCCAGATCGTAATGGCATACTGCGCATTCAATTCGAAAAACTTCCGATCGCGCGCCTCACCGATCCCGATCGTCGAGTCCGGAGAGTACCCACCCCAAAAACCTATTTCCTGATTCCAGCGTTTCAGCAATGCCTCGTTCGTCTGCGCCGTCATCAGCATGGCCGCGCAAATGATAAACGCCATAACCAGCAGGAAACGTCTCATCCGCTCATGTTACGATCACTTCCCGACAGCTCTCATCCATATTGCACGTTTCTGGCGCGGTATTAATCCATTCATGACTACTGGTGAAACCAGTAGGCGTTAAAGCCGAGGCACTGCGCGGCCTCGCCGACCGCCTCGCAGGCTTCTCTGGCTCTGGACACTATGGCTAGTCCGTATTCAGAAACGGGACCGAGTGTGTCATTCGAGCAGTAAAACCTGGCACCCATCTTTGCAACTGGCTACCCACCTCACTTCAGGACAAAACTCGGACACTGAGTGCCAAGCTACTGCTACTTGCGTCTTAATTATGATGTTCCATCTCTTGATCCTCAACGTCCTGCTGCGAACCTCCGACGGTCACGTACAGAATCTCCCGATCAAAATCCTGCTGCCGGCCTTCGAAAATCGCGTACAGACACGGGACGATTACCAGAGTCAGAAAGGTGGATGTAACCAGTCCGCCAATAACCACAATGGCCAGCGGACGCTGGACTTCCGATCCGGGACCGGTAGCAAAAAGAAACGGCACCAGTCCCAGGGCAGCTACCGTCGCGGTCATCATGATCGGACGGAACCGTAGGCGAGTGCCTTCGCGGACCGCCTCCTCCTGCGTGAATCCGTCGTCGCGCAGCTTGCGGATGTAGGACACCAGCACCACACCATTCAACACAGCGATTCCCCACAAAGCGATGAATCCGACCGATGCGGGCACGGAAAGATACTCACGAGTCAGGAACAATCCGAACACCCCGCCGATGGAAGCGAACGGCAGCACTGTAATAATCAGCGCCGAAAACCTCACCGAGCGGAACAGCAAAAATAACAGAAAGAAAATCGCGCCAATTGTAACCGGGATAATAATCATCAGGTGGCGCATGGCACGCTGCATGTTCTGGAATGTGCCGCCCCACTGGATGTCGTACCCGGCGGGCAAGGGAACCTTCGAGTTGACCGCGCTTTTTAGTTCAGCGACATAACCGCCGAGATCGCGGTCCTGCACATTGATACCGACTACGATGCGGCGTTTGGCCATATCGCGATTGATTTGCGCCGGACCTTCGAGCACCCGAATGTTCGCAATATTTTCCAAGGGTACTCTGGGACCATTCGGGGCAGAAACCGTGACCTCTTTAATGCTCTGCACGCTGTTACGATACGACTCGGGCAGCCGCACCACCGCCTGAAACCGCTTTTCCCCCTCATAAATTTCGGTGGCGGATTTTCCGGCAATGGCAGTCTCGATGGTGTTGTTAACGTCGGAGGCGTTCAGCCCGTAGCGGGCTATGGCCGTGCGATCAATGTCGATCACCAGATATTGCTGGCCGCCGGTGCGATCCACACGAGTGTCTTGCGTGCCGCGAATCGAACCCGCCACTTTGGCGATCTGCTGCGCCTTTTCAATTAGAGTGTCGAGGTCGTCCCCGAAGATCTTCACGGCAACATCCGCGCGGACTCCGGTCACCATCTCATCCACGCGGTCCGAGATCGGTTGCGACATTACCAGGTTGATACCGGGCACCGCGGTGAGTGCGTTGCGCATCTGATCACCAATTTTTTCTTGTGTCAGGCCACGCGGGCGTTTGCCGACCGGCGTCAGAGTTGCGATCACGTCAGCTTCGTTCGGCCCCGCGGGATCGGCCGGTGACTCGCCGCGACCGAGGCGCGAAACGACATTTTCCACTCCAGGAATGTTGCGCATCAGGCGCTGCATTTGGAGCTCCATCTGGATCGATTCGTCCAGCGAGATGTTCGGCACACGGTCGGCATTCGGGCCGAGCGTCCCCTCCTGCATCTCCGGAATAAACGAGGTTCCGAGAAAGGGGAACAAGCACAGAGAAACGACAAAAAGAGCAATCACGGCCATGATGCTCTTGGATCTGTACTGCATGGCCCAGTTCAAAACCTTGTCATATGGCCGTCGTAGCAACGCCACCAGCCACGTGTCCTGCTCGTTGCCGCCTTTCAGGAAAAAGCAGGAGAGAGCGGGTGACAAGGACAAGGACAAAGCCAAAGAGAGCAGCAAGGAAATGGCAATTGTGTATGCGAGCGGCGCAAACATCTTGCCTTCCGTACCTTCCAGAGTCATCAGGGGCAAGAAGACAAGTACGATGATCAGGACGCCGAAAATGACAGGAGTAGCCACTTCGACGACAGCCTTTTGTACCAGACGCAGGCGACTCTCGGTGGAACCGTGACTCAACCTGGAAAGAACATTTTCCACCACCACGACAGAGCCATCGACCATTAAGCCAATTGCGATCGCCAGACCTCCGAGCGACATCAGATTCGCAGAGAGCCCGATCCTGTTCATCACCAGAAATGTCAGGAGCGGAGTCAGCAAGAGGTTGGCACAGACAATCAAACTCGAGCGTAGGTCACCCAGATACAGGAACAACACCACTACTACTAAAAGGATGCCTTCAGCGAGCACCTTGGTCACTGTATGAATGGCGGCATCGACCAGTTGGGAACGGTCATAGTAAGGGACAATCTTCAGCCCGCCGCGAATCATGTTGCGGCTGTTGATTTCAGCCACCCGCTCCTTAATGCGGCTGACAATTTCTTTGGCGTTGCCGCCCGCCGTCATCATCACCACACCACCGACCGCTTCGGTATAGCCACCCTTCACCATGGCGCCGTATCGCACTTCTTCGCCAACGCGCACCTCCGCTAAATCGCGGATATAAACGGGCGTGCCATTGTGTTCCTTCAACACTATGGAACGGATGTCCTCCACCCCACGTATGAGGCCCACGCTGCGAATCAGGTACTGTTCGGCATGTTGGGGCAAAATGCCGCCGCCGGTATTTTCGTTATTGTGCTTAAGCGCCGAGTAAACGTCGCCGATGGTCAGCCCGTAGTAGCGCAGTTTCTGGGGATCGACCAGCGTCTCGTACTGCTTCACATATCCGCCGGTGGAGTTGATCTCCGCCACGCCGGGAATCGAGCGCAGCAGCGGACGCACAATCCAGTCCTGTATGGTGCGGCGCTCAACCAGTTCGTCGTGCGTAAGCGCTCGTTTACTGTCGTCGGCCTGCTCCAAGGTGTATTGAAAAACTTCGCCGAGGGCATTCGACACCGGTCCGAGAACGGGCGTGATGCCTTCCGGCATGCGGCTCCGCACCTCACTCAGGCGCTCACTTACCAACTGCCGCTCGAAGTACACGCCCTTGCCGTCTTCAAAGACAAGCGTAATGAGCGACAGGCCGGGTTTATTGAGTGAACGCATGTCGGTCAGCCCCGGCAGGCCTGTCATAGCGATTTCGATCGGAACTGTGATGAATCGCTCCACCTCTTCCGGCGACTTTCCCGGCGCTTCGGTGGCAATCTGAACCTGCACATTGGTCACATCGGGAAAAGCATCCACTGAAAGATGCCGGGTAGCGTTAAGGAATCTCTGAACAGGTAGTTGGAAACTCCATTGTCGGCATTTCTTGGTTTTCGC
>PJLO01000079.1 GCA_003010405.1 Acidobacteriota bacterium | reverse complement strand
GCAGAAGTTTGCTTGACACTTCGCCCCTGCAGAGCGGGAATGGACTCGCCTAAAAGGAGGCTACTTCATGAAACAGTGCAAGATACCTCAATCAAAGTCGCCTAGGCAGCAGGCGGTTGCCCGGCTATTGACGCAACTGCCAACAATGGAGCGAAAGGCGCTTCTGAAGCTTTGGCGCGATCTCTTCGGCCAGGCGCCCAGCCCGTCTCTGCGCAGGGAAACGCTGATCCCCATCCTCGCTTACCGAATTCAGGAGCAGGCCTTCGGCGGGCTCAAGGAGTCTATTGCCCGCAAGCTGCGCGAGCTTGCCGAAGAACGCGCCGGCGATGCAAAACCACTCCAGAGTAGTCTGCGGCCGAAGTCCGGCACCCGATATGTGCGCGAGTACAACGGCAAGTTGCACGAGGTCACCGTCCTTGAAACCGGTTACGAGTATGACGGCACCATCTACCGCAGCCTCACGGAGATCGCCAAGGTCATCACCGGCTCGAAGTGGTCCGGCCCGGCATTCTTCGGTCAGCGCCGTGCCAGCAAAGAGGCCACTCGATGAATCGCATCCGCTGCGCCATTTACACACGCAAGTCCTCCGAGGAAGGCCTGGAGCAATCGTTCAATTCGCTCGATGCCCAGCGCGAGGCCTGCGAAGCATTCATCAAGAGCCAACAGCACGAAGGCTGGCAGGTGGTCGCCACGCACTACGATGACGGCGGCTACTCGGGCGGCAACATAGAGCGGCCTGCGCTCAAGCACCTCATGGACGACATCCATGCAGGCAAGGTCTCGGTCGTGGTCGTATATAAGGTTGACCGCCTGACGCGCTCGCTCGCCGACTTCGCCAAGATCATCGAACAGTTCGACAAGCACGGTGTCAGCTTTGTCTCCGTCACGCAGCAGTTCAACACCACCACCTCGATGGCCGTCTGACACTCAACGTCCTTCTCTCCTTCGCGCAGTTCGAACGCGAGGTCACGGGCGAGCGCATCCGCGACAAGATCGCCGCTTCGAAGAAAAAGGGCATGTGGATGGGCGGCACAGTTCCGCTTGGTTACGAGGCCCAGGATCGAAAGCTCGTCGTCAACGAAGCTGAGGCGGCCACGGTGCGAACCATCTTCCACGAGTTCCTTCGCGCCGGTAGCGTGCATAGACTGCAGGACTGGCTGCGTGAGAACAACATCCGCAGCCGACGCAGTCATCACTTCTTCCGTGGCCCGCTCTATACGATCCTGCGCAATCCGCACTACCTCGGACGGATCAAGCACAAGAAGGATTCTTATCCTGGCGAGCACCCTGCCATCATCGGCCACGAGACCTGGGACAAGGTGCAGTCGTTGCTCGACGGCAACATTCAGGGCAAGCACCGCAAAGTGCGCGCCACCAAGGAGAGTCTCTTCACAGGCATTCTCTTCGACACCGCAGGCACCCGCTACACGCCGACCCACGCCAATAAAAACGGACGCCGGTATCGTTACTACACCTCGCGGGCCGTCATCAAGAAGAACGAAAAGAGCAATGCCCCAGCTCGTATCTCTGCGCATGATCTTGAGAAGGCTGTCATCGATCGTATGCTGAATTGGCTGCAATCGCCCGCCGAGGTACTCGCTGCGCTTCGCGACGAGACAGTCGCGACTCCACCGGAAGGTTTCTTCGCTCGCATCATCGAACAAGCTGCCACGACGACGCAAAGCTGGTGCGAGCGCATCGCCGAAGACCGCACGCAGTTTCTGAAGAATGTGATTGAGCGGGTTATGATCCGTTCGGATTACGTCGATATTCGCCTGCGGGTGCCAGCGCTGGTCAATGAGATTCTCGGCTGCGGTTCGCCGAGTCTGGGTCTACCGAAAACCGCTTCGCTCGAATGCCCTTTCCGCCACGTCCGGCAGGGCCGCGCCGTGCGCCTCGTTGTCGGCGATACCAGCCTCACAACGGATGCGAGTCGGAAGGCCATTCTCAAAGCCATCGCCCGCGCCCGCCGCTGGTACGAGCAGATCACCACAGGCCAGGCCAGCAGCATCGAACATTTGGCAGGCATGCATGGCGTCTCTCCCCGCTTTATCCATATGCTCATGAAACTGGTCCCGCTCAGCCCGCGATCGGTCGAAAGCTTTCTGACCAACCCCGAGTTGATGCCGATCTCGCTCGACGACCTGCTCACCGCGGTCCCGATAAACTGGCGAGAGCAGACCTTCGGCCGGTTCGCCAAATCCGCATAGCAAGAACGAAATCTTCTGTGCTCAAACTTCTCAAGCAGCCGACAGGCTGCTTGGGCTTTTCCGAAAGCAATAACGCTACGTTCAGTCCAGACCATGCAATCTCTGAAGAGTCAAATCTCTCCAGTTCCACTCCACATCGAAAGGGAACTGCCGAAATCGCGATCAGAGAAGTACCGACAAAACGGCGCATATGGCTCTCGCCGGAGAAGGTCCTCCTGTTCCATTACGATCGGGCACTTGCAAATTTGCGGGGAAACTTAAGGGTTCTGAGGGTTCTGACCTTGCAAGATGTTGATTCTAAAGATTGATGGCGGAGAGAGGGGGATTCGAACCCCCG
>PJLO01000001.1:97028-268130 GCA_003010405.1 Acidobacteriota bacterium | reverse complement strand
AAACTTGCACCGAAGATCATCGGAATACGCTCGCGCCATCGTTGATCTGTCACGGAAGAACTGCCAGCCTCAGTAGAGTACCTCCCAACATTTTCCAGGCATATACCTTTTAAGGAACCGGTCTAGCCCTGCCTCTCTCATCCTAATCACAAAATCGGTGAGATCGGCTTGCGTAGGGTTAGGTTTTTCAAGCCATTTGAATGATTCCCTGTACCACCCCAACGTTCGGGTTGAGACATTCTTCAGGTAAGCCCGTTCTTTTAAAAATTGATTGAACTGCGGAAACTCAGCCATTTCTCTCTCCAATGCTTAACCCCTTGCAACCCCTCTGGCATCCTGCGGTTTAAAAAAGGCAAACCTAAAGGCAGGGGGTTGGATGTATTGGAGATTGACCGGACAGGTAGAAGGAAAAGACTGGTAAGTTCTTGAAAATACGCCGAGGCTTCAGGAAGTGGTGGGCAGTGAGGGACTCGAACCCCCGACATCCTGCTTGTAAGGCAGGCGCTCTAACCAACTGAGCTAACCGCCCTTACGGTGCTCCTATGCCCGGCGTGAACCGGTTACAGGGGCGGCCTCGTTAGCGCAACCAACGCTCAAGTCGAGTATATGGAAGATCACGGTCTCGGTCAAACCATACTGTGGAAATTGGCACAGAGACGCACATTTCAGTTCCACATAGCTTGGTTCCTCCATCCTGATAAACTTTCTACATGAAACACCTCATAGTGAATGCCGATGATTTCGGTCTGACGCAGGGCGTGAATCGCGCAATTCTCGCCTGTCATGAGCGCGGAATCGTATCTTCGGCGACCCTCATGGCAACCGGAGCTCGCTTTGAAGAAGCTGTTGCGTTGGCAAAGCAAGCGCCAGGACTGAGCGTGGGCTGCCATGTTGTGCTGGTAGATGGCGAACCACTGCTTCCTCCCAACGAAGTGCGCTCGCTGCTGGCCCCTGGGACAAACCGTTTCTACAACTCGATTGGCGAGGTGCTAGGAGCTCTTGGGCGTGGACGCTTTCGCTCAGACGAAGTGGAGGCCGAGGCCGGGGCGCAGTTTTCACGACTCCGACACTCCGATCTCGCAGTGTCACATTTCGACGCGCACAAGCACACGCATATGTTCCCTTCTATTTTGAAGCCGTTGCTTCGCGCCGCCAGGCCCCATGGCGTCTCCGCCGTTCGAAATCCCTTTGAGCCGGGTGAGGTGGTCACATTCCGCGAAGCGCGAGAGAGTAAGACGCTGCTGGTTCGCAAGCTTGAGACCTCGCTCCTGCGGCGGTTCCTGCGACGCCGCTGGCTTAAGGCGGTGCATGCAGCCGGCTTTGCGACTACGGATGGTAGCCTGGGAGTAGTCACCACGGGCGCACTCAATGAAAAAACTCTGCGCGCCATGCTCAGGCAAATGCCGCAAGGCACGTGGGAATTGGTGTGCCACCCCGGATACAACGATCAGGAACTGGCGGCGGTGCGCACGAAACTGCGCGAGTCACGCGAAATAGAAATGGCTGCGCTGCAAGCGATTACGGTTGCGGAACTGAGTGAGCAATACGGCGCGAAGCTCGTGTCGTTCAACACGAAATTGTTCAGAGCGAATTCGTCGAAACAATCGACATTTGCCAGTTAGCCTGAAGGCGAGAATCCTCGGAGAACCATGCGGATCGGTATTACCTGTTACCCCACTTACGGCGGCAGTGGCGTGGTGGCCACAGAGTTGGGCATCGAACTCGCCAATTGCGGGCACGATATCCATTTCATTTCTTATTCTCAGCCGATACGACTCACAGAGCCGCATCCACGGATTCACTTTCACGAAGTTGAAGTCTCGCAATATCCGCTTTTCGAATACCCACCTTATGATTTAGCTCTGGCGACACGAATGGCCGAAGTTGCCGAGCTATACGATCTCGACCTGCTGCACGTTCACTACGCCATTCCCCATTCGGTTAGCGCCATGCTGGCCCGGCAGATGCTCTGCCATGACCATGTGCGCAAGCCCCGACATCTCCCCTACGTCACCACCCTGCATGGAACCGACATTACACTGGTTGGACTCGACCGTTCCTATCTCCCGATTACACGCTTTTCGATCGAGCAGAGCGACGCCGTTACTTCGATTTCAAACGACCTGAAAAATTCCACGATTGAAAAGTTCTCTATCACCAAACCGATCCATGTCATTCACAACTTTGTGAACTGCGATTTGTATCGGCGCACCGAACAATCAATATCGGGACGAATCGAATTCGCCAAGCCTGACGAACGTTTACTGGTGCATTTGTCGAATTTTCGCCCAGTAAAGCGCGTTACGGATGTAATTGAGATCTTCGACCTCGTGCAGAAGAAAATTCCAGCGCGGCTGATGATGATTGGCGATGGGCCGGACCGCCGGGCAGCGGAGCGACTGGCCTGCGAAAAAGGTATTCATGACCGTATTCACTTCCTGGGCAAGCAGGACAGGGTTCAGGAAAAGCTGGCAGTGGCCGACGTCATGCTGCTGCCAAGCGAGATGGAGTCATTTGGTCTGGCTGCCTTGGAGGCGATGGCTTGCGAGGTTGTGCCCATAGCCTCGCGCGTTGGTGGATTGCCGGAAGTGATTGAAGATCGCGTGGATGGCTTCCTTGCTTCCGCGGGCGACACGGAAACCATGGCCGCCCGCGCCCTTGAGGTGCTTGGCGACGACGGACTGCTGTCAAGGATGCGAAGACGCGCCAGAGCAACAGCTCAAACACGCTTCTGTTCCACGAAGATCATTCCGCAGTACGAAAACCTCTACCGTGGACTATTGGAGCGCAAGTCGTAATTGACGCCATCCATTTCGCCTGCGCGCGGAATGGGCAGCAGGATGCGAACGATGGTTCCCGCGCCGGTGCGGCTTTCCATCTCTACTCGCGCCGCATCGCTGTAAAGCACATTCAGCCTCTCGCGGACATTCGCCATGCCGATTCCGGCCCCACGCAGCGGCGAATTCCACTCACTCACATCCGAGCCCGGCTCGACAATTCCAACTCCGTCGTCCTCCACCTCAATCACCAGCATGCCATCAGCGACCTGGCTGCGGAGGTAAATTGTGCCTCCAGAGATTTTGGGCGAAATGCCGTGCTTGATCGAATTCTCCACGATGGGTTGGATGAGCATGGTTGGAATTACGACGTCCAGGCTGGCCGGATCCAGCTCCTTCACTACCTTCAATTTGTCTTTCCCAAAGCGAATAACCTCGATGTCCAGATAGTCGTCAACGAATTCGAACTCGTCACGCAACTCGGCGAAGGAATCCCCCTTTTTCAGCAAGCGACGAAGAATCTTTGAAAGTTTCAAAATCATCTCGCGCGCCGTGTCCGGATCGAAGCGGACAAGCGACGCCACGGAATTGAGAGTGTTGAACAAAAAATGGGGATTGATTTGGCTCTGCAGGGCTTCCATGCGTGCATGCAGAAGAAGGCGCTCCTGCTCCTCAAGCTTCATCTCAATGCGCGTGTTGTTCAACACCTTGAGAGCAATCGCGACCGTCATCACGGTGGCGATGTAGATGGCAGAACGCACCAACCGGTTAGGCGAATCCAGTGCCCACGTATAGCTGGGAAAAATTTCTCTGGTCTGCAGGCGCAAAAACTGAAGCGCCAGAATCATCAGAAAAAACGAGGTCTGCCAATCGATCAAAGATTTGGCAATGCTACGCCGAATCCACCGGTAAATACTCAGATCGAAGAGAGGGCTGAAAGACCAGATGGCCTCGCGATCCTTGGCAAGTTCACGCAGGAACCCTGCGCTGAGCCCGGCAACCACATTCAACGGCAGGTTCATGTACTGGTGCATGAACAGATAAGGCAGAGAAACAAGGATTCCGCCACAGACGCCCGCAGTCCGTCCGGCGATTACGCCAAGTAGGATTGCAGACTCGAACGAGACGTCGGCGGCAAGAAAGTTCTTGACCGTACCACGTGCAAGCACGCCCAGCATGACGGGGCCGCCGACGGAGAGGACCATCTCCAGCTTTTCCCATATATCGCGATCTTCATGAAAGAGAAGCACCTTAAAACGCCGGGAACGCCCCAACACGCTGCTTACCGCGGCAGCGACGCCAAGCTGAATTAGCAGCGTGATAAGGATCAGCGGCTGGTTAATCATCGCGAGATCCTCCTGCACGAGCGGCCTGCGCTACGCGCGCGAGCAATGCCGGAATGAGATCCGCCGAAGGCACCCCACCCTGAGCGAGGAGAGGCGTGCCTCCGCCGCGTCCGCCAACCTCGCCGACAATTTTCTTGAGCTGAGCGCCCGCGTCAAAACCGTTCGCAAATGCCTGCGCCCCCGTTGAACACGCAAAAACAAGCGACGGACTTCCCTGCCCCGCTCCAACCAGGGCGATAACATTATCCTCGGTCGCCACCAACTTCTGTGCATAGAGCTTTATGAACGCGAGATCGCGCTCGGCGAAAAACTCTGAGATGATCTTGCACCCACACTCAGCCGGGGTACGTGCCAGCGCCTGTTGAGCCGTAAGTTCGGCAATTTCTTCAAGCAGCTTCTGCTGCTGTTTCTGGGCGTTCTTGCTCGCATCGATCAGCTTTTGGCTCTGCGTGGGAACGTCCCAGATATGAGAAGAGTAGAGCGCGGCAGCTTCAGTGAGAGTCTGAAAGTCTTTGCGGGCAAAGCGCAGCGCGCGAACTCCGCAAACGAACTCAACGCGCATTCCCTGCTTCACCTTTTCCACCTTACGAAGCTGAATGTTGCCTATCTGCCCGGTGGTAAGTACGTGAGTTCCGCCGCAAGCACAGAGGTCCACGCCACGAACTTCAATCAGGCGCAGGGTTTCATGCGCAGCGTCAGGAATCTTGCGAACTCCTATCTTGCGTGCCTGCTCCGGTGTCGCCTGGTGCTTTAGAACCTGGCGGTCATCCCAGACAATCTGGTTGGCGTGTCGCTCGGCCTGCTCACACTGCGCGGCACTGAGCTTGGCAATGTCCAGATCGATGGTGCAGGTTTCATCGCCCATGTGGAAGCTGAGGGTGGGCGCATCAAACAACTTCAGGAAAGCGGCCGACAGTACATGCTGCCCCGAATGCTGCTGCATGTGATCCTGCCGGCGTTCCACGTCAATAAAGCCGCGAACTCGTACGGGCAGCACAAGTGCGCAAGTGAGGTTATCAAAGACCTGCAGGACATTGCCCTCGGCTTCATCTTCTAAAACCTCAGAAACGCGGAGCTTCGGAAACTCCATCGCCTCTTCGTTTTCAGCCGAGACAAACTCAATCCATCCGGTATCGAATTGCTGACCGCCGCTGGCCGGATAAAACGCGGTTCGGTCAAAGACGAGAGCACGGCGGCCATCCGCAAGCGAGAGCACATCTTCGACGGAAGCGGAAAAATTATAAAGAAATGAGTTCTGGTAATAGAGGCGCTCAGTCATATCCGTAAGCTGGATGATACCGCCAATTCAGCATGGAACGAAAAATATGACTTCAGAAACTCGGAATTATAGGCGGCGCAATAGGGCGCTGTTGCGCCGAAACAGTTTGCGTTCCTGGCGCCGTTGGAAGCCGGGCATTCCGGCGCGTTTGTCGCGGATGCGGAGGGCCTGCTGTCTGGCCTCGTCGCGGTGCCCTGTCTCAGCCAGGAATTCAGCGTAATTCAGCTGAGTTTCGGTAAGAGTCGAGGTTCGCAGAACGTGTTCGAAGAGACGGGAAGCGCGCTCAATATCTCCGGTTTTCCAGTCAGCGTAAGCGAGTAATCCAGCGGCTCTTTGTAAATCGTAAGAAGGTTCCGCAGTCACGACGCGCTCCAGATCCACGCGAGCAGCGGCGAAATCTCCAAGCTCTACTTCCGCGAGCCCTCTACGATAGAACGGGTCCAGAGAATCGGTTCGCTGAGCTATGGCCTTATCGAAACAAAAGCGAGCCCCAGCCCAATCTCCTTTGTCCAGCCGCAGCAATCCGAGTTCTTCGTAGTTTCCGGCCGATGGGTTCTGCCGGACGCTGGCTTCGACTTCCCGAAGGCGTCTTCCGCGCTCAAGAGAGCGGAAAGCGCCCGGATCAGAGAGTTCCGGAAGCCATTCGACGGTGAGATAGATCAGAGCGCCCAGCGGTCCCAGAAAAATAATCAGGTATAACCAATAGGCACTGGGCTGGCGGCGGACGTAATGGATGAGCGCCATTACGATCAGCACGATGCCAAGCAAACCCCATGAAAAGAATCGATAAACCATTAAGAGAATCCTAGCATCCAGAGTTCGTGAGGTAGAAGTTGTAAAATTGAGAGTGATGTCTTCCGTTCGCTTGATCGCAATCGATATAGATGGAACGTTGCTGAATTCCAACTACCAGGTGAGTGCCCGGGATCTGGAAACACTGCAACGGGCACACTCTCTGGGAGTAGAAATTGTACTGGCAACAGGGCGTCGTCATACGTTTGCCCTCCCAGTGGCACAGGCGCTCGGCTTCGAAGTCACGCTTATCTCGTCAAACGGTGCAGTCACCAAGTCCAGCGACGGCAGTCTTTTTCATAAAGACCCTCTGCCTCTGGCGGCGGTTCGAGAACTCGTTCAGCACATGACGGACTTCCGCCGGAACCTCGTGGTGACGTTTGATGATGGAGACCAGCCACCACTCGTGCTGGAGTCGCTGGACGAATTAAACGAGTCGATCAAGAAATGGCTCGAAAAGAATGCGCAGTACATTCGTTACGTCTGCCCGGTCGAAGAGGCTCTAACCGACGACCCTATTCAGGCCATGTTTTGCGGCACAGTCGAGCGGATGATTACGGCTCAGAAGCATTTGCAGAAAAATAAGCCCCTGCTGACCCGCATCACCGCGTTGAAGACCCAGTACGCTGAGCGCGATCTATGCATGCTGGATATCCTGAATAAGGGTTGCACCAAGGGTGCAGCACTCCGCCGTTGGGCAAACTACAGGGAATTTGCGCCCGAAGAGGTTATGGCAATCGGCGACAACTATAACGATATAGAGATGTTGGAGTTCGCCGGGCACCCCTACATCATGGGCAACGCCACCGAGGAACTGCGCGACCGCGGCTGGAACACGACCCTCACCAATAATGAAAACGGCGTCGCAATGGCCATTGAAGCAGCACTGGAAGGAATAGAATAGCCGGATGCAAGTACCGCGCCTGATCGCGACTCTGCTGCTGCTCTCGTCCCTCGCGTTCGCTGCGGAGATTGCTGAGTTGCGCAACGGGTTCACGATCCGTCATCGAACTCGCGAGATGCACGAAGGATCGGTGCGACTTTACATTGATGATCAAAAGAAAAGCTTTGTGGACCTGCCTGCTGCAGAGGTGACAGGTTTCTCCAGCGAACCCGATCCCATAGCATCCCGGCAACAGAGCACTACCAGCCCCGCCAAGAGCACCGGCCAGATTGTCAGCGAAGCCTCCGTGAAGCACGGCGTGGACTCCGACTTCATCCAGAGCGTTATTAAGCAGGAAAGTGCCGGAAACGCCAAGGCAGTTTCACGCTCCGGAGCGCGAGGGCTGATGCAGCTGATGCCCGGTACCGCCTCGCAACTCGGTGTCAAAGACAGCTTCAGTCCGGAACAGAATGTACACGGCGGAGCGCGGTATTTACGCGAACTGCTGGAGCGCTATAACGGAGACGCGGTCAAAACACTTGCGGCGTACAACGCAGGCCCGAGAGCAGTGGCTCGATATAACGGAGTGCCACCCTATCGTGAGACGCAACGGTACGTACAGCGTGTAATTCGCGAATACAACAACAGCAAACGCCACACAAAAACTAAAACTGCTTCCACTTCGAGAAAACATCCCGCTCTCGGCGGCTCTGCTGCAAAGTAGGATTACCGCGTCGTGTGTAAAGACCGGACCATTCTCAATGCAATCCGATACCCTCACCTCACCCGCAATTTAGTAGAATCAGAGTGGCATCTGCGGAACCAATCTGCGTGGGACCAGGCTCTGGATCGGAATTAAACTTTTAGAGTTTCTGAGTTGCCGCAATTAATTGGAAGAACACGGTCATTGTTGAAAGGTACCCGTGAATTCCGGCTCCGGCGCGCTCCCCTATGAAAAAGAAGCAGATAATTTCTTTCATTTTTATTGCGGTAATCCTTGGAATTCTCGTTTATTTCCAGTTCCGCTCGTGGCGTAGTTTTGATTGGGCCAAGTTCCGTGAATACACCGGTGGAGTCAATCTCTGGCATATTGGCGCCGGAATTGCGCTGATCTATCTTGCTTACGTAATGAGAGCCATTCGCTGGGCAATCTTTCTGAAACCCACGGCCCCAACTAAATTCCAGCGGCTGATTGCGCCGCAGATTATAGGCTTTGCCGCACTGGGACTTTTCGGCCGCCTGGGTGAGTTTACCCGCCCTTTTCTGATTGCTCGCAAGGAAAAGCTAACGTTCACCTCGCAACTCGCGGTGTGGACGGTGGAGCGTGTCTTCGACCTCGGTTCCGTCTTGGCGCTGATTGCCACATTCCTATTTGTCATGCGCAACGAGAAGGTCCGACTGCTGGAACAGCACCTGCATCGCGGGCTTCTCTCCGTTGCCGCCAATGGCGGCAACAAATTACCCTTGCTCGCCATCGGCATCGTCTTGCTCGCTGCCTTTTACGCGATTTTCCGCAAGGCCAATGGAAAGTTGACCAGGGCGCTCCGTGCAAAGGCTAAGTCTTTCCGGGAGGGCTTCAACACTATCCACAGCTTCGGTTCCCTCCTGCAGATCGTCGCACTCTCGGCGCTGATGTGGCTCATGATTGCCGGTGCCTACCTCGAAGTTTTGCACGCGTATGGATCGGTTCCCGTAGTAACAACCGACGGCCTCAGTCACGTGGCTGCGATGGGCACACTAGGATTGACAGACGTTCTCATCATCATGGCCTGCAGTATGGCCGGATCGGTCATTCAACTTCCCGGCGGTGTTGGCGGTTCGCAACTGGCAGTCATCACTGTCCTCCAGTCGCATTTTTTTAACGGAGCTCCAACCTACATCAGCCGGGAGCTGGCCGTAAGCTGCGGCATCATGCTCTGGCTCGTGAGTTTCATGTCGGTCATTCCTGCAGGCGTTATTCTGGCGCGCTTTGAGAAGATTTCCTTCCTCCAACTTTCGGAGGAGAGCTCGCAGGAGGAGGAAGAAGCAGAAGAGGATATAGCAAGAGCACCATAGTACTCGGCGCTGATACAATCCCGGTGATGCACCTCAACGCTAGACAACCTGGTATGTAAGATCGACAAGAAAAGCTGTGCGACCGAAAGCTGGGTCAAGAGCACCATGAAATGTCCTTTTTGTGGATTTGATCAAGACAAGGTAGTTGACTCGCGCGAGAGCAAGGAAGGCGAATCTATTCGCCGGCGCCGCGAGTGCCTGCGTTGCGAAAAACGCTTCACCACCTACGAGCGCATCGACGAAATCCCGTACATGGTCGTAAAGAAGGACGGGCGCCGGGAAAAATTTGAACGCCAGAAGGTGCTCAGTGGGTTGCTCCACGCCTGCGAAAAGCGGCCAGTACCGATCAGCAAGCTCGAACAGATTGTGAATGAGGCAGAGAGTTTCGTGATAGATTCCCCGGAGCGGGAGCGTAAGACCGGGGAAATCGGCGAGCTTATAATGAATCGCCTGCGCAACCTGGACAAGGTGGCGTATGTTCGTTTTGCCAGCGTCTATCTGGATTTCAAAGACGTTCATGAGTTTATGTCGGAACTACAGGACCTGCTGCGCACAAAAGATGTGCGCGAGGCCGGTAACCTCCAACGCGGCAAACAACCAGCAAAAGACTAGTTTAACGTTACCGCTGAAGGTTCGGGGGGATCGAATGGCGTATAAAGTCACATTGATTCCGGGCGACGGAATCGGTCCTGAGGTCACATCCGCGGCAGTCCGCATTCTGGAAGCGACCGGCATCAAGTTTGATTGGGAACGCTACGACGCCGGAGCTGAAGCCTTCGACAAGTATCACGAGTACATTCCAAAAGAGTTGATAGAGTCCGTGGAACGCACCAAGGTGGCGTTGAAAGGCCCTATCACCACGCCAATCGGCGGCGGATTCAGCAGCATCAACGTGCAACTCCGCAAGCACTTCGAGCTTTTTTGCAACTTTCGTCCAATCCGCAACTTGCCCGGCGTTACTACGCGCTATCCCGGCGTCGATTTAATCATTATTCGGGAAAACACCGAGGGACTGTACTCCGGCATAGAGCACGAGGTTGTACCCGGAGTAGTTGAGAGCCTCAAGATCATCACCGAAAAAGCATCGACGCGGATTGCGCGCTGGGCCTTTGAATATGCGCACAAGTTCGGACGCAAGAAGGTACACGCCATTCACAAAGCGAACATCATGAAGCTCTCCGATGGTTTATTCATCCATTGTTCGCGCAACATCGCGAAGGAATACCCAGATATTTTTTACGGCGAGCACATTGTGGACAACACCTGTATGCAACTGGTGACCAATCCCTACCAATACGACATGCTTCTGCTGGAGAATCTATACGGAGATATTGTGAGCGATCTTTGCGCGGCTTTCGTCGGCGGTCTGGGACTGGTGCCCGGCGCAAATTTCGGAAGCGATTGTGCCATTTTCGAAGCTGTTCACGGTTCTGCCCCGGATATCGCCGGAAAAGGCGTCGCCAACCCAACCGCCGTCGCTCGTTCAGGCATTCTCATGCTGCGCCATCTCGGCGAGCAGGATGCGGCAAACCAGGTAAAATACGCGATCCATGCGGTCTTCCAGAAGGGTAAGCACACCACGCGCGACATGGGGGGTAAGGCCAGCACAAACGAGTTCGCTGACGCCGTAGTCGCAGCTATGGAAGGCGAAGCCTGGCGAGAACAGGCCGCCAGCGAAACCAACCCGGTCTAGCTCTCGGCACAAAAACCTGCCAGACCGAAAATTCTTCCGCAACAGCGATCACGCTGCATCGTTAGTGCGTAAATCATCATCTTCTCTCTATGAGGTTGAAAGAATAGCTCGCCGATGGTAACTTCGACGGCGCTGTTGACTCCTGTGTGGTTGTGAAACTGGAGGTTTCTCTGGACTTCATGACGCGATATTCATACGCACAAAGCACTCCCTACAATCGCGCGCATCATTGGTTCACAGTGGTGGCGGCCGCCTTTGTGTTTCTGCTAATCATCGCCGGGGCTCTGGTGACGAGCAATGACGCTGGACTCTCCGTGCCGGACTGGCCCACGTCGTTCGGTTCCCTGTACCGGATTCCTCCGATGGTGGGCGGGGTGAAATTTGAACACGGCCACAGGATGTTGGCAGAGTTCATCGGCCTGCTGACAATTGCCGTTGCAGTCTGGACCCAGAAAGTAGATCAGCGCCGCTGGATGCGTGTTCTCGGCTGGAGCGCCCTGGCAACGGTGATCGCGCAGGGCGTGCTCGGCGGACTGACTGTGCTTTTCTATCTTCCGCCAGCTATCTCTACGGCCCACGCAACTCTCGCTCAAACTTTTTTCTGCATCATGGTTAGCATTGCGTTCTTCACGAGTAAAAACTGGGTTCAGCCCCCTGCCACCGTGATTACTGCTGATGCTCGAAGCCTGACAACAATATCTGTGCTGACTGTGGGGACAATATGGCTGCAACTCATCATGGGTGCGGCCTTCCGGCATTCGGGAATTCGATTGCTTCCCCATCTGATCGGGGCTTGCGTGGTCTTCGGCATGGTGAACTGGCTGGTGATTTTCACCTTGAAACGTTATCGCGCGACGCCGCAGCTGGCCACCCCGGCAACTGTACTGTTGATACTGCTCGGGGTACAGATCGCGCTGGGACTGGCAAGCTACATTACTCGCTATTTCTGGAGCACAGCGGCCGCTCCGCTGGCAAGCATGGTCGTCTCCACGGTTGCGCATGTCGCCTGCGGAGCGCTGTTGCTGGCCACCTGCATGATTCTCACAATTCAGATACACCGCCATGCTGAACCGGACATAGTAAGAGCATCGGCAGTGGGCAGAACGGCAAAGGCATGACAACGGCACCGATACAGCCTCTGGCAGTAACCGTGCGTGGCCCCATGGACTTGCTGCGTGATTATGCACAATTAATTAAGCTTCGCGTGACCACACTGGTGGTAGTTACTGCATGGTGCGGCTTCTTTTTCGGCAAGCATAAATCGGGCTTGCCCGTGCTTACCATCGAGTTGCTCTGTGCTCTGGCAGGAATCGGAATGGTCGCGTCGGGAACCGCCTGCATGAACGAGATCATCGAGCGCAAGAGCGATGCGCTGATGCTGCGCACTGCACAGCGTCCGCTGGTAACGCGCTCCCTGAGCCTGGGACATGCGATAACTGTCTGGGCGGTGCTGACCACGACTGGTGCAATTCTGCTGGCCATTAAGCTGAACCTGCTGACCGCCGGGCTTACCCTTCTGACCGCCCTCTGCTACCTGCTAATCTACACACCGCTCAAGAAAATCAGCCCGCTTTGTACTTTTGTGGGTGCTTTCCCGGGAGCCATGCCTGGAGTACTCGGCTGGGCAGCCGCGCGGGGCAAACTGGAGTATGAGGCTCTCGCGCTGTTTGCGATCGTTTTCTTTTGGCAATTTCCTCATTTTCACGCCATCGCGCTGCTCTACCGCGACGACTACGCCAGGGCTGGGATCCGCATGCTACCGGTAGTCGAAAGCGATGGACGCTCAACGGCCCGTCAGATTCTTGTGTACGGCACAGCACTGCTTCCAGCGACCCTCGCACCCACGCTGTTGGGCATGGCCGGGCTGATCTATTTCATCGGTGCATCCGCGCTGAGCCTGGGTCTTCTCTACTTGTGCGCACGCATCTGGAGTGAGTGCCTGCCGCCCTCGACTTTGCGCGCTAAGATGCTGGCTCGAACTCTGCTCAAAGCCACTGTTACGTACTTGCCTTTGCTCTTTGCGCTGATGATGCTCAACAGCACCTCATGAAAGGTGCCTAATCCACTCAGCTTGGGGATTTATAAATGCTAACGCTCTCCTACTTTCCCGCCGTCAACGCGACCCTAAACGGTGCCGCCGCAGTACTACTCGTGACGGCGAGACAGTTCATCAACAGACGCAAGATCGAAGCCCATAAGCGCACGATGATCGCGGCATTTTCAACGTCGGTAGTCTTTCTGATTAGCTATCTCTACTACCACGCTCACGCGGGCGTGCTGCATTTCGCCGGACAGGGTTGGCGGCGTCCGGTGTATTTCACTTTGCTCACCAGTCACACGATTCTCGCCGCGGTAATCGTCCCGCTCGTCCTCATGACACTGATTCGCGGCCTGAAGCGGCAGGATGCAAAGCATGTCAGGATTGCGCCGCTGACCTTCTGGCTTTGGCTCTATGTTTCCGTGACCGGTGTAGTCATTTATTACCTGCTCTATCACCTCTGGCGCAGCTGATCACTAAAGCTGATCAACTCCTCTTAAATTTGAGAACGACGCCATCTCGCGCTGAGTTATTCTGATTTTTCGGACTTGTGGACGAGAATTGGAATGAGAAATCTTTTTTTTCGATACATAGTACCAACCATTAAATATCTGCTGATCAGCTTGGCGCTTTTATATGCCGCAGACTGGAGCGCATTCGAGATCCGGTTGGCGCGTGGAACAGCTCTGGGAAGCGTCCCAGTAGAGCAGTACATGATGACGCCACTCAAGGGTTATAAGGTCGAGTACGATTACCTGGGAAAGGTGAACGAAAACTGCTCGATGACCGCATTTCCTCAATATGCGGCCTCGGCGTGGAACCCTCCATGCTGGTGGCTGAAACGGCACAACCAAAACTGGCAATAGGCAGATTCCTGCTTTCAATTTCACTGAGCTAATCTGCCCTCTCCTGATGCTGGCTCGCTATTTCTGCAGTTTCGTATCTGCAACCGCCGGTTTCGAAGTGACCTGCTGTGGTGTGGGCAGTTGAGAGCGCTCCCAACCTCCGCCGAGCGCTTCGATGAGTTGTACCGAAGCGATCATGCGCTGAATCTCGTTTTGGGCAAGGATCTGCTGGGCAGCAAGCAGCGCGGTTTGCTCGATCATGACATTAAGGTATGGGTCGAGACCGAGTTTATAACGCTCTATCTCCAGATCAAGGGCAACTCTGGCGGACTCAACAACCTTATGCTGTTGCTCGATCTGCTGGGTAAGGATCCGCAGAGTCGACAGCGCGTCTTCGACCTGCTGGAAAGCAATCAGCACGGTCTGGCGGTATGCAGCCAAATTTGCGTTGTAGGTTGCAACGTATTGGTTTACCGTGGCACGGCGCAGTCCCGCATCGAAGACGGTCTCCGAAACAGAGGGGCCGATAGACCAGAAACGGCTGGGCCATTCGAGAAGGTGTTGCCAGCTCGAGCTTCCGAAACCTCCAGAAGCAGACAGGGTCAGGCTGGGGTAGTAAGCAGCCTGAGCAATGCCGATCTGGGCGTTTGCGGCAGCAAGGGTGCGCTCGGCGGCAGCAATATCGGGCCGGCGTTCAAGAAGTTGCGACGGCAGCCCGACCGGGATGGGCGGAGGCGTTGTAAGCAGCGGCCTGACTGGAATTGAGAACTCCGATGCCGCCTTGCCGACAAGGGTGGCGATTGCATGTTCGTATTGTGCGCGCGCAACGCCGAGATTGGCGGCCTGCGCTTGAGCGCTCTCCAGCGTGTTCTGCGCTTGAACGAAAGCAAGTTGATCGGCAATTCCAGTTTCGTACTGCGCGCGCGTAAACTCCAGGGACTTTCGATCGGCCTCAATGGTGGCATTAAGGATTTGCTGGAGCGCGTCCTGCCCGCGAAGCTGAAAGAAATAGGAGGCGAGGCTGGCCTGCTCGGTGAGGCGTTCATTTTCAAGATCGGCGGCACTGAGTTGCGCAGAGTACTGAGCCTGCCGGACGGTGTTGCGAATCTTTCCCCATAGGTCGGGCTCCCAGGAAATTTCGGCGGGTAGGTCTATGAACGTGCTCTGAGTACCGCGGACGATAGCGCCCCCTGCAGTACTAGTCGTGTTGGTCTGATTGGCTGAAGCTCGCGAGCGCGTGTAGGAAGGCGTGGTCGATACTGTGGGAAAGAGATGGGATCGCGCCTCGCGTACCATGGCGCGGGCGGCCATGAAGTTTTCGAAAGACTGTTTGATGTTTTGATTGTTGGCATTGAGCTGCTCTTCGAGCGCGTTCAATTCTGGATCGTTGAAGATCTCCCACCATTTGCCCCGCCGCAAAGCGTCCTGTGGCTGGGCAACTGTCCAGGTGCCAAGGCCGCCGAGAGTCGGGTCCTTCGACGAAAGTGGCTGAGGTGACGTGGACTTCTGGATGTTCGCGGGCGATTCCTTGTATGCGGGCGGGGCCTCCGTCGTAGGCGCATGATACTTAGGACCAACCGCGCATCCGCAAAGCACGCACGCAAGCGCAGCAGCAACCGGTACAAGGGAGCGCGGTGAAAGGTTGATCATACGCATTCGGTGCCAAATCTCCTCATCTCCAGCCCGCTCATACAGCCTCGTCCGGTTCGCCCTCATTGGTGGGCGGAAGCGTATCGTGTTCCTTGCCCAGCACGCGAAGACGCAGGCGGTCGAGAGCCAGATACACCACCGGGGTGGTATAGAGAGTGAGCAACTGGCTCATAATGAGGCCGCCGACAATGGTGATTCCCAGCGGGCGGCGCAGCTCCGACCCAATGCCGGTGCCGAAGGCAAGCGGCAAGGCTCCGAAAATCGCTGCCATCGTAGTCATCAGGATTGGGCGGAAACGGAGCATACATGCTTCGAAAATCGCGTCGGTTGTCGTCTTGCCTTCATTGCGTTCAGCGGCAAGAGCAAAGTCAATCATCATGATGGCGTTCTTTTTCACAATTCCAATGAGCAGCACGATGCCGATGATGGAAATGACATTAAGGTCAATCTTGAAGAACATCAGCGCCAGCATCGCTCCGACGCTGGCCGATGGCAGCGTGGAAATGATCGTGAGGGGGTGCATCAGACTTTCGTAAAGTATGCCAAGCACGATATAGACGGCGACCAGCGCGGTTGCAATCAGAATGGGCTCTGAAGCGAGCGAGTCCTGGTAGGCCTGCGCTGTTCCGGCGAAGAAGCCGCGAATCGTCTGGGGCATATTCAACCGCTGCTGCATCTCGGCGACCTCGCGAGTAGCATCGCTAAGCGCCACGCCCGCCGCAAGATTGAACGATACAGTAACCGAGGGGAAAAGGCTCGTGTGGTTGATCGAGAGCGGAATTGAATGGGAACTGGCGCTTGTGACGGCGCTAATAGGCACATTCCCGGCATTCGCCGTGTTCATGTAGATGTAATTCAGACCTTCCGGAGTCTGCCAGAACTGGGGCGCGACCTCCAGCACCACGTAGTACTGGTTGAGCTGGGTATAAATAAGCGATACCTGCTGTTGACCAAAGGCGCTGTACAAAGTCGAGTCGAGAGCCTGCGTTGTGATGCCGAGGCGGGCAGCGGTATTGCGATCGTAATTAAGGTAAAGGTCAAGACCGCCATTCTGCTGGTCGGAGTTGACGTCCTGGAACCCTGGAAGCCTGCGCATCTCTCTCAAGAGAATCGGGCCCCATTGTGCCAGTCCCTGCGCGCTGTCCGACTGTATCGTGTACTGGTAGAGAGCGTTGCTTGACCTTCCGCCAATACGCAGGTCTTGCGCGGGCTGCAAAAAAGCAGAGGCAACGGGCAAGGCCGCCATCCTGGGGCGCAATCGGGCGAGGATCTGCGCGGCGCTGGCTTTGCGTTCTTCCAATGGCTTCAGGGACATGAAGATGAAGCCACCATTTGTGCTGCCCTGACCGCCGGTGAAAGTAACAGCGTTTTCGACGCCAGGATCGCTCTTGATCACCGAGACGAGACGGCGGATCGAGTCGTCCATCAACTGAAACGAAGCATCCTGCGGCCCTTGAAGGCCTCCAAAGATGACTCCGGTATCTTCTTGAGGGAAGAAACCCTTGGGTATCCTGATGGCTACAACCACGTTGAGCGCAATAACCAACACCAGCACAATTAGCGTGAGTACGGAATTATCCAATACCCAGAGGAGCGTGCGCCGGTAGAAGGAGAGCATCCCGGCAAAAAATTTATCGCTGAGCTGATAAAGCCAACCATGTTTCTTTTCGCTCGACCTGAGCAGATGCGCGCACATTGTCGGCGTCGTGGTAAGCGAAATGACCATCGAAACAGCAATGGCCGTCGAAAGAGTGATGGCGAATTCCCGAAAAAGACGTCCCACAATCCCGCCCATCAGAAGAATGGGAATGAAGACGGCGATCAGTGAAACGCTGATGGAGAATACTGTAAAGCCGATCTCCCTCGCCCCCTTCAGAGAGGCAGCGTAGGGTTCCATGCCATTCTCAATGTGGCGCGTAATGTTTTCCATGACGACGATAGCGTCGTCCACAACGAAGCCCGTAGAGATGGTAAGAGCCATCAACGAGAGATTGTCGAGGCTGAAGCCAAACAGGTACATCACCGCAAAGGTGCCGATAAGCGAAACCGGAACGGCGACCGCGGGGATGAGGGTGGCGCGCGGACTGCGTAGGAAAACGAAAACTACAGCCACCACCAGGAAAATGGAGATTATCAGCGTTCGCTGCACATCCCGCACCGAGGCGCGGATCGTAGTGGTGCGGTCGAGGACAATAGTAGTTTCGATCGCGCTTGGGATAGAAGCCTTGATCGAGGGCAGTTCCCGCCGGATATTTTCAACCGTCTGAATGATGTTTGCGCCGGGCTGCCGGAAGATGATGATGGGAATGGCGGGCTTGCCGTTCAGGTAGCCAGCGGAACGGATGTTCTGAACCGAGTCCGTGACGGTGGCAACGTCTGAGAGGCGGACAGCCGTGCCGTTCTTGTAGCCCACGATCAGAGGTTTGTAATCGTCGGCGTACCGGATCTGGTCATTGGTGATGATGTCAGCAGTGACGATACCATCAGAGAGCTGGCCGCGCGCCTGATGGGCGTTCTGTAGACTCAGCATCGACTGAACGTTGGCGAGCGTGAACCCGTAACTATTGAGCTGGGTAGGATTCACGTCGACGCGAACAGAAGGCAGCGCTCCCCCGCCTGTGGTGACCTGGCCCACTCCCTGAATCTGCGAAAGCTTCTGCTGAATGATGGTGGACGCCACATCGTAAAGCTTGCCGCGCTCATAGACTTCCGACGTCAGTCCTATGACCATGATCGGCGCGTCGGCTGGGTTCACCTTGCGGTAGGTAGGGTTGGACGGCAGGTTTGTGGGCAGGTAGGTGCGCGCTGCGTTTATAGCAGCTTCCACGTCGCGCGCCGCCCCATCGATATTGCGGCTGAGATCAAACTGCAGAGTGATGCCGGTGTTGCCCAGTGAACTGGTGGAGGTCATCTCCGTTATGCCGGCGATGTGCGCAAACTGTCGCTCTAGAGGAGTAGCCACCGAAGCTGCCATTATTTCGGCACTTGCTCCGGGCAGGACGGCTCCAACTGTGATGGTGGGGTAATCGACCTGAGGAAGCGGTGATACGGGCAAGACGGTGTAAGCGACGGCGCCGGCCAGCGCAATCGCCGCAGTGAGCAGCGTTGTTGCAACTGGACGATGAATAAATAGCCGGGACGGATTCATGACTGCTCCACTCCTGGCTCCGGACCCGGCCCGTTTGGCCTCTTATTGATTTGCGACTTTGGAGTGCGGGAGAAACGCCGCGCAAGCCCATCGAAGAAAATGTAAATGACCGGCGTGGTGTAGAGCGTGAGCACCTGGCTCAACAGCAATCCGCCTATCATGCAGATGCCCAGAGGACGCCGAAGCTCCGAGCCGATGCCAGTGCCCAGAGCCAGTGGAATTCCCGCCAGAAGCGCTGCCATCGTGGTCATCATGATGGGACGGAAGCGCAACAAGCTGGCATCGTAAATCGCGTCGGCGGCGCTCTTGCCCTCTTTGCGCTCGCCTTCCAGAGCGAAGTCCACCATCATGATGCCGTTCTTCTTAACAATGCCAATGAGCAGGATGATGCCGATGATTGCCACGACGCTGAGATCCTGACGAAAGAGCATGAGTGCCAGCAGAGCCCCTACACCAGCAGAAGGCAGTGTGGAGAGAATAGTGATGGGATGAATGAAGCTCTCGTAGAGCACTCCGAGCACAATGTAAACCGTGACCAGCGCGGCCAGAATGAGCAGGGCTTCGTTCGACAGAGAGTTTTTGAAAGACGCCGCCGTTCCCTGAAATCCCACCTGGAGACTGGCCGGCATGTTCATCCCCTTCTGCACCCTGTCAATTTCAGAAATGGCTGAGCCCAATGAAGCACGCGGCGCCAGATTGAAGGAGATGGTTACGGAAGGAAACTGTCCCTGGTGATTGATAGAAAGCGGTGAATTGATGCGGCTGTAAGACGTGAAGGTGTTTAAGGGCACGGCACTTGCAATCGTCGAACTGCTGCTGAGCGTTGGTTTGGAGGCTGCGGATTTCAGTGAATTTGACGGCGCGGTCAGCACACCTGAAGAAGGCGTATACGGGGCCGCGGCAGTGACAGTGTTTGATCCCGCGGAGACCGAACTCGAAGCGGCAAACGAGGTGGAAGCGCCGGGTCCGGTTGCGCCTGCTGACGCGTTGGTCTGGATATAAAGCTTTGCCAGCTTGCTCGGGTCTTTCTGGAAATCGGGCTGTGTTTCCAAAATCACGTGGTACTGGTTCAACTGCGTGTACATCGTGCTGATCTGCCTCTGTCCGTAGGCGTCATACAGTGTGTTGTCGATTGTTGCCGGCGCGATGCCAAGGCGCGAGGCAGTGACACGGTCGATCATCAGCGAAACGGCCAATCCTCCGGTCTGCTGATCGGTGGCGATGTCTTCGACTTGCGGAAGCTTCTTCAGGCGTTCAACAAAGCGGTTCGTCCACAGGTTCAGCTCTTGCAGGTCGGGATCTTCGAGGGTGTATTGATACTGAGTACGGCTCACCCGGTCATCCACCGTGATGTTCTGCACCGGTTGCATGAAGAGCTTGATGCCCTCGATATTCTGCAGCTTGGATTGCAGTCGGCGAATGACGTCAGAGGCGCTAAGTTCGCGCTGTTCTATCGGCTTCAGGTTGATTGAAAAGCGTCCGCTGTTCAGAGTTGTGTTTGTGCCATCTGCTCCGATGAACGAGGTTAAGCTTTCGACGGCGGGATCGGCGAGGATCACCTGCGCCAGTTTCTGATGCATCTGGGCCATGGCTGGAAACGAAATGGTTTCTGGCGCTTGCGAAATGCCTTGAATCACCCCGGTGTCCTGCACCGGAAAAAAGCCCTTTGGCGAGACAATGTAGAGAAAGACGGTCAGAATGAGCGTGCCCAACGCAATCAATAGGGTGGTCCTTTGATAGCGAAAAACAAACTTCAGAGTGCGGCCATAGAAGGCAATCATGCTTTGGAATGCGCGCTCGGAAAAACGATAGAGTCGCGTCTGCTGCTCGGCTGGATTGTGGTGCAGCGTGCGCGCACACATCATTGGCGTCAAGGTAAGCGAGACAACCGCCGAGATGATGATTGTCACAGCCAGAGTCACGGCAAATTCACGGAAGAGCCGTCCGACGACATCGCCCATGAACAGCAGTGGGATAAGCACGGCGATCAGAGAAATTGTGAGCGACAGGATGGTGAAGCCGATCTGCTCGGCACCCTTAAGCGCAGCTTGCAAAGGTGGATCGCCCTCTTCCAGATAGCGTGTAATGTTCTCGATCATCACGATGGCGTCGTCCACCACGAACCCGGTGGCAATCGTAAGCGACATCATAGAAAGGTTGTCGAGGCTATAGCCCAGTACATACATGGCGCCGAGCGTTCCTATGAGCGAAATGGGCATGGCTACAGCGGGAATTATGGTGGCGCGAATACTGCGCAAGAATAAGAAGATGATGAGAACCACGAGTACCACTGTCAGCATCAGCTCGAATCTCACATCGGCAATCGATGCCTCGATTGGAACCGTAAGATCGGTCATCTGCTTGACTTTGATAGTGGCTGGCAGGTTGGCTTCAATCTGAGGCAGGATGTTCTTAATGCTCTTAACAACACTGATGGTATTTGCGCCGGGCTGTCGCTGAATGTTGACGATTACTGCAGGGGTCTGGTTCATCCAGGCCGCCTGATTGTTGTTCTCGACACCGTCCACGACCTGCGCTACATCCTTGAGCACGACCGGTGCGCCGTTCCGGTATGCGACGACCACGTCCTTATACTCGGCACTTCGTTGAAGCTGATCGTTGGCATCGATCTGATAGCCTTGCCGGGGGCCCTCGAAGTTTCCTTTCGCTGCATTCAAGCTGGTCTGGACGAGCGCGGTACGAAGCTGTTCCAGAGTAATGCCATAAGAAGCAAGCGCGGCTGGATTGGCCTGAATGCGTACCGCCGGCTTCTGTCCGCCACTGATGCTTACCAGGCCAACTCCGTTGAGTTGAGAAAGCTTCGGCGCGAGGCGAGTATCCACGAGGTCTTCGACCTGCGAAAGCGGGATTGAGTCAGAGGTCACGGCCAAAGTGAGCACGGGTGGGTCGGCAGGATTTGTTTTGCTGTAAATGGGCGGAGCTGGAAGCACGCTGGGCAGAACGCTCTGCGCAGCGTTAATGGCCGATTGCACCTCCTGCTCGGCCACATCGATGCTGAGGCTCAGGTTGAACTGCAACACGATGACCGAGGTTGTACCTGAGCTTGTCGAAGTCATCTGGCTCAGCCCTTGCAACTGGCCAAACTGGCGTTCCAGCGGTGCGGTGACTGTAGTAGCGACAACGTCCGGACTGGCCCCAGGATAGAAGGTGACGACCTGAATAGTTGGATAATCCACCTGAGGCAGGGCGGAAACAGGCAACTGCGTGTAGGCTACGATCCCCACGAGCAGAATGGCGGCCATGAGCAGCGAGGTAGCCACCGGCCGCAGGATAAATGGGCGCGACGGATTCACGGCATGCTCTCCCCCTTCGAGCCCGCGCCCTTGTGTCCCTGAGGAAACTGCACCTTCGCATTCGGTTGCAATTTCTCGAAGCTGCTATTGGCTACCACTTCTCCGGGGTTGATGCCTTCGACTGCCGTCATGCCGGAATCTGCCGCACCAGGCCTGACGGTACGCATCTGCGCGACTCCGTTCTGAACGACATAGACGAATGCTGTCTGCCCGTTGTGCTGAACGGCAGAGGTGGGAATTAAGGTCATGCCCTTGAGCGTCTCTACCAGCAGGCGTGTATTTACAAACTGGTTGGGAAAGAGCGCACCGTCTTTGTTGTCGAAAATAGCGCGTAGCTTGATGGTGCCTGTCGTAGTATCGATCTGATTGTCAACGCTTAGCAGCTTGCCGGTGGCGATCTTATTCTGTGCAGCGCGATCGTAGGCGTCCACTTTGAGGCTGCTTCCCTGCCGAAGCGGCGCTTGAACCGAGCCAAGCGCATCCTCCGCGATCGTAAAGATCACGGTGATGGGCTGTTCCTGCGTGATCACCACCAGCGGAGAAGTGCCATTGGCCTGCACTACGTTGCCGGGGTCCACCAGCCTCAACCCCGTGCGGCCCGTAAACGGTGCCGTAATTCGGCAGTAGGCAAGTTGAACCTGATCGTATTGCACCAGGCCCTGATCCGCCTTTACCGTTCCTTCATACTGCAGGACGATCTTTTCCTGATCCTCCAGGGTTTGTTTTGCAACGGCATTGCGAGCCCATGCGGCACGATAACGTGCGAGGTCCATCCTTGCCTGTGCGAGCAGTTGAGTATCCTTCTCCAAGGTCCCCCGAGCCTGAGCAAGTTGCGCCTCAATGGGGCGGGAATCGATTTCAATCAGCAGATCGCCCTTATGAACCAATTGCCCTTCGCGGTAGTGAACAGCCATGACCAGACCAGTAATCTGGCTGGTTACAGAGCTGGTGTAGACAGGCGTGACTGTACCGATAGCCTCCTGATAGATGCCAATGTCGCCCTTTTGCGCTGTCGCTGGCACCACGGTAACCAAACCTGCCATCGCTGCGCGTCGCCCCGTCTGCACAGCCGTTTCCGGCGTATGCTGGCGCAGAACCACGGTGAAAAGAGCGGCAAAGGATAAAAGAATTACCGTCCAGACAATCACCCGCCGGCTTGTAGAGCGGTTGGATTTGGACTGAGAAGACGGATCGTCTGGCCGGTTCGGTGGAGTCGAACGATTTTCGTCCATCTCGTCTTCCTTGTTGCACGCCTTGTCTTCAGAAAAACGCAGCCAGTCCGGAATTCAGTGTGCCGGAGCCCTTCTATGAAGATGCAATTCAGCCGCCGACCAATACTGGAAGCGCATTAAGATTTGTGAACCTGCATTTAAACAAGTAGCTCACGCGAATGCGCGTACCAGGGCCAAACTCCGCAGAAACAGCAGCTCACAATCCTCTTCTCTGTTTGCGCTGCTCCCATCGAATTTCTCGTTCTAAAGCTTCAAAAAAGTACGACTATGATGTGCGAGGAGGTTTGCAACACCTTCAATTTTGCGTGAAAGCTTTTGCGCGGGGTCGTCGGTGTGCAAGGTCGAGATTCAGAAGGCGGTTCTTATGGCACGCCAGTCCATTGCCGAACTCGTCACGCGCTTTGAACAACTCGGAAGCGAAAATGCCTACGTGTTTCGCCGTGGGCTGCGCACACTGCGCTGGAGCTATGCGCAAGCAGCGTTGTGCGCGCGCCGCTTTGCTTCCGAACTGGAGCGCCGTGACGTCCAGCCAGGTGAACGCGTCATGCTCTGGGCTCCGAACTCTGCCGAATGGGTTTCCGCATTCCTGGGATGCGCCTGGCACGGCGCGGTTGCTGTTCCCATGGACGAGTCCGCTGCACCTGATTTTGCTCAGCGTGTCGCGAATGATGTCGGCGCGCGCCTTATCATCTGCGCGCGCCAAAGGTCGACACAAATTGCAGGCGGCTTTCCCACTCTCGCCGTCGAAGAACTTGCGCAAGTTGTTGCCGCAAACAATCCTTCGCTCACACCCTATCCGTCGAGTCGCGCCGACACTCTGGAAATTGTTTTCACCTCGGGCACTACCTCCGACCCACGCGGCGTTGTACTGACGCACGGCAATGTGCTCGCAAATCTCGAACCACTCGAACGGGAGATAGCACGATATCTGCGTTACGAACGCTGGGCACACCCCGTGCGCCTACTCAATTTGTTGCCGCTGAGTCACGTCTTCGGGCAGTTTCTTGGACTCTTCGTCCCGCAGGCGCTGCGCGCAACCGTGGTCTTTCATGACACGCCGAACTCCGGAGAAGTCATACGCCTCATTCGCAACGAGCGGGTTTCCGCCACGATTTGTGTCCCAAGAATGCTGCAAACCTTGCGGCAAAAGATCGAAGCCGATCTCGAAGCTCGCGGAGAGCTCGACCGTTTTCGCTCAGCTTTTGACCGCAGCGATGACCAACATTTTCTGCGCCGCTGGTGGCGATTCCGCCGCGTTCATCGCGAGTTCGGCTGGCGCTTCTGCGCCTTCATCTGCGGAGGTGCAGCACTCGACGAAGAGACTGAACAGTTCTGGTCACGCATGGCATTTGCCGTTGTGCAGGGTTACGGACTCACCGAAACCACTTCTCTCATCAGCGTGAACAACCCATTTCACATCGGCCGCCGTTCCATCGGACGGCTTTTGCCGGGCCAGGAGGTAAAGCTCGCACCGGACGGAGAGATTCTGGTCCGCGGCGAAAACATCTCTGGCGGATATTGGCAGAGCAATCGCCTCCAGCCTGGCGCTGTCGATAATGGTTGGTTCCACACTGGCGATCTCGGCGAGATCGACTCTACTGGCCATCTGTTTTTCAAAGGGCGCAAGAAAAACCTCATTGTCACCGCTGCCGGCATGAATATCCATCCCGAAGACTTGGAGGCTGCGATTAAGCGCGAGCCTGGCGTACGCGACTGCGTAGTCGTGGGCGTTCCGGTTTCGGGCGATACCGAACCCTGCGCCATACTGCTGCTCTCGCCAGAGGCTAATGCCGACAGCGTGATTCGCGCGGCGAATGAGCACCTCGCTGATTTTCAACGCCTCCGGAGATGGAAGGTCTGGCCGGAAAGCGACTTTCCGCGCACGCCGACTCTGAAACCACGATTGGCTGAAATTGAGAACTTCGCCCGCCGCAGTACGAATGATGAAGCTCCCGTTTCCCGCGACTCGGAGCTCGCTCCTTTGGTCCACCGCATCCAGGGCGGCAATTCTGCAATTTCTCCAGATTCCACTCTCGACTCGCTCAATCTGAGTTCTCTCGATCGTGTGGAGTTACTCAGTGCTATTGAGGATCGCTATCAGGTGGATCTGTCAGAGCACATTTTCACTGAAGCCACGACGCTTGCGGATCTGGAGCGCCAACTGCGAGCCGAATCAACTTCCTCTACTCCGTATTTCTATCCGCGCTGGCCGCTTCTTCCCGCTATACGCGCGTTGCGCTCTCTGGTGTACTACGCACTCACATTCCCGGCAACTCTGCTCCAGGCTAAACCATGCGTCAGGGGCAGCGAACATCTAAAAGCCCTCCATGGCCCCGCGTTGGTCGTGTGCAATCACGTCACATACATCGACATTGGATTCATCCTCTATGCTCTGCCGCCCAGACTAGCCACGCGGTTGGTTGTCGCCATGGGGGGCGCTCGCCTGATGCAAATGCGGCAACCGCCAAAGGAACTGAACGTTTTTGCAAGGTTCATGCAGCGCCTCGGCTATTACCTCGTCGTTTCTCTATTCAATGTTTTTCCTCTGCCGCAGAATGCGAGTTTTCGCCAGAGCTTCGAGTTCGCTGGCCATTGCGTGGATACCGGTTACAGTGTTCTGATCTTTCCCGAGGGACATTGCACCGAAAATGGCGAGCTGGATCGGTTTCAAGTCGGAGCCGGCATTCTCGCCGAGCGCCTTAATATTCCCGTACTGCCACTGCGCATCGATGGCCTGTGGGAGGCTGCACAGTCCCGGCGTCACTTCCTGCGTCCTGGAGAGATCGTTATCCACATCGGTCATCCAGTCCAATACAAAGCTGGCGAGAATCCGTCGAGTATTGCGAAAGATCTGCACAGAAGAGTGAAGGCACTGGGCTCTGACCGATAAGCCCTGAAGCATAGGCCCAGTCGCCCAATCCTTTCACAATGAGGAATCCCAAGTGTTTCTCAAATCTCAAAACCTGTGCAGAGTAGAGCAAAGTGGCCGGAAAGGAGTAAGGTGTACGTTGACAGCTGCTGAGAGGTGCGCTGTGAAGTTTATATCTCAACAGGAGTTTTCATATGTCCGAAACCCTCGAGATTCAGTCTGCAGAGAAACGAACGACCAACATTGCGCTGGTGGCGGGAGGCGTTGTAGTCGTAATTCTGTTTGCCATCATGCTTTATCTCATCGTCGGTCTTCGTGATCGCGTGAACTCGCTTGAAGCCAAAGCAGAGCGGCAAAATGCTGAGACAAAAGTCATCGAAGACAAACTTCATCTGACCAACAAGAACATTGAAGCCGGAATGGAAGCACTCGGTTCCAAGGTCGGAATGACACAGGAAGAGTTGGCAAAACGAACGGCTGAGTTGAAATCGCAGCAGGAACGCTCCGCCGCTAAACTTTCGGCTCAGCAGCAGGCCACCAAGAAAGAAGTGGCCAACGTCAGCTCAGAGATGAGTGGAGTAAAGGGCGAAATTGGCGGAGTTAAGACTGATCTTGGCGGAGCAAAAAGCGACATCGCCAGTACACGCGGCGAGCTTGCGGCCACCAAGGCAAAACTTGAATCTGCCATAGGCGACTTGAACATACATAGCGGGTTGATTGCGAAGAATCGTGACGAATTGGAGTATCTGAAGCACAAGGGCGACCGTAACTATTATGAGTTCACTCTGAGAAAGAAACAGCGCAGCCAGATCTCGACCGTGAGCCTGGAACTGAAGAAAGCTGATTCGAAAAGGTCACGCTTTACACTCAATGTTCTTGCGGACGATCACATCATCGAGAAGAAAGACCGCACACTGGGCGAACCTTTGCAGTTCTATACAGGACGCAACAGACAGCTTTATGAGATTGTGATATTCACAGTGAACAAGGATCAGGTTTCGGGATATTTGGCGACACCCAAATAGAAACTTGATTGCAATCTGCGAGGCCCGGCGAGAAAAGCCGGGCCTTTGTGTCGAATAAATAGCTAAGTCTGCTCGAAAACTTGTACCAGCTACTCCACGTTTCGCAGATGCAAGGGATGACTTGGAGCCCTGCTCGTGCTCTCCGGAACGAAAGGCTCCATCGTGGACTCGCCCAATTTGCGACGCAGATCTTCTGCAATCTGCCGTCCATGATAACGCCCGTTCTCGATGAAAACTTCGTTGGTGTTCTTTCCCGCGACGATCACACCTGCCAGGTAAATCCCGCGAACGTTGCTCTCCAGCGTGCACATATCGACAACCGGCTTTGACGATGGTTCCTTCGACAGTTCCACTCCTAGCGCTCGCAGAAAACCAAAATCCGGATGATATCCGGTCATCGCCAGCACGAAATCATTCTTGATCCGAACCTCGCCTTGCGGCGTAACAAGCACGATCGCGTCAGGGGTAATCTCGCGTACGGTAGTGTTGAAATACGCAGCTATTTCGTGTTTTTTGATACGGTTTTCGATGTCTGGCTTGATCCAGTACTTGACGCTGGAAGAAATGCCCGGACCGCGATGCACGACGGTGACGCGGGCTCCATGACGCCACAACTCCAGGGCCGCAATTGCCGCAGAATTCTTCGCCCCCACCACAACAACATCCGAATTGTAAAAAGGATGCGGCTCACGATAGTAGTGTGAAACTTTCGGAAGATCCTCACCCGGAACCCCAATGCGATTCGGCAGATCATAGTAACCGGTAGCGACAACCAGTTTACGCGCGAGGAACTCGACTGGGCGCGCTAGCATATCCGTGCAGTGCACAACGAAGGCGCCGTCTGCGCCATCGACACTCGTTACGTTGTGGTACTGGCGTACATCGATGCGGTAGAACTCAGCTACCTTGCGGTAGTATTCCAGCGCTTCCAGTCGCGAAGGCTTCTGCCGTGGGCTGACAAACGGAATGTCTCCGATTTCCAGCAGTTCCGGCGTGGTAAAGAAAGTCATATTCGCCGGATAGTTATAGAGCGAGTTGACCAGGCAGCCCTTGTCCACAGCAACGACGGAATAGCCCGCTCGCCGAGTCTCAATAGCGCAGGCAAGTCCCGTCGGACCAGCACCAATGACGAGTACGTCGAATCGCTCCATTATTGCACTCCTTGAAAACTAGATCTTACAACGAGCTGCCGCCGTTGGCGCAGGACGTTCCTCCCGGCACAACGCCAAGCTGAGGCAAAGCCACCGTGACGCGAGATGATGATGCCTTGTCATTTTAAGCTTCTCCTTCGGATTGAGGTCAGTGGCAACCTAGACGAGTCGCCCGGCGCGTGACGGCTCCCCGATGGGCCCGGAAAATATTCAACGGGCGCACGCTCTGAACAGATGTGGCGGGATCTACGGCAATAAAAGCGTGCACCAGTTTGCGCCGCAGTTTTGCGCCAGTGAAGTTAGATCAGCAGGATAGAAATAGCAAGTGATACAGATCCGCCGTTGGCGTTGCATCCCGAAACGGGACTGCCCTGAGCCTCCGCGAATCCGCTCTGGCCGCGCTTCCAAGACCGTTGCAAACGGCGAGCAAAACGCATGCAGGCGATTTCTGAGATAGCTTGTAGAATCGTTCAGAAACGAGTACTAAGAAAGGTGAAAACACAATGCGTGCTTGGTTAATGGACTCATATGAAGGCGTCGAGAAGCTGCGCCTGGACGAGGTTCCTGATCCACAGCCCGGTCCCTCGCAGGTTGTAGTCAAGCTGATTTATGCCGCGCTAAATCCAGCCGACGCTTTCCTGGCCATTGCACAATACCCTGCCAAGCCGAAGCTGCCGCATGTGCTCGGCCGGGATGGCGTGGGCAAAGTGATCGCAATAGGTGCGGAGGTCGAGAACGCAAAAGTGGGCGATACTGTCGGCATTCTCCGCGGAGCTACTGGCGTCGATCTCTGGGGGACACTGGCAGAGAAAGTGGCCGTCGATTCGAACCAGGTTGTTCCCGTGCCGCAGGGCTGGTCTCTGGAAGAAGTTGCTGGCGCTCCGCTGGTTTACTTGACAGCCTTTCAGGCCTTGACGCAGTGGAGCGATCCTCCTGCGCCACCATCATCCGGCTCCGTGTTGCTGGTAACAGGCGCATCCGGAGGTGTCGGCTCAGCAGCGGTGCTGCTTGGAAAATCGATGGGGCTCACCGTTATAGCACTGTCGCGCAGCGCGGAGAAGGGCGAGAAGATCAAGCAACTCGGCGCAGATTTTGTGTTCAATCCGAATGAGAACGGATTCCGCAAACAACTGCTCTCCGCAATTGCGCCGAAGAGAGTGGATATTGCCGTTGACAGTGTGGGCGGCGCGCTGTTCAACGAGATCATTGCTACGCTCGGCTATGGAGGACGCGTCAGCGTCGTCGGCAGGAGCGCAGGCGTTGTACCGGAATTCAATACTGCGACACTGTTCTTCCGCCGAAATCGCATCGGGGGCGTCAGCGTTGGAGATACCTCACCAGAAGAGACAAGGGCCAACTGGAACGAGATTGTTGCTCGCCTTGATAAGCTGGGCAAGCGCCCTGTGGTGGACGGAGTATTTCCATTTCTCGACGTAAAGAAAGCTTTCTCACGGCTGGCTCAGGGACCAATGGGCAAGGTACTCGTGAAGATCGCAGACTAACAAACACTGCTAATCTGACGAGAAACAAGAAGAGGGAAGCTACGAAAGAACGGCTTCCCTCTTCGTCATCTTCGGTTAATCCGCGGCTGAGTAGTCATAGGTAGTTTCCTTGACTCCCGCGGTTTTGCGCGCAACACCTGTTTCGATAGCGGCCTTCACTACAGCCTCGGCCACAGCAGTAGCTACGCGCTTATCGAAAACGCCAGGGATTATGTAATCCTCTGTCAACTCTTCGTCTGAGATTGTTGAGGCAATTGCAGATGCAGCAGCCAGCTTCATTTGCTCGTTGATATCAGAGGCGCCGCAATTCAGCGCGCCACGGAAGATTCCTGGGAAGCACAGGACGTTATTGATCTGGTTCGGATAATCGGAGCGTCCTGTAGCCATGATGCGAACGTACGGTGCGGCGTCTTCGGGCATGATTTCCGGCATCGGATTTGCCATGGCAAAGACGATCGCGTCCTTGTTCATTTTTGCCAAATCCTCGCCTTGGATCACGCCTGGTCCAGACAGCCCGAGGAACAGATCCGCCCCGTTGAGCGCTTCCTTGAGAGTTCCCGAAAATCCCGCAGGGTTCGTGTTTTCGGCAAACCACTGCTTCATGTAATTCAGGTTTGTGCGGCCTTTGTGAATTGCGCCTGTCCGATCAAACCCAATAATGTTCGTCCCGCCTGCGGCCATGATCATCTTCGAACACGCAACGCCGGCCGCGCCAACTCCAGTCACCACAATCTTAAGGTCCTTAATCTTTTTATCGACGAGTTTCAATGCATTGGTCAGTGCTGCAAGCACAACCACGGCGGTCCCGTGTTGATCGTCGTGGAATACCGGAATCTTCAGCTCTTTCTTCAATCGCTCTTCAATTTCGAAACAGCGAGGAGCTGAGATATCTTCAAGATTGATTCCGCCAAAGCCAGGAGCAATGGCCTTCACCGTTCGGATAATCTCCTCTGTATCCTTGGTATCCAGACAAATAGGAAAGGCGTCGACACCGCCGAATTTTTTAAAGAGCATCGCCTTGCCTTCCATGACCGGCATCGCTGCCTCTGGCCCAATGTCGCCCAGTCCCAACACAGCTGTGCCATCGCTGACTATCGCGATTGTGTTCGCTTTAATTGTCAGTTTATAGGCTTTTTCCGGACTGTTTTTAATGGCCATGCACACCCGCGCAACTCCCGGAGTGTATGCCATAGAGAGATCTTCGCGAGTTACGAGAGGGACCTTGCTGGTAACGCGAATCTTGCCGCCAGCGTGCATTGAGAAGGTGCGGTCCCAGACACTCAGCACCTCGACAATTCCAAGAGCTTTCAGTCTTTCAACTATCTTTTGACTATGTTTTTCATCCGTCGTATGTAAGCTGATGTCGCGGATCTTATGCGTCTTTGTAACACCCCTGATATCGATTGCTCCGATATCTCCACCAAGATCGCTGATCATAGATGTGACTCGGCCGAGACTGCCAGGAGTATTACTGATCTTGAGACGCAGAATGAAGCTGTAACTGGCACTTGGCGTAACGGTGGTCACAGGCGCTCCTTGTTAGGGCAAACAGTTATTTCCGACTCTGCTGTGTTGATGATGCGTTCCTATAGACGCGGGGTTGCAGCTGTTAAGGCGCTGCTCCTGGCGCCTATGATGGCGAAGCCCAAGCGAATAATCTGGATAGAAAGTAGTTTTTCCGCACTCGTGGGCGGAGCGGATCGTGTGGATATATCGGCTCTTGTGTTTTGTTTTGTTAACGAATAACGAAGAAGAATGAATAAGGCGAGATCAAATGGCAAAGTGAAAGCGGGACCGGATTTGGTCCCGCTTTCACTTTAAAGGATGTTTCTAGTTGGATCCGCCAGAAGTAAATTTCTCTGAGCCCGGATGTCTCGGCATTGCGACCGCTGCTGTTTCGGGATTCAGCAAGCCTTCATGGCTGGGTCCCAGACCCAATTTGATGAGTGCTCGGGAGTCGGGCAGGATCTTGGTCTGCCAGTGATTGTCACCCTGGAAACGAACGAGCGCCTCCCGTGTTGCCACATCAAATTCGCCGGTGGGTTCACCGCTGAGATAGCGTTCGCGAATTAGAGCTTCTTGAATCTCGATAGTCCTTGCCTGACTAATGGACTGCTGCCCACGGGGCTTGGGCTTGCTGACAGTTGCAGCAGAGACTAAACCCGTGCCAATGTGGGCTTTGCGGGTGCTGACCGCGTACGTTTTGGACTTGTGAGAGGAACTGGCCGCAGTTCTTGAAGATCTCCTGGAAGCCGCACTCGACCGGGAAGAAGTTGCAGTGTGCGCTTTAACCTTAGGCTTCTTTAGCGCAGCCGCAAGAGGCGAGGTGCAAAGCAAGGCTGCGGGAACTAGGAGGATAGTTGTTATTGTTTTTTTAGAGAGTGAAAACATCAAACCTCACCTTTTCGGAGATGGCACAGTCCGGGGTGTACTGATCATATCAGTCCTACCCGGCTCTATCGTGCGGAGGCGCTCCCCACGATAGGCGAACATACTCGACAGGTTACCTGCACGCCGCCGGAATCTGTACATGATACAGGTGCGATGCTCGGCGGCGTGCTTGGGATACCTTTACAGATTACTACGGCAAGGTGCCTCCCAGAAAGGTATTCGTTGCCTCACGCCCTTGTCCAGCCTGACGAACCACGAATACAACGTCCTGTCCTGACTTCAATCCCGACTCGATTTTTGCAAAAGTATCGGGATCATTGACCGGCTGACGGTTGATTTCGAGGATGACATCCCCGCGTGACAACTGAACGGAGTCAGCAAAGCTGCCAGGCTTGACGTCAAGCACGAGCAAACCTTGATTCGGTTGGAGATTAAAGCGCTTGGCAAGGGCTGCAGGAACCGGTTTAACCGTAATTCCAAGTTTGCCTTCCTTAGGCGCCTGTTCCTCGTTTTCGGATTCACTGGTACCCAACTGGGCGCCGAAAAGCTTCTGGCGATCAGCCACGGTAACCGTGGTTTCCTCGTGCTTACCGTTACGAAGGAAACCAATTTTCAGCTTGTCTCCCGGATGATGGCCACTGATCTCGGCGACAAGCTCGTCACCGGTAGTGATGTTCTTTCCACCGACGGAGATGATGGCATCGCCACCCTTGATGCCGGCCTGTGCTGCGGGGCCGCCAGGGACTACGTCCTGAACAATGATGCCCTTGCCGCCGCCATACATGCGAGTAACAGCGGGACTAGGTTCAGCACTGAACGTGATGCCGATGGAGCCGCGCTCAACCTTGTGGGCGGGCGAAACCAGCTGGTTGAAAACCTGAACAACGGTGTTGGAAGGCAGCGCAAAACCCACGCCTTGATAACCGGACGATTCGGTGTAGATGGCGGTGTTGATGCCGATGACCTCACCATCCATGTTCACAAGCGGGCCGCCGGAGTTGCCGGGGTTTATGGCTGCGTCAGTCTGGATGAAGGACTGAAACTGCCGTCCGGGAACAATGTTGCGTCCCTTTGCGCTGACGATTCCCGCAGTGACGGTTGATTTGAGTCCGAAGGGGCTGCCAATGGCGAGAACCCAATCGCCGACCTGCATGCTGTCCGAGTTGCCGAGCTTGGCTACAGGCAACGCGCGATTCACATCGATTTTGAGAACGGCAAGATCAGTTTCGCGATCCGTTCCGATGACCTTAGCTGGATAGCTGACCGCACCGGGATCGCCCATCAGGCTGACACGAATACGATCGGCTTTGTCCACTACGTGGAAATTGGTAACGATGTAGCCGTTCGAGCTGACGACGATGCCAGAACCAAGCGACTGGGTGGTCATTTCACTTCCATCAGGGCCGCCAGGCACACCGGGCTCCTGTCCGAAGAAGCGGTCGAACCAATCCCGCAGAGCATCGTTGTCGTTGTTTTGATCTTCACCCGGATTCTGCCTCGGCGAGCGGTGCAGGCGCCTGCGGGGATTCTTGACAGTCGACTCGGTGTTGATATTGACTACGGCGGGCTCAACGGCCTTTGCTACGCGAGCAAATTCGTTGTCATGTTGACGGACGGCGGGGACGGTTAGCTGCGGCGCATCCGCGCTGTCCGCGGACTTGGCGCGCGCTGTGAAGGTTAGAACAGTGCCAATCAACAGCACCAATCCCAAGGTCACCGATCCAACAAACAATGGGGCAAAACGATTTCTCTTCTTTGTCATCTGATCCTGCGACAATCCGCTTGTGTCTTTCAGCGGTTCCATGTTGCCTCCGGCAAAGTCAAGATTTGGGAATTATCTTAACTCTTCTGCAGAGAGAGGCGAGTGCTGGCCAGTGTGGACAACCCACTCCCCTGTCACGCTGTTTTAGACGCGCGGGTTTGAGGTTACGTCAACAAATATCGCATCGCGAGAGCGTTATTCCAGATTAGGAAATGTCAGCAGCACAGCCGCAACTGTGGCCATGCATGGCGCGACAACCTTCCACTATCAGAACAGGAATAGCAACGAGCGCCGCAATGGAGTCGGCAAATGCGATGTGGAACGCAGCGTTAAGGACCAATCCTGCCATGGTAATGGCGGCTAGATAAGCACACGTGGCGGACTGAACCGCATCTGCGGCAAGCACGTTGTTGCCTGTTGCGCGAGCCAGCTTACGTTTTCGCCACGCGAGCAGAGGCATGACAAACAGGGCCGCCAAGGTTATAGCAATCCCGAAAAGGCTTGGTTCGGGCTGGAGCTTTCCGGTTAGCGCAAGTACGGAAGTGAGTCCAACGACAATAGCAAGGATGAAAAGCAGGATTCCAGCGGCGCGGTCGATGCGTTTCCGGTTCAATTTCGCAATGCTGATGATCACCAAAACAGCAGAGAGGAGTTCTACAAAACTGTCGGCTCCAAAGGCGAAAAGCGCAGGACTACGGGCCTTTGCGGCAGAGTACAGAGAGACTGCGCACTCGACGAGCATCCAGAGGACAGTGATCGCCTGAAGCGTAACGAGCTCGCCTTTTCTCGGGGAGGCAGAAGCGTTGGCAGGAAAGGTGCACATGGGGGCACCATTTTAACGCTTGCGAATGCGGCTCAGCGGAAATCCTGCGGAGCAGGCGTGGGAATCTTTTCGGGCGGAAGTCCGGCGACGAGAAGAATGAGAAGCGCTATACGTTTGAGGCCCTGTTCGCGCCCGGCAGGGTCAAACCACTCGCCGAGTGTGTGAGCTCCGCCGCCATTGCCTCCCGCGCCGAGAGTAACCGCCTCAAGGCCCAGGGAGAGCGGGATGTTCGAGTCGGTGGAGGCTCGGAGGAGCAGCGAACGGATTCCCAGTTGAGCGTCAACGGCATGAACGGCCGCAAGGAGAGGCGAGGAGGGGGACAGGTCTCCGGCAGGCCGTTCGCCAAGTTTCACGATGAAATGCCGAAGCCTGCAACCGGAATGGAGCGAACGAGACTGAATTTCGGTACAGGCAGCGGGTACCGCGCGGCGAAGAAGCTGCTCGATTTCGTCGAGACGCCTGGAGTCAGACGACCGGACATCCACCTTGATCGCGACGCGCTCGGGAATGGTGTTGACGGAAGTTCCACCCTGGATGGTTCCAACGTTTAGCGTGGTACGGGGATCAGCAGGCAAAGGAATGCGCGAGAGAACATCGATGATGGCTGAGGCGGCGACTATGGGATTCGGAGTGCCATGGTCACTCCAGGAATGGCCGCCCGGCCCCTCGATAACGATTTCAAAGCGGCGGCTGCCAAGGGCCTGCGCAATGACACTTTCCGAACCAGCACCGTCCAGGGCGATCAGCAGGGATATGGGGGGAGCAGGCTTATCTCCCACTACGGCGGCGGCAATTGGATCGGAGCTGTTGCCCAGGTGCTCGCGGTAGATGTGGCGCATGCCTCGCAGATTGCCTTCTCCCTCTTCACACACATTCGCAATCCAGAGCAGGGGCATGGTGGTGATAATGCCCACGGCGTGAAATGCAGAGGCCAGGGCCCAGATCGCAGCGAGACCAGAGCCGTTGTCACCGATGCCAGGGCCGAGAAGAAGGTTCTGCTCGCGACGTATATTGAGCTCGGTGGCGGCAGGGAAAACGGTATCGAGATGAGCGCTGACAGCGATGGATGGAGAGCCGGCGTGAAGCCCGGGACGGGCCGCGAGCAGGTTTTCCACAGCATCGGAGTTAACTGTGAGACCGAGATGCTGAAGATGATCCCGCAGCCAGGCGGCGCGGGCCTGCTCGCCAAAAGTCGGCGCAGGAATTGAAGAGATGGCTAACTGAAAATCGGCAATTTCTCGCTCATGGCTGGAAAACCACTCGAAGATTCGGTGAACACGCAAGTCGGCGCAGAGGCGAGAGACCTCCTGCGCAAGCGCACCGGGTTGGGGCTGAACCCGCTCGGGTGACGACTTCGGTCGCGGCCACAGACGAAAAGGCATTCCAGCATGGTACACGAGGACCAGAGAGCAGCGGCCAGCGCGGAAATATTATTGGCCTCCGGACCTGTTTGACCATCCCAGTCCAGAACAAGATGAAAATGGCGCGCTGCAATCTATTACGCGGGTCAATAGCGGCGATGAAAGAAGGCGGGCAGCGAACGGAAAGCGGCAACAACACGTCGTAGTCCGGAGGAGTGGATCATTTCGACAAAGGCCGACATGGAAGCCAGATTTTCGGCGTAAGGGTACCACCAAAGCTTTTTCACGCGCGAGGTGAAATCGACATCGAGATAGCAGGGGCGGACCAACTCCCGCATGCCGAGAATTCCGTGAGTGCGGCCAATACCACTCTGCTTAAGGCCTCCGTGAGGTGCCGCGCTGATGCCGAAGCCGGAAATCAGATCGTTGACCATCACGGTTCCGGCAGCCACGCGGCGGGCTACTGCTTTAGCGTGCGAGGGGCGGCCCCAGACGCTTGCGGCTAATCCGAAATCGCTGTCATTGGCGAGAGATATGGCTTCATCATCGTCGCTGAACGGCATGACCGGCAGAACAGGGCCAAAAGTTTCTTCGCTCATCAGGCTCATGGAGTGGTCCACGTCAGTGATGAGCGTAGGGGCATAGAAATTTGGGCCGAGGTCGGGCAGTGGATTGCCGCCTGCGTGAACGATGGCTCCAAGAGCGCGGGCTTCATCTACTTGACGACTGACCTTCTGAAGCTGCGCGAGATTAATGAGAGGGCCTACATCGGTAGTGGAAACCGCGCCGTTGCCAACCTTGAGCTTGGAGATCTTTTCCAGACAACGCGAAACGAATCGCGAGTAGATACTCCGGTGAACATAACAACGCTCTACGGAAACGCAAGTCTGCCCGGTGTTCATCATCGAACCCCAGACAGCGGCGCTGGATGCAACATCAAGATCGGCATCTTCGAGCACGACCATGGCATCCTTGCCGCCGAGTTCGAGGATGACGGGAAGAAGTTGCGCTGCGGCGGAGACGGCGACACGCCGCCCGGTGGCGACGCTGCCAGTGAAAATCAGTTTATCGATGCTGCTGCTAACCAGAGATTGGCCGGTAGGTCCGAGTCCAGTAACGACCTGGAAAGGACTCGGGAGAGCCGATAGCCCCTCGGCTTCAAGCGCGGCACCGATCAGGTGCTCGAGTTCGAGGGCCGGTCGCGGCGTGAGTTCGCTCGGCTTAAGCACGACTGCATTGCCAACGGCAAGGGCGGCAAAGGTATCCGCAGCAGGAATGGAGAGTGGATAATTCCACGGCGAGATGATGCCGATTACGCCAAAAGGCTCCCAGGAGAGTTCGCCACGCTTGAAGCGCAGGCCCGGATTTTTGTGAGGAATTTTCTCCCTGCGCAGGACGGCAGCAGCATTATCAGCGCAGAAGACCGCGGCGTCTGCAGAAACCAGAACATCGTGGAGTAGCGCTTCCTGCAAAGGCTTACCGGATTCGGAAGTGATTATCTGGGCAAGCGAATCCCTCTCGTTGCAGAGCAGTTGCGCTACGCGACGGAGCACAGCCGAGCGGCGACGCTGAGGCAAGCGCGACCACCAGGCCTGCCCCTCACGGGCACTGGCCACGGCAGCGGAGACACGCGTCGAGGAGAACAGGGGGTAGTGGCCGAGAGGTTCGCCAGTGGCAGGATTGAATGTGGAGAAACGCTCGTGTGAGCCGGTATTGCTGACGAGATGAATGCCCATATCCATCGCCACACGCCTTTACAGCAAAGTAACAGAGAATCGGAAAGAGGTACTTAAGTTAATGGCGCAGAAAGCTTACTGCGAAGTCATGAAACTTGGTTGACCACCGGAGCAGCTCCACTTTCCGCACGAGTGACCGACGCCAGGGCCAACCTGAACGCAAAGCACGTCAAGACTGATGATTTTATCGGCGAGAGCGTTGCATGAAACTTCACGCAGTTTCAAGGACTTACGAAAACAGCATCTCCGTCCGCCAGTGGACTGATGTACGATAAATGCAGGCACGCCAGAGAGCGCTGGCGCACGCAGTGTGCGAGCCGTTCCCGGAAAGGAGTTTGTATGGACATAAACAAACGGTTTAACGTTAATGACGCATTGCTGAATAATGATCCGGAGAGAGTTGCTCAACTTCACATAGGAGTGTGCTTGCAGGCAGATGATCCGGACCTTACGATTTGGGACTGTTTTGCCAATGCCGACGTAAGCGTCAAGTTCACCAAGTACACAACAATCAACCAGCTGTGGGTGGAATATCGGTTTGAAATCACTGGAAAGCTTATGGATCTAAACCTCGTCGTTATAAAAATTGACGAGTGGCGCAAAGCTCGTAAGGCTTAATACCTGTAAAACGTTTGCTCCCAGCTTTACACCCGGAATTAACAACTCTCGCAATCGCGCCTCTCTGCGTGCATATCGGCCGCTGTAGCGCCCGAATGTATACCGTTTTCTCTGATGGTTCAGTATTCGACTTCGACTAGATAAAGACCTTCGGCGGGAGCAGTGGGTCCGGCAGCACACCGGCTGCGCGCTTCCAGAATCTTAGGGAGGTCAGAGGGGGCAATCGTTCCCTTCCCTACCAGCAGAAACGTGCCGACCAGGTTGCGCACCATGTGGTGAAGGAATCCGTTACCCCGGACAACGTAAAGCAGCTCCGAACCGTGGCGCTCTAAGCGCGACTCAGAGATGGTGCGGATGTTCGTAGCGTGTTTCCGGTCAGGAATTCCAACCGATTTCTCATCGCCTGCGGCTTCTGCCATGCGCTGGGCGCGCTCCGGATCGACGGCAGCGAAGGACGTGAAATCGTGCTCTCCAACCACCAGGGCGGCAGCCTGCTGCATTGCGGTCTCATTCAGCGGGTAGGGATGGTGGGTGACGTACCGGGCGAGAAATGGCGGAACGACATCGCCGCGCCAGATGCGATAGTGATAGCACTTGCCCCGAGCGGAGTGGCGGGCATGAAATTCTTCATGCATTTCGTCAACGGCAAGCACTCGAATCGCAGCAGGGAGCCGGTCATTGAGCACGGTTCTGATGTTGGCAACTGGAATCGTACAGGCGGTATGGAAGGTCGCGACCTGAGCGAGAGCATGAACTCCGGCATCTGTTCGACCGGAACCCTGGGGCAGGAGCCTCTCCCCGGTAAGGCCCTCGATGACCTCCGCCAGCGTGCCCTGGATGGTGGGCTTGCCGGGTTGAATCTGCCAGCCATGGAAGGCCGAGCCATCATAGGCCAGAGTGAGCTTTAGATTACGCATGCGCGATTTACAGGGTTGTACGTTTCAGAGATAAAGTCAAATAGCTGTTTGGCAATATAGCTTCCGGTTAGCCTGTGGTTTGACCGGGTTACGCTCAAAGCTTTTGTGCTGCTTTCCGCGGAATTCTTGTATCCAATTGACATTGTGACCGAATCGGCAGATGTGATTGTTATTGGCGCCGGTGTGGCAGGGTTGAGGGCAGCGCGACTGCTGGCTGATGACGGTTTACGCGTTCTCATTCTCGAAGCACGCAGCCGAGTAGGCGGACGCGTGTGGACCGTTCATGTCGAAAACCATCTGCCTGTGGAGCTTGGAGCTGAGTTCATTCATGGACTTCCGCTCGCCACCTTCGACCTTGTGCGCTCGGCAAAACTCAACGTAAAGGAAGTTGGCGGTACTCAATGGATACAGATGGGCGGCAAGCTCCAGCGCTGCGAAGATTTCTTTGCACAGATTGAGAGCGTTCTGGAAAAGATGAATGACCGCGGCCCGGACCGATCCTTCGCCAGCTTTCTCGGAAACCTCGGGGAGGAAGATGATGAAGCGAATGTATGGGCGCTCGAATACGTCGAGGGATTTCATGGCGCGCTGGCTGAACGCATCAGCGTTCACTCCCTGGTGCGCGGCAGGAAAGCCGAAAAGGAAGTACATAGTGACCGTACTTTCCGTTTCACACATGGCTACCAGTTGTTGTTGCGTGTATTGACGGATGCGCTGCCGCTGAATCTGGTCGACATAAGGCTGAGCACTGTAGTGCGCAGAGTCCGCTGGGCGCAGCACAAAGTTTCTGTTGAGGCCCAGACTGAGAGCGGGATAACGGAATTCACGGCTCCGCGTGCCGTCATCACCTTGCCGCTGCAGGTAATGCAGGCTCCGGTTGGCGCTCCCGGCGCGGTGATCTTCGATCCTGAACTGCGAGAGAAAGCCGCAGCCTTAAGTTTGCTTTGCATGGGGCAGACGATACGCGTGTCGCTGGTCTTCCGCGAGGCGTGGTGGGAGCACGCGGCGATCAACGGTTGCGAGGCGGGCACACTGCGCGACATGAGTTTCGTTTTCTCTCACCAGGAGTGGTTTCCTACGTGGTGGACGCATGTAACTTCCGCACCGATACTGACCGGATGGTCCGCATCCCGCCGCGCTGAACGCCTGAGCGGCAAATCCACCCTGTTCATAAAAGACAGAGCGCTCGAATCGCTGAAGTCGATTTTCGAGGTTCCACGACACACGCTGGAAGCCATGCTGCAGAGCTGGTACGTGCACGATTGGCAATCCGACCCCTGTGCAGGAGGATCCTACAGCTACGTCGGTGTTGGCGGGGAAGGCGCACAAAAGGAACTCGCCGCGCCCTTGTCGGGAACGCTGTTCTTTGCCGGCGAGGCGACTGACAGCAACGGTCATCACGGAACAGTGCACGGAGCGATTGCATCGGGCGAGCGCGCGGCCCGAGAGGTCATCAGCAGCAGGTGAGCTGTAATTGAAATGGGCCCTCAGAAGAGAGGGCCTCGCCGAGGCGGTTGTGTGCCGTTCAAGCAGCTTTTTTCGTGACGGTGCGGTATTTCTTGACTGCGTGTTCGATACCAGGCGTCGCCCTCTTCAGATCCTCGGTGTTCATGCACGGATGGATTTCCACGCGGGCATTGAACGCCAGGAACCAGGGTTCGGCAATGGCTGGAATCTGCGAGGACTCCTCCATATTGAAGAAGAGGAAGCCAGTCCTCTGCCCATTCTCATCGGCAAAATAGGCGGCTTCAGGTTTCATCTCGGAACAAATTTCCTCAATGGCGGAAGCCAACCGGCCTTGCCGAGCAGCTTCATTGCCAGACTCGACGGGGATTGAGACCTTCAACATGCACCGCATTTGGAACCTCCTGTAAGGTCACGCAGTATCTCTCCAATCCAGCTCCGGCTAAAGTGAAATCCTGCTCTGCCTTCTCTCTTTCGGAGGCGAAATCTGGTGCAACAAGGAAGAAGGTTGCGGACAATTAATCGGGAAACTTTGAGCAGAGCTGGTCAGCTATACTCAAAGTCCACTGCCATCGCAGTTCCCCGCTGGTTTGCAAAAGTTTACAGGGGACCGGGAACTCGGGATGGGAGAATTGAGCATTGGTGATTGTTCTCTCAGTGCGCCTTTTCATTGAGTGCTGCAAGTGGGTCGCAAACCCGAGAACAGATACACCTATCTTAGAACGGAGAAGAGCGAATGTCCGTTTCGCGACCAGTGCATATGTTCAAACGGATGGTTGCGTCCATGGCCATCATTGCATTGCTGTCTTCCAGTTTGCTGGCGCAGGCCGGGACAGGGCTTCCTGAAAGTCCAGCGCAGAACGCTCAGGCCTTTCAGTCAATTGAGGCCGAATACTCGTCGCCGCTGAAGCAGTACACGCAGCCGTACTCAATGCGGGGCATTTGGAAACCATACGCGGCTCACGGTCTTCCAGAACCGGGGATGAGAAACAGCGACCGGCTGCACAGCTTGCTGAAAAACGGCAAGCTGATGCTCTCGCTGAACGATGCGGTGGCGTTGGCAATGGAAAACAACTTCGACATCGCAATTGCCCGCTACAACCTGGACATCGCGGACATGGATGTGCTCCGCACTAAAGCGGGCGGCACGATCCGCGGTGTGTCGACCGGTCTGGTGACCGGAACACCGGGCGGCACTGCGGCCTCGACTTCGACAAACAGCACTACGGGCAGTGGCTCCGGCGGTACTTCGTCGGGAATCAGCGGCTCAGCTTCGGGTTCAGGCGGATTGGTGACTTCCACTCAGAACGCGGTAGGGGCTCCGGTTGATTCTTACGACCCGATACTCTCGGGCACGGTTAAGTGGGATCGAGCGACGATTCCAGTAAGCAACACGTCAACGTACAAGGTCAGCGCCTATACTCAAAACACAAACCAATACAGCTTCAGCTACACGCAGGCCTGGACGACCGGAACGCTTGCGACAGTGAGCTTCAGCAATCAGCGACTGGCGAACAATATCCCTCAGACGGGTGAAGTAGCTAATAACTACACCAGCTTCAATCCGCAGCTTGCTGGTTCATGGTCAGCTTCAATTCGGCAACATCTGCTGCAAGGCTGGGGCATCGAAAACAACAACCGCAGACTGATCATCGCAAGGAACGACCGGAAAGTAACGGACGCAAGCTTCCGGGCTCAGATGATTTACACGGTAGCGCAGATCCAGAACATTTACTGGGATCTGGTGAACGCCTTCGAAGATCTTAAGGTGCAGCAGACGGCAGTCCAATTTGCACAACGCACGCTCAGCGACAACAAGAAGCAGGTAGAAACCGGTACCTTGGCTCCCATCGAGGTGGTGTCGGCGCAGTCTTCTCTGGCTGCGGCAACTCAGAAGTTGATCGTTTCTCAGACCAATCTGCAGCTGCAGCAATTGATCACGAAGAACGCAATTTCGCGAAACCTGACCGATCCCGAACTGACTGCTGCGCTGGTGATTCCGACCGACACAATGTATTTGAGCAACGAGCCGCTTCCTCCGGTGGAAGAGATGGTGAACTATGCGCTGGCGAACCGGCCTGAACTGATACAGCGCGAGTACAACCTGCGCAATTACGTGCTCAACAACAAGGCCGCAAAGAACGCTTTGCTGCCTGTGCTCGACCTGGTCGGCTACTACGGCAGCTCGGGACTGTCTAGCAATTACGGCGATGCATTCAGTGACCTCGTGAACCGGAACAACGCCGACAAGGGTGCGTATCTGTCGCTCTCAATTCCACTTCGCAACCGGGCGGCACAGGCGGACCAGATCCGCTCTGAACTGGAATACCGGCAGAACCTGCTGAATTTTCAGCAGCAGAAAAATCAGATCACCATTGCGGTTCGCAACGCGGCCTTTGCGCTGCAACAGGCCCGCGCCGGCGTGGAGGCGGCTCGCGCAGCACGCGACTATGCTCAACAGAGCTTGGAATCAGAACAGAAGAAGTACGCGCTTGGCGCTTCGACGAGCTACCTGGTGCTGCAACAGCAAAGCAATGAAACACAAGCGGCTTCAAATTACGTAGCGGCGCTGTCGACCTACGAAAAAGCCCGCGTGGCGCTGGATCAGGTTACGGCCACCATTCTGGATCGAAACGGGATCTCAATGGAGGATGCAACGACCGGACATGTCACTCACATGCCAGCAATTCCAGGTCTGCAGCACAATCCCACACCCGAGGTCATTAATCCGAACGCGGTAACGGCACAGCCAATGACAAAATAGCGTCGCATCTATAACCTCCTGAAAATGTCAGGCCGGAGGGCTCCTCGCACAGGAGGCCCCGCCGGCCTTAACTTTTTAACGCAACTTTGAAGGCAGCAGGGGTAAGGTCCAACAAATCCTGCAAACTAGGTTATTTGGCCGCATCCCGGTATTTCGGCATAGAATCCAAAGTTAATCGAAGGGGGATGAATCATGGCTCGAACTTCAAAGCAGGACGAATCCACGCGAGTTGATTCGCATTTTTCCGAAGACCGCACCCCCTCTGAGAGCGAAGCCCGCTGGGCCGAAACAACGCTTGCAAAGGCGCTCGAACAGCATCCTGAGCGCCCCACGGGAAAACCGACGGGGATCAATCTGGACGAACACGGTCGCGCCCGTTTTTCAACCATCAGCAACCGGCCCATCCGCCGCCTGTATACTCCTCAGGACCTGCCCGCCGACTGGAATTACGAAAAATACCTCGGCTATCCCGGCGAAGCGCCGTACACACGCGGCATCCACGCCACCGGATACCGGGGAAAACCATGGACGATGAGGCAGTTTTCGGGGTTTGCCTCTCCGGAGGAGACGAACGAGCGCTACCGGTATCTGCTGAAAGAAGGAGGAAATGGCCTCTCGGTGGCCTTTGACCTGCCAACCCTGATGGGATATGACAGCGATCACCCTTTCAGTGAAGGCGAGGTGGGCAAGTGCGGCGTGGCAATCGATTCACTCGAAGACATGGAGATTCTGTTCCGCGGAATCGACCTCGAAAAAACAACGGTTTCAATGACGATCAATTCCCCGGCAAGCCTGCTGTGGGCAATGTATCTAGTGGTTGCAGAAAAACAGGGCGCGGACTGGAAACGGATCTCCGGAACGCTGCAGAACGACATTCTGAAGGAATACATTGCGCAAAAGGAGTACATCTATCCGCCAGCGGAATCCATGCGGCTGGTGGTGGACAGCTTTGAATTCGGATCAAAGTACACGCCTCGCTTTAACACAATTTCAATTTCGGGATACCACATCCGCGAGGCGGGCGCGACGGCGCTACAGGAGTTGGCATTCACGATTTACGACGGCGTGGAGTACGTGGAGTGGGCTCGCAGACGGGGGCTGGATGTGGATGAGTTCGGACCGCGCTTAAGCTTCTTCTTCAACTCGCACAACGACTTTTTCGAGGAGATCGCAAAATTCCGGGCTGCGAGGAAGATTTGGTATCGACTGATGAAGGACCGCTTCGGCGCGAAAAACGAGCGGGCCTGGCTGATGCGTTTCCACGCCCAGACGGCTGGCGTATCGCTGACGGCGCAGCAGCCGCTCAACAACATTGCGCGAACGGCGCTGCAGGGACTTGCGGCAGTCCTGGGCGGAACGCAGAGCCTGCACACGGATAGCTACGATGAAGCTCTGGCGCTGCCGACGGAGGAGGCCGCGCGAATCGCGTTACGGACTCAACAGGTGATTGCCTACGAGAGCGGAGTGACAAATACGATCGATCCGCTGGCGGGCTCCTACTTTGTAGAACGGCTCACGCTGGACATGGAGAACGGGGCCTTCGAGTACTTCGACAAACTCGATGCCTTGGGCGGAATGGTACAGGCCATCGAGTACGGCTTTCCGCAGAAGGAGATCGCCGAAGCAAGCTACCAGTTCCAGAAGGCGACGGAGGCGCGGGAAAAAATCACAGTAGGCGCAAACGATTTCATCATCGAAGAGAAGCCGCCGGCAATTCTCCAAATTGATGAGAGCGTGGCTGAAAAACAGAAAGCCAAGCTCAAGGCTCTGCGCACGCGGCGAGACAATGATGCAGTTCGGCGGGCCTTGGACGAACTGAAGCGCGCCGCGGCAAAATCTCCAGTTACAACGCACGATGGAAACATTTCCAAGGAAAACACGGTTCCCTACATTCTGGAAGCCGTGCGGGCATACGCAACCGTCGGGGAGATCTGCGCGGCGCTTCGCGACGTTTACGGAACCTACACGGAGGCGTCGATTACATAGAAAGGGATTCGCAGAGAAATTGAATCTGTAAACTAGCGCGCCATGGGATTTATTCGCGGACGATATTCGAATCGGACAGACGCACCACAGCCGCTGGCGATTATCGCAGTGATCATCTGGGTCATTGCGCTAATCTGCCTGTTCGACGGAACGAATCTGCTGTATGCGTGGTGCATGGTAGGAGTTGCAACGCTCGTAACAGTTTATGTAGCGCTGCGCTTCTGGCTCTATTTCGGGGCGAGAAAAGCGCGCTAGGTTTATCCGCTGCGGGTTTCGCGCCCAGCGCAAGGGGTGGAGTTGGCAATGGCAGAGAACAAAGTTGAAGTTGAACCATGGGTCCGCGGAACGCATGAAGAGGTACCGGTAGTGCTGCGGGCGGTGATTCACTTGCTGGAACTGGCACGAGAAGATGTGAGGCACTGGTGCTCAAATCTGACCGACGAGGAATGGAATCTGAGTCCGGATGGGTTAACTCCGGTGGCCGTCCACGTGCGCCACATGGCGCGCAGCATTGACCGCCTGCTGACCTACGCAGAAGGGTCGCAACTCTCCCGCGAACAACTGGACCTGATGAAGGGCGAACTGGAGCATCCGGCCAAAGGGGTCGAGGTGTTGGCGGAGTTTGAGGCAGCACTGACCAAGGCTGAACAACGGATTCGCGCCTTCGCCGGAAGCAACCTGGAAGAAAAGCGCGGGCTTGGGCGCAAAGCTCTACCCACGTCGGTGGGCGGACTGCTTATACATGTTGCCGACCATACGTCGCGCCATCTGGGCCAGGTTGTAACTACGGCAAAGCTGGTAACGACACGCGAGGTGTCTTAGCCAGAGTTGCCAACATTGCGGGTTTTCGTATCCGGCTCAGGCATGGTATTATCGCCACTGTTTCCATACGTTTATTGGGGACCTCACGGACTCATATGGCTAATGAAGGCAGAATTCGCGTACTAGTGGCTAAGCCCGGCTTGGATGGACATGACCGGGGAGCCAAAGTGATTGCCCGCGCACTCCGCGACGCTGGCATGGAAGTGATTTACACAGGACTGCGGCAGACGCCGGAGATGGTTGTGAACGCGGCGCTTCAGGAAGATGTGGACGTGATTGGACTGTCCATTCTGTCCGGCGCGCACAATGCCATCGTTCCGCGAGTTGCGGAGCTGTTAAAAGAGAAGAAGATGGACGACGTGCTGGTCGTGATCGGCGGGATCATTCCCGATCAGGATGTTCCGGCACTGAAAGCTGCTGGCGTGAAAGGTGTTTTCCAGCCCGGCTCATCAATGGAAACAATCGTCCAGTTCATTCGCGATAACGCGAAACCGCGCGCAGTTTCTGCGTAGAAAAGCATCGCCTCTCTCTGAGCTGAAAAAGCTGGTGCAGTCAACGACGGACCGGCGCCGTGGCATAGAGCTTCCCCGAAGCACGCGGCGACGGTCCGCGGCTTTTCGGCCAAACTTCATCACGATGAACCGACTTCCGGATAATGCTGCTTCTGACGGCAGGCCGGAACTCTTTTGCTGTCTCTGAAATCTGCCTTTAATTCCCTCATTGAGAGCGGCGAGTCGCGCTCTTGCCTCACCAGCTTCAAAAAAACAAAACTCAGACAGCCTCCTCAAGACCGCGACCGCGTTACCGTTCGCAGATTTTTCCTGTCTTCCGAAGAACAACTTTCATCTACTTCTGGTGTGAGGAGCTGATGACCGAATTGAAATCCACCGTCCTTGAAAACCAACTTACGACCGTGATTAAGACCGATGAGCCACGTTATCTGCGCAACGCGGAATCAATGCGCGCGCTGGTAGCAGGTTTGAGCGCAGAGGAAGCGGCGATTCGCGAGGGCGGAGGACCAAAGGCCATCGAGGCGCAGCACAGAAAAGGCCGACTGACCGCGCGGGAGCGCATTGCGTTGCTGCTGGACCAGGACACGGAGCTGTTCGAGTTGGGCCTGTACGCGGCGCACGGGATGTATGAGGAGTGGGGCGGGGCTCCGGCGGCAGGCGTTGTGACGGGTCTGGGGCGCGTGCATGGGCGGCTTTTTATGCTGATCGTGAACGACGCCACGGTGAAGGCGGGTGCGTTCTTCCCTATGACGGCGAAAAAAGTCATACGAGCCCAGAACGTCGCAATCGAAAACAGCCTCCCTACGATTTACCTGGTGGACAGTGCCGGAGTCTTTCTACCGCTGCAGGAAGATGTCTTTCCGGATCAGGACGACTTTGGGCGCGTGTTCCGCAACAACGCAGTGATGTCGGCGAAAGGAATTCCGCAGATCACGGCGATCATGGGAATGTGTGTCGCAGGAGGCGCGTATCTGCCGGTCATGTGCGACCACATTCTGATGACCGAGGGGAGCGGGCTTTTTCTGGCCGGGCCGGCGCTGGTGCAGGCCGCAATCGGCCAGAAGGTGAGCGCCGAAGAGTTGGGCGGGGCAAAGATGCACGCAGAGATTAGCGGTACAGTCGACTTCCACGAAGCCGACGACGAATCCTGCATTGCGCGAGTGCGCTCGCTGGTAGAGAAGATGGGGGCGCGTCCGGAGGCTCCGTTCAATCGCATTGAACCGATCGCTCCGCTGTATTCGGCCAAAGAGTTGTACGGCATTTACGAGAACGATCCTTCGCGCCAATACGATATGCGCGAGATCATCGCGCGAGTGGTGGACGGGTCACGTTTCGACGAGTACAAGGCCGGATACGGCGAGACGCTGCTGTGCGGGTATGCGCGCATTGATGGCTATGCGGTAGGCATTGTGGCCAACCAGAAAATGCACGCGACACAGATTGATCACAATGGCAACAAGCGGACCGTATTCGGCAGCGTGATCTACACAGAGAGCGCGGAGAAGGCGGCACGCTTCATCATGGATTGCAACCAGGGGCGGATTCCGCTCGTCTTTCTGCACGATGTGAACGGCTTCATGGTGGGGCGGGACGCGGAGTGGAGCGGAATCATTCGCGCCGGGGCGAAGATGGTGAACGCGGTTTCGAACTCGGTGGTGCCGAAAATTACCGTAATTGTGGGCGGCTCGTTTGGCGCGGGAAACTATGCTATGTGCGGCAAGGCTTACGATCCGCGGGTTGTATTTGCATGGCCGACGGCGCGGTACTCCGTGATGAGCGGCGAATCCGCGGCTGGCACGCTAGTGGAGATCAAGTTGAAGCAACTGGAACGCGAAGGCAAAGCTGTGGATGAAGCCGCCCGAAAGGAACTGTATGATTCGATTCGCGCCACCTACACAGAGCAGATGAAACCTCAGTACGGAGCCGCGCGGTTGTGGATTGACAAGATAATCGATCCGGCGGAAACACGGAAATCACTGGCATGGGCGCTGGCGGCAGCACGTTGCAATCCGGTGGTGGAGAAATTTAGCGTGGGGGTTCTGCAAACGTAGGAGTAGGTTGTCTAGTAAGAGGCATTCGATAAATGGAACTTGTACAGAACGTCTTTGAGCTGCCGATTACAGTCCGCGAAGAGGACATCGATCAGCTTGGGCATGTGAATAACTTGGTCTACGTGCGCTGGGTGCAGGAGGCGGCTCTGGCGCACTGGAAGGTGCTATCGACGGAGCAGGAAAGATCGCGACTTCTCTGGGTCATCATCCGTCATGAGATCGATTACAAGCGCGCGGCCTATCTAAACGATCAGCTTGTGGCGCGAACCTGGGTGGGCAAGGCCGAAGGGCTGGCTTTTGAACGCAACACGGAAATTGTGCGTATCTCCGACCGCGCTCTGCTGGCGAAGGCGCGGACGCTGTGGTGTCCGGTGGATGCAAAAACGCTGCGGCCTGTAGAACCGGGAGGCGACGTACGCGCAAGGTTTTCGACCGCGCCGCCCGAGATAATGTCATCCGATATTTTCTGAAGCGGATCTCCTTTGCGTCTACCGCCCAAAAGAATATCCGATGCTACCTCCTACCCGCGTGGCATGTCCGCTGCTGAAATCCACATTGTCATTGATAAAGTACACGCGAACCTCGGGACGAATGAAAAGCCCACGGGTTAGGAAAAGCTTCAGCCCTGCTCCAACGTCGCCCATAAAATGATTGGTGCTGGTGTAGTTCGTGCAAATAAACGTGAAGGGGTCGCAAACGTAAATTGGCGAGTAGTAGCGCGTGCTCAGGGCGCCAATTCCACCCAGAACCTCCAGTTGAGCGTGTTTGCCCAAGGGCGGCGCATAAATCGCATTAAAGTCATAGAAGATGGGTCGATAAGGCTGAAATCCCCGATAACGGTTCTCGCTGGCTCTCCACGCCACCTCGCCCTGCACTCCGAAATGCTTCCAGAACAGGTAGTCTCCGCTGAAGCCGACATACGCACCACCGGTGAGCGACTGCGGACTGTGATTACCGGAGGCGCTCGAGGCCGAAGGCGCAATCAATGTTCCAACTCCAAAGCTGAAATCGAACTGCGGCGAAGAACGCTGCTGATAGGTTTGCGCGTAAGCGGGCGTTATAGATATCAGGCAGGAAAACATCAGGCAGATAATCAGACGTTTCAAGACACGGCCCTCCCATTTGCTCGATAATTGAGAAACATTGATCGCCGCAAGGGATGTATGCACACTGAAAAGTTGAAGGCTGCAATGGCAGAAAGAGCGACACGCAGTACTGCCACAGCGAGTGTTAAGATAAGCCGCGGTCAACGGCAGCGATGCTTCTAAAAAACATGAATAAGAACCAAGTAAAGATCGTAGAGTGCCCACGCGATGCGTGGCAGGGATTAGCTCGGCACATTCCAGCCGAGACCAAGGCTGAGTATTTACGTGCCCTGGTAAACACCGGGTTTAAACAGATCGATGCGGTTTCGTTTGTTTCACCCAAAGCGGTACCACAGATGGCCGACAGTGAGGACGTGCTGAAGCGGCTGGACCCGCCGGATGATGTTGAGATCATTGCGATTGTGGTGAACGAAAAGGGCGTGGAGCGGGCGCTGGCAACCGATGCCGTGCGTACGCTCGGCTTTCCGTACTCGATCAGCGAAACGTTCCTCCAGAAAAATCAGGGACAGAGCGCCGAAGAAAATAGCGAGATGCTGGAGTCGGTGTGGCAGAAAGCCGAAGAAAATGGCCTGGCAATGGTGGCCTACATCTCGATGGCCTTCGGCAATCCTCATGGCGACCCCTGGAATATAGAGGAGGTTTTGCAAGCCGTACAGAACATTGCCGACCTTGGAATTCCGACCGTTTCGCTGGCCGACACCGTGGGGTTGGCAACCCCCGAGATGATCAAAGAGATTGTGGGCACGGTGGTCAAAGAGTTCGACTACATCGAGGTTGGCGCTCATCTGCACGGACGCAGGGACGACTCCGCGGCAAAGATTCTGGCTGCTTACGACGCGGGCTGCCGGAGATTCGATTCCGCGCTTGGCGGACTGGGCGGGTGCCCCTTTGCGCAGGATGCGCTGGTCGGCAACGTGCCAACGGAAGTTGTGCTGCGGACGCTGGCGGAACGCGGGGCGCAGGTGCCGATCCGCAAACCGCTCGAGAACGTGATCCGGATGAGCGAGGACATAGCGCTGCGCTTTGCGCGGTGAGAATTCCCATCTAAGTCGTGGATTCATTGAGAGTAGTGGGATACAATCGCGCCGGATCATGAAAAAAACAAGACACATCACACTCGGCCTGCTTGCAGGCATGGCGCTGGCGTTTACCTCCGGGTGCAATCGTCACGCGGAGCGGCGCAACTGCGTGGACGAGGCCGGGCGTATTACCGAAGACCAGAACTGTAAGATGGTCGAAGAGCGGCGACGCTCGGGCTACACGGGAGGGTTGCGCTACTACCACTATCTTTACGGCGGAAGTTCGGGGGGACATGTGGGCGACGTTGTTGTCGGAGGAAATCCCATGCCCGGCATGGGGTCGGGCAGCGGGAGCAGTAGCGGATTCTTCGGTGGAATCTCGCGTGGCGGATTTGGCGGCCACGGCTTTTCGGGAGGCGCATGATGAAACGGCACACGATAACCCCGCGAGCGGACTGGAAGCAGAAGGTAGAGAAGGTCGGTCTGGTGTTTCATACGCTGGACGGGGACAGCGGCAATTACTGGGATGAGTCGGCTTATTACGAGTTCACTTCCGCCGAGGTGGACCGGCTGGAGGCCGCTACCGAAAAGCTGCAGGAGATGTGCCTTGCGGCGGGACAGTTCATCATCGACAGGAACCGCTGGAGCGATTTGAAGATTCCTGTGGAGGCGATTGCGCCGATCAAAAAGACGTGGAACGACGAGCCCCCCGCTCTCTACGGACGCTTCGACCTGGCGTACGACGGAAAGCAGATCAAGTTGCTGGAGTACAACGCGGACACTCCGACCGCGCTGCTGGAGGCCGCCGTGGTGCAGTGGTACTGGCTACAGGACTGCTTCCCGAAGGCCGACCAGTGGAATTCAATTCACGAGAAGCTGATTGCAAAATGGAAGGACCTGAAGGACTACGTCAGCGAGCCGGTTTCATTCGGATATGTTGAAACCGTGGAAGACGAGTTCACCATCGGATACCTGCGCGATACGGCCGAGCAGGCAGGAATCAAGACACAGGCGCTGAGGATGCAGGACATCGGCTTCGACTTCAATACATTTAGATTTGTCGATCTTGAGAACCAGCCGGTAAAGACGATCTTCAAACTGTATCCGTGGGAGTGGATTCTGCAGGAGGAGTTCGGGGCGCGGGCGCTGGACTTCATGGACAAGACTCAGTGGATCGAGCCGATCTGGAAGATGATGTTCAGCAACAAGGGTCTACTGGCGATTCTGTGGGAGATGTATCCCGGACATGAACTGCTGCTGCCTGCGTATTTCGACGGGCCTCGCGAGATGCGGGACTACGTACGCAAGCCGCTGCTGGGACGCGAAGGAGCGAATGTGCAGGTGATTCGCAACGGCGAAAAGGAACAGTCCTACGGCCCCTATGGCGGAGAGGGATTCGTCTATCAGGCATTGGCTCCGATTCCCTGCTGCGATGGAAACTATCCCGTGCTGGGCTCGTGGATGATTGCCGATCAGGGCGCTGCGGGAATGGGGATTCGCGAAAGCGAAACGATCATTACGAATAATCGCAGCAGGTTTGTGCCGCATATGTTTCGGTAAGGGCAAAAACAAGAACAAAAGCAAAATCCCCACTCAAGCCGAAAAAGGGCTTGAATGGGCCACCGCCCATTTTTACGTTGCAATTAGCGGTGACATTATTTCGGAGCAACTATAGGGAGATTTTTTGTCCGAAATACTTGCGGCGGGGGGGGGTATAATCGCGCGGTCGTTACCAGCGCCTTTCATCGCGAGGTCATGAAATGTCTCTTTCGAAGCGTACTGTTGCGGAGTTTCTTGGAACATTCTGGCTGGTTTTCGGTGGATGCGGCAGTGCAGTGCTCGCCGCCGCGTTTCCTAAAGTTGGCATCGGACTGCTGGGTGTTTCCCTTGCTTTTGGCTTAACCGTTCTCACCATGGCGTTCGCCATCGGACATATCTCAGGCTGCCATTTGAATCCTGCGGTGTCTATCGGGTTGTGCGCCGGGAAGCGCTTCCCAGCCGCTGAGTTGCTCCCGTACATTGTGGCGCAGGTGCTCGGTGGAATTGCAGGAGCCGGAGTGCTGTATGTGATCGCATCGGGACAAGCCGGATTCTCGACCGCCGCTGGATTTGCCGCGAATGGCTATGGAGCGCACTCTCCCGGTGGATACACCCTGCTGGCTGCTTTGGTCGCCGAAGTCGTGTTGACGTTCTTCTTCCTGATGGTGATTCTCGGTTCAACCGACAAGCGCGCACCGCAGGGCTTTGCACCCATCGCAATCGGATTGGCTCTTACGTTGATTCACTTGATCGGCATCCCGGTCACGAACCTCTCGGTCAATCCCGCACGCAGCACGGGTCCAGCATTGTTCGTTGGCGGATGGGCAATCGCGCAGTTGTGGCTGTTCTGGGTGGCGCCAATCATCGGATCTGTAATCGCCGGGATCTTGTATTCAGCGGTTTTTGAAGAACCTGTCGAGGCGAAAGCAGGAGCCGCAGCAGCCGACTAGGTTCAATTTCATTCGCAAAAGGCTGCTCTCTGGGGCAGCCTCTTGCCTGTTCGTACCTGCGGTCAGGGCGCGGCTGGGATGGGGATTCGCGACAGCGAAACGATCATCACGAACAATACTAGCCATTTTGTGCCGCATATGTTTCGGTAGGGCGCGAAACGAGGAGAATAGCAAAATCCCCACTCAAGCCAAAAGAGGGCTTGAATGGGCCACCCGCCTGGGGATGTTCTCTTGCGGGAGCGTACTGAGGTGATCAAAGTGAAAACATTACCGAATTGGCTTATGCGCCTGCTTCCCAACCGGGACCAATCAATTCGTCAGCGTTTTGTCGGGATTCTGGTGTTGTGGGGCATCCCCATTATGATTTGGGAGCTGGTTCAATCCGGCGTTATCAGAGATCCCGCTAAGTTGCCGTTCATCTTGGGGCTGGAAGTGATCGGTACTGTCATTGGTGCATTCTTCTTCGCGCTAGTGGAACACGTTATCTACCGTTCTTTTTGAAAGTGAAATCAGAACGGGCGGGTGGCCCATTCAAGCCGGTTTTTGGCTTGAGTGGGGCGAGACCAATCAGTATTCGATTCTTTCGGCGCGATTCGTCCAGGCCTGGAATGCTTGGATTGCATCGTTTTCAGGAATCTGAATCAAGGCGATACTTCGCTCCTCGGACGGCAACCTGAGTTGTTCGTAGATCAGCACATCGGAGAAACCGGCGTCAGCCGCAACAGCAGCCGAAGCGGCGTAGTAAATAGTAGAGATTTGCGCCCAGTAGGCTGCGGCGAGGCACATTGGGCAAGGCTCACAACTCGAGTAGATTACGCAGTTCCCAAGATGAAATTGCCCGGTGTTCCTGCACGCGGCACGAATAGCAACGATTTCGGCGTGGGCGGTAGGGTCGCACTCAAGTGTTACAGCGTTTGCGCCTTCTCCTATCACCTCTCCATCATTCCGTACGACTAACGCCCCGAACGGCCCTCCTCCCCGACTCACACTTTCAATCGACAGATGAATCGCACGTCTGAGGAATTGGATTTCGTATGGCAACTTCGTGGAATCTATATGCTCCGCCATCGTTATTCTCCTGGGCACGAAAAACAGCATAGGCTGTCGAACTGCTTTTGACAAACTGACTGACTTGCCGGGTGGCCCATTCAAGCCTGTTTTTGGCTTGAGTGGGGATTCCCGGCTTTTGCTTTTGCGAGTTGCCGACAAGCCCGCGCAGGGGTAAGCTTTGGCCGCTATGTACTCGACACTGAAACTGGCATTTGAAGACAAGATCGCGATTCTGACCCTGAGCCGCGCGGAGAAGCGCAACGCTATCAGTCATCAGTTGATAAATGACTTTCTTGCGGCACTGCAGGAGGTGGAGAACTCCTCCGCGCATATACTCATTCTGGCCGCCGAGGGCAAGGCGTTCTGCGCAGGACTGGATCTGGAAGATTTGGTTGCGCTGACGAAGCACACGGCGGAAGAAAATTATCGCCACAGCGAACGCATCGCAACTCTGTGCCGCTCGCTCTATTACTTCTCCAAGACGACAATTGCAGCGGTGAACGGCGCGGCCATCGCGGGCGGAGCGGGACTGGCCACGCTGTGCGATTTCACGCTGGCCTCGACGGCGGCTACCTTCGGATATACGGAGGTGCGGATTGGATTTGTTCCGGCGATCATTTCGGCATTTCTGGTGCGCCAGGTGGGAGAGAAGCACGCCCGCGACCTGCTGCTGACCGGACGCATCATCACCGCCGAAGAGGCTTACCGCATGGGACTGGTCAACGAAGTGGTGGAGGCCGTGAATCTGCTGGAGGGCGCGCGACGATTGGCTGAACAGTTGCTTGAGAATTCTCCTGCGTCGTTGCGAGCCACCAAGGCCCTGCTGCGCTCCTACATAGAGGACGGACTAGAGCGCGACATTCAGCGCGGGATGGAGGCAAATGCTTCAATCCGAATGAGCGCGGATTTTAAAGAGGGCGTGCGCAGTTTTCTGGAGCGAAGGAAACCCCAGTGGAGCGAGTAGCGGGCGCGCTATGTCCCACCTGCGCTATGTCCCACATCTGCTAACTACGGCAGATGTGGGGCACCTGGCACCTTGGAGTGAGTAGCGGAGCCCCTGTCCCCACATTCGCCAAAAGAAGGCGGATGTGTGCACCTTTGGATTTCGGGCATCCCGGGTGTGTTGGAAGGTGAAGAGCTCTGCGTGATAAAACGTAAGTCATGAGCAAAATCTGTGAGACTACACTGCGGGTGCGTTACGCCGAGACGGACCAGATGAAAGTTGCGTACAACTCCAATTACCTGGTCTGGTTCGAGGTGGGACGCGTCGAAATGCTGCGGGAACTGGGCTTCAGTTATCTGGAGTTGGAGGAGGACGGATTCAATCTACCGGTGGTCGAGATCAAATGTCGGTATAAAGCTCCGGCGCGCTACGACGACGAACTTGTTGTTCGCACTCGGCTGGCGCAGATGCAGACTTCCCTGCTGCGTTTTCAATACGACATCGTGCGCAAAGCGGATGGGAAACTGCTGTCCCAGGGCGAAAGTGTTCACCTTGTGGTCGGACGCGACATGAAGCGAACCCATTTGCCGACGAAGTATCGGGACGCACTCCACGCAGCGGCAGAAGAGGCTCAATCCGCAACACCGTAAAAGGGTGAAAGACATGACGGCTCTGCACTTGAACGGCAACGATCTGACGCTGGAAGATTTTGAGCAGGTTGTACTGCATCGACAACCGGTGCTTCTGGAAACAGCGGCGCGGGCACGCGTGGAGCAAGCACGCGAAGTAGTGGACGCACTGGTGGCGGGCGATCGCGTCGCTTACGCGATTACCACCGGGGTCGGTCAACTGGCCGATGTTCACATCTCCTCCGATCAGGCACGCGAGCTGCAAGTCAACGTGGTGCGCTCGCATGCAGTCGGGGTGGGAGAACCGCTCTCCGAGCAAGAGTCGCGCGCCATGCTGCTTCTACGCGCCAATTCGCTGGCCAAAGGATTCAGCGGCGTGCGCACCGTGGTGATCGAAACGCTTTGCAACATGCTGAACCGCGGAGTGCATCCGGTGATTCCATCGCAGGGATCGGTGGGAGCTTCGGGGGATCTTGCGCCTTTGTCACATCTGGCGCTGGTGCTGATTGGAGAAGGAGAAGCCTGGTTCGAGGGACGCCGAATGAGCGGCGGTGAGGCGATGAAGACCGCTCAGATTGCGACCATCCGGCTGGAGGCGAAGGAAGCAATCTCGCTGATCAACGGAACGCAGGCAATGCTGGCCGTGGGGTCGCTGGCGCTGCTGGAGGCACGGACACTGGCGACTACGGCCGATGTGGTGTCCGCAATTTCGCTCGATACGCTGCAGGGCACCGACGTTGCCTTCGACGAGCGAATTCATAAGGCTCGCCCCCATGCCGGACAGATACTGGTAGCAAGACATATGCGCGCCATGCTGGAAGGTTCGGCGTTGCGGGAGCGGCATCGCAGTTGTAAACGGGTGCAGGATGCGTACTCGATGCGGTGCATTCCGCAGGTACACGGAGCGATTCGCGACGTTCTGGACTACGCGCGACAAGTATTTGAGGTCGAGATGAACTCGGCGGTGGACAACCCGCTGGTCTTCGCAAAACCGCGTCCAGAGGGATCGCCCAAGGCAACAATTTGCGATCTGTTGGAAGGCGAGGTTCTTTCCGGAGGGAACTTCCACGGAGAACCGATTGCGTTCGCGCTCGATTTTCTTGCGATCTCACTCTCAGCTCTGGCGGGAATCAGCGAACGGCGAATTGAACGGATGGTGAATCCGGCACTGAGCGAGGGGCTGCCGGCTTTCCTGACATCGGGCGCGGGACTGAACTCGGGCTTTATGATGGCGCAGGTGACTGCGGCCGCCCTGGTGAGCGAGAACAAGGTGCTGGGACACCCGGCATCCGTCGATTCGATCACGACGAGCGGAAACAAGGAAGACTACGTCTCGATGGGAATGACGGCGGCGCTGAAGTTAAAGCGCGTGATTCAGAATGTGGCATATGTGCTGGCAATCGAAGCACTTGCTGCCGCCCAGGCCGTGGATCTGCTGGCTCCGCTGAAACCCGGGAAGCGGGCGCAACGAGCGATGGGAGAGATTCGCGCGGTTTCACCGATGCTGACCGTAGACAGGTCACTTGCGCCGGACATTGCGAAAATCTCCGAGGTGATCCGGCATGGAAAACTGGCGGCAGTTCTGCGCTGAAGTGTTTTTATTTCATTTTTCTTGTCTTTTGACGGACGGCTCTGCAAATTTGTATTGGTCTGACTAAAATTATTCTTGACAACGCGAAAGTAAATCCAGCAGATTACTTCTGTCACTTGGGTTGACCGCTTCGATTCAGGTTGAAGTGACGGGAGTTAGCCCCCGCTCTGGCGGCTCCGCACAACACGCATGGCTACGATGTTAGCGCCCGTGGATTCACGGGAAGTGGTTCGTTGCGACGATTGTCAGCTGGTCCAGTTCCGGACTTTTAGCAATAATTGCCGTCGCTGCAAGACTCCTCTGGACTCGGTTCCAGAAGTTGTTGCGCTGCCCATTCCGGCCCTTGTAAAGCACACGGTGGAAACATTGCCATCGAATCAGCTTCCGGTGGCCGCCGCCGTTCGCTCGTTGCGAATGCGAGCGGGCTTGAGCCAGCGGCAACTTGCGCTCCGCATGAGCGTGCCTCGCACTTATGTTTCGAAAATTGAAAACGAAAAAGCCTGCCCTACACTGGGATCATTGGAGCGGCTGGCCGAGGCTCTGCGCGTGCGGGTCTGTGACTTGCTGAAAACCGGACGGACGACCGAAGACGAGATCCGCGAATTGGTGCAGGATGATTTCATTTCCGAGCTTATGCCTTATACGCGCAAGCTGAGTGGGCTGCAATGGTCGAGCGTGCTGAACCAAGTGCGAGAACTTACGGCAGTATCCCGGCGCAGCGCTTGAAGCGTTTTAGAAGAATCAACTCTGCTCATCTGGACGGTGTGTGGAAAGCGGTGATCAGGCTCCGCGCCGGATAACCACACACCGGATCTGGCGCGTCTAAGTTAGAGCAAGGTTCCCGCGACAGTTCGCCAAGCCCTGTTCCAACTGAATAAGGAGAACGCCATGCATAATGCGAATGTCTCCAAGTGCGCCAACCCGGAATGTAAGCAGGAATTCAAGCAACTGGGGAAGGGCAAGGTCTTCGTGCGACCTGTCCCAAAGAATAGCGCGGGGCTGACACAAAAAACACTTTGGCTCTGCCCCGCCTGCGCGAAGATATACGATTTGCGCTACGACCGGCATAAGCAGGAATTCACATTGGTTCACTTGCGGCGGACGGCGTAGGCACTCAACGGCAGCTCGTTCCATTGCAAGATGCCGAACCGTATGCTAGCTTCGAGATACTCGTTTCCTGAGGAATTGCATTGCACACCACCATCCCCGCCGGCCTGACTCGCAAACAGGCAGAACTGTTCGCCAAGCTCGATCCAGAACGGCTACCGCGACATATCGGTATCATCATGGACGGCAACGGGCGTTGGGCAAAACGCCGCCACCTACCTCGTATAGCTGGACATAAGCGAGGAGTCACGGCCGTTCGCGACGTTGTCACGCTGGCTTCGAACATCAATCTTCCGGCACTGACTTTGTACGCATTCTCGGCGGAGAATTGGAAGCGTCCTAAGACAGAGATCAATTTCCTGATGGCGTTGCTGCGGACCTACCTGAAGAATGAAGTTCCGTTGATGAACGAACATAACATCCAGCTTCGCTATATCGGGCGAATTCATGAACTTGCGCCCGAAGTTCAGGAGCGGATGGCCTGGGCAACTGAACAGACAGCCAGGAATACCGGGATGATTATGACTCTCGCGCTGAATTACGGTGGGCGGGCGGAGCTGATCGATGCCTTCCAGTCCATTGTCCGGGCTGCGGCGAATAACGGCGGACTGGAACACTTGAAAATTGACGAGGAACTGGTTTCACGCCATCTTTACAGCAACCTCCCTGATCCGGACATGGTGATCCGAACCAGCGGTGAGATGCGGCTCTCGAATTTTCTGCTCTGGCAGCTCGCCTATAGCGAAATTTACGTAACCCAGACGCTGTGGCCGGATTTCACTGGCGCTGACCTTCTCGAGGCCATTGCTGACTTCCAGAAGCGCGAACGCCGATACGGTAATGTGGGCGCCGCAGTCTAAGAAAATCTTCTCTGAAAACGTGATTTTTTCCTTCTTTTTTGCTTCCTGAGCGCTCCAGAGTTACCCTGCTGTTAACGACATGAAACGTATTCTGACTTCTGCGGTTCTGATTCCCCTGGTGCTGCTTGCCGTTTTTCGCGCTCCACTCTCGCTTTTTCTCCTGATCACAGTAGTGGTTGCACTGGCGGCCGTCTTCGAATACCTGAGTCTCGTCGCCAAATTTGGCCTTGAGCCCTTTCGCTTGCTGACGTACATCTACACCGCCTCGCTTTTTGTGTTCTTTTATTACACGCGGGAAATGGCGGTAGGGGCGCTACTGGCGGGAAATCTGTTGCTGTTCCTTTTTGCCCCTTTTCTGCTGATGACCTCCGCTCTGCCGCGGGAGGACTTGAAAGCTGCATTGGGAGGCGCGGCAATGAGCTACGTTGCAATTCCTTACATTGGCCTTCCATTGATTTTGCTTTCACTGCTGCGCAGCGGGATGTATCGGGGCTGGGTTTACGTGCTGTTTACTTTTCTCGCCGTTTGGGTGGGAGACGCCGCGGCCATGTATGTGGGAAAGAGCATGGGAAAGCACAAACTAGCGCCCCGGATAAGTCCCGGCAAGACCATCGAGGGCTCGTTGGCTTCGCTGATTTTTTCCATAGCGGCATGCTGCCTTTTCTCGCACTATCTGCCGGAAATTGCCGCACTGCTGAGCAAAGCACATCTGATCCCCAGTTCGGCTGAGGAATCGCTGCTGCTTGGCACTCCAGCCTATGGACGGGCACCGCTCTGGATTGCGGCCCTGCTGGCCGGGGTAATTAACCTGGCGGCGCAGTTGGGTGACCTTTTGGAATCGGCGCTGAAGCGCGGCGCGGGAGTAAAGGACTCTGGGATTCTGGTGCCGGGACACGGAGGAATTCTGGACCGGATCGATGCGCTTCTGCTTGCGTTTCCCGTGGCATTTCTTCTGTTTATGGGTTTTGGGCAAAAATTCGTAAAGGGTTAGGTGGGCGAGTTAGACTGTATGTATAAAGATGAAACACTTAGCAATCCTGGGCTCGACCGGATCCATTGGTTGCAGCACCCTCAAAATCGCTGAAAGTTATCCTGACCGCTTCTCGGTCATAACCTTGGCTGCGGGCTCGAATCTGGAACTCGCTTTTGAACAGACACTGCGCTGGCGTCCGAAACTGCTCTCCGTGGCTCGCGAGGATGCGGCGGAAGAGCTGCGGAAACGCTTGCGAGAGGTCGGCAGCGAAACCGAAGTGGTCTGGGGCCCGGCTGGAACCGTGGCCGTGGCAACACATACCGAAGTCGACTTCGTAGTCAGCGCAATCGTTGGCGTGGCGGGCATGGAGGCCACGTACGAAGCGCTGAAGGCCGGCAAAGAGATCGGGCTGGCCAACAAAGAGTGTCTGGTGGCGGCCGGTGAGCTGTTCATTGCCGAGGCACAGAGGCAGGGTAAGCCGCTGCTGCCCATCGACAGCGAGCACAATGCTGTCCACCAATGTCTGCGGGCCGGGCGAGCGGATGAAGTGGAGCGCGTATGGCTTACCGCTTCCGGCGGGCCGTTTCTGCACACCCCTCGCGAACAGTTTGAAAACATTACGGTTGCCCAGGCCCTGAACCATCCGACATGGAAAATGGGGCGGCGCATCACCATCGATTCCGCTACGATGATGAACAAGGGCTTTGAGGTGATCGAGGCGATACGTTTGTTTAACGCGCCTCCTTCGCAGGTCAAGGTCGTGGTGCATCCACAAAGCACGGTGCATAGCATGGTCGAGTTTGTGGACGGCAGCATCCTGGCACAGGTAAGCGTGACCGACATGCGGCTGCCGATTCTTTACGCAATGACCTGGCCGGAGCGCATTCCCAGCGACTTGCGTTTCGACGTGCTTTCGCTGAAGCATCTGGATTTTTACCCGCCGGACCTGGATAAGTTCCCTTGCCTGCGGTTGGCATATGAAGCGGTGGAAGCAGGCGGAGCTCAAACCGTGGCATTGAATGCCGCCGACGAAGTTGCTGTGGCGGCCTTTCTGGACGGCAAAATTCCCTTTCTAGGTATTCCTGCTACGATTCAGGCCGTATTGAAAGAAACGCCAACGTCCAAACCGGAATCTATATATGAGGTTCTGTGTCTGGATGCCGAAGCGCGCGACTTGGCTCGACGGTTTGTGAATTCAGGCGCGAGTGGTTCATTTGCAGCAGCCACCGAGTAAGTTTTTGGAGAGATCACATTCTGTTTATGACTAGCGCTTTTTACACTTTGGTCGGTGCGGTTCTCGTGCTTGGCGTAATGGTTCTGGTGCACGAGTTCGGCCACTTCGCTGCAGCCAAGCTGCTGGGCGTGCGCGTGGAAGTATTCTCTATTGGCTTCGGAAAGCGACTGTTCGGTTTCCGGCGTGGAGACACCGACTACCGCGTCTCACTCCTGCCGCTGGGCGGCTACGTAAAAATGACCGGAGTGAACGCGGTCGAGCTGCCGGACCCTGCCGTACCCGCGAACGATAAAGGCGCATTCCTGAATCACCCTCGCTGGCAACGCCTGATCATTGCCGTGGCTGGTCCATTGGCAAATCTGATTCTGGCTGTTGCGCTGCTGACCTTGGTATTTTCCGTTCATCATGAGGTCCCCTACGGTCTCTATGACCCGGCGGTTGTCGGCTGGTGCGCGCCGGGTTATCCAGCAGAAAAGGCCGGACTGAAAGAGGGGGACCAGATTCTGCAGATTGGCGACATACAGAATCCCACCTGGCAGGATGTTCAAAACAAGATTCTGATCAGTCCGAACCAACCGGTTGCCCTTCGCGTTAAGCGGGGCAGCGAGGTGCTGCCGATAACGCTGGTGCCAAAGGCGGATGGCCAGCAGCAGACGGGCGAGGTCGGCTGGCTTCCGAAGCGGCCATTCATTGTGACAGGGCTTGAAAAGAATATGCCTGGGGAGCAGGCAGGACTCCGAATTGGAGACCAGATCCTGACCGTGGACGGCAAAGCGATCCACGCCACCGGCGCCATGCAGGCATATCTGCAGACGACGAAGACCCAACCCGTGCGTCTGGATATACTTCGCCAAAATCAACCGCTGACGTTGACCATAACGCCGAAGTTGGGCCAACTTGATGCAAAAACTCAGACCTACAGAATTGGCTTCATGTCAGAACCGGTTCAGGTGGAAAAGCTGCCGGTTGGGGAAGCATTCAGCCGGTCGGTAAACGAGTGCAAAAAGCTTTCAGGATTGGTCTTTGAGCTAATTCAGGGCATGGTCGAGCGCAAGGTTTCGATGAAGCAAATGTCCGGCCCAATCGAGATTGTGAGGGTCTCGGGCGAGATGGTGCACCATCGCAGCCTGAACGACCTGATGGGGTTTATTGCGATTATCAGTCTGCAACTTGGTCTGTTCAACCTGCTCCCAATCCCTATCATGGACGGCGGACTGATTGCTCTGCTGCTAGTGGAATCCGTGATGCGGCGCGACATCAATGAAGCAGTCAAGCTACGTCTGTATCAGGCGGCGTTCGTGTGTCTTGTGCTGTTTGCGGGCATGGTGATCTTCAACGACGTCATGAAGATGCTGCCGCGTCAGTAACACATCCATAAATTTCAAAGCGTTCGGCCCAGAAACACCGATCTGGGACGAACCTGCCTTTTAGTGTTTTCTCGTCGAGCCAGAGTGCTGATAGACTTGGAAAAGACTTCGCCATGGCAATCATAAAACGCAGAAAAAGTTACACCGCAAAAATAGGAAACATACGCGTGGGCAGCGAAGCGCCAGTAATGGTGCAGTCGATGACTAACACGAACACGGCAGACGTTGCTTCCACAGTGCGTCAGGTGGCTGCTTTAGCTCGCGCTGGCTCCGAGGTGGTTCGCGTCACGGTCAATAACGATGGCGCGGCCGCGGCGATTCGCCCGATTGTGGACGAGCTTGCAAGCATGGGCGTTCACGTACCCATCGTCGGCGACTTCCACTACAACGGACACACTCTTCTCAAAAAATTTCCGGAGTGCGCGCGAGCGCTGGCCAAGTACCGCATCAACCCCGGAAATGTTTCGATCGGGCGCAAGGACGACGACAACTTCCGCACCATGATCGAGTGCGCAATTGAGAACGATAAGCCGGTGCGCATCGGCGTGAACTGGGGCTCGCTCGACCAGCAGTTGCTGGCGCGCATGATGGACGAAAACGCGAAACTCGCCCAGCCGAAAGAACCCCGCGACGTGATGATCGAGGCAATGATCGCCAGCGCTCTGCACTCTGCGGAACTAGCGCAGAGCTTCGGAATGCAGGGCGACCACATTCTTCTCTCGGCGAAGGTGAGCTGCGTGCAGGACCTGGTGGACGTATATCGCGACCTTGCATCGCGCTGCGAATATCCTCTGCACCTGGGACTTACCGAGGCAGGTATGGGCGCCAAGGGAATCGTCGCCAGCACGGCAGGGCTGGCCATCCTGTTGCAGGAAGGCATTGGCGACACGATCCGCGTCTCGCTGACTCCGGCACCTGGCGGCGACCGCTCCGACGAAGTTGTGGTGGCGCAGCAGATTCTGCAATCGATGGGAATTCGCAGCTTCCTGCCGCAGGTTACCTCCTGCCCCGGATGCGGGCGCACGACCTCAACATACTTCCAGGAACTGGCGCAGCAAGTTCAGCTCTACGTGCGCGAACGTATGCCCGAGTGGCGCAAGGAATTTGACGGTGTCGAGGAGATGAAGCTTGCAGTGATGGGCTGCATCGTGAACGGACCCGGCGAATCAAAGCACGCGAATATCGGCATTTCCCTGCCCGGCACATTTGAAGAGCCAAAGGCCCCGGTGTTTATCGATGGACGCTTGGCGACCACCCTCAAGGGCGACCACATCGTCGAAGAATTCAAGCGGATACTGGATGACTATGTGGCAACCAGGTATGCGAAAAAGATCGAACCGGCAAAGGCATAGTTCCAGAACCTAAACGAAACAACGCGGGCCGGTTGCCCGCGTTTTCTTTTGCGCGAAGCCAAATCAGAAGTAGGTCACCACGATAATCCAGAAAACCGGACTCTCATAGCTGGCGCTGGACTGGTAGCAGGCGCCGACAGAGAAAGCGCTGGCAGAACGGGTCTTGAGACGCTGCAAAGACGCGGAGACCTGCGTGAGATCCGTCGCAGTGAATGCTACGGATCCGCTCGATTTTGAAGTGAGTCCGGCACGCGGGTTCAGCTTGTCGTTTTTCGCCATCTCGCAGGCCTGTCTGCGTAGGTCAGGCGCGGGGACACGGTTCAGCAACGGGACACCCGCAGCGCGCCGCAACCGGTTCAGGCTGGCGGCGATCTTGTCTTCCGCTTCCGCCACGCTCGCTTCGGGAAGGCGTCTCGCAAAATTCTCCGTCACGAAGATTCCCTGCGGAGCGCGGACCACCCCGACACCGATGGAATTGAACTGCGCGTCGAGGATGTTGGCGCGATGTCCGGGCGAGTGCATGAGAGCCTTGTGAGCGCCAGCGGCATCTGCGTCGAGAGCCACATTCTCTCCGCTCGCGTCGAAGCGCAGCGAGGTCTCGTCGAGACGGTGCGAGAGATTGGGCTCGCCTGGAAGCTGATGCCCGATTACGGCGGCAGAGGCCATGCGCGCGCTATGCTTGCGCGCAGACTGAATGAGCCGCTCGTCAACCACAAGCGTGGCCAGTCCACGCGACTGCCGCTCGCGATTGACGAGGCGGACAATCTCCTGTTCGGTATCCGGCGAAAATTCCTGCGCCGTACATGTTGCGGCTAGCAGTAGAACCAGCAGAAGAAAACGTAAGACACTGGCGGTCAAACATCCACAACGAAGGTGGTTTACAATCCAAGAACTCGGAGCCTTCCTCATGTCAATCATCCTGATCTCTATTGTTGCATTCATTTTAGGAGCATGCATTGTTACAGTGGTTCATAGCGGACGCTCGTCGGCCTTGCGCTCGCAGCTGGCCGCACAAGAAGCGGAGCTATCGGCAAGCCGGAATACTCTGGGCTCGCTACAGGTGCAGTTCAATGAATGTGCCAACCAGCTCAAGCTGAGCATGGAAGCGCGAAACGCGGCGGAGATTCAAGTCGGACGTCTGACCGAACAGATCAAGCAACAGGAGCGGCAGTTTGCGCAGCAAATGGCCACGGAACGGCAGCAATCGGAGGAAAAGCTTGCATTACTGGCCGCCGCTCGTGAACAGCTCTCAGACCAGTTCAAATCGCTCGCAAACGACATTCTGGAAGAGAAGGCCAAGCGATTCACCGAGCAAAACCAGACTAACCTTTCGCAGTTGCTGACTCCGCTCTCAGAAAAGATTAAAAGCTTCCAGCAGAAGGTGGAAGAAGTGTACGTGCAGGAGGGCAAGGATCGCTCGGCGCTTTCCGAACAGGTGAAGCTGCTGATGGGCTTGAACCAGCAGCTATCCGACGACACAGGCAGGCTGACGCGCGCGCTGACTACTTCATCTAAAGCGCAGGGCGATTTAGGCGAGATGATTCTTGAGAAGATTCTTGAGGCCTCGGGGTTGCGCGAGGACGAGGAATACTTCGTGCAGAACAGCTTCCGCAATGACGAGTCACGGCAGGCGCGGCCGGATGTGATCGTCAAGCTCCCTGAGAATAAGCACCTCATCATCGACTCAAAGGCTTCGCTGACGGCCTACAACGATTTCGTCAACGCGGAGACGGATGAGGCGCGAAAGCTCGCCCTGGGCCGCCACATGGAATCGATTCGGCGGCACATCAAGGAACTGGCGGAAAAGAACTATCAGACGTTGCATCAATTGCAATCAATCGATTTTGTGTGCATGTTCATCCCCATCGAAGGCGCGTTCATGGCGGCCATCAGCAACGATCCTGAACTATGGGGCAGTTCTTACGAACGCAATGTACTGCTGGTGAGTCCGAGCACGCTGCTGTTCGTGGTGCGCACAGTCGCGCATCTATGGAGGCAGGAGCGGCAGACGCAGAATGTGCAGGACATTGTGAATCGCGGCGCGGAACTGTACGACAAACTGGTAGGCTTTGTGGAAGACCTGAAGTCGGTAGGTGAGCGACTGGAAGCGGCAAAGAAGAGCTACGACGGTGCGCTCAGCAAGCTCTCCTCCGGCAAAGGAAACGTGATCCGGCAGGCCGAGATGCTGAAAGCACTGGGCGTGAAACCAAAGAAGAAACTGCCAGCGGAGCTGGTGGAAGCAAGCGAGGAGGGAGAACCGCTGCTGCCGGAATCTGTGGATGCCGTCAGCACGCCGTAAATTCTCCAGCTGAGCCGAGAGCGGATTATGCCAACTGAAACGCAACACATTGTCATTGCGGGTGCGACCGGGGAAATTGGGCGTCAACTCGTACGCCAGGCCTCAGCACGGGCCGGTGTCGCCGTATACGCTCTCACACGTCGCGCCGGAGCCTGCAGCGGCAATCCAGCGGTACAAGAAGTCGTGTTCAACTTCGAAGATCCGCGCGAATATGACTCCCTGTTCCAGAGAATTCCGTGCGATGTTCTTTTTCTGGCTCTCGGATCGACCCGGAAAAAAGCCGGAGTGTCCGGGCTTGTCCGCGTTGAGCGGGACTATCCCATAGCACTGATCGACGCTTTGTCCAGACATCGCCCTGGGGCGCGGATCGGCTATGTGTCGTCTGTCGGGGCCGATTCTCCGAGCGGAGCATACCTGAAAGCCAAGGCGGATGTAGAAGAACGGCTTCGAAACTGCAACCTGCCATGCGTAATCGCCAGACCGTCGCTTCTGCTCAGCCGTCGAGCGGAGTTTCGCCTGGGCGAGGTAATCGCCAGGAAAGCACTTGCGCCTCCGTGGCTCTGGGCCATCCGAAAATTCGCACCCGGATCGCAGCGTCTGTGGAAATGGGCGCCAGTGCCGGTGGGAACGGTGGCGGCAAGTCTGCTGAATATGGCCCTGAATCTCTCCGGAACGGAGTGCCGCATACTGGAAGGTCTTGACCTTCGCGAGCTCTGAGAGTGAGTGGACAGGTGTAAATTCCCCTAAAGATCGGGCTTTGATTGCTGAATTCTGAGTGTGAAGCGGAGGAAGAAATTGCCGCTGGATCGCCGGAAAAAGTGCGGAACGATGAACCGCTGCCGGGGTCTTACTTCGACATTGCCAAAACAGGTGGATGCCTAAGCACGTCGTAGGAACGAACTATGCGCCACCAACAACAACTCACTTCGGATTACTTCGGTTTGCGGGGTGGTGGAATTTGCTGGTCCGCTTGTATAACTTCCTCTTTTTCTTCAGCTTGCCTGACTAACTCTTCCAGTACGCTCTGACGAGCCGTTTCCAGAACGTCCCCCGGCAGCCCCCACTCTTCATTAAATACACTGTATCGCCGGCGTTCCAATTCATCTCGTCGTACCAACAACATCCTTCTCACCTGCTCCAATTTCTCTTTTTTCGATTTCAGAGTATCGAGAATTTCCGGATGAGATAAAGCATCGGGGGTGTTGAGTGCTTCGTTAATTGACTCTAATTTAATCTGTGTGTCTTTCAATTTCGCGGCAAGTTCCAGATTTCTTTTCTCAAATTGAACCTTTCTTAGCCGATGAAAAAGGAATTCACCAGTCTTCCGACGCTCTTCCTCGTCACTTCTCCGCACGGATCGAATCTCTTCGATTGCACTCCGATCAATAGTTTGCTTCAGATATTTCTGAGCAAACTCCATAAACTGATCGGAGCGATACATGTAAAATCTCACCCCCGCTTTGCTGCTCATTTCCTCAACTAGCTCAGGCTTGGGGCCGATAATCTTGCCTTCATGCTTCCACCACCAATCTTCTTTTGAGTCGTCTGTAACTATGATCACCGGTTTTTTGTCCGCAGCAGCCTTGTCTAACACTTGCCGCCAAAGAACCAAATCTCCGAACTTCTGGTCACCGGCCTTCGATTTTGCGTCCATGAAACCGGGTGGAATAGATTTTGCATACCTATCTTCACCCTCTTTGTATATTTGCTTTAGTTCGTCCTCTGTATATGAAGGCCCAATCTTCCCATCCAAAAGCTTCGTCAAAGTCTCTAGGACTTCATCTCTCTCTACTAGATCAGGATGATGTTGGCGTACCTTTTCGATCTCTTTTGCCTGCTCTTCAAACGCAGCGTTGATTGGGGCCATTATCTTTTTCGCATCGATGAGCGGGTGCCGAGTATAAGTGCGGAGGCTCGATTGCAGCTTGTTCTGAGTATCGTCAAGGAGTTGCTTAATTTCTGTGTATGCCTGTCTTTGCTTTGAGATTACATCCAACCGATTTCGTTGGTATTCCAAGGCGGCTTGGTGCGGGACCCACAGGCGCGAACCTATCTTCTTAAGAATTTCGATCAACTTTTTTCGAGTTTCGCTAGTGTACCGATACAAATTGAGGAGCACATTCGCATCCTGCGCAAAAATGCAATTTCCCCAAAGCTTCTGCAACTCTGTTTCAGATGGGCGGTAATAACCTTGGAACATTTTTCGCATCGGACAGGCCTCGATTTAGTGATCGTGATTGTTTGCGTTCGACCTGACGGCTGTCAGCAGCAATTTACGAAGCCCTGCGCTCACCGCAGGGCTTTTTGCAAATAGATTACTGCCGCAACGACCCACCAAGCGATCCAACGGCGTCGATGATCTGCTGCGACCACGAGGCGACCTCATCGTCGCGCAGGGTGCGCTCGGAGGACTGGAAGCGAACACGCAGGAGGAACGAGTAGGTTCCTGCGGCGAGCGAGCCGCCACGGAAGGTTTCCGCCGGAATGATCGCCGTGAGTTCGGCAATGGCCAACTCGGAGAGCTTCTGCCGAATGCTTTCAAACTCCAGGCCCTCAGGCAGAACGAACGAGAAATCGCGCTCGACCGCCGGATACTTCGAGATCGGAGTGTAGACGGGCTGGCGCAGCGCAAGCTGGTAGAGAGCTTCGACGAAGATTTCCGCCACGAAGACCTCCTGCTTGAGTTTGCGCGCGGCGGCGACTTCGGGATGAAGCTGACCGAAGATCGCGACCGTTGTGCCTCCAACCTTTGCGCGTGCGGAGCGGCCAGGATGCAGCCACACGGGCACGGTGCGGTCGAAGGAAACATCCTTGACATCGAAGGCGGCAAGAAGCTGTTCGAGGTCTCCCTTGATGTGGAAGAAATTAAAGGGCTCGGGCTTACCGTGAACACTGGCCCTGCACGCGGCTCCGGTGGAAACGAAAGCGAGCGAATTGTGCTCGTCAACGGCCTCGGACTGCATTGCGTAGACGTGTCCGGCTTCAAAGAGCTGAACGTCGGTGTTGCCGCGGTTCAGGTTGTAGGCAATCTGCAGCAGCAGTCCGGGAACGAGAGAGGTACGCATGAACGACGCCTCTTCGCTGAGCGGATTGGCAATGCGCACAGGTTCGGCGTTGGCGAATGCTCGCGCATCCTCCTGAGGAATAAATGTGGACGAGAGCGATTCGTTATAGCCAAGCGAGAGCAGGCGTTTGCGCAGCTCGGAACGTTTACCGGCAACAGGCTCTTCGATCACTCCACCGGCGAACGATGGCAAGGTGTTCGGAATTTTGAGGTAGGAGTAAATGCGTGCAACCTCTTCGATGAGGTCGATTTCGCGCTCCACATCCAGACGCCAGGTCGGCACCGTCACCGTGAACTCAGCTTCCCCACTCAAGCCAACAGCAGGCTTGAATGGGCCACCCGGTTCCACGGTGAACCCGAGACGGCGCAGGATGCGGGCGATTTCCTCTGGAGGAATTTCCACTCCGAGGATGCGCTTGACCTCGCTGGATGCCAGCGGGATGCGCGACTGCGGAATCGTGCGCGTGACTACGTCGATCTCGTCTGAGACGGCGCCGCCAGCGCTCGCGAGGATCAACTCTGCGACCCGGGCGCAGGCGAGTTGCGTGATGCCGGGGTCGGCCCCGCGCTCGTAGCGGTGCGAGGCGTCGGTGTGCATGCCGAGGCGGCGGGAGGTTCGGCGGATCGAAGCCGGATCGAACCAGGCGGACTCGATGAGCACATTCTTCGTGGCATCCGTAATCATGGTCGCATCACCGCCCATCACTCCGGCGATGGCCACCGGCTTCACGGCGTCGGCAATGACGAGATCTTCGGGCGCGAGTTTGCGCTCGATACCATCGAGCGTGAAGATCGTCTCGCCCTCGCGGGCGCGGCGCACGATGATTTTGCCGCCTTCAAGCTTGTCGAGATCGAAGGCGTGGGTGGGCTGTCCGATTTCGTTGAGCACGTAGTTGCTGGCGTCGGCTACATTGCTGATGCTGCGCTGTTCGACCAGTTCCAGGCGATGTGCGATTTGCGCCGGAGCCGGAGCCGTCTTGACTCCGCGAACGACGCGGCCGGTGTAACGCGCACAGCCCTCGGCATCATCGATAACGATGGAGAAGTTCGCGGGGCCGTTCCCGGAAACCTTAGGCGCGATAGGCGCAAGGTCAACGTCGTAGATAGCCGAAACCTCGCGGGCGACGCCGTAGTGGTTCATGGCATCGACACGGTTGGTGGTGATCTCCGCCTCCCAGGTCTGGTCGGCGCCTTCGCCAAAAGAGCCTTCAATAGCAATGCCGGAGACAGTGAGCGCCTCGGCAACACCGCGGTCGCTGGCCGCGGGAGAGACAAAATCGCGAATCCAATTCGGTGAAATTTTCATTACGCAAACTGCTCCAGGAAGCGCACGTCGCCGTAGAAGAACTGCTGAATGTCATCGACGTTGTAGGTCATCATCGCCAGGCGCTCGATGCCCATGCCGAAGGCGAAGCCGCTGAGTTTCTTCGGATCGTAATCGACGAAGCCGAAGACGTTGGGATCGACCATGCCCGCGCCCAGAAGCTCGATCCAGCCACTCTGTTTGCAGGGGCGGCAGCCATTGCCTCCGCAGAAGGGGCAGGAAATGGAAACTTCAACGCTGGGTTCCGTGAAGGGGAAAAACGACGGGCGGAAGCTGGTCTTAACGTCCGAGCCGAACATCGATTTCATGGCGTGGTCGAGCGTTCCCTTCAAATCGCCGAAGGTGATGTTGGTATCCACGCAGAGGCCCTCAAGCTGATGGAATACAGGCGAGTGCGTCGCGTCCGGCGCATCGTTGCGATGCACTTTACCGGGGCAGATGACGCGCACGGGCGGCGTAAGCTTCTCCATGCTGCGGATCTGCACGGGTGAGGTGTGGGTGCGCAGCAACAGGCGGTCACGCTGCGCCTTCATCTCCTGATTGGCGATAAAGAGCGTGTCCTGAGTGTCGCGAGCGGGATGGTTCGGCGGGAAGTTCAGAGCTTCGAAATTGTAGTAATCCGTTTCGACCTCGGGTCCTTCGGCAATGGAGTAACCCATCTTGACGAACACTGAGATCAGCTCGTCCAGGGTGCGCAGAACAGGATGGCGCACGCCGAGTGGGCGCTCGATTCCGGGGAGCGAGATGTCGACGGTCTCGGACTTGATCTTGGCACTGAGGGCCGAGCCTGCGGCGAGTTGTTCGGCGGCGGAGACGATAGCCTCGGCCTGCGCCTTCAGCGCATTGACGCGCTGGCCGACATCGCGCTTGGAAGGGCCGGGCGCAGCTTTGAGCCAGGATTCATTAACCTGGGTGAGCAGGCCGTTCTTGCGGGCCATCCAGCGGTTGCGGAACTCTTCGAATGCCTTGGGATCACTTATGGCCTGAGACTCGGCTTGGAGTGCCGCGAGGAGTTCGTCAGCGGCCGCATCGAGGGAGGCGGGAGAGAAATCTTCGAGTTTTGGAACGCTATACATGAGTGCTTTGCTGCTCCTCATTCCTTAACTGCCACGAGTTCATGTTGCAGGAAAAGCCTCACTCAAGCCGGAAGAGGGCCTGAGGGGCGACCGCAATCCAAACGTAGAAAAGCCACAAATGGTTTTGAGCGCACGAACCGTTGGGGTTCGTGTTCCCGTGCCATTCGTGGCTTCCGATACTTGGTCGAGGGCTGCTTTACGCTTGTGCCGGCACGGCGGCCTTGGCCTGCTCGACCAAGGCGGTAAAGCCCGCAGGATCCTGAACCGCAATGTCGGCCAGAATCTTACGATCGAGCTCGATTCCGGCAACTTTCAGGCCGTGAATGAACTGCGAATAGCTGATGCCGTTCAACTTGGCGGCGGCGTTGATGCGCACGATCCAGAGCGAACGGTACTGACGCTTCTTCTGTTTACGGCCTACGAACGCAAACTTGAGGCCGCGCTGTACGGCTTCCTGAGCTGCCTGGTAGAGCTTCGACTTTGTGAGGAAATACCCACTTGCGCGCTCTAAAATCTTTTTGCGCTTATCACGGCGCTTAGTACCACGTTTTACGCGAGGCATTGCTGCTACCTTCCTTTGAGAACCTCCGCTGGACTTGTGTCCGCGGGATTATGGCGGCTGGAGGCAGGAGGCTAAACAACCTTGAACCTCTTCACACACCCGGGTTTTCACCCTCGTTACACCGGACGAATCGATGCCGTCCGGCGGGAGATCGCCCTGTTTAGTAGGGGATCATCCTCAGAATCTTAGGCAGATCGGCCTTGTCGACCATTCCACCCATATCCATTTGGCGCTTGCGCTTCGAGTCCTTCGAAGTCAGGATGTGGCGCTGGAAAGCAAAACCGCGCTTCACCTTGCCCGAACCTGTCTTCTTGAAGCGCTTGGCAGCGCCGCTGTGGGTCTTCATCTTCGGCATTGTATAGGTCCTAAAAACAACTGATGTTATTAAACACGAGAACAGGCTCTCCGGGCAACTGAACCGGAGCACTTGCCCCCAAAATGTTACTGGAGAGCGGCTTGCCGCGATCTAGCCAAGGCAAGCAACCCTTACTGGAGCACCGCAGGGCATGGACTGCGTCTTGACGGCTACTTCTGAACCTTCGGCGGAGCCAGAATCAGGTGCAAGGTGTTGCCTTCCTGCCGTGGCATATTCTCGACCACGGCTTTGTCCGCAATGTCCTTGATCAGTCTCTGCAGGATCTCACGACCGAGCATCTGACGGGTCATTTCACGTCCACGGAAAAAGATCGTCGCCTTGACCTTGTCACCTTCACTCAGGAAGCGCAGAGCATGATTCTTCTTGGTCTGATAATCGTGCTCGTCCACATTAATGCGGAACTTCACTTCCTTAATGGTGATGATTTTCTGGTTCTTCTTGGCCGCACGCTCCTTCTTTTCCTGCTCATACATGTACTTACCAAAGTCCATGATGCGGCAGACAGGTGGCTGCGCGGTGGGTGAAACTTCCACCAGGTCGAGTCCTTTTTCCCTGGCAATTTTGAGCGCGTCAAGAGGAGCCATGATACCAAGCTGCTCGCTCTGATCGTCTATCACGCGAATCTCGCGGGCACGAATGCGCTCATTAGTGCGGATAAAACGCTTGTCGATACGATCCTCCGGTGGTACCTAAACCCCTTAAAGTGTAGCACGGAAAGGCAGTTGTTCAGGAGTGAAAACACACAAAACAACCCTCGCTACAGTATGGAAATGTGCTCGACATCTATGATTTTAGAGCTCTGACGATATCGCTCTCGATCCTTTCGGGGCGGGTCAGCGAAGCGAAACGGTCGAGAACCTTACCTTCGCGGCTGACCAGAAACTTGGTGAAATTCCACTTAATGTCGTCGCCCAACATGCCCCCAGCTTCGCCTTTCAAAAACGTATAAAGAGGGTGCTCGTTTCGGCCATTCACGTCAATCTTAGAAAACAGAGGGAATGTGACTCCGAAATTAACTTCGCAGAAGCCTCGAATCTCCTCGTCATTACCGGGTTCCTGATGACCGAACTGATCACAGGGGAAGGCAAGAATCTCCAAACCCTGTTTGCGATACTTCTTGTAGAGTTTTTCCAGTCCCTCGTACTGCGGCGTAAATCCGCACCTGCTTGCAGTGTTCACGATGAGCAGTACCTTGCCGCGAAAATCCGCGAGCGACTTTGTTTTGCCACTATTGAGTTTGGCGGAAAAGTCGAAAACGCTGGCCATGCAAAACCCTTGTCGGATACAAGGCGCTCTCTACTCAACTTCACCAACGAGCGCTTCTCCATCTATGGAATGGATGCGCGCAGTAATGATTCGATTCGAGGGAACTTTGCCCAGCAGCCACAATTTTTGATAATTGCCAGTCAGGGCCTCGGTGCGGCCATTGCAAAACTGAGTGAGCGTAAGCGCCAACACACTTTTCCCGACAAACTGCTCCTGAAAGATCCGCTTTTTCCGGGATGCGAGTTCACGCAACGCACGATTGCGTTCACGCGCTACCTGCACTGGGACCTGCCCGGGCATCTCCACAGAAGGCGTGCCGGGGCGAGAGGAGTAGGTGAACACGTGCAAATAGGTAAAGGGCAGGCGTTCGATAAACGCGCGCGTGTGCTCGAAATCTTCTTCGCTTTCACCGGGAAAACCTACCATGACGTCAGCGCCAATGCCCGCCTGAGGCATGGCGGCGTGAATGCGCTGAACGCGATCTTCGTAATGCCAGGGACGATAGCGGCGATGCATCAACCGCAGGATGCGGTCGCTCCCGCTCTGCAACGGGATATGGGCGTGCTTGGCGATTCGCGGCGATGTTGCAACCAAAGCGATCAACTCGTCGCTCCAGTCCATAGGCTCAACGGAGCTGATACGCAATAGCGGAACACCGGTGCGGTCAAGAATGGAACGCAGAAGATCGACAAAGCGCCCACGAGGCGCGGAACCTGGCGTATCCGCAACAGACTGCTCCCGGCCCAAATCGCGACCCCAGCGCCCCAGATTGATTCCGCTTAACACAATCTCCTGATATCCGTTCGCGACCAACCGATCGACATTGCTAAGAACTTCGTTAAGGGGAAGCGAACGGCTGCGACCGCGCACGAAAGGAATCACGCAGTAGGAGCAACGGTTGTTGCATCCGTCCTGCACCTTGAGATTGGGGCGAGTCTTCTCATTGTCGGAATCGAACACAGGCGCGGCAAGCATTTCCGTGTGGGCAAAGATATCCTCGACCACGATCGGCGCGGAATGCCCGCTTGACGCGATTGAACTTGATGCGACTGAGGGCGCGGACAGAGAGGCAAGCGAGACAAAGCCATCACCAGCAGCAATCTCAGCAAGGCGATGTTTGTGCGAGTTGCCGATGACCAGCGAGACGCCTTCGAGAACAGATATTTCCTGTGGGGCGCGCTGAGCGTAGCAGCCAGTGACGAGGATGCGAGCAGAAGGATTGGCGCGATGAATGCGGCGAATCGCCGCCCGCGCATCCTGATCGGCAGACGAGGTTACGGTGCAGGTATTCAGTACGACAATTTCCGCATTCGCAACCGAATCGGCTCGCGACAACCCGCAATCGGCCAACTGCCGTTCAATCGAAGCCCCGTCGGCCTGAGTGGCACGGCAACCGAAGTTTTCAACATAGAAGCTAACCACAAGAGTATTATATGGGCAAATCCGGGCGGCCTCTGTTGCCCTGGCTTTGCAGATGAGGTTGAAGCTACATTCGTTGATGCAACCAACAATCGGAAAAACGTATTCCCGAATGTTGGTCGCCGTTATGCCTCAAAGAAGTTTTTCTGAATTTCTGGAGCTTGACTATGAAGCGGCGCATCCTGATCGTAGACGACGAACTGGCGATTCTGCTAACCCTCAAGGCAATTCTCGAAATGAACGGTTTTGAAGTGGAAACCGCGGCCTCTGCACGCGAAGCGGTGGAGAAATTGTGCAGCAGCAAGTTCGAGATGGTCATTACCGACATGCGCATGGAGAACGAGCAGTCGGGCTTCGAAGTGATCCGCGCTGCACGGGCGCAATCCTACAACCCGGCAACCGCGATTCTTACGGCTTACCCGCAACTGGGAAAGGATTGGAGAGAAGAAGGAGCGGAATCCCTGCTGGTGAAACCGATGAACACAGGCGACCTGCTTCGCCAAATCGAAGCCTTGCTGGTAACCCATCAGGACAGGAAATAAAGACCTTTTGCAGACAAGGGAGCCGCCGGGCACGCCGATGTGGTCGTACCCGAGAGCGAGCGAAGAAATCTTCAGCTCGCTCTAAGTTTTTCCTGGTGCGTCAGGCAGACGCACGAAGAGGCTTTTTCTGCTGCGAGAAACACTCGCGGCAGAATACTGGACGGCCCTGGGTGGGACGGAAAGGAATCGTTGTTTGCTTACCGCATGCCGAGCAGATAGCGACAGTTTCATTCTTAACGGAGCGACTAGGTGCTCCGGCAGCCTGCAACCGTTTCTGCTTGCATGCCTTGCAACGCTTGGGCAGGTTCGTAAATCGTTTGTCGTGGAAGAAAAGCTGTTCTCCGGACGTAAACACGAACTCTTCGCCACAGTCCGCGCACTTCAACATCCTATCCTGAAATTCCATGGAATCCCCTTTCAGCCCAGTTCCAACGCAAAACCTCCGCGCGGGTATTAGCTCGAACAACCTTTACAATCCTCGAACCGTCCACTGCCTGCCCGGAATAAACCCGCGCCTCCGGGCCAAGCATCCTCAACGCTGATACTGCAGTGAAAAGATTGCGGCAAACCTCGCAATTTGTTCAGAAAATCCGACACCCCTGAAAACTTAGCGAGTTGCCACCACGCAAAATCCGACGGCGGAATATTACTCCTTAATCCGGCCCACTGCGAACCTTTTTGCAAGGAATAATCGCGTGGAACTTCATCCGGGGCAGACACAGCCGGGAACTGGCTGTCCGCAATGGGCGCAAAGAATGAATTCCACGGCAGGGTTGCTGGTTTCTTCAGGCCTTTGGTTCTGATATCGTCAATCTGTTGGGACGATTTGGGCGCTGGATATACATATCGCGCAGGGCGCCAGTTATGGCAGAGCTGACGCCCAAGCTGGAGGTGTCTCATTGATTCGACCCTATAAGGGCGTGATGCCTGTTATTCCCAGTACCTGCTATGTGGATGTATCGGCGCAGATAATTGGCGATGTTGTGCTTGGTGAACACGCCAGCATCTGGATGAACACGGTGCTTCGTGGCGATGTGCACCAGATCCGCGTTGGCAAAAACACAAATATTCAGGACAATTCGGTCCTGCACGGGATGCTTGGAAAATGGCCGGTGCTACTGGGCGACGATGTGTCCGTCGGCCACATGGTGACGCTGCATGGCTGCGTAATTGAAGACCGATGCCTGATCGGCATGGGCGCTATCATATTAAATGGAGCGCGGATCGGACACGATTCGATCATCGGCGCCGGTACGCTGATTCCCGAAGGAACGGTCGTCGAACCCGGTTCGCTCTGGCTGGGCGCACCGGGAAAATTTCGGCGCTACCTGAGTGACGAGCAGAAAGCTTCCATCTTGACCTATCGCACGAATTATCTGGGCTACAAAGAACAGTACTTGCGGGAGTTGGCCAGTGAGCAATGAAATTGGACCGCTGACCACGGCGGAGAAGACGGTCGGAATCTTGATTTACCCCGATGCGGAGCTGCTGGACTTCTGTGGTCCTTTTGAAGTTTTTGCCTCTGTGCGTCTAAATGAGGAGATGCGGCGCGAAACCAGTTCTCCTATTCATCAGATGCTCGTGGCCGAAACTAAGGACGTGGTAAGCGCCAACGGCGGAATGCGGATATTGCCGGACGTGGACTTTGCTTCCTGTCCGAAGCTGGACATGCTGCTGGTTCCAGGTGGGCCTGGGGTTCGCGCCTTGATGCATCAGCCGGAACACCTGAACTGGATAAAACTGATTGCCCCGCAACTGGGTCGCCTGGCATCGGTAGGCGGTGGCTCCCTCGTGCTGGGAGCGGCTGGACTGCTCGTCGGAAAGACTGCCACCACCCACTTTCATTCGGTGGATTTCTTTCGCGAGCACTTTCCCAACACAACTCTGCTACCGAGGCTTCAGATGGTAGTGGACGGCAACATCACGACCGCGAGCGGCATTTGCGCCGGCATCGACATGGCTCTGTATGTGGTGGCGCATACTTACGGTGAGACAATCGCGCGCGAAGCCGCGCGACAGATGGAATATCCATATTTGGACGAACAAAACTTCCGGTTAAGGGACGGAAAATGATTAAAGCTGTACGCGGGACCCGCGACCTGTTGCCTCCTGACACAGAACTTTGGAATTTCGTGGAGCACACGGTACGCGAGGTCTTCGCCCGCTATAACTACCGCGAGATTCGCACTCCAATTTTTGAATCTACTGAACTGTTCAGCCGAAGCGTAGGCGAAGAAACCGACATCGTCTCCAAAGAGATGTTCACTTGGGAAGACAAGGCTCGCGCGGCCAGCGAGAAGACCCAGACGCTGACCCTTCGCCCGGAGAACACCGCAGGCGTTGTGCGCGCCTATATTGAACACGAGCTAGGCCGCAGCGGATTGTTGCAGAAGCTTTACTACATCGGCCCGCAGTTCCGGCGCGAACGGCCGCAGAAGGGTCGCTATCGCCAGTTTTTCCAGATCGGCGCTGAGGTTCTCGGACCAACCACGGCGGGCAGCGAGCTCCCCATACGCGACGCCGAAGTGCTGGACATGCTAACCGCTCTGCTGGACGCAGTGGGACTGACAGGCTGGACGCTGTATCTGAATTCGGTTGGATGCGCGAAGTGCCGCCCGGCCTACAATCAGGCTCTGCGCGATGCGCTGGAAAATGTGAAGGACCAGATGTGCGGCGATTGCCAACGGCGGTCAGAGACAAATCCCTTGCGCGTGCTGGACTGCAAGGTTCCCGAGGACCAGCCGATCATAGAGGGATTGCCAAAGATTGCCGATTACCTGGACGAAGGCTGCCGCGAACATTTTGCGCAAGTGCGCGCGATCCTCGACACGCTGGGAATTCCCTACCAGGTGAATGAGCGCATGGTGCGCGGGCTGGATTACTACACCCGCACCACATTCGAGTTCACGCATGGCAAACTGGGCTCCCAGAGCGCGGTGCTCGGCGGGGGCCGCTATGACGGATTGAGCGAGCAACTCGACGGTCCGAAGGCTCCGGGAATCGGCTTCGCCATTGGCGAAGACCGTCTGGTACTGGCCCTCCAGGCACAGCAACAGCAGACACTCGCGCCTTTGAAGGCATTTGTGGTCCCACTCGGCGAAGGGATGAATCGCCACGCGCTGAAGCTGGCGAAACAGTTGCGCGCCGACGGAGTCGCTGTGGACGTGAGCGATGAAAGCTTCCGTCTGAAGAAGAGCTTTGAGACCGCTGAAAAGCTGGGTGCAACGTTTGCCATTATCGTGGGCGAAAACGAGGTGAAGGCAGACGCCTTCGCGGTAAAAAACCTGACGAGCGGTTTGCAGACCACGGTTTCGCGGAGCGAGCTCCTGGGACATCTGGAAGATTAGGAAGGCAACTTCCACCTGCGACAATTGGCGTGTGAACGAGAGACATGCCAATTGTCGTAGGATTGAAAGAATGCGGAGCTTCACTCCGCTATACGGAAAGCGATTATGCAACTTGATTTTTTAGGCGATTTACAGCGGACGCACCGCTGCGGTGACCTGCGCGCCAGCGATGCGGGAGCCACGATTACTCTGATGGGCTGGGTCAACCGGCGGCGGGATCACGGCAACCTTATCTTCATCGACTTGCGCGACCGCTCGGGCATCACTCAGATTGTCTTCGATATGGAACGCAACCCGGAGATGCACGCACGCGTGGAAGCCGTGCGCAATGAGTATGTGCTGGCGGTGACCGGAAAGGTCGAACTGCGCGATGAGAACACCATCAACCCGAAGATGGAGACAGGCGAAATCGAAGTAATTGCCACCGATCTGAAGGTGCTTAATGAGAGTAAGGTGCCGCCGTTCTTTCCGGGCGATGCCAACGTGAACGTCAACGAAGAGGTGCGGCTGAAGTATCGCTATCTCGACCTGCGCCGTCCGGAGATGCACGCCTGTGTTGAAATGCGCCACCGGGTCACGCTGGCGATTCGCAATTACCTTGCAAATCAGGGCTTTTATGAAATCGAAACGCCGATGATGACGCGCTCTACTCCGGAAGGCGCGCGCGATTACCTGGTGCCAAGCCGTGTTCATCCGGGCGAGTTCTATGCGCTCCCGCAGTCGCCGCAGATTTTCAAGCAACTCCTGATGATCGGAGGCCTCGATCGCTATTTCCAGATTGCTCGCTGCTTCCGTGATGAGGACCTGCGCGCCGACCGTCAGCCGGAGTTCACCCAGATCGATCTGGAGCTCTGCTTCCCTACCGAAGAGACAATCCATCAAGTAGTGGAAGGGTTCCTGGACGCAGCCTTCACGGCGGCGGGATACACCATCAAACGGCCGTTCCCGCAGATGCCCTACGATGAGGCCATCCGGCTTTACGGAATCGACAAGCCCGACCTGAGGCTGCCGGCAATGACGGACGTGAAACCGGCCTTCTCTGCGGAAGAACTGGATATGCTGGCCATCGACGCTTCCCTGCCCGTGGTGGCAATTCGCATACCGAACGTGGGAGAGCTTTCGCGCAAAGAGCGCGACGAGCACAAGGCGCTGCTGAACGAGAAGCAGGCCAAGGTCATCAAGTTCATCGATGACTTCAAGCGTCTGGAAAAAGGCTTCGCAGAGCCAGCCGCAAAAGTTCGCGAATTGTGCGGGGCCGAAGAGGGAGACCTGCTGGTCCTGGTAGCTGCTCCGAAGGATGGAATTACAGAAGCGACTCCCGATGACGCCGCAGCCAAACGGCGCCGGCAGCGCCAAGCCTACGCCGTCTACACCAACGCGGGACAGTTCCGCCTGGCGCTGGCGCAGCGATATGCGAACCGCCACAAGGCGTTTGAGGGCAAAGAATTCAAATTCCTTTGGGTAACAAACTTCCCGTCATTCGAGTGGGACGAGCAAATGAGGCAGTGGACTTTTGCGCACCACCCCTTCACCTCCCTGCACGAACAACACATGGAACTGCTGCACGACGGGGTCAGCGCGTTGCGTGATCCAAACTCAGCTTTGGGCGCAATTCGAGCGCGTGCCTACGACCTGGTGCTGAATGGAACAGAACTCGGTTCCGGCTCGATTCGTATTCACCAGCAGGATGTGCAGGCAAAGATATTCGAAGCCCTGGGAATGGACGAGGCAGAGCAGAAGCTGCGCTTCGGATTCTTCCTGGAAGCGCTGCAATACGGAACACCTCCGCACGGCGGAATTGCTCTGGGACTGGATCGCATTGTCATGATCCTGGCTGGAGCCTCAAGTCTGCGTGAAGTGATTGCCTTCCCGAAGACGGCAGCCGCAACCGACCTGATGATGGAGGCACCGACTCCGGTGACGGATGCGCAATTGAAAGAGTTAAGCATTGCGATTAAGAGGTAACCCGTATGCTTTGAAGTGGAAAGGGCGTGCCGCACCCGCGCGCCCTTTTGCCTTGGCCCGCCAGAGCGTACAGAAAAGAAGCAGCAGCACAGACGGGTTATTGTTTGGTAAACGGGACGAATCATGCGTAGAATTCTCTTTGCGGAAAAGATGCGCTTTCGAAAGCATCCACCCTCGCTTTTCAAACGTCTTTAACGTGGGTTCATCTGTCCGCACTAGGAATACGCGCTATGCTGTATTCCGTTTTTGGATCGGGATTTTTAGCAACTTATGTTGAACTCGAGTTTTAACTCCACGGCCACGGCACAGGCACTGCGCGAAGGGATCGAGCGCCATGTGCGCTACACGCTCGTGCGGCCGGTAAATCACCTGACTCCCGCCGAATTACTGGTTCCAGTTTCTCTGGCGGTCCGCGACCTGTTTGTGGACCGCATGCTGGCCACCAGCGAGCGTTACAGGCAGGCGGATGCCAAACACCTCTACTATCTGTCAATGGAATTTCTGCTGGGGCGTCTGCTCGTTGACGTGGTCAGTAATCTGCAGTTGAACGAAGTCCTTGACAACGTGCTGGGCGATTTTGGAGCCAGGCTGGAGCAGGTGCTGGAGAGCGAAGCCGATGCCGGTCTTGGCAACGGCGGACTGGGCAGGCTAGCAGCTTGCTTTCTGGAATCGCTGGCAACGCTTAACATGCCGGGCTACGGATACGGAATCGACTACGAGTACGGAATGTTTCGGCAGGAGATTGCAAACGGCTTCCAACGCGAGAAGCCGGATCGATGGAAGGACAACGGAACCCCGCTCCAAATCCCGCGTCCCGAGGAAGCAATCGTAATTCCCCTTTATGGCCGTGTTGAGAACTCGCGCAGCTTAGGCAACTACCGCCAGAGCTGGCTGGGCTACCAGGTGGTGGTCGGCGTACCGAATGACATACCGGCTGTGGGCTTCAACGGGCAGACGGTGAATTATCTGCGCCTGTTCGAGGCGCGCTCCTCAGAAGATTTCGATATCGAAATTTTTAACCGCGGCGACTATATTCGCGCTGTCGAACAAAAGATAGGCAGCGAAAACATCTCGCGCGTGCTGTATCCGAGCGATTCAGTTGTGGCTGGAAAGGAATTGCGACTGGTGCAGGAGTATTTTCTGGTTGCCTGCGCAGTACGCGACATTGTGCGCGGCTACCTGACACGGCACAATAATTTTGAGGCTTTCCCGGACAAGGTCGCCATTCAGATGAATGACACGCATCCCGCGCTTGCAGTCGCGGAACTGATGCGTGTGCTGGTCGATGAAAATAACCTGGAGTGGGAAAACGCCTGGGAGATTACGCAAAAGACGATAGCCTACACCAATCACACGTTGCTGCCCGAGGCGCTGGAAAAGTGGAGCGTCTCGCTGATGGAGCGCGTGCTGCCGCGCCACATGCAGATCATCTTTGGTATCAACCACAATTTTCTTCGCAGCCTGAGCGCCTACTCCTGGGTAGATGGAGAGAAACTGAGAAAGATGTCCATCATCGAGGAAGGACACGACAAGAACGTGTGCATGGCGCACCTTGCAATCGTGGCTTCGCACTCGGTCAATGGCGTTTCCGCTCTCCACAGCAAGCTGCTCCAAACTTCCCTGGTTCCGGAGTTTGCCCAGCTGTGGCCGGAAAAATTCAGCAACAAGACTAATGGTGTTGCGCCACGGCGCTGGCTGCTTACGTCCAATCCTCACCTGTCAAGCCTGCTGTCGGAGAGCATCGGCGAGTCATGGATTACCGATCTTTCTGAGCTACATAAGCTGGAGCCGCTTGCGGACGATGCGGCCTTCCAGGATCGATTCGCGGACGTAAAGTTACAAAACCAGCTGAAATTGTCGCGCATCATTCGCGACGAGACCGGTGTTACCACCAACCCGCATTCCATGTTCGACGTGCAGATCAAGCGCATTCACGAATATAAGCGACAGTTGCTGAATGTGATGCGCGTGATGTACGACTTCCTGCGTATTGTGGAAGATGGTGAAACCCCGAAATCGCCGAGAACCGTTGTCTTCGCCGGCAAGGCCGCGCCCGGATACTGGGCCGCCAAGCAGATCATCAAGCTGATTCACAACGTGGCCGCAGTAGTAAACAAGAACCCCAAGGCCAACCAATATCTTCGAGTTGCGTTCCTGCCCGACTACCGCGTCTCCCTGGCCCAGTCGATCATTCCGGCAGCCAACCTGAGCGAGCAAATTTCAACGGCGGGTATGGAAGCCAGCGGCACCGGCAACATGAAGCTGATGATGAACGGTGCCCTTACGGTAGCAACCTGGGACGGAGCCAATATCGAAATCGCCGAAGCTGTAGGCGAAGAAAATATCTACATCTTCGGACTGCGCGCCGAACAGATCGAACAGATGCAGCGCAATAATCTGTACCACCCTCGCGAATACTACGATCGCGATCCCCGCATCAAGCGCGTAATGGATTGCTTCGTGAACAATCGCTTCTCGCCTAATGAACCAGGATTGTTCCGGTGGATCTTCGACGAACTGATCGGCCGCGGAGACCGCTTCTTCCATATTGCGGACCTTCCGCAATACATTGAGATCAATGAGCGAATTGACGCAGATTTTCAGGACACCGCGAAGTGGCGGCGCATGTCCATTCTGAATACCGCGCATTCGCATAAATTCTCAAGCGACCGCACGATCAAGGAGTACAGCGCCGATATCTGGAACCTTAAGCAGTACCCGGGCGAACCGGAAGCAGAATCGCCACCCGCCGTTCCCTCTTCTCCGTCAACCCCGTTGGGTCTGACGGCAGAATAACCCTGAAAGTACGCTGTAACGGCCGCCTTGTGTTATTGTCTCCCATTGACAAAAGGGGGATGAAAATGCCGAACGGGAAATCGGGCAAGGGTGTTCTTGGGATTCTGACCGGTGGCGGCGACGTGCCTGGCCTTAATCCGGCGATTCGCGCCGTCACCGTCCGCGCACTGCGCGAGGGCTATCAGGTGATCGGAATTCGTCGCGGATGGGCCGGGTTGATCGATATCGTCCGCGAAAAAGATTATGACAACACTAGAAACTTTGAGGTTCTTACCGAAGAGCTCGTGAACCGCGCCGGGCGAACTGGCGGCACATTTTTGCATACCTCACGCACAAACCCCGGGAAGGTCCGCAAGATCGATGTTCCTGTGCACCTTCAGGACAAGTACAACCAGGAAGTTAATGACCTGACGCCCGAAGTGCTGCAAAATCTGTCCTGGCTGGGCATCGATTACATGATTCCCATTGGCGGCGATGACACGCTGAGCTACGGCGTTCGCCTTTACCAGGAAGGCTCGAAAGTAATCGCAATTCCGAAGACAATGGACAACGACGTGCCTGGCACGGATTACTGCATCGGATTCAGCACCTGCGTGACGCGTACGATCCAGATGACGAACTCCCTGCGCACCTCTGCCGGATCGCACGAACGCTTCCTGGTGCTGGAGGTCTTCGGGCGATATGCGGGCTTCACCGCGATGCTTCCCACCATGGCGGGCGCGGCAAACCGCTGCGTTATACCGGAACACAAGTTTCACATAGACCAGCTGACCGACCTGCTCAGCTATGACCGGAGGCGCAATCCGAGTAAGTATTCCGTAGTCCTGGTCAGCGAAGGCGCAATGTTTGAGGGCGGAGAGATGGTTTACTTGCGCGACACGACTGACGCGTACGGACACAAGAAACTGGGCGGCATCGGTGACCTGGTATCGGAAAAGCTGAAGGAGATTTCGCCAAAGTACAATGACGGAAAAACCGTCGACGTAATCAATCAGAAGCTTGGCTATCTTGTGCGCGGCGGCGACCCGGACGCAATTGATTCAATTGTGCCAATGGCTTACGGCAATCTTGCGCTGGATCTCATACTGCGGAGAGTTCATGGCAGGCTGGTGGTCTTGAAAAACGGACGTTACGACGATGTGCCCATTGACTGCGTGACCGGCAGCAAGAAAGTGGTCAATGTGCAGGAACAGTACAATATCGAGCGTCTGCGCCCCCAATATAAAAGCTTCCACATGAAACCGCTCTTCATCATGACGAGCGACTAAGTTCAGGACATCTCATCGGAAGTCGCCCCGCGCCGTCACGCGCGGGGCAACCGCACTGGTTATGTTTCGTCGGGCGACATGCCCCCCTGGCACTCGGCTAAATCCGGTTTATGAGTGATGCAACGTAGGCCGCGCCGAAACCGTTGTCGATGTTCACCACAGATACGTTGGACGCGCAGGAGTTGATCATGCCCAGCAATGCCGCTATTCCACCGAAAGCCGCGCCATACCCCACACTGGTCGGAACGGCAATCACGGGTACGGCCACAAGTCCGCCCACCACACTTGGAAGCGCGCCCTCCATGCCAGCGCATACCACCAGCACGCGCGCCTGTCGCAGTTCCTTGCTGTGTGAGAGCAGGCGATGCAGTCCGGCCACACCGACATCGAAAAGACGCGTGATATCGTTTCCCATCACATCGGCGGTAACTGCCGCCTCTTCTGCCACGGGAATATCGCTGGTTCCGGCTGAAATAATGCCAATTATCCCCTTGCCCAGTTTTTCGCGGTTCTGCCGCAGCACAAGCGTCCGCGCCAGCTGATTGTGCTCTGCCATGTGAAATCGTGCGAGGGTCAGCGCTACCTGTTCTTCGCTGCCCCGCGTAGCCAACACATTGTTGCCGCGCTCGGCAAGGCGCGTAAAGATCTCAAGGAAGTGTTCGGGAGCTTTCCCCGGTCCGAAGATCACCTCGGGCACGCCAACGCGAACTGCACGATGGTGGTCCACCTTGGCGAAGCCGAGCTCTTCAAAAGGGAGAGTATTGATCTGCTCGAGCGCATCATCCGGAGTGACCGCTCCGGCGCGCACCTGCTCCAGCAGTGCCTTCAATCGATTTGCATCCACCTTTCTAGCCTATCACTAGCCAAACGTTGAAGACGCGTCAGACTTGCCGCCGCGCTGCCAAAGCACTAGGCTAGGGTTCATGCCCCGCGAAGATAACAACGAAAAACGCACGATAACACTCGCTGTCACAGGTGCCAGCGGCTCCAGGTTCGCGCGGGAAATGCTGCGCGCGCTAGAAGCCGATGAGCGCGTAGGCTGCATCAACTTCGTTTGCAGCCACGGCGGTTTGCGGGTAATGGCCGAAGAACTCGGCATTGACGGGCGCAGTGAGTTGCTGCGTCAACTGATCGGTTGCGAGCCGCGCAAAACACGGCTGCACAATAATCAGGACATCGGCGCCAACATCGCCAGCGGCTCCTATCCAACCGACGCGATGATCGTACTTCCCTGCTCAATGGGGACATTGGCGAAGATCGCATTGGGACTGGCTTCCACGCTGATCGAGCGCGCGGCCGATGTCAGCTTGAAAGAGCGCATTCCGCTGATTCTCTGCGTGCGTGAAACACCGCTGAACCGGATACACCTGCGTAACATGTCGACGGCAGCCGAGGCGGGCGCAACCATCTATCCGCTGATCCCCGCCTTTTACATTCAGCCTGACTCGGTTGAAGAGATGACGCGCCAGTTTGTCTATCGCCTGCTGAAGCACATCGGACTCCCGCAAAACGGAGCCTACATCTGGAACCCGGAAACCGAGAACGACTGACTGTACTGCTGATTGTTTGTCTCTGGATTTACTCTTCTGCCACTATCCAGTTTGGATCTATTTACAATTTGACAACCCCCGAGCGACAGTCTAGGATGGCGTTACACTGGAGAGGAGGTGGTCCGATGGAAAAAAGTTCAGGCGAATGTAGCAGGCAAATCGTGATCAGTGAGGTGGCTGAGGCTTAGGGCGGCTTCGCTCTAACCACTCGCCAGACTTCGAGGCTTATTGGAGTTTGTCGCTGGGTGCGTTCCATCCACAGCTCGCGCAGATTGGGTTGCGCAGTATGGAGGGAGTGAGCCCGCCTCAGGCCAAACCAAAACAGCTTACCGGCGCTCCGCATTGCTACAGTGCGGGGCGCTTTTCATTTCTGCCATCATTTCGAGCCGCAAAATCATTGTGCAGCGGTATCGCCGCCTTGACATTTCTTAAAGCAATAGTAGTCTTCCCAATAAAGCCAAATACTTTTGCGATCAGGTAATGCGGCGCGTGCGCCCAGCGTACTTTGCTTGGCCTCTGTCGCTGCGTTAAAGGTGTACATTCGTTGGGCACTCACAGAATTGCTCGTAAGATCTGTATTGCCGCTCTCTACGTTTTGCTTAGCGTCAGCATGGCGGCGCAAATGGTTACCAGTGCCGGGCAGCGACTGATTCGATTCAGCGGTCGCGCGCTGGATGCTGCCGGTCAACCACTAACGGGAGTAACGGGCGTCACCTTCGCCATCTACGAAGAGCAAAGCGGCGGAGTGCCACTCTGGCAGGAGACGCAGAACCTCGCAACTGACGCAAACGGCAGATTCAGTGCATTACTGGGTGCAACCAGCGCGACGGGAATTCCTTCCGAGCTGTTTTCGAGCGGCGACGCACGCTGGCTCGCGGTGCTGACACACTCGCCGGGAGCCGCCGAGCAGCCTCGCGTCTTGCTCGTGAGCGTGCCATACGCGCACCATGCAGTGGATTCAGAAATGCTGGGAGGGAAGCCCGCATCGGCTTATGCGACTGTAAACTCTCAGACAACGGCTTGCGCAAACTCCACGAACGCAAGCTACGCACCCGCGGCGCTATCTGCATCCGTATTCACACTGAACGCAAGAGCAACTCCTGCGATTTCGGTTTCTGGAGCTGCCGCGGGATACCTGCCCGTGTTTACGGACACGTCGGGTAATCTGGGAAATTCAGTGATTTCTCAGTCGGGCTCAAACATCGCCGTCGCAGGAAGCTTTTCTTTAACCAATGTTGGAGGCATTGGAATCGGTCCTTTGTCCAATGTCCGGCTGAACGTGGGGGGAACGCTGCCAAGCGCTAACAATGCTTTTGGCTTATACATGGGGCAGCTCACGCTTCAGCCGTCCAGCGGTTGGGACGCGTATTTTCATTACGGGGGCGGCGGGACAGTCGATACTGGCTCTGGCAATGTCATTCGCAAGGCGGTTGGATTGTACAGCGAATACATACTGAAGGCGGGCACGGGGCAAATCAGCAATACCTACGGTTTGTGGATCAACCCTTCCACCTCGGGAGCTAATAATTATGGGGCCTACATAGGCGGCAACGTAGGCATCGGAACCACCACGCCCGACCAGATGCTGACGGTTGCGGGAGCGGTTCACAGCACCGCGGGCGGCTTCGTTTTTCCGGATGGAACCGTGATGACCTCTGCGGCAACCTCAACCGGTACTTCGGGCACGCAACCTCAGCCCGACGGAAACCTGGTGCTCGCATCTGGGAATGGAAACGGAACAATTACCGGGGGAAATCTGCAGCTGCAGACGGAAAGCTCGACCACAAGCGCGGTGAATGATCGGCTACTGATCGCGGGGCAACCAAAGGCGATGACCGGAGCAGTGCCTACGGCGAATCTGTTCTCCATACATATTCCCACCGGAGAGGCCGCAGGGGGGAAAGTGAAATTCACGATTGTGGCCAGCGATGGAACCAACTATGCGATGGAAACGGGAGAGATGATCTACCTGGCAAGTCCGAAGCAGCTTAGCTGCGCAAAGGTGATATCAAAGTATGCGAGCGCTCCGCCGACCTATACGAACACTGCGCTGGCAATTCCCGCGATTGGGCAGGCCGGTTCGCTCGATGCGCAATGCTCGTCTACGTTCTTTGGGAGCGACCCAGGAATACAGATTTTCGACACGGCGCCAACCACTTTTACGGCGACCACGCACAAGGTGTACTACACGATAGAGAATCAGTCGCAGGCTGCCATTACGCTGCAACCGTAGCGTCCTCCCCGCATTCGCCAACAGAAGGCGGATGCGGGGCACCAAACTATCGCAGTCTTTCCTGTTTTGGTGAATTACGACTTTGCGGAATCGAGTTCCAGCGCTTTCCGGATTAGATCGATTGTTACCTGCTTCATCCCGAGTGCGGGAAGTTCGTCGGCCCGCGCCCAGCGCACCTCGCTTGCATCGGAGGCCGCGATGAGGGTTCCGGAACGCGGGTGGCACAGAAAATCAATGAGAACGTAGTGATACTTTGTGCGGCCCTCGTCATCCGGGAAAATTGAATCGAAGACATCCAGCACGGGGCCGACTTCCACTTCCAGTCCTGTCTCCTCCAGAACCTCGCGGGCTACGCCATCGCGCAGCTTTTCTCCGAGTTCGACGGCTCCGCCCGGGATCGACCAATGGCCCTGCAGCGGAGGGTTTGCGCGGCGAGCTATGAGCACCTCTCCGTTGCACACAATGACGGCACCAACACCAACGATAGGACGCGAAGGATACTGACGAGACATGGAAATATTGTAAGTCCGATGCCGGAGCCAACATCAGGAGAAGAAGCTCCGCGGATCGAGATTCACGATCTTCCAGCCTTTCTTGCCGGGCTCAAGCTCGAAACGCAGCTGACCGTGATGCCGGGAGAAACTGCCTCCGCGGCTTGGTTCGCTTTCCAATTGGAACTCGGCAAGAACGAAGCCGCGGTTATTTTCCGCGGAAGTCTGAATGATCCGAAAGTTGACGCGAATGTTTTGATTTTGGGCGAAATAGGCCTGGACTTGATCCTTAAAATTTAAAAAGCCATCCATCCTGTCCGCATCGAATGCGGAGAGAAAACGACTGGGGGTATGACTTTCAAGACCGTCACGAATTGTGCCGAGGACTTCGGCGGCGTCGCGCTCGTCGAAGGCAGCGACATTGGGCACTTGCTGTGCTTCATGTTTCTGCTGTTGGGCTTCACTCTCATCGGCTATCTCGGACTGCTGTGCGGCGAGCGAAAACACTGAAGCGAGAAGTATGAGGGGAACGACGGTAAGAGCGCGTCTGATCACGTTACAGTCTCCTGGATGACTCAACGAGGATAAAACACGCAGACGAGAAGTGTGTCTGGAAAAATGTGTGATCGCATCCCGTCCGGTTACTGCTGCTTCTCCTCCAACTCTGTCCAGCGGGTAAGGAGGCGGTCAAGCTCGGCTTCGGCTTGCTCGAGCTCGGACTGGGCGGCAATCAATTTCGGAGCGTCGATTTGAATGGCAGGGTCGCTCAGCGCCGATTGTGCAGCGCTAAGCCGGGACTCGGCATCGGCGATCTGCTGCTCAATTACGGCGTATTCACGCGCCTCATTGTAGGAGAGTTTCTTTTTGGCTGGCGCGGCGGCGGGCGCTGGCGGCGCGCTCTCCGTCCGGGCAGATTCGCTGATAACGCGTTTCCGGTTGCGCGCCTGCTGGTCGCGCCACTCCTCCCACTGAAGGTAATCAGCGAAGCTGGAGGCGTTACCGTTGCCATCCAATCCCAGAACTGTTGTGGAGACACGGTCGAGAAGATATCGGTCATGCGTGACCAGCACTAACGCGCCGCGGAATTCCAGGAGAGTCTCTTCGAGGACCTCGAGGGTAGGGATATCGAGATCGTTGGTGGGCTCGTCGAGGAGAAGAATGTCGGCGGGTTGCAACATGAGACGCGCAATCAAGACGCGGGCGCGCTCTCCTCCGCTGAGCCGGCTGACGGGTTGATTGAGCTGCTCGCCGGTGAAGAGAAAGCGGTCAGCCCAGGCAGCTACATGTATGACGCGATCCTGGAATACGACCGCATCGGAATCCGGAGCAAGAGCCCGGCGCAGGGTGAGGTCCGGGTCGAGATGGCGCTGCTGCTCGAAGTAGACGATCTTGAGATGCTCGGCGGTGCGAACGGTACCGGCTCCGGGCTTGAGTTCTCCCTGAATCATGCGCAGCAGCGTGGTTTTGCCACTACCGTTGGGGCCGACAAGGCCGACGCGCATTCCATTCGTGATAACGAAGTTCAGGCCACTGAATAGCGGGCGATCATTGTAGGCATAGCTCAGGCCCTCGACTTCTACAAGGCGCTTGGTCTGGCGGTCGGTGCCGGAGAAATCGATATCGGTGCTGGCAGTGCGGCTGCGCGAACGAAGATCGCCGAGTTCGCCGATGAGCTCGTGGGCGCTTTCTATACGAGCTTTGGATTTTCCGCGGCGAGCCCTGGGTCCTCGGCGAAGCCACTCTATTTCGATGCGCACGCGATTTTCGAGCGCTTCCTGATGGCGCGCCTGAGCGTGCATCCATTCCTCTTTCACTTCGAGAAAGTGGGAGTAGCTACCGGCGACGCGGAAGATGCCATCCGGGTAGACGCGAGCGAGTTCGGCGGTTTCGCTGGCTACGTTTTCAAGGAAATAGCGGTCGTGAGAGACCAGGACGCAGGCAAAACTCGCCTGCTGGAGAAGCTGCTCAAGCCATTCGATGCCGGCGAGGTCGAGGTGATTCGTGGGTTCGTCGAGGAGGAGAATTTCAGGCTCGGTGACGAGGGCTTCGGCGATGGCGAGGCGCTTGCACCAGCCTCCGGAAAGCGCGTGTGCTTCTGCCTCGAAATCCTCAAAGCCAGCACGACCAAGAGTTTCATGCAGGCGAGAATCGCGCTCGAGGTGCGGGACTTCAGACCCCTTTAAGGCTGTCTCAATCACCTGCCTCACCGTGAGGCCAGGAGCAAAGACCGACTCCTGGGGCACGTAGGCGAGGGTCGTTCGCTTGCGAAGAGCTACCTCCCCGGTATCCGGCGCGACTAACCCGGCCAGAATGCGCAGGAGGGTGGACTTGCCTGAGCCGTTGGGGCCGATGAGGGCAATGCGATCGCGTTCATTGACGGTGAATGAAACGTTGCAAAATAGCGGCTCAGCGCCGAAGGCTTTCGATAGAGATTGGGCGTTGAGAATCGGAGGCATCGTATAGATGATACAGTGACCGGGTTCTTTTCTGTCTGGTTGCGGGGGCATTATGCGGAAGGCAGTCTTTCCCAGAGACAGAAAGCCCCTATTACTCTAGTTGTGAAACTCTGCGGCAAAGCGCAGCTGTGCATAACTCACAACAGAACTCGATTAAAAGAAAAACCGCCGCGAGTATCGAGAGGCGACGGTGCCAGTCAGGTTTGAAATAGATCCATTTACTTCTTTTTGGTCGGAACGTGCACACGTTCAGTTTCCGTGGTCTGTGGGTGAGTCTGCGTGAACTTCGTTGTCACAAACTTACCCGTTTCAGAACTGCGGCGAATAACCTTAGTTGCCATTTCGATGTAGCTCCTTTGACTTAAATACAATGCGCTAACTTGGCTGTAAAAATCAAGCTAAAAGCGCAATAAGTAGGGGCGAAAGGGCGAAAGTATGTCTATATATTGCGTACTATATGTAATTCTGTAAAAATCCAGGAAGCATTTACTGGCCTTTTCAACCCGTCATCCACCCATAAAAAAACACTCTAACGCCGCACAAAACGAGGCGTTAGAGTGGACACCCCCATCCTTTTTCCATCTGCTTCTTCTTCCACCTACTCTTCCTTACACTTTCAATCCCTTGCTAGGCAGCTTCTCCCCAGGTTGGGCGGCGGTGTTTGCCTGAGCCGACTCGGTTTATGCATTCTTCGAGGACATCAAGGGCCAGGTCGGCCTGCTTTTTGGTCACAACGAGCGGTGGACACAGGCGCAGAGTGTTGGGACCGCAGCCCAAAACGAGGATTCCCTTTTCAAAGGCGAGATCGACCACTTGGTCGCGCTGTTCTGCGGCGGGAGCCTTGGTTTGCTTGTCGGTGACGAACTCCATGCCGATCATGAGGCCGCGGCCACGCACGTCCCCTACCAGCGGGAGATTCTGCGGCCAGTCGTAGATACGGGAGAGGATGTGTTCGCCCACTTCCCTCGCGTTCTGCAGACCTTCGCGCTCGATGATGTTGATGGTGGCGAGCGCGGCGGCAATGGCTACGGGGTTTCCTCCAAAGGTGGAAGCGTGAGATCCAGGAACCCAGTCCATGATTTCGGCGCGAGTGATTAGTGCGCTCAGCGGCAGGCCGCTGGCAATGCCTTTGGCTGTGGTGATCATGTCGGGGGCTACGCCGGAGTGCTCGATGGCCCACCACTTGCCCGTGCGTCCCATGCCGGACTGAACCTCGTCGACGACGAGCAGAATGCCATGTTTGTCGCAGATACGTCGGAGTTCTTGAAGAAAAGCCGGAGGCGCGGGAAGGTATCCTCCCTCGCCCTGGAAGGCTTCCACAACTATGGCGGCGCACTCTTCGGGTGGAACTTCGGCGCGAAATACCCCTTCCTCGATGTATCGCGCGGTGTCGCGGGCATACTGCTCCGGATCGGTCCCAGCGGGGCGGCGATAGAGATTGGGATAAGGGACGTGTACCACTCCCGGGACGAGGGGCGAGAAGCGTCGACGTTGCTGCGCCTTGGAGCAGGTCAGGGAGAGGGCTCCCATGGTGCGTCCGTGGAAGGCTCCGTGGAAGGCGATGATGTACTGGCGCTTGGTGTGATAGCGGGCGAGTTTGAGCGCCGCCTCGATGGCCTCAGTGCCTGAATTTCCGTAGTAGACGCGGTGAGGTCCCGGCATGGGGGCAATCTGCGAGAGCCGGGCGGCCAGCTCGGTGAGTTGCGGGTAGTAGAAGTCGGTGCCCGACATGTGAAGCAGTTCACCGGCCTGCTTCTGGATGGCGGCAACCACTTCGGGGTGGCAGTGACCCGTGGAGGCCACGGCGATTCCGGCACAGAAATCATAGAACTCGTTTCCGTCCACGTCCTCGATCATGATCCCGTGTCCGCGGCTGGCTACCAGCGGGTAGGAGCGAGTGTAGGAGGGCGAGATAAGGCGCTCGTCGGCTGCGATGATGCGCTTGGCGTTGGGACCGGGGAGCTTTGTGCGAATGCACGGTACCTCGACGGGAGTAAGGGTCGCGGGCGGCATGGGGTCCTCCTGAAACGGAAGTTCTAACCCTAAATTCAGTGGTGCTACACTCTGCTTCGCAACCTCAGCAGGAGAGCAGGCCTAAGTATTTCGATGCTGAAAATGAATCACCGGCACAGTGATCCGAAAAAGAGAGAAGCAGAGGTAAACCGAAGTGTGGCCGCGGATCACCAAACCGCTACGGAACTGCAAGTAAGATGCGAACGCGTGTTGCGATGGCGCAAGGCTGGACCTTAGAATCATACTGCGAACACATGCAAGCTGTTTGAATCTGATTTCTGTGTGAAGGAAGGCCATGGCGCTCGATCTATTCAACACTCTTAGTGGCAGGACTGAAGAATTTACGCCGGCCGACGGCAAGACGGTGCGCTTTTACGCCTGCGGCCCTACGGTTTACGACTACGGCCACATCGGCAATTTCCGCACGTTCGTCGCTGTTGACGTGCTGCGCCGCTACCTGCGCCAGAGTGGATTCCGGCTGATGCACGTCATGAACATTACGGACGTGGACGACAAGATCATTCGCAATGCGAACCAGCGCGGTATCCCGATTGGCGACTATACAAAGAAGTTCGAAGCAGCGTTTCTGGAGGACATGAAATCGCTTGGAATCGAGCAGCCGGAACAGCTCTCCCGCGCGACGGAACATATCCCGGAAATGGCGGACTTTATTCGCAAGCTGGCCGAGAAGGGGGCGGCTTACCAGGCAGAAGACGGCTCATGGTACTTCCGTATTGATAAATTTCCCGAGTACGGCAAGCTGAGCAAGAAAGATTTTGCAGGAATGAACATAGGCGGCGGGGGACGCATGGACGCCGACGAATACGATAAGGACGATGCTCGCGACTTTGCGCTGTGGAAGGCTCCGAAAGACGGCGAAGCCAGCTGGGATACCGAGATCGGGCCGGGGCGTCCGGGCTGGCACATCGAGTGCTCCACGATGGCGATGAAGTATCTGGGCGAGACCCTCGACCTGCATGCAGGCGGCGAGGATCTGATGTTCCCGCACCACGAGAACGAAATTGCGCAGAGCGAGTCGCTTACGGGAAAGATCTTCGCGCGGCACTGGATGCATGTGCGGTTCCTTCTGGTGGAAGGACAGAAGATGTCGAAGTCGCTGGGAAACTTCTACACCCTGCGCGACCTGGTCTTGATGGGCCACAAGCCTTCTTCGATTCGTCTGCTGCTGACTTCGGTTCCCTATCGCAAGCAGCTGAACTTTACCTTCGACGGACTGCTACAGGCGGCTAACTCAATCGAGCGGCTGCGCAATTTCAAGCTGCGGCTTGAGACCGGGCACTGGGAAGAGGGCGAGAACCCAGCGGTCGTGCAGATGGTGTCGAAAGCCGTTTCCGAAATGCGCTCCAGCCTGGACGACGACCTGAACACGGCACAGGCGTTGGCAGCGATCTTCGATCTTGTGCGCGACGTGAACACGGCAGCCGACCGTGGCGAGGTGAAGAAGAACAACATCCCGGCACTGCTCGATGCTCTGAACAGGTTCGACGAGATTTTCGCCGTGCTGGTGGACGAAGATGCGGCTCACGTAAAGTCAATCGTGGACTGGGCCAAGGCCGAGGGAATGGAAGAAAAGATCAGCCCGGAGACCTTGGAAATAGCCAAGAGCGCGGCGCTCAGCGACGCTCAGGTCGAAGTGCTGGTGAAGGAGCATTCAGAAGCCCGGAAGGCGAAGGACTTTAAGAAAAGCGACGCCATCAGAGATCAATTGCTGGCACAGGGAGTCGTACTGGAAAACACCAAGGACGGCGTACGTTGGAAGCGGAAGTAAACAGCAGGAAAAAGAAATAAGGCGGCCTGCGGGTCGCCTTGGTTTTTGTTGACCAGCCAAACACCGGCGGTGAAGCCGATCAGAGCCGGTAGAAGCGAAGTTGAGCCGTAGCATACGAAAACAAAAAGTGCTGCGCCACACTTGTAACTTGAGTGCACACACGGCAGAATCGAGGATATGCAAAGGCGAGGATTCGACGAAGGTTCGGCCGTACTGCTGACGCTGCATTCTCCGCGCGAAAAGGTTTTTGGCTTGCTGATCAAGCTCGCAGCAGAGGGCGTGGAGTTGCGTGGAATCCCAGTCGAGTCGCTGGATGAGGTGGCGCGACAGGTCCGGGCGGGTGAGCGCGCAGGCGCCCTGACGCTGTTCTTCCCCATGCATCGGGTGGAGCGGATGGAACTGGATGCAGCAGTGGGAGAGCTGCCGTCGTTGGCGGAGAGCTTTGCTGCCAAGGCGGGATGCGCGGTGAGAGAGGCTTTTGAGGAAGCTACTGGCGGGAATGAATGGGCCTGAAAAATCAGTTCTGGACCACCCCAAACCAGTTGACGCTGCTGCGGTTGTTCTTTATCCCCTTCATCAACATCAGCATCATGGAGAGGCGTTTTCATACGGCTCTAATCCTGGTGGTGATCGCCGGACTGAGCGACGGGCTGGACGGACTTGCAGCCCGGCTGCTGAACCAGAGGACAAAACTGGGCGAATATCTGGACCCGATTGCCGATAAATTGTTGCTGAGCTCGCTATTCCTTGTGATGTCTTTCAATCGCATTATTCCGTGGCGTTACACGGTGATGGTGTTTTCACGCGACCTCTCGATTCTGATCATCTCAGCACTGCTGTATACGGTCGGGCTAAGGGATTTTCGTCCAGGTATCTTCGGCAAGATCAACACGTTCTGCCAGATCGCCGGGGTGTTCTTCGCGCTGCTGGCAAAGATCTACAAAGCTGAAGCTGTGTGGATGACTCGCGATGTCCTACTGTACGGAGTCTTCGCTTTCACGCTAGCCTCGGCGGCCCACTATGTGTTCTTGTCGGGACAGCGCCTAAAGAGATTGCAGACCGTAAAGTAACGCTGCGTTTTAGCGACATCAGCGCCCGAAATTGCCCCTTCCTTTTTGTGCCTTAGAAACATCTTTGGAAACTTATTTTCTACCGGGGCGTGCTGCCGGAAGGGTGGCTCCCGGGACCTTCAAGTACGTGACGGTCACCTTCGGTAGCAGCGTCGATTATCTTGTAGTTCTCAGGAATTTCGAAAAGAGCGGCGGGTTGGTCACGGCGGGTGACCTTGGCGACAGTGGTAGTGAACTCGCCAGCCCAGGGATCGCGGTGCATGCTGCGCATCACGAGCGCGACTTCAGGAGCAAACCACTGCTCGCTGATAATGTCGATGGGACGATCATTGCCGATCTGTCCGGCTGGCAGCGTTGTGATCACCCGCGTTCCGTGGGCAACGAAGCCCAGAATTGTCTGCTCCCCGAGGTTCTCGGTGCGAACAGGGTTGGGTGCAGCCAGGAAGGGCTGATCAATGCGCACGGCGGGCGTGCTGCTGATTGAATTTCCTTCCAGCACGCTGGAAAAAAGGTCCTTGGAGGAAGTGGAAAGCCCGGCATCAAGCGAGTCAAGAGGCGGTTGATTGCGAAGAGAATGCAAGTGCCAGTGGGATTGGCCACCGGTGCTGGGAGCCGCTGGGGCGCTTGGCGATTCAGGTGCAGCCAGTGCATTGCCTTTTCCCTTGGCGCTGACACGAGCGACATAGGAGGGGCCGGCGCCATTCAGTTCGTAGCGATGGGCAACATTCTCCTGCGGATCAAGAATGTAGCCGTATCCAAGGCAGTGATCCACGATGGTGATGAAACTGGAGGTGGAGACTCCAGAAGGAATTCCGGCTATCGAAAGCTGGGATTCGCGACGAATACGTCCCTCAGCATCGCGATGGATGGTGGAGGTGGTGGTGTGGGAGATGCGATTGCCGTCGGTAAAGCTCTGGTGATGCACGGTGACAAACTCCGCGAACAAAGGCTTTCCCGAAATTGCTTGCGCTCCAATCGGCTCGGCAAGGCCAAGCACTGCGGAGGAAATCGAGATAGGGGGAGGTTCGATCTGCACCGTAATCGTTGCAGGGTTAACGCTTGAGTTCAGTGAAACGGGGGCCTGCGCCCTGGCCTGCAGCGGCCAGGCAAGGAAACACAACGAAAGCGATAATGGAACAACGCTAAAAGGCCGAAGGATCATTCCTTGATACTCCTGACATATCTGCCACACCAGGTTCGCGATAACAGTCCGCGACTTGATTGTGACGCTAGTTTGCTACCCGAATGGCCCGAGCTACCCCATCGGGTCCGACTACAACATCAGCATTAACGAACGCATTCCCGATGCTCTGACCGAGATTTGGTCTGACCCGCCCGACCGGAACTTTAATGCGGACCACTTGCATGGGGCCGGAACAGGTCAAGGGATCACAGTACATAAGATTGGAATAGCCGGCCCAGGTTGAGCTGGCCGACTGGGCCACGCTGTTGGCCGAACCTGTGCTCGCCAGGCGTATGACTGGTGCCGTATTGGAATAGGTTCGTGTTGTTGGCATCGCGTTATAGCCGGTATCTTCCCGGAAAACAACGGCTGGATTTTTCAACACAGCCTTGGCCGTGAGGACAGGTTCCGCAGAAGACCTGGTGCGATTCGCGGGTACTGAGGCGAGCTGAGGTTGAGTCGAAGCGTGTTTCGACAAAATTCTTGATGGGCGCTGCAAATAATGACGCGAGTTTGAATCGACGGCTCTCCTGGAGTTCTCGGGAACGCTGACCGGGGAGCTCTGCTGCGGGCTGGACATGGGCGAAGGGGGCGCAACAGAAGCAACCGTCGGAGCGCTGACCGAAGAAGCGCCCGTCCAGAGATGGACCGCCGAACCGCAGACGGCAAACACGACAGCGGCCGCTCCACTCAACCACATGCGCGAAGTCCACAGCGGAGCCAGACTGCGTCTGGGAAACTTTAGCTGGCGCGCAGTGGGCGTGACGGGCGCAGGCTTGGCGGCCGCAGCGCCACGCTCCCGCTGAAGACGGCGATATCTTTCCATGACCGCGCGATCCGTTGCACTCGAAGGGCCTGGAGGCGTCGCGGCAGACAGATCGCGAAGGCTGTTCTGCACAGAGACACGAGCGCGATAATGCGAGGTACAGCGCTCGCACAGGCGCATGTGCTGGTTCGCGTCCGGATGAAGGATACCCGAAAGCATCTCGTCAATAAGAACGTCAAATTCAGTGCATTTCATAGCAGACACCCTTGAATAATTCCGCCAGCCTGTTTGCCAGAAGGCTGGGTACGCGTTTCAAGTTTCTTTGCGAGCAGGTTGTGAGCGCGATTAAGCCGGGAACGAACTGTCCCGATATTGCAATCAAGTTGGACGCTGGCTTCGGCGTACGAAACTTCGCAGAGATCACAGAGGACGACCACCTCTCGGTAGTGAGCAGGCAAGGAGTAGACAGCCTCGCGAACGAGATCGATGGTTTCTCCGCGAAGCACGTCGGCAACTGTATCATGTCCACTGTCCAAGACAAGCTCGACATCTTCTCCCTGCTCGTTCTGGTCGACCAGTGGTGTGTGGCGAGCGTCGGAGCGATAGGCGCGGCGGACAAAGTTGCGAGCGATGCCGAGGAGAAATGAAACCACCTGACCTTTGGACTCGTCGAACTTCTCACCCTCCTCGACCAAAGTAACGAAGGCATCCTGGGTAATGTCCTCTGCAAGTGAAACCGAACCGGTCATGTGCAAAGCGAACCGATACACCTGCAACTTAAATCTTTCGTAGAGCACAGCAAAGGCGTCCTCGTTACCGGCAACGGCGAGGCGCAGGAGTTCGGGCTCCGAAAGAATGTCAGTCAATGGCATCGAGCTCACGGCATTACGGACAACTATTGTCCTACAAGTATTACCGGGAATTGACGGGTTAGTTCCACAAAAAGTGAGCTCCTGAACAAAAGAAAGGGTTTTTGGCATAGAACTCCCTCAGAAACGTGTGCCTGCAACAACAATGATTCGTTGCGATTCCAAGACCAAAGAAGGCCGCTCCGGGGAAGAGCGGCCTTAGCGCTGCGGAACATTCGGAACTACCTCTGAGGGTTCGCGGCGGCTGGAGGTGTCTGCTGTGGAGCCTCGGCGTTTTGCGATTCAAGCGTGTTGGTCATAAGGCTTACATCCACGCGACGATTTTCCGCGCGGCCTCTAGCGGTTGTGTTCTTTTCCACAGGGGCGTCTTTGCCAAGCCCAATGATATAGACCTTGTGTGCGGGAATGTTGTGTCTGGAAACCAGATACTGGATGACGGCCGCTGCCCGGCGCTTACTGAGTTCATAGTTATATTTAGCATCGCCGACCGAATCAGTGTGGCCCGAGATTTGGAAGATGTAGCTCTTCACGCTGGGGACCTGCTCAGCAATCTCATCCAACTCCTTTTTGTCTCTGGCAGTAAGGTCGGATTTGTTGAACGCAAAGTGCACCCCAGTTTGCCTGACGGCATGGTAGTTATCAAGATTGATGACCTGATTGGTCAAGTCATTGACACCCGTGCTGGTACGAGCGGCGAGTTGTTGAGCCTGGTCAGCTTGCTGACCGGCAGCAACAGCCTTCTGGTCAGCCGAGGCAGCTTTGGCGTCGACAGCCTGTATGCCTTGCTGCGAACGCTGATCAAGCTCGCGAATGCCGCGAGTCGTTTGCGCCGTACGCTCATCCAACTCATCGACCTTTTTAATCACCGGGTCGACCTGTTTCGAAACATACTTCTTTGTGGCGCAGCCTACCGTGAGGGCCATTGCACCTACGACGAGAACTGGGAGGAGAATGCGTTTCATAGAAGCTCCTTGGGCAGGTTTGCCGGAAAACCGGACAGGTTAAAGGCCTGCCATCGCAATGAAGAAGGTTGCACGCATGATGCCAATTACTATCCCTCGCGTACTCAGCAGGTTACAGGTTTCATCTGCTATAAAAAAGGTAGATTAATTGCTTTGCATGTAGAATTTTCATAGACGATTTGCTTCACCATTGAACAGAGTTCGCTGGAGCTCTGGAGCTGCGCGATGGACCTGTACCAGAAGATCAAAACGGTTCCGACCGACCCCGGGGTGTATCTCTACAAGAACGCCGAAGGAGAGGTCATTTACGTGGGCAAGGCGAAAAATCTGCGCTCGCGGGTGCGCTCGTATTTTGTAGAGGGCGCGAGCGAAAACGCCAAGACCGGAAGCCTGCTACGTGAAGCCGTTGACATCGAGTACATCGTGGTGGGCAACGAGCGCGAGGCGCTGGCGCTCGAAAACAACCTGATCAAGCAAAAACAGCCGCGCTATAACGTTCTGCTGCGCGACGACAAGACATATCCATACGTGAAGGTGACGGCAGAGCCCTACCCGAGAGTGTACGTGACGCGAAAGGTCCGAAAAGACCGTGCAGCATACTTCGGGCCATACTTCCCGGCCAGTCTGGCGTACCGCATCGTTGAGCTGATTCATCGCAGCTTCCTGATTCCCTCCTGCAAGATCGATCTGACGCGCACCCATCCGCGTCCGTGCCTGCAGTACTACATCAAGCGCTGCCTGGGCCCCTGCGTGAAGGATTTGACGACTCCGGAGATTTACTCGCAGGCGGTGAAAGACGTGCGCCTTCTGTTGGAGGGTAAGCCCACGGAGCTGTCAGGCTCCCTGCGAGAGCGCATGGAACGTGCAGCCGAAGAGATGCAGTTCGAAATGGCGGCGAAGTATCGCGACCAGATTGTGACCGTAGAGCAGTTGCGCGAAAAGCAGCGGATGGCTTCGGCGGAAGGCGATGACGTCGACGTTATCAACTACCACTATGAGAACCATCTGCTGGCGGTGAACCTGTTCCATATGCGCGGCGGCAAGGTGCTGGACCGACGTGAATACTTCTGGGAAGACCTGGGAGAACTGGAGTCCGAAGCGGGATTCGAGGTCGGCGAGTTCTTCAGCACTCTGCTGAAACAGCTCTATCTGGATGCTCTGTACGTTCCGCAGACCGTCTACATTCCTGTGGAGTTTGAAGATCGCGCGGCGCTGGAGGAGTTGCTCAGCGAAAAACGGGGCGGGCGGGTTTACATCAACCTGCCGCTGCGGGGCGATAAGCGCTCGTTGATCGACCTGGTGGGCAACAACGCGAAGCAGTCTTATGACCAGCGCTTCCGGGTGATGAAGCCTCGAACGGATGTGCTGAAGAGCGTGCTGCAGGATGTATTTCAGCTTACCGAGGAACCGGCACGGATCGAGTGCTTCGACATTTCGCACATTCAGGGCGCTGAAACCGTTGCGTCAATGGTGGTATGGGAAGACGGCAAGATGAAGAACTCGGATTACCGCAAGTTCATTATTCGCACGGTCGAGGGAATCGACGACTTCAAGTCGATGCACGAAGTGATAACGCGCCGTTACAAGCGGGTGCAGGAAGAAAATCAGCAGATGCCTTCGCTGGTGCTGGTTGACGGCGGGTTGGGACAGTTGCACGCCGCGGCGCGGGCTCTGGAAGAGCTGGGGCTGGCGACACAGCCCCTGGCTTCGATTGCGAAACGGGAAGAGATTCTGTATCTGTTTGGCCAGGAAGATGAGCCGATTGTGCTGGACCGCCACTCGCCGGCACTCCTGCTGATACAGCAGATTCGCGATGAGGCTCACCGCTTTGCCATCACCTTCCACCGCAAACGCAGGCAGATTCGGGATCGTGCAACCGAGCTGCGTGATGTGCCGGGGATCGGGGAAACGACAACGCGGAGGTTGCTGCAACACTTCGGATCACTGCACGCGGTAAAGCAGGCGAATTACGCCGCGCTTACGTCAGTGGTGACGTCAAAACAGGCGGAAGCGCTGCTGGAGTTCTTCCGTGAACCGTCCCACTCAAGCCAACAGAAGGCTTGAGTGGGGCACCCGCAGCAGGAAATTTAAGGAAAGGCAGGTGGCCCATTCAAGCCCTGCTTTTGGGCTTGAGTGGGGCGTTCGAGTGCCCCCGGGGAGACTGCTCGCGGAATTCTCAGTTTTGGTGTGACAAGCGAAGAATAGACGACTAGCTAACCGCGCGTGAACCGCTGCGGAGAGCCTCTTGCGCCAGATACAATGCGCCCTCAAAGGGCCGACGGTCATGGAGACTGACGCGAACCTCGGGGCGGTCCACATGGATAATGTTTCCAAAGACACGACGGACCCGGTCGGAGTTGGCAAACACACCGCCTGTAACTGCTAATTCCACGGCGGAACGGCCTATCCAGAGGCGCCGCAGCACAATCTGAGCGATGCGCGCGAGTTCGGTCCCGGCAGCATTTAGAATTTCAGACGCTAAGGGATCGCCGTTCTCGGCAGCTTCCAGTACCACTGGAAACAATTCCGCAAAGCTGGGAATGGGTTCCCGGTGGCAGCGCTGCACAAGCTGTTCACGAGTCACAATCCGCCAGTGATCCATAATAGCCGTGACGAGATTGCTGCTGCGGCCCATGTCCAGGGCACGCAGGCACTGTGAAACCGCGCGCTGCCCAATCCAGTTCCCCGATCCCTCATCGGAGACCAAGCGACCCCATCCACCGGCACGCGCAGTATCGCCACGCGCATTGCGTCCATAGGCAATGGACCCGGTGCCAGAGATGCAGACCACACCGGACTGACCAGGAAAGACAGCTTCGAGTGCAATAACGAGATCTCCAACTACCCGGATGGAGGCCGAAGGAAGAAGCACAGAAAGAATCCCCTGCATTTGCGCAGCAACCTCGGGAGAGGCGGCTCCGGCGATTCCAGCCCCTACGCTCGTAATAGCGCTGGCTGAAAGTCCCGCGGATGAAAGCGCGCCGTGAACGGCATCGGACAGCGCAGCCCGCGCGTCCTCAGCGGAGACGCTGTTGAGATTGCAGCCTCCGGCAGTGCGCGTGGCAAGAACCGACACGCCATCGGAAATGGCGACAGTGGACTTGCTTCCGCCACCATCTATCCCAAGAAAAAATGACATTGCGCTCACATTCTGCCACAAACACTCGATCCAGCGTTGAAGAATGTGTTAACCGTCCTGATCCTTGTTATGCTCTTGCTCGACCGCCGCGCGGCGAGAAGCCCGCACTTTTTCATAAATCTTGAGATACTCGTGGGCGGCAACAGCCCAGGAGAAATTCCGGGCCATTCCATTCAGCATAACTTTGCGCCATTCCTCCGGCTTGGCATAGACCTGGAGCGCTGCCTGCACACTGCTCAGCATCGCCTCAGCCGTGTACTCGTGAAACTTGAAGCCGGTGCCTTTGCCGGTTCGGATATCGAACGGTTCAATGGTGTCGTCGAGACCTCCCGTGGCGCGAACGATGGGAACAGTCCCGTACTTGAGTGAATATATCTGATTGAGTCCGCAAGGTTCGTAACGCGAGGGCATGAGGAACATGTCCGCACCGGCTTCGATTTTGTGCGCCATCCGATTGTCGTATCCCACCCTGACGGCGAAACGCTCCGGGTAGTGCCGAACGAGGCGGCGGAATAGGTCCTCATAGTCCTTGTCGCCGGAGCCGATTACAACCACGGTTACATCCATGTGCGCGAGGCGGTCTGCGGCCTGTGAAATCAGGTCGAATCCCTTCTGTGCCGCAAAGCGCGAAACTATGCCGATAATGGGCAAGCTTGACTCAGGATCGAGCGAGAAGCAGCGCAACAGATCGCGACGGCACTCGCGCTTGCCTTCCAGCGACTCCGGTGAATACTGGGCTGCGATATGAGAGTCCGTTGCAGGATTCCATTCGGTGTAATCGACACCATTGAGGATTCCGATGACATGCGGGTTGCGGCTGCGGAGAACACCCTCAAGACCGAAGCCGTATTCCGTGGTCTGTATCTCACGCGCATACTTTCGGCTAACCGTGGTAATGAAATCCGAGTAGGTCAGCGCCCCCTTCAGAAAGTTCACCTTACCAAAGAATTCGAGCTTGGTAATGGTAAACAGGTCCCAAGGCAGCATGAGCAGCGGGAGAGTGTCCGGGGAAAAGATTCCCTGATAGCCGAAGTTGTGAATGGTAAAAACCGTGGGGATTCCGCCGAGTGCCGGGTCTTCATCATAGAGAGTACGGAGGAGAACGGGAATCAGCGCAGTTTGCCAGTCGTGGCAATGGAAGACGTTTGGAACTCCAAGAATTTTGGAGGCCTCAAGAACAGCGCGGCAATAGAGGGCGAATCGCTCCGGATTATCATCGTAATCGCCGAGAGGTGTGCCGTAGAGCGCTTCGCGATCGTAAAACGGAGGATAATCGATGAAGTAGTACTGGACGCCGTTCTGCCTTCCGCCATCGAGTACGGAACAGAAGCGATAGCGGTCATCGAACGGAACGGTGATGCTGGCGATTACAGTGCGTGGATTCTCCAGGCGCGTCTGCCGGTAAAGAGGCAGGTAGACTGTAACCCGGTGGCCGAGTTCAGCAACCGCGCGAGGCAGGGCTCCGACTATATCGGCAAGTCCTCCAGTTTTTGAAAAAGGCACACACTCGGACGCAGCAAACAGTACGTGCACAAAACCTCCCCAAAGGGATAGCGTTTGGATGCGCGGGACTAAAACCTAGACACACGCAGAAGTGAAGTCTAGCGGTCAGAATGAAAGGTGGTCAATATTGGCGAAAGCTTCGCCGAAGGTAGCTGTTAGCACCAAGAAACCCAAACTGGGACAAAACTTCCTGGTGGACCTGGATGCGATGCAGCGCATTGTGGACGCGTTGGGCGATATATCAGCGAAGACCGTGGTGGAGATCGGCCCCGGAGAAGCCGCCTTAACCGAACTGTTGGCCAAGCGCGCAGGCAGGCTGATCGCAGTTGAACTGGATCGAGTGCTGGCAGCACAGTTGAGAATGCGTTTTTCACAAAAGCCGAATGTAGAAATCCTGGAGGCAGATATTCTGCAAGTGGAGTTGGGCACGGTGCTCGGATCGACCCCAGGGCCATTGCGCGACCTGCGTCCGACGGGACTGATCAAGACGCAGGTGGTGGGAAATTTGCCGTACTACATCACGTCGGACATTCTGCTGAAGTTGTTTTCCGCTTGCGACCGCATTGAAACGCTTGTGCTGATGGTGCAGAAGGAAGTTGCCGACCGGGTGGCAGCCGCTCCGGGGACTCGGGATTATGGACTTTTATCTGCGACAGCGCAGATGTACGGCACGGTTGAGAAGCTGTTCGAACTTGGGCCAGAGTCGTTCGATCCGCCTCCCAAAGTTCGTTCGGCCGTATTCCGGATGGTTATGAAGCCGCGTTTTGATGAGTTGAAAGTAGATGAATCCGGGTTCGTCCGTTTTCTCAAGATAATGTTTGCACAGAAGCGAAAAACCGTGAGCAACAACCTGAAACTGGCCTACGATAAGAACGATGCAAGCGATGCGCTGATACGGGCGGAGATTGCGCCGGCTACGCGGGCGGAGGCAATTTCGCTGGAAGGAATGGCGCGACTGTACAGGGAGTTGAGCAAAACAGGTAACTCCTGAAAGGAGCCGACAATGACTCAGATACGGAAACCGACCGTAGCCGGACAGTTCTATCCGGGGTCAAAGGCGGAATTACTTCGAGAAGTGCAGGGATTTCTGGGGCACGACGCCAAGCGAACGCGTGCACTCGGAGTGATCGCGCCTCATGCAGGTTACATGTATTCGGGTGCCGTGGCGGGAGCCGTGTATGCGCGAGTCGAAGTTCCACGAAAAGTGATCGTGCTTTGTCCGAACCATACAGGTTTCGGCGCAGCACTGTCGATTATCAGCGAGGGCAGCTTCCGCACTCCGTTGGGAGATGTGCCGATTGACCACGCACTCGGCGAGGCTCTGAAAGCGGGCTTTGCGCTTCTGCGCGAGGATCCGGCGGCACAGATACGCGAGCATGCGGTCGAGGTTCAGCTTCCCTTTTTGCAAACGGTGCGAAGCGATTTTTCGTTTGTGCCGATCACAGTTGGAACCGGACAACTAGAGGTGCTGATGGCGCTCGGAGTGGTAATGGCCAAGGTCATTGCGGAGTGCGGCGAACCCGTGCTGATCGTTGCCTCGAGCGACATGAACCATTACGAAGAGGACGCAGAAACCAGAGTAAAGGACGCTCTGGCAATCGAGCAGGTGCTCTCGCTGCAACCCCAGGGATTATTTCGGGCTGTCCGGGAGCACAATGTCTCGATGTGCGGAGTCGGTCCCGCAGTGGCGATGCTGACCGCAGCCATACGGCTGGGCGCCACTTCCGCGGAGCTCGTGAAGTATGCGACTTCCGGAGATGTTTCCGGAGATCATGATCAGGTGGTCGGATATGCCGGGGTTATTGTGACTTAATGCGGCCCGACGAACTAGATTGAGAAGGCGGCTCGCAGGCCGCCTTTTTGCTAAGTGCTGGATCAGCGATGGCCGCCACCGCCAGCGTGACCTCCACCGCCACTAAATCCGCCTCCACCACCGTGAAAACCGCCACTCCCGCCGTGAAATCCGCCGTTAAAACCGCCGCCACGTGAGCCGCCGATGCTCCCGCCACTGACGTGCGGAGCCGGCGAACTGATAGACGGAGGAGCGCTCATGTGCGGGGAGCTCATGTGCGGAGCACTCGATCCGTGGTAGATCGAGACCGGAGGCGGGGTTGAAGCACGTGGTACTGAAGAACCAGAATAGCTGTAAGGGCGTGCAACGGGCGCTCGATGTACCGGAGCGGAACCGGGGGCAGGGCGATGGACTTCAAACCCGTTGCGTGAGACACCGGAGCCGCCGGAAACGACGTACGCCCCTTTGGGTCCAGTGATCGTCGGCCCGCTGGCTGAGACCGCCGGTCCGCGAACGGGATTGGAAACCGCAGCCCCGCGCCCACCTTGAATGCCGATTGAGCTACCCGCGCGGGTTCCGCCGGAAAATCCATGTACCGCGCCAGGCGCATGAGTCGTGCCGATTGGCCCAACCGCAAGATGCGAGCCTGCAACTGCGACCGTACCATGAGCGATCCCTCGCGATGGAGGACGAGGTGCTCTCCATCCGCTTACCGGATTTCCGGTCCACCGGGGATGCGGATGCCAGCCACCACCGTGTCCGCCATGTCCGCCCCAGTGCCCAGGGCGCCACCACCAGCCGCGCCCGCCGATGTAGCACCAATTACCGTAGTAAAACGGCGCCCACCCCCACGGGTGAGCCGAAACAAAGGTCCATCCCCAGGCTGGGTAGTAGCTCCAAGCACCGTTGTCGTAAGGATTCCAATCGGGGCCGACTCCATCGGGCTGCCAGACCATGCCATAACCGGGTATATCGCTGTATGAGCCGTACTGACTGAGATCAGCGGCGGCCCCATATGCGCTGGTGTCATCACCTCCCTGGGCTCCGGGGGCAGCGTACTGTTCGTAGCTGTTGCGCTCCTGATTCCATGCATCTTGAGGCTGGGGCGGAACGCTATTCTGCCGAGCCGCACTTTCCGGCTGCCCTAGAACAAAGTTGTAGGTTTCGCCTGCGCTGATTTTGGAATTATTCTGCGTCAGCACCGCCCCCTCGGTCACGGAGAGCGACGCGGTTTGCTCATCAACCGTAAAACGCAGGTTCGAGGGTTCGGTGACTGCAAAGGTTTCGCCATCCGGTCCCAAAATACGAAAGACATCCTTTCCGTGGAGCCGAATATTGGCGTAGACCATCCCGGAATCGACCTGAATTGTATTCACCAGCGAACCGTCGCTAGCTACGGAGAGATCAGGTAGAGAGATTTGCGCCGGGCCAACAAGACGAACGCTGCTGCCATCTTCGAATTCCAGCCCGGCTTTGGAGTTCTCGGCGGCGTATATACGCGCCCCTCCAATCACCGGCATGTTATTTATGGCCTGTTCCCAACCAATTCCAGAATTGCGGTCAATCTGAACATCTCCCTGCGCAAGGCTCAACCGAACTACACGCACGCGGGATGCATAAGCAGGCAGGCACAACAGGAAGGCAACAACACCCAATGCGAGAAGCCGGACTCTGTTGGTGGACATGGCGTCGACACCCACTTTCAACAGTAGTAACTCGAACCCGCAGAGAAAGACTCGGTAAGCCTCGCAATTGTTTTCAAGGAAGAGTTTGGCGTATTCGTACTTCCTGGAAAAACCACTGCGGCCAAGCGGCGAACCAGCTCAAAAGCTTTTCTGCTTTGCGCTGCCCTTGTTCCGCCCGTTCAGCCGCTAGTGATTTTTAGCCCAATAATCGAAAAGAGCAACAAAGATATAAAGCCCAAGCGTGCGATAGAAGCCGGCTCATGAAAAAGAATCATCCCGAGAACTGTGGCCCCGCTAGCCCCGATTCCAACCCAGACCGCATAAGCCGTTCCGATGGGAAGTCCCTGACTTGCTTTGGCTAAAAGAAACATACTCAAGCAAATAGACGCCAAAGTGAAAATAGTTGGACGTAATCTGGTAAAGCCATCTGTATACTTCAGGCCAACAGACCAGCAGACCTCAAAAAGCCCAGCAACCAAAAGCAAGACCCAATTTTTAGACATAGCTTTGCTAAAAGCGTCGTCTTGTCCTAACCGGGTACGGCGCATCTCGTCCGGACTGCTTTCGATGAGCGTCTTGCAACTCCAATATTGCTAAGGAGTGAGGTACCACGACCAAAAGCGTGTGCCGAAACAGCACCAGTTAGCCCAACTGCCAGCGGAAAGCGGGGTCCAGCCCCAGGGGTAAGGATACGCTCCAATGCCCGGGGCAATAGCTCCATACGCCCCACTATAAGGCTGCCAGACGAGGCTGTAACCGGGTATATCGTTGTAAGTGTAAGAACTGTAGTAATCGGTGTAGGAACCGTACGAACCGTAAAAGCCGCCGTACGAACTCTTATAACCGGTGAACGAACCGTAACGACCGACGTCGCCGGCCGTCCCATACAAAATGGTGTATTCACCGCCCTGGGCTCCGGGAACCGGAGCAGGACCATAAACAACGGAGTAGCCGCCCTGATTCCCCCCACGGTAATTACCGCCCTGAGCTCCAGAGGTGACAGATCCGCTCCACCCACTTCCACTCCAACCACTGTCGTAAACCGCAACTCCTGCGGGGCCAGCACCTAAGATGCCTGGAGTAGAAGACCCGCCGGAGAAGTCGCCTTGTGCCAAGGTAACCCGCCCGACAGAGTTGCTCCGCAGGGTCCAAGTGTCCACTCGGGTCGGAGCGCTACTCTGTATAATATTGCTTTGATAATTAGGGCCCTGAGGTCCAGGGCTCCAAGTGTCCACTCGGGTCGGAGCGCTATTCTGTATATTGGTACTTTGGTAATTAGGCCCCTGAGGTCCAGGGCTCCAAGTGTCCACTCGGGTCGGAGCGCTACTCTGTATAATATTGCTTTGATAATTGCCGCTTCCAGAGGTGGCAGATCCACTCCAACCACTGTCGTAAACCGCAGCTCCTGCAGGGCCTGCACCTAAGATGCCAGGAGTAGAAGATCCGCCGGAGAAATCGCCTTGAGCTAAGATATACTGCCCGCCAGAGCTGCTCCGCGGCGGCGCGGTCTGGACTGTGGAATAAATATTGGAGGGTTGAATGATAGCAAGCGGATCCCCGGTCGGCCCCGAGATGCTGACGCTACGTACGCCAAAAGCATAAGCTGGCAAAGCCAACAAGCCGAAGAGTACTCCGCTCAACCAAGGAAAACGATCTCTGCTGGTGAACATGGCTTGACTCCCGCCTTCACTAAATCATAACCCCATTGCGCAGAAAAAGACTCGGGTAAATACCCATATTGTTTTCAGAAAGTTGCTTGACGAGATCTCGAGCGTTAGAGGCCGACGCTGCTCTGTGTTTAGTTCACCAGCATCACTTCTCAGGGGCACTCGATGAAGAGGCTTGCCTTTGCACCGTGGCTGCTATGTGAATATGGCATATCGCAATGGCCAAGGCATCGGCGGCGTCGGCTGGCTGCGGAGTTTTGTCGAGATGAAGCAAGCGCGCCACCATCATCTGCACCTGCGACTTCTCCGCACGGCCATAACCAACTACGGCTGACTTGACGTTGAGCGGTGCGTAAGCAACAACGGGCAAACCGTGCTGCGCTGCCGCCATCATGGCTACGCCACGCACGTGCCCTAGTTTTAAAGCGCTCTTGGCATTTACGGAATAAAAGACATCCTCAATTGCAACGACCTCGGGCTGGTATTTCACAATCAGTTCCGAGAGTCCGTCGAAAACTTTCTTCAGGCGAGTTTCCAGGGCCTCGCGCGGAGAGAGCCGGATAGCTCCCGAGGTAAGGCAGGTTAGCGCGCGTCCATTGCCCTCCACCACTCCAAAACCGGTGTATTCACCGCCACAATCTATTCCCAAAACTCGCATGAGAAAAGTTTAGACGAAAGGAGGCGCATTCGTCAGAAGAGCAGCATAGTGCCGGAGATTTTGTTCCGTTCAAGCACTGAAACACAAAAAGAGCGGAGAAGTGATCGTTTCTCCGCTCTCTGTCATGTCGCTTGGCAGCTTTGGCTTACTTGTTGGTTTCTGCCGGAGCATCCTGAACGACGGTCCTCGCCGGCGGGTTCATGTTCGGCAGAAGTTTTCCGTGGCCGGGACCTTCCAGTTTCTTGCAGGGCTGCTTCTTGCTGGCCAGATGCAGGTAATCGAGCACAAGCTTGCGCTTGAGGAGCTGAATTGCCTTTGCGGGATCGACGCCCTTGGGACAAACGCGCGAGCACTCTCCGGCATAGTGGCAGCTGAAAGCTCCGCCATCTCCTCCGGCAATCTTGGCTCGTATGTCGAAGCCTTCGTCACGCGTGTCCGTGTTATAGCGCTGGAGCGCGGTTAACGGCATGGGACCGAGATAGCGCACATCAGTTGCAAGGGTCGGACAGGCGGCCATGCAGCAGCCGCACTTAATGCAGAAAGTGAACTGCAAAAACTCTTCGAGCTGTTCGGGAGACTGATAAAACTCGCCCTGACGGCTCACTAAATCCGCCTCATCGCGAATGATGTTCGGCTTAACCGAAGCGTGCTTGTCAAACATCGAGGCAAGATCGGGAACCAAGTCGCGAATGATCTCAAAGTTCGGCAGTGGGCCGACCGTAATGTCCATACCCCCGAGATGCGAGATCTGGGTGTTGCAGGCCAGGGTCGGGCTGCCATTGATCAGCATTCCGCAGGAGCCGCAGATACCCATGCGGCATGAGTAACGCCAGACCAGCGTGGGATCAAGATGTTCCTTGATCCAGTGAAGTCCGTCAAGGACGGTCATGCCGTCCGTCACTTCGACTTTGTAGGTCTGGATGTAAGGCTTAACATCCTTTTCCGGGTTATAACGCGTAACGTGAAAATTAACAATCTTGTTGGATTCCGCCATGACTACCCCTTCCCTCCCGCAATCGCAATCGTATGTGCTGCCCAAGCAGCCCAGGATCCAAACCCGAACAAGCCCAGGCCGACCAGAACCAGAAAGGCCGTTACCGTCTTTGCCACTGCGGGTTTGAGCGTGAGCTCAAGGAGAATTGTGCGAAGACCATAGAGCCCGTGGTAGAGACCTACACCGAGCATAAGGATGTAGGTAATCGCGAAGAAGGTATGTGCGTCGCGCCACTGGCTGTTCTCAACCGAAACAGCCTCAGAACCGTGAGGCGCAAACAGGTGTACCGATCCGCCGAAGTGCATGATAAGCATGTGCAGGCCCAGCAAGAAAAGGAGCGCTACGCCAGCTGCCATGTGCCAAGTCCAAAATTTTGTTCCGTTGCTCATGTCTTTTAGCTCCTATTTTGCCAAACCCAGGAAGTTATAACCACCAACCGCCAGGAAAATGAATGCCAGCAGCATCACCACGATAAGCAGTGGGCGCTGCACACCCAATGAAGTCTTGTAGGGATACACCGGCTCGATTGGCTTTCCAACCGCGAAACCGAGCTCTACAAGCACCAGGCGAATGCCATTGAAGGCATGGAAGGCAAATGCAGCGACTACCAGAAACTCTCCGAACTTGAAAATCGGCTGATGGAGGAAGCCACCGTCGGTCCACAAATAGATTCCCCGGACGCGCAGGCTGGTGACAACAGTGTGCATCAAGAGATAGAGAAGAATTCCCAGTCCAGTCACGCGGTGCAGGATGTAGGCATAACGTTCGACGCCCCAGCGTCCGCCTCCTAACCAGCCCCACACACCCAACCGATTATCGTGCCTATGAAGATCAGCCATTTCGGCCTCCGTCTTTTTAATGTCTACACCGGAAGCGCTGAGGACCGCAGTCCGCGCTGTGTCCGGCTCAATGCAGGGTTAGTATTTGCGCTCGACCGGCTTCCATTTGGTGATCGCAACAGGCTTGTACTCGAGACGGGGCTTGCCGCCGGTGTAGTAGGCCATCGTGTGTGCAAGGAACCTTTGGTCGTCGCGGGTCGGGAAATCCGTTCGCGCGTGCCCGCCACGCGATTCCTCGCGCGCCAGAGCCGACATGAGCAGCACCTCGGCGAGATCCATCAGGTTTTCGGTTTCGAGAGCCTGAATCAGATTCGTGTTATAAACGCGGCTCTTGTCTTCGATGCGGATGTTCTTGAAGCGCTCGCGTAACTGGCGGACCTTTTCGAGACCGCACTGCAGCAGCTCACCCGTACGATAAACACCTGCGTGCTGGTCCATGACAGAGCGCAGCTCGCGACGAATCGCGGCAGGGCTCTCGGTCCCTTCCTGTTGCAGAAGACCATTGAAAATGCGGTTTTCTTCTTTCTGAACCTTCTCCATCGGAACCGGGCTGAGCGCCGGTCCAGTTGCGAGATACTTCGAAATTTCGCCGCCGGTAATACCGCCCCAGACCAGGCATTCCGCAGTCGAGTTGCATCCCAGACGATTTGCTCCGTGCATGGAATGGCAGGCGACTTCACCGGCTGCCCAGATGTTCTCAGCCTGGGTGCGGCCATTGATGTCGGCTTCGATACCACCCATTGAGTAGTGGGCCACGGGGCGGATTGGAATCTGATCGGTAATCGGATCAAGACCGAGGAACTTGATGCAGACTTCGCGGATCAAAGGCAGCCGCTTGTTGATGACATCGGCGCCAAGGTGGGTCAGATCGAGGTGGACGTAGTCGAGTCCGTCCGGCCCCTTAAAGCCACGGCCTTCCAGAATTTCCGTCATCTCTGAACGGGAGACGATATCGCGTGGCGCAAGCTCCATCATCTTGGGAGCGTACTTTTCCATGAAGCGCTCGCCCTTGTTATTGCGCAGATATCCGCCTTCACCACGGCAGCCTTCGGTCATCAGAATGCCGGAAGGCACCAGGCCCGTGGGATGGAATTGAAGAAACTCAGTGTCTTCCAGAGCCAGACCGGCGCGGAAAGCAATCGCCTGGCCGTCGCCCGTAACCGTCTGCGAATAGGTGGTGAAACCGTAAAGATTTCCGAGACCACCAGAAGCCATCAACAGGGCTTTGCCACGAATGATGTTGAACTCACCGGTTGGCGCATCGTACAGGGTAAGACCGGCAAAGCGTCCGTTTTCAACCAACATCGAGGTAACGAAACCTTCGTCGTAGCGGGTGAAGTTGTTGAACTTGACCAGGGTGTCGTAAAGAGCCTGCATCTCAAAGAAGCCGGTCTTGTCGGCAGCCATACAGGCGCGGGGAAAGGTGTGTCCACCGAATGGGCGCTGCATGACGCGGCCGTCTTCACGACGCGACCACGGCACGCCCCAGTGTTCGAGCAACCGGATTTCACCGGGCGAGGTTGCGACAAAACGTTCAACTACATCCTGATCCGCAAGGAAATCGGAACCCTTGTTGGTATCCCACTCATGCAGTTCGAAGCTATCGCCTTCTTCTGGACGCATGACCGCAGCAGTACCGCCTTCGGCGCAGACGGAATGCGCACGCATTATCTGCACTTTGGAAACAAGACCGATGTCGGCTTTGCCCTTGGTTTGGATGCTGATTTCAACCGCAGCCCTTAGCCCGGCGAGCCCGGTCCCAAAAATGATTACATCATGAGTGATTTCCTGCATGCCTACAGTATTCCTTTCAGCCGCGTCCCGGATGTATCGAGATCCCCGGGTTCATTGAGTGTTGGGTGACAATGAGGATACACCGCTCTAAGGTCAAAAGTCGATTGTAATCTGTCAGTTATCGTCTTTGCTGTATTCGGCGTTTGAACTAAGTAGCTGAAATGCTTGCAGATGACGCCCGCGCAAAATGCGAGAGGCTTGGATCTCCAGGCACCAGCAATCAACAAATCGTACAGACTTCGAATAGTGACCCAATTGTCTTGGTTTAGATCTAGTGTACTTCCTCGGACAGGTGGCCCATTCAAGCCTTTTTTTGGCTTGAGTGAGGTAGCTTAAGCGCTCACGTTTAATGATCCGTCATTGGACTGGACCTCTTCTCGTCCTTCACTGCCGGTTGCGTAGTGGCGAAGACTGCTTAATTCCCAGTTCTTCGCAAAAAATGACTACGGACGCATTCGCGAAAGCGCTTTAACTCCGGTGCCGGGGATCTCTCCGGTACCCTGCCCCACTCAAGCCAAAAGAAGGCTTGAATGGGCCACCTAGCGTTCGGCTTATTCTTTCTGCGAGGGCTCTTCCTCGGCAGTTTCCACACTTGCCGTTTCCGGCGCTCGCTCGAAAAGTGCGCCAAGCCTGTAGCCAGCGGATTCGGCAAGCTTAGCGGCTTCTCTGACTCTTCGGTCGATCTCCTGAATTGCGCTGCGGGCGGGCACGGCTTCAGTGGCCAGGCTGCAAAGCGCCGGAATCTGAAGCCACCACAGCAACTCGTCGTAAGATTCTTTAACGAAATACGTGTGGCCTTCTGCTTCGTGAGCGCCGGTGAGCCAGCGAACATCTGCATCCTGCCAGAGCGCGGGCGAGAAGATCGGTATCGTCAAGCCCTCTGCGGGAGGTGCCGAAACGCGCGGTTCAAAAACCTTCGCTCCTACCAGCAGCGCCACTTTGATTCTGGCTGCAACGCGCCAGCTCTCCTCGCTTCCGAATCCCAGCGACTCAAAGGCGCGCGCCAATGGCTCGCGCAACCGCAGGCGATCAAACAAATCGAGCGCGGCGCGCTCCGGATGAACCGCATCGATGGATTCGGCGAGCAATGCCAGAACACTCCAGGCAATCACCGGTCCCCACATCTCGGTGGCCACCAGCTGCGGACTAAGGCTGGGAAGCACGCGGCGGGCAGCGGCAGGCCACAGTTCTGGGAAGAGCCCTTCAAGAGCAGGAATGCGCATTGCGGCGCGTGCGCGTTCACGGAATTTCAACTCCGTTTCGGCTGGACTCAAAGGATTTGCAGCCACGGCACCGTCGCGATGCTGACGATAGAAGGACTGCGCCTCGCGCAAGAATTCGCGGGTGTGCCACCACTCGGAATTGAAGAATTCCTCACGCTGAATCTCCAGAGCCTTTTGCTGCTCGGGACCAGCCGGGGTGCGTTCGGAGATATCGGCAAGAGTGCGCACAACCCTTGGCTCCAGCAGACGGCGTAACGCAGAGTGCGCCGGGCGCAACTTGAGGCTGAGTAAAGCCTCTTCGAGATTTGGAACACCTTGCCCCCCCAACTGGTCGCATAGCTGATCCCAGGGCTTTTCAGCGGTAACGCGCAACTCGCGCCAGTCGAGGAATACATAACACTGATAAGCATGCAGTTCAATCGTGAGGCCCTGGTTGGCAACAGTTGCGGCTCGCCGCAGATACTCCAGACCGGTCAGCGAGTCGCGATAGGCGAGGATGACTGAGTGGTCGCCATTCAGTTCCAACCCTTCCCTTAACCGCCGCTGGCGCGAATGACCGGCATGCTTGTCGGCATAGGCTGCCGAATAATCGATAGTGCCGTGCGTGGTGGAATAACGGTTGTTGTAGATCACTAGCGCGCGTTGATCGCCGCGACGATTGGAATAGGCGAAAACATTTTCATCCACGGTGCCGTTTCCGCAGAAAAAGTCGTAGAGAAGGAAATTGCTGCTCTCCGCGAATAGCGCGCGCTGATGCAGCAAGGGCGAAATCTGGCGCTCGTGACGCTCCACAAGATGCGCGTCCGGCGTTTCGTTGTAGCGCGGCCAGCGATACTCCATGCCGTACTTCTCGGTATAGCCCTCGATCTGCCCGTGACCAAACATCGGCATTCCCGGCAGGGTCGCCATCAGCGTTGCAATGCCAAAATACTTGTCTCCAGTGCCGAACTGGTCAATTGCCGTTCGCTCGTCGGGATTGCTCATGAAGTTGACATAGCGCTTCATGATGTCCGGATCGAACTCCAGCGTGTTCTTGATTACCGAGCGGTAATTTGCGTTCTCCTCATCGCGCATCATATTCATAAATGCGCTGTTGTATACGCGGTGCATTCCCAGCGTACGGACGAAATAGCCTTCCATGAGCCAGAAAGCCTCGGCCAGCAGGAGCGTGCCGGGAACCTCGGCCGCAACGCGATCAACCACCTCGCGCCAGAACTCCTGCGGCATGTGCTTATTGAATTCCGCAACGGACATTCCACACTCGGCGCGCGAGGGAATGGCTCCGCTGGTGCCGTGAGCGGGAAACCAGAGGCGCTGGAAATGCCGCTTTGCCAGAGTCATGGCCGCGTCAAAACGAATCACCGGAAACAGGCGCGCAACGTGCAGGATGGTTTGAATCACCTGCTCGCGCACGGCGGGATTCAGGTAGTCGAGTTGCGCCGTATCGTTCCACGGAAAGCTGGTTCCGTCATTGCCGTGGTAAATGTAGCGGGTTTCGCCGGTGTGCCGGTCACGGCGCTGAAAAACGACCGCGGCATCGGTCTGTTCGTAGTAATGGCGTTCTATCCTGATCTCCACCCGGGGATCAGAGGACAGATTCGGGCCGTCGAAGTTGTAAGCGGGATAAGGCGGGTCCGGGCGCGAGATAAACCAATCGGGATGCTCGACCACCCAAGGCGAATCGATGCCCATGTGGTTGGGCACCATGTCGCTGGCCAGGCGAATTCCGCGATGGTAACAACGGTCGCGCAGATTGATGTACGCGGCCTCTCCTCCCAGGTCTTCCGCAATGCGGTAGTCACTCAGCGAATAGGCCGAGGCAACAGCTTCCCTGTTTCCACACAACTGCTTGATGGTCTGCGATGCGCGGCTGCGCTCCCAGATTCCTATCAGCCACAGCGAATTCAGGCCGCGCCGCGCCAGTTCGTCCAGATCTTCATCGGGAATCTGATCGAGCCGGTTAATAGCTCTGCTGTACTTTCTGGAAAGCTGGTCCAGCCAGACGTAGGTGCTTTTGGCAATCAGTACCGCCGTGGGCATCCAGGCCACATCGGAGCTGAACTTCTCATACTCGTGGGCCGGATCGCCGAATACCGGCACGTCGGAGTGGCTGGTCATGCCGGGCCATTGCTGAAGTCCGAGTTCACGGCGACGCCGCGCGGCTTCTTCGGCAGCCCTGGCGGCGGCAGCTCTTGCGGCTGCCTCCGCGTCAGCATCGGGGGGATTGAAGAGCAACCAGATTGCCAGTTCCTCCTCACGGAGGATGTCACCGGCCAGCAACAAAAGACGATCAAGGCTGTCGCCGAGCAGAACCTTCCACTTCTTCCGAACCAGTGTAAGTTGCTCGCTCAACGAACTGGGCGAGGAAACAGCGGGCGCACGCAGCAAATCGAACAGAGTCACCGGCTGGGATCCCTCGATGGGAATCAGCGGACGCGTTGCAAAATACGCCGGCAACGACCCAGCCACTTTGCGATAAGCGGTTTTTTCGGCTAACGCGCTGTCCTCGAACAACTCCCCGAATGGACGAAAGGCCAGATTACTGTTGGCCATCCAGAGCAGCAGCATCTCCTCGAACGCCGCGGCACGATGCGAAACGCCAGCGGTGGAACCGGCCAGCCACTGCTCGGCCGACTCTTCTCCACGATAGACGCTGGTGCCAGGGAACTGCTCGACGAACGTCAGCAGCATTCTACCCAGAGCATCCGAACCGACCTGAGCAGTGATGAAGTGAAGCGCATCGACCATAACGCCCGGATCAAACTGCTCGCGATAACGCGCCATGAGAAAGTGGCTTGCTTCGTCAATGATGCCCATGGCATACAGCGCGCCGGCGTTCACCGTGCGCTCTGGATGTTTCTGGACATCGCGGACCCGGTTCATGCGATGAGCTAGTTCGCGGCTCGCCCCCACGTTTGCGAAAACGACATTACCGTTGAATGAGAAGAGGGTTTCCGGAAACTGATACCGGTCTCGCGCACCCCGGGAAATATGAAATTCCATCATCGCCACAATCCTATAGCAAAGCTTGCCAATCATCATGCCAGATAGCACGATATCAGCTAAAGCTGAAGAGAGCCGCCGCTCACGGCTGATGAAATAAACCCGGCCTTACAGAAACTCTGGTCTTGTGTATTCCCGAACGACTGTGCAACGATTTCCCGAATTGCTTCGACACGGCCGCCTATTTTTTACCGGAGACACCACATGACCGCGCACCCTGAAATGCAGCAACAAAACCAGCAAACCGCCATTGACGAAACGAAGCTGAACGAATTTATGGGCCAGTTGGTCGGCGACCTTGGCAGCACGATGACGGCGGCGCTGATCTTCATCGGCGACAAACTGGGCCTCTACAAGGCGGTAGCCGACGGCAAGCCTTTCACGCCCGCGGAACTCGCCCAGCGCACCAACACCGTCGAGCGTTATGTGCGTGAATGGCTGGGTAACCAGGCGGCAAGCGGATATATCAAGTACGACGCCAAGACCTCCATGTACACCCTGCCGCCCGAGCAATCCCTCGCGCTGGCGCAGGAAGGCAGCCCGGCGTTTTTCGCCGGCGCGTTCCAGACCGCAACAGCCATGTTCTCGGCCATCCCGAAGATCACCGAAAATTTCAAGAGCGGCAAGGGCCTCCACTGGGGCGAACATGACCACAGCCTGTTCGAAGGCACCGAGCGTTTCTATCGCCCAGGCTATGCCGCGCACCTCGTACAGGACTGGATTCCGGCGCTCGACGGCGTCGATGCAAAACTGAAAAGCGGTGCCAAAGTGGTGGACATTGGCTGCGGCTTTGGTGCCTCAACCATCATAATGGCGCAAGCCTATCCGAAATCAACCTTCACCGGGTTCGATTTCCACGCTCCGTCTGTGGAAGCCGCGAAGCAGCGCGCTGAGGCGGCGGGCGTATCGGACCGGGTCACCTTCGCGGTCGCGAAATCGATCGATTATCCCGGTCAGAATTATGACCTTGTCTGCCATTTCGACTGCCTGCACGATCTGGGCGACCCGGTCGGCGCGGCAAAGCATGTGCGCGATACACTGAAGAAAGACGGCACTTGGATGATCATCGAGCCTTCCGCGGGTGACAACGTCGAAGAAAATCTCACTCCCGTCGGGCGAATCTACTACGCAGCTTCCACCATGCTATGCGTGCCTGCATCGCTGTCCCAGAACGGCCCTGCGCTAGGCGGGCAGGCGGGAGAACGCTGCCTTACAGACATCATTAGGCGTGGTGGCTTCGCCCAATGCCGCCGTGCGATGCAGACACCGTTCAACCTGATCCTCGAAGCTCGTCCGTAATTCCCCGTTTCCCCCCGGCAATGCCGGGGGACAGACTACATTGCCTGCTGCTGAGTAACGGAGCTCAAACTCCAAAAGCAAACCCCGCCGCGATAGGTGGGGTTTGTCAACGCTCTGTACCGCTGGTTTTGCAAGCGGCTCCGTTTGAAACGGTTAATCCCGGGGCTCTTTGCGAACTTTCTTCTGTGCCCGCTTACGAGCCAGAGCCTGCTTCACGCGCATCTTCGCGCCTGGCTTCAGATAATAGGAGTGACGCTTTACTTCCTTAATGATGTCTTCCGTCTGAACCTTGCGCTTGAATCGGCGAAGGGCGCTCTCAATGGACTCGCCTTCCTGCAGCCGAATTTCTGCCAACTTGAATCACCACCCAACCAGCCCTAATGGGTCATAGGAAGTTTATCATGAACATCGGGTCCGGGTTTCGGCTACAACTCACGTATCCCGGCAAAAAGATCCGACTCCATCCCCATCGATGTCACTTCGGCGGTCGCGACCAGATGAAATAACTCGTAAACTCCCGCCTGCCGCTGCGCATGGTCGAAGATGGGCAACAGAACAAGCTGCGAGGTGTGTTTTGCAAAAGCCTCGATCTTACGATCGATATACGGCTCAACGGAGATGCGCGCCGTTACCGGGGCCAACGAAACGGAAGGGCGTTCCTGTAATGAGAATTCCGTGGTCACGCTATAGAGTTTGCGGGCCTTCCAAGGACTCAATCCGTGCTCAAGCTGATTTGTGTATCGATTCTTGCGCGCCGCCCATTGGAAAGCAGCGGCAGTGAAGAGGCCAGCCATGCCGTGGTCGGGATGGGCAGTGACAAATCCGTCGGCTCCGAAGCTGAGAACAACATGCGGACGCAGCACGCGGATGAAGTGCACCAATCTGCCTGTCACTTCGTAAAAGTCTGCACGATCCAGAGCGCCGTCGGTGTAATCCAGCACCTTGCAGTTAGCGACGCCGAGGTGATGACAGGAATCGGCGAATTCCTTGCTCCGTATGGCTTTCAACTCCGAATCGTTCGCTGCGTGGAGGCGGTTGGCGGCCCTCTCTCCGGCAGTAAGGCAAATAACGGAACACTCAACGCCAGCTTCTGAATATTTTGAGAGAACCCCGCCGAAACATCCCGCTTCGTCGTCTGGATGGGCAGTCACACAAAGCAGCCTTAACATTCATCTTCCTCGTTCACGAACTCAAAACTCTGCTGCCATTCTCCGCTGGCGCTGGCCACGGGAGCGTAGCTCTGGCGGTGCATGGGAGAAGGCCCATACTCGAGCAGAGCCCGCTTGTGCTGTGGCGTCGAGTACCCCTTATTGCTCGCAAGGCCGTATTGCGGATAAACCGCATCCCACGCCCGCATGATTGCGTCACGGTGTACCTTCGACAGGATAGATGCCGCCGCAATCGAAATTGAGAGAGCATCGCCATGGATAATCTTCTTCTGCGGACAGTCGAAATCCAACGTGGCTGCATCCACGAGCAAAAAATCCGGCCGCGGATTCAACCGCTCGACTGCAAGCTTCATCGCCAGCAGGCTGGCCTGGTAGATGTTGATCTGATCGATCCGCCCTACGTCCACTTCAGCAACGGCCCACGCAATGGCGCGCTCGCGGATTCGCGTTGCCAGTTTTTCGCGATCCTTTTCCGTCAAAAGCTTGGAGTCGCGCAGTCCCCGAATCCGGTCCGCAGGATCGAGGATGCAGGCTCCGGCTACTACGCAGCCGAACAGGGCTCCGCGCCCAACCTCGTCCACCCCAGCCACCAATCGCGCGCCGCTCTCGCAAGCCGCTTTTTCAAACTTCATCGTGCACTTCAAGCTCTTGAGCAGGCGTAGTTTGACCGCCGAAGCGGAAATCGATTTCCGCAAGCCGTTCGATTCCTGATCTGGAGTTTGCCGGGACACGTTGCTGTAAGGTTCGCACCGCGGGGAAGCTCAATGCAAGTAGTTGCCACAGAGCAGGAGGGGTCGCAAACTTTGCGCCCCCTCCTGCAACTTTCTCACGCGCTGTTGTTCCGGCAATCTGCTTCCGTGGGCCGAAAGCTCATTCACTCATTTCCAGCGCCCGCCGCCGTTCAGGCTTGGTTACCGTGGCTGTTCTCTCCAGTTTGTCCCAGGAGAAATGACCGCCTTCGACTGCTCGCACCAGCGTCTTAATCAGCACGAGGGAGAACACCTGGCGATAGGCGAAACGTTGCAGCCAGACATGGCCAAGCAGCCACCAGTCGCGGCGGTTGCGCCCATGCCTCCGCTCCAGTGAAAACGCAATCACCGAGGCGATGAAGTCAATGACAAGGAACATCAAGAAGAACAGCAACAACTGCTGGAAGCTCGCCGGGTCCGCCGTCTCGGGATGGAAGTGCTTGTCCCAGACCAGATACTTTAGCGCCCCCACCACAAACATGACGTCTATGAACGGCGACACCAATGGAAGCATAATCTGGAAGATCACGATATTCGGCAGTGCCAGAAATCCCAGCGCGCCTTTGCGAGCAAACGCGGAGCGATGCTTCCATACTGCCTGCAGAATCCCAAACGACCAACGGAAGCGTTGCCGCATTAAGCCATTCGCGGTTGTCGGAGCCTCTGTGTAAGCCAGAGCACGGTCCTCGTACTCAACCTTGTAGCCGTCTTGCAGCAAAGCCATCGTCAGGTCAGCATCTTCGGCGACGGTGTCGGTTTTGTATCCGCCGACGGCACGGACTGCCTCGGTGCGCCATGCGCCGATTGCACCCGGCACAACGCTTACAGCGCTGAATGTATTCAGGGCGCGGCGCTCAAAGTTCTGGCTGGTGATGTATTCCAGCGCCTGCCAGCGCGTCCACAGATTGACACGATTTCCGACCTTGGCATTTCCCGCTATCGCGCCTAACTGCGCATCCTGGAAGTGAGGTACAAGGTAAGCAATTGCATCGTTCGCAATCAGTGTGTCGGCGTCAATTCCGACGAAGATTTCCTCGGTTACGAACTGCAATCCATAGTTCAGCGCCTTGGCCTTGCCTCCGTTCTCCTGCCGCAACACGGTCACGCGGCCGCGCGTGATAGCATCGGCGAACTGCTCGCAGACAACCTCGTATGTACGGTCTTTCGATCCGTCATCGATCACGACAACATGAAGATTCGGGTAAATTGAATCAAGCACGCTGCTCACCGTACGGGCTATAACCTTCTCCTCGTTGTAGGCCGGAATCAGCACTGCAACTGCCGGACAGTACGCGGATTCGCCGGTGGCAGCCTCGGTTCGATGGCGTCGCAGGCGATCAAAAATTGCCGAGGCTCCCACGGTCACAAGCCGTCCGCTCATCAGAACGTCTCCGACGAAGAAAACAAAAACAATAAAGGTGTTCACCGCTCCGAAAATCAGGAATCCAGCGGAGTCCACCATCGCCCAGAAATGTTCGTTCCTGGAGATTGGCGGCATCACATCGGCATAACTCTTACCAAGCAGTTCGTGCACGGGGACAATCTGGTAACCGCGCGCCTGCAGCGCTTCAATAATCATCGGCAGCGCCTTGACGGTTGCAGAACGGTTGCCGCCACCATCATGCAGCAGAATGATCGAGCCACGCCCAAGCTGGTCTACAACGGACTGTGTGAGCTGCTCAGGTGTCGGACGCGGATCGTCGTGCCAATCATCAGGATCGATCTTGTCTCCAACAGTGATATAGCCCATGCTCTGCGTCAATTCGAGCGGGCGAACTTCATCGGCGGTATCCGGCTCCTGATCAATCGAATACGGAGGACGGAAGAGCACCGGCTTGATGCCAAGCTTTGCTGCCAGCAAGCGCTCGGTCAGGTTCAGCTCAATTTTTGCGTACCGCGCGTGGATGTTGCTGATGTCGGGATGCGTGAAAGTGTGATTCCCAATCTCATGGCCTTCGCGGTAAACGCGTTTGAGCACGCCAGGAAATTTTTCCGCCTCCAGACCAATTGTGAAGAATGTTGCTTTCACGTTGTATTTCTTGAGGACATCGAGAATCTTCGGCGTCCATTCCGGGTCCGGGCCATCATCGAATGTGAGCGCAACCCGCTTGCCCGGCGCGCCGTATGCGTCGATCCGGTAAGGGCTAGGCAGCGACCGGAACACCTCATCCGTGATCAGGCCATTGGCGTCGACTGTAATGTCGCGCTCACCTTGGGAAGGTCCGCTCGCGATACGCAGAATATCGCCCTGACCTTCGATATCCACGTCCTGCCCAGGATCCACCATTTTCAGCTTTTGGGGCGCGTCCGCCTCCCAGGGCGAGTCCCACACCTTCCACAACGCGCGGTCTTCCGATCCCAACCTCCACAATGCAAAGGTCGAGATGCCCAACTCGCGCGCCGCACGCATCTGGTTCAACGCGCTGACAGCGTCCAAATACCAGACGTCATGACGGTTGTTGTCGCCATCGAGATAAGTAAAGTGCGGGTTCAACAAGTCCGAGTCGAAGTCGATATCCGACTCTGAATCGCGCGCCTCCAGCCAGGCTTCCTGCACGCTTACATTGTGAACACCAGCCATTCCCGGCTTTCCATTCTTGCTCGTAGTCCAGTCGTAGCCGTAGTTACCAATTGCGCAGATGATTTTTTCACGCGGGATCACCTTCAGCGCCTTGCTCAGATTCTGTGTGAACCAGTCCTGTGCAGCGATTGCGCCGGGCGCTCCCCCGGGATAATGCTGATCGTAGTTCATCAGAATCAGCCCATCGGCCTGCTGTGACAGGAAGGTATAGTCAAAGTCTGGATTGGCTGCGGGCACGCTTAAATAGAGCTTCTGGTTGCGCTTATGTAAGTCCGAGGCGAGCTCGGCAATCAGCGCACGGTACCCGGGCTGGGCTTGTTCGCCAAAGGCCTCGATATCAAGCGTCAAACCTTTGTAATTGTCGCTCGCAAGGAAGACGTTGACTTCGTGGCGGAACCGTTCGCGCGCTTCCTGCGACTCCAGCATCTTCGCGACATCGGTTCGCCATTCGTTCTGGACCGGGTCAAAGTTATTTACCAGCGGCAGCACTTCCACCTGTGCGTTCGCGCTCTTGATGAACGGCATCAGCTTTGAATCAACCTGCGCCACATGGCCGTTGGTAATCACGTCAAAAAGCGTGTTGTTTTCTCTAACGGCCTGAAGATGCCCGTCCGCATCCAGCGTATGCAGCCATTCTGGGAACACCAGATCGATCTGGTGAATATACTCGCGCAGCGAGCTGTAACTGGCCGCGTCCCAGGTGACGTAAAATGCGCCGCGAATACCTTCACCGGAGTTCAACACGACCTGCGACGCCGGGATCAGCGTCTTGCGGTGCGTGCCTCTCTTCTGTGGTTTCTTCGGTTCATCCAGTTTAAGGGCGCGATAATTCTTCTTCTGATCGGCCAATAACACCGTTGGAATGTTTGTCTTGTGCACGACGGTGACAGAAAAAAAGATGATCAGGAGGCTTAGTGCCACTACCGTGAAGTCGATTGTTCTGCGGATACGTTTCCAGCGCCGCCGGTCGGGATCAAAAAAGATTGGTTTAGACATTACTTTAAAGGCCGCTGACTCCTATCGTATGGTCCGCATCACGCTCCGTCAATGCAAGTTCGGAAGCCAACGCTGCCGGAAAGCATCAGACACTCCCCTGCACGGGCCTGGTTCTGCTAAATTGAGACGTGCTTTCCCTAATCAAAAGGCATCGGTGGTGGTTTTTGGGCACCACCATCGCGGCGGTGTTGCTGCGTCTGTACTTCGTCCTGAAGCTGTCCGTCATCGCCGGCGATTCGCTCGTCTATGGTGAGATCGCCAAGAGCATTCTCAACCACCACATCTTCGGCCTGGAGAGGTCTTCCGGATGGCAGCCGACGATGGTACGGCTGCCCGCATACCCGTTTTTTCTCGCCTTTACCTTCTTGATTTTTGGCCAGGACCACTATTTCGGCGCCATGCTGTTTCAGCTCGTTTTTGACGTGCTGACCTGTTTCCTGATTGCCGACATTGCACGCCGGGTCTTTTCTGAACGCGCCGCTCGCTCTGCATTTATCTTGGCCGCATTCTGTCCATTCCTTATAAGTTACGTCTCCACGCCTCTCACCGAGTGCCTCGAAATCTTCTTCATTACCGCGGCCATCGACTGCGCCGTCATAGCCCTGGACACGCGCCTTATGCGCTGGTGGGCACTCTGCGGCGCAGCCTCGGCCGGAGCCATTCTGCTTCGCCCAGACGGTGGACTGATCCTGGGGTGCATCGGCCTGCCGCTGGCCCTGCTCTACCTGCGGGAGCCTGCGCGACGACGCGAACTGCTGACCGCAGTCGTCCTGCTCAGTGCCATATCGCTGTCTCCCCTGGTGCCCTGGGCGATTCGCAACTGGCGCGTCTTCCACAAGTTTCAGCCCCTGGTCAACGTACACGCCGCCGATCCTGGCGAATACGTGCCCTTGGGGTGGTCGCGTTGGATTAAAACTTGGCTGATCGACTATGCCGGCGTCGAGGACATCGGATTTCCCGTACCCGGCGAACGCATTGACGTGGGTGACGTTCCTGACCGCGCCTACACCTCTCAGGAGCAGCGTGCGCTCGTCCATTCGCTGTTCGATCAATACAATGCGAAATACGAAATGACTCCCGAACTCGATCGCCAGTTCGGTGCACTGGCAGACGAAAACATCCGCATCCATCCCATCCGGCACTATCTTTTGCTGCCGGTTGCCCGCACGCTCGACATGTGGTTCCGGCCACGCACCGAAATGCTGCCGATAAATGTTCACTTCTGGGAAATCGTTCGTGACCCGCACGATTCTTTGTGCGCCATTGCGCTGGCTTTGCTCAATTTGGGCTATGTAACCGCAGCCGTGGCAGCGGCATGGGTTTTGCGCAATCGCATTAGATACCTTTCGCTGCTGCTCACCTACCCCATCGTGCGTTCGATCTTTCTGGCCACGACCGGCGCTTCGGAAGACCGCTACACCATCGAGTGTTTTCCCTTCGTTCTGGTGCTTACCGCTGGATTCATCTTTTGGTACCAGACACGCACCCAAAAACACACCGCCGTGAGCATTCCTGAACACAACAACGCCGGAGCCTGAGCCCCGGCCGTTTAAACTCCCAGAACTGCGTGTTTAACGGAGTTCCCCCTCGCGCAAAGGCGAGTCGCTCATGCGAAACTTGGTACGCACGTGCTCGCTCAGCAGCTCGGCGGCTTCTCGGTTCGCTTCGCGGTCACTCTGCAAAAGGTATCTCATCGCGTTGACCAGCACGCGCTGCCCATCCATGTATCTTGGATCGTCAGTACGTGCCCGCTCTCGCCCGCTCGGATCCGGCCGCGCCGGAATTACGACTACCTTTGACTTGGGCATGCACCCCCCTCTTTAGTTCAGACGCGGCTCTGCTCCAAATAGGTTGCAGCACTAAGGTGATATCTACAGCAAAACTCGCGAATTTTGCCCTGATTAGCTGTTCGGGCGGACGTACTTCGTCTTCCCTGTCGTTTTCAGCTTGAAAGCGTCATCCGGCAGTTTCTGGTTGATCCTGATTTTTGAATACTTTGCAAGCCGATAATCGTCGCCGCTCTCTTGGAAAAGCTGCTGCACGCTCATTCCCGTCTGACGATCGATCCAAAGCGTAATGAGGCGGAACATTCCTTTTACTCTTGGCGATTTCGGGACCAACTCGAGCTTGTATGTCGCCACACCGTCTATGTTCTCAAGGCCAGCGTAGCGCACGTCAAAACTCTTCAGCAGGTCATGACCGCGACCGCCGAAACCAAGCACCAAGTATGCCTGAAAATCCTGACGGTTCTTACCCGCCGCATATTGCGTAACCTGGTCGATCCGGGGCAGATACACCTGCAACTGGCTGCCACTGAACAGTACATATTTCAAATCTGGGTGTTGAATGTGGGCGGCCATCTCCACGCTGGTTCCGGCGCGGCGAAAATACATAACGCCCGTCTGAACGTCATGCTCGTTCACGACTTTCTGGTACTGATCCCACACAAAATTCGTCTGGACGGTTCTGAAACCCAAACTGACCCTGTCCAGCAAGTTCAACACTTCTTCCAGATTGCCCTGTTTGCTCTGCCCAAATGCCGAGGCGGCCATCACAGCCGCCATTAGAACCACCAGAAAACACTTTTTCATCGGAATCTCTTTCGATTGCGGCCGAAAAGACCGGCTCTCACCGCCGAACCCAGACATGATATCCCACAAGTTTACCCTTGGCGTCCTGCTCCGGAGCCCAGCGCTTGATTTTAACGTAGCCGCTGATGGGCTCAATGATGCTCTGCAGGCTGGCCTGAACCTCTTGCGGTGTTGTTCCCGTCACGTCGCGCGCATCCACCCGGAAGATGAGATCGTTGCTGCCGTCCGGCAGGACCAGCGCGCTCTTCGGACGTGGCTGGCGCTCCGCTGGCTTGTCCTTGTAGTTAATAAAGTGCGGGGTGACAAAAATAAAGACCAGAATCAGCGTGACCATCACATCGTAATGGAATGATCCCCGCGAATGAGTCCACCAGATGTAACTTCTAATTGTGTTCCACACCTTTTTCATTGCACTTCCAGTTTACTTCAATTGTCGGATACCGGATTACCTGGGATTCGCTGCTCAGGTAATCCGCAAATCACGGTAGCTCTACATTTTTCGCGGTTCGATCTTATCCTCGCCGACATAAGGACGGAGCGCTTCCGGTATCACCACGCTGCCATCTTTTTGCTGATAATTCTCGACGATGGCGACCCAGGTCCGGCCTATCGCAAGCCCGGAGCCGTTCAGCGTATGCACCAGTTCGGTTCCCTTCCTGCCTTCCGACTTATAGCGAATATTGGCGCGCCGTGCCTGGAAGCTCTCGAAATTAGAGCAGGAGGAAATTTCGCGGAACAAACCCTGTCCCGGCAGCCAAACTTCCAGGTCATAGGTCTTTGCAGCACTGAAGCCCATGTCGCCGCTGCAAAGAAGCATCCGCCGATAATGCAGCCCGAGCCGTTCCAGTACGGTTTCCGCCGCCCGCGTCAGCTTCTCGTGTTCGTCGTAGCTGTCTTCCGGCTTGGAAAACTTGACTAGCTCCACCTTTTGAAACTGGTGCTGCCGAATGATGCCGCGCACGTCCTTGCCATACGACCCCGCCTCGCTGCGCCAGCAGGGTGTAAACGCCGTCAGCGAAATTGGCAGGCGCGATGCCTCCAGCGTTTCGTCGCGGAAGATGTTCGTCACCGGAACCTCTGCCGTGGGAATCAGCCACAGATCGCGTTCGCCATGCGGAACCTTGAACAGATCCTGCTCAAACTTGGGCAACTGCCCGGTGCCATAGAGAGATTCCGAGTTCACCAGATAGGGCGGCAGAACTTCCGTGTAGCCGTGCTCGTTCGTGTGCAGGTCGAGCATGAAGTTCATCAGCGCGCGCTCCAGCTTTGCCCCCAGAGCCCAGTAAAGGGCAAAGCGCGCGCCGCTCAGCTTGGTGGCCCGCTCCAGGTCGAGAATCCCCAACTGCTCGCCCAGTTCCCAGTGCGGCTTCGGAGTAAAATCCATCACCGGAGGCACGCCCCAGCGCTTCACTTCGACGTTGGCCGTCTCGTCGCGACCCAGCGGAACGGTTTCGTGCGGCAGGTTCGGAATCGTCGCCAGAATGCCGTACAGCTCTCTATCGGCGGCCCTGGCCTGCTCTTCCATCGCCGGAATCTTTTCCTTCAGCCCAAGCACCTCGGCGCTCATTGCCTCCAGCTCCGATTTTTGCTCCGGCGTAATCGCGCCCTTCTTCTCAGCGCCCATCAACGGGCCAATCTTCTTGCTGAGTTCGTTGCGGCGAGCCAGTGCAAGCTCCAGCTCGTGCGTCAGCGCACGCCGCCGCGTATCAATCTCGCGGAAACCACCAAGCAACTGTTCAGGGTTCGCGCCACGGCTGCGCAGCTTCTCTTCCACTTCGGCCAGGTTTTCACGTACAAACGCAAGATCAAGCATAAGAGCTAAGAATACCAGAACAAAGCTTGCGGGCGAGGAGAAGCAAACAACCGCTTCGTCTCCGGATTGCCCGTCACCCGTCCGGAGGACAGCAATCGAACGGAAAATGTTGCGCCACGCCAATTCCCAATTTGTGCTTCCGATTGAGAGAAGCAATCGTAACCGGTATCATTATTCGCATGGATAGATGCACAGCTCGCGCGAGACCAGCTTGTTCCGATTGTGCACAATGCGACGTATGAAGCCCTCCGTGAAGTCAGCCCTCTGCTCGGCTCGCGAAGCGACCTGAGTACGGCAGGGAATACGATGGCAGACATCGCGGCCAAGCTCGCCGAGCTGGTCTCCATCCAGTAACAAATAAAGCCTGTCGCGAGTGATTGGTCCCCGGCAGAAACGTTGAACACCGGCCGACTTGTTGTTACTGATCCCAAGTTGGCTTTTCATTGACCTAGGTTCAGAGCTCCATGCAATTGGTACGGAATGGATATTCATCTAGAACGGAGAGACAACGTGGAAACTACCAAATCAAAACAGCAATTAATCAAAGAAATCGGAAACGCCATGTGGGTGGCCGGAAACATCCACGCATCAGCCAGCAACTTCATTAACAGTGAGCAGGTGCTTGATAGCAATGGACAGGTCGTCACACGTGCTCAGATCAACGAAGATCTTGACCGCTCAACTCAAATCATTCAGAACGCGTTCCGAGCTGCGATAGCCGCAATCGGATCTATGCCTGACTGAGAAGGTCTCTAACTGATCGATGCGATTCGGCGCGCAGGACCGAATCCCCGAGAAACGCCTGAGGGTCTTCGAACCGTCGTTACTGGCGGTTCGAAGACAATCCGAAAAATGACGCACTCCTGAACGAACGCTCCGTCAATTCGCAGTCTCTCTCCCAAGAACTTTTGTACCTTGCACTTTCACACACATTCACCCACTCTGGACTAAACTAATCTGCGTTATGCGCAGCCACGTTCGCAAAGCCATTGCTCTCCTCGTACTCGGCCTGTGGGCCGTCGCCTCTTTTGCCAGCGCTTATAACGCGCAGCCAAAGCTTGTGGTTATTGTGGTTGTGGATCAGCTTCGCGGCGATCTGCTGGAGCGCTACCATGACGACTTCGGCGAAGGCGGCTTCCGCCTGCTGATGGATCATGGCGCGTGGTTTACTTCCTCCTACTACAACTACTCGACCACCAAAACCGCGCCCGGCCACGCAACGATTGGCACCGGAACCTACGCGCTCGGTCACGGCATTCTGGCCAACGAGTGGTGGGACCCGAAACTGCGGCGGATCGTCTCCAGCGTCGAAGACGTGAACACCCGGCCGCTCGGACTGCCTGCGGGTGTTGAGGGTGAGAGGTCGAGCGCGTCTCCGCACAACCTGCAGACCGATACGATAGGCGACGAGCTGAAGCTCGCCACCAACGGCCAGGCCAAGGTCTTCGGCGTTGCTCTAAAGGACCGGGCGGCAATACTTCCTGTCGGGTTCTCTGCCAACGGAGCGTTCTTTATCGATCCGAAATCCGGCGTGTTCATCACCTCGACCTATTACATGCCGCAGGCTCCAGCATGGCTGGTGCGGTTCAACGCGGGCAAGACGCGCGAAAGCTACCTGAACCGCGAGGTGAAGGACGCCACCGGAAAAGTGTTGCGCTCGACCGCTCCGGCCAAAAACAGCAGGGGCAAGGACGTTTCATTCTATGAACTCGTCGGCTCCACCCCTTGGGGCAGTGATTACACAATCGACCTCGCGAGACAAATTATCGACAACGAGAAGCTTGGCACCGGGCCGGTCACTGACCTGATTTCGATCAGCTTCTCTTCGCCGGATATCCTCGGGCACAGGGTCGGCCCGGATTCGCCGGAAGACAAGTTGATGCTGCTGGCGCTGGACCGCTCACTGGCTGGATTCTTTCAGTATCTCGATGCCAGGGTGGGCAAGGGAAACTGGGCCGTTGCGCTCAGCGCCGATCATGGCATTGCGCCCATGACGGACTACGCGAGCAGAATGCGCATCCCGGCGCCCCGCTTCAACACCGATGATCTGCGAGCACAGCTCAACCAAAGCTTGAAGCAAAAACACGCAAGAGACAGCAAGTATGTGACATACATCGACTACCCGACCGTACACCTGGACTCAGAGGCCTTCGAGGCGGTGAACGAAACGGAGGCCGACGCGGAAAAGACCGTTGCCGACCTTCTGTTGCAGCTCGGCTTCCGCTACTCCGCGACCAAAACACAGATGGCCGCAGGAAACATTAAAAACAGTGTTTTCCGTCAGCAGGTTTTGAACTCGTACTCGCCGCTCGCCGGATGGTACGTCTTCGGTTTGATGGGTCCCTTTGAACTTCCCGGCTCCGGCTGGACTACTCATGCAGTGCCCTACAGCTATGACGCGCACGTGCCGCTGGCCTTTTACGGAACAGCCTTCCGCCCGGGCATCTATCGCGAGAGCGTGGAGCCGGTCGATCTGGCCGTGACCCTGAGTTCGCTGCTGCGTACGAATAAGCCAGCCAGCGCCGTGGGACGCGTTCTGAGCGAAGCGTTTGCCGACAACCCCGGCGTTGGAATCGCCGCCTCATCAGCCTCGAAGTAGAATGAAAGAATGAGCCAGAAAAACCCGCTCCAGGGGATGGAAGAAACGACCAAGACTTCTACCCTTAAGTCCATGAGCGCTTCCGCACGTGAAGGCAAACGGCGCGCTTCGCTCACGCTCGACATGAGCGTCAATGTCGCCGGTATTCATCTGAAGAACCCGATTCTTGCGGCCTCCGGCACGTTTGGTTACGGAATCGAGTTCGAAGACATCGTCTCGCTCGATAAGCTGGGCGGCTTCGTGGTGAAGGGGCTGTCGCGCGAGCCAATGGCAGGCAATCCCCCGCCCCGGCTGTTTGAAACCGCAGCGGGAATGCTGAACGCAATCGGCCTGCAGAACATTGGCGCGCGAGCTTTCATAGAAGAAAAGCTGCCCGCGCTGCGGAAGATCAAAGACATCGTGGTGATCGCCAATGTCTATGGCTACTGCACGGAAGATTATGAGCAGACGATCCGCATTCTGAACGAAGGCGATGGCATCGCGGCTTACGAGATTAATGTCTCCTGCCCCAATGTTAAGCATGGCGGAATGACCTTTGGGCAGGATCCGGCGCTGCTCGCGGAGGTGGTGGCCGGGGCTCGCGCGGCCTCGACGCGCCCGTTGATTGTGAAGCTCTCGCCCAACGTGACCGATATTGCGCAGATGGCGCGGGCCGCTGAAGACGCGGGGGCGGACGCGGTCTCACTGGTAAACACGTTTCTCGCCATGGCCATCGATCCGGTAACGCGGCGGCCACGCATCTCAAATGTGACAGCCGGACTGAGCGGTCCGGCAATCAAGCCGATCGCGGTACGCATGGTTTATGAAGTGGCGCGAGCGGTGCAAATTCCGGTCATCGGAATCGGCGGCATCAGCACACCGGAAGATGTGGTGGAATTCCTGCTTGCGGGAGCAACCGCGGTCGAAGTCGGCACGGCAAACTTCTGGGATCCCAGGGCTTGCGAACGGCTGGTCAACCAGTTTGAATGCTGGTGTCTGGAGCAACACATCGAAAGCGTGGCAGGACTACGAGGTGGGGTAATTATCGGCTGAGCACGGCCTGTGATTGACTCGACAGCCAGTCACAGGCGATAGCAAACTTGACCGACTCTCCAACCGACAACCCTCAGCAATGATCGGTTGTAGTCTGGCAATCGCTGCCTTTAGTGACCGGAGAGCTTCACTCGCAGTTCATTCGGAATGCGGTCACGTAAAGTGCGGGCTCCGGACACAGCCGCGTCCTTGACCGTGACCGGAGCAGGAGTGGCGACCGCGACAAGCAGCCAAATCACAACAGAAAAAGCAAAGCCGACTGCCGCACGCTTCTCAAACAGTAAAGCGTGGGGCGGACTGAAATGATGAATGGCCGCAAAGGCAAAGACAAAAACCACTACGGAGACCGTGGCCACTGCGATCAGAGTGAGGTCGATCGTACGATGAAGCTTCTGCCGGGAGTGGCAGTGGGCACACTGGGCGAGATGCGCTTCATAATCGCAACTCATCTCGGGAGCGAGACCGGTGATGTCATAGCGCCATTCTGCAAGAATATTACCAACGAACGGATCAATGCATTGACTCATATGAATCTATAGCGTAAGGGTTGCGAGAGGCTCGTCCTGTGAAGTTAATACCAGGCGGTTGCCCCACAGACCCTGGCGCACCCCCAAAGCCCGCTCGGCCGCAACGCGGGCCAAGTCGGGAAGATTATTTTGCTCAGATAAGTGAGCCAAAATTATGAACGTTGCCCCTCCATCATAGTCCGTTGTCAGGAATTCTGCGAGAGATTCGTTGGAGAGGTGCCCGACCCGGGACATGACACGCTGTTTTACTGCCCAGGGGTACGGACCGACGCGGAGCATTTCAAGATCGTGGTTGGACTCAAGAATCAGGCCGTCGCAGCCACGAAGCTGATCCTTGACGTTCTGCGGCATATAGCCAAGATCGGTAGCGAGAGCCACGCGCACGCCTTCGCCTGTGAAACGAAATCCGACCGGGTCGGCGGCATCGTGCGGAATGGTAAACGGCAGCACTTCAAGGTCTCCAACGCTGAAAACCTTGCCGGAGGAGAATAGTTCAAGGCGCTCCGCCCGGACGCGGTTGCCAGCTGAATCCTTGTGCTGACGCTGCCACGCGCCATGAGTGGCCTCCGTCATGAAGACAGGCAGATTAAACTTTTTGGCCATCACATGCAGGCCATTGACGTGGTCGGAGTGCTCGTGGGTAATGAGTACGGCGGAAAGAGATTCGGGCGCAATGCCCTGAGCCGCGAGGCGCCGGCAGGTTTCACGGCACGACAGGCCGCAGTCGACGAGGACGCGCGTGCGGGCCGTTGCTATGACCGTGCTGTTCCCTCTGCTGCCCGATGCCAGAACTGTAATGGAAACTGCCACAGCTTACAGGATAGCTGGATTAATCCCGGGATGCGATAGAAAGTATCTTTCTGTGCAACAGCAGGCTGAGCGGAACGGAGCAGGCTCAGGGATAGCACGTAGTTCCTTGTTGTTCATGAGAACAGTTACCGTACGGGCTATATCTTCAGGAAGATTTTGCGGCGGTAAAGCACCCAGGTCACGAACCAGCAGACGGCTGCATAGAACAGCGCACAGGCAAGCGAAGACAATTGCGGCGGCGAAATGTAATCGAAAATAACTGAGCTGAGCACCTCCTCGGAGCTGACCAATTTGCCATCGTAAGTGAACTTGAAGACGGCAGCAGAGATAGCGGCAAACTCCGAGAGAGCGTAAGCAAAGATGCAGTTGGTTCCGAAGACAATTGGAATGATGGGCCATCGTCCCCGCAGCTTCTTAACGTCCAGGAGCCAGTAACAGGCGGCAAAAGCAAACATTGCCAGCCCCGCAGTAATAAGAACGTAAGAGCTGGTCCAGAGTTTCTTGTTGATGGGAAAGACGAGTCCCCAGAGTTCTCCGGCAAGGAAGCAGGCAAGGCCGACAACGACAAGACGGCGAAGCAGTCTGCCAGCGTCTCCGCGAAGAGATCGAATCCACTCGCCAACGGCAACTCCGAACAGGGTATTTGCTATGGCAGGAAAAGTACTAAGAATGCCTTCCGGATCACGCACAGTTTCGTAGAGGCGTCCCCACATGAGCTTGCGGTCAAGCCACGCGACCATGTTACGGTCGGGATCGAGCAGGGGGATATCTACATTGGGAACTCCGAAGCCGGGAACGGGGACAAAGCGCAGCAGAAACCAGTAACCAGCGAGAAGCATGGCAATCACAGCCCAGCGCGTGCGCACGCCAGCCCACAGATAGAGCAAGGAAGCCGCTAAGTAACAGAGCGCGATGCGCTGCAGGATTCCGGCGACGCGCCATGTGGAGAGGTCGTAGTAAGGAAAGCCGTTGATGAGAAGGCCAATCGCAAAGATGATGGCGGAGCGGCGCAGGATATGCAGCAGCAGATGCGCGCGGGATTCAGCACGCTCCAGACGCGAGGCGAAGGAGAAGGTCAGTGAGATCCCAGTAATGAAAAGGAAGAACGGGAAGATTAAGTCGGTGAAAGTCCAACCGTTCCACGCCGAGTGCTGCAACTGCGCAAAGGACTCAGGGCCTGAGCTGTTGACGACAATCATCAGGAAGATCGTCAGGCCGCGGAATACGTCGAGGGACATCAAACGCTTTGATTCAACGCCGCGGAAAATTGGAGGAGATGCGCTCATTAGCCGTGATTATATCGGGCAAAATAAGCCCGATACGAAAGCTGCCCCCTGCCGCTGGAAGTCGCGGCGCAGAGCCGAAAATACCTGATCTTTAGGTCTTTGCCGAGTGATAGGAGCCGAATACGCGCATTTCAATGGTGCGGGGCTCAAGTTCGGCCAAAGCTTTGGCCATTTCCGGCTGCCATGCGGCGGCAGCAACCTCCAGGAAAAAGCGATACTGCCACGGCGTCCCCACCAACGGACGGCTTACCAGACTCATAAGGTCCACAGAGTTGCTGGCGAAAGCCTCCAGCGAACGGAAGAGAGAGCCGGGCGTATTCGCAATCGTGATGACGACGGTGCTGGCGTCGGCGTCCGGGTCAGGTTCGATCGCAGCGGATTCGGACGCGAGCAGGGCAAAACGCGTGAAGTTCTTAGGATCGTCTTCCACCTCATGGGCGAGGACCTGCGCACCGTACTCGCCCGCGGCAAATTCGCTGGCAATGGCGGCAACGGTTGGGTCCCGCAAAGCCATGATCTGCCGCACGCTGCCTGCGGTGTCCTCGGCAACAGCCCTGGCAATGCCGGGGTGCGCCATGAAGAAACGCTCGCACTGGGCCAACGCCACGGGATGCGACTGAATCCGGCGAACATCCTGAAGCTTTGAGCCGGGACATCCAATGACGCAGTGGCTTATGCGCAGGCTGACCTCGCCAATCATGCGGAGAGAGCTCTGGTAGAGCAGGTCATAGCAGCGCAGTACGGGGCCGGCGAGCGTATTCTCAAGGGGCGCAAGAATGAGGTCAGCGCGGCCTTCGCCAATCGAGTCGAAAAGAGACTCGAAAGTGGGGCAAGCAATGGTGCGAATGTCGGCTCCGAGCAGTTTACGTGCAGCAGACTGGCTGAACGCTCCGGGCTCGCCCTGGAAAGCAACGCGATTGTTCTGACCTATTTTGTGCACGTCGACTCGACTCCGAGACGGTACTGAAGACGGCGGCTTTCGGCAATGATAGAGCCGAAAATACGTTTGATGCTGGCAGCATTGAGGGGACCGGAATTCTCATTGAGCAGGGTGTTGAAGATGGCCGCTTCCCGGGCTTCGTCGGAAACAGGCAGTTTGCTCTCGCGCTTAAGGCGGGCAATATCGGCAACAACTTGGGCTCGCCGGTTGATGAGCTGGAGGAGTTCGAGATTGAGTTCGTCGATTTCGGTGCGTCGTTGTTTAAGAGCTTCGGTCATGATGTTGTTCTCCTTTGGTTTGAAAATCGTGCAAAAACACAAAGGCCGCGATCCTCGATCGCGGCCTGAGAAGAAACTGTGTGCAAAGTCTAGAGTTGTAAATCAGAAGCGCACACGATCCCGCTCAGCCGCGATGTATAGTAGCCACGGTAAGCAAAGAATCCGAAAGTAAATCGAACGGTGCGCATAAACTCTGTGAGAGACTCTAGCGGATTGAACGGGAACTTGTCAACGAAGAGCAACGCCATGCCGAAAAATCCTGCTCACCTTGCGCAGCCCGATTCAGGAACTCGCTAAACCGAAACCCGTAAGCCGAACCACTGCTCAAAACGCAAACCAAAACCTATGAGCTACAGCGGCCATCCCGCAATCGCCACTGCCGCTTTATCCCGTTCATAGCCAGCTACGTTCAATTCGGAACCAGTCTTTCCGGCGTGCGAAGCATGACTCTCGCGTAAATCAGTTTTTAGATATTTAGTATTAGATAAACTACTTCTATCATCAACTGCATAAGTCAATATAATCAACCGAGCTCCACTTACCCCTTGGTCCCGAAAGGTTAATTTATGGACCTGTATCAGCTTGAGGCTTTTGTTGCCGTAGCGCAGGAGCGCAGTTTTTCGCGAGCGGCTCTGCGGTTGCACCGCACTCAATCGGCAGTGAGCCAGACGATAGGCAAACTTGAGGACACGCTGGGCGAAAAAGTGTTCGAGCGCTCGTCCCGCGATGGAACGCTGACAGCGGCGGGAGCGGTGTTGCTGCAATACGCCGAAGAGTTGCTGAATCTGCGTGAGCGCGCGCGCGACGCGATCTCGGAGTTGCGCAGTCTGCATGAAGGCAAGCTGACGGTGGCAGCCAACGAGTTCACCTCGCTGTGTCTGCTCCCGGTTCTGCACGTTTACCATCGGTTGCACCCCTCGATCAAAATTCAGGTACAGCGGGCGCTTGCGGGAGATATAGCGAGGCAGGTACTGACACATCAGGTCGAGTTCGGCGTGCTGTCGTTCAAGCCGGAAGACGAACAGTTAAGTACAACAACCATTTATCGCGACGAACTGGTGTTTGTGGTGTATCCGGGGCACTCGCTGGCCTCGGTGGAGAAGGTGAGCATTCACGATCTGGGCGCGGAGTCGTTTGTGGCTCATAACGTGACTTCGCCACTGCGCAACAAGGTGATCGACGCGTTTAAGAGGACTCGGACCACTTTGCATATGGATGTGGAGTTGCCAACTCTTTCGAGCATTAAGGATTTTGTGCGCATGGGAAATGGCGTGGCCCTGGTGCCTCGAATGAGCGTTGAAGGCGAACTGCAACGCGGCGAACTGGTCGCCATCACCGTGAACGAACTGAGACTGGAGCGTACGCTGCGATTGGTGACACGCAAGGGGGCAACACTTTCGCATGCAGGCGCGGCGTTCATGAATGTTTGCCGAAGCATGGCAGCGGATCCTAGAAATCGGGCGCTGTTCGAGCCGGAAGGCGAAAATGCAGCGGTGGCGAGACGCAAGGCAGGGGCATAAGACTTCCGCGCACATTACAGAGGATTCGAAAGCACTCTGCTTCGCTCGAAAGGCTCTACTTTTTTCGTCGCGCTCGCACTCGATCACTCCACGGCCGCAACACTTTGCTCCCGCGTAGTTGTCGTGTCTGGCTCGCGGCTGAAGCTGGAAACGAAGTTGCGATAAAGCCCGATCCCGCATAGCGCAGAGAGCATGAGCAAAGCGATTCCCTGTGCGTGATGATGGAGAAGCAGCTTTCCGGTGCCGAAAAGGCAGAGGTAGACCATGGCGCAGCCCAGTATCCATGCGGTCAGATTAGTGCCGAGGTCGCGGGTGGGCGCTACTCCTTCGATTTTGGCGGCAATGGGTTTCCAGCCTCGCACATCCGGGCGGACCAGGCGGTAGAAGGCTTCGAGGGTTTCGCGCGGCTCGGCGGGAGTCAGCAGGGTTACCGCCAGCCAGACCAGAGTGGTGATGGCCGTGGTGGTCATGGCGGTTTTGGCAAAGACCACAGGCGAGTTTCCGTGAAAAGGATGCAGTGCGTTGATTGCCACGGTCACGGCGAGAGAGCAGCCCATGGCCGAGATTTCCGACCAGGCGTTGATGCGCCACCAATACCAGCGCAGAAGGTAGACGGCTCCGGTCCCGGCGCCAATTTCCATTACAACCTGCCATCCGCTGGCAATGGAATCAAGATTCACTGAGACCCAGGCCGATGCTATGACCAGCAGGACCGTCGCAAGGCGCGACATCCTGACATAGTGACGGTTGCTTGCCTGCCGGTGCAGGAAGCGGCGGTAGAAGTCCGAGACCAGGTAGGAGGCTCCCCAGTTTAGCTGGGTAGCGACGGTGGACATGAAGGCGGCAAGGAATCCGGCGATGGCGAGGCCCCGCATGGAGTGGGGCAGGTAATTGTTCATCACCAGCATGTAGCCGCTTTCCGGATGCGCGAGGCCGGGGTAAAGGACTACGACACAGAGCGCGGTGATAATCCACGGCCAGGGGCGGATGGCATAGTGGGCCACGTTGAACCAGAGAACACTTAGCAGGCCCTGACGCTCGTCGCGGGCGCTGAAGATGCGCTGGGCAATGTAGCCTCCGCCTCCGGGTTCCGCACCGGGATACCAGAAGGCCCACCATTGAAGCCCTATATTGACCAGAAAGGTTGCCACAGGGATGGTCCAGAGCATTTCGGTGGTGAAACCACTGGAGAGGCTGGGGAAAAACGCGAGCGGGTTTCCATTTGCAGACGCATGCGATTGCATAACCGCAAGGCGCGAGATGAGGGCGGAGATGCCTCCCACGGCGCGCACCGCGTAGAACGCAATTGCAATGACAATCGACATCTTGAGGACGAACTGAAAGAGGTCGGTCCAGAGAACACCCCAAAGGCCGCCTAGGGAGACATACAACCCCGTGAACGGGATGAGGAAAAGGACACAGATGGCGAGCGCACCGCCCTCGGGACCAGCCCAGACGCCGCCGAGCGGGGCGACCCAGCCTGCCACGGTGAGGAGCAGAGGGGTTCCGCCAAGAGTGGTGGCAACGATGCTGGTCATGGCCTTGGTGACCCATCCGAGAATGACACAGTTCATGAGCAGACCGAGGTAGACGGCCCGGAAGCCGCGCAGGAAAGCCGCAGGCTTGCCGCTGTAACGGATCTCGGCAAACTGCACGTCGGTCAGCAATCCGCTGCGACGCCAAAGACGCGCGAAAAGGAAGACGGTCATCATGCCGGAGAGCAGAGACCCCCACCAAAGCCAGTTTCCGCTGATTCCCTGCGTGTAAACGAGACCGGTAACGACGAGCGGCGTATCGGCACCAAACGTGGTTGCGACCATCGAGGTTCCGGCAAGCCACCAATTCACGTTGCGTCCGGAGACAAAGTAATCATCCACGCTTTTCGCCGAACGCTTGCGAAACCAGAAACCGAGCAGGACGGTGATTGCCAGGTACGCGAAGATTGCCAGCCAATCCAGAAACGACAGGGTCATAAGGTCCAGTGAACTAATAAGATGGCCGAAGGCTAACACGAGGCGGGCACGGGTGGCGAGTGTTCCTAAGGCACCTAGCTAAGGAGCGCGAACGAATACGAACTCAAGAACAAGAGCAACACCCTCAGAGAGAAATGGTATTGCTTCCCACCTTAGCGTCGAAAAGCATGACGCGAAGATGGGGCACCCGGCACCCGGTTCTGACGAGCGAATGCTCGCGCCCCTATAACAGGCATCCAACGGCATGAAAGCCCGAAGTTCACACAATCAATGGAATTCAGGTACAGGAGTTATGACGAACGAGAGATCACGTGAAGAAGAAGAGTGCGATGCTCGTGAACACCCCGGTTTGCCTCACGACCGGGAAGAGCGTTCATTAAATGAAGAAGAAAAAAAGCGCGCAGAGCATGATCGCCGGGAAAAAGCCTTGGACAAAACGCTGGCCGATTCGTTTCCGACCAGCGATCCGCCCTCGAGCATTCCTGACCCGGAAGATTCGAACGCAGCTTAGGCTAAGACAAGTAAATTTGCACGCAGGGAGCAGCAAGCGGCGAAATCTGCACAATCCAGTAAACTAGGGTAGGAGCTGCACCGCTTGCACATTCCCGATGGATATCTAAGCCCTTCAAGCTGCGCTGTGATGTATGCGGCGAGCGCCCCCTGCTGGTGGCAGGCGCTGCGACGCACACGCCGGAAACTGTTTGGACGCACTTTGCCTCTGCTTTCCCTGTTTGCAGCGTTCTCATTCGTCATCATGATGTTCAACCTGCCGCTGCCTGGCGGGACGACTGGTCACGCAGTTGGAGTGGCTGTTGCGGCAATCGTGCTGGGGCCGTGGGCTTCGATGCTGGCCATCTCGCTGGCTCTGGCCATTCAGGCACTGTTTTTTGGCGATGGCGGCATTACGACCCTGGGCGCAAATTGCTTCAATATGGCTATTGCCGGATCGTTTGCGGCATGGGGTATTTATCAACTCGTCAGCCTGGGGGCGGCGCCTGATTCCCGGCGCCGGATAGTTGCTGCGGCTCTGGCAGGCTATGGCGCGGTCAACCTGTCGGCTCTATTAGCGGCCATCGAGTTTGGCGTTCAGCCCATGCTGTTTCGCGATGTTACGGGCGCACCGCTCTATGCGCCGTATCCGTTGAGCATCGCCATCCCGGCTATGATGGCCGGACACCTGACCATTGCCGGAGCAGCCGAGGCGGTGATGAGCGCGGGGCTGTTCAGCTTCTTGCGCAGCAACGAACCGGCACTCGTTGGAATTACATCGATGCCGGTGCAGGCGGCCTCGCCAACGCCTCGCAGGCTTTGGGGAGCACTGGGCGTCGTATTGCTGCTGACTCCGCTGGGCATTCTGGCCGGCGGCACGGCGTGGGGCGAGTGGGCTCCGCAGGATTTTTCCGATGCTGCAGCGCGAGCGAGGATTGCCGCGGCGAGCGGACAGTCTGCGCCTCCCGTTGCTGCGCCCTCCGGTCTGGCGCGGTTGGCGAGCCTGTGGACTGCGCCACTGCCCGATTACGCTCCACATTTTGTGAAGAGCGCAGCCTTTGGCTACCTGCTCTCAGCGATGTTCGGCGTGGGAATGATTCTGGCCGTGACGTGGATTTTGCGACGCGCAATGCAGTATGCAAACCAACGGAGCCGGCAATGAGCACGAACGTGTTCGCCAAAACAGTCCGCGGATTTACCAGTGCACTGGAGCGGACGCTCGTATCGGAAATTACCGCTCACGAGAGCGGTCTGCTGCAATCGCTGGACCCTCGTGTGAAACTGGTGGGACTACTGGCGCTGGTGGTTGCGGCGGCGCTCTCGCGAAAGCTCGCGGTGACGGCCGCGCTGTTTGCCCTCGGAGTTGTGCTGGCTCTGGCTTCGCGCATTGCATTGTGGTCGCTGGCGAAGCGAGTGTGGGTAGTGGTTTTTGCATTCACTTTTATGATTGCGGCACCCGCGCTGTTTCTGACTCCGGGGCAGGTCTTGTATTCGCTGCCGTTCGGCGGGCTGACGCTTACGTCACAGGGATTGCGAAGCACCGTGCTGTTGATTGCGCGTGTGGAAACGGCTGTAACCTTAAGCACGCTGCTGGTGCTGACTACGCCCTGGATGCATCTGCTGAAGGCTCTGCGCACGCTGATGGTTCCGGTAGAAATCATCGCGCTGCTGGCGATGACGCACCGCTACGCGGTGCTGCTGATGGAGACTGCAAACTCAATGTTCGAATCCCGGCAGAGCCGTTTGGTAGGACGATTGAACGGGCACGAACATCGCCACCTGATGGTAAATACCGGTGGCGTGCTGCTGAGCAAGACATTGGACCTTGGCAACCAGGTTTTTCTGTCAATGCAGGCACGGGGCTTTCGCGGAGAAGTATATTTGCTGAACGACTTCCGGTTGCGTGGATGGGACTATGTGGCAATGTCCGGCTTTGCCGTAGCCGCTACAGCCGCAGTTCTGGCGGGAAGATAAGAGAGGGAGAACGGAGTGCCGGAAAGTCTTTCATTCGACGCAGGAAAATCCGAGGTGCTGGAGTTCGAGGTTGAGAACGTGCGCTACGAGTACGATCGCATCCCGGCCCTGCAGGGCCTCTCGCTGCGGGTACGCGCAGGTGAATGCATTGCGCTGCTGGGAGCGAACGGCAGCGGCAAGAGCACTCTGCTGCGGTTGATGGATGCGCTCTACTTCGCCTGCAAAGGCACATTGCGTTTTCGAGGCACGGCACTGACCGAAGCTGCGATGGAAGACGATGCTTTCGCCCTCGGTTTTCGGCGGCGCGTGGGACTGGTGTTTCAGAATCCCGACATTCAGCTTTTCAATCCCACGGTGTTTGACGAAGTCGCTTTTGGCCCGCTGCAACTGGGCTGGCCACGGGCAGAGATTCTGGAGCGGGTACATGCAACTCTGGCGTGGATTGGCGCGGAGCACCTGAAGGATCGCGCGCCGTACCGGCTCTCCGGTGGCGAGAAGAAGCGCGTGGCGCTGGCTTCCGTGATTGTCCTCGACCCCGATGTGCTGCTGCTCGACGAGCCCACCGCGGCACTTGACCCACGCAGCCAGAGCCAGGTCATCGACCTGATGGAATCCTGGAACAACGGGAAGAAGACGATCATCACCGCTACGCATCAATTGGAGATACTGGGAGAGATCTCCAGACGCGCCATTGTGCTCGAACACGGTGTAGTTGTGGCTGACGCGAGCCCTGATGAAATACTGGCAAACACCGAACTGCTTGAATCAGCAAACCTCATCCACTCGCATCGCCATCTGCACGGCGGTCTCACTCACAAACATACCTCCCCTTATCTGCGACATGAGCACCGGAAACCTGATTAGTTACATCACTTCCGAGAACCAACTTCTTCTTCAAGCTCTCGATCTGCGGTAGTCATGAATTCTTCCATGCGCCGGAACTCGCAGTGTATGCAGTGCGGTGTTGGAAGCGCTTCCTCGTCCTTGTGACGTAGACCGCAAGGCTCAGGCAAGACCCGCAGTCCTTTCCAAAGGCTACGAACGTCGGACGGATGCTGAAGAAACAGCGCTGTAGCGGCAATCGTGTACACAACAGCAAGTACAGGGTGAGCCTGCGCCGCTCCAAGTCCAAATGCCAGACCAGGGAACCATTGCGAGCACAAAGGTAGCAGGAATTGAGCAAGGAATAACCCGAAAAGCAGCACCCCGGCTCCAATGGAAAGCCGCAAACCGGCTAGTAGCACTATTCCTAGTAAAGACTGGGCAGCGGTCAGCAGTATTTCGGAGAGTTGAACGTTGTTCATCGGCAGCGGATGCGCCACGCTGCCGTGCGCCACTGCAAACACGCCAGGGATCATACCAACCAGCAGAGTCCATTGATTCAATTTTGCCGACAACAGGCTTCCCAGAGCCAGGCCCGCCTGTCCACGCCAAGCGAACATCAGGGCAATGATGAACTCCGGAGCTTCCGAGGCAATGGGAGCTAACCACTGCACCAGGAGGAATTCGTTAATTCCGAAGAGGCGTCCCGTACCCAGCAAACCTTCGCAGAATGATTCAGAATTGGCCAGAATTACCACTCCGGCGAACAGGAATAGACCAATAAGGGCGAGCCGACGCTTCGCTCTGGGCAAAGCAGTGATGAGTTCCGATGGCCCCTGCGCCGGCTCCTCAGCAGAGGGTCGCCGTGCAGCCAGCACTATGTATGCGGCGTAAATGCCTATAAGAACCAAGCCGTCATACCACGCCAGGCTGCCTTTCAACGGGATCACGAAAGCGTACAGAGTGGCGGCCCCGAGAAAGAACAGTTCGGTACGGCGCTCCTCCTCGATCACCACGTCGCGACGAAAACGCACCCAGTACAAACCGGCGATGAGAGCCCAGGCAACTCCGATCAACAGGCGGTTGGCACCGGTCATGTTCGCAATAGCAAAGCTCCCATAATTGCTCTGGGGAAACCTGCCTGCCTGCCATGTGAAATACATATCCACGGCAAATTCCGGCAAAACAGCGATGAGAGCGACTGCGGCTAAGGCCAGCGCCTGCGACATTTCTCCCTGTGCCGCATCACATGTCCAGAGGAGCAGAAAAGCTGCGGCCACGATCGCAAATCCGGAAATAGCAGCGGTAGCGACAGGCGAGGCAAGATGTAGCCCAGCAAGACGCAAAAACAGTCCAGGCAGGGTAGCGGCAATTGCAATGATGAAGCTGATCAGATATCTGGCTTTCATTTTCACGGGTGCGTGGCATGAATTCGGCCACGCGTTCCTTTACGCGTAGCCAAAAGTCTGACACCCGGAACTTAACCGGTCAGGCGGCCAGGAGAAACTTCTCCGGGATTGTTGGCCTGCCTGGGACTGTTTGATCAGTCCTGCTACTCCCTTTTGGCGAACGAAACAATCGTAACATTCCTGAGCTGGTTAAAACAAAAAGCCTGCGGCAAACAGGCTTTTCGTTCATGTAATCAGCAGCTCGTCAGAAGCTGTATCCAAGTCGCGCGGAAAAAGTTCGCGGAGCAAGGAAGTGGGTTCCGCTGAAGGTGGAAAGGAAATTATAGAGCGCCACCCTGTTGGTGAGATTACTGACGGTAAGGCGTAGCGAAACTTTTCTTTTATCCGACCGGAAGAGATTATCGTCTCCGATTGCCAAGTCAAAAGTATGGCGGGGGGCAATGCGAGGCGGATTCTTGTCGTCGTCTTCCTTGCCCTCCTCGGGAATGCGCACGCGGGTTGCGCCCTGGGCTCCGGAGCTACAGGAACGGATTGGTGAGTTGGGCGTGGCAAACGTCGATCCGCAAAAAAGTCCGATAGCGGCCTGCTGATCTGCCGTAAAGGTGAGCGCTGTAGCGTAATCCGGCACATTGCCAGCCACCATGCCACTCTCATAGTGCCACGTCAGTCCGATCCACGGCAGGTTTTTACCAAACTGATACTGCACGTGAGTGTTTTGCTGGAAAGCCTGGTCGTGGTCGATTCGGAAAACTCCGGCGCTAACAGGCGAGTTAAAGAATAGGCCGCCGACCTCCGGACCGAAAAAGCGCGAGCGCGTGTGTCCCATTACGGAGTAAGCAGACCAGCCATGATGCTCGGGCACCGTGAGTCGTACGGAAACACCATCAATCTTCGACTTCTGCCATTGAACGGGAAAGGCCAGCGAGGTATTGAGGAGCACTCCGAAATCGTAGTCTCCATCGGTGTACTTCCAGAAATAGTTGGCATCTGCAACTAGATAGTTACCGAACCGCTGCTGCAATCCGGCTTCAAATTGGTTGCGTTTGGCCGGTGTAAGCGGATTACTCCCGAGACCCGCACTAGCAAGACCACCAGTTCCAGTGCTGCTGGAGAGAACCAGATTCTCGTTGTAAGGAGTCAGCATAAAGCGACCGTATGAACCGCGCAGAACCGTCCCGGTGCGCGAAATGAAATAGCTCCCTCCGATTCGTGGCTGAATTGCGTGATCGCTGCTAAGCCCATTGTAGACGTCGGCGCGGACTCCGCCGGACACCGTGAAGTCACCCAGCTTGACCGCGTCCTGAACATAGGCCGACTCCTCCTTGATATCTGCGTGTCCACGGAAGTTGAGAAGCGATCCGCCACGGGTAAGATCGTACTTGAGCAACCCGGAACTGAAGTCGGGATTAGCAGTGTAACCATAAGCGCTACACTGAGCTGGATCGAGTACCGCGGTTCCGGGCACAGCAATACCCTGAGAATCAAAGCAGACCGCGTTATATGCAGGATCTGTGATACCGGTCTGGAAAAACTCCGAGAGGAACGTGTGCTGCCACTGTGCTCCGGCCTTTAAGGTGTGGCGGCCCCTGGTTATGGAATAGTCGGCCCGGAGTCCGGTGCTGGTGAGGCGGCGCTGCTGGCTGAGCGTGACGGGCTGGTCGGAAAACAGATTTGCGCTGGGATAATACCCGACGCGATCCTGACGCACCCATGCATTTGCAGTCAGCAAGGCGTTGTTCTTGAACTGATGCACGTAGCCGGGAGCGATATTGAAACTGCGGATTTGCTGGCGCTGGTCCTGTCCGGCTGCCTGCTGGTCGTAGGTATTGGGCTGCTGGAACCACGAGCGCGCAAACGAAACATTGAGGTGCAGCGTGTCGGCGGGCGAGAGTTGATGGTCCAGACGATCGAAGAAGTTCACTGCGTTACCATGAGCATGCAGCGGACGGAATTCGGGAGTATCCAGGAAACGTCCGGAGTTGATTCCATCAATGGCGATGAAGTTTCCCCAGCGCTCATTACCTGTGCTGAGGTTTATTGAACCGGATGAGGTACCGAAGGAGCCGTACTCGCCAGAGACGCCTCCGTGCGTACCACTGGAGCCGAGTCCGCTCTTTGTTGTGGTGCGGACGACGAGACTGGCCTTGTCACCAAACTCGGCCGGAGCTACACCGCTGATGGCCTCCAACGTGTCGATGGTGCTGGTAGCGATCTGGTTGGAGAAGTTACGGCTCTGCTGGTCGTTGATCGGCTGATTGTCGATGACGAAAGAGGTGTCGGCATGTTCGCCGAGGGGATGGAAGCTGCCATTGGAATCAGAGACGACGCCGGGAGAGGACTGCTCAATTACGGAACTGAGCCCGGCGCTGGTGCTCTTGGGCAGGCGGTCGATGAGAACGCTGTCGACATCGACGTGGGTACTGCTCCCGGTCTCCAGCAGGTCCGAGACGCTGCCCTTGACGGTAACAACGGTCTGCGAGGCCGCGATGCTGAGCGTCAGTTTGAGCGTTTGCGCCACGGGAGAAGTCACGTCCAGAGTGCTTTCTGCATTATTGAAACCAGCGGCACTGACGCTGAGGCGATATTTGTTGAATGGGACATCGCGAAAGGCAAATAGACCGGAGGCATCGGTCGTGGTGGTGGCAACATAGCCGGACTCGCGATTGCTGATCTGAACAGTGGCACCAGCAACTACCGCGTCAGAAGGATCCGTTACTGATCCCTGAATGGTTCCCGTTGAAACGGGACTCGGTGCCCCGTACGCAACGGCAAGAAACAGGGTAAGCACAGCTATAACAGAGCCGATTCGCTTCATTCTGTAATCTCCAAAGTACTGCAAGGCAAGCACGGCGCACCTTGCCTGCATTACAGCAGGCTCGGCAGGGCGCATTTGCTTGGATTAATGGCATTAAGCGCAACTCGCGGAAAATGAAACAAATGGCGTCACGGAAATTGCACCGTTCGCCATCAGTTCAGATTTTGAGTTTGATTACAGTTGGAGGGAAGCTGGAGGGGCACGAGGACTTCGCTGCGAGTGTTCGACAGCCTTTGGGGGCCAGCGACTTCTCAGTTCCCTGGCCTCCCACCGCGGGCAAAAACTGGCCCGGCAAGGATGCCGTAACGGGTGCGTGCAGCGCATTCGCCACCCGGCAGAGAGAACAGACATCGTCTGAATCAGATTTTGCCTGACTGACGAGAACGTGGCTGGCCGAGCTTGCCGCAATTTCGGGGGGGCGGAGGACGTGGGTTGCCGGATGCACCAGGAGGTGCAGCAACAGCAGGAGCCCTAATCCAGATTTCCACCGCCCGAGACGAAGCATTTGGAGAGTATGCGATGAGTCACAACCAAATGTAAACCGGCCAGGAACACTATCTTGGCATCTGCAACATTCACAGTCATAGTGGCCGCTTAATCTGAGAAGGGGTTACACTGTGTGGCTATGTTGCTTCGCTCGCTAAACAACCCGGAGTTGTACCTTAACCGAAGTCTGTCCTGGCTAGCTTTTAATCGCCGCGTTCTGGAGGAGGCTGAGAGCGAGAGCAATCCGTTACTGGAGCGAGTGAAGTTTTTGGCAATCACAGCCAGCAACCTTGATGAGTTTTTCGAAATTCGCATAGCCGCACTTCTTCAGCATCTGGAGGACGGTCAGGTCGAACCCGGACCGGATGGCCTGACTCCTATGGACGAAGAGAAATCGGTGGCCAGTGCGACTCACGAATTTGTTCGCCAGCAGTATGACTGCTGGAATGAGATGCTCCTTCCCGCGCTGGCCGAAAATGGCATACGGGTACACTCTCTGGCGAACTTGAACGAAGAGCAGCGCGAAGTGGTAGACAACTACTGTCGTAACGAACTGGATGCGCTGCTGACCCCGGTGACCGTCGACCCGGCGCATCCCTTCCCGCGAGTGCTTCACAAGGCATTGTGCCAGGCACTGCTGCTGCGCCGCCGTCGCCGGGCCACGGCCACATACATGGGCGTGGTCACCGTGCCTCGAGCGCTGCCACGCCTTGTAAAACTTCCAGACACAAACGGCGACTCGTTCATCGCGCTTGCCGACCTGGTCGCGTTGCACACAGGGCGGATGTACCGTGGCTATGAGATTCTGAGCGAAGGCACTTTCCGCATCACCCGCAACAGCAATCTTTATTTGCAGGAAGAAGAGTCGCGCAGTGTGTTGGAGTCGGTTCGTACGGAGTTGCATAACCGCCGCAAAGGCGATGCCGTACGACTGGAGATTGAAGCCGACGCAAGCCCCGAGATCATTTCGCGCCTGCAGACCGTATTTGAGTTACAGGATTGGCAGGTTTATCGCACTCCGGGACTCATAAACCTCTCGCGGCTGATGCATCTGCACAGCGCGGTAAATCGTCCCGATCTGAAATTCAAACCGTTTCAGCCCCGCGAGTGGTCGCTGCCGAAGGGCACTCGTGACATCTGGGGAGCGCTGCGCCAGCGCGATGTGCTGCTGCACCACCCGTTTGACAGCTACGACAGCGTGGTTTCTTTCATTGAAGCAGCGGCGCAGGACCCGGCCGTGCTCTCAATCAAGCAGACACTCTATCGCACGAATGAGGATTCGCCGATCGTCGAAGCGCTTGTGCAGGCAGCCGCCACCAAGGAAGTCACGGTTGTTGTCGAAGTGAAAGCGCGCTTTGACGAAGCCTCCAACATAAAGTGGGCACGCGAGCTTGAAGACGCAGGAGTGCAGGTCTTTCACGGACTGGTGGGCCTGAAAACGCACTGCAAACTGACGCTGATCGCGCGCAAGGACCCCGACGGCGTCATGCGCAGCTATGCCCATTTGGGCACGGGGAACTATAACCCCGCTACGGCGGCGTTCTACACGGATCTGAGCTTGCTAACGGCCAATCCCGAAATGACCCACGCGGTCCACAACGTTTTTAACTTTCTCACCGCTTACTCCGAACAGCCGAATTACAACCCTTTGCTGGTCGCTCCGGTGGACCTTGCCGAACGGGTCGCAAACCTGATTGCCCGCGAAGCCGACCATGCGCGTGCCGGTAAACCCGCCCGCATCGTCGCTAAAGTAAATTCGCTGCTCGATCAAAGCGTGGTGCAGGAGTTGTACCGCGCCTCGCAGGCCGGGGTGCAGGTGGATCTGATTGTGCGCGGTATTTGCTCGCTGAATCCCGGCATTCGCGGCGTGAGCGACCGCATACGCGTACGCAGCATCGTGGGTCGCTTCCTGGAACACAGCCGTATTTACTATTTTCAGAACGGCGGAGAAGAAGAGATCTATCTGGGAAGCGCCGACTGGATGCCACGTAACCTGTATGAACGCGTCGAAGTGGTTTTTCCGCTCCGCGACCAACTGCTGCGAGACCGGGTTCGGCATGAGATTCTGGCCGCGTATCTCGCCGACAACGTAAAATCCCGCATCTTACAACGTGGAGGTACTTACACTCGGGAAGAAACGAAGGGTAAGTCCGCTCCTTTCAATTCGCAGGAATTTCTTATCGATGTTGCAGAGGGAAAACGCGACTTTTCGGCCATCCCGGTGGCGCCAATCAGGCCATTGCGCCACATAACCAAGCCACCGATAAGGGCATAAATCGATGATCCTATATTTTTTGCGTCACGCGAGCGCCGGACAGAGACGACTCAACCAGAGCAGTGACGATAAGCGCCCTCTCGACAAGGAAGGCATTGAACAGTGCCGGTACGTCGGAAGGTTCTTGAACACGATGGATGCGCACGTGGATTTGATCCTTTCCAGCCCGCTTAAGCGCGCAACCCAGACGGCGGCAATGGTCGGAAACGAAATCGCCTACGAACTGCAAATCGAAACAACTCCCGTGCTGCACCCCAGCTCGCAATATGAGAGATTCCGCGACCTCATCTACAAAATCCGGGAACTGGAATCAGTAATGGTCGTGGGACATAATCCGAACCTGAGCGAGTTCATCTCACTTATGGTCACCAACGGGCTGAACGATGACGTGATTGAGATGAAAAAGGGCAGTGTTGCTCGTGTCGAAGTAGGCGCCAAACGCAGCGTTCTCAACTGGATCGTAACCCCGCGCCTGATCAAGAGCGTTTATGCCTCGATGCAAGTGAGTTCGCAGCCAAATATCTCCCGAAAATAATCTCGCTCCTTTTCCAACGCCCAAAGCTCCAATTCGGCTCCGGCAGGCTTGGTCACAAGCGTAAGCCGCACATTTCCGGGCTCGAGCTTTGTGCGCAGGGCAACCACCGCTCCACGCCTGCCTAGCTCGGCAGCCCTCGCGAGTCTTAGCAGCATTACGGCACGGGGCATCAGAAACCGGTCAGTCGGAGACAGCACACTCACGGCGCGGTGCGCTGGAAGAATTTTCGACTTGCCAAGGTACCGCGCAATCGCGGCGATAACCCTGCGCTGCGGTAGGGTAAATCCCATAAGCTCTGAGTGCGCAAGAATGTAGTGGGCGTGGCGGCGACGTCCGGCACGGCTGATAAAAGAACCAACTTCGTGAAGCAATGCAGCGGCGTTCAGCAGAGGGGCGTATTCAGACGGCAGATTGTGCACGGGCGCAAGAAGCCTGAAAAGGCGACGCGCGTGATCGGCTACCCGCATCGAAAAGCGCATGTCCACGTTGTAATGGGAGGCAAGACTCAGAATCGAGTTATTTCGCTCGTTCTCCAGTTGCTTACGCGGCCCGATGCCCTCCTGATCGGCGGCCATCTGAGCCAGAATGCCGTCCCGCAGTCCGAAGGGAAGATAGCGGAAGCTGCTCAGATCAAGCTCGGCAAACAGTTCAGCAAAGACGTGCGCTCCGGCCACGATAATCTCGGCCCGGCGCGGTCCAATACCCTTGAGGGCACGGCGACGCTCCACGTCAAAGGTAGAGAGCTTTTTTGTAAGGCGGAGCAGCGCAGCGCGGGGCACGGTCGCACTTTCGCCCCCCTGCCCCGCTGCCCATAGCTCGCTGAGTGCGGCAGGAGTGCCCGAGGTGGCAACCGTCTGGGTGATCTTGTGCTGGGTCAATTCGCGCCGAACCCGCTTCACCTCTTCTCCAATGTAGGCGCGCATCTGTTCCAACTCGGTTTCCGACGGCGGATCGTGTTTGAGAAATTCGCGAGTGAGGCGCACTGCCCCAAGCGGCAGGCTATAGACACGTTCGATCTGCCCTTTGAAGGAAACGATGAGTTCACAGCTTCCGCCACCAAGATCAATCAGCAACATGCGTCCGGTGCTGATGCGGGTGTTGGTGGTCACTCCAAGGTGAATCAGACGGCCCTCTTCCACGCCGCTGACAACTTCCACTCTCCAGCCGACCGCAGCCTTCACCCAATGCACAAACGCGCTGCCATTATTGGAGTCTCGCAAGGCGCTGGTGGCGACCACGCGCACCCTGGTGGCACCGTGTGCCTGCACCGCTTTGTGAAAGCGCCGCAGCACTTGCACCGTCTGCTCCATCGCCGCAGGGTCCAGGGCCCCGGTGCGAAACACGCCCTCGCCCAGTCGCACAACCTCCCGATCTTCATGCAGCACACGGAGCCACCTGCGCTCCACGCGAGCTATCTTCAATCGCACTGAATTTGCGCCGATATCCACGGCAGCCAGGGTCACCATTCGTTTTTTATACCGCCTTAGGAACTACAAGATGAGGTTTGTTGCCGCGTTCAGATGGAACCGCATGCTCTGTCCTGATCCAATTCTGCACGTCTTCGGCAGCGCGGCGCGCCTTGCGATACTCGCGCCCGGTACGCGCCCGCAGCGCGGCACGCATCGGCTCGGCATCAGGGGAATTCAGTTTGCGTTCGGCTAACTGCGCCAGCGTTGTCCAGTCATGCCAGGCTCCAATTGCATCCTGAACATGCTTGAATTTAGCCACGGCTTCGGCGGCCTCCTCAAATTTTTCCAGCGGCTCCAGCAAGTAACGCAGCTTCTTCGAGTTGATACGCAGGCGATGCAATTGCTGCTCATCTTCGGGTATGCCGTTACGAGTCCATTGCATATAACGTTCGCAGGCTCGCGCTACTCGCGCATGGGCAGTGCGGGCGCCACCCTTTCGTTTGGCCGCACTCCCGGCCAGCACTGGAAGTTTCTCCACCAGTTTCGGCGCGAACTCGGCAATCACCTCGCGCAAAGACCTGAGTTGGCGGTCACGCCGTGCTTTCAGGATTTTTAGAAGCTGAAATTTAGCATCGCAATTGGCTGACGTCTTCGAAAACAGAGCATGTTTTAACAGTCCGACATGCACATCGATATCACGAACTTTGCCTGCCCCTTTGCGGAGACTTTTCAAAGCCTTAGCAACTTTCGTGGGGCAGCGATCAAGCAGCACTTCCAATCGCCGCACGGTCGTTCGCAACCTATGCACGTCCTCTTTGCCGGCTCGACGCGGCAATTCCTGGAGTATAGCCAACAGCCGATTGCTCCAGGTACCCGCGTTCATCTCAGCTGGTTCAGTAGTTCTCACGGCGAGAACGATACGCCACTCCGCGCGGCTGCGGCAACTCGAATGAGCCACAGTCTTTTGGAAAACGCCGGGCGAGTAACTTTTTGCAAGGAAACAGCCCCGGCAAATTCCGCCCCGCGCAGATCCCTCTTTAGCAAACCGTTCGGCGAATGCCCTGACAGACGAATGTCAGGGCCCAAATGCGATCACGAAGTCACAATTGAGCCCTGCTCCGATTCGATTCATACAATCTACGCCAGAAGCTACGCCAAAAGCGGGGCCGCTCCACAGAGCTGCACGAAGTTGGACAGGATCTGCATTCCGCTGCTCGTAAGCACGGACTCAGGATGGAACTGCACGCCTTCAATGGGAAGCGTGCGATGGCGCACCCCCATGATGATTCCTTCCGCGGTCGCCGCCGTGACCTCCAACACATCAGGGCAGGTATCGGGCTCGATCACGAGCGAGTGATAACGCCCAACAACGATTTCCCCTGGCAGGCCCGTAAAAATTCCGCGACCGTCATGCTTCACCCGACAGGGTTTTCCGTGGACTGGACTGGGGGCCCGCACAATACGTCCTCCAAAGGCTTCGCCGATCACCTGGTGCCCGAGGCACACGCCAAGTATCGGCAACTTTCCGCCTAGTTCACGGATCGCGGCCAGAGAAACTCCCGCACCCTTAGGCTCGCCCGGCCCCGGCGAGATCACGAGGCCGCTGTAGCCGCCGTTCGCAATCTCTTCAACCGTCACCTGGTTGTTGCGACGCACTACGGGCTCGGCTTCCAGCTCTCCCAAAAACTGCACCAGATTGTATGTAAATGAATCGTAGTTGTCGATGACAAGCAGCATCGTTATCCCTCCAGCTCTGCCAAGGCCACGGCGCGACGCATCGCGCGTGACTTGTTAACCGTTTCTTCCCACTCGGTCGCCGGAACCGAGTCGGCAACAATACCCGCGCCCGCCTGCACGCTCAGCTCATCGCCCAGTAACTCAATCGACCGAATGGTGATACAGGAGTCGAGATTGTTTGCGTAATCCGCATACATCACCGCGCCGGCGTATGCTTCGCGCGGCCCTCGCTCCAGGTCGGCAATTCCCTGCATGGCGCGAATCTTCGGCGCTCCGGTGACGGTGCCCGCCGGAAAGCACGCTCCCAGTGCATCAAAACGGTCCAGTTCGGGACGCAACTCGGCGTGCAGTTCCGTCACCAGATGTTGCACGTGTGAATACTTCTCCACGGTCATCAACCTATCGACCTTCACCGTGCCGTAGCTCGCCACGCGCCCCAGATCGTTGCGCCCCAGATCCACCAGCATCATGTGCTCGGCACACTCCTTCTGATCAGCCAAAAGCTCCTCGGCCAGTCGCGCATCTTCTTCCACATTTACTCCGCGAACTCGCGTCCCAGCAATCGGTCGGTAGGTCAATTCCCGATCGCGGCAGCGCACCAGCATCTCCGGCGATGCGCCAATCAGCGCACGTTCTCTACCCGTATCCGGGCAGGTGCCAAAATTCAGTAGGAACATATATGGGGAAGGATTGGTCGCACGCAGCGCGCGATACAGCGCCACCGCATTCGCCTTCGTCTTGCGCCGGAAGCGCTGCGACAAAACAATCTGGAAACACTCGCCCGCGAAAATCAGTTCCTTGCCGTCGGACACAGCACGCTCGAATTCCTCCCGCGAGAAGTTCGACTCGAACTCGACCTCGCCTGCGCCCGTGAGCGCCAATGCCTTTAGCGGAAGCTTCACCGCAGCGCTCAACTTGTGCACGACTTCGGAATTTTTTTCCGTCGCTGCATCGAATTTTTCCTTAAGCTCGGCATCGGTGGCATCCGCGCCTACTTCGGCCAGCGTGCGAATCTGGATCTGCTGACGCGCGTGATCGAAGGCCAGCACTGTGCGAAAGATCAGGAAACATGCGTCATCCCGGGTTCCGGGAATCGCCTGCATGGCTCCGTCGAACCAGCTGGACGTAGCGTAGCCCAGATACCCGACGCAGCCTCCGGCCATCGGTGCAACGTTCTCCCCCGCGACAAGCTTGCGATTGGCGAATTCACGGCGCAGTGCGCCCACGGCCGTGCCCACCTCTTCGCGTTGTCCGTCGGCGTCCTGAACCGTGGTCACGCCATTGCGGCTAGACACCACCATTGCGGGTTCGGCTCCAAGAAACGAATAACGCGCCAGGTGCTCACCACCCTGCACCGACTCCAACAGGAACGAGCGCGATGAGCCCTGAGCAATCCGCAAGTACGCCGAGAGCGGAGTCAGCAGATCGGCCGATACCGTTTCGGTGACAGCGACCAGTCCACCGGCTGCAGCCAGCTTCCGAAAATCCGCGAACTCCGTGCGGGCGGTCATTTCGCCACCGCCACAACGGCAGGCACATTCCGCGGTTCGGGCAAGGTCCGGCCCACGACTTCTGCAATTTTTCGCAGTCCCTGCGTCATGACGGCGAACTGATCCGGATAAAGCGACTGCGCTCCATCGGAAAGCGCCCGGTCGGGATCGCAATGCACTTCGACGATCAGACCATCCGCGCCGACCGCGACTCCCGCGCGCCCCAGCGGAGCCACCTTGTCGCGTTTGCCCGCCGCGTGACTGGGATCAATGATGATGGGGAGGTGGGTCAGTTTCTTCACGGCCGGAATAACACTTACATCCAGCGTGTTGCGCGAGTGGTCGGCAAAGGTTCGGATACCACGCTCGCAGAGCACAACATTGTAGTTGCCTTCGCTCATGACGTATTCGGCAGCCATCAGCAGTTCGTCTAAAGTAGCAGCTATGCCGCGCTTGAGCAGCACCGGCTTGCTTGCGCGTCCTGCGAGCTTCAGCAGCGCGAAGTTCTGCATGTTGCGCGCGCCAATCTGAATCATGTCGGCATACTGATCGATGAGCGCCAGCGATTCGTGATCGATTGCCTCGGTCACCACCCGCAGGCCGAAGGCCTCGCGCGCAGCGGCCAGAATCTCCAATCCCTGCTCGCCCATGCCCTGAAATGCATATGGCGAGGTGCGCGGTTTGAAAGCGCCTCCACGCAGGAATCGCGCCCCGGTTTTGGCCACCGCTTCGGCAACCCGGAAGAGTTGAGCCCGGCTCTCCACCGAACACGGCCCAGCCATCAGCGCCAGTTCTGCGCCGCCCACCGTAGCGTCACTTCCCTCGAAGCGCACAACCGTGTCCTCGCTCTTCATGTCGCGGCTCACAAGTTTGTATGGCTTGGAAACCGCAATCACCTCGGCAACTCCCGCCAGCTGGCTCAGCGAATCCGCTTCCACCGCGCCATGATTGCCGGTAATTCCGATGGCACAGCGGGTGGCACCGGGCAGCGGATGAGGCCGGTATCCAAGCTCTTCCACGCGATTACAAACCGCTTGTGTCTGTTCGTCGGATGCATCCACATTCATCAATACAAGCATTGTCTTAAGCCTCCACCGCCTGTGACGCCAGCAACTCGCGCACAAAGCGTTCTACTTCTACCGGAGCCTGAGCTCCGAATTCTTCGATTTTTCTGACGAGCGCCGACCCCACGATGACGGCATCCGCGCCTTGCGCCCAGGCCTCGCGCGCCTGCATCGTATTGCTGATCCCAAAACCAACCGCAACGGGCAAATCCGTGACTCGGCGGATGCGCTTGAGCAGGGCGCCCGCATCAGCACTCAACTGGTGCCGCGTCCCCGTTACACCCGTGACAGATATCGCGTAGAGAAAACCTGTCGCGTTTTGCGCGATTTGTGCAATGCGCTGCTCGGTGGAAGTGGGCGCAACCAGCGAAACGAGGTCCAGGTCACGCCGGTGCAACACCCGCGAGAATCCTTGCGCGGCCTCGGCCGGGAGGTCCGTCACGAGAACCCCCGCCAGTCCCGCCCGCCCTGCGTCCTGCGCCAGTTTTTCAAGGCCGTAACGCAGCAGCGGGTTCAGATAGCTGAACAGGACGATCGGAACTCCTGTGGCCTGCACGGCACAGTCCGCAACCTCGATCACGTCTTTCAAATTCACGCCGTGGGCCAGTGCGCGCTCGCATGCGCGCTGGATCACAGGACCGTCGGCGGCAGGATCGCTAAAAGGCACGCCCAGTTCGATGGCGGTGGCACCTCCCCGAGCCAGGCCGACGAGCAGTTCATAAGTGGTCTCAAGGTCGGGATCGCCCGCCGTGATGAAAGGCACCACGCCCTTGCAACCGGTTTCACGCAATTCGTTGAATGCATTCTGCAGCCGGGTTGTCATTGCTTGCCCCCTTCGCGCAGACTTGCCACGGTGTTCACATCCTTATCCCCGCGTCCTGATAGATTCACAATCATCAATCCACCTTTACCCAGTTCCCTTGCCAGCTTTACCCCGTATGAGACTGCATGCGAAGACTCCAGAGCCGGAATGATCCCTTCGCGCCGAGACAGCAGGTCGAAGGCCTCCAGAGCCTCGGCGTCAGTTGCAGAAACGTACTCCGCGCGTCCGAGGTCACGCAGATGCGCGTGCTCCGGCCCAACCGATGCGTAATCAAGTCCAGCACTCACCGAATGCGTCGCCGCAATCTGCCCGTCTTCGTCCTGCAACACGTAGCTGTAAGTTCCCTGCAACACACCCGGAACTCCACCCCGGAAGCGCGCGGCGTGATCGCCCAACGACTCGCCCCGTCCCCCGGCCTCCACGCCAATCAGCCGGACATTTTTATCCGGTACAAATGCCGTGAATGCGCCAATGGCGTTCGAGCCGCCGCCTACGCAGGCGACCACCGCATCGGGCAATCGGCCCTCGCGAGCCAACACCTGCTGGCGCGACTCATCGCCAATCACGCGCTGGAACTCGCGCACCATGGTGGGATAAGGATGTGGGCCGAGCGCCGAACCGAGCAGGTAATAGGTCTCGCGAACATTCGTGACCCAGTCGCGCATCGCTTCATTAATCGCATCCTTCAGGGTCTTTGAGCCCGCTTCCACACCACGTACTTCGGCACCCAACAGACGCATGCGGAACACGTTCAAAGCCTGACGTTTCATATCTTCAGCGCCCATGTAGACGACACACTCCAGGCCGAAGCGCGCACAAACCGTGGCCGTCGCCACGCCATGCTGTCCGGCTCCGGTTTCGGCGATGATGCGCTGCTTGCCCATACGCCGCGCCAGCAGCACCTGGCCGAGCGCGTTGTTGATCTTGTGTGAGCCGGTGTGCCCAAGATCCTCGCGCTTAAGCAAAATTCGCGCTCCACCCGCGTACTCGGTAAGGCGTTCGGCATAATACAAGGGCGTTGGCCTTCCGCTGTATTCCGCCAGTAACTCGCTCAACTCACGCTGGAAGCTCTCATCATCGCGCGCCTGGTCGAAAGCCGCGGTCAACTCTTCGAGCGGTTCGACCAGGGTTTCCGCCACGAAACGTCCGCCGAAATGTCCAAAGTAACCTTCGCCAGAGGCGCTTAAAAGGCTCTCCAACACTGCCCCATCCTTCATAGCCCATACCTCTCCGCGGCTCTTACGGCCGCCACAAACTCGTGCATCCGAACTGCGCTCTTTATTCCCTTTGCCGCCTCGACACCGCTGCAAACATCCACTACGGCAGGACGCGCGATTGCAATCGCCTCCGAGACATTTCCGGCGTGCAGTCCTCCCGCCAGAAACATCTTTGCCTCCCGCAATGCTCCGCGAACGCTTTCCCACTGCACGCTTGCCCAATCAAAACTTTTGCCGGAGCCACCGTGAGCCGCACTTGGTGTGTCCAGCAAGAGACCGCGGCAACACGCAAATTCCGAAACGCGCCCCGCGCTGAACTCCGCGCCCACCTTGAGTGCGCGAATCACCTCAAACTCGGCTGCGATTGCTTCGCACTCCTGACGCGATTCGTCTCCATGCAACTGCACGGCATCGAGCGGCACGGCGCGGGCGATCCGCAACACATCCGACACATTCATATTCACGAATACGCCAACCAGCTTGGCTCGCCCTGCAACTGCTTCCGCAATTTCCTGAGCACGTTGTAACGCGATACAGCGCGGGCTTCGCTCATAGAAATTCAGCCCCAGCATTGCGGTGCCCGACTCAATCGCCGCAAGCGCGTCTTCCACGCGCACGATGCCGCAGATTTTTATCTCTACTGCGCTCATCGCACCTGCTCCATCCCCTGTAACTCGCGCAGCGTCGTCAGCGGATCGCCGGAACGCATCAGCGTTTCGCCGATCAGAAATGCCTTGTACCCCGCAGACTGCAAGCGTTCGATATCCGCCCGCGTGCGCAGTCCGCTTTCGGCCACCAACGTTGCATTCGCAGGAGCAAACTCGGCAAGTTGCAACGAAGTTTCCAGATCAACCTTCAGGGTTTTCAGATTGCGATTGTTCACGCCTATCAACTCGGCTCCCAAGGCCGCCGCGCGCTTCATGTCTTCTTCACTGTGAACCTCCACGAGAGCGTCAAGGTGAACAGTGTGCGCCGCATCAAGAAGCTTTAGGGCATCGGCATCCGTCAATCCGGCAACGATCACCAGCACCGCTTCAGCTCCTGCGACGGCGGCTTCGTGAACCTGGTGCCGGTCCACCGTAAAATCCTTGCGCAGGAGCGGAAGATTCACTGCGGCAGCCACAGTGCGCAGGTCGTCAAGTGATCCTTTGAAGTGGTCGGGCTCAGTGAGTACGGACATTGCCGCTGCGCCACCCGCCTCATAGAGGCGAGCAATTCCCGCCGGATCTGCACCGCCCTGTATGTCTCCCGCCGATGGCGAATGCCGCTTAAACTCCGCGATGATCGCCGTAGGCCGAGCCAGAAGCTCGCGACGAAAACGCGCGGAACAATTCTTGCGAGATGCCAATGCAGCTTCCCGCGTATGTTCGCGCTCGGCACCGGAGAGCAGGCTCATCGCGCGACGTTTATCATCCATTACGCGTTGCTGAAAATTCGCACTCATCGCGCTGCCCCTTCCGTCGAGTGCGACATCGTTATCAGCGCTTCCAGCTTTTTGAACGCAGCACCGTCGTCAATTGCCTTTTGCGCGCGCTCGGCACACTCGCGCAGGCCGTCACCGGTGCGCACATGCAAGGCTGCCGCAGCGTTCAGAACCACCAGGTCGCGCGCAACGTCGTGACGCGCGCCCGAAAGAACTGCGCGCACCGTTGCCGCATTCTCGTCCACGCTTCCGGCACGCGCCGTATCGGTCGGGCGCATAGAGATTCCAAAGTCCGTTGGCGAAACCGAGAGCTCGCAGGTGCGTCCATCATGCACATCCAGCACTCGCGAGGAACAGGCCGTGGTGATCTCGTCCAAACCGTCGTTGCCGCGCAGCACCCATGCTCGTGCTACTCCCAACTGGGCCAGCGCGCCAGCCACATCATTCATGCGAGCCTCATCGGCAACACCCAGCAGACGATACTTAGCACCGCATGGATTCACCATGGGACCAACCAGATTGAATGTTGTGCGGATTCCCAGCGCCTTGCGGATCGGCGCGACACGGGCTAGTGCGGGGTGGTATTTGGGCGCGAACAGGAAACAGATTCCCAGTTCGCGCAAACATCGGATAGCAGTCTCCGGCTCGCAATCGATACGCACTCCAAGCGCGGTCAGAACGTCAGCGCTGCCGCTCCGACTGGTAGCGGCACGTCCACCGTGCTTGGCAATCGCGCATCCGGCTGCGGCGATTACGAATGACGCTGCACTGGAAACGTTAAAGGTCTTCGCGGGACTCGCGCCTGTACCCGCCGTATCCAACACTTCACCAGGAATCGAGATGGGCAGGGCGTGCTGGTACAGGGCGTCCGCAAAGCCGGCCAGTTCATCTGAGCTTTCACCCTTGTTCACCAACAATGCCAGCACAGCGGCAATCTGTGCGTCGGGGGCGTCTGAGGACAGCATGGCATTCACCAGCTGTGCGGCTTCACTGCGTGTGAGTTCAGACCCGCCAAGCAGAACGGGAAGCAACTCCCCCAGAGTAGGCGCGGCCGATAAGCTTGCAATTCCTGTTTGCATATAGTTCGTCCTGAGATCGCACGCGAGAAACAGACACGCAATGCGGAGCAGCTAATTCTTTATTTAATTGAGGGGATTACTAAGAAACGTGCCTGGACTAGAGGCACACAACGGTGGAGGGGCGCCACCATCGACGCGAGCAGCAATAAACGGAAGGTGTAGAAGCTGTGCTCACGGCATCAGACTACGACGAATACAATGCGCGCGTCAAACGAAAACTGCGGAGTCATGCAAAGTTCATTGGTAAGTATCGATTTTGCGCGCTTCCGCAAGGCAATTCCCAATCCGAAATCTTCATCATTGGCAAAAGCGAGTGTGACCCAAAATCCAAGGCGCCACATTATGAAATTATTCAGTGCAGTTCACTGGCCGCGTCTATCACGGCATCCAGGCCGGGACACCGGGTGCCCTTCTCTGCGGTCACCGCGAACACGCGCCAGCGCGAGCCTTCCAACTCACCAGCAGGCAATAGACCGTGGTGTTTCTTTAGCGATTCACGCAACAACGAAGGCGCGAAAATCGCCGCGCCAGCCGAGGCCGCGTGGGTCTCCGGATGCGGCGTTTTCGCCAATATTTCCGGCTTCAGCTTGCGGGATTTCAGCCAGTTCTCCACCTCGCGGCACAGCGCGCCACTCGAAGGCATCAGCACAGGCGCGCCAGCCAGCCGAGCGGGAAATTCCCTGCGCACTTTGCGACTCAGGACTTCAGGGGCAAACACTTCCACGCCACACTCCAGCAGCACCCGGCAATGCATTTTTCCCAAGGCGCGGTTTCCCGGCTGCGCGTCCGCCAATGCGAATTGCAGAGAGTTTGATGCCAATTGCAGGGCAAACTTCTCCGGAGCGCCTTCAACAACAGTAAGCATTGGCCTGGGATTCAGCGCGAAAACAGCATGCACCAGACGCGACACCAGCGCAGGCGGCAGCGACGAACTCACGCCCACGGCCAGCTTCGGAATATCCCCGGCACGACCGTCAAGCACCGACACTAGCTCTTCGCCTATGGCAAAAATGCTCTCCGCGTAACGAAAGACAGTTTCCCCGGTTGGCGTGACGCGCAAACCGCGACCGACACGTTCGAAAAGCTTGCACCCGAAGGTCGCTTCCATGGCGTGAATCTGAGAGCTAACGGTAGGCTGTTTCAGCCCCAGCCGGATGCCGGCACGAGCCACCGAACCCTCGCGTGCGACCGTGTAGAAGTAGAGAAGATGATTGTAGTTCAGTCGTTCCATCGCCACGATGAATGTACATCATCGTCGCTGTACATTGCGCAGGCTTTTTAACTGGGTTCAGTGTCGTGCAAAGGCCTGCTCAATGCAGCAGATCGAAAACAAGTGAAGTACTGAAAGAAGTCTGGAGGCGCGAGGCGGAATCGAACCGCCGAATAAAGGTTTTGCAGATTAAAAAGGTGTTAAGTAGACAAAGCTAAGTTATTGAATTCCTTGGGCGATTTCGTTGGGGGAACCTTAGTTTTTAGGCCGGTTTTGAGGGGTTTTGTTAGCGTAATGTTAGCGTAAACTTCATATACTCATCGGCTGGCACCATCTTCAAGCTGGGTCGGACGGCTGGATCCAAATCTTCGGAGATCTTTCTCCGTAGCTGCTGATACTACATCTCGCGGACGTATCTGTGAGCGCAGGGAACCGCTGAGAAGACAGTGTCTGGCCCGTCATTATTATGATCCATGATGTTATTATTGTATCGTTTCTTGAAAACAAAGGTTATAATAATAACTATGGCAAAGACGACGGCACCCTTGCTTCCCGCCACTAGCGAGCGCTTGCGCCAGTTTGGTGAACGGTTACGCCTCGCGCGCCTGCGCCGGAAACTGTCCGCCATTCAGGTGGCACAGCGGGCGGGGATGACTGCGCTAACCCTTCGTCGGTTGGAGCGCGGCGGAGCGGGGGTGACCATAGGTGCGTATCTGTCCGTCTTGCAAGTGCTCGGCCTTGATCAGGACCTGGATCTCCTCGCTCAGCAGGACATTATTGGTCGCGAGTTGCAGGACACCAGGCTGCCGGCGCCGCGCATGACTGCGCCCAAGACCTTTGCCGCCCAAAAAGGCACTCGGGAGACGGCCAAAGCGGCTGCCGAACTGTCGACGAAACGAGAGGGCGTCCGCTCCAGCGATGAAGCTCAGAGTTGGGTCGAAGAAAGCGGTTTCTCGTCTTCGGAAGCGCTAGCCGATCTGATCGCCCCACCCCCGGTGAAAGAGAAACGATGACCATCCGGATCGCAGTGTATGCCGACTGGGATGGTTTAACGCCCCCTCTCCGCCTCGGCTTCCTGCACGCGAGGCGGACGACGGGACGGGAACTGTTCGAGTTCGAGTTTGATGCTGACTCGCTCGGCCATTCTGCACTCACCGGACTCTATCTCGATCCCCGGATCGTGCTCTTTCCCGGCCCACAATATCCTCCCCAGGGAAGCGAGATCTTCGGCGTCTTTGCGGATGCCAGTCCGGATCGCTGGGGACGCATGCTGATGCGTCGGCGACTGGAGCGTGAGCAGAGGGCGGGGCAGATCAGCAAAACCGTCCGACTCCACGAATCGGACTATCTGCTGGGAGTCCACGATCTCTATCGTGTCGGAGCACTGCGTTTTCGACGGGATGATGCCGGAGATTTTCTGGATAATCGGCATGATCGGGCAGCACCTCCGTTCATTCAGCTTCGGGAACTCGAAGCTGCCAGCTTGGCGTTGGAGCGGGATGAAGAAAACACTGCGCCTGAAGCCGAAGACTGGCTGCGCATGCTGATTGCTCCTGGAGGCTCGCTTGGTGGCGCCCGCCCCAAAGCCAGCGTGGTCGATCCTGCAGGACACTTGTGGATTGCCAAATTTCCCAGTGTGCGCGACCAAATCGACGTCGGCGGATGGGAGTTGGTGGTACAGACGCTCGCTCGCGGTTGCGGCCTGCGTGTGCCTGAGGCTTTGGCCCGCAGGTTTGCGAATCCGCATCACACGTACTTGGTAAAACGATTTGATCGCACCGCTGTGGGTCGCCGCCTTCACTTCGCGTCGGCGATGACGCTCACGGGGCACAATGATGGCGACGATGCCTCGACGGGAGCAAGCTACCTCGAGATCGCCCGGGTGCTGATCGACCGCGGAGCCCAGACGGGTGCTGATCTACGGGAGCTGTGGTCCCGGATCGTATTTAACATTCTAGTCTCCAATGCCGACGATCACCTTCGCAACCATGGCTTCATTCTCGTCCCCGGAAAAGGCTGGCGATTGTCCGAGGCGTACGACGTGAATCCTGTCCTCGATGCCCAGGGGCTGAAGCTGAATATCAGTGAAGCCGATAATGCTTTGGACCTCGACCTCGCGCTCTCGGTCGCCAAGTATTTTCGCGTCGGTCTCGCAGCGGCCAAAGAAACCATCGAACGCCATCGGACGATTGTGAAGCAATGGCCCAAGATCGCGAATAAGCTGAAGATCCCCTCCAGGGAACAAGAACTCATGGCGCCGGCATTTCGGGTGCGCTAGTTCCGTTATGGTTGGGCAGTGACATCTGAGTTGACGAATATCGGTTCGCCGTATTGGGAATCCAAAAGGCGACGTTAGCAGACGTTCGAATGGCCCGATTGCGGCCTGCGAGCCAAACCAGATGACGATCGATCGAACCGTTGCCCTCAGGGAGCGTAACTGCTCCTGGTGTGGGGCACTGTTCTGCATTTGTTCTCGCTGTGACCGCGGCCACCGCTACTGCAATCCGAGATGTCGCCTTCTTGCGCGTCGGGAGCAGCGACGCCTCGCCAATCGTCGTTACCAGCAAAGTCCCGAGGGGAAAGAAGATCATCGCGATCGACAACGAGAGTACCGTCTAAGGAACAACCACCGGGTCCGCGTGACAGATCAGGGTTCCCTTCCCGCGATCGCGAAAGGCACAATGGCGGCGTGGAACAGCATAGCAGGATCGCATGCCGCCAAGGCTGGCTCTACCGCCGTTTCGCCGCGATCGTCTGTGCCAGTGATGCTGGATCGATCACTCGAAACGATCTTTCCGAGGTTCTCTTTCTGTGCTTGGTGCGGTTACCGTGGCCGGGTGGTCGATGTTTGGTCTTGAAAATCCTTCGGAGTGCGCGTGGATAAGCCGCCCGTAACATCTCTCGCCCGTGCTCTCCGTGCTGCTCAGTACGTGCGTATGTCGACCGAGCACCAACGATACTCCACAGAGAATCAGTCTGAGGTCATTCGACGCTATGCCGATTCGCGCGGCATTGAGATTGTTCGCACTTACGCAGACGACGGAAAAACAGGGTTGAATCTGGAAGGGCGTCAGGGATTGCGCGCTCTATTGCGCGACATCGAGACCGGGCAGAATGACTTCGACATGGTACTTGTTTACGACGTCAGCCGGTGGGGGCGCTTTCAAGATGCGGACGAAAGTGCGTACTACGAATTCGTGTGTCGTCGTTGTAACGTGAAGGTTCACTACTGTGCTGAGCAGTTCGAAAATGACGGCAGCATGTCGGCAGCTGTGCTGAAAACGGTGAAGCGCGTCATGGCCGGAGAGTACAGCCGCGAATTGTCGGTAAAAGTGTTCCACGGCCAGGGGCACCTGATCGAGCTTGGATTTCGACAGGGCGGCGTTGCCGGCTACGGATTGCGGAGACAACTCATCGACCAAGATCGAAGCCCGAAGGCTCTGCTCGCACGCGGGCAAAGGAAAAGTCTCCAGACCGACAGGGTGATTCTCGTGCCGGGGCCTGAAGACGAAATCGCGATCGTGAAGGAAATTTATAACCTCTTTATTAAGGAGAATAGAACGGAACAGCAGATCGCGGATGTACTCAACGGACGTAAAGTCCGAACCGACTTTGACCGGGAGTGGACGCGCGGAACAATTCAACAAATCCTAAAGAACCCTAAATATATAGGTGCCAACGTATTCAACCGCACGTCATTCAAACTGAAACAAAAGCGTGTTCGAAATCCTCCGGAGATGTGGATCCGACGCAACGATGCCTTTACACCGATTATCTCGATTGAACAGTTCACCGCTGCCTCGGCGTTGCTGGAGAGTCGCCATCGTCACCTCTCCGACGAAGAGCTGCTAACACGATTGCGCGAGCTGTACGAGCGTGAAGGAACGCTCTCCGGCATTCTGATTTACGAAGCCGAAGACATGCCTTCGCCCGCGTGTTACCGATCACGCTTCGGCGGCCTAATGCGTGCTTACGGGCTCGTTGGATATACACCTTCTCGGGATTTTCGCTACATAGAGGTTAACCGGCAACTCCGCAAGCGACACCGTGCGATCTGCCACTCGGTGCAACAGGAACTGAGATCGTTGGGTGCGCGAATTGAAGAAGATGAGAGCTCCGGCATATTGACCGTAAATCGCGACTTCACGGCATCGATCATTGTTGCGAGATGTCGCGAGAGCTATACGGGAAGCTGTCGTTGGCTGTTGCGACTGGAAAGATCCCTGAATCCAGACATAACGGTGGGGGTACGTCTCCTACCCGACAATGAAAGCATTTTGGATTATTACCTATTTCCAACGTTGGACGTCCTTGATCGGAAGCTCCGTCTCGCGCCTGAAAATGCCGCGGTGCTTGATGTATATCGGTTCGAAAACCTTAGTTTTTTCTTTTCGCTGGCGCGACGTACACAAGTTGAAGAGGCAGCATGAATAACCAGGAGATCGTGCACATTCCTATCTCGGAGATCCGGGTCGTCAACCCTCGATCCCGGAATAAACTGCGATTTGAAGCGATCGTAACCAGCATTGCCGCATTGGGCTTGAAGCGCCCAATAACTGTTTCGAAAAGAGAGCCGGCTCCTGACGGAACTAGCTACGATCTCGTCTGCGGCCAGGGACGCCTTGAGGCATTCGTTAAGTTGGGAGAATTCTCTATACCAGCAATCGTTATTGATGCGTCACTTGACGATCAGTACCTCATGAGTTTAGTCGAGAATATTGCACGCCAGCCTCCGTCGAAATTAGGACTGCTCCGCGAAATACGAGCACTCCGGGCGCGTGGATATACGTCCGATGAGATAGCCGAGAAGATTGGCTTTCATCGTACTTACATCTATGGCGTGGTGCGACTCATTGAACATGGCGAGGATTCTCTGGTAGCAGCAGTCGAGGCTGAACGACTGCCAGTGACTGTAGCCGTCGAAATTGCTGCAGGTACATCCCACAGCATGCAGCTTGCGTTGTCGGAGGCATACGAACGCGGAGAGCTACGGGGATCACGGTTGCGCGCAGCTCGTAACCTTGTGGCTAAGCGCGTCGCCAAGCAGCAAGAAACTGGCAAATGCTCTCACCCACGGCGACAAGTCACAAAGGACAGCCTCGTTCGTGATTACGAACAGCAGGTGCGCGAACAGAAGGCACTGATCAGGAAAGCCGCCAAGACCAGGGACAGGTTATTACTCTTATCATCCGCGATGAAGACCCTCTTAAGGAAACTCTGATTAAGTCCTTCTCTGCATTCCACAGGGCCAGTGTGTAAAGTTAATCCAGCGACTATGGATAAGATGAAGCAGCAGACACTGGCGATGACGACGGGGTTCGAGCGGTACACGAAGAAGACGAAGCGTGCGTTGTTTCTGGAAGAGATGGAACAGGTGGTTCCGTGGCGCGATCTCTGTGCGCTAGTGGAGCCGCATTATCCGAAGGCGGGCAACGGACGCCGTCCTGTGGGTATCGAGCGTATGCTGCGAATCTACTTTCTTCAGCAGTGGTTCAACCTCTCCGATCCAGCGGTGGAAGAAGCGTTGTACGACTCGCCGCTGATGCGGGGCTTCGCCGGGATCGATCTTGGCAACGAACCTGTACCCGACGAAACTACCGTCTGCAAGTTCCGCCACCTTCTCGAACAACACAACCTTGGCGGAGCCATGCTGGAGACGGTCAACCTTCATTTGCAAAACCGTGGCATCAAGATCGCCACCGGCACCATTGTCGATGCGACCATTATTCACGCTCCTAGGGCGTGTTAACACTATCGAAGGACTTCGACGATTAGGGCGAAGTTGAGGAACGCAAGGAAGACAACGTCGAGTTTGTCGAAGCGGGAGAAGATACGGCGGAATCCCTTGAGCCGCCTGAAGAGCCGTTCAACCTCGTTGCGCCTGCGGTACATAGCTTTGTCATACTGCCACGGCTCCAAGCGGTTGCTTTTCGGCGGAACTACCGGAATAAAGCCGAAATCCAGCGCCAGTTGACGGGTTTCATTGTCTTCGTAGGCGCGATCCATGAGCAGGTACACGGGCGCGGGCAGCGGTCCGATGCCGCCCAGAAGCTCGCGTCCCTTCTTGGCGTCGGAGGCCTGTCCGGGCGAGAGCGCGAAAGTTATGGCCGTTCGAGCATTCGCGGCAACCATATGAATCTTGGTGGTCCATCCGCCGCGGGATTTACCGATGGCTTGGGGGCCGTTTTTTTTAACGCGCCGGTGCCGTCGGGATGAACTTTGACGATGGTCGAGTCCAAGGATACGGACTCGATGCGGATGCGCACGATCTGCTCACGTTGCAATGTCTCGAAGACTGTATCCAGCACTCCGCTCTTGGACCAGCGGTTCATGCGGGTGTAAATGGTGTGCCAGTTGCCGAAACGCTTGGGAAGTCCGCGCCACTTGCACCCGTGTTCAGCTACATACAAAATCGCGTTCAATACCGCAAGGTTCGTCATGCTCACATTGCCGCGTTGGCGCGGCAAACAGGCCTCAATGTGACGGTACTGCGCTTCGCTGATCTCCACCTACTCACAATATCAGAAAATTACTCGTTAGTGTGAACACGCTCCTAGTTCGACCAAGAACCGCGACCGGAAGCGCGATCCGCAGATGCACCAAACGCGGAAAGGAAAGCAGTGGTACTTCGGCATGAAAGCGCACGTTGGGGTGGACAGTAAGATGAAGATCATCCACTCGGCGGTAGTGACGGCAGCCAACGTCGCCGATTGCACGGTGCTGCCGGAGTTGCTGCATGGCGAGGAAACGAAGGTCTGGGGCGATCAAGCCTATCGCGGACAGACAGAAGCAATCCATGAAGTCGCGCCACGGGCGCAGGACATGACCAACAAACAATACCGCTACAAAGACCACATCGACGAAGTGCAGCGTGCGAAGAACCGCACCAAGTCGCAAGTACGATCGAAGGTAGAGCATGTCTTTGCGGTGATCAAGCTGAAGTTCGGCTACATGAAGGTCCGCTACCGAGGCATCAAGAAGAACGCCAATCAGGTCTTTACGCTGTGCGCCTTGAGCAACCTGTTCGTCTCGCGCGGCAGATTGCTGTCCACCTCGGCGGCGTAGTGTCTCTGGGCACCGCTCAGAACCGCCGGAACAACCCGGCCCATATCGAACTTGTATCCAAAACTCCTGAACTGTACCCGCTTTACCGAAAAATGGCGAATCGCAAGC
>PJLO01000001.1:0-97008 GCA_003010405.1 Acidobacteriota bacterium | reverse complement strand
CTAGGGCGTGTTAACACTATCGAAGGACTTCGACGATTAGGGCGAAGTTGAGGAACGCAAGGAAGACAACGTCGAGTTTGTCGAAGCGGGAGAAGATACGGCGGAATCCCTTGAGCCGCCTGAAGAGCCGTTCAACCTCGTTGCGCCTGCGGTACATAGCTTTGTCATACTGCCACGGCTCCAAGCGGTTGCTTTTCGGCGGAACTACCGGAATAAAGCCGAAATCCAGCGCCAGTTGACGGGTTTCATTGTCTTCGTAGGCGCGATCCATGAGCAGGTACACGGGCGCGGGCAGCGGTCCGATGCCGCCCAGAAGCTCGCGTCCCTTCTTGGCGTCGGAGGCCTGTCCGGGCGAGAGCGCGAAAGTTATGGCCGTTCGAGCATTCGCGGCAACCATATGAATCTTGGTGGTCCATCCGCCGCGGGATTTACCGATGGCTTGGGGGCCGTTTTTTTTAACGCGCCGGTGCCGTCGGGATGAACTTTGACGATGGTCGAGTCCAAGGATACGGACTCGATGCGGATGCGCACGATCTGCTCACGTTGCAATGTCTCGAAGACTGTATCCAGCACTCCGCTCTTGGACCAGCGGTTCATGCGGGTGTAAATGGTGTGCCAGTTGCCGAAACGCTTGGGAAGTCCGCGCCACTTGCACCCGTGTTCAGCCACATACAAAATCGCGTTCAATACCGCAAGGTTCGTCATGCTCACATTGCCGCGTTGGCGCGGCAAACAGGCCTCAATGTGACGGTACTGCGCTTCGCTGATCTCCACCTACTCACAATATCAGAAAATTACTCGTTAGTGTGAACACGCCCTAGTGTCGTCACGAGCATTGCAATCGCGCGCTTCCGTCGGATCGTAAAGGGCGCTCCTGGCAGCACGATGCAGAACAGCACCGCACCGATTTTCCACGGAATTGGTGGAGTGTGATTGGCCGCGCTCCTGGTGGTGGTGATCGTCAATGTGGAAGTCCCGGTGCCCCCTGAGACAAGCGTGACCGAAGGCGCGCTAGCCGAAACGCTGGAAACCGTGCCATTCGAGGGACTAATGGTGGTCACAAAACTTATGCTTCCCGCGTAATATGTGGAACTAAGGTTAAGCGTAGCGGTGGTACTTTTCCCGGCGGTGGTTGCAAGAGAGAGCGCATAGGCCGCGAGTGTGTATGTCGGAGCAGCCACCGTCAATGATGTGCTTCCGCCTGAAGCAGCAAAGCTCGCATTCCCCGCAAATGTTGCTGAAATCGTGTCCGTGCCGACGGTAAAGCCGTTAGTCGCGGTCACGGGCACATTTATCGTCGCCGCGCCACCGTTCACCGGAGCCGTGCCCAGATTCGTGCTGCCCACGCTAAAGGTCACGTTTCCGCTGACAATCGCCCCTGTTGTGCTGCTTACGGATGCGGTCAATGTGGTCACGCCGGTGAGGTACGCATTCGTCCCTGTGACTGTCGTGCCGGTGGCTGCCGGCGGGGCTGATCCCTGCAAGGCAATGCTCTGCGTCGCAGAGGTGGAGTTTACAGCATTATCGGTGAGAACTACGCTGCCACTGATGTTTCCGCCCTCCATGGGACTAAACTCGACGCCGAGCACGCAATTTGCTGCCACGTCTAGTACCTGCCCGCTCGAATTGCACGAGGTGCTGAAGCCGCCAAGAGAGAAGTTCGGTGCCGTGCTGATCTGACTGATGTTCAGTGGCAGATTGCCTAAGTTCAAGACTGTGACATTCTGTGGAGCACTGACCGCGCCAGGGGCTGTGCTGGCAAAAGTGAGCGTCGGCGTATTGAAGACATCAACCTTGCGAATAACATTGTTATCTTCGTCCGCTATATAGAGATTGCCGTTTCCATCCAATGCGAGGCCCTGGGGATACGCGAGTTGCGCATTGGTTGGAGCCCCGTGGTCACCGCTATAGCCTGGCCCAGCCGAAGATTTGCCCGCAATTGTCGTGATCGTCCCGCCCGGCGTTACCTTCCTGATCACGTTATTTTCTTGATCTGCGATGTAGAGATTGCCCGCCGCATCCAGCGCGACATCAAACGGCCAGTTCAGTTGCGCGCTGGTCGCGGGCCCATTGTCGCCGCTATACCCAACCGTGCCGTTGCCCGCAACCGTCGTAATCACACCGCCAGGCGTAACCTTGCGAATCACATTGTTGTGTTCATCCGCGATGTAGAGGTTGCCTGCGCCATCTACTGCAACGCCGATGGGGTTCGCAAGCTCCGCACTCGCAGCTGGCCCATTGTCGCCAAGATAACCAGCTGTGCCGTTGCCGGCGATCTGCGTGATAAAACCGGCCGGTGTAACCTTACGCACTGCGTTCACAAAGGAGTTGACGATGTACAGATTGCCTGCTCCATCTACGGCCACGCCTGTAGGGAACGCGAGGCTAACGCTGGTGGCAATTCCACTTCCGCCGTTGTTGCCATATGTTCCATTTCCCGCCACGGTCGTAATCGTCCCGTCCGTTGCAATCCTGCGAATTACGTTATTAAAAAAGTCCGCGACGTAGAGATTTCCCGCACCATCGAACGCCAGGGCAGTAGGCATAGAAAACAGCGCACTGATAGCAGGCCCACCATCTCCACTATAACCACCATTGCCGGCCCCGCGGTATTGGCCTGCCACGGTCGTAATCGTTCCCGGTCCAAAGGCCACCACCGGCCCGCTGCCTATGCCATGTATGTAAGCCGTAGTGATTGCGCTGCCGCCGGCATCCTGCAAAACCACGGCCCCGTTGCGTGTTCCCGCAAATTCAGGGGTAAACGTTACATCTACGGTGCAGCTATCGCCTGCGATGTAGGTATGAGGAGTTCCGTTAGTGGTGCACGTACCCGTGCCTGCGTCGGCAAAATCCAGTGCGGGGGCACCTCCGGTCAAAACCGCCGGAGCACGACCCACAGTCTTCGAATCGCCAAACGTGAATGTCAACTGTATTGTTGAACTGGTTTGACCAACGGCAACCGATCCAAAATCTGCTGCAGCGCTGGTGAGTTGTGCCACGCCTCCGAGGTTGACGCTGCTGTCCACAGCAGTGGCAGAGGGACTGATGGAGCCACTGCCCAGGGCCGTCTGTGCTCCGGCGCTTACGGGCAATGTCACGGCCAACAGCAGTAAGCTAACGATAATGCTCAACAGCCTGTAGAGGGAAACTTTGAACGCGTTATAAGGACGTTTTTCCCCAATTTATGCAACATCGCGGAGAACTCCTCTGAGTTGGACGACTGACTGCAATAGAACGTTCTGTCTTCGTGGACGAGGCGGGGATTCAACGCCGGGAAGAGTTGCGAATGATCAAATTCACTAAGATGAAATCAGCAGGCTGATATCAGAGCGGGCGGGCGGAGCAAAGAGAAACAGAGAACAACAGTGTGAAGGTTAGCAGACTCACTGATCCAAGCAGGCTGCGTGACTTCATAACAAATGCTGCCGGCGACGCACCGCGTTGGGCTGCACGAGTGTGGGCCGGCTGAGCGCAAGAAACTTACGAGCACCAGCAGGGGGGACGATAAAATTGCTGTGCCAGCGGATAGGATGCGCACATTTCCGCCATGACTTTCGCGCAAATGGGAATTCGACAGTGCCAGACGCGTGCGCGTTAACATGCGCGATCCAGCACCTGCGATTAGGTGTGCTCACGTCTTTACGCCGCTTTGCGATCTCCCGATTCGAATACGTCGCGTGCGTCTGTTTCAGACAAGATGGAACGCGCGGTGCCCGTGAACCGCGAATCAGAACAGCGTACGGCTAGGAGCATACGGCCTTCCTTGATTTCTTTTTCGTAGCGCTTAGCTTCGATCTCAGGCATACCGAGCCCAATCAATCCTCCGGCAATCCCACCCACAGCGCCACCGACTCCGGCGCCTGCCAGCGCAGCGACGATTGGACCGGCCGCGATCAACGGTCCGCTGCCAGGGATAGCGAGCGTGCCGATTCCAGCAAGCCAGCCGAGCACACCACCTACGACTAGTCCAGTGCCGCCGCCCGTTGCTGCTCCTTCCGGTGCCTTGGTGTGCCGCTCCATTGCGAACTGGTCGGTGCGTCCCTTGTCGGGGAATACGGCAGAGATGTCGCTGCTTTCGAAACCGGCATTTTTAAGGTGATCGATAGCAGACTCGAGTTTCGAATGGTCGTGGTAGACGGCGTAAACCCAAACGGGAGCGCCGGTCGCGACGGTGCTCGATCCCGCGCTAGTGGTCACCGGAACCGGCTCAATCCGGGTATCGCGCTCGCGAGTGTCAATCCGGTGGGTATGCGGTTCTCGATCTGCCGGCCAACCGAGACCATAGGTCTCCCATTTAGAGCGGTAGCGGGATTGGTATTCAGCAAAACGACCTTTGGATTCTAGGACGTCTTCGCTGAATTCGGGCAACTGCTCGATCTGATTGCGCGTGACTGGGACAACGAATGCATTGGGATCGCCGCTTTTGTTGCGCATGTAGTCTGACGGGATTAGAAAGCGATGGACCTCCAGCCACCCTTCACTGTCGATGATCGCGTACAGGCCACTCGATCTGTCCGTATCGAAAATGACATCCTCGACGTTTCCGATCTTATCGCCGTCTACACCATAGACGGCCGCGCCCCGAATGTCCGCTGTCCGATCTGGAATATCCATATCACGTAGCCGTCTTAACATAAGCCTCCGTTCAGCCTCATCTGGTATCTAATGGTCCATTATTCGGACGTTGCACTGAGACCAAGGGTTGCAAACCGACCAAGCCGGCTGTCTTGTTGCCCTCAACCCAAAGCGACACAGAAGAAATGCGTTCACCTGCCTTAAAGCTGGCCTGTTTGGCTCATGCCTTCCTTTCTTAGTAAATCTTGTAGGATACTTGAGGCCCGCTCTAAGTATCCTGACGGTCATCGGTCAGGAACAGGGCTGGGCGTAGACTTGGAGGGAGTGGCATGGGAAAGAAGATAGCCGTTGGTATTCTCGGCGGAATCGCTCTAGTCGGAATCATCATTGGATTTTCAATCAGTGGAACGTACAACTCACTCGTGCAGCTTGATCAGGCGACGCAAGCACAGTGGGCACAGGTACAAAACACGTATCAGCGGAGAGCCGATCTGGTTCCCAACTTGGTCGCAACCGTCAAGGGAGCTGCGAATTTTGAGCAGGGCACGTTGACCGCGGTTACGGAGGCGCGTGCGAAGGTTGGTCAGGTAACATCGGGTGCTGTCGAAAACATTGCCCGTGATCCCGCGGCGTTCAAGCGTTATCAGCAGGCGCAGGACGGTCTGTCTTCGGCGCTCTCCCGCTTAATAGCTGTCAGCGAAAATTACCCGCAGCTTAGAGCGACAGCAAACTTCCGTGATCTTCAAGCTCAACTCGAAGGAACGGAAAATCGAATCACGGTGGAGCGGCAGCGATTCAATGAGGCAGCGCAGGCCTTCAACACCCGCCGTGAAAGTTTTCCAACAGTCGTGATTGCCGGATTCTTCGGCAGTAAGTTTGCGGTCAAGCCATACTTTCAAGGGCAACCCGGAAGTGAGAAGGCGCCCGAGGTGAGGTTCTAGACTTGCGCCTGCGCAGTAGCCTTCTAATTCTCGTCATACTTGTTTCGGCCGTGCTTATACATGGCGCCGAGACGCCTATCCCTCCCGCGCCAACTCATTGGGTAACGGATACCGCGAATTTCCTTTCGCCGGAAACAGTGCACACGCTCGACGCACGTCTTTCCAATTACGAGCAGCGCACCGGACATCAGGTGATTGTTTTCATCGCCCCCACAACGGGCGGTACTCCGATTGAGGACTGGGCAGTTCGGGCGTTCAAGAATTGGAAGGTGGGCCGTAAAGGACTTGATGATGGCCTAGCCCTGTTTATTATGCCCCAGGACCGGAAGCTGAGGATTGAGGTTGGGTACGGACTCGAAGGCACGGTGCCCGATGCGATCGCTTCGCGTGTTATCCGCGAAGTGATCGTACCTCGAATCCAGGGGGGCGATCCAAATGGTGCCGTGACGGCGGGCGTCGACGCATTGATTGGTGTAATCGGTGGGCAGTCTGGCGCGCTTCCTTCTGCCAAGCCTGAAAAGCAGGCAAAGCCAATGAGCCTGGGGCAGTTGATCTTCTTTGGCATCATCGGCATATTGCTCTTGGTATTCGTTATCACGAATCCTTCACTAGCCTTTTTCTTCCTGGCCACCATTTTGTCCGGAGGCAATCGGCAGGGCGGAGGTGGAGGAGGGGGATTTGGTGGTGGAGGAGGGCGGTCCGGAGGTGGAGGAGCGAGCGGATCATGGTGATCACACGCGACAAACTGCTTCAAATTATCGATAAAAATCGAATCGTGGAAGCGATTGGCAAAGCCGAGATGCGGACTTCGGGCGAAATCCGTGTCTCCGTTTCCTCCTTGTTCTGGGGCGATGTCCAGAAAGCTGCAAACAAGGCATTCGCACGAATGAACATGACGGCAACGAAGGAGCACAATGCGGTGTTGTTCTTCGTCGTGCCTGCGCGGCGTAAATTTGTGGTGTTAGGGGATAACGGCATCCATGAAAAGGTTGGGCAGGATTTCTGGCATTACATTGTGCGGATAGTTTCGGAAAAGTTTCGACATGGTGATTTTACGGAAGGACTCGTCAGGGGAATCGAAGCCGTAGGCGAGCAGTTGGCCACGCATTTTCCATATGACGCTGAGCGCGACTCGAACGAATTGTCCGATGACGTGGACTTTGGGTCCGGGGTCTGAAGAACGAAAACGGAAAATAGTGTAATTCCTCTCAGCAATCCCTGGTCATCCTCAAACCATCATCTGACCTACCGGATGGTAGGCTTGTTTCGGCCAGCACTCTACTTCTTCTTGTTACGCCACCCACACCCATGATTTTTCGCCTCCTCCGCCTCCTCCTGATGTCGCTGCTGCGATCGTGATCGAGAACGTCTTGTCCGCCGTTCCGTAGCAGTTAGTGGCTCGAAGTGTAAAGACAGAGGTTCCTGCTTTGCTTGGCTTTCCAAAGATGTGCCACCTGCAAGTGTTCCACTGAGTAGATTGTCCAGTGTCAATCCATCAGCAGCCCGCCGCTCACGAGTGAACTCGGTCGGCGTGGCGCAGGAAGCTACCGGCAACGTCGCAGCGGTGATGACAGCCCTGGGGCATAGCAATGGCCAGATGCTGATGCGCTATCAGCATCCGCAACTCAACGCACTGCGCGAGGCAATGGAAGCCAATCGGTCCGAGCTGACCGCTTCCAGTGCTCGTGCATACCGAGAACTAGTTCAGTAGGCAAAAAGTCATAGCAAACTTTATTGCATACCTGCTCAACCGGCTGTAAGTGGCTTTGAACGGGAAATGAAAAAACCGCTTAGAATCAGCGGCTTATCAGTGGCACACATTGGTAGCGCTACCGGGAATCGAACCCGGGTTTTAAGATTGAGAATCTCACGTCCTAACCCCTAGACGATAGCGCCACGAGAGCCAAATTCAATATAACAAAACGTACGGCTAACGCCAAGAGGTACAACGCCTTGCCGCACTGTGGATTTCGATGCAGCTATGATTTTTATTCGCTTTAATCCGTGGGCAGACAAATGTTGCTTTCCCCGGCAGCCTTCTTTTGCTGACATCTCTTGACCCACGCCTCCCAGCTTTTCCCCGCAGCGGCATCGGGTCCGGTGAAAGCCAGAGCTGCAATGTCCGAATAGCGGATGCTGAGCTTTTCACGGCTGTTTTCTTGGAGCACCCTTATGAAAGACTCGTCGAGTGATCTGCCGGGGCGGCGATCGAAAACATAGCCTACAACGGTTTCACCGTTCTTCAGAGTTATGGTGACATCGCCTCGGTAGTCGAAGGCTTGTTCCAGTGCCTCGCGCAATTTGTCCTCAGCGTCCAGCGTTGGAACCCAGCCGTGCAAGGTTTCGCGTTTCAATGGCTCAGTCTCCGGAGTGCTCATCGGGTTTCCTGGGTGGCGGCTTCGGACTCAATTCGCGCCAGCGGTTCTTTTCGTTTTTTGGGGCATGGAGCTCGCAAAATGGCGGCCAGCGCTTCTGGATCTTCGTAGCTGGAGAGCATGCCCTTAGCCGTGGCCAACATCCCGCTCAATGAACCAAACGTGTGGTTCACCGCCGAAGGTTCAAAGCCTGAGTGCACCATGCAATTGGCGCAACGCGGGTTGCCGCTTTTTGCGCTATACCCGTTCCAGTTTGTTTCTTCGATCAGTTCCTTGAATGTTTCCGCAAAGCCGTCCTGTAGCAGATAGCAAGGCTTTTGCCAACCGAAAATCGTGTAGGTTGGAATGCCCCAGGGAGTGCACTCGTAATCGCGCATACCCATCAAATATTCAAAAAACAAGGGCGTGGCATTGAATTTCCAGCTCTTCTTGCGGTTGCTCAATATCTGCCGGAACAATTCGCGGGTGCGCTGTTTCCCCAGGAAGTTCGATTGGTCGGGAGCCTTCTCGTAGCTGTAGCCGGGGGAGAGCATCATGCCCTCAACGCCCATTAACATCATTTCGTCAAAGAAGCGACGGACACTTACCGGGTCAGTACCGTCAAATAACGTGGTGTTCGTTGTTACCCTGAAACCCCTGGCAATGGCTTCCTTCATCGCCTCAACGGCAGTGTTGTACGTGCCTTCACGGCAAACCGAGATGTCGTGATTCTCGCGCTCTCCATCCAAGTGGACGGTGAAGGAAAAATGCTTGCTCGGCTTGAACAAGTGCATCTTCTCCTTGAGAAGCAGCGCGTTTGTGCACAGGTAAACGTACTTGCCGCGATCGATCAATCCTTGAACAATCTCGCCGATCTGAGGGTGCAGCAGCGGCTCCCCTCCGGGGATATTCACGATGGGAGCGGCCGCTTCTTCAACTGCGCGGAAACACTCTTCCGGCGTAAGCTGCCTTTTCAATACATGCGCTGGATACTGCACCTTTCCGCATCCGGCACAGGAAAGGTTGCAGCGGAACAGCACTTCCAGCATGACTACCAGTGGGTAGTGTTTTCGTCCTTGTAACCGGTTCTTGAGCACATAACTGCTCACCGCCCACATCTGAGAGACCGGAACTGCCATTTAGAAACATCCTCCCCAACTATGTTAAACGATTCGGAATCCTTCCGGACCAGTTTGCGCGGTTCGAATGCCGAAAGCAGTGGTTGAAGCCCGCTATCTTTAAGCCGAACGGGCAAAGAGCTTGTGCAGATTGTTTCGGAGCATGTTTTCCACGATGCGGATCTCTTCCTTGCCAAAGGACTTCCACCCCATAGTGCGTAGCACCGATGATTGATCTATTCGGGCGAACTTGACCATGGAAAGGATTGCCAGGAATTGAATGCGCGTTTCGCTTGCATCCGCTGGCTTTTTCGTTAGACGGGAAACGTATTCGAATCCCAGTTCAAATGCGGGCAAGAACTTCGCGTAAATAATCTCGAACGCCTCGGTCGGATCAAACTGCTCACGGTAAATGAATTGGCCCCAGGATGAGGGCGACTCCACGCCGAGCATGAGGTGCGCGTATTCAACGATTAATTCGGTGAACATCCTCAGTATCTCATCGTGCGTCAGCCCAGGTTTCAGCAGACCTTCACGGGCGTGTTCGCGTGCGGGACGGAATCGTTCGGCGATGTTGGAGGCAATATATTCCGCGACGGCATGATAAAGTCCCTTCTTGCTTCCAAAATAGTAGGGAATCGAGACCAGGTTGGCCTGTGCCCGTTCCACTATTGTTCGCGTGCTTGCGGCTTCATAACCGAGCTCGGCAAAGACCTCCACTGCCACTTCAATCAGGCGCTGGCGGGTTCGCTCGCTTCGGTCCTGGCAGGCCGAATGTCCGGAAGCAGCTACGGGTTTTGATTTTTTGACCATTATCCTTGGAGTCGAAAATCAAACGTTGACAATTAAATCAAGCGTATGATTTCTTAGATATACTAAATCGTAGTCGGGTGGATATCAATGATGCAGTTCAGACGAGCTTGCGGCTGGCTGGTTCTTTCCCTGCTTGCAATGCCTGTGAGCGCGCAGCAATTAAGCGGTGGAGCTTCCCAGTTGAGCGTTCCGCGCTCTTTGGGCGAGTTGCTCGCCGCGGGAAACCAGAGTTCGTTCTCCGGCAGCGTCCCTTCGGAAAAGTTGAAACCCGGCGTGCTCGACCTTAGCGTGGAGGACGCGATTAACCGCGGCCTCAGATACAACCTCGGCATTGTCCTCACTGGTCAGGCCTCTGAGCAGGCCAGAGCAGCCCGTCTCAGAGAGTTAAGTAATATTCTGCCCCATATTGATGGCAGCCTTCGTGAAAGCAATATCAAAGATAATTTCCTGGCGCGTGGCTTAAATTTTGCTCCCTTCGCTGCGATCGGCATAAAAATATCTCCCGCGGCGAGGTTTTCGAACTCAGATGCCCGCGTCTCCATGACCGAGAACTTGCTCGACTTCTCCGCCATAAATAATGTGCGAGCAGCTGGAGCTAATGTCCGGGCTGCGGATCTCACCTTTAACAACGCGAAAGAAACCGTGACCCTGGCCGTTGCCGCAAGTTATCTGCTGGTGGTAACAGCGGAGAGTCAGGTCGAGGCCTCTACCGCGGAGTTGAAGACAGCGGAAGCGCTGCACCGGCTGGCCCAGGACCGTGAAGCCGCCGGCCTCATTCCGAACGTCGATACTCTTCGCGCTCGCGTTGAATTGCAGGTTCGCCGGCAGAATCTCATTGAGGCGAACAATAACCTTGCAAAAAAACGTATCACTCTGCTGCGTGTCCTCGGACTTCCCGTGCATCAGGAAATAAAGCTGGTGAGCCGTGTTCCGTACAAACCATTGACCCAGGTCTCGGAAGAAGCGGCTTTTCATCGTGCACTCCTCATGCGCCCCGATTACCTGGCCGCCGATCAGCTGGTGAGGGCTGCCGAGTTGAGAAAGAAAGCTGCCGAGGCTGAGCGCCTTCCCTCCGTCGGAATCAGCGGACACTACGGTGTGCTGGGCACACATCCGAGCAATGTATTTCCCACTTGGGCGATCAATGCCGGAATGAAAGTTCCCGTTTTCGAAGGGGGCAGGATCGAAGCCGATATTCGGCAGGCTCAGGCTGTGCTGCAGCAACGCAGGGCACAGCGCGATGACCTCAGGGGCCGCATCGAGCAGGACGTTGCCAACGCCTATCTCGACGTGAAAGCCGCCGCTGAGCAAGTAGAGGTCGCAAACGTTACGCTTCAGTATGCGCAGCAGGCACTGACGCAGTCGCAGGATCGCTTTTCCGCCGGCGTCACAAATAATATTGAGGTAATTCAGGCGCAGGAAGCCTTAGCCACGGCAAATCAGCAGTACATAGGTAGCTTGTACTCTCATAACATTGCCAAAGTACTGCTGGCGCGCGCCATTGGCATCGCCGAGCAGACGCTGCGCCAGGTTCTTAGCGATGACCTTGGGCCCGCCGTGCCGAGTAACGCCGCACCGTCGAAATAAGGAAGCGAAACTGCGCGGCACCGCAGGGCCGCCGCTTGAAAGGTTTTGGAGAAACAGGAATGGCGAACGAAGAACAGAACACACCGCCTAAAGGACTATTTGAGCGCAAGCCATGGCTTTCCAAGGCGCTGCGCGTTTTGGTGGTGCTTGCCTTGATTGGAGCTGCGCTCTTCTGGTGGCAATACCGCAAGTATGAGAACACCGACGACGCTCAGGTCGACGGGCACATCTATCCGATTAGCGCCCGTGTAAGTGGACACGTAGTCAAGGTCAACTTCGAGGACGGCGAGTTTGTGAAGGCTGGCACCGTGTTGGTTGAAATCGATAGTCGTGACTATCAGGTTGCTGTCGCGCGTGCCAAGGCCGACTACATGGATGCCACAGCCGGATCACAAGCGGCGCAGTTCAACGTGCCGATCTCGCAGGTGGGTTCCAGCAGTCAGATTCAGTCCGCGGAATCCGGTGTTTTGAATGCCGAAGCTGGAGTCACGGCAGCGACCAAGCAGGTTGAAGAAGCCGAAGCGCGGCTGACGCAGGCCCAGGCCAACGCCAAGCTGGCCAATGCCGATCTAGCTCGCTACGCAACTCTGGTAGGCAAAAAGGAAATCTCTCAGCAACTGTATGATCAGGCGTCGGCTGCCTCTACCTCTGCCAATGCAACCGTGACTGCTGCGGCAGCCAGTGTTCGCTCCGCACAGGAAGTGGTAAAGCAGGCCAGAGCACGGCTGGCACAGGCTCATGCATTGCTTGCCAACGCTAAGATTACCCCCAAGCAGATCGCAGCGACAGAGGCTCGCGCCCGCGCTGGTGAAGCGCAGGCTGCCAGATCCAAGGCAGTACTTGAGCAGGCAGAACTGAACCTCAGCTACACCAAGATTGTCGCGCCCGTTGATGGTATTGTGGGCAATCGCAGCGCGCAGGTCGGTCAAAATGTGCAGGTTGGGCAGGAAATGCTTTCCATCGTGCCGCTGAACGACGTCTGGGTGACTGCCAATTTCAAAGAGACCCAGTTGGAGCACATGCGGCCCGGTCAGCACGTGGAGATTGAGGTCGATGCTATCGGCGGAAAGAAGATTCGCGGCACGGTCACCAGCGTTGGCGGTGCCACCGGAGCCAGGTTCAGTCTGCTTCCTCCTGAGAACGCGACCGGCAACTACGTAAAGGTAGTGCAACGTGTGCCCGTGCGTATCGACTTTGACGACAGAAACAAGAGCGATTTCAATCAGGATGGCAGATTGCGCCCCGGGCTGTCCGTTATTCCAGACGTAAGAGTTCGCTGATCTGAGCGTGTGCCCTGCTTTTCGGTTTCTGAGGGAAAGCAGGGCAATTCGTTAACGGTGCACAAGTTAGTCCCGCCACCCCGCCAGTGTCTTTGGCTAGTCTGATGTAATCCATCCCGCTTCATCTTCCGTCCATTGTCCAGGCATCGGTAGAACTCTCGGCAAGCCTTTGTAAAGAAGTGTAATTGTTCGCTTTTTGGGGAACTTTGACAGAGTCCCAAGGCAATCCAAAGGGTTATAACTCAAATGATGATTAAGTCTGGGAGTTCCATAATGGTAAACGGACCTGAGATTGAAGCATTGCAGATGAATGAACTTAGTGTGGTGTGCGTGGATGAGCACGCGTTTGCAAAGAAGGCGACGGACCATACGATATCAGGACGGAATTCTGTAACCAGCGGCCTTCTTCGTTCGGGTACACAATCGTTCATCAGCCCGCTCTCGCTACGCTACTCGCTGCAGGATCGCTATACGATTCGCACCGAGCGCGGCCATTACAGTGTTACTCCCACGACTTTCGTTGTGCTCAATGAAGGGCAGCGCGGCCAGATTGTGGTGGAGCCTAACCTTGCTCCGCGTGCGGTAAGTATCGTTTTTGAGCAGAAATACATCTCGGATATTGCTCACAGTTTCAGCGGTCCGCTGGTTTCATCGTTCGATATGGATAGCACTGGTCTCATTGTTCGCTTTCCCGAGTGCATCCAGCACGACACCGCTTTTGAAATCGGCCCCAAGCTTCGCGCGCTGAGCACAGGCTGTATGCGCGGTGACAGCATCGAGAGCATTGCCGACAAGTTCCGCGCCGTGACCGAATGCGTCGTGCTGGTGTACAGCGCAGCCAGCCGCCAGATCGAATCCATCGACAGTGTTCGCCCCGGAACCCGCGCCGAACTCTATCGTCGTATCCAGCGTGCCTTTGTTTACATTCAGGACGCTTACAACGAAGATTTGTGCCTGGAGAAGATTGCGCGCGTCGCCTGTATGTCGCCACATCATTTCCATCGCGTGTTCAGCCAGGTTTATGGCATCACGCCTTTGCGAGCGCTGGCTGATCGCCGCATGCAGATGGCCCATACCCTTCTGGAGACTACGGACACGCCGGTTTCCGCAATTTGCCGCGCTGTGGGATATCACAGCGCGCCCACATTCTCGAATTTGTTCCGCGCAAAATTCGGAGTGCCGCCGTCGTTGTTACAACAGCGAAGCCGCAGAGTACGGATGCAATAGCAGCAGTTTCGCAAATCGAGTGAAGCTGGCCGGCAGAAATGCCGGCCATTTTTCGTGGAATTTAGCACCGATCCATTGGTGTTGCAGAAAACCGAAATAGTGCTCTGCGCGCTTGAGATTCTCCGTCGATGTACCGATAAACCCGGAAGGGCATTCGCCCGGGGAATGGGAGCTGCGATGAACGAAACATATTCGAAGCCGACGCACAGCCGAACGGAATCTCCAACCATCGAGCAAAACACACTTGATTGCGACCACATTCTCACTTATGCCGGCGGTAATCCGGAGCGACTGATTCGGCTCTGTGGCAATTTTCTGATTGAACTTCCTTTGCATATGGAGGCTCTGCAAACTGCGGTGGTGAAAGGCAACAACGTTCATGCCGAACGAGATCTGCAACTGTTACGCAACTGCCTCATGGTTTTCGGCGCAGGTCCGGTTTCTTTCACTGCGGAACTACTGGACGCTGTTCGCGGAGGCCGATCCCGTCAGATAAAGCGTGAATGGAAGCGCGTCGTTCGCCAGGTTCGGATTTTAGAGCCGCAGGTGCAACGGTTGATGCTCGAAATGGCTATGCCCAAAGGTTTTGTGCAGTAGCCATTTGAGTTGTCGTCGCTAAATCAGCTGTTTTCTTCTGGAGCCAATCTGCGGTCTTCCCAAAGCTGGCGCAACTCCCGTCCCAGACCATCGAGATCGGGATAGATCACGGATTCGGTGACCCCACAGTCTCGCAACTCCTGTCTGATCTTTGGGCGTGATCCGGCGGGGATTGTGATTGCCTTGATTGTGGACTCCGTCTTCTTGAATTCCTCAGAAAGCCAGGTCGGCTCAGTTCCGAAAACGATAAATCGGCTGCGTTGCGCCGCGATGCGTCGCGTTTTGAGGGGAAAATCCAATACCAGTGGTGGACGGGGTACATTCAGCTCCCTGCGGTCTTCCTCGGTAGTGGGCAGATAGGCGTTCTCCCACGTGTCCTCTTCTAAACAGGAAGAGGGATGTTTTGCAACGTAGGCCTTCCATGCCTGCTCAGCGATTATCGCGTCAGGAAGCGCATTGAGCTGTTCCGACAGTCGGTAGGGTTCGAGCACATAAACACGTGCACTTTGATCATCGTCGGCCTTGTTACGCAAGGCAAAGTGCAAGGCCATCAGCGCCCCATCCGACCAGTCGAGTAACCGTGTGGGGCCATTGTGGTGCTGCATTAGAAAGTACGAGTCCCAATCCCAATCTTCATAAGATGTCTTCTCATCGGAACGTTCGACCGCGTTGTGCTGGAATTCGTCATACAAATCGTTTTCGATGTTAAGCAGCTCCCGGATGGGTTTGAGAGCAGCATCGTCGCGCGCTGGACGATAGAGCTCGGGACGCAGAATCGTATCGAGATAGTCTCTACTTTCGCCACGAAACCAAAGCTCTTTGTGCTTAGCGAGTCCCCATGATTTGCGGCGAGCAGTTACCCACTCGGTGAATTCGCCGAGACTCTCAACGACCTTGCCTTGTATGGGCATAGCAACCCTCACCGGCCAATTTTATTTCACTTTGGGCCACTCGCCCCGTCCTTTCACTTCGCGTTCTGAGACGTCTCTCTTCCCTTGTCATTTGGCTCTAGCTTCACCCGCAGCACGGGGATGGAAAGCGGATTTTGCAGGTCTAAATAGAATGGTTTCCCAATTTCCCATTTTGCAAGGCAGTTCATTATGCCATCCGCGCTGCTGTAGGACCCGAGGCGCTCGCGGCTGAGCATCTCCAGCAGTTTCGAGCCGTCTACCTGTTTATCAATTATGTTCCTGTCCGCAATCTTCACAATGTACTCGTCGGCTCCCGTTTTGTTAATAACCATAATGCTCGGTTCAGGTATCAATTTATCGACCAGCTCGTCGATTCGGTCAGCCGTGGTTTCCAGACGCTCGGATAGGGTCTTGACAGCAACGACGAGATGCTTGAGATGGTTCGTGGTATCAGTCAGCGTATATCGAATATCCCTGAGACACGCTACAGTCAGCAGCGCCAGTACTGGATAAAACAGCACCACTAAGAGCGAAGTCATCATGGCTCACCTCACGGACTTCTCGTGTTAGCTGCAACGATCCTGTTCTTGAGGCAGCGGGGATCGGGCAGAGGATTGAATTCCATCGGGGCTGGCCCTTTGAGTCCAACCTGATTGGGATGATGCACTGCATCCGTGGTGATGTTGCTTCAACACATCGCCTCGATTTGCTCCACTTGGCACTGCCATCCGCCCCGCCACCCTCGGGATTTTTCGGCCCGTTATCTTACAACTTAGGTAGTCGCTTGATCGATTTATCATTCTGCTAGCGCGCTCGAACGAGGACGATGGTCATGTCGTTGGGTCGTTCTTCCCGCCGAAACAGCTCAGATATAAATAAACCCACCCGGCTGCGCTTCATCTTCATTTCGCTGTTTCTGGCGAAGCGAATCAGATCTTTTGCGCTACAATCGTTCTGAAATGAATAGGAAAGATATTCAACTCATTCTGCGCGCCTGGGGGCGCGTCCTTACGGGTGGTTTTCCATCTCTCTCGGTTGAGATTACTCGTGAATGTCCTCTGCGGTGTCCCGGTTGCTACGCATTTGAAGAGAACCATCTTGCTGGGAAAAATCTGCGCAGCCTGACCGATTTCAAAGGCGATGAGCTTATTGAACGGACAATCGCGTTGATAGACGAAGAAGATCCTTTCCACCTGTCAATTGTCGGCGGCGATCCGCTTGTACGCTATCGGGAACTGGATGTTCTTCTTCCCATATTCTCCGAGCGTAACATCCGAGTGTTGCTCGTAACCAGCGCCTTTCGTCCAATTCCGCAGGCCTGGGCATCATTGCCGCATCTGCGTATTGCCGTTTCCGTGGATGGTCTTCAGCCTGAACACGATGTCCGGCGCAAGCCAGCCACCTATGAGAAGATCCTTCAAAACATCGAGGGACAGCATGTCGCGATCCACTGCAATGTGACGAGCGCCATGCTTCGAAGGCCAGGCTATCTTCGGGAGTTCGTCGAATATTGGTCGGCGAATCCAAACGCCGAAAAAATTTGGATGAGCATCTTTACGCCGCAAAGGGGCGCGAAACCTGTCGAGTGTGTTTCGATGGAGGAACGTAAAGCAATCGTGCTGACCTTGCTGGAGCTTCGCAAGATGTATCCGAAGCTTGCCATGGCTGAAGAGATGTTGAAAGAGTACCTTGCGCCGCCCAAGTCTCCGTCGCGGTGCATCTTCGCCCGCACTACCCGCTCTGTATCGGCGGATTTCAAAACGCGTGTTGTGCCTTGCCAGCTCGGAGGCGATCCGGACTGTTCGCAATGCGGGTGCGCGGCAGCAATGGGCATGGCAGCGATAGGAAATCACAAACTGGTTGGCCCGTTAGCGGTGGGGCATCTCTTTTTTGCATCAGCATTTCTCGGTGATACTCTGCAACATATAAGTAAGGTCGGAAGAAGTTCACGAGAAACATTTGCAGATTTCTGTCGAGAATGAGGGCGTTCTGAACGGATTGGGCTGGGCTGGGCGTTTGGCATAGATGGCGAATGGCGGCGGTCATTTACAATCCAACGGTGCGAAATCTTCTCATGCAATCCACCATGCTAAGGACGCTGCTGCTGAGTATATTGGCGTGCGTGCTGGTTCTCCCGATGGCATACGCGCAGCAGAGTACGCCTGCACCGGCCTTGCCTCAGCCAAAGATCAAGGTCAATTTTTTGAACACTTGCCGTCCTGCTCCAGCCGACCTCGAAGAGATGGGACGAGCCTTGGCGGTGGTAAAAGACAAACCACTTTTTTCGAAAGATTTTGAAATCGCGCGCGGCGTTACTACGCTTACCGAAGAGGAGGCGCGGGCGGTGGGAGCGCCTTCAGGCTGCGGTGCCGTCCCGTCAGCCTGGGTGAGAATTCGTCGTGAGTTTCCCGAAAAAGCCATTCTCGTCGATGTCCAATATTCACTGAGCGTGGAAGGCCGCTCTGTTAGCGAGGCGCTTGCACTGCACCTGCGGGACACCAAAGAAGTGCTGCAAATTCTGATTTCTGATTCGGTGACTGGCAGTGCGCTTCAGGCGCTGAAAGCGGATACGCTACCCGATCGCATTCGCATCGAGCGCTTCGGCAAAGCTTCTATAGTGTTGGCGCGCTGCAGCGGCGTCGATCAGTCCGCTTACGAACCTCTCTTCCTGGCTGCTGGCGGAATTCTTCATAAATATCGTGTTGCGATGTCAGTTAAGAGCGTGGTTCCGGCTGAACTAGCTCATCTGCCAGACCACAAGGAATCGAAAACCGCTCACGCGAATCATTAGGCGCAGAGACACTCCAAGGGTTTACGATCTTTATAGAAAATTTCACGTCCGTATGCGTGAAGCAAACGAGAGAGAACGATGGCAGATGAAATTCGCAACGTAGTAATCATGGGGGCCGGATGTGCCGGTCTGACCGCGGCAATCTATACCGGGCGCGCCAATCTGAAACCACTGGTGCTGGAAGGGCACGAGCCCGGCGGTCAGCTTTCCATGACCACTCTGGTTGAAAATTTTCCTGGCTGGCCTGAAGGAATTCAGGGGCCGGTTCTGGTCGATAACATGCACAAACAGGCCGAAAGGTTCGGCGCTGAGTTTCGCGTGGGGCAGGTGTCGGCGGCCAATCTCTCCGAGCGCCCCTTTGTACTCACGGTCGGCAAGGAGCAGATTAAGACCCGCTCCCTGATCATTGCCAGCGGGGCCAGCGCTCGTTGGCTCGGTTTGCCCAGCGAGCGGGCGCTGATCGGCCATGGCGTTTCTTCCTGTGCCACTTGCGATGGATTCTTCTTCAGAGACAAGGAGGTTGCGGTCATAGGAGGGGGAGATTCTGCAATGGAAGAGGCTCTTTTCCTCACGCGCTTTGCTAGTCGCGTAACGCTGATTCATCGCCGGGACGGTTTTCGCGCCAGCAAGATCATGCTTGATCGCGCCAAAACTCACGAGAAGATTCACTTCATGCCCAACACAGTCGTTGAAGAAGTGATGGACGTGCAGGCCAAGGAAGTTACCGCTTTGAAATTACGCAACGTCTTCACAGGGAAAGTTTGGGACTTTCCAACCAGCGCTATGTTTCTCGGCATCGGACACGTTCCAAACGCCGCCATGTTCCAAGGCACCTTGGAGACCGACGAAAATGGCTACCTCAAGACGCGCGACTACGTACACACAGGCGTTCCTGGCGTGTTTGCGTGTGGCGATGTAGCTGACCGGCGTTATCGTCAGGCCATTACTGCCTCCGGCACCGGTTGCATGGCTGCAATTGAGGTCGAGAAGTTTCTGGAAGAGACAGGTCACTAAAAGTCATTTCGGATTGATCCCTGGCAGGAGCCACACAATCTTCAAATCACCTTAAAAGTGAAGAGGATTGAGAGGAGCTCTTCGCTGAACCAATCCGTTTTTTTTGTTCCTACCAGAGTTGCCGGCAATGTGGTACAACCAAGCGTTCACCGTGCCAGCGTAAGACGCGCCGGGCCGGGCACGGCGCGTCTTACGCTGGCCTCGATGACCATGCATCACTCGCAGAAGAACAGCCAGAGCGTCTATCTCGGCCGCGAGGGGGAATATGTTTCGTTCCTTTTTCTTAGCGCTGTCTGGGAGTAAAGGTATTCGTTCAGTTGCGGAGCACTCAGCAATTGGACAGAAACTTTCCAGACGTTTCGTTGCGGGTGTCGCGGTGGAGGATATTATCGCGGCAACTCTCGCAATGAACCGCATGGGAGTCCGCGTCAGCATTGATAGCCTTGGAGAAAACGTAACGAATCGCGAAGAGGCGCTGCGCAGCAGGATTCTTTACCATCAATTGCTGGATGAGATTGACCATCGCAAACTCGACGCCAACATAAGTCTAAAACTGACGCACATGGGCCTCGATGTGGATGAGCGTTTAGCGCACGAGACCGTCATCGAGCTACTCGATCACGCAATCGCCATGAACAGCTTCATTCGTATTGACATGGAGGGTTCGCGTTACACACAGAAGACGATAGACCTTGTCCGCGAACTGCACCGGCGTCCCAATGCGGCAGGTCACATTGGCGCGGTGCTGCAGGCTTACTTATATCGTACCGAGGAAGACGCGAAGCTGTTGTGTTCGGAAGGAATCCGGATTCGCCTCTGCAAGGGCGCTTACAAAGAGCCGGTTTCGATTGCGTATCCGGATAAGCGGGATGTGGATACGACTTTTATTAAGGTAGCCAGACAGATTTTGAAGAGCGGTACCTTCCATGGCATCGCAACGCACGACGAAAAAATTATCACTACTATTAAGGACTGGGTTCTGGCTGAGGGCGTGCCGAAAACAGCGTTTGAATTCCAGATGCTTCACGGCGTGCGGCGCGATTTGCAGGAGCGCCTTGCCAAAGAAGGGTGGGGCATACGCTGCTATATTCCGTTTGGTCCTGAGTGGTACCCCTACCTGATGCGCCGCTTGGCCGAGCGTCCCGCCAACGTCCTGTTTCTAGCGAAGAATTATTTCAAAGGATAAGTTGGACGATCTTGCTTTAGGACACCTACCCTCGGGGACTGGTCATTTGGCGCGCCGCAGATTGTTTTCCAATTGTTATCCAATAGCACAAAGGTTGTAGCTTTTTGGAGCCGGACCAGAACCGTAGCCGAGACATCCGTTCGGCATGAATTCCACCCAGGAGGCCAGAATCGTGCCGGTCAGCCACAAAATCCTAAAATATCGCTCAAATCTCAGAAATTGTACAGAGCTCGCCTAGAAGCGTGAATGGTGCAATTGTTATGTAACTTGTTGTATGTAATGGCTACTGAAGTGGGTTCGCAGCTCTGGAAAAGAGGGTTCGATTTAAGATACCTGTCGAAGATTTTTATTGATTTTGACTCGTGCTGTGTTTATAGTCCAGTCGGCAGAGAATAGATAAGCCGCCCATGGAGTACAGGGAGAGTCATTGTGCCCAGTGGGCGGTTTTTTTTTGCTGTCGTTAAAACAGGTGGACTTGAAAAATTGAAAGACTCGATAAGGAGAACGTAATGGCAGTATCTCCAAAGTTACGTGCTTTTCGTTGCGGGTTGGGAAAACTTGCTGTAGTTTCCAGCTTTGCTCTGATGTTAGTTCTGTTTGTACTCCCCACATTTGCACGCACCGCAGATCAAATGACCTCGGAAAACATTCCAGCTACTGAGGATCCGCAGTGTGCCACCGCTTCAGCAGCCTGCAAGACCAGCTGGAAGAATTCGGATTATGTGTTGCCTTGGGGAGAGACTCGCAAAAAACTGGCTGACAAGGGCTTCACATTCAACATCTTTTACATCACTGACGCTCTGGGCGATCCCTCGGTTCCGCACGGAACGCGTGAAGTGTTCCAAAACTGGCAGCGCGCCCGCGCCACGGTTGATTATGACTTTGGAAAGGCAACTCGGCTCAAGGGTTTGAGCTTCCATGCAACTGGCGTGTGGCAGAACGGCCAGAATATGGGAGCAATAATCGGTAGCGTTGCGAATCCGTCCAGCTTGGTAAGCAGCCATGAGTTTCGTGTTGACTCTATTTGGTTGCAGCAGACATTCCTGAAAAACAAGTTCCAAGTGACTGCGGGTCTTATGGCTTCGCAGGACTTCTATGGCGTTCAGGAATATGGCGGTTACTTCGTTAACGAGCCGATGGGCTACAACTACGGCACGATGGGCAACGTTCGCGCGTCCTATGACCCGTCGAGTGGTCCAGCTGGAAACCTGAGGATTATGCCGAACAGATGGATCTGGATTCAGAGCGGATTCTTCATGCCATCTGATCCAAATAGTTCGAGGAACGTCTATCCCACTGGTTTCAACTATAGCAATGGATTCCATGGCTCGACCTGGAACTTTGAAGCTGGCGTCCACACCTTTGCTGCCAGACCGATCACCGAAAAGAACTACGCCGGCGTCATCAAGGGCGGTTACATCTTTAATTCAAGCAACGCTGGCGCTACAGTGTGCCCCAACTGTCCTGGCGGCTTCTACAATTACAAAAAGGGAAGATATGACAACGACAACTGGTTGATCTACGGACAGATAGCGCAACCTGTTTGGCGTGAAAAGGCCGGCAGCACCCGTGGCCTGGATATGACTTTCGGCGCTACCGCTGGTCCGTCCAATAAGACCGGGTTGCTTCACCAGACTACCGGGATTGACGCTGCAGACCTCTCCTCGCAGTTCACCATGGGCGCAATTTTCCACGGTCCGATCGCCCAGCGCCCGAGAGACTCTATCTCCTTCGGCGTTGTTTACAGTCTCTATGAAAACGGGTACAAGGGCTATTTTGCCCAAACGGCGCCTGTAAACCTGCAACTCTACCCAAACTACGGTCCTGGCACGACGCACAGTGGACAGCCACAACTTGCGAACGAGCAATTGTACGAACTTAACTACAGCGCAATGATTATGGCCGGGTGGCAGTTGCAACCTGTCGTCCAGTTCTACAACAACGTTGGCGGAACGAAGAATGCCGCTACGGTTGCTGGTTTCCGTCTGAAAGTGACGTTCTAAGCAACTAAACCGGGGCCGTGAGGACCCACTTGATGAGAAGTCGCACCAACGCAATGCAAGCAATTCGAGACGGTACGTTTGATTTGTGCATCATAGGCGGGGGGGCGACCGGAACCGGTTGTGCGCTGGATGCGCAACTTCGGGGATTGTCAACGGTTCTTCTGGAAGCTGGAGATTTCGTCTCTCATACTTCCACGGCTTCAACCAAGCTGGTTCATGGCGGAGTCCGGTATCTGCAACAGGCCGTAAACGATTTTGATTACGGTCAGTACACGATGGTGAGGAAAGCTCTGCATGAGCGCATCCATATTTTGCGCGCTGCACCTTTCCTTGCTCATCCTCTCGAGTTGCTCGTTCCCTGCTTCAGCAGATGGGAACTTTTCTATTACACAATTGGCATGAAGGTTTATGACTGGATAGCAGGCAAAGCCAGCTTGTTCCCCAGTCGCATGCTGTCGAAAGCCGAGTCGCTTCGACGAATGCCGTCACTGCGCAGCGAAAAGCTGGTCGGAACCGTGTCTTACGCCGACGGGCAGTTTGATGATGCCAGGTTTGGCCTCACTCTCGCACAGACGTTTTCGCAACAGGGTGGGGAACTCCTCAATTACGCCAGAGTCACAAACTTCGGTAAGAACTCCGTCGGCAAGCTGGCCGTGGCCGATGTCGAGGACCAGCTCACAGGGGAACATTTCGAGGTTCACGCGAAAGTTTTTGTAAATTGCACGGGCCCGTTTGCCGATCACATTCGTCTGATGGCAAATCCCGCCATGCCCGAGCGTCTTCGCCTTAGCAAAGGGGTCCACCTGATTCTGCCGTCAGAGGCGACCCAGAGCGAATCTGCAATGCTGGTTCCAAAAACGGAGGATGGCCGCGTCGTCTTCATCATACCGTGGCTTGGCCGCCTGTTGGTCGGGACCACGGACGACGAAGCTACCCTGACCGACGAGATGGTGGTTACCCCCCCGGAAATCAAATACCTCCTCAAATACGTAAACAAATACCTAAATGTGAACCTTAATCCTAACGATGTGGTCTCCGCATTCGCAGGACTGCGTCCCCTCGTGCGATCTAAAAACGCGGTGGACACCAAGAAGCTGATTCGCGACCACGAAGTCGAGGTCGATGATCTCAGCGGTCTGGTGAGTGTGCTTGGCGGAAAGTGGACCACATACCGCGCAATGGCGGAGGACGGCATCAACCACGCGCAGCAGGCCATTCCTGAGAAGCAGGCGCCGTGCAGGACGCTGGATTTTGTGCTTACTGGCACAGAAGGTTTCTCGCCGGATTACTGGAAGCAATTGCAACAGAACTACCGAGTGTCTTCAGAGACTGCCCGCCATCTGTCCCAGAAATTCGGCACCAATTCGCCCAAAGTGCTTGATCTGACCAAGCAGGAACCGGAACTCCTGCAAGCTTTGACCGAAGGCGGTGCGCCCATCCTGGCGGAAGTGGTTTACGTGATTCGCGAGGAGATGGCTCAGACGATCGAGGACGTTCTTTTACGACGAATTGGTGTGCAGTTTCACAGTTGGAAGGAAGCTTCAGATGCCGCTCCCGTCGTGGGCCAGTTGCTGGCTCGAGAGCTTGGCTGGACCGACGAACAGACCGATGCAGCAGTAGCTGCTTACTCGAGTTCGATCCAGCATCTGTTCCAGAGCGCCGGGATTGAACGAAACCTAACTGACGACGTAAGCCTTCGGGAACGCTCCCCGCAGTCTTACGGAGAAACAATGAGGATGGGGGAACAGATGGCAGATTACATTGGAGCAATTGACCAGGGAACGACCAGCACACGTTTCATGGTGTTTGATCGTTCCGGAAGGATCGTCAGCAGTGTGCAGAAAGAGCATGAGCAGATCTATCCGAAGCCAGGCTGGGTGGAGCACGATCCCGCCGAGATTTGGCGCCGCACACAGGAAGTTATTCGGGAAGCGATGGAGTCCAAAGGCCTGAGGCCCTCGGACCTGGCGGGAATTGGTATTACCAACCAGCGTGAAACGACCCTCGTCTGGAACAAGAAAACCGGACAATCCGTTTACAACGCGATCGTTTGGCAGGATATGCGCGTACAAGACACGGTTGCGGAGTTCTCCGCCAATGGAGGGCAGGACCGCTACCGTGGAAAAACTGGGTTACCTCTCGCTACCTACTTCAGCGGTTTGAAGCTCCGGTGGATACTGAACAACGTCCCTGGCGCGCGCGCCGCTGCCGAAGCGGGCGACCTGCTCTTCGGCAACATCGATACTTTCCTGATCTGGCACCTGACTGGAGGCGTGAACAATGGCGTGCATGTGACTGACGTCACCAACGCCAGCCGCACTCAATTGATGGACCTGGAAACGCTGAACTGGGACAAAGACATCCTTGCAGAGTTCAACATTCCCGCTTCCGTTCTGCCAAGAATCGTTTCCAGTTCGGAAGTGTATGGCAAGGCCATACTCGGTCCGATCAAGGACGTTCCGATAGCCGGAGATCTAGGCGACCAGCAGGCAGCACTGTTCGGGCAGGCATGCTTCAAACCGGGCGAAGCCAAGAACACTTACGGAACCGGTTGTTTCATGCTGCTGAACACGGGCCACAAGGCTGTTCCGTCCAAGTCCGGACTGCTTACTACCCTCGCCTACAAGATCGGCAACAAACCGGCCGTATACGCCTTAGAGGGCAGCATTGCGATTACAGGCGCGTTGGTGCAGTGGGTCCGCGACAATCTCTCGATGATCGAGAAGAGTCAAGACATCGAGGCTCTCGCCCGCACGGTTCCCGACAATGGCGGTGTCTACATTGTTCCAGCTTTTTCGGGACTGTTTGCACCGTACTGGAAGGCCGATGCTCGCGGTGTCATTACCGGTCTCACCCGCTTTGTCAACAAGGGGCATATGGCACGCGCTGTTCTGGAAGCGACTGCATTTCAGGTTCGTGAAGTGCTGGATGCGATGGAGAAAGACTCCGGTATTGAGCTTGAAAATCTCCGAACCGACGGCGGCATGGTGTACAACGACCTGCTCATGCAGTTCCAGGCCGACATTCTGAACAAGCCGGTCGTTCGTCCAGTCGTTCACGAGACGACCGCATTGGGAGCGGCGTATGCTGCGGGATTGGCCACGGGCTTCATGAAAGACACGGATGAAGTCGTGGCTAACTGGGCAGAGGATCGTCGGTGGAACCCGATGATGGCGGAGGAGAGGCGGGCATCCTTGTACCACTTCTGGAAGAAGGCGGTTACGCGGTCCTTCGACTGGGTTGAGTAGACGCCAAAGCACTCCGAGTTGGGGCAAAAGGCTAAAACTAACGAAAGCGAGGTTCGTAACGAAAGCGAGGTTCGTACCAAATGCACGGACACATTTTTGGAGAGCTAGTTGGGACGTTTGTGCTGATGCTGCTGGGCGACGGAGTTGTAGCCAACGTCGTCCTGAATAGATCGAAAGGCCAAAACTCTGGATGGATCATAATCTGCTCAGGGTGGGGATTCGCTGTTACGGCTGCGATCTTCTGCAGCATCGCAGTGGGCGGTGTAGCTCACCTGAACGCAGCAGTCACCTGCTCTCTTGCCATGGGTGGTGCCTTCCCATGGGGTGAGGTCCCCGGGATGCTCGCGGCAGAGCTTATTGGTTCCTTCTTGGGAGCTATCGTGGTCTGGTTGGCATACCTGCCACACTGGGCCGAGACAGATAACCCGCCTGGCAAGCTGGCCGTCTTCTGCACGGCGCCGGCAATCAGGAACATTCCTGCCAACGCGCTTTGCGAAGTTATCGGCACCTTCATGCTGTGCTTCATTGGATTTTCCTTTGGAGCGAAGGCCTTTGCGGGGCTGGCACCGGGCTATGGTCCTTTCCTTTGGGGCATCTTGGTCTGGGTAATTGGTTGCGCACTGGGTGGTCCAACTGGATTCGCTATCAACCCGAACCGTGACCTTGGGCCTCGCATCGCACACGCAATCCTTCCGATCCCCGGCAAGGGTGGAAGTGATTGGGGGTATGCTCTGGTCCCGGTGATAGGCCCATTGATCGGTGGCAGTCTTGCCGGTCTGGTAACCAAGATGGTTGGAATTCTGTAAGTAAAGATTTGCGGCGCTCTGAGGGGCGCCGCAGCTCTTCAAGGAGAGAAGTTTCATGAAGAAGCTCATCAATTCTCCAGAAAATGTTGTTAGAGAGGAACTGGAAGGAATTCAGCTAGCGCATGGCGATATTGTTCGCGTCAGCTTCGACCCTTTCTACGTTGCACGCAAAGATGCGCCAATTAAGGGCAAAGTGGGACTCGTTTCGGGGGGCGGTAGTGGCCACGAGCCAATGCACGGCGGTTTTGTTGGATTAGGGATGCTCGATGCAGCCTGCCCGGGACACGTGTTCACCAGTCCGACTCCGGACCAGATGTTTGAAGCCAGCAAGGCCGTTAATGGCGGTGCTGGAATTCTCCATATCGTCAAGAACTACACAGGCGATGTTATGAACTTCGATCTTGCGGCGGACATGCTGCGGGAAGAAAAGATTGACGTTGCTAGCGTTCTCACCGATGACGACGTGGCCGTACAGGACAGTCTGTACACTGCCGGGCGCCGTGGTGTGGGGCTGACGGTTCTGATGGAAAAACTGCTGGGCGCGGCGGCTGAGAAGGGAATGGATCTGGCTCAGCTCAAGGCGCTTGGCGATAGCATTCGCGCAACCGGTCGCAGCATGGGTATGGCGTTGACACCGTGCACTGTCCCGCACGCTGGCAAGCCTTCGTTTGAGCTTGGCGAGAATGAGATGGAAGTCGGGATTGGCATTCACGGCGAGCCTGGACGTAAGCGCGTTTCACTGGCTTCCGCCGATGAGATCACGCAAATGCTGATGGAACCCATTCTTAGCGATCTTCCGTTCAAGAGTGGCGAAAGCATTATTTTGTTCGTGAACGGAATGGGTGGCACGCCGCTCATTGAACTCTACATTGTCTATCGCAGGGCAGCTCAGATCGCTGAGAAACACGGCCTGAAGATCGTCCGTAATCTGGTCGGCAGCTATATCACCAGTCTGGAGATGGCCGGCACCTCAATCACAGTGTTGCGTGCCAATGATAACTTGATCAGTCTCTGGGACGCCCCGGTCAAGACTGCAGGCCTGCGCTGGGGAATCTAGCTGAGGCGGGACAAAACCGCACTGGGGCTGCTAGCTATTGAACAACGCGGTCGTGAATTCCTGCGACCGCATTTCTTTCCGTTTACTTTGAGAATTTCTGTATCCGACCTGACATCGGCTGGAGATGGCCGGTGTTTTCACTTGCTCGGGCCTCTTTGTGGTAATTTAGTCTGCTTGTGGAGCTCCGGTAAGACTGCAGCTTGTCAGCGGGAGAGTCTAGTCCAGGAAAAGAAAGAGTTCAAGATGGATACCTTTAAGCTTGAGCAGGCGCGATCGTGGATTCTGACAGCCGCCGCTGCTCTTGAAAAAAATTCGGCGTTGCTGTGCGATTTGGACGCGGCAATTGGCGATGGTGATCATGGCGCAAATATGGCGCGCGGGTTTTCGGCAGTCGTAAAGAAAATGGAAACAAATCCGCCCGCCGATATTGGCGCTTTGTTTAAGAGCGTCGGGATGACTTTGCTATCCACGGTTGGCGGCGCAGCGGGGCCGCTGTACGGTGGATTTTTCCTGGAGTTGGGAAAACAAACAGTTGGAAAGCAGGAACTGGATGCCGCGATGCTGGTTTCAATTCTCGAAGCGGGACTTGCCGACATCAAGCGGCGGGGCAAGGCGGAGTTGGGCGACAAGACAATTGTCGATGCGCTGACTCCTGCAATTGAGACCATGAAGGGCGCGGGCAGCGACGTCGCAGCGGCAACTCGCGCCGCCGCCGAAACAGCACGCGACGCTGCGGTAAAGACCATACCGCTGCTTGCGCGCAAAGGCCGTGCCAGTTATCTCGGCGAGCGCAGCATCGGACACCAGGATCCGGGAGCAACCTCCACGGCTCTGTTGATGGAGTCATTAGCTGAAGTCAGTGCAAAAGCTTAAAGCTGTTAGATTGAAATAAATCTTATGGTCGGACTCGTTCTGGTTTCTCATAGTAAGAAACTGGCGATGGCGCTTCGGGAACTGGTCCTTCAAATGGCGGGACCAGATCTCCCGATCGCGATTGCTGCCGGAGTTGGCGAAGACTTCGAGGAACTCGGAACCGATGCTGTACATATTTCCGAAGTTCTTCAACCTTTCCTTGAAGGAGATGGGGCGGTGGTTCTCATGGACCTCGGCTCTGCCATCCTGAGCGCCGAGACTGCGCTCGAACTGCTGGATACCTCGGTTGTTGCAGATCCGCGGACGAAGCTGCGCTTGTGTCCCGCTCCAATTGTGGAGGCCGCCATTTCCGCCGCGGTCCAGGCGAGCGCGGGCGCGAGCCTCGATGACGTGGTGCGGGAAGCGAATGCAGCGCTGGTTCCGAAAGCAGCACAACTCGGAGCCAGTGTGGAATCGCAAAGCGCAGCGCCAGTACCAGTCGCCACACCGACAGGGAATGAGAACCTGGTCGAATTCGACGCTGTAATCGAAAATCCGCACGGTCTCCACGCGCGTCCTGCCGCCACGCTCGTGCAGCTTGTAAACCGCTTCCAATCGGATGTCCAGCTGACAAACCAGACCGGACATAGAGGGCCTTCTTCCGGTCGCAGCCTTACCGGAGTTAGCCTGCTGCAAGCGCGTAAGGGCGACAGCGTTCGCTTCAGCATATGCGGTGCGGATGCTGAGCAGGCTGCGGAACACTTGAAGCAACTGGCCGCGATGCACTTCGGCGAGGCGGCGGAATCGGAAGTTCCCCTGCCTGCCGCGCCTGCGAAATCCGCTGCTGCACAGCCGCTCAGGCAAGGTGCGTTGGGAGGCGTTGGGGCTTCTGAAGGAATTGCTATCGGGCGTGCTCTTGCATTGAATGCGGCGATTCCCTTAGCTGATGAGGGAGAGCAAGGTTCACCGAAAGAAGAGCTGGAAAAATTGAGCAACGCTCTCGCGCAGGTAGCGAAGGATCTTAAGAGCGAGGCCGCTCCGCGCGGCGCTGCCGCCGAAATTCTCGCTGCTCAGGCGCTCATCCTCAGTGATCCGGTTCTGCTTGATGCGGTGCGCTCGAAAATTTCCGTGCAGAAGGTATCAGCTGCGCGTGCGTGGCGCGAAGAGAGCGCGAAGCTGGCGTCCTCCTACTCCGAAATGGAAGATGAGTACATGCGCGCAAGAGCGGCAGATGTGCGGGATATCTCCGCGAGCGTACTGCGCGCCATTGTCGGCGAGAGCCAGATTGCAAAAATCCAGCCTGACCCTCCGGCCATTCTGGTAACCACCGAACTGCTGCCCAGCGAGGCGATGGCCTGCGATCCGAAGTGCGTGCTGGGCGTTTTGGCAAGCGCAGGAAGCGCAACCGCTCATGCGGCGATCCTGATGCGAACACTGGGAATTCCCATGGTGGTTGGGGCTGGTGGCGTAAACAGCGCTCAGCTCGGCCCTGAAACCGTGGTGGCCATCGACGGAGCGAGCGGCGAGGTATGGATTGATCCTTCGGAATCCGAGTTGAAAAAGGTTCGCGAGCGCCAGGAGCAGTTGCTTAGTGAGCGTGCGGCTTTGGAAAGCGCGAAGCGCGACCCTGCATTTACGCGTGATGGGCAGCGCATCGAGATTCTGGCGAATGTGGGCAATGCTGCCGATGCTGTTCAGGCCCGCGAAAACGGGGCTGAAGGCGTGGGATTGCTGCGTACGGAGTTCGTCTATTTGAAGAGCAAGCAGATGCCCACCGAAGACGAGCAGACGGCTTCGCTGATCTCAGTTTTGGCTGGGATGGGGCCTGGTCCGGTGGTGATCCGCACACCTGACGTGGGCGCGGACAAGCCGCTGTCCTATCTGCCAGTGGCGGAAGAACACAATCCATTTCTTGGAGTGCGCGGTTTGCGCCTCTCATTCCGGCACCCGGCGTTCTTCCTCTCAAATCTCAAGGCTATCCTGCGTTCGGGCTCGGCGAATTCCCACGATGTGTGGATCATGTTTCCGATGGTGACCAGTCCTGAAGAGTTGCAGCAGGCGCGCATATTCGCAGACGATGCGCACGCCGCGCTGGAGCGAGAGGGAAAACCGCACTGCTGGCCGGTGAAACTGGGGATGATGGTGGAGGTCCCGGCGGCAGCGTTACTCGCCGAGCGCTTCGCACAAATTGCGGACTTCTTCAGCATCGGCACCAACGACCTTACGCAATACGTGATGGCTGCCGAGCGCGGAAATGCCGATCTGGCTCCGCTGCAGGACACGACACACCCAGCCGTGCTGCGTAGCATTCAGCTCATTTGCAAGGGAGCCGACGCCGTTGGCTGCCATGTATCGGTTTGCGGTGACGCGGCGTCGGACCCTGTTGCGGCGGCACTCATGGTTGGGGCAGGCGTGCGATCACTCAGCGTGAGGCCGAACCAGGTCGCGGCCATAAAGGCTCAAGTACGTAGATTCTCAATTGGAGAGCTGCAGACACTGGCGGCAGACGCCATGAAGATGGATAATAGCGCGAATGTACGGAAGTTGGCTGGCGGTTTCCTACAGAGGGAACACTGAGGAGATTTTAAAATGGCGGAAAAATCCGTACTCATATTCATCGAAGACGCTTACGAAGACATGGAACTTATGTACCCGAAGTATCGTTTGCAGGAGGCCGGGTATCAGGTAGTAGTGGCCGGTCCCAAGGCAGGGAACAAATACATTGGCAAGCACGGGTATCCGTGTATGAGCGATGCGGCAATTGCAGACATGAAATCGGACAATTTCTTGGGAGTCATTTTGGTGGGTGGATGGGCACCTGACAAACTGCGGCGCGACATCAGGGTGAAGAGGCTGATTGGAGAGTTTCATCAATCCGGCAAATTGATTGCTGCCATTTGCCATGGCGGATGGATGGCGATCTCCAGTTGTGTGTACAGCGGCGTGAGGGTAACTGGCAGCCTTGGCATTAAGGACGATCTGATTAACGCCGGCGCATTTTTTGAAAGTGCGCCAGTAGTGATTGACCGCAATTTTGTAAGCAGCCGGAATCCTGACGACCTGCCCGAGTTTATGAAGGGCGTTCTGCAGGTACTGGAGGGGAAAAGTAAGTAAATCGAATCAGGCTGTCGGAGGAGTGGAGCTGGCGGTCTTCTTCGACGCAGCGTGACGGTTTACCGAGTGGTCTACGCGACTCCAGAATGCCACAAAGTAATCTACGGCAGAGAGTATCGTCACCGCGAGCATGAACCAGATCGAAATGTGAGCAATGAGCTTGAGTCCCAAAATGAAGCCGAAGAAGTTCCACTCATACCAACGGTGAGAAAGGATCGCAGCCACTATGGCAATGATCTGCAAGACCATCTTTAACTTGCCGAGCTCTCGCGCCTGAATCGCGAAACCTTCGGTTGCGGCAACGCTCCGAAGCACCGTGATCAGGAATTCGCGTCCCAGCACCAAAACAACGATCCAGGGCGGCATGAGGTTGGGCGTGTAACGTACAAGAAGAATCAAACCAGCGGCTACGAGGAGCTTGTCTGCCATCGGGTCCAGCAGAATTCCCATGCTGCTGATCTGGCCGTGCTTCCGCGCCAGATACCCGTCGAGTCCATCGGTAATAGAAGCAAGGATAAAAATACCAGCGGCCAGCAATTCCTGCTGCCCGGGCGCAAAAATACTGCTGGAAAGAACCCACATGAAAAAGGGGATGCAGGCGATTCTGCTCAAAGTGATCGAATTCGGCAGATTAAGCAACGCAACCCGTCCAGAAGTAAGGAAATCTCCCCGAATTATCATGGATTGGGCAGCGAAAAGCAACGCGAACCGACAGCGCACAAAGCTTCGGTCGCTGTTGTAAGGCTGTTTTGCAAAATAGACAAACCCGCGTGTAACCCAGGTGCGAAATCGCTATCTTTGAGGGCAAATCCGTACGACAAACGCAACGATGAGCGTTGATTCTGAGTTGACTTTTGTGCGACTTAGAGGCAAGCTTCCGGTGGTTGGTGTTTTTCACGCCGCTACGTGAAGAGCTTATGAGAAAGCACGTGCGGGTGACTGAGTGCCGTTTAGAGACATTGAACCCGGGAGGGCCGTGGGCTCATCGGGGTGTGGATCTACGTCGTTGCGGCCGGTGCCCTGCAATGCAAGCTGCTCACTCTAAGTACGTCCCCCCAAGGGCGCGAGCTAACGAAGTCCACACGGCCGTTATGTCCTCTCAGAGAACATGGATCGCATCTTGGATTTTTTGAGATACGTTTTCGCTTCTCTTGAGTGCCTCCTCCTTCTCTAACAACTTGCTCGCTCGCGACTTCAATCAGGGCTTGGCCCCGTTCCGGTGGAAGCGACGCGCAGGTCTTGTTGCAGGAGAGAAGTCATGGAAAGGACACAAGTCGTAATCATCGGAGGGGGCGCCACAGGTGCAGGAATTCTTTGGGATTTGTCACTGCGCCAGATTCCGGCGGTCCTTTTGGAGCAGAAGGATCTGGCCAACGGCGCCACCGGGCGCTGCCACGGACTGCTGCATTCCGGCGGTCGCTACGCCGTTAAGGATGCGGAAGCGGCGAAGGAATGTCTTGAAGAGAATAAAATCATCAAGCACATTGCGCCGCATTGTGTCGAAGCTACAGGCGGCCTCTTCGTTAAGTGCCACCAGGACGACCCGAAATTCTTTGACCAGTGGTTCGACTCCTGCAAACACATTGGAATTTCCACTAAACGTCTTTCGGCGGACGAGGCACTCGAACTCGAACCGAACTTGCCACCGGACATTGTTGGAGCATTTACCTGTCCCGACGCTCACGTGGACGTCTTTCAGCTCACGCTGTCGAATATTGAATCGGCGGTGGCTCGCGGCGCAAAGTTCAAGACTTATTGCCAGGTCAACGCGATTGATATCGATCACGGCAAGGTAAAAGGTGTCCGGTATCGCGACACGCTGACAGGCGAACAAGACTATATTTCCTGCGACATGGTCATCAATGCCGCGGGAGGCTGGGCCGAAAAGGTTGCTCAAATGGCCGGTGTGGAAGTCCCAGTTCGCTGTGATAAGGGAACGTTGCTGGTACTGAATCATCGGTTGTCATCAAGAGTGATCAATCGTTGCCGCAAGCCCGGGGACGCCGACATTCTGGTTCCGGCAGGGCCGGTCTGCATTCTGGGGACGAGTTCCATCACGGTTCCGGGGCCTGAAGGACTGACGGTTTCACCGGAAGAGATCCAATATCTTCTTAGACTCGGCACTGAGCTGGTTCCGGCTCTGGCGGAGGCGCGCGTGCTCCGGAGCTTCTCTGGGGTTCGCCCTCTCTATGCTCCCAAGAGCGTCAGCGGCGCGGGAGGTCGCGAGATCAGCCGCGGTTTTGCGCTGCTCGATCACGAATCGATTGAAAACGTGAAGGGTTTCGTTTCCATCGTCGGCGGCAAGTTGACTACCTACCGTCTGATGGCCAAGGCGGTCTGCGATCTGGTGAGTAAAAAACTCGGTGTGCATGAGCCCTGCTCAACTCACGAGGTTTTGTTGCGTCCACGGCGTGACAAAGCGGCATTTCAGACTGCGCTTCTGTTGCTTGCTCGCCCTGTTGCCGAGAAGGCTGAGCGGCGGCTAGGCGCGAACCTGGTAAAGATCGTCAAAGCCATCAAGGAGCGCCCCGAACTGGCTGAGGTGGTCTGTGAGTGCGAACAGGTGACCCGCGCCGAGTTGGAGTATGTGCTTGGAGACGAAACTCTGATTCCGGCCAAGACGATCACCGACGTAGGAAGGCGCACGCGCCTGGGGTTTGGTCCCTGTCAGGGGACATTCTGTGGGTACAGGGCTATGCTCGCTGGTTTCCAGATGCAGCGCTGGAGCGCTGCCGAAGCCTGCGCGCAGTTTGAACAGTATCTGGATGAACGTTGGAAGGGGCAGTCCTGGATCAATCAGGGAAAGCAGGTAGAGCAGCTCTACCTGAGCCGCGACTTGTTCGGCGTCTCCTACAACTTCCACGAAGAGGAAGGCAGGTGAGCAACGTGGCAAGCAATCACTTCGATGTGATCATCGCGGGTGCGGGAGTTGCCGGACTTACCAGCGCCGCTGCGGCCGCAAGTCGCGGACTTCGGGTTGCGCTCGTCAGCTCGGGGCCTGGCACTTTTGTATTTGGCGCAGGCTGCGTCGAGATTCAGAACATGAATAGCAAAACGCCATCCCTGGCGGAAGCTATTGCTTTCTTCTGCAAGCTCACGGACCTCGCAGGATGTGGCTTCTATGGCGCGATTGACGAGCACCGGTACATTCCTACGATTCTGGGCAGTTTTCAGGCAGTCTCCTTGGCCCCGTTCTACATGTGGAATGGCGATCCTTCAGCGTCGAATGAGGTTGCGGTGGTCGGCATCAAGGGGCTGTCCTCGTTCAATAGCCAGTTTATTGCGGAGCGGCTTGCGACTCACGCGAGCGATCTCGGTCAGTCTGCCGCCTATGTTGCAAAGGAGATAGCGCTCTCAGTCGAGCCGGGTGCGATTCCGGGGACGCTGCGGTTTGGCCATCGCTATGACCGCGAGCCGCGCTTCCGTGAAGAGCTGAGGAACGCACTCAAGCCGATTGCATCCAATGTGGACCTGATTGCTCTACCGGGAATTCTGGGTCTCAAGTCGGGACGAAAGGAGATCGAATGGCTGGAAAGGGAGCTCGGCTGCATGATCTGCGAAATACCTACACTGCCACCCTCCATTCCGGGCCTGAGGCTCTTCAATCGCCTGGAGGTGCATCTGCGCAAGATCGGAGTGGAGTTCTTCCTGGGCTTTCCGATCCAGCAGCTTCTGATTAAAGAGGGGCGTTGCAAAGGCGTTCTGCTGGAAACTCCAGGGAGGCCGCAGAAGATTACCTCGGAGACGTTGATTCTCGCCACCGGACAGTTCTCTGGAAAACTGCTGCCCACGCCTTCATTTAGCTTCACCACTGATCTGCGTCCAGTCGACTCGACGGGTGCGGTCATTGCAGACAACATTTTTGCCGCGGGCGCGATTCTCCAGAACACCCCTGCGCACGCTGGCAACGCCATAGCAATTCTCACCGGCTACGTTTGCGGGATGGCTGCGGCGGGAGTAGGAGCTCAATATGCGCAAGGATCGCAAGGATGAGGTCTCGCTTGATAACTGTTTGAAGTGCACGGACTGCAACACTGCGTGTCCGGTTGTAACCGCGCATCCGGCCTATCCCGGCCCGAAGCGCCTAGGTCCTGAACTGGAGCGCATGCGGCGGGAGGGGATCGAGTGTGATACCGAGTGGGTCGAGTACTGCCTCGGATGCCATCGCTGCGATCTCGCCTGCCCCAATCAGGTGAACGTTTCCGAGTTGATCGCCCGAGCCAAGGCTGCGCATAAGAAAACACCTGTCCGTCGGTTGCGCGATTTCTGGCTTGCGCGTCCCGGACTGCTTGGCAAGCTCAACACCATTGTTCCGGAAGTTACCAACTTCTCGCTTGGGCTGAAACCGGTTCGGAAGCTCATGTCCATGTTCATGAAGATCACGCCGGAGCGCAAATTTCCGGCCTACACGAAGCCCGACCTGCGCACTCCCAATGTGGTTGCGATGAATAAGGGGGAGCGCGTCGTGTTCTTTCCCGGCTGCTTCATTCAGTACAACCAGCCGGAGCTGGGCCGCCGCGTCCTGGAGTTGCTGGAGTTAAATGGATTTCAGCCCGAAGTCGCCTCCACCGGGTGTTGCGGTGTGCCCTCATTAGCGAACGGAAATTCCGAGGAAGCCTACAAGCGCGCAACGGCCAACGTGAACAGCATGATGGAAGCAGTCAACTCCGGAGCCCGCATCGTAACCGCCTGCTCCAGTTGCGGACACATGCTCAAGACCGGCTTTGCGCACCTGCTGGAAGACGATCCCGACTTGGCGACAAAGGCTGCGAAGATTGCCGCCAATACTTATGACCTTGCGGAACTGCTGGTCGCTCAGCAGGATGCAGGCAAGTTCAATACGCGTTTTGCTCCGGCGACCGCCACGTTGAAGCTCGCTTACCACGCGCCCTGCCATCAGAAATCGCAGGGCATTGGCCGCCCGTGGTACCACCTGCTGCGGCAGGTTCCGGGGGTAGAAATTGAGGATCTCAATGCAGGTTGCTGCGGAATGTCCGGAACATTTGGCTTCAAAGAGGAGAAGTACCCGGTTTCAATGGAGGTTGGCGGCGAGTTGTTTGCCGCGATCAGCGCAACCGCTCCGCAGGCCGTGGTGACTGAGTGCGCCACCTGCCAGATGCAGATTGAGCACGGCACCGGCTTCAAAGCCGTGCATCCCGCGATTGTTCTGCTAAACGCCTACGCCACGGACGCAAAGCAGTACAGTTTTACTGCTGATACTTCAGGTAAGCCGAAAGATGACAATATGCCATCCTGCGCATGACTGCTGTTTTGCTCTGAATACCTCCGCTCTCCAAACTTTGGGAGCGGAGGATTTTTTGTTTATGGTGATTCTTGGTGCGGTGCCGAATCAGCCTGTGTTGTGCAGGCCAGCCGCAATTCCATTCATCGTCGCGCCGAGTGCGTAATTCAAATCTTCGCTGACTTCTCCGCCTCGTTTACGCCGCAACAATTCGACCTGAATGAGGCTCAGTGGGTCCACATAGGGATTGCGCAACCGGATCGAGCGCATCAAGACGGGGTTGCGCTCCAGAAGCTCCTTCTGACCAGTGAGCCACAGGATAAATTTTTGCGCACGCTCGAATTCGGCCACCAGCATGGAGAAAACGCGCTCGCCTACCTGAGCGTCTCGCACCAAGGTGGAGTAGAGGCGGGCAATCGACATATCGGCCTTGGCCATCGCCAGTTCGACGTTGCGGATCATTTCCGCAAACAGCGGAAACTCGCGGGCCATTCGCTGCAGTTCGCGCGCCTGGCCGTCGCCGCCAGCCGCAAATCGTTCGATCGCTTGGCCAATGCCAAACCAGGCGGGAACCGCGTGGCGACTCTGCATCCATCCGAAAACCCACGGAATTGCGCGCAGATCGCCGAGTGAGCGGCTTGAACTGCGCCTTGCCGGACGCGAGCCAATGCGTGCCAGTTCCAGTTCGTTCACCGGCGTGGCTTCCTCAAAATACTGGATCACCTCGGGATTGTCGGCGATGTTCGAGCGATAGTACTCAAAAGCATCGGCAGACATCCTTTCCATTACATCGTGCCACTGATCCTCATCTTCGGGGTGTTCGCCATTCGGACGCGCAAGCGCGCCCAGCGCAGCCGCCACCATCACTTCGAGGTTCCACTCCGCCAGCACCGGATCGAGATATTTCCAGTTAAGCACTTCGCCCTGTTCGGTGATGCGGATTGCGCCGGTGAAGTCGCCGACGGGCTGTGCCATGATGGCTCCGTGCGTCGGGCCGCCGCCGCGTCCCACAGTGCCTCCCCGGCCGTGGAAGATTCGCAGCTTGACTCCGCACTCGCGCGCCGACCGATGCAACGCTCGATGCGCCTTGTGCAACTCCCAGGTGCTGGTCAGCATTCCCCCATCTTTATTGCTGTCGGAGTAGCCCAGCATCACCTCCTGCCAGCCGTCCCAGGAATCCAGCAGCGCCCGGTACTCAGGATTAGTCCAGAGCTCGCGCATTACGTCGGCCGATCGCCGCAAAGCTTCGATGGATTCGAAAAGCGGCACGGGCATCAGTCCCGGGTCGCCATTTCCCCCGGCTACTTTTACTCCGTACAATGCCGCCAGCCGGACTACCGCGAGCGAGTCGTTGCTGGTTTCCGCACCGCTGATTACGTAGCGCTGAATCGAGTCCGGCGCCCCGGCTTTCTCGCGGGCGACCGTGCGCAGGCAATCCGAAACTGACTGGCCTAGCGCAGATGGTCCGCTGGCAATCCCCGGCGCGTTCGGATCGCTTTTTGCGGCAAGTTCTCGCATAGCCTCGGCGTGCACGTTGGCGTGCTGGCGAATATCCAGCGTATAGAGATGAAATCCGAAGGTGCGGACCTTGAGCAGCAGGGAATCAAGCATGCGCCGAGCCAGGCGCTCGGCTTTATTCGCGCAAAGGCTGCTGCGAATGAGATAAAGATCCTGTTCGAACTCTTTGGCTGAGGCGTAGCCTGTTCGGCCATTGCGCATATTTTCCAGACGAGCTGCAATCAGCAGCATCAGAGTGCGATACCATTCTGCCGGTGGGGAGCGCCGCATATCCGCCGGCGAACCAAGTTCGTTCACGAACTCGGCGATCCTAACGCCAAGCTCCTCTGAGGCTGGCACTTGGTGCCGGGAAACACTGAGTCTGCGCGCCAGCAGTCGAGCCTCGGCGATGTAGTGTTCCAGCGCGACGCTGCGAGCGAAAGCCAGCGCATGGTGCGTTGACTCGGCCGTTACAAACGGATTGCCGTCGCGGTCTCCGCCGATCCAGGAGCCGAAGCTCAACACCAGGGGCATTTCCGGCGCGTCCAGCCTTTCGCCATAGACTGCGTAGAAGGCCGCCCCAAGTTCTTCGTAGAGTTTAGGCAGGGTTTCAAAGAGCGAGAGCAGGTAGTAGCGCGCGCCGGTGCGAATCTCGTCTTCAACCGTCGGTTTTTTCAGCCGGACGTCGTCGGTCTGCCACATGGCCGTGATCTCGGTCATGATGTTCTCTTCGCACTCGCGGGCAAATCTTTCGGAGAGCGGCAGGCCATCAAGCAATTCCAGTTGACGTGAGATTCTGCGCCGCTTGCGCAGAATCGTTTGCCGGGTCATCTCCGTTGGGTGCGCGGTAAATACCGGTTCCACGTGAATTTCGCACAGGAGCCGCAGCGCTTCTTTGGCAGAAACGCCCACCTCTTTCATCCGTTGCAGCACGCCTTGCAGAGTTCCCGGCAAAGGAGACTGCACGCCGAGCTGACCGGCGCGGCGGCGGCGCTTGCGCTGGTTGGTCTCGGCCAAGTTGGAGAGTTCAAAGAAATATGAAAACGCTTTGCAAACCAGGTAGGCTGTGGGAACGTCCAGCTTGGAAATCACTTCGCGCGCTTCTTGCAGTCCCGCCGCCTCTGAAAGTCCCAGAGAGGCTCGTTCGCGATGCTCGATGAGCAGCCTGCGCAACCGCTCAATAACGTCAAAGGTCTGTTTTCCGGCCTGCTCCTGTATGACTCGCCCCAGCAGAATTCCCAGCGAGCGAACATCCCGCCGCAGCGGTAAGAGCTTGCGCTCATCGTCCGTGGTGGCAGTTAACTCCAACAGGCGTTCTCGTTGATCTTCGGTTGCCCAGAGCGGCTCGTTATATTCCATCGCAGTACATTACCACTGTCCGGCCAGAGAACATCTGGAAAGTGCGAGAACGCGAACCGAAAGCTCTACTCCTTCAACTGAGCGCGGCGCTCTCTGAAAAAGGCCTGCAGCATTTCCATGCAGCGGCCCGCCAGCACTCCTTCGGCGACTTTCATGCAATGGTTCAGGCTTGGATGGTTTATCACTTCCATCACACTGCCCACAGCCCCGGCCTTGGGGTCGCGAGCGCCAAAAACAAGGCGTTCGATGCGCGAATGAATGATGGCTCCAGCGCACATCGCGCAAGGCTCCAGAGTCACAAACAGCTCGCATCCATTCAGCCTGTAGTTGCCGAGCTCACGGCCGGCATCGCGCAGAGCTTGAACTTCCGCGTGGGCGCAAGGGTCAGTGGTCGAAATCACCTGATTCCAGCCGCGCCCCACAATTCGGCCATGGCAGACTACCACCGCGCCCACAGGAACCTCGCCTGCAACTTCCGCCAGCCGCGCCAATCGCAGAGCCTCTTCCATCCAACGCTCGTCCGGTGCTTCCTGGCTGCGAACTTTGCATTCATTCAGCATACGGAGCTTCTATTCTCCAGCCGGTTCCTGCTGAGTCATGCAATGAATCGCTCCCAGTCCCCAGATCAAATCACCGCAATAGATGGGCACGATTCGATGCTTTGGAAGCACCTGCTGAATGGTGTTTAGGGCCTTCAGGTCATTGGGATCATTAAACGTCGGGACCAGAACTGTCTGGTTCGCGATGTAGAAGTTGGCGTAGCTGGCGGGAACGCGTTGCCCCTTGAATACCACTGGCGAGGGCATGGGAAGTGGGACAATTTCAAGTGGATGTCCTTCTGTATCAGTCATTCGCGCCAGAAGCTTCAAGCTTTCGTCTAAGATCGGATAATTCTCGTCCGCCGGATCAGTCTCGCTGGCGGCCAGCACCGTACGTGGCCCCACGAAGCGGGCAATGTCATCTACGTGTCCGTGAGTGTCGTCGCCGACAATGCCGCGCTCCAGCCACAGGACCTTTTTGACTCCCAGCATGAGTCCGAGTGCGGTTTCAATCTCTTCGCGAGTCATTCCCGGATTGCGCTGTTGCACCGGGCTCAGCAGGCATTCTTCGGTCGTCAGCAGCAGCCCCCGTCCGTTGACGTCAATCGATCCGCCCTCAAGCACCATCTGCCGATCGTTGAAAATTGCCTTGAACTCCCTGCAACCGCGTACCTCCGCGGTTTTTTCCGGAAGGGTGTTGTCGAGTTGCCAGTTTCGGTACTTGGCCCATGCGTTGAATTTCCAGTTGGTGAGCGCGACCTTGTCGCCCTTGTCCTTCACGAAGATCGGGCCTGAATCGCGCAGCCATCCGCGATTCGTTGGCCACTGGTGGAAACAGATGCTCGCCTCCAGCGCGGGCAAGACATTCGCGTTTTGTAGTACGATGCGCGCCCGTTCTTCAGCCTTGGAGTCGTTCACGATCAGTTCGACGCGCGAGGCGCGCGCCAGATTCCGTACGATCTCGGCATAAACGTACGGGATTGGTTCAAATTTACCGGGCCAGTCGGTGCGGTTATGAGGCCAGGCCAGCCATGTGGCGCGTTGCGGCTCCCACTCGGCGGGCATACGGTAGCCGAGCGGGGCAGGAAACTCTGTTTCAGTCCGGGCCGTCATCTACTTTCCAAACCTCTGCAGGATAGGCCCGTAGGCGTCGATCCGACGGTCACGCAGGAAGGGCCAGTTGCGCCGAATCTCCTCCTGCAGCTTCACATCCACGGTTCCTATCAGGATTTCTTCTTTGTCGTGTGAGGCTTTGGCGATGATGCGGCCGAAGGGATCGGCCAGGAACGAGCCTCCCCAGAACTCCAGACCTGCTCCCTTCACCTCGTTGCCCCGAATGTTGCCGGTTTCGTGCCCCACGCGGTTGACCGAGCCGACAAAAACGCCGTTGGCAATGGCGTGAGCCCGCTGGATGGTAAACCAGGCTTCGTACTGTGCCTGCCCCCACTCGTCTTTTTCAGCCGGATGCCACCCGATGGCCGTGGGGTAGAAGATCACGCTTGCGCCCTGCAGGGAGGTGAGCCGAGCGCCCTCGGGATACCACTGATCCCAGCAGACCAGTGTGCCGACCGAGCCCTGTTCCAGATCAAACGTCTTGAACCCGAGGTCTCCCGGCGTGAAGTAATACTTTTCGTAATAGAGCGGGTCGTCGGGGATATGCATCTTGCGGTATATGCCGCGAATCTCGCCATCGCTGCCGATCATGACGGCAGTGTTGTGATAGAGCCCCGGGGCGCGCCGCTCGAAAAGGGAAACCTCTATCGCGACCTTCAACTCTCGCGCCAGAGCAGAGAAGCGGGCTGAAGTAGGGCCGGGAATCGGCTCGGCGAGATCGAACAGCGCCGTATCCTCGCGCTGGCAGAAGTACTGGGTTCGGAAAAGCTCCGGCAGGCAGATAACCTGTGCGCCGCGGCGTGCCGCCTCGCGTACATGGGCAACGGCGCGCTCCAAGTTGTCGTCCGGTTCCGGTGAACAGTACATCTGAACCAGGCCTGCCGCAAATTTGTCGGGTGCCACTAAGGTCCTCCGGCTCATTGAAAGTCAGCGCTTAGAATATCAAAGCCTGAAGCCATTCCAGTGATATCCTTTTTGCAATCGGCTTGCTAAATATGACCACTCTGCCAAAACGCGTTGACGACAACACCGCTCTTTCGAATGAATCGATTCGCGAGGCCGAGGAAATATTCAACAGCCACCTGAAGCGTGTCGGCCTGAAACACACCGAACAGCGCGACGCCATTCTCCGTACATTTTTGGAGACGCACGAGCATCTCTCCACGGAAGAGCTGCATCGCCTCGTTAAGCGCAGTGATCCGCGGATCGGGTTTACCACTGTGTATCGCACGCTCAAGCTGCTGGCCGAGTGCGGTCTGGCAAGTGGCGTGGCTTTCCACGACGGTGTTACCCGTTACGAGCATCAGTACAACCGGCGCAGCCATCACCACATGGTCTGTACCGAGTGCGGCAGCTCGGTGGAGTTTTTTTCGCCCGAGATCGAGAAGGTGGAGAGAGATATCGGACAGAAGCATCATTATGTGACGACGCGCAATACGTTTCAGGTGTATGGCATTTGCGAACGGTGCCAGAAGAAGAAACATATAAAGCGCGAACTGCACTAAGGATGCCGGGTGTGCTCTTGCGCGATTCGCTGCCTGCGTTCGGAGCGAAACGCGCCAACCGTGCGACGCACCCGCAGTGCTTCTGACGGACGAGTCCTATAGAAAGGGAACCATTGATAGTAAAGGTCTTTTTTCACGACAAATGTTTTGACGGAGCTTGTTCCGCTTCGTTGTTCACACGCTTTTACCGTGAGCGCATTCGTCGCAACGTGGAGTTCCAATATCAGGGACTGGTGCATCGGGCGGGAGCGCTGTTCAATCTTGATGATTTTAGCGGCGACGAGAACGTAATCGTTGACTTCAAATATCTGGCTTCCGACAAATTGACCTGGTGGTTCGACCACCATCAGAGTGCGTTCCTCACGGAAGAGGATGCGGAGCATTTTGAACGCCAGCAGAGTAATAAGAAGTTCTTTGATCCCGACTTCAAGTCGTGCACGAAATTTCTGGCTACGGTCGCGCAGGACCGCTTTGGCTTCAAAACGGCGCCGGTGGCAGAAATGATTGAGTGGGCGGACATCGTGGACGGAGCCTCTTACAAGAGCGCTGAAGTCGCCGTGGGGATGAAGGACCCAGCGATGCGCATAACGATGGCACTGGAAGCCAATCAGGACCCGACATTCATATTGCGGCTGATGGATTTACTCGCCTATCGCCCTCTGGACGAGATTGTCGCGTTGCCCTTTGTCGCCGAGCAGATTCCCCCTCTATTGGAGCGGCACACGCAATCAATTGAGATTATTCGCAAACACAGCGAGTGTGTGGACCAGACGGTCTTTTTCGACGTGACCGGATACGACCTGGAAGGCTACAGCAAGTTTATCCCCTACTACCTGTATCCAGAGAGCGTGTACAGCGTCGGACTCAGTAAGAGCAGCTTCCGTGTAAAGGTTTCCGTTGGTACAAATCCTTGGACTGATGCCGTGAACCTCGTAAATCTTGCCAAGATTTGCGAACGCTATGGAGGCGGAGGACATGCGCGGGTTGGAGCCATCAGCTTTCCTCCGGGTGAGTTTGCACGTGCAACCGATGCCGCGGAGGAGATTGTCTCTGAACTGCGAGCGCACGCCCGCAAGCATTACTCGAAATAGAAATATGATTCAGATTGACGGCGAAGCAAGTCTTTAAAGTAAAAGATTAGCTCCTGGTCAATCCTTTGCTGGTGCGCAGTTGATTAATCCGATATCAAGAACAGGAAGAGCAATCCTCTGCTTCCTTTTGCTCGGCTCTGGCCATTTCGTATTCAGCCAGGGTGGGCGGCCCGTGCCGGGATACAGCAATGCGAGTTCTGTCAACACTTCGACTCAGTCGCCGGAGGCGCGGAAGCGTTTTGCATACGAGGCGGTGCGCGGGGCGGTGGCTGTGACACAGAGAGACCCCCAGGATCGATTGCGGGTATTAGGTACGGCGGCCCGGGTGATAGCGCCAATTTTTCCGGAACTGGCGAAGATTTATATTCGCGAAGGATTGCGAGTAGAGCAGGCGCTCATTCAGCGCGGAGACCAGCCCGAAAGCTCAATGCTCAACTCCGGTTTAATCGGCTGTGGTGTGGCGCAGACCTTGATCGAAAACATTACGGTGCAGCAAGTGGATGCGGCTGACACCACGGTTGTGGCCGCGATCTCCACCTGTCCGGCGGTTGTGGCGAGCGCGCAAAAGCTCATCGAGGCGGGCCTGCAGGAGAAGAAACTCGCTCCCCGTGCTACGTTGGCGCTCATGGAACATGCGGGATTGAAATCGGCGTGGTCTCTGAATAAGTTCGAGAAGCTCTTTGACTCTCTTCCGATGGACGCCGGGCATAAAGAACAGGAAGCACCAAAACTTGCTGCCGTGTACGCGCGAGCGGCCGGCGAGGTGGATCGTTCCCTGGCCAGGAAAGCTGGGCTGCGACTTCTGCTCTGGCTAGGCAAGTTAAACGATGGTGAAAACCGAGCGGTTGCCGCGAACGTGACGACCGCAGCAATGAAGCAAGCACTCGGTCCGAAAGAGTACGAAGATGCGCTGGCCGGCGACGTGATGGCGCGGCGGGTGGCACAAAGCTCGCGTGGTGAAGAAGAAGTCTCGCATCCGATGGACCAGCCCGCATCGGTTTTGAAGGCGACAGGACCGGCGAAGATGGACCGGATTCAAGAATTGGAGGAGATGCCTCCGGCACGGCGCGCGAGAGAGGCTGCTGCGAGCGGATTTACCACCCGGAGGGGAGGGGACATCGAGCTGGGGGCTCGCTACTTCGATCTGGCGTTCAACTCATTGAATGCTGTGTGGAGCGGTCGCGAAAACGAGCGCGAGGCTATCGCAGTGATTATGGAAGTGAGCGGAGCGGCAGCGCAGGTGGATCCAATCGATGCGCTGCGCCGATCACGAGAGCTGGACTATCCCTGCGCACAGGCAATCGGGATGATTGGCGTGGCCCGCGTGTTAGCCACCTTGGAGCAGAACGCTCCCTCATCCGCAAGCCGCTGAGCGGTTGAGACGAGGGATCGCGCACTGCTGAACGGGAATGCCCGCCTCAGGATAATTGCTGCCAGCGTTGCAACGCCAGCGTGGATTCAGGCAACCTTGCTGAGGTCTCTGACTGGCTGGGCAGCAACCCTGGGTTTAGTGGGCTCAGCATCGGGAGACAGTATCTTCATGCGTTCCCAGTCATAGGGGAACTCCTTGCCGCAATCAAGGCAAACTACGTAGGTTCCCGTGACACTTGCTGCAGGGCTGTGGTTGCTGCTTCCTTTTTTTGCAGTAATTGGGAAGCTGTAACGCCGGTGCCAGCAGCCGAATATTAAATCAACCATATTGGCTAGCATCGTTGTACCTCCTGATCCCCGTTTGACCCCAGAAGCTCCGAACCAGCTCCATGACCTACTTTGATTCAAAGCAGGGCAAAAAGGTTTGAAAATCGGGAGTAGCAGAATTGGTGCGCGGCTGTGAACCGAGAATCTGGTTTAGGGGATGAGGCTCCAGCCGTTTTGGGGTGAGGCTGGCTGAGCGGTACAATCGGCGATAGCCATGTCATCCGATTTTGTCCACTTACACATTCACACCGACTACTCCATGCTGGACGGCGCATGCGACACGAAACTGCTGTGCAAGCGCGCCAAGGAACTGGACATGCCGGCCATCGCCATGACAGATCATGGCAATATTTTCGGCGCGGTGCACTTTTTTAACGACGCGAAGGAAGCAGGAATCAAGCCGATTCTCGGCTGCGAGCTTTACATCTGCAAGAAGGAAGACCATCGCGCTGAGCCGCAGGGCGACAGTTACAACCATTTAATTGTTCTCGCCGAAAACGAAGTGGGCTACAAGAATCTCACGAAGATCTGTTCGGAGGCCTCGCTGCACGGCTTCTATTACAAGCCCCGTGTGAGCAAGCGCTACCTCGCCGAGCACGCCGAAGGTCTGATTGGGATGTCGGCCTGCCTGAAGGGGGAAGTTGCCGAGCGGCTGATGGAAGGGAAATACGAGGCCGCACGTTCGGCGGCCAAGACCTTCGAGGATATTTTCGGCCGCGGGAATTTCTTCCTTGAAATACAGGATCAGGGCCTTCAGGAAGAGAAGCGGATTCACAACGACCTGTTCCGACTGGAAAAAGATCTTGAAATTCCAATGGTTGCCACGAACGACAGTCATTACCTTTGCCAGGACGACAGCGTCGCGCAGGACGCGATGGTGTGCATCCAGACAGGCAAATCAATTGCCGACCCGAACCGCATGAAGTTCGAGACCAACCAGTTCTATGTAAAGAGCGCTGAAGAAATGGCCAAGGTCTTCAAGGGGCACGAAGAGGTGCTGCGGCGCACGGTTGGTATCGCGGAGCGCTGCAACCTGAAACTGGCAAAGGTCGAGAATCCGTTTCCAAAATTCGATGTGCCGGAAGGCGAGACCATCGACAGCTATTTTGAGCGGATTGCGCGCGAAGGTATGGCGCGACGCTTCGAGCTGCTTCGCGACTTGAGGGATAAGGGAAAGCTGAGGCATAGCTTCAGCGACTATGAAGAGCGTTTGAATCGGGAGATTGGAATCATCAAACAGATGAGGTTCCCGGGGTATTTCCTGATTGTCTGGGATTTCATTCGCTATGCCAGAGAACACGGAGTTCCTGTGGGGCCGGGACGCGGTTCCGCGGCGGGTTCGCTGGTGGGCTATGCGATGGGGATCACCAACATCGATCCTATTCAGAATGAGCTGCTGTTTGAGCGCTTCCTAAATCCTGAGCGCGTCTCCATGCCTGATATTGACGTGGATTTCTGCATGAACAAGCGCGGCGAGGTCATTAAATATGTGACCGAGAAGTATGGACGCGAGCAGGTGGCGCAGATCATCACCTTTGGAACGCTGGCGGCCAAGGCAGCGATCAAAGACACTGGGCGCGTGCTCGACATGCCCTACAGCGAAGTGGACCGCATTGCCAAGATGATTCCCGGCACGCCGGGGATGACCATAGACAAGGCGCTGGCGGATGTCGCGGCTTTTGAGGACGTGTACACCAACGATCCGGCGGTCCGCAACCTGGTGGACACTGCGAAGAAGCTGGAAGGCATGGTGCGCAACTCGGGCGTACACGCCAGCGCGGTCGTTATTGCTCCGGTACCGCTGGATGAGCTGGTGCCGCTCTACAAGACAAAGAACGACGAAATCGTTACCGCCTACGACATGAAGGCGGTTGAGAAGATGGGCCTGTTGAAGATGGACTTCCTCGGGCTCACCACGCTCACGATCATCGACGACTGCCTCAAGCTGATCAAAATGACTCGGGATGAGACGGTTGCGATGGAGAAGATTCCGCTGGAAGACGAGGAGACCTACGCGAAGGTCTTTCACAAGGGGCAGACCTCGGGCGTTTTCCAGTTTGAATCCGATGGTATGCGCGACGTCTTGCGCCGCTATCAGCCGATGACAGTGGAAGACCTGACGGCCTTGAACGCGCTGTATCGCCCCGGGCCGATTCAGGGCGGCATGATCGACGATTTCATCGAGCGCAAGTGGGGACGCAAGAAAGTCGACTACATGCTGCCGGAGTTGGAGCGGCTGCTGAAGGAGACGCTCGGGGTAATCGTGTACCAGGAACAGGTGATGCAGATCGCCAATGTTATCGCCGGTTACTCACTGGGCGAAGCCGATCTGCTGCGCCGCGCCATGGGAAAAAAGATTGCTTCGGAGATGGACAAGCAGCGCGAGCGCTTTATGCAAGGCGCGGCGGAACGGAAGTTCTCCACGGAAAAGGCCGGGCACATCTTTGACCTGATGGCGCAGTTCGCCGGATACGGTTTCAATAAATCGCACTCGGCGGCGTACGCGCTGGTGGCCTATCACACTGCGTATTTAAAGACACACTATCCGGTTGAGTTCATGGCCGCTCTGCTGACGTCCGTGACTGGCAAGACCGAAGACGTGGTGAAGTACATTGCGGAATCGCGCGAAATGGGCATCGAAGTTCTGGCCCCGGATGTTCAGGAATCGGAATCGAACTTCACGCCGATCGTTACGCCGGAGGGATACAAGATTCGCTTCGGCCTTTCGGCGGTGAAGAATGTGGGAGCCAACGCGATCAGCTCGATTCTTGAGGCTCGCAAGGAAGGACGCTTCAAGGGAATCTTTGATTTTTGCGAGAGGGTGGATTTACGCCAGCTGAATAAGAGGGTGCTGGAGTCGCTGATCAAGAGCGGCGCCATGGACTCGCTGGGCAGAAGGGCTCAATTGATGGATGTGCTGGACAAGGCGATAGAGCGGGCGCAAAAGACGGTGCGGGATCGCGAAGCGGGCCAGCACGGACTATTCGGTCTTTTCGAAGAAGCAAGCCCCTCGGCCAGCGCCGCCGAGAGTTTGCCGAATCTGCCGGACTGGGAGGAGTCGGTACGGCTGGCGAACGAGAAGGAGATCCTTGGCTTCTGGATCAGCGGACATCCTCTGGAAAAGTATCAGGACAAGATTGAAGACCTGCAGGCTTTAAAGACCAGCGACGTGCTTGCAATGACGCGCTCGACGCCGAAGAATGAGGACGTCTCCGTAGGTGGACTGATTACCGGCGTGCGCATTGCCAAGACTCGCAAGGGCGATCTGATGGCGGGGTTGGTGATAGAAGATATGCACGGACGGGTGGAGGCGGCCGTTTTTCCCGAGGCTTACAAGCGGCTGCACGAGAAGGTGAAACTGGAGGTTCCAGTGTTGGTGAAAGCCGCGGTGCGCGTGGAAGAAGATGCAGCGCCGAAGCTGTTCATCAACGAGATCATTCCTCTGGAGGAAGCGAAGGTAAAGCTGCCGCGCTCGCTGCGGATTACGATTCAATTGCCGGATGCGCGCCCGGAGACAGTGGATGCGCTGCACGGCGTGTTCACGCGTTGTCCAGGCGACGCCAAGGTGTTGTTTGATCTGGTGCGTCCGGGTGAGTACGTAGTGGTGATGGAAGCCGAAGGCTATAATGTGACAGCAGATAGGGCCTTCAAGAAAAGCGTGCAGCAGTTGTGCGGTCCTGACTCAATCAAGGTGATCGACTAGATGGACGGGAAGACAGGCATGGAAGCTGGAATCAAGGCAGACCAGGAACTGGAAAAAATAGAGCGCCAGATCGCGCAGCTGGAACAGGTGGCAGGCGACAACGATGAGGCTCAGAAACAGATTCGGGAGCTACACTGCCGGATCGATGGGCTCCGCAGGCAGGTAAACGCCAACCTGGACGCGTGGCAGCGTACGGAGGTGGCACGCCATCCGCAGCGCCCGTACTTCCTGGATTATGTTCAGCTTCTATTCACCGACTTCTCGGAGATTCATGGCGACCGCGCGTTTGGCGATGATGCGGCAATGATCTGCGGAATGGCGCGCTTCCACGGCGAGGAAGTTCTGGTCGTCGGCACGCAGAAGGGACGCGATACCAAGCAGAAGGTTTACCGGAATTTCGGAATGCCTAACCCGGAGGGTTACAGGAAGGCGCTTCGCGCAATGCGGATTGCGGAGAAGTTTGGTCGTCCAATATTTACATTTATCGATACGCCAGGAGCTTATCCCGGACTGGGCGCCGAGGAGCGCGGACAAGGCGAGGCAATTGCGCATAATCTACGCGATATGTCGCGACTGAAGGTTCCAATTCTGGTGACGGTGACGGGCGAAGGCGGCTCCGGCGGCGCGCTGGCCATTGCCGTGGGAAATCGAGTTTTTATGCTGGAAAACAGTATCTACTCGGTCATTTCTCCGGAGGGTTGCGCCTCCATTATGTGGCGTGACGCAACCAAGCGCGATGCTGCCGCAAAGGCCATGCATATGACCGCGCCCGATCTGCTCGGCTTTGGAATCATCGATGCCATTGTGTCCGAGCCGAAAGGCGGCGCACACACGGACCATGCGCAAATGGCGGCCAATCTCGACGCGGTACTGACAGCGAATCTGGCGGAGCTGCGGAAACTCAGCACCGAGCAGCTGGTCGAGGGCCGCTATGAGAAATTCAGGAAAATGGCATGCTTCTTCCGGGAGGAATAGAAGCGAAAGATCAGCGTCAATCAGTGATTAAATCATGCGGTAGTTCGACCTGTTCACATTTCTACCGGTCTCTTGCGAAACGCAGCGCACGTGACTCGAGCTCGTAGAACATTTGATCTGCCACATTGTGGTTTGTGATCCTGCAAAGTGAACTGATGCAAGGCAGTTTGTAACCCATTTGGCCTACCTCAGATACGGTGAGTGCATGTTCGTTTGCAACCGAAATTAGGTTTGAGACATTTCGGCGGAACTCCCGCTCAGTTTCCTTGCCGAAAATCTTGTTACTCGCAAAAGGTGGCTCATCGGTGAAGATGCCGGTCGCGATGACCCCTACGCGATTCAAGAAAAAAAAGACACGCTCGCCCGACGCTGGTCTCGACAACTTCTCCGCCGCGTTCGGATACCCCCAGAGCGCGACACAGGAATCCTCAAGCATCCTCACATATGCTCCAGAGATCTCGCCTTCATCTGTATTGAAGAACCAGTCCACGGTCCCACGCAGCAAATCTTGACTGTTCTTCTGACGCGGTTCTTTTGCTCTTGGGACAGAAGCCGCTGGGGCAAGTACATCATCACCTGCAAATGAATAACGATGGCGGGCCGCAATCTTTCGGAATTCTGCTTCGTGGATCTCGGTATATTCGATACCGACTTGGTCGAGAAAGTCCCGAACGGATCTTGGGATACTTGGGGCGACCAGCCACATGAGTACATTCTCGGGGCCGAGCTCGCGCAATGCGTCCCGATATCTCGCCAGCTGAGTCGCATTTTCGTACTTTGCTGTGACTGCCTTCAGCTCCATTAGAACGTTTGTTCCGAATTCATCTACGAATAGGAGATCAAATCGTCCGACCTCGTGAAAGGATTGTTGACGTCCCTTCAGACTGAACCGATGTCGTGGAAAAAATTCAGTTGGGTAAGAGGCAATTAGGTCTTCCATTTCCCGTTCGAGCACAGGGCCTCGCAATTATTCGGATATCAGGGCTGTTGTAAGAACCAGAGTAGCTTAGCGCCAATGCTTAGTGCAAAACCAAAATAGCCTTCGGTCCGAGTGAAGCGGTTTGACTGCAATCTGTATCTAAAAACAGCGAGACTATCTGTTGGCCTGTGACACAGAACGCTGCTGACAGGAAAGGAGCTGCATCCAAGTTGCTGAAGGATTGGCGAGCGGGGAAGGTGGTTCACCTTTGTTTCCGTTTGTCGGTCAGCATACCGCAAGCGTGCTTCGGCAAGGTGAGTGGGTTGCGAGTGCTCGAAGGATGGCTTTCAATGGCAAGTACTGACGTTGTAAAACAGGACACCGGCAGCCGCCAGGATCGCGATCCTGTCGTGAATGATTTCAGTATTCAGGTTGCTACCGTCAACGGGTCCGGTTCGCAGTCCGCAAACTCCGCTCTAATGCGGAGCATTTTTTTGATGGGTGTGCCGGTAAGCGGTAAAAACCTGTTTCCCTCGAATATTGCGGGGCTTCCCACCTGGTTCACGATTCGGGTCAACAAATACGGATACAGTGCCCGGAAGCAGGAAACAGATTTGCTGGTAGCCATGAATCCGGAGACCGCAGCGGAAGATGTTCGGGCGCTGGGTGCCGGCGCGATCGTGCTATTCGACGAGCCTCTTAAACTCGAGGTTCTGCGCCGCGACCTGGAGTTTTTCCCGGTTCCGATCGACAAGATTGCAGGTCCTTTGGCTCCTGAGCCGAAATTGAAAAAGCTGTTGCGCAACATGATCTATGTTGGCGCACTGGCCCACCTGCTCTGGCTGGATATGCAGGCCGTTGAAGAGGCGGTCAGGAAGCAGTTCAACGGCAAAAAACGCGCAGCCGAAAACAACATTGCCGCCGTACGCGCCGGATATGACTACGCTGTTGCGAATTTTCCTCGCTCCCGCCTCAAGGTCGAGCGTATGAATGAGAACGCGAACAAAATCATTATCGACGGCAACTCGGCATCTGCGCTGGGAGCGCTCTTTGGCGGTGTGACGGTTGTCTCCTGGTATCCCATCACGCCATCGTCATCGCTGGTTGAGAGCTTAACGGAATACTTGAAGCAATACCGTGTGGATGGTGATGGAAAAGCAACTTTTGCGGTGATACAAGCAGAGGATGAACTTGCCTCCATCGGAATTGTACTTGGTGCTTCATGGGCGGGCGCACGTGCCATGACGGCTACCTCGGGACCGGGAATCTCGCTCATGACCGAGTTCACCGGATTTGGTTACTATGCCGAAATTCCAGCCGTGATCTGGGATGTGCAGAGGCTTGGGCCTTCAACTGGATTGCCGACGCGTACGTCACAGGGCGACCTGCTCTCGACGGCCTTTCTCTCGCACGGCGATACAAAGCACCCAATGCTGCTGCCGGCGTCGGTGGCGGAGTGCTTTGAGTTTGGATACACGGCATTTGATCTGGCCGACCGTTTGCAGACTCCGGTATTTGTGATGAGCGACCTCGACCTCGCTATGAACAACTGGGTAAGCGATCCTTTTCCGTATCCAGAGAAGCCGCTGGATCGCGGCAAGGTTTTGAGCAAGGAAGAACTTGAACGGTTGGGTAGCTTTGCGAGGTACAAGGATGTGGACGGCGACGGCATTGGGTATCGAACCCTGCCCGGAATTCAGCATCCCAATGGCGCCTGGTTTGCGCGCGGCAGTGGACACAACGAAAAGGCACAGTACTCGGAGAGCCCGGAAGATTACGTCAAGAACGTGAACCGCCTGAACCGCAAATGGGAGACGGTGCGATCGATCGTGCCCGGGCCGGTGATCGAACGGAGCACACCGGGCGCGGAGTTAGGAATCATCGCTTTTGGATCGTCGCACTGGGCCACGCTGGAGAGTGTCGATCAACTGCAACAGGAGCAGGGAATTGCCCTCGATTACTTACGCCTGCGCGCCTATCCGTTCAACGCGGCGGTAAACGAGTTCGTTGCAGGGCACGAACGGGTTTACGTGATCGAGCAGAACCGCGATGCCCAGATGCTGCAATTGATCAAGATGGACATTGCGGCTGCGGACATAGTGAAACTCCGCAGCGTCTGCTACTACAACGGACACCCCCTCGATGCTCGGTTTGTCTCCGACAGCATCGTGTCACAGGAGCAGAAGTGATGGCCACCACACCGAATCCTCCGGCTACCGCCAAAATTAATCGTGTTGGGCTCTCCGTGATTGATTATCGGGGCAGCAAGTCCACGCTGTGCGCCGGTTGCGGACATAACGCGATCTCCGAGCGCATCATTGAAGCGTTTTACGAAATGGGCATTGAGCCCGAGCGTGTTGCCAAATTAAGCGGCATTGGCTGTTCATCGAAGACTCCGGCCTACTTCCTAGGCCGCGCGCACAGCTTTAACGGAGTGCACGGACGCATGCCCGCCGTCGCTACAGGCGCGGCTGTAGCCAATCGCAATCTGCTTTACATCGGCGTGAGCGGCGACGGTGATACGGCATCGATCGGTCTGGGGCAATTCGCGCACCTGATGCGCCGCAACGTTCCGATGATCTATATTGTTGAAAATAACGGCGTCTACGGTTTGACGAAGGGGCAGTTTTCGGCAACAGCCGACATTGGATCAAGGCTGAGGACAGGCGTTGTCAATGAATTGCCCGCGATTGACATCTGCGCGCTGGCAATAGAACTGGGGGCTACTTTCGTGGCGCGGAGCTTCTCCGGCGACAAGAAACAGTTGCTTGCGCTGCTGAAGGCCGCGATTGCGCACAACGGAACTGTGCTGCTGGACGTGATCTCGCCGTGCGTGACCTTCAATGATCATGAGGGCTCGACCAAGAGCTACAAATTCGTGAAGGACCACGAAGAACCGTTGCAGGAAATCGGTTTTGTGCCGTCGTTCGAGGAAATCGATATCGAATACGAGACCGGAAACGGAGTAGAGGTTTCGCTGCATGATGGCTCGAAGATGCGCCTGGCCAAGCTCGAAGAGGACTTTGACCCGACCGACCGCATTGCGGCCCTGACGCGTCTCGCGCATGCCCGCGAAAAGAATGAGGTGTTGACCGGACTATTCTATGTGAACCCTGCTCAGCCGAACTTTACCGATCTGCTGAACCTGGTGGATGAGCCACTGGGGACGCTGCCGCAAGAGGCTGTGCGGCCGCCCAGGAGCGTGCTGGACCGGATCATGGAGGAGTTCCGGTAAGAGTGGAGGGCGCGGAGAGGTTCGCCTTTTATTTGAGCCAGTATCGTGCTTCGCTTGTTAGAATGAGGGAGTGTCTTTGCTGACCAATTTCGCGGCGCTTCTTTTGCTGCTCTTCGGAGTGGTCGGACTAGTCTCTAGCAGGTTAACTGAGCGGCGGTGGCGGGGGATTCAGTGCTACCCGGCCGCGTTTGGATTGATCATCTCGGTTTGGAGTGTGACGGGGCTGCTGTCGTGGTTTTTCGCGGACTTTCGGAAGATGTGGATTTCTGATACGCCACGTAGTCACTGCCTAGTTTTTGCCCTCATTTCCATGGTCGCCAGCGTGTACTTGTTTCAGGAAGCGTACGTGCATCGGCTTTTAACGGCCGTGTTCGGACGACCTCCGATTCTGATTACGTTAATCGTCGGCACTCTCTTGTTTTTTGCTGGCGCAATTCTTCGCGCCATTGATTACATAAAAAAGAGCGGTTTGAACGTACCTCAGAGCTAAATTGATTAGTTCCCGCCTTAGCACCTTCTATAATCTTTTATTCCCGTGTCTTTGCTAAGAGGAGTTTTTGTGGCCTATAACGATCTGCGTGAATGGATAGCAACACTCGATAAGGCTGGAGAACTCAAGAGGATTAAAGCTGAAGTTGATCCTATTCTTGAAGTTACCGAAATCACTGATCGCGTTTCCAAATGGGGCGGGCGCAACGGCAAGGGGCCGGGCGGTCCTGCGCTGCTGTTTGAGAATGTGAAGGGACATCCGGGGCACAAGATTCTGATCAACCAGTTTGGTTCCGAGCGGCGCATGAATATGGCGCTGGGTTCCACGTCGCTCGACGAGATTGCGGAACGGATTCACCAGATGATGGACGTGAAGACGCCACAGGGGTTGCTGGAAAAGATCAAGATGTTGCCGAAACTGGCAGATCTGGGCAATCTGTTTCCGAAGCGCGTCTCCACGGGGCCGTGCAAGGAAGTGATCAAGCGCGACAATTTCTCCTTGCTAGATTTTCCGATACTGCAATGCTGGCCGCAGGACGGTGGACGGTTCATCACGCTGCCTTGCGTAATGACGCGCGATCCGCGCACAGGCAAGCGCAACATCGGAATGTATCGCATGCACGTCTACGACGCGACTACTACGGGGATGCACTGGCAGCGGCACAAGAACGCTGCCGAACATCAGCGCGAGTTGATGCGTGCGGCGGTGGCGAACGGGCCCACGCTGGGAAAGACCTCGTCGGTGGACATCATGGCTCGCAGCGGCGGCGGCAGCATTGCCGTGCAGGGCAAGCCGGTACATGGGCGCATGGAGGTTGCTGTCGCGATTGGCACCGATCCGGCACTTACGTTTGCGGCGATTGTGCCAGCGCCGCCGGATATAGAAGAGTACATGATCGCGGGGTTCCTGCGCGGGAAACCGGTCGAGGTTGTGAGGTGCGAGACTGTCGATCTGGAGGTTCCGGCGAACGCGGAGATTGTGCTCGAAGGATACATCGATATAGGTGAATTAAAGATCGAAGGACCATTCGGAGACCACACCGGCTTTTATTCGCTGGAGGATTTGTATCCGGTGTTCCACGTGCAGTGCATTACGCATCGCAAGAATCCCATCTACGCGGCAACGGTCGTGGGCAAGCCTCCTCAGGAGGATGCCTGGATGGCGCTGGCAGTAGAGCGCATCTTCCTGCCCGCGGCCAAGATGATGATTCCGGAACTGGTGGATTTCCATCTGCCCGCCGAAGGCGTGGCGCATAACCTGATGATCGTCTCAATTCGCAAGTCTTACCCGGGACAGGCGCGCAAGGTGATGAATGCGATCTGGTCGATGGGACAGGCGATGTTCACCAAATGCATTGTGGTGGTGGATGAAGATTGCGACGTCAAGGATCTGAGGGAAGTTACTTTACGCGCGCTGAACAACATCGATCCCGAGCGCGATATTCAGTTCACGCTTGGGCCGGTGGACACGCTGGACCACGCTTCGCGGTTGCCAAATTTCGGCAGCAAGATGGGAATCGATGCGACGCGCAAATGGTCGACCGAAGGCTTCGATCGTCCCTGGCCAGATGAGGTTGAGATGTCCGAAGAAGTGAAAGAGCGCATCACGCGACGCTGGAAGGAATTCGGACTGGAGTAGCGTGTCGCTAAAACGCGGAGAGTTGTTGCGGTATTTTTCTCAGCATTGATTGAAAAGGCAATAGACGAGAGCTAAGAATATCCAAAATAGCGCGGATAAGAAGAACCCTACAATTAACCCTCTGCTTGCCGCGAGGGGCGAGTGTAAATCTAAAGCGGCGGCCTCGTTCTGCACAGTTCGAGCCTCCTTGAACGCTGTTCTCAATGGCCTGGAAGAACTTGCCTGCCGCATTTGGACCTTGATTCCTTTGAATCCTCAAAGTTACTGAGTCCATTGTGCTCTCCGGAAACCACTCTTCCCAGATACCGATAGAACGATGCATCCCGACTTATGGTCTCTCCTGTATATGTACCTCTGGTATTGCAAGCCCTGCACTCGACAGGACAAAGCGGATTCGCTGCGAAATTGGTGGATGCGAGTAACGCCAGAAGACGAGAAACGGCGAGGGGTTGGGATAGGAATACGACTTCTCGCCTAAGAGCTGGAAGGCTTGCGCAGCAACCTGCGAAGCATCTTTTGTAACCGGTCGCGTAATGGCTAAACCGTAAACATCCGCCTGATGCTCGATGCGGCGGCTGAAGCCGCTGCCCAATGGCTCAGCGAGGAACGAGAGAAGACCGGCCAGCAGGAGCAGCAGCGGCAGCGAAGACCATTCGCCGACGGAGCGAATGCGCCAGCGTTCGCCGAAGCGTTGAATTGCGGCTTCGGCCAGGCGCTGGGTTAGCCGGAATCCTGCAAAGAGAAGAAGCGCTGTGACGGCCATTCCCCAGTAGATGTGGTGCAGAACGTAGTGGCCCATTTCGTGACCGAAGATAAAGAGAGTCTGCGGTGCAGTCATGTTGCGGACCGTGTTGTCCCATACGACGATGCGCTTGGTTGCGCCGAATCCGGTTACATAGGCGTTATAGGTGGTTACTTTATCGCTCGCGCGCATGAGGAAGATGCGCGACTCGGGAATTTCAAGACCGGCGGAATGAGCAAGGGATTGTAATTGCACAGTAAGCCCGGGATTAGTATTCGCAAGAGGGTCAAAGCGATTGAAGATAGGTTCGACGATCACGGGAGCGATGAACACTATTGCAGCCATTACGGGCACGGAGACCAGCCAGCTATATAGCCACCACCGCCTCGGTGCCCGTCGAATTGCAGCATAAAGGCCCCAGAGCGCAAAGGTAGCAAATATCAGAGTCAGTGCTTCGCCTTTGGCCCAGTCCGAAAGCCATGATCCCCATCCCTGCACGCTCAGGCCATAGGCACGCGAAATGTGGTGTCCGTAAATATCGAGGGGGAGCTCCAAGATAGAAAGGGTGAGCAGTAGCACGGGAACGAAGACCAGCGCCTGGACAAAGCGCTTTCCTGATATGCGCTCGACAACGCGCTGCAACATGGGGCCGAAGCGGAGCGCGATGAGCGCCATGAGCACGACTATTCCGAAGATCAAGGAGGTAAGCGAGAGCACGACACTGGTCCGGTGCAGGCCCTCGGACTTGCGAAGTTGATCCGGGGTGAGCGTGTATGCGGTTATGGTGCGCTGCGCGATTACTTCTCCGGGTGAGGGGGAGGCTAGGGCGGCCGGCATGGGTCCTCGCTAAAGTGAAAATAGAGCTTCCAACGGGTATTTTCTCATTTGTCCAACTTAAGCACGCGGGAGACTATCGTTTCGTAAAGTCTCCAGGGCAGCAGGGCGCGGAACGCGAGCGAAGACCGGGCATCCTCGCCAATGACGTAGCGCAGACGCGGATGCTGGACATCGGCAACATGGGCGATCAAGCGCGCGACCTCTCGCGGATCACCGCGGCGTGTCTGCTTCTGAACATAATCGCGATACCGTAAGATGCGTTCGCGATTGGGTGAGGTTGGGTCGAATGCGTGGACCGCGTTGTTCTCCTTGCGATTCCAAATTGCGGTTTGGAATGATCCGGGCTCGACGAGAACGCAATGGATTCCCAGTGGCGCCATTTCGAGGCGAAGAGCTTCAGTGTAGCCTTCGAGTGCGAATTTTGATGACGCGTAAGAACTTATCCCAGGGTAGGCGTTTCGACCGGAGACCGAGCTGATCATGACAATCCTGCCGGCTCGCTGTTTTCGCATTACCGGCAGCACGGCCCTGGTCAGGGATACTGTGCCGAAGAAATTTGTCTCGAACTGGCGGCGCAGTTCCTCCAGCATCACGTCCTCGGCAAATCCGGCCAAGGCGAAGCCCGCGTTGTTGACCAGCACATCGATGCGCCCGAATTCGGCGACGGTTTCCGCCACGAAGGTTTCATGGGAGGGTGGGGAAGCGACGTCGAGGGTGCGTACGCTGACCCGCTCGGCGACCCCCGCCGATAAGAGCGCCTCGTCCAGCGAGTCGCGGCGGGCGAGGTCGCGCATGGTGGCGATTACAAAATACCCTTTGCGGGCCAGTTCAACAGTACTGAGCAGACCAAATCCGCTGGAACAGCCGGTAATTACCGCAACACGTTGATTCATTCCCGTTCCCTGTTCGAAAGTGCATCACAACCCGCAATGCTCGCCATTCGACTGCCGTGTTGCGCCACATACTACAACATGTTTGCCAAAGCAGTGGTGCAGGGGAGAGCATTAAGTTGTTTGCTTCATTGATGGTGACTCTTTAAGGGAAGTGATTCGTATAGATGGCGACTGGGCAGAAAAACACTCCTACTGAAATCGCAGCAGCGAATGGGAAACTTGGAATATTGATCGTCGGAATGGGCGCGGTGACCACGACCTTCGTGGCCGGTGTGGAAGCGGTGCGCAAAGGCATTGCGGTCCCGATCGGTTCGTTGACCCAGATGGGAACGATCCGTCTCGGCAAGCGTACAGACGGCCGGTCGCCTCTGATCAAGGATTTTGTGCCTCTCGCCGACTTGAATGACTTGGTCTTTGGTGGCTGGGATATTTTCCCAGACAGCGCCTATGAAGCGGCTGCTAACGCCAAAGTTCTGGAGAAAGAGCTGCTGCTCCAACTGAAGCCGTTTTTGGACAACATCAAGCCGATGCCGGCGGTTTTTGACAAAAACTACATCAAGCTGATCGACGGGCCAAACGTTAAGACGGGTAAGAATAAGCTGGATCTTGCGGAGCAGGTTCGAGCCGACATCCGTAACTTCAAGAAAGAAAACAACTGCAGCCGTCTGGTGATGATCTGGTGCGCTTCCACCGAAAGCTTCCAGAAGCCGAGCGAAGTTCATGACTCGATCGAAGCCTTTGAAAAGGGCCTGGAAGCAAACGATCCGAATATTGCTCCTTCACAGATTTACGCCTACGCCGCATTGCAGGAGGGCGTGCCAGTCGCGAATGGCGCACCGAATCTTTCGGTCGATATACCGGTGATGCAGGAACTGTCGCGCAAGAAGAACGCGCCTATCTGCGGCAAGGACTTCAAGACCGGCCAGACTTTGATGAAGACGATTCTGGCTCCCGGTTTCAAGTCCCGCCTGCTGGGCCTGAGCGGTTGGTTCTCCACCAACATCCTCGGCAATCGCGACGGCGAGGTGCTCGACGATCCGGGCTCATTCAAAACCAAGGAAGAGTCCAAGCTCAGCGTGCTGGACAGCATCCTGCAGCCGCAGCTCTATCCCGACTTGTACGGCAACATCTGCCACAAAGTGCGCATCAATTATTATCCGCCGCGTGGCGATAACAAGGAAGGCTGGGACAACATCGACATCTTCGGCTGGCTCGGGTATCCGATGCAGATCAAAGTCGATTTCCTGTGCCGCGATTCGATCCTTGCCGCGCCACTGGCACTGGATATTGTCCTTTTTCTCGACTTGGCGGCGCGCTGCAGCCAACTGAAGGGAATCGGCATTCAGGAGTGGATGAGCTTCTACTTTAAGGCTCCAATGACGGCTCCAGGACTCTATCCTGAGCATGACATTTTTATTCAGTTGATGAAGATGAAGAACACCTTGCGTTACATCAAAGGCGAGGAACTGATCACCCACCTCGGACTTGAATACTACGACTAGGTTCTGAGATTCTGGCAAAAGGGCAGGAGCTTCGGCTTCTGCCTTTTTTTTCTGCTGAATAGGGAACTCTTTACAGCTTTGGAATTTTGCGCAGACCGAGCGCACAGAGCCGACGGAGTCAGCATCGTATTACCGATGAAGTGGGGCAGGCTGATTTCATTGGTTTGTTTCGTTCTGCTCGGTTCAGGGAGTTGGGCCGGAACGCAGGGCATGTTTCTTGGCGAAGTAGTACCCTCTCCCCGCGGTGCATGGGCAGGCGGGGCGATTTATCTGATGGGGCATGATGGCTACGTGCGGCGTGTGATTGTTAAACGTGCCGTGATTGTCTACGACGCCAGGGTTCCAGCCGTGGACCGTGTAAAACCGGCGCGGAAGGCCTTGGTTCCAGGAGCCGAACTACGAGTGATTGCCTCGGTGGACTCGAAAAATGGAGAGTGGACCGCCTCGCGGGTGGAGGTCATAAAACGCCATGCCGCTGATTTCGAGGTGGACGGCGATGAAGAAAGCAAGGGGGAAATTTCCACTGTTTCCGGCAGTTGGCGCATATAGCTGGCAGTGCAAAATGCTGCTGCCGCCGCCTAAAAAGGGCGTTCGACGAATCGATTTTGTTTGTATCTCAGTTACCTCTGAGCTATTCTAAGAACACCTTGCTAATGAAAACGGTCTTCTATGATGAGAGCAACTTTCTGATCGAGGGGACGAGTCTACTTTGCGGCAGGTCGGATAGAAGTATGACGGAAAAGCGGAAGAAAAGAGCGAAAATTCTCGTAGTTGATGACGAGCGTGCGGTCGCATCCACACTCGCCATCTTGCTTGAAAGCCAAGGTTATGAAACGGCCACAGCTTACAGCGGGGAAGAAGCTCTTCAGGTCGCGCTTTCATTCACGCCCGATTTTCTGTTGAGTGATATTGATATGGGAGGCATGAACGGGATTGATGCGGCTATGGAAATCCTGCGGTGGTTGCCTCGCTGTGAGGTATTGTTCATCTCCGGTCACGCTGCCTGCCACGAGTTTTTAGGTCACGCGAGGGAGCACGGCTTTGATTTCGAGGTTCTTGCCAAACCGGTCCCTCCGCCTGAGCTACTGGAGAAGATAGCGCAGGTTCTGCATGCATAAAAGCGAAAGTTGTCTCTGAATTGTCTGGTCTACGTCCCGTCCAGGGGGCGTTTCTTGCTGAATATTCGCGGAAAAACGGGTAACCTCTAAACAGCGTCGTGCATAACTAAGTCGCTGTTACGTTCCGCTTAATATGGGATATACTCTCTGCCATTCGTACACCTTGGCCTACGGCAATTCGAAATGCCTGTTGCGCTGAAGTGATATTTACAGGGTCATTGCCGTGATCAATGAAGCCGCCCCCGGTACTTTTCCGGTTCCAGTTTCGACGTCTGCTGCGCCGTATCTGTGTGCTTTTCTGGAGCGCGCATCCGACGCAGTCAGCATCTTCGACAGCGAGTTGCGTTATCTGTACATGAATGCCCCGGGTGTCACGCTGGGTGGATTCGTTGGAAAGCAGCCGGAGGAAGTTCTGGGGCATAGCCTCTGGGAAGTTCGGCCAGATCTTGTAAAGACAGAGTGTTACCGGCAACTCCATCGGGCCCTGGAGCAGCAGGTTCCGGTGCAGTTCGAGATGTACGAACCTCGGAGCGGACGCTTGTTCGAACACCGCTGCCGTCCTGTTCTTGACGGTTTGGCGGTGATTAGCCGCGATGTTACGGAGCACAAAGAAAGACTGCTGAAAGCAACAGAGGAGCGCAAACGGGCGGAGGAGGCCCTGCGACAGAGGGTCCAGGAGCTGGAGGCCATCATGGATGTCGTTCCCGCTGCGGTGTTAGTGGCTCATGACCCGCAAGGCGAGATCATCACTGGCAACAGGATGGCGAATGAGCTTTTCGAGGGGGGGCAAGGAGAAAACCTCTCTCCATATTTAAAGGTTGCACGGCGGTATTTCCTTGATGGCAGGCAGCTTCGTCCAGAAGAAATGCCGATGTCTCAGGCCGCGAGCGGCAAAGACGTGCGACAGTTAGAGATGGAGGTCGAACTGCCCAGCGGCAGGCGTGTGACGATATCAAGCAGCGCCAGCCCATTGTTGGATAGCGAAGGCAGAATTCGAGGTGCTGTTGGCGCTTCCATAAACATTACTGAGCGAAAGAAAGCGGAACAGGCGCTGCGTGAAAGCGAGGAGCGGTTCCGTGGCATGACCAACGCTATCCCAAACATAGCGTGGAGCACCGACGCCGCCGGCAACGTCGATTACATTAGCGACTTGTGGCACCAGTACACGGGACTGCCTATCAAACAATCGCTGGGCAAGGGTTATCTAGCTGCTTTTCACCCCGACGAAATCGAAATGGTGAAGCAGGCGCTGCAGAAAGCTCTAGAAACGGGGGAGACATTCGAGCTTGAGCACCGTATTCGCCGTTGGGATGGCATGTATCGCTGGCACCTTGCCCGTGCCGTTCCGGTCCGTGATTCCGAAGGAAAGCCAGTCCGCTGGTTTGGAGCTAGTGCCGACATTGATGATTTGAAACAGGCCCAAGCCCGTGCGGCTGAGAGGGAGGAGTGGTCCCGCACCCTCTTCAACTCTATGCCTCTGACTGCGGTCGTAATAGAGCCATTTTCTCGAAAAATCCTTCAGTGCAACGAGGCGGCCACGAAGAATTTTGGCTACACCCCCGAAGAGTTTGCCAAAATGACGATAGACGACATCGAGACGGTTCCTCCGCGGCAACTGGACATAGAATTTGCTAAGCGAATTAAATCGGGCGGTTTACATATCTTTGATAGGAAGCTGCGAACCAAGTCTGGCATGATTCGAGACCTCATTGTTCACAGCCACTATCTGGCCCTGAATGATCCGTTAGTCGCCATTTCTGTCTGGGACGACATCACGGAGAAGAAGGCGGCGGAAGCAGCTCTCCTCCAAAGTGAAAAGCTTGCAGCAGCAGGCCGTCTGGCAGCAACGGTTGCCCACGAAATCAACAACCCGTTGGAGGCGGTTACCAACTGCGTTTACCTCGCAAGGACAAGTCCAGACCTTCCCAAAGAACTGAAGGAGCATCTGAAAATTGCCGAGCGGGAACTTCATCGCATTGCGCATATCACCAAACGGACGCTCGGATTTTACAAGGAACACAGGAAGCCGTCCGCGGTGGATCTGCACACCTTGACCGACGAGGTGGTAGAACTTTATGGCCCGATGCTCGACCGCAAAAGCATCCGCTTGAAGATTGAACACGACGGGCACAGTGCCGGAGTGATCGCCATCGTTGGCGAAATTCGACAGGTTCTCTCCAACTTGCTGGCAAACGCCATTGATGCAACCGATCACAAAGGTTTAGTGAGGGTACACACCGGCCAGCTCGTACTAAAAGGTCGTAGGTACGCCCGTATAACCGTTGCCGACACTGGCACCGGGATTTCCCCTGAAAATTTGAAGCGCATCTTTGAGCCTTTCTTTACCACAAAGGACGAAGTGGGCAATGGTCTGGGCCTATGGGTGAGCAAAAAGATTATTGAGAAACACAAGGGGCGGCTCCGGGCTCGCAGTATTGAGGGCAAAGGGGCAGTGTTCTCTGTTTTATTGCCCATTGCTGAAAGGCCTATCAAAGCCTAAGGTCCGAACGTGCAGATTGCCTAAGGTGGAAAAGCTTCAATGTCACGATCTGGGCTTTTTTTGACCGTAAATTTCGGAGTTTATCAGAGCAATAACTTACAGTTTCAAGGATCTGACCCGCCATAAGGTCAACCCAGTGCCGACCTCAGCTCAGGTAAATTAAGCACCTGCTATCAGTCGGTTTGCTTATGTTGAGATTTTACGCGCAGTGTCAGAATGCGATCGATGAGGTTTTCCTCAGATGGCATTTTCATTTCGAACAATTCTTTGGCAAACTGAGAATCAAAGGACAATCAGCTTTCCGGGCCTGGTTTTGTTTCGAAGACCAGTCGGTGCCTCGCGTCTGAGGCAGGCTGTGGCTGCAGATAGTTTTCTTGGCGAGAGTGGCCCATTTAGTACGTCCCACATTGAGTGGGGAGGCAGGTAGTAGTCATGGCAGTGAAAATACATCGTTTCGACGACGAACAGGTGGGTTTCTTTTGCCCCGGCTGTAAGTGCTGGCACGGGGTTCGGGTTGCGGGTGAGGGACGCAAAAAGTGGCTGTGGAATGGGAGCATGGAAGCTCCTACATTCACCCCGAATATCAACATTGAAGGTGTCTGCAACAGCTTTGTAATCAACGGAAGTATCACTTTTCTGCGCGACAGCAGCCACTCACGTTCCGGCCAGACCGTGGAGATTCCGGACTGCGATGGGCAGGAAGGTGCTTTGATATGTGCAAAGCCCGTCGTTCACGCCGATTCGGTTGGTATGCGCGGAAGAACGAGAATTCTGGTTGTAGATGACGAGCGTTTTCTGGCATCCACCCTTGCAACGATACTCGAACGTCAAGGCTACGAAACAATCATAGCCCACAGCGGAGAAGAAGCAGTTCACGCCGCTTCCTCATTCCAGCCGGATTGCCTGTTGAGCGATATCGAGATGGGATCGAGGAATGGGATTGATGCAGCCCTCGAGATCTCTGGTTTCTTACCAAACTGTAAGGTGTTGTTTGTTTCCGGTCATGTGTCCCGCTCGGACGCTCTTGGAAAGGCGAAGGAGAAAGGGTTCGATTTTGAGTTTATGAGCAAGCCCGTTCCTCCGCCGGAACTGTTGCAGAAAATATCGCAGGTTCTTCAGCTGTAGGAAGCTGTTCCTTTGCACCACTTATGCGCCCCGATTCGTGCGCGGCCAGTCGATCCGCCAGCGCCCGTCCCGCAAGGGCGCCCAGATAAGAGTCTTGCGCGGCGTACCTCGCGCGTGGTGGTAAAGCGCCGCGGTGCGCTCGTAAAACCCGCGTGTATGCCACGAGTCGGGGAACTTGAATAACTGGAAATCGAGATGATGGCAGAACTCGTGGCACAGCGTGCTGAGAAAAGTTCCAAAGGAAGTGACTTCCTTGCGAATAGCTGTCCTCATCCACAGCCGAATCAGCATGGTTTCCGGGTTGTAGTCGCCGAATAGTTCGGTAGTCCAGGTCTCCCTGACCCGAAGAGGCCGAGCGGCCAAAACGCGGATGCTGCACTCCGGGGTCCCGTAAAATTCAGCGGCTTGTTTCAAAAACTCCTCACAGGGGCGGAGCACATTTGCAGGCTTTCCGGTCTGCATCGCCGACTCGATCAATTTCGCGATCGTCGGCAGATGTTCGTTCTGGGGTAAATCGAGTGTCTTTATTCGATCACTCTCCAGAAAACCTGAGCGGTTCTTGTCGCGTGGTGGTGTGTCCGTTAGCATTGCCGCTCGTCTGCTGACCAAGTCTCAGCATCTTTATCGCATTATTCTATTACCGGATCGCGAGTCGGATCAGAAGCGAGGAATAATGCGAGCCTTTCGAAGACAGCACGCAAGCTTTCGCTACTATGGCGAACTGAACGACTTCCTTCCGCCGTTTCGGCGCTTTGTAAGTATCTCTCACGGCTTCGAACTCCCCGCCTCGGTGAAGGACATGATCGAGTCCATGGGGGTGCCACACACCGAGGTAGACCTGATCCTGCACGACGGTACGCCCGTGGATTTTGCTCACCTGGTACAGAACGGTGACCGGATCAGTGTGTTTCCAACATTCAGAGCTCTGGACGTGAGCCCTGTTCTGCAACTACGTCCCAGGTTGCAAGACCACCATTTTATTCTGGACTCACATCTTGGGCGGCTCGCGACGTATTTGCGACTGTTGGGGTTTGATGCTTTGTACCGGAACGATTTCGAAGATGCGGAATTGGCGCGAGCCTCGCATTGTGAGCAGCGCGTGCTTCTTACGCGCGACCGCGGCCTGCTGAAAAGGAACGAAGTGATTTATGGATATTTCATCAGGGCGACGGAAGCCAGGCGACAGGCAGTCGAGGTTCTCAGGCGCTTCGGCTTGTCGTCCTCCATTGCCCCATTTTGTCGCTGCCTGCGCTGCAATGTTCTGCTGAATCCAGTTGCGAAAGAGAGCGTGATTGAACGGCTGCAACCAAAAACTCGCCGCTACTATGATGAGTTTCGCATTTGCCCCGCCTGCAATCGCCTCTTCTGGGACGGGTGTAAGCGCCGGAGCAAAAATAGGTCACAGTACGCCGCGGGAGCGGCGTTCTGCGGCGGAGTAAAAGTAGTCCGCCGGAACCTGGTTTCGTGAGTTGTTGCTGAAGCAAGTAGCTCATGAGACACCGGAGGCATGTTCAGGGTGGAGATCTATGGGCGGGTGCGGCGTGCAGTTTTGGTGGAGGGACGGAGTCAACGGTCGGTAGCGCGGGACTTTGGTCTGTCTCGCACAACGGTGCAGAAGATGCTGCGGTTCGCGGTGCCGCCCGGCTACCAGCGGCAGCAGCCTGTAAAGCGACCCAAGTTGGGGCCGTGGATCGGCGTCATCGACGCCATTCTGGAAGACGACAAGCAGCGGCCGGTAAAGCAGCGGCACACGGCGAAGCGGCTCTTCGATCGCTTGCGCGAGGAGCACGGGTTCACGGGCGGCTACACCATCGTGAAGGACTACGTGCGTTCCGCGCAGCTGCGTGGCCGGGAGATGTTCGTGCCCTTGACGCACGCGCCGGGCGAGGCGCAGGCCGACTTCGGCGAAGCGCTGGTGGTGATGGCCGGCGTGGAGTGCAAGGCGCACTATCTGGCGATGGATCTTCCGCACTCGGACGACTGCTTTGTCATCGCCTTTCCTGCCGAGACTACAGAAGCCTTCCTGGAGGGCCACGTGCGCGCCTTTGCCTACTTCGACGCGGTGCCCACGCGGATCCTCTATGACAACACGAAGATCGCGGTGGCCCGCATCCTGGGCGGAGAGGAGCGCCAGAAAACGCGAGCCTTCTCCGAGTTGCAGAGCCATTATCTGTTTGCGGATAAGTTCGGACGTCCGGCCAAGGGGAATGACAAGGGCAAGGTAGAAGGGCTGGTCGGTTATGCGCGGCGGAACTTCATGGTTCCGATTCCACGCGTGAACAGCTGGGAGGAACTGAACGCGCACCTGGAAGCCGAGTGCCGGAAGCGGCGCGAACGGCGGCTCCGCGGATATGCGGAGACCATCGGCGAACGCTTCGAGCGCGACCACGCAGCGATGCTGCCGTTGCCGGCCGCGCCCTATGAAGCGTGCGAGAAGATTGCGGCGCGGGTCAACTCGCTGTCGCTGGTTCGCTATCGTGGCAACGACTACTCGGTGCCCACGCACTACGGACATCGTCAGGTGTGGGTGAAGGGCTATGTGCATGAAGTAGTGATCGTGTGCGCCAGCGAAGTGATCGCCCGGCACGAGCGCAGTTATGAACGCGAAGCGGTGATCTTCGATCCCCTGCATTACCTGGCGCTGCTCGAGCAGAAGACACGGGCGCTCGATCAAGCGGCGCCGCTGGCGGGCTGGCAGTTGCCGGAATGCTTTGCACAACTACGTCGGCTGCTGGAAGCGCGGCTGAAGAAGCACGGTAGCCGCGAGTATGTGCAGGTGTTGCGGTTGATGGAGACCTTCGCCATCGAGGAACTAACCCTGGCCATTGAAGACGCGTTGCAGTTGGGCACGATCAGCTTCGATGCGGTGAAGCACCTGCTGCTGTGCCGGATCGAACGAAGACCGCCGCGACTGGATATGGAGAACTATCCGCACCTGCCGCGGGCGCAGGTGCGAACCACGCAGGCCTCCGACTACATGTCCTTGTTGGCGGAGGTGGGCGCATGAGCGGCACAGATACTGCTGATACTGCTGTCACCAACACCGTGACTCATACCTCAGACACGCCCCAGGTGCTGCTGGAACATCACCTGAAGAAGCTGCGACTGCCCACTATCCTGCGCGAGTACGACAAGGTGGCGCGCCAGTGCGCGGCCGAGCAGGTCGACTATCCCCGGTACCTACTGCGCATGGTTGAACTCGAGCTGTTGGACCGAGAGCGCCGCGCCACCGAACGCCGCATCCGGCAAGCGAAGTTCCCGGTCGTCAAAACCATGGAGAGCTTCGATTTTATGGCGATCCCGTCGGTGAACAAGACCATGGTGTTGGAACTGGCGCGATGCGAGTTCATCGCTCGCCGTGAGAACGTGTTGCTGCTGGGAAACAGTGGCACTGGTAAAACGCATATCGCGCTGGCGCTCGGTCTGGCCGCCTGTCAGCGCGGTCACCGCGTGCGCTTCACCACAGCGGCGGCGCTGGTCAGCGAACTGATCGAGGCCCGCGATGAAAAGAAGCTACTGCGCTTCCAGAAACAGATCGCCAGCTACGAGTTGCTGATCGTCGATGAACTGGGCTTCGTGCCGTTGTCCAAGACCGGTGCCGAACTCCTCTTCGAGATGCTCAGCCAACGATATGAGCGCGGCTCAACCCTGGTGACCAGCAATCTACCCTTCGCGGAGTGGACGGAAGTGCTCGGCTCCGAACGTCTCACCGGAGCGCTGCTGGATCGGCTTACCCATCATGTCCACATCTTGGAAATGAACGGCGATAGCTACCGTCTGAAACAAAGCCGCCGGCAACGAGAACCAGCCCCTCAGCGCTGACCGCCTGACCGCCCACTCCCCCGGACGCCAAACGCGCCGCGGGGGAGCGGGGCCTCTTCCGCTACGCTCCAGAGTCCTGCTCCCCCGCAAATCCCCGTTCCATCGCTGACCCTACTGGCTCACTTTTACTCCGCCCTACTGGCCTACTTTTACTCCGCCCTTGACAACGGGTCTCATTACAAGCACATGGAGCGGATTGTGCAGGAGATGATGGCCGAGTAAGTATCTCAGCACATGCCTGCGCCTGCTCGTGTGTTTCCGGAACGATAGTACCCACGGAGGTCGCGAATTCCCAAATCAGTGATGAAGCAGGAAGAATAAACCTATCGCTGTGAGCGCCAGTCCGTACCATTTTTCGAGGCGATCGGCGCGTGTTCTAACTGCCAGGGATGCGCCAATGTAGGCGAATGGAATGCTGCCCAAAGCAATCAGTCCGGTAATGGTCCAGGAAATGTGTCCCAGAGACCAGTGCACAATCGTTCCGGGAACTGACAAAGCGGCGGACACGAGGAGCGAGCACGCAAACGCGGTCTTGAGAGGAAGTTTGAGCACTCGGGCATAGAGGGGAGCCAGTAGCAGCCCGCCCGAGTTTGCCAGCAGGCCTGAAATGAATCCGACCACGAGCGCAATCACCGCCATTCGAAGGCGCGGGTGGGACGCCCGCGATGCGCGAGCGGGTACCGATTGCAGAAAAAAAGACACTCCAAAGCCGAAGATCAGGAGGGCGGTGAGAATCAGCAGTGGTTCAACGCCGGTCTTCTGCGATAGCAGTGCACCTGCCACAGTAGCGGGAACGCCCACCGAAACGCCCCAACGGACCACTCCCCAGTTCATCATGCGCGCACGATAGTACGCGATGGCGGACACCAGGGTTGAAGGAAACGTTGCAGGGAGGGGAGAGGCGACGGCAATGTATCCTGGCAGGCCAATCCACTTCAGAAGTGGGGTCGCCACCGCGCTGCCGCCCTTTCCAAACAGCCCGCCAAGAAATCCAATCAATACGCCAACGGTAAACGTTTCGCCCGTTTGCGGAGGAGTCATGGTTCGCTCCGTTCAGTACGTCTCTTGATAAAGATGTTAGCACCGGAGCCAAACCGTGCTTGTGTCAATCGGTCTTGGTATGAGGTGTCCTGCTAGTGCCGCTCATGCCAAATCAAGCCTATATACGCGAAAACAGTTAATGCAGCGGATGCGAAAAGGATGCTCCAAGTCGCGGAAAGACTGCCGAGGAGAGCCAATGCTAGCTCCCAAACCCACACCAAAACACCTCCCACTAGCAGCGCCACGTACGCGGACCGCGGAACTATATGCTGGCTCATCTTGCCCCCTTTTTCCTTTGATGGTCATTGGGGCGCTTCAGGTGCTCATATTCCGGTCCGAGTTCATGCAGGGCTTTTCTGTGCTGCTTCGAACGCAAAAATGCAGCTTTGTCACCCTGCTTTACGCATGGTCACGTAGCGCAAAAGAATCGCAGGTGCTTATCGAGTGCTGTCGGGTTTAGGAAAGGGGAGCTTCGGAGCTTTGTTATGGGCAGGAGCATTTGGCTGTATGGAAGCCCTAATCAATTCCTGCTGCCACTTCGACCGCAGTTGCCGCCAACCAGCACCCACTTTGACGCCGTGTCGAGGCTGTCTGGCCAAAAATGTTCTCATTCACGCACCCCAACTACGAATTTCGTTTCGCATTTACTTTGATGGGTAATAATATACTTGACTCAGGAAGGGAAGGAGAGCACAATGAGTGCTAAGGATTCGTGCTGCCAAAAACCATGGGGAGCCAGTCCTTACGGGGTGGTGTCCCTACTCGAAATGCTCAAGTTTAGCGGTCGCGATTTCTTCTTCGATGTTTATCACGCAACTTCTCTTACTCTGCTGTCACCAAGCCTATCGGCCTCGGGAATTAAGGTAATGGTTGACCAGCTTCAAAAGGTTAGGGAGCAGTGCTCCGATCTTGGGCTCACAGTGTCGGTCGCTAACTTCGATAGGACGCTGAAGCAGATTGGATATATGCGTGAAGGTGACGGCGCGGCTTTGACTGAAATAGCCAGATTGGTTCAGGCGTCGTTTGTGACGATACACGACGAGTTGAATTCTTATGAATTTCTCGCACTTGCTCCTGCGGATGCAAGATATTGGAGTGATTCACTGTTTAACAGCGCCACAGTTGAGTATTTTAGCGAGGCGAAGTTCGATATGACGGAGGCGGGAAAGTGCTTGGCTTTAGAGCGTTCCACTGCCTGCGTATTCCACTTGATGCGAGTTCTTGAGTATGGCCTCCAAGAGATTTCATGTGTGTTGGGAATGACCGATCCTCGCCCCAACTGGGACCCTGTAATTCGAAAGATAGATTTCGAACTGAAAGCCAAATATGAGGACAGGGTTTTTAAGGGTGCGACAGACTTCCTTGCAAACGTCTCGGCGCACCTTCAAGCTGTTAAAGTAGCGTGGCGGAATCGAGCAATGCACATAGAGAAGAAGCACACGATGGAAGAGGCGAGAGAAATTTATAATGCAACTCGCGCCTTCATGCGTTACCTGGCCGAGAACCTGCCGAATGCTAAGGGAGTAGCCAATGGAGCGTAATTCTGAGTTTAAGAAGTTTGATTCACTGGCGACCAAACTCCTGCGAGTTCCTCACGCCACGATCAAGGCCAAACTAGAGGCCGAGAAGGCGGAGAAGGTGGAACGGGGAACGAGAAGGGGAAAGCAGAAATGACACTCCATGAACGAGTAACAATTGAGCCAAGCGACATCTGCGGCATTGAATACTGCTGTGAGGCTTGCGGAGCCGAAATTCTGGTTAGCATTGCCAGTGCAACTCAGCGGATTACGGTTTGTCCGGTTTGTCACGACCGATGGATCGTCTCTGATCCATCGGCTGAGATCAATGCCGTTCTTGAATTTATTGGTTCGCTAGAGACCATTCGCGAAACAAAGCTAAACAAGTTTAAGATTCGATTGCGCGTTTCTGATTCTTTGGGGGGCGTCCGCGCTTCCCGCGATAAGGATTAGCAACACGTCGGAGACACCTTGCCAGTAAGTTCGGCATAAGTGAGCCGCTTGTTGGCTAGGCTTGCGGACAGAAGGCTAAAGCGGTCGAAGTCGGTCATCTTCTTGCGGTTGTTAAAGCGAAACGCCTGTTCATCGATGTAGCGGAATAGGTGGAATGGCTCGACTGAAACGTAAGTTCCGTTCAATCCGCGCTTCAGTAGCGACCAGAAGTTTTCGATGCCGTTGGTATGGACTAAGCCATTCACATACTCGTTGGCGTGATTGATGATTTCGTGTTCAAAATCGGTTCCCCTGTATCCGCCATGTTCGTCGGTCATGAGAGTGGTTCCGGTGGCGACATTCTTACGGATGAGTTCATGTAGAACGGCCTGAGTCCGGCTCTCTACGACTTGTGCTTTCACTCGTCCATTGCGCTCTAACATTCCGACCACAATAGTCTTGCCGATGACGCCAGAGAGTCTAGGAGTCCGGTTGGCGACGGGCTTGGGCTTGCGGCTCTTGTGCATGTTCTTGGTCTTGCCGCCGATGAAGGTTTCATCTATTTCAACGGGAGTCCCGCTTCCGCCGATCTTGCCCATATTCTCGTCCTGCATGGCGAGACGGATACGGTGAAGCATGAACCAAGCGGATTTCTGGGTTAGGCCAATGGTGCGGGAAAGCTCATAGCTGCTGATGCCGTTCTTGCAGTTGGCTACCATCCACATCGCAACCAGCCACTTGTCGAGGCCGATGGCGGAATCTTCCATGATGCTGCCGACCTTGACGCTGAACTGCTTGCGAGAGTGATTGTTCTTGCACTCCCACATCTTGCGGGTAGCGATGAAACGAACGTCAGTAGCTCCGCAAGTCGGACACTCGACGCCATCGGGCCAACGGCGAGCAACGAGGTAGCCGAGGCAGTTGTCTGATTCAGCGAAGAAGTTGATGGCGTCTTGTAAGGTTTCGGGCTCACGGAGTTCGTTTTTCATAGCAAAAACAGCATAGAACTAAAACACTACTGAGTCAAGTATATTATTGCCCTTTGATGCAACACAGGGGGACGCAATTATTTGCCTCTGCGTCGTTCAGCTTCCTCCAGCCAACCAAGCCTCAATGCTTCGGATGGTACTGCCGAAAGGTAAGGCTTGATATCAAGAATGGGCGTTCCATCCAGCATATCTACGCCACGCACGAACAGCCGTGACCCATCTCGGCGCAGGAGTTCGACCAGGGTGAGCCCAATGGGATTCGGTCGGTTAGGTGAGCGCGTTGCAAAAACGCCATGAGGGCGATCATCAGTTGGTGGCGTGACAAGTAGATTGAATCCTTGCGACTGATGGAAGGCCCAGAGCACGAAGAGGTGCGAAAAGCCTTCGATGTCGGTCAGTCCGCTCTCATATTCCGGCAGAATCTCAATAATGCCTTCTGCCTCGTGCTTAGCGCCTGCCCCTTTCGGAATTTGCTCAATGGTGGAGTAGGGACTTTTAACAAAGCCGATTGGCTGTGGAGTGAACATGGTTTTCTGCCCTGAACAGGAATTCGTGAAGTACCGAAACATCGCATTGTACCTTTTTGCCGGACGGATTGGCATCATTCGGGATGGTGGCTTTTGCTTAAGGCTATACTGCTCCTTATCAGGTGTAGCTGCTACCTATAATCAGACGCCAAAGAGATTCTTGCCGACCGCTTCGGCGTGGAAACCGACAAATAAATTGCACCGGAAGTTTGTTCCTGACGTACCCTACTGACACGCAGGAATCCGAGTTTCAGGAGTTCATCACATGACATTGAACCGCTTTCTTAGCTTCGTGGCAGCCGTTTTAGGAGCTGCGACCTTGCTCCAAGCTCAGCAACCAAATATCGAACTCGATCAGAAAGCTCAGCCCACATTCAAGGAGCACCGACTCGGAGAATCAGCGCAAGAATTCTTCTCAATTGCAAAAATGGCGGACAAAGAAAGCATGCTTTCGGCTGATTACTGCCGCTCGTTTCTCGTCACCCCGAAAGTAAAAAAGGCCATCGAAAAAGCCAAAACGAAGGACAAGGATAATCAACCATCGTCGGCGCTCTGGACGGATGTGAAGGGCTGCAGCACTGTTTTGGCAGCACTGGCAGGACAAACTATCGAGGTCGACTCGCGGTTTGCCGCAGAATTTGACAGTGGGAGCATGCAGTTCATTGCGGGCCATTTGGCCTCGGTGCGCTTCACAGTCCAAGCGCCGTTCGTCGGCGTTGTGCAAGACATGAACGCTAAGTTGAACGCCAGACCACAGCTGGATATAGTCACTCTTCAAAATGCCATCGCGGCAATCCAAAAACAGCACAGAGCAATCTGGACCCTTCCGAGCATCTTCGCGAAAGTTTCCGAGGTGCAATCATTGGCTGGTGATGACATCGGAACAGAGGTGTTCGTTTCCTCCCCGGCACTGCTCGAATCACGCAGAAATTCTTTGAACTGAAAACTATGTGCGGACGCTACCACCTCTCACGTAAGAAGGAGCTCATCGCTGACCGCTTCGGCGTGGAGCCCGAAGATGACTGGGTGCCTCGCTATAACCTAGCCCCGGCTCAGGATATCCTTGTCATTCGTCAACGTCCAGATGAACCCAAACGCTTCGTTTCCCGCATGCGATGGGGACTGATTCCTTATTGGGCGAAAGACGCCAGCATCGGCAACAAGTTGATTAACGCCCGTGCCGAGACCGTTGCCACTAAGCCTGCCTTCCGCGATTCGCTGAAGAGACGGCGGTGCCTCGTTCCCACCGACGGTTTTTACGAATGGGTGCGAAGTGGCAAGACAAAGACTCCGTACTGCTTTACCATGGCGGACGATTCCGTCTTCGCCTTTGCCGGAATATGGGATTCATGGCGAAGTCCGGAAGGCAAGATCATCGAGACCTGCTCCATCATCACTACCGAGGCCAACTCCCTCTGTGCCGACATCCATGACCGCATGCCCGTCATCCTGCCGTATGATGCCTACGACCAGTGGCTCGATCCCGGATTCGAGAATCCGGAGGAAATCTGCGACTTACTCAAGCCGTTCGACCCAGCGCTCATGAAACGTTACGAGGTGAGCAGCCGAGTAAATTTAGTGAAGAATGACGATCCGGCGTGTGCGGAGGCTTTGGTAAGGGAAGGTGCGCGAGGGTCTTGAAGCAGGAGCGCCCATGCCTGCTACCCGGCTCGCCGCACGGCCTGCACCATTGCACGCACCTTCTGCAAGTCCTTGCCAGAACCGTCCGGCAAGTCCGTCTTTGTTTTTGAGTCCAAACCTGCGGGGCTGACCAGCCGTATCGCCTCGGATGCATTCTCCGGGCCTATTCCGCCAGCCAGAATGACGTCAATTTGGACTTCCGCCACAATCCGGCGACTGACAGCCCAATCATGAACAAGGCCGCATGCTCCTATCTCCGGCTCTCCCGATTTCCACGTATCCAGCAGCAGAAAATCCGCAATGCCCTCGTAGCTCTTGGCAATCGCAATGTCGCGCTCGTCACGAACGGGGATAGTACGCATGACTTTCAAGGTCGGAAATAGTGCTTTCAGCTCCAGCACTTGAGAGGGAATAAGATCGTCCGGGCGTGTACCGAGATGAAGGATGTCGGGGCGGGTTTCCTCTACCACTTCTGCAAGCTCTTCGATCTGATTGGCAAGGCTCAAGGAGAGCTTTTGGCCTCTTGCTGGAACCGCTGCGAATATCTGCCGGGCTGCTGTATATGACTGCTCCCGAGGAAATTTTCCTTTCCCCACCAGAACCCCAATATGATTCACGCCAAGTGCGGCGAGAGCAGCGGCTTCTTTCGGGCTGGTCACTTCATAGATTTGCACCAGCGTGGTCATGTGCTCATGGTAGCAGGATGGCTGTCCGAGTGCTGTCAACTGGCTGAACGATGCACCAGCACAAGCAACGGAAACCGTGGGAGCATAAGATGCCTCTCACGTGAACTCGGTGTCGCCCCAAAAGCATCGAGCACGGCCCTCCGACATCGATATATTTAAATATTTAAGGAATGCGGTGCTTAGAAAACCCCGCACAGGCCAGATAGGCTCCAAGGACAAACGTAAAAGCAGTGTAGAAATAGAAGAACTGTTCGTAGTGGAGCCCCGCGAGAAGAAATCGATTGGTCTGCTCTGGCGATAAGAACAACAAGAGAGCGCCTTTGATCAGCGCCAACCATCCGATTAGGGTGACGACGACAGGAAGCACACCGCCCGACCAGATATTGTGGCCGAGAACAATTGCCAGCCCTATGGCTACCGCAATGATTCCACTCAAGAACAACTCAGGAGCGTTACGAACAAGAGCGTTCATCGTCTCCACAGTCGCTTGCCTATGAATGGTCATAGCCAGCGAAAGCAGAATGAAATAAAGCCCGATTAACCTGCCGAGAAAAGTTGTACGCGGTGACATGATGTCCTCCTGACTCAAATGAGCCCACGAGACTTTGACGCGCACAGCGTATCACCGTGCCAGTGTGCCGTAAACAAAGGTCACGACATCGTATCAATACTTTTCGGGAACGAATCTCCTGCCTTCGAGCGTAACTTGATCATCGTAAGCTTCCTTCGTAGAGCGGTCGGGCAGTTTGATCTTCTTCCGGGAGACCTCTTCATAAGGAACCAAGCTTAAAAGATGTGATATGCAGTTGAGGCGAGCACGCTTCTTGTCATCGGAGTGCACAATGTACCAGGGAGCATTCTCTGTATCGGTGGCCTCCAGCATCATGTCGCGCGCTCGGGAGTAATCGTACCAGCGGGTGCGGGACGGCAAGTCGATCGCACTGAGCTTCCATTGGCGCAGCGGGTCGTCGATGCGGGCCTGAAAGCGCCGCTCCTGTTCCTTGTTGCTCACCTCGAGCCAGTATTTGATCAGCAAAATCCCAGCTCCCGTGATGAACTGCTCAACAATGGGGCACAGTTCTAGAAAACGGCGATGCTCCTCGTTGGTGCAAAATCCCATGACGTGTTCAACGCCGGCACGGTTATACCAACTGCGATCGAAGATCACAATTTCACCGGCGGCTGGAAAGTGCTGCACGTAGCGCTGCAGGTACAGCTGGGACTTTTCGCGTTCTGTTGGGGCGGGAAGCGCAGTCACGCGAAATACGCGCGGGCTTACACGCTCGGTGATGGCCTTAATGGTGCCACCCTTTCCGGCGCCGTCGCGGCCCTCAAAGATGATGATGATACGCTGGCCCTTGTATTTCACCCATTCCTGCAAATGACATAGCTCAGCCTGGAGCTGGCGCAGTTCGGTTTCGTATTCCTTGCGCTTCAGCTTGAGTTTCGGGGTGGCGGAATCATCGTTTTTCTTTGCCATAACTGCCTCCTGGCTGGTGTTACTGCTTCCGGAATCGCCATGCGCTGATTGCGAAGAGGATGATCGAGAATGCCACCAGAGCCGCAAGATCCGGCCATAGCGCGTTGAATGGCATGTCTTTGATAGTGACGCCTCGAATGATTTGCACCAGATAACGTAGGGGATTCACAATCGATATTTTCTGGAAATACCACGGCATGTTATCGATGGGCGAACCCATACCAGATAACAACGTGAGGGGCGGATTGACGAAGAACGTCAGCAGTTGCGCCTGCTGCTGCGATTTTGAAACTGTCGCGAGTGTCACTCCGATCCCGATCCCGGCTAGCGCTGCAAACATACCGGACACCACGAAGAGCACGAACGAGCCGCGGAACGGCAAGTCGAAAACAAGCACGGAGACTGTCAAGGCAAGCATCAGAACGAGCATGAGTAGTACAAAGACCGGGGTGGTTTTGGCGAGCAGCATCTCCGCGGTCTGGGCCGGGGTCATAAGCAACTGTTCAATTGTGCCGGTCTCCTTCTCCTTCACCGCCAGCGCCGAAGCCACCAGCGAACCATTGATGAACATGAGGACGGCCATGATGCCGGTAACGTAGTACCACGGCGTCACCAAGCCAGGGTTGTAGAGAACCGTCGAGTCAATCGAGACGGCACCTGGCCGCACAAGAGGGTCCAGTCCGTTCCAGGAGTTGTAATGCGATAACGCCCACATCATTCCCTGCTGCATGTAGCCGCGGGAAATCTGTGCGGTGTTGGCATCCACGGCGTCAATAACGAGTTGCAGGTTAGCAGGTTGACCTGCTCGCAGGTCGCGTGCGAACTGCGTTGGGATGACAATGAACATCTCCAATTGCAGCCTGTTAAGTGCGGCTTCCGCGTCTTTGGCGCTTAGGAAGCGTTGGCTCACATCGAAAGATTCGTTTTCCGTCAAAGAGTCGACGAACGCGCGGCTTTGTGGAGTCATGCTCTGATCTACAACGCCCATCCGCAAATGCCGTACCTCGGGATTCAGTGCGTACCCGAATACGATCAGCACCACGGTCGGCGGGATGAGCAACTGAATGAGCAGTCCGCGATTGCGCATAAGTTGCTGGACTTCTTTGACGGTCAGCGCCCAGTAGCGTCGCAGAAAATCAGACAAGCGAACCTCCTTATCCCTTAAATTGCATCTTTCGCACCTGAAGCATGTTCAGGGCAAAGAAGATGGCTGAAAGGACCGCAAGCGCTGTGATCGGCCGGAGCATGATGTTCCATTCGGCGTCGCGCAGCAGGCAGTTTCGTACAACCACTATGTAGTGCGTTGCGGGCAGAGTGTAGGAGATCCAGCGGAATGAGTCCGGGATGTTACGCACCGGAAACAGGTATCCAGAGAGAAGCAGAGCCAGCAGGAACGCTCCCATCTGCACGCCCTGAATTGCGGCGCTCTGCGTGCCCGTGGCATTGCCGAACAACATGCCATAAAAGATGCCCGCTACGAGATAGAAGAACGTGGCCACCAGCAGTACGCTTGGATCGGTCGGTATGTGATAGTCGAAAATCAGCATGCCGAGAGCGAAACAGATCACCAGTTCCACGAAGCCCAGAATGATATAGGGAATTGACTTGCCGACGATCCACTGAAATCCAGAGAGGCTGGAGGCATAAGCTTGGATGATGTTTCCCAACTCGTACTCACGCGCCACCGAAAGCGCCCCCAGTAACGCCGGGAACAGAGCCAGCACCATGGCCAGCGCCCCTGTTCCGAAGTAAATCGCGTTCGAAAGTCCCGGGTTAAACCACAACCGTGGCTCCAGTCTTACAAGCACCGGCGAGGGTTGCGTGAGATTGTTTTTCTTCAGGAAACTGGCATTGAGAGATCTCGCCATGTTCTTCAGAACTGTGCCCGTATTTGCGTCGGTACCGTCGATCAGCAGTTGAACTCTGGGGTGGCTGCCTCGCCGTACATCTCGGTCAAAATTCGCAGGAATGATCAACACGGCGCGCGCGTCTCCATAAAGGAGAGTCGATTCTGGCGATTTCTGAGGGTCATGTGGGACAAGTCGAAATGTGATGGCCGCGCCATAGGTTTCGATGTACGCCCTGCTAAGCACAGAATTGTCATAGTCGTAGGCGGCGACGGGAACGTTTCGCAGTTGCAGGGACTGGCTGGTGCCATAGAGAAACAGCAGTACCAATGGCATCAGTACGCCGAGAGCCAGGAGCAGACGGTCGCGCCGCAATTGCATCCATTCTTTGTTGGCCTGCGCCAGAATCTTTTTCATAGCGGAATCGCCTCTCTACGTGACTCGATCAGCGAAATGAAGACATCCTCTAACGAGAACTCTGCTGGAGTAGTCTTGAGGATGTGGATGTCGGCCTGTTGTAATTCATTCAGGGCCTCGCGTTGCTGAGCCTCGGATTCCGCAACCAGGTGCAGACGGGAGCCAAAGAGCGACACCCGCGATGCGCCATATTTTTCTTTCAATAACCTGAGTGCGCGTTCCGGCTTATCAGTCATAATCTGAAGGAGAGACCCTTTCATGTTCTCCTTCACCTCGCGAGGAGATCCTGCGGCGATGATCTCACCAGCCACCATGAAGCCAAGGCGATTGCACTGCTCCGCTTCTTCCAGGTAATGGGTCACCACCAGGATGCCTGCTCCGCGGTCGGCACAGTGGTTGATCATTCGCCACATCGCACGCCGCGCCAGCGGGTCAACACCCGAGGTTGGTTCGTCCAGAAAAATTGCTTCAGGCTCGTGCATGACGGCGGCACCGAAAGCGACGCGCTGTTTCCACCCGCCGGGCAAAGACACGGTCAGCATTCCTGCCTCGCCCTTGAGGTCCGCGCTCTCAAGCACCCACTTCTTTCGCTCCTCGCGCACGCTCTCGTCAACCCCATAGAGCCGGGCATAGAAGTCCAAGTTCTCTCCAATCGTGAGATCGTCATAAAGCGAGAACTTCTGCGACATGTATCCAATGTGTGAGCGCACTTCGGCCGCGCGCAAACCTTTGGATCGTCCGAGCAGCGTCACGCTCCCGGAACTTGGTTCGACCAGTCCGCACATCATCTTGATGGAGGTCGTTTTTCCTGCGCCATTAGCCCCGAGTAATCCATAGATTTCGCCATTGCGAACTTCGAGCTGGAAATTCTTTACTGCCTGAAAAGATCCATATCGCCTGTTGAGATCTTTGGCACCGATTACTATCTGTTTCCTGTCGAGAGGCGGGGAAGGCTTCGGAAACACCGCTTTTGGGGGCGCGCCGCGCATCCGGCGCAATTCGTTTACGAAGGCGTTTTCGAGCGTTGGTAATGACCGGCGGATCTCAGTGATGCGCAGTGAATGTTCCTTTGCTCGTTCGCGCAAATCCTGCTCAGCAGCATCAGGGTTTGCCGCCATTACGTCCAGCCGATCACCGAATCGCTGGACGTCGTTAATCTCGGGCGAGCTGGCAAACACCTCCTCAGCGGTAGCCAACGGCTCTACCAGCACCTCGAGTCGGGTGAGTCCAAGTTTTGTGCGGAATTGAGTCGGCGAGTCAATATCGTAAATCTTGCCCCGCTCCATCAGCGCTACACGATGGCAGCGCTCCGCCTCGTCCAGATAAGGCGTTGCGACGATGATAGACATTCCTTCTGTTGCCAGTGAGGTTAGCGCATCCCAAAAGTCGCGGCGTGTGACCGGATCGACGCCGGTTGTGGGTTCGTCCAACAGTAGCAATTTCGGGTCTGCAATCAACGCACAACTCAGCGCCAGCTTCTGCTTCATTCCGCCGCTTAGCCGTCCTGCCAGGCGGTCCATGAAGCGGTTCAAATCGAACAGCTTGCAATACCGTTGGCTTCTCTTTTCGAAATCCGCTGGCTGAACCTCACGCAATCCCGCCGCATAGTGCAGGTTCTCGGCTATGCTTAGATCCTGATACAGGCTGAAGGGCTGAGTGAGATATCCCACACTCGGACGAGCCGTGCGAGGCGCCGTGCCCAGAACCTGGATCTCACCGCTGTCAGGCATGAGGACGCCGCCAATGATGCGGAACGCAGTCGTCTTTCCGGCTCCATCCGCTCCGATCAGGCCAAAGATTTCTCCTTCCCGTACATCGAAATCAACGGCATCGAGCGCCTTAATGGAACCGTAGTTCTTGGCGAGGGCGCGAGCTTCGACAACAGGAGTGGTCGCCATATTTAAGGTTTCCCGATCTGAATTCGTCCATCGGCCGGCATTCCTGGCTTCGCATAGCCATAGGCCCCGAGCAGCAGCACCTTTATTCCGACCACCTGCTTGACGCGGTCTTCCTTGAAGTAAATGTTTTCCGGCGTGAACATGGCCTCCGGATCGATACGGATCACTTCGGCTGGAATAGCCTCTTTCGGGTTCGAATCCAGAAATACCTGTGCTTTTTGGCCTACCTTTACCTTCCCAATTTCGCCTTCCGGAATGAATCCGCGTAGATAGAGCTTGTGCATATCCACCATTGTGAGGATCGTCTGTCCTGCCTGGATCACGCGACCCGGCTCCGCCGAGCGCGTCAGAATCGTGCCTGCTATCGGCGCGGTAATGGTCAAGTCGCTTACGTTCGCTGCATAACGATCCAAGTCGGCGCGGTTGGATTGAAGATCTGCCTTGGCGCTGGCGATCTGTTCTGTTTGCGCCTTTGCCTGCCGCAGCGCAGCCTCAGCCGCTGCCACCTGCTTGCGGCTCGCGTCTACCGAAGCCTGTGCGACCTTTGCTCTTGTTTGGTATTGGTCAGCCGTTTGCGCAGCGGCGGCACCTGTTGTCACCAGCGGGGGATACCGCTTGGCGTCAAGTTCAGCCTGCTTCAATTCCGCTTGCCAACGCACGAGTTCTGCCCGGCTCACCGCAAGGTTTGCCTCGGCAGACGAGACGCGCGCGGGCGCGGCTGCCGTGGCCTCTACCAACTTGCGCTCGGCGTTGATCACATTTGCTTTCTGCGCTTCGCGTTGTGCTTCGTCTTGCGGGCTTGTAAGCCGAATCAGAACCTGGCCAGCTTCCACGGTGGCGCCTTCCCGGACAGTGATCTCTTGAATTTTCCCTGCTGTCTTAGGCGAGATGTCCACCGTGTCCCCGTCAATACGACCGCTCACAAACAGTGTGCCTGCGGGCTCGGCGTTCTTCTTGCATCCTGGCAGCACGAGCAGCAGAAGAAGAATTAATCCCAGGATCCAGCTTCGATTCATGGCGTCCTCTCGTGTCGCTACTTGCGATAAGTCTTCTCGGCATTTCCCGTCGCCCGAGCGAGGTTTGCACGCGCCAGCCCGAGCATGTACAGCGCCCTCACGCGTGCGTCATCGGCTTTTGAAACGCGGTCTTGCGCGTTCACTACCTCGGTGTTGTCTGTCACTCCCCGCGTGAACCGTTGCCGCGTCAGTTCCACTTCTTCCCGCGAAAGCTTCACGTTCGCGGCACTGGTTTCAACTTCCTTGACAGCCCACTCCACTCCGGCAAGCGCGGTGAATACGTCCGTCTCGATCTGTGAACGCAGCCGATCCAAAACCGCCTGGATTTCCCGCAGCGTGGCTTCTGCCTCAACGATTTCCCCCTTGATGCGGCCGCTGGTGAAAATAGGCATGTCGAGCGAGGCTGTCAGCCGATACGTATTTACATTGTTCACCGGCGAGTTCCCGCTTTGTCCGTCACTGAAACTGGTACTCAAGACTGGCAGCCGAGTCGCCTTGACCGAACGGACATGCAGTTCGGCCGCCGTGACGTTGGCTTGTGCCGAGCGATAGTCCGGCCGCGAGTCGAGAGCTGCTTTCAACGCAGTATCGCGGTCCGGCGCAGTCGCAGCACCGTAAGCCGCGTCGTCAGCCACATCGAAGTCCGCGGTGACCTGCGCCTGCAGCATATTGGCGAGGCTGAGTTTAGCGGTGACATAACTCTGTTCAGCTTCCTGCCGCTGCTGTTCGAGTGAGTTCACCTGTTGCTGCGCACGATTAGCTTCCAGCGGGGCGGAAACACCTTGCTTAACCCTGTCTTGTGTGAGTTTGTATAACTCATTTGCCAGCTTCGCTTGATCTAACAGCGCGTCACGGGACGCCTTCGCCCTGAGCGCTTGCAGGTAGGCGGCAAGCACGTCCAGCACCACCACTTCACGCGCATTGTCCACGAGCAGACGAGAGGAATCCTGCCTTGAGCGGGAACTCTTCCAGGCCTCCATGTTAGCTATGTTCAACAAGTCCTGAGTTAGCGTGATGCGGGCGTCCATCGACCCGAATGGCCCTGTCCTCCCACGCGGTACGGAGGGGATATCGATTCCCAGGCCTAGCAGGTTCATTGTCAGATAACTTTGATGGGCACCTAAGTTCACTTGGGGCAAGAGTGCGGAGCGGGCCTGTGAGTACCTTCCCGAGGCCTGCTCCAGCCGAGCCGCGGCTATTCGGATGTTTATGCTGTTAGCAAGGGCAATTGAGAGCGCCTGAGAAATAGTCAGCTGCTGAGGCAGGCTCGGCCGATCCGCTGCGCCCGCCATCGCCGCCAATAGAAGCACCACCACGAATAGTAGAGCAGATCGTCTCATAATGGTCAGTTCTCTTCAGTTGAGGTGGGTCCGGCCTAAATATCGCGCCAAATTGATAAGTAGGCGCTACTGCGCAACGTGCCTTTACTAAAATGGAGAGGCCCAAGACATCGTTGCGAGAATCCTATTCGGCCCTCCAACCAGAACGGGCGCGAAGTTTAGCAAATGTTTGTTGGTACTGCAACTTTAAAAACACAGCGTTCATGTTTTGTGGGCGGATCGGGCACTTATTGGCGCAAGATCATAACCGCGAGGGCGAGGACGCCCAGGACGGAAATCAGAAGCCCGATATAACCTGTTCTCGATCGTGGCAGGTCAGGGCATCGTGCGCGCAATCCACGCATGTTTTGCCAGTATTCGAAAGTCCCCATCAGCATCGAGAGCATGCCGATGCCCACCATGAATAAAGCGAACTCGCGCGGTCCTATAAGACGCTTGACCTGCGCTACACGATCCAGTTCGATCTGGAAGAACTTGTAAATGGTAAAACCGAAGCTGATCAGCGATGTGGCAGTACGTATCCAGGACATCAGCGTGTTGTCATAGGCAGCGCGGGTTCGATCGAAAGCCAATCTGGTATTGACGTCCATCGGCGGTGGAACAGCACTTGATTCATGCTGTGGTTCTGGCGTAAGACCCGCAATAATCATCTAGGATCTCCAAACGTAGTTGCTGTGTACCGGAAAAACCACTTTCCGCAACTCACTCGCTATCTGTTCCGTACCGCTTTTCTTGAATTAATCAACGGAATTCAGTTCAGCAAGCAACTCTCATTTTTGCCAGTAGCGCTTTGCTCCGATGCGCGTTATCATCTCCCCGCATTTTGATGGCGGGGCTGTCTCTGCCAGATGCCAGGCATCAGAAAAAGAGATGAATTCCACAGGGCTCGCACCCAGCACCGTTTGTCGCTCGCGGGCAGCCGTATGGGCGAATGAGGGTGAGCCGCTGCGATTAACAGGGAGGAACATACGTTATGACGCCGAAATTCTTTCGGTCAGGACTCCCGATGTATTCGACAATAATGCGAAATCTCCTGGCTATCTTTTGTGCAGCATTACTTGTGCCAGGAGATAACGTGTTGTTCGCGAGTGCGTCGCCGCCACCGCAAGCGCCTGCCGCGCAGGAACCTGCAAACCTTTCAGCCGACCAGTTGAATTCTTTGGTCGCCCCGATTGCACTCTATCCGGACCCACTCCTGAGCCAAACACTTGTGGCCTCCACGTATCCTCTGGAGATTGTCCAGCTCCAGCAATGGTTGGCTAAGCACAAAGACCTGAAAGACAAGGCACTGGCAGATGCAGTCCAAAAAGAGAACTGGGACCCAAGCATCCAGGCCATGGCGGCACTGCCGGACGTGGTCAAGCAACTGGCGGATAACATCAAGTGGACTACGGAACTGGGTAATGCCTTTCTTGCGCAGCAAGCTGACGTAATGAACGCGGTGCAACGCATGCGCAAGAAGGCCGCGGATGCGGGAAAGTTGAAATCCAGTGAGCAGGTGAAAGTAGAAACCAAGGTGGTCGAAAGCAAAACGGTTGTCGTAATTCAGCAGGCGAACCCGCAAGTTGTGTACGTCCCCAGTTATGACCCGGTTGTGGTGTATGGAGCGCCGGCTTACCCTTACCCGCCGATTGTTTATCCGCCGCCGCCGCCCGGGTATTACGCCGCAGGTATGGCGATCTCATTCGGCATCGGTGTTGCGATGGGTGCAGCATGGGGCGGAGGCTGGGGGTATAACTGCGGATGGGGCCACAATGACGTGACCATTAACCGCAATAACACTTTTGTCAACAATGGAAACATCAATCGGGGGAACGTCAATCGGGGAAGCAATAATTGGCAGCATAATCCCCAGCATCGCGGCGGCGCTCCCTATTCAAACAGAGCGACAGCAACGAAATACGGTGGCACAGCTCGCGGAGATTCAATGGCCACGAGGCAGGCGAATGCACGCCAGGCTCAAGGTCAACGGGCGAGTGCTGGAAACCGCGGTGCTGGTGCCGGAGCGAGTAATATGGCTGCGAACCGTGGCACGGGAGCTGGAGCAAGCAACGTGGGAGCGAACCGTGGCACTGCAGGGGCCAGCAACATGGCTGCGAACCGCGGTGGAGGCGGGGGCGGAGACCGTGTCGGCAATCAACAGGTTCGCAGTACTCCGAGTGCCAGCAACAAAAGCGCGTTCGGTGGGGATTCCAGTGGGATGAGTAGGGGTGGAGCCCAGGCCAGCAGTTCGCGCGGTTCTTCCAGCATGGGAGCTTCGCGCGGCGGTTTTGGTGGCGGTGGCGGTTTTGGTGGCGGCGGTCGTGGTGGTGGCCGCGGCGGGCGCCGTTAAAGCGCTGTGATCAAGGAGGGACACATGAAATCAAGACTATCGAGTGTCATGACATCGAAGATGCTGCTTTTGCTCCTGGTCACCGCTTTGTCGTGGACCATGGGGATTGCCAACGCCCAGTCGCAATCGACACAGAAAGAGACCGGCTCCTTGCCGCAGGCACAGAAGGCGTTTAACACGCCGCAAGAGGCGGCTCAGGCGCTGATCGAGGCCTCAGAAACTTATGATGTTCCGGCATTGTTGGAGATCTTCGGTTCGGAGGGGAAAGATTTTATTTCCTCGGCTGACCCAGTTCGGGACAAGAAGGGTGTCGAGGTATTCGCCGCCGCAGCTCTTGAAAAGAATGCGGTGACCGTAGACCCGAAAAACAGGGCCAGAGCCGTCCTTATGGTTGGGGAAAAAGATTGGCCGTTTCCGGTTCCGATCGTCAATAGAGGCGGGAAGTGGTATTTCGATACCAAACAGGGGCGAAACGAGATTCTCTATCGGCGTATTGGAGCCAACGAACTCGACGCTATCCAGCTCTGCCGCGGCTATGTGGAGGCCCAGAAGGAATACGCTTCGGAACGTCACGACGGTTCCCAAGTGAATCAATACGCACAGAAAATCTTCAGCACTCCTGGCAAACACGATGGTTTGTACTGGAAGAATGAAGATGGCACCTCGGGAGGTCCCGTTGGCGAGGTGGTCGCCAGAGCTATTGCGGAGGGCTACAAAGCCGGTCAAGGTACCGGATACCATGGCTACTACTTCAAAATTTTGAAGGGCCAGGGGCCTGCAGCGCCTCTGGGACAGCTCGATTACGTGATAGAGGGAGCGATGATTGGAGGATTTGCGCTGGTGGCGGTCCCGGTGCAATATCGCGTCACCGGGGTCAAGACCTTCATGATCAGCAACAGCGGGATTGTTTACGAGAAGGATCTGGGACCTGACTCCCTCAACATTGTAAAGAACATGGAGCGATATAACCCGGACAAGACCTGGCATCGCACCAACGACCAATGGCCCCCGGAAGTTTCGGCCACAGATTAATCGGGCGGTAAAAGGGAAAAGCCACAGCAGCTGCGGCAGAGAGGCGTTGCTTTACGAAAGCTGGGAGAATTAAACGTTCGCGTTACTGCTGACGGCTTGCGTGTTCGGGGCACTTCTGGACAAGGAATTCTTTGCTCAAGATTGCCCAAGTCGCCACAACAAAGCGAAACGGCCTCCGGTGGGTTCACAGAGGCCGTTTAGAATCAGAGCCTTTTGGTTGCGGGGGCAAGATTTGAACTTGCGACCTTTGGGTTATGAGAGCTCGAAGCAATGGACCTGCGCTGGCGCAGTCGACTGCCCCAGCGTATCGGTAAATCCTCACCACAGTCCGATATTTGCGCCGCAAGACCTCGCTCACGGTACGGTTGTATCTTCGTGGACCCACGAACGTACAATATCACCACAACACCGAGCAGAGCGCTCCGAAGCACTCAACACCCTGCAGATCAACACGACTGGAGAGCTGGTCATACCGCCCGCTGTAGCCGTGATTCCGTCTTGCCGGCGCCAATGCCAATTGCCACTCCGCTACTGTTAATCGTTGCCATGCTCGGCGCGCTACCAGCCCAATGAATCGCCACGCTATGGGTATCCTTTGTCGTGGCCTTGAAATGCAGGGTGTCTCCCACCGCCATCGACGATGCCAGCGGTGAAACCGTGATATCGGTCGCTTTGGGTGGCACACTTGCAGTTTTACTAGCAGCAATGCTATCGATACCGCTGCTGCTGACGCCGGAACTGTCAATGTTATTGCTGTTACGGTTGCTGCAAGCCATTCGGGTCACTCGACTTGCCTTGCTACAGCTTCGACCGGGTGCTGTGTGCACTCGGCAGGATGAGTGGTTTCGATGATATCTTTTGCCCGGGCCACTTCCGCGGCCGTCCCGTGGGCGATCTGCAGAAACTGATCCGTACGGAGCGCTGTTTCATACTTCACGATGCTGTCCTTGGGAATTCCGATGCTGTACAGGCCAGCACCCAGCGCGCTTACCCCTCCTACCACCACTACGCCTTCCAACGCTGCTACGATCCACGCGACTATCGGTCCCGCCGCTAAGATTGGTCCGATGCCCGGAATCACGAAGAGAGCGGAACCGAATAGAAGCCGAACACCCATTGCCCCAATACTTCATGCGGTCGTCGGTGTTGTAATAGCCCACCACCTGCTCGTCTGTGTGAGAACCCTTGCCGATGATGGACAGCTTGCGCATGTCGACTCCGCCACGCTGAAGCCCCTCCACCGCATCATCGGCTTCGGTGTGAGTTTGAAATATCGCAACAACTGAATTTTCTTTGGACATGACCTTGTCTCCTCGGGACTTGCTCGTTATCGGATCAACGAGCTTACCCAGGTCGGCAACGATGACAGCGCACCAGCAGAAAAACTGTTCACTATTGCTCGGGTTCCAGGAAATAATCTTCTCTTTTGAAGTTAAGTAAAAAAGCTCCACTCCGGCTGTACAGCGCATCCCATTGGATGTACGGTGATGCTCCTGTGACCAGCCACATCGATTGTCCAAAAGTGATCGACGGTTGCGTTGGGTGACCAGCTTATTCCAGAAAACATCCATGTTGCGCGTTGGAAGAGTTAGGCGTGGCTTAATTCGACAATTCAGTACTGACGATAGGTGCTCGAAAGAGAGGAAAACAATTGGAAGCGTAAAACTGACACTGCTGCTTGTTGCGGCTCTATGCTCTGGTAAAACCGTCATCTTTTGAATCTTGCGAGGATCCCTTATCGTGCTTACTGCCAATGTGAGATGTGGTGGCTCTTGAAAAATCTGCTATGACTATTGAACCGAACCGCGAGAAACATCTAGGAATGCGTTGGCGAACTATTCTCCGTTCGCGTGTAATTTCAGTTGTACAGGAAAGAGAGGAGCAGGTTTTTCTGGTCCTGTCGTTGCTGATCGGCGCCTTGGCCGGACTTACCGTAGTCGCGTTCATTGCTTTGACGGAACGCTTGGGAATGCGACTCTATCCGGTTGGAAGTCCTGGCTGGAGACGCGTAATTATTCCGGTGGTCGGGGCACTTGCCATCGGTTACCTGCTGTACCGCTATTTCCCAAATGCCAGAGGCAGCGGTGTACCCGAAGCGAAGGCGGCTCTTTACGCACGCGAGGGTAACATCTCGTTGCGCACTGTCTTGGGCAAATTCGCATGCACGGCGGCCACTCTCGCCAGTGGAATTCCGCTCGGTCGAGAGGGACCATCGGTGCAGGTCAGTGCTGGGATTGCCTCCGTTCTTGGTCGCTGGCTCGGACTGAGTCGGGAGAAGGTGAAAGCCCTCATCCCTGTTGGTGCAGCCGCTGGGATCGCGGCAGCGTTCAATACTCCGATGGCAGCGGTTCTGTTTGCGCTGGAGGAGGTAGTGGGTGATCTCCATGCTCCGGTGCTGGGATCGGTTGTTCTTGCCTCGGCAACGTCTTGGGTTGTTTTGCGTCTGCTTTTGGGCAATAACCCATTGTTTCACGTCCCGCAGTACGAACTGGTGCATCCGCTTGAGTTCGGTATCTACGCAGTGCTGGGGATCGTTGGCGGCTTTCTGTCTGTGGCCTTCACCAGGCTGTTGCTGGGAATGCGCAAGCGCTTCTTGCTTCTTCCGAGAAGTACACGCTGGTGGCAACCCGTGGCGGGTGGTCTATTGGTTGGTGTAATGGGCTGGTTTGTACCCCAGGTTCTCGGTGTTGGGTATAGTTACGTTGGCAGCGCATTGGATGGAATGATGACATTGAAGTTGATGCTGCTGCTGGTTGTGCTGAAGTTGTTTGCCGTTACTGTCAGCTATGCCTCCGGCAACGCAGGGGGAATCTTTGGTCCGAGCCTGTTTCTTGGCGCGATGCTCGGTGGCGCTGTTGGCACTGTGGCCCACCATTTGTTGCCGATCTACACTGCGGCGCCAGGGGCGTATGCGCTGGTGGGCATGGGTGCGCTCTTTGCAGGCATCGTGCGTGCCCCCATGACATCTGTGCTAATGATCTTTGAGACGACCCGCGATTACTCTGTAATCGTGCCATTGATGATCGCCAATCTGGCGAGCCTTTTCATTTCCACGCGCTTCCAGAAGCTGCCAATCTATCAGGCTTTAGCTCGTCAGGATGGCATTCATTTGCCAAGCTTGAAGACACGTGAGGAGTTACGCGGACGTATCGTATTTCAAGTGCGGCGCACGAGCATGGAGATTCTTCCGTCACAGATGAGCGTACAAAATGCAGTTGAGCGCACGCAAGCGAGTCAGTTCCGCTCCTGGCTTGTGGAAGACGAAGGAAGCATCGTCGGAGTTCTGAGCCGGACCACTTTGGAAACAGCTGTCACCAATGGAAAGGGAGAGCAGACTCTAATGAGTCTCTTCGATGCCCTTGATTTTCCTCATGTCCACGCAGACCATCCCCTTCACCTTGCGCTGGAACGCATGAGCAAAGCCCATATTGATATTTTGCCGGTAGTCAATCGGGCAGACATCCACAAGCTTGAAGGCATCATAACTCTACGAGATGTGCTGGATTCATATGGCGTGGACTCTACTGGATCGGCGTAACTACTTTCAGGGAATGCACATGCATGGCGGGTGGGAATGAATACTAAACTGACCCCGAAATTCTATCGTGCAGTTCTGTTGGGGATTTATTATCAGAGCTCGTCGCAGTGAAACTCCGTTGGTCGCGTGGAATCGACTATGTCGCAAATCCCGCAATTAGCAATATGGACCGTTTTGTTTTGCGATGGATCTTTCGTCTGCCCGTTTACGGGCTTTTCACTTCGCATCGGAGATTGCAGCTCGCTGCGAAGCCTCACTCCTGATCATAGACATCGTACCCAAGGAAGAGAAACTTCTAAGCGAATATAGGCACATGATGGACGATCTGGAGGAAGAGATTGGAATGAGCTTCTCTCAAGCCGGAGGTGGCGAGACTCGTGACATTCGCCGCAACGTCCTGATCAGGCACGGAAGTATAGGTTCTTCATTAGCCAAGGGAGCTGCCCAGCAAAATGTTGATCTCATTGTCCTCGGAACTCATGGTTGGATTGGACTAAAAAGTTCGACGAAGGCTCAAAGGCGGAAGAAATCGCGCATAGCATCCTGTCAAGAACAAAGTTGCGTAAAACAAGTCAATGGCCGTGGGCACGACTATGAGCCGATCATCGGACGCGAAGACGAGGAGGCCACGCGCTCCCAGATTTAGCGTTGAGCATCGCTGACCAACATTGTGGGCGTGGTACGATCATCGGATGTGCAAAGCATGCGAACCAACTGCGGATTGACAATGCTGGGTGGCACGAGAACGGAAGCGCTTGGAACTCACTTTTCAAACCGGGGCGCTGCTGCTTTTGATCGCCGCGGTCGTCGCGATGCTGACGCGGCGACTCCGTCTCCCCTATAGCGTCGGCCTGGTTGCGGCTGGAATTGTTCTAGCAATTTTGCCGAATGCGCCAAAGGTCACTCTTACCAAAAACCTTGTCTTCATCGCACTACTCCCCCCACTCCTTTTTGAAGCTGCGTTCCACCTTCATTGGAATCAGTTACGTCGTAACTTTTTAGTTATAGTCGTACTGGCGACTCTCGGCGTCGTACTTTCTGCGTGCGTTACTGCAACCGGCATGCACTACCTGGCAGGCTGGCAATGGCCGGGAGCACTGGTGTTCGGCGTTCTCATTGCCGCGACAGACCCCGTTTCGGTGATTGCAATTTTCAAAGAAGCAAAAGTTCAGGGGCGTTTACTGGTACTCATCGAGGCTGAGAGCCTTTTCAACGATGGCACGGCCGCGGTTGCTTTGGGAGTTGTCGTTTCCCTGGCTCTAGGTCAGCAGATCACGTCGATCGAAATCACTTTGATGCTCTTGAAGGTAGTCGGAGGGGGAATTTTGTGCGGTGCGGCGTTGGCTCTCGGCGCGCTCATGCTTGCAGGACGTACCGAAGATCATCTGGTCGAAATTACCTTCACGACCGTAGCCGCGTACGGTTCTTTTTTGCTGGCGGAACATTTCGGCTTGTCAGGCGTCCTGGCGACGATCATAGCAGGGCTTGTCATGGGAAATTTCAAATCCCTCAACGCGATCTCTGAACGGGGAAAAGAAGCCGTTCATGCGTTTTGGGAATACGCGGCGTTCGTCGCAAACTCGCTGATATTCCTCCTAATCGGAATGCACGAGGTTCATCAGAACTTCGTGGCGATATGGCTTGCGGCGTGTACGGCGATTGCAGTGGTGACGCTGGGGCGGGCGTTAGCGATCTATCCCTGCTGCCTTGGGTTCTCTCGCTCCTCGCTTCGTGTCTCGATAAAACATCAACATGTCCTGTTTTGGGGAGGGTTGCGAGGAGCCTTGGCTCTGGCTCTCGCTCTTGGACTTCCCATTGGAACTCCACGGCGCGAAGAAATAATAACCATCAGTTTTGCCGTTGTTGCTTTTTCCGTCTTCGTGCAGGGCCTGACCATTGCACCTTTTCTTCGCAGGATGGAAGAGATTCCGCGCTGATTGCATAGAGCGCTTGGTCTTCAACAGTGCAGTTTTCAATCTACCGCTCGTCGCTGCATCGAATCAGGAGTATGATTCCGCGGAAAGAGGAGATCGGCTCCTGGGAAGAAGCCGATGAAGCGTTTCCTTGTCATGAGCAGGGTGATTGCCGCGGGTAACGCCAGCTTGTGCAGAGGCAGGCTCTAATATCCTGCCTTGCCCAACATGATCCCGTAAGTCTGGAAGATGCAACTGTTTTGCTGACCTGATTTTTGAGGAGCGTCCACCGTGCCTCTAAATACGCGTTTTCGATGGCCAGGGAGTACGGTGCGGAACTCACTCTCATGCACGTGCTGGAGAATGTTTCGGAAGCGATGAGCGACCTTCAAGTCGCGATTGGCAAGGCCACAAAACAACTGGAAGAATGCCTCACTCCCGAAGAAAGTAAAACATTCGACATAAAGTCATGGTGAGGGTTGGCAAGCCCTACGTGCAGATCATCGAGTTCGCGCTCGAAGCGCAAGCGGACATGGTGATCATGGGAGTACGCGGTCGCGACGCTTTAGACACTGCGCTCTTTGGTTCCACGGTTTATCGGGTGATACAGCTAGGGCCTTGTCCTGTACTGGCAGTTCACAGTTGAATGGAGGCTGGAATCAGGTCATTACTTTGATTCTCACGCACCTTTGCCTGCCACCATAGGTGGAAAACTCGTTTGCTGTTTTGCTTCGGAATAAATGTGCTTCGCTGAAGTCCTATACTGCTGATCTCGCCGGACCGACTTGCGGTCGCTCAGCACCGGTGAGTCCGGCGGTTTCACACTCTGACGACAAGCGGTTGTACAGCCAGGCACAGAGTGCACCGCCCACTGCTCCGTCCAACACAGCATATCCAGTTCCGACAGCTACGTGGCCCAAATTGGGCCGCGCCTCATACCCAGGATAGATCGATGCCAACAACCGCAAGAACTCTCTGCCATATCGTGGCTGGATGACATTGGCAACTCCGACGGTGAGGACAGCTCCGCCCCAGAGCAGAGCAGAAGTGGTCGCAGCGGCTTTGATACTTAGCTTCATGAGCACTCCTTTCTTTTGCCTACTTAGATGCACCACGTCAAGAATCGTGTCCTGTACTCACAACCCTGGCACCGAATCCGGAATCATTGCTGGGAGTAGCTGCAACTGAGACGTCTGGATCTTCCCGCCGAGGTTTACCGTAGGGCCCTGGGAGAGATGGGAATTGATATTAATCGACCTCTGCTTGCTGAAGCAGTCGACGATCGCGATCTATTCGTATTTACCAACATGACCGGTGTTGGCAACATGGAAGTCAATGCCTTCCAGCGTAGCGCCAATGTTGTCCTCCAGAAATCTATTCGCGAAGGCTTTGGCTTGGTGATCGCGGAAGCATTCTGGAAGGGGAAGCCGATCGTGGCTGGAAATGCGGGTGGAATCCCTATGCAGTTTCCCGCCGGATATGAAGAATACCTTGTGGAAAGCGTGGAAGACTGCGCAACCAAAGTTATGTTTCTCTTGGAAAATCACGAAATTGCCGAGGGGTTTGGACGTGCTGGGCAGGCCAAGATTCGCACTGAATTTCTCCTCCCCAGGCTGATTCGAGATGAGCTTCGGTTGCTGAAAGCCATAGTCGCTTAGGCGGGTGTTGAGTGCCCGAAATGTATCACTCAAGCGCACTTGAGGCTGTGGCGGCCAACGGAGTCGACGTCTTGTTGCAGAGAGCGATGAATACACTCCGCGGAAAGTTTCCGGGGGAGTATATTCATCTGTGCATCATTTTAGATGAGGCCCTGGCGGCGTCGGATCCTATGGAGAAATCATGCGCAAACAAATCCGCGTCAGCCATCCGATCTATAACCTTCTGCCCACCGAAATCGAGGGTTTTGATTCCCTGGCGGACCTCGCCTTGGATATGCACTGGTCATGGAATCATGCCACCGACGAAGTGTGGCGGCAGCTTGATCCCGAACTGTGGGAGATCACGCATAATCCCTGGGTCGTCTTGCAGACCGTCTCGCGCGACCGAATCGAGCGCGTGTTGGCTGATCCCGTCTTCCGGAAAAACGTTGATGCGCTGGTCGAAGCTAGTCGGCAGGCGGCGGAAGCGCCAGCATGGTTTCAGCCGAATTATTCACAAGGCTCACTGACCTGCGCCGCTTATTTCAGCATGGAGTTTATGTTGAGCGAGGCGCTGCCCATTTACTCGGGGGGACTTGGCAATGTAGCCGGCGATCAACTCAAGGCCGCCAGTGATCTCGGAGTGCCAGTCGTCGGGGTGGGACTCCTTTACCAGCAGGGCTATTTCCGCCAGGTAATCGACAAGAATGGAGCCCAACAGGCTCTCTTTCCTTACAACGATCCAGGGCAGTTGCCCATCACCCCCTTGCGCCAACCGAACGGGGAGTGGTTACGTTTGGAAATCGCGTTGCCAGGATATTCGGTATGGTTGCGCGCATGGCAAGTCCAAGTCGGCAGAGTGAAACTATTTCTGCTGGACAGTAATGACGCTGCGAACTTTCCCGCTCATCGGGGAATTACCAGCGAGTTGTACGGCGGCGCTCCGGAACTTCGCCTCAAACAAGAACTCCTGCTCGGAATTGGTGGCTGGCGGTTGCTCCGCGCACTCGGCATTCAGCCAGAAGTCTGTCACCTGAACGAAGGACATGCGGCATTCGCTGTCCTCGAACGTGCCCATAGCTTTATGGAGAAGACCAGTCAGCCCTTCGAAGTCGCACTGGCGGTGACACGAGCGGGAAATCTCTTCACAACTCACACGGCGGTGGCCGCCGGTTTTGACCGTTTTGTTCCTGCCCTCATCGAGCAATATCTCGGGGGCTATGCAGAAAAGAACCTCGGCATCGCACTTCATGATTTGCTGGCCTTGGGTCGTCAGAATCCAAACGACGCGTCGGAGCCTTTCAACATGACCTATCTCGCAGTTCGCGGGAGCGGGGCGGTGAATGCCGTGAGCCGCTTACATGCCCAAGTCAGCCGACACCTCTTTCTGCCTCTGTTTCCGCGCTGGCCGGAGGACGAAATCCCAATCGGATACGTGACCAACGGAGTACACGTGCCCACCTGGGACTCTGCCCCCGCCGACGATCTTTGGACGGGAAGCTGTGGAAAGGACCGCTGGCTGGGGACCACGGAGACACTGGAACAGGACATTCGCCGGGCCTCGGACGCCAAGCTATGGAAATTTCGCGTTGACGCCAGCAGGTCTCTCGTTGAATATGCCCGCGAGCGATTGTCCCGGGATCTATCAGCAGCAGGGGCAGCGCCTGAGGAGGCCGAAGCCGCAAAACATCTCTTTGACCCCAACGCCCTGACTTTGGGTTTTGCACGGCGGTTTGCTACCTATAAGCGACCAAATTTGTTGCTGCACGATCCCGCACGGCTGCGTCGCCTACTCACCAATCCTGACCGTCCGGTGCAGCTCATCATCGCTGGCAAGGCCCATCCAGCCGACCAAGCCGGACAATCTCTGATTCAGGAGTGGATAAACTTCATCCGGCAGCCTGAGACTCGCGCCCATGTGATCTTTCTCAGTGATTACGACATGCTGCTGACCGAGCGCCTTGTGCAGGGCGTGGATGTCTGGATCAATACACCACGCCGGCCATGGGAGGCTTGCGGGACCAGCGGGATGAAAGTTCTCGTCAATGGCGGCATCAATCTGTCGGAGTTGGATGGTTGGTGGGCAGAAGCATACACGCCTGCAGTCGGTTGGGCTCTGGGAGACGGTAAGGAACATGGCGACGATCCCGCCTGGGACGCAGTCGAAGCCGACGCGCTCTACGACCTGCTTGAACGCGAAGTGATCCCAGAGTTTTATAGCCGCGACGAGAATGGAATTCCTACAGACTGGGTTGCACGAATGCGGGAAAGCATGGCGGGGTTGGCGAGCACGCGGTCAAATCTCCGGATTTGACTATGGTCGAGAATCTGTGGATCTTCCAGCGTATCCCCATTCTCGATGGTGAAATGGGTGATGTTGTGGAGGATCATGTTCATAATGCAGATTGACCAGACAGTGCCGTTCGAGTCCTGTCCATAAAGGGCTAAGTCGTTCGGGTTCTCGCCCTGTTCTTCCACGTACTGATGGCTCTGAATTAAAAAACCGCCCGAACCAACTGTAGGGTCGTAAATCTCATTGCCTGCGCGGGGCTTCACGAGCTGCACCAGCAGGCGGACAACTTCACCGGGCGTATAAAATTCGCAGCCTTTTTTGCCTGCACTGTCCGCAAAGTACTTGATCAGATAGTGTCGTCATCCCAGCCGCTCTCTTTCATCCAAGTGCGGGGATTCCCGATGGCGTAATAGTG
>PJLO01000027.1 GCA_003010405.1 Acidobacteriota bacterium | reverse complement strand
GCAGCCTGGTTCAAGCACTGCGGCTATGGAATATAGCTTCATGCAAACCGGTCTAGAGTTCGGCTCAATGCGAGTTCACCCTATGCTTGCCGCGGCACTTCTGTTCGTCGGTACCGCGTCGCATGCCCAGCGCGACTTACGAACCCGACCTGAAGGGATACGTTACCCGGATTGCCTCTCCTGCAGAGATCGACGTCAACGGCGTCCATATTCGCATCGACAACGGCACCCAGTTCTTTACGAAAGCGGCAAATAAGTTGTCCCGCACCCAGGCTGCTGATGCAAAGCCATATATCGGCCAGACCGTCGAGGTCTACGGTAAGCGGCATGGCAAAGAGCACGCTATTGAAGCCAAGCAGATCAATCTGCATCGAAATCAGGCGCGCAAGGTCCGTGGTTCCGGCATCGTAGACGCCATTCCGCACACTTTGCCGTTTGTATCGCCTCAGGAAGGCATAGTGCTGCGCGCCGATGGCTACCTCGTGCTCGTCACAAAACAGACCGAGCAGATCTTCCAGCCCCCAATAACTGCCGCCGACGCGCACCAGACCAACGTGTGGGTTAGCTTCCACGGCACTCAGAGAGCGGATGGGGTGGTGGTTGCCACTAGCGTTAGCTTCCGCCTGAATACCGTTGATGTGTCACCGGTTCCGCTCAACGAAATCGTTTGCTGGCCACTGGAGGCATTGTCCAAGATTGTCAAGACGCCGGTCCGCGTTCCGTTTGCCGTCGGCTTGAACTTGATACTGATCGCGCAAAAGACGCACAGAGCCGCAACTGCTGAAACGGCGAATTTTCCGAGATTGGTCTTCAATTTAAGTGCACCTCCAGGGGCGGACGTTTCGTGACACACAGTGAAGGCGTCTCGACGGAGAATATTAGCCAAGGTGAACCCGACCAGTGCTGAAACTCGCCCTCACGCCGTTGCCTGTTTCCGCAGATCAGCAGCAATTCCGATGGAGGTGTGAGCCCGCGCTATACGGGACATAGCCTCACAGGTATAGATCCACGACAGCGCCCGACGGTGGCCATAGCCCGTTGGAGTACTGGCATCCTTGAGCAATGCCGTCAGCGCCTCCGGAGCATACCAACTTGCCGTTTCCATACTCTCGAAATCGAGGTGGCCACCAGGCTTAACCTCCTGCTGCACCAAATCAACATAAGTGTTGCTAGATGGCTGAGGCTCCACGTACTCGGGAAAGAGGGTCTTGCCCAGCCAGACGGTACTGGCTTTCCGGACTAGGCGTTTCACATTCATCGGGACAATAGGAAGGAAACGGTACCAGTTCCGGAATGTCACCTGTGAACAGGGACACCCGCGCATGGTCATATATCCAGCAAACCTCGGGTTTAACGACCAGCATATGTGGCGCAGCAGACGAGCACCATAGCGCCACTGGGGAGGGACGGTCAGGGCCCGGTCCAATGCCGCAGTCGAGAAGAAGGGTACGAGCGGGGCTGACCATCTTGCCATCGCGCTAGTGTACCCTCCATACATGCCACTCATCTCGTGCAGGAAAAACGCGTCGAGTTGTGACGTGTTTCGCTCGCCCGAATAAGGTTGGATTACCTCTTTGATGTGGTTGTGCAACTGCGCCCTCCAGTCCCGATGCCAATCGTGCGCGAAAAAATCCATTCGCCCGGGACTAAACGCATCGATTCGATAGCGAATCAGTTTGTCGATTGACGCTGGTTGTCGCTTGCCGCAGTCAAAGAATTCCTGAGCCCAATAGGAATCCCGATAGATTTCGCCAAGCGCGCCACTAACAGTGAAAATCGGATGTTGTGTGAAATTGGACATAATCCTGCGCTTGGCGCGAAGGGTATTCACAAAACCAACCGTAGCGATGTTCCCCTCTGACAGCATGACGGCCGCTTTGATATCCGGCAAAATGCTGCCCGGGTTTTCTGCCGTATCGACGACCAGCTGCGGCAGCCCTTCTACATGGCAAATGTTGCGAGCGACGATCACATCTGGGTTGTCACTCGAACCGGTCACCGTCGAAACAAAAGGAATTCCTGCCCGCAAGAGACTTGCGGTCGTAACACGCGAATCATAGCCACCCGTTAGATCTGAAACGACAGGCATTCCTGGCTCAACCAGGGATGTGGAGTATTCAGTTAACAAATCAGCGATCTCGTTTGCAGCAGTAGAAAGGGTCCCCCCTGTAGATTCCGCAAAGGACGGCGACCAGTAGCGCCGCTCCTCGCAGCGTCCTCCTCCGACCTCGAGCAGGTGGCCCTGTTGTATGCTCCTGATTTCGTTGAAAATGGTCCTTGGCAGCAACCTGTGGCCACAGCGATAGAGAGTGTGGCAGGTGAATTCATCAAGGCTGACTGGGCCAAGCGCGGCAAGGGCAAGTATGGACGTGGAAACCCCGATTACGCCTTGCTCGTTTTGCCGAACGTGTACGGCTAGTTCTCCGAGCGCGCTCGGAACAATGACAGTTTTCTTTCTTTCGCTGTCAAAAGCAACCACGGCAAAGACTCCAGCCAGTTTACTGGATGCTCCGCATGGATTCTGTCTGATGTCCGATAGCAAGGCCGGCAGTATAGAATTCGAGATCCGGTTCCCTGCGTAGCTGGCCGGTCCCACAACAAATATCCAAGATCCATCCCCCGGATGCCTGTAGAGCAATGAACTCTGGGAGTCATGGGTGTCTAACTTGGCGCAACAAAAGTTGTCCTTGCTGAACTCGGAGATCCTTTGCGCCGGCGTGAGTGAATGTGATTGGCCTAGCGCGACAGTTCCTTGCGCAGCCATATTCTTTAAGTTCGCCAAATCGGCTTCTGGCGGCCAGTGAATTAGTAAGAATCCTGACATTAGAAATTTCCTCTGGCGTTTCTTTTTGGGGCTGGCCTGCGGAAATGATCAACACAGGGAAGAAGAAAATCAGCAACGCTGTGGACGTTTTCGGCATGAACAAAAAGGCAGCTGCGGAAAAATCCATGGCGCATCACGACCTGCAACCCCGCGTCAGTGCGGGGCTACTTAATGGAATTTGGAGATACCAACGGCTCGGGAGGCGTCGTCCGCAAAGAAACGGACTGCCGCCTCTTGTGAGGTATGTTGCTGGAACGATGCGCTTGGTTTACTGGATGGTTAAATTAATTGTAATCATTTTGAATATTGTTTCATTCACGGAAAGCTTTTGAAGAAAGGCATTGAGACAGTCAATGAGTTTCGTGGCTCCTGGGTGTGCTGCGGAATTCTGGCTCATATCCATTCCGACTCCTGGCAGGGCAGTGCTGCTGAACTGGCACGTCGAGTCCCGAATTCAAGATGCAATGCACAAGCTGGAGGCGCAAAGCGCGGCAGAACCCGACGAGGCTGAACAGCGCCCTGAACCGGAAGCTCCGGTCAACTGATCAAGGCAAACCAGAGCCATATAGCGATTCAAGAGAATAGTGGTGAAAAGCACCTGGCTTGTAACTGATTGTAGGTGGTACCGGGAGGGGGACTTGAACCCCCACAACCTGTTAAGGTCTGCGGATTTTAAGTCCGCTGCGTCTGCCAGTTTCGCCATCCCGGCTTATCTGTTGAGGAAAGCTCCTTGACAGCAATATTCGCATGAACTGGCAATAACTTGCAATTTTTTCAAGCTGATCTGTCTTCCGACAGGCAGCTTCAAATCCGGCCGAGAAGCAGGAGAATATAAGGATCAAGAGTATCATCCCCAATCCGCCGCTCGGATAATAACCCCGCTCTCTGCTGTATGGCGCAGGAGCACGATTGTAAAACAACAACGCGCAGCAAGTCGCACACCGCCATTCTGCGGCAATCATTCGTGTTGCGAACGCGTTAATGTTTTTCTTTCACACCACACGGCGCCCAGTCACCAGATTAAGCACCAGCACCACCAGTGCTGCAACGAGTAACAAGTGGATCAAGGCACCGCCAACGTGCAGACTGAACCCGAGTAACCACAGAATCACTAGAACAACCAGAATCGTCCAAAGCATATTCGCCTTCTCTCTCCGAGGGTGTTGTACCCGGACCTCACTCCTCGAGCCATCTATTTTGATCACGCCGCCACAGCACGAGATGTCCTTAAGTTAGTGTTAAGCTTGGAGCGTGGTTTGCAATTTATGGGGTGTTACGGAGAGCAGGAAGGTCGAGGACCAAAACGCGCGGAGTGGTCCAAAGGTACTCTGGATTGGATTGGTTAGGCAGCTTTTGTGCCCTCTGCCAGGGGTCCAATACGACCTTCGTGCAGTTTTCCTGTTTGTCTCGAAAGATCTTGTACATCTCTGGTGCTTGATCGATCGGGACCCGATGACTCACGACGAAGCTGGGGTCGATCTCGTCAGCCTCTATTTTGTCCAGCAACGGCTTCATAAAGCGCATCATGTGCGTCTGTCCGGTCTTCATGGTCAGCCCCTTATTCGTAAATGCGCCCAGTCGTATCTTTTCGTCGAACCCGGTATAGACACCGGCAACGCACACGGTTCCGCCCTTGCGGCACGCCTGAATCGCTTGGCGAAGCGCAATTGGACGATCGGCTTCGACGCGGGCAATCTGCTTTGCGCGGTCCATGCTCCTTACTTTTCTGGGCTCGCGCATCTACGGTGTCTGCTTTTCACCTTGAATACCTGGGTGAAACTCGTACAACAGCCAGCCTTCGGTCTGGATATACGGAACACCTGGTACATTTTCCTGGAGCTTCTTTCGAAGTGACATAAGTGTGCGCAGGAACTCCGCGTGGCGCACTCCGCCATATTCCGACTTGCTGGCAAGAGTTGTTCGGGAACTAACGATTCGTTTTCGGTTCGATGCCAGGTAAACCAACATATCGAACTCGGCACTGCTCAGATTTAGTTCACGCCCACGAGCTGTAGCTGTACGCGCACCAATGTTTATCCGGAAATCGCCGGCTTCGACAATGTCCGAGGCCCTCTTGTCGTCTTGCAGACTCGCCCGTGTCAGTGCCCGCAACGTTCCGTTACCGGCGCTTCGTAGCGCAGAGAACTTCTTGCAAATGGAGGATGCAGTCATCATGGTCAAGCCCTCGCGTTCCTGCTGAGCTCTTCAGCTGCCCCACTCTGCTTCACCCGGTTTGGCGAAGTAGTCTTCACGATGATTTCTTCTCTTGATCGGCGACGAATGCAGGTCGAGAAGAGCCAGGCGGACTGCTGCAATCATGCAACTCCGTTCGCTGCGTGGAAGGTCTCGCCAAGCCACAGTGTGCGAATTACCGGTTGCCTCGAAATCAGGCGCGAGCGCCTCATGGTAGTGGTGAAAAAGTTCAGCAAACTGTTCGGGAGATATTTCCTGAATAAACATCGTAAGCCTCTTTTCCGAAGCCTCTGTCAAGCCACCCGCTGCGTGCGGGCCACAACTGCTGGATTTCGCCTGGGCCGGTTCGCACTCGCGTGGAGTGGAATGTTGAATCTCAATTGGTGATGGCCAACTTCAACATCCTGCTTTACTGGTTCGGGCGTTATTCGCACAAGTTGGTAGGTGTGCCCTCTGCTTTCTTTGCAGAGCGCAACGAAGAAGCGGACCAGAAACGCCACCGCGCCAACGCTTATCACGGTCAGAATCAGCATCGCGGTCATGTTTTCCTCCTAGCCAAGTCCATGCCTTGCTTCAGGCACCGAACTCAAACCAATTGATGGGATAACATTCGGTCTAAAAATCGCATGAAAGGTTACTTAAAAGTTCCTAAATGTCTTGCATTAGAATCAACCTGTGCTGCGGTTCAACGCTCCGTATCAGCAGCTTCGCTTCACTTCCATCGTGATATGAGCTGGCAGGCACTACTCCAATACGCCGTCTTCCCCGCGGTCGTAACCGTACTGGTCAACCCCCTCGATGCATATATGGCACGAGTCTTTCAGGGCCAAAAGACAGTAGTTGCCCCTCTCATGCGCCCTATCGAGCGGCTTCTCTACAAACTCGCCCGAGTCAATCCGCAAGAGGAAATGGACTGGAAGCAATACGCATACTGTTTTGTCTTATTCGGATTCGCAAGCACGCTTGTGCTTTACCTGATTCTTCGCGTCCAGCAATTCCTGCCATGGTTCTACCGAGCGTATATGACGACGCCGATGCCCCGGACCTGGCCATGAACACGGCGATCAGCTTTTCGACAACGACAACCTAGCTAGCAGGCTTACTCCGGCGAGACACGATGAGTTACTTCAGGCAGCTTGTCGGACTTACAGTGCAGAACTTTCTTGCCGCCGCGTCCGGCCTAGCCATTGGAGTGGCATTCATTCGTGGATTCGCACGGCAACAGACCAACAAAGTCGGAAACTTCTGGGTGGCTACCCGCCGCTCACCAATGACTCGTAAGCGAAGTTGCAATCGGGAAAAGTGTGGCTCAATCTGTGCTCTTATCGATGCGTACCGAAAAGGGCTTGGCAGAGTAGCCCTTTTTAAAATATTCGTCTGGAATCGCTGTCTGATTTCCATCACGTAGTGCTGAGTAGTGCGGCGACATGATCTCTACACCAGTTTCGTTGAATTTGTCCTGAATGTGTTGGTGCAGGTCAGAATATGTTTTGGCCATGACATTCGGCTTGTCTGTATAAGCATTCAATTCATAGCTGACGTAGAAATCGTCGAGAGCAGTCTGCAGCACAAATGGGGCGGGTTCTTTAAGAATGTTCTCTGTCGAATTGGCAGCATCGATCAGCAACGTGTGAACCTGTCTCCACGGGGCATCATATCCAATCGTAACGCCCGTGTGGAGAATAAGCCCCTTCCCATTGGATGACGTACTGAAGTTAATGATGTGGCTGGAGAGCACCATTGCATTCGCGATGGTGATTTCGACGTTCTTAATAGTCCGGACGCGAGTGACCAGAAGGTTTTTCTCGACGACATCACCGGTGGTGTCCGCAATCTGAACCCGATCTCCGATTGTAAAAGCCCGCATGTAGGTCAGGATCACACCAGCCACGATGTTTGCGACCGCGGAACTGGAGCCTAAAGAAAGCAAAAGGCCCAGAAAGATCGAAACCCCTTGAAAAGCGGGCGACTTTGAACCCGGCAGGTAGGGAAACACTACCACCACCGTAAGCGCGATAATGAGAAACCGTACTATCTTGAAAGTTGGCTCTGCCCATTCAGGATAGAAGCCAGAAATGGCGATTGAACCTTTGCCAACTTCAGTGAAGATGGTCTTGATCAGTCGGCTGATGTAGTAAGCGACTGCCAAAATGACGGCAACGAAAAACAGGTTCGGGAGATAATCCGCTACTTCATTGCCGATCAGCTTTGCCGGTGTTAATACGTAATCCAGTAATATCGCTGCGTAGCCACGGGTCCAGGGAAAGAAGTTAAACGTAACGGACAGATAGAAGTATGTCAGAACGGCAACGACGAAGAACCGCATAAGCTTTGCCGTTGAGATAAGAAAGCTAGTGATACGCTCCGCAGGAAGCAACTCAAACGTCTGAATACGAATGGAACGGATGCGAGTGTGCTGCCAGCTTCTAATCCTGGCGTAGAGCTTAGGATAGAAACGATTTAGCAGGAAGATACAACCAAACAAGACAATAGTCGCAAGAAGTGTGAATCCCGTTCCCTCGGCAATCGTTCGCCAGCTATGTTCGGCACGCTGTTCCTGGATTGCCGTGCGTATCTTTAGCGCATACTCAGTCGCCAACTCCTGGCGCGTCTTTCCCGCTGTCTTGGCGTCGATATCAGTAACGCTCATGATAGCTACATCGCCCGCAACAATGTCTGTGGATCCGTCTCCCTCCGAGACTGAAATAGCGCTGGTCTTTACAAGAGGATTCTCCGAGATGCGATTGATGCGATCGGTGATAGCGGCAGCACGGTCTTCGGGAGAAAACGAGAGAACCCTCTCCTGCACGAAGAAAAGTGGTTTGCCTCCGAGAGTGACAGCAGCTTTGGGACTGGGAGAAGCCTCGGGCTTAGTTGCAGATGGTGTCTTTTGGGCGACAGCCAGCGCTGTAAGCAGAATGACCACCCACAAGCCCGAAAAAGACTTCGCAGCTGACCTCGACAGAAACATTTTCATGCTCCTCCCAACTTATTCAAAGTAAGTTTGATCGTGTTCTATTCCGGTCTCTGCTCCAGTTGCGATGGACTCGCAGTCGCAACTGACATTGCTCATCTTCAGAACCTGTGAGACTTCTTGCCGCTAGCGGCAAGCTACGGTTTCAAGCGTTGAGGCGTCCTCTGGTTGTGGTTCACCGCGCCCCAGATTGTATCGAAGGCGCGACTAGATAGTAAGTTTTTTTGCTCCTCCCCTCGCCGCAAAATCTCTTCGCGGCGGCCATAGCTTTGGCTCATTTAAAAACAAAATCAACGACGACAATTGCCTTCCCTACACCTGTTCCAGCTTAGCCGTGAAGTGGCGCAGGAATGGTGGCTCATATGTGAGCCGGAGGCCCCGTATCTGGTCGCGCTTGCCCCAGACTTCGGCGACGACCTCGATGACGTAGTCAATATGGCTTTGTGTATAAGTACGGCGCGGGATCGCGAGGCGGACAAGGTCCATCTTGGCGGCGGCACCGAACATGAGCGTGCCTATCTCGACGGAGCGAATGCCGCCTTCGAGATAGAGTTCTGCGGCCAGGGCTACCCCGGGAAACCGCTCGGACAGGATATGGGGGACGAAGCTGCGAGCATCAAGGTAGACGGCGTGGCCTCCGGGGGGCATCACGATGGGGATTCCCATCTGGTGGAGGTGGTTGCCGAGGTAGGCGGTAGAGGCGATCCGGTAACGCAGGTAATCCTCCTCCACGGCCTCCTGAAGACCGACGGCTATAGCTTCGAGGTCGCGCCCGGCAAGGCCTCCGTAAGTGGGATACCCCTCGGTCAAGATCAGCAGATTCTTCTGCTGCTGCGCGAGCACGTCGTTGTTGGTGCAGAGAAAGCCTCCGATGTTTGCCATGCCGTCTTTCTTGGCGCTCATGGTACAGCCGTCGCCTAGCGAGAACATCTCCTGCGCGATCTGCCGGGGAGTTTTGTCTTGGTAACCTTGCTCGCGAAGCTTGATGAAGTAGGAGTTCTCGGCAAAGCGGCAGGCATCGAAGTAGAGCGGGATATTGTGCTTGCGACAGACGGCGCTGACGGCTCTTGCGTTCTCCATGGAGACGGGCTGGCCTCCGCCGGAGTTATTGGTAATGGTCAGCATAACGAGCGGAATACGCTCGCGGCCCACACGCGCAATGGTTTGCTCCAGGGCGGCGACATCCATATTGCCTTTGAAAGGATGCAGAAGGCCAGGTTGTCTGCCTTCGGCAATGACCAGGTCGACTGCCTCTGCTCCGACGGCTTCGACGTTGGCGCGGGTGGTGTCAAAGTGCGTATTGTTGGGAACGATGTCGCCTTTCTTCAGCATGACAGTGAAGAGTATGCGCTCGGCGGCGCGGCCCTGATGTGTCGGAATCACGTTGGTGTAGCCGAAGATGCTCTGCACGGAGTCGCGGAAACGAATAAAGCTGCGGCTGCCGGCGTAGCTCTCGTCGCCCTCTTGGATGGCTCCCCACTGGTAGATGGACATGGCGCCAGTACCGGAATCGGTGAGCAGGTCAATCAAGACATCGTCGGCAGAAAGGAGAAAGAGGTTGTAGCTGGCCTCCCGAAGGAAACGCTCACGCTCCGCACGCTGGGTCCAGCGGATAGGTTCGACACTCTTGATTCGGAAAGGCTCGATGATTGTATGAATAGGCATGAGCACCTCGCAAGACAAGCTTGCTATTGTAGCGCTACGAGGGCGTTCTGACTTCTATAAATACATAAAATGCCCGAAAGAGGGCTGCAAATTTTGTCTGCTTGTGACCGGAAAAGAAGTCTCGGATGAGGGCGCATCCATTCCGATGGGAATCACGGGCTGAAAAAGAAATACGCCGGGAGGAATCCCGACGCAGCTTACAGGGAATAAATGGTAGGCACGAGGAGAAAACAGCACGCTCTTTAGTGCCGCTTGTTTTTCTCGCGCGGCTTGTACTGCTTACTCTTTTTACTGCTCCAGCTTTTCTTTTTTGTAACAGCGCGATTCTTCTTGCTCTTCCAGGTTTCACTCCGAACCGATCCGGGATCATCCAACACCTCGGGTGCCGGTAAGTGCTCTCGGCGGAGCCGCACCAGCACAGCGGCGAGTTGTTCGGGGCTCCTCTCGGCCAGCAGGACTCGCCCAAGTGCCAAATCTTCTTCTGATGAAGTTTCCGCCATGGCTGCAATTTCACGTACAAGATTTTCTTCATCACGTACGCGAATTGCATCTGCAGAAGGCGCAGCCGACCAGATCCCCTTAATCTTCGCCGATGCCAACAGGCGCTCGACCGCGCCGTGTTGTGCAGTTGGCGCCAATATGAGCGACAAACCTTTGCGGCCAGCCCGTCCTGTGCGACCGCTCCGGTGCAGCAGCGTTTGCCGATTTTGAGGCAACTCTGCGTGAATCACCAGGCCGACATCAGGCATGTCTAGTCCGCGAGCGGCCACATCCGTAGCGACGCAGACGCGAGCACGCCCGTCGCGCAATGCCTGCAGCGCACTGTTGCGCTCATGCTGTTTAAACTCCCCGGAAAGCGCAACTACAGAAAAACCTCTCTCCTGCAGGTTCGCGTGAAGGTGGCGGACGGCTTCGCGAGTTGAACAGAACACAAGCGTGCCATTCGCATCGAAGAACGGGCAAATATACATCCGGCGCGGGTGGAGCAAGGGGAAACTCACGGAAGGTAAGAATGAGCACTCCATGGTTCCAGTCCCGATGCATCCGGCGTTGGCCGGGTACCTTCGGGAATGGAGAGAACAATCTCTGTACTCCAAGGAAACGGATTGGATTTTCCCATCCGTAAAGGAGAAAGGGCGAATTCCCCGGCACCCTCCTGCGCTGCTCAAGACTATCTTCGTCCCGCAGCGGTGAAGGCCGGGTAATCGAGAAGGACTCCAGCAAACGTTTTGGCTGGCATAACCTTCGCCATTCGCTCGCTACCTTCCTACCCGGGCAGGTTGACCCGGCTGTCACGATGAAGATGCTCCGGCACAAACGTTTGGCGACCACCATGGAAATCTATTGCCACCGGGTAAACGACCAGCAGCAGGCGGCTCAGGGGCTGTTCTTGGAAGCGATTAAGAAGGTGAAACCCACCTCAGATGCGGTTCAGTGATTGCGGGTTGAATCACGGGTTGAAATGGCTAATTTTGAGGGGGCTGGAAGTGGGCTTAACTGCTTTAATGAGAATGGTAGGCACGATCGGACTCGAACCGATGACCTCTACCGTGTCAAGGTAGCGCTCTAACCAACTGAGCTACGCGCCTACGTCTCTGATTTCAATTAGCTTAACAGCAATTCCGTTTTGGTGCAACCCCAACACAATAAAGGTCACAGCTATTCCCGCAACATCTTCTGGACGCGAAGCAGCAGGTATCCCTCAATCCGTGTGTCCTTGAAGCTTTTCTGTAAGCCGCCCTACTGCCAGGAGAATTCCTTGCAGGAGAGCTTGTGGTCTGGGAGGACATCCCGGAACATAAACATCCACTGGAAGCACATTATCCACGCCCCCAAGAGATGCATAGTTCACTCCGAAAACTCCTCCACTGATGCCGCACGCACCAACCGCGACAACTACCTTCGGATCTGGCATCGCTTGATATGTCTTCACCAGTGCCAGCTCCATGTTCCGGGTGACGGGCCCTGTTACGAGAATCAGGTCGGCGTGGCGAGGGGATGCAACGAAGTGAATTCCGAAGCGTTCAATGTCATGAACCGGGTTATTCAGAGCGACAATTTCCGTTTCGCATCCATTGCAGGAACCTGCATCAACTTCTCGGATAGCAAGAGACCGGCCTAAAACCTTCTGAATTGTTTCCTTAGTTTGTTTCCCAAGCCTCTCCACATCCGTTTCGGCATTTGAGTATTGGCGATGAACTTCGCGTAATTTCCGATGCGTACCATCGGAATCCAAGTCGTATTCCGCAGTCAGAACAAGGTTCCGGCGATTCAACGTTGCCAGCTCAAATTCTCGCGTCACACACACCGATTCACCAGATTCTTCCGCGCATAAGCCACAAAAGTTGCAAAAACCGTAATCTACAGTTACTTTTCTGGAATTCCCCTCGTCGTGCACACCTATCGCTCCGGTCGGACAAGCGTTGGCAGCAGGGCGAGCGTCTCTCCATTTTTGAAAATCGAAGCTTGGACAGCCCCTGAATTGCTCGGAGACTTTCGCTGGCTGGGCTGGGTAGCTTGCTGTTACGATTCCAGTTTTGATGGTTTTCTGAAGTATTTTGAACATCGTTTACCTATCCGTTCCCGAGTAGGAAAGATTGAAACTCTTGTTAATGACTGGGAAGTCTGGAACGATGTTTCCCTGTACCGCCTCCACCAAAGCCGGCCAATTGTTGATTGACGGGTCCTTGATCTTGCACCGCTGCAGATGATTGTCGGGGCCTGTTCGTATCCAATGAATGATTTCGCCACGCCATCCTTCCACGGAACCCACCGCACAACGGTCAGCAGGTATCACTGGGACTGGCACACGAAACTCACCTTGGAAGCTCTCTTCGGCAGCCCTCCGTATTATCGAGATGGACTCGCCCACCTCTTCAATCCGAACTTGCATCCTGCGCAGGACATCCCCGGCCTGATAAACCGGAACACGGAACGGGAAGCGCGAATACGCGGCATAAGGATGATCGCGCCGCACGTCCAGATCGATCCCCGAAGCCCGCCCACCAACGCCGATGATACCCAGATCCTTCGCCTTTTCAGGCCAGAGAACCCCCGTCTGTTCCAGACGGTCACGCGTGGAATCGGAGGAGTCAATCAGACTGACCAGATCCTTGAATTCCTTTTCGAACCAGTCTAATGATTTAAGGAGCGTATCTAATTGTGCGACATCCCAACCGCGCCGCACCCCACCGATGCAGGCCATTCCCTTCAGCAGACGACTGCCCGTCATATGCTCGTTCAGGGTGACCAGCGCTTCCTTGAGGCGACCGGCATGGCAGTTTGCTACGACGAAGCCGACATCATTTACGATGGCTCCAATGTCGCCGACGTGATTACAAATCCGCTCTAACTCCAGCAGGACAACGCGCATGATGAGAGCGCGCTCGGGTACTTCAACTCCGGCTGCTCGTTCAACAGCCTGACAGAACGCCGTGCCGTGGGAAAAGCTCGAATCTCCCGAAATGCTCTCCGCAAGAAAGACGCCTCTGTGCACGGGAAGCTTTTCAAAAAGTTTTTCGGTTCCCTTATGGGTGTAAAACATTCTAAGTTGCAAATACAGGATCGGCTCACCCGCCACCGCGAAGTTAAAGTGCCCCGGTTCGATGATTCCGGCATGCACCGGACCGACTGGAATCTGGAAAACACCTTTTCCTAACGCCCGCCTGTATATGTGGCGCTCGCCCTCGAACTCTGGCAACACGGTTTCGAGAGCAAAGTCTTTGCGCAACGGGTAGACTTCCGGCCAATTGTCATGCAGGGCGACACGACGGGGATTAGGGTGTCCAACCGCCTTCAGTCCGAACCAATCCTGGATCTCGCGCTCCTGCCAGTTCACGGACGGCAGTTCGGCGGAGAGCGACGGAAACTCAGGCATGTTGGCGCACACCGGAGCACGCACAATTAAGTACTGAGGACTACCTCTCTGTTCAAAGACGTAGTAGTTGTAGAAGACGTTTTCTGCGGCACGTCTGTCTTCGGCGAAGACCGTAACGAGTCTTGCGTCGAATTCACCGAGCAAGTAGTCCGTAATTGGCCGAATATCGGAATCGCTCAGAAGAATGTAAAACTCGTCTTCGCGCTCAGCACGTATTGACTGAACCTGCTGGCCAAACTTCTGTCGGAGAGTTTCAAACAAATTGGACGCAGTCTGGCTCATCATCCACCCATCACTATAGCTGTTGCGCTCTGAATTAACTTGAACAACGGGGCCGGTATCCAGAAGCCCAGAATAACAATCACTGCAACCAAACCCACCACCGAATATTTTTTCCAGCCATCGGTATCGTCCCGAGGAAGATTCGGATCGGCGCCGAGCACGAGATTGGCGCAGTGCGCCAAAAATCCCGCAAAAATCGCGATCAAAAAGGCCATGAACACATAGCCGAGAACAGAATAGCCACTGACAAACGCCGCGCGAAGAATCGTGAACTCGCTCTGAAACAAACTAAACGGAGGTGACCCTGTGACGGCAAGAGTCGCCAGGAGGAATGCTCCTCCGGTCACAGGCATCGAATGGATCAACCCGCTCTTAGCCTTGCTGAACAAGTCGGTCTTCATGTGTTGTTGAACATTCCCGGCGCAAAAGAAAAGCAACGGCTTCGTCACCGAGTGGAACGTCATGTGGAGCAACATGCCGAGGATGCCCAATACTCCGCCCCAGCCAAGCGCGAGCACCATGATCCCGCTGTGTTCGATACTTGAGTAGGCCAGCAATCGGCGAAAATTTTTCTGAACGAGGATGAACGGCACCGCTACTGCTACAGAGAGCAATCCGAAAATAATCAGAAGGTGCGAGCTGAACTGCGGGCCGAGGCATTTCGCGGTAAGAATATAGAAACGGATCAAGCCATAGATCGAGCAGTTAAGAACTCCGGTGGCCAGTATTGCTGCCGCAGGAATCGGCGCTTCACTGTAGGCATCCGGTTTCCAGGTGTGCATGGGAGCGATGCCAGCCTTGGTTCCATAGCCCAGCAGAATCAGTATGAAGGCCAGTCGCATCGTCGCTTTGTCAAACTGAGCTGCGTGTCCGATCAGCACAGACCAGTTCAGCCCTGAAAGCGTTTCCGTTTCCAGAATCTGATGCGCGGAATAGTAAGTCAAAATGGTCCCAAACAGGGCCATCGAAAGGCCAACTCCGCCGATGATCGCGTACTTCCAGGCCGCTTCGAGAGACGTATCACGCCCGTAAAACATGACCAGAAAGACAGAAGACAGAGTGGCACCCTCAATTGCCACCCAGAGTATTCCGAGGTTGTTGGCCAGAGCTACGAGCACAAGAGAAAACACAAACAGCGGCGTAAGCGTGTAGTACTCCCGCAACTTTTGCTCGACCAGCGTCTCGCCCGGCTCGTCATTCTCCAAAAACACTCCTTCTGCCTCATCCCGGCGGAAGTAGCCGATAGCGTAAATAGAACACACGAAAGCGACAAATGCGGAAAGCAGAACCACCAACGCGCTGAGTGCGTCAGCGTAGAAGAAGCCATTCCAAAGTGAAACCGGTCCACTCCAAAGCACCCGGGCTCCTAACGCAATAGCCAAGCCGAGCAGAATGGTAAAGGCTGACAAGTTCACGAACTCCATGGCGGATCGTTTTCGCAGGAGAAAGGACAGCGGACCGGCGATCAGTGGAACGATAAGCAGACCAAACAGAATCATTCTTTTGCTTACTCTCGTAGTTTCCGAAGTTTACTGACGTCCATGGAGTCGAATGCTTCCCGAATTCGGAAAACAAGAATGCCCAGAACCATTACCGCAACCAGAACATCAAAGAAAATCCCAATGTCAACCACCAAAGGCATGCCATACGTCAGCGAGATGGCGGCGAGAAACATTCCATTTTCCAGCGAAAGCAGGCCGAGAACCTGCGTCAATGCTTTGCGGCGGTTCACCATCACGAAAAAACCGATCAAGAACAGAGCGATAGCAACGGGCAGAGTATTGTGTCCCAGTGCCGCCGGCCCCGCAGTCTCTTCCGGATGGTAGAATGAGGCCGCGACAACATAGCCCAACAGTGTCAGTCCACCGGCCGTGAGGATCGACAACGGAACATTGATCAGCGGCTCGATCTCGCGCCGTATCCCGATCTTTTCCACCAAGCGTTCCAATACCCGCGGAAGCACCACTGCTTTCAACAGCACAGTGAGAATCGCGGCGACGTAAACGTGCTCAGCCTTGTTGAAGTAAGCAATGACGGTTGCGATTCCGGCGAGGAGAAACGATTGCACCCCAAAAATACGAATACTTGAAATGATCCCCCGCTGCCCAACAGCAGCAATCTGCAGCACAAGGACCAGGGCCGCCATCAGGATGATGATCTTGTTGCCGAGCTCCGGGTTTGGCACAAAGTACATGAGTGGCCTCAGAACAGAAACGTCGAAATGAGCGCGAGCGCTCCTAAAATAAACGCCACCATGAGCAATTCCGGCACGCGGAACAGACGCAACTTGGCATTGGTGGTTTCAATCAACACAATAAAGACCGCGAGCAGAAGCACTTTGGCAAAGTAAAAACACAAACCCATCCCTGCGGCAAAAAGCGTTTGCTCGGAACTTAACCCATAAGGAAAAAACGTATTGACCAGCAGGGTCATCAGCACCAACTGCCTAATTGACGCCCCCCACTCGATCAAAGCGAGATACAGCCCGGAATACTCCAGAATCATCGCTTCATGAATCATGGTCAATTCCAGGTGTGTCGCCGGATTGTCGACAGGAATACGCCCAGTCTCGGCAATCAGCACGATGAAGACAGCGGCAAAAGCAAGCATCTGCGACGGCGCAAGAAATCTCCAGCTCTGGCTTACCGCGGCTCCTGCCATTTCACTCAGGTTTGTCGAATTTGCTCCCAGTGCAACGGTAAAAAGCGCGAGCATCATGGCCGGCTCGGCAATCGCTGAAATGGTCATTTCCCTGCTGCTGCCCAAGCCCCCGAAGGAACTTCCCGTGTCCAACCCGCCGAGAGCGAGGAAGAAACGTCCAAACGCCAAAAGATAGATCACCGCCAGCACTCCACCAAACAAGCTGAAAGGCGCATAGGTGGTGGTCATGGGGATCATCAATCCGACCAGGATGGCGGTCGTAAAGTAAACATAAGGCGCGCCGGAGAAAATCCACGAAGCTGTCTCTGGAATCACCATTCCCTTACGGAAAAGCTTGAGGAGATCGCGGTAAAACTGAAAAACACAGGGCCCGCGACGTGTCTGAAGCCTTGCTTTTAGCGTCTTAATGATGCCGCTAAACAAGGGCGCGACAAGCAACAATACAAGTAGCTGCAGTCCGGAGTTGGCGATCACTTGAATCACGGGCGGACTCCAAACAGTAAGAGCAGGATGAGAGTGATGAAAATGTACACCAAATAAGCGTGAATACTGCCGGCCTGTATGGCGCGCATTCTCTTCGACCACGACAAGATCAATTGCTTGAGAGGATTATAGAGACGCTTCTCGAACGTCGGCTCGATTCCACTCTCGAAGCGTATCTCTTTAGGAAAGTATGGCGAGATGTCGAACACCGATTGAATCTCCCGCCGCGGCTGATACAGCACAGAAAAGACCATTCGCAGTGCTTTTGAGAAAGCGGTGGAAGTGTATTCATTCTGGCTGGTGAGTCCGGGCAATCCGCAGTCCCATGCTGGTCCGCGTTTGCGCCCGAACTGCTTAGCCCCGGCCTTCACCAGGAAAATAGCAGGAAGCAGCAGAACCATCAGTCCAACGCCGATTACCGCGGTTGATACCGTGCCGCCAGCAGGCGTGCTTGCGGCCAGCACCAATCCGTTTCCGGTAATGAAATGGCCGACCACCCTCTGGCCCAGTAGTTGATTCATCATTCCATCAAACAGTGGAAGCACCCACGTCGCCCCCACGCCCAGCACTACGCAAGCTGTGGCCAGAAAGCCCATTCCAACGAGCATGGACCGAGGAGATTCATGCACCTCGTGCTGTTTAAGCTCGCGCGGCAGCGCCAGAAACGTAATCGCAAAGGCTTTCACAAAGCAAGCCGCAGCCAGTGCGCCGGTCAGCGCCAGCATTGAACCGGCCAGCGGGAACAAAATCCGCGTAAGCCTTCCGGTCGCGCCATATCCAGCCAGCAAGCTTTGGTAGGTAAACCACTCGCTCACGAAACCGTTCAGCGGCGGCAGACCGGAGATCGCAACTGCCCCGATCAGGAAGCAGAAAGCTGTCACCGGCATAGGACGGATAAGACCGCCCATGTTCTCCATATTTCGCGTCCCTGTCGAATGGAGCACAGACCCGGCTCCAAGAAACAACAGGCATTTGAACATGGCGTGATTCAGAGTGTGGAATGTCGCTGCGATCAGCGCGAGCCCCGCAAGCAATGGATGCCCATTGGCGCGGAAGATTAGGGCTGCGCCAATCCCCATGAAAATGATGCCAACATTCTCAATGCTACTGTAGGCCAACAACCGCTTGAGATCATGCTCCATCAACGCATACAGAACACCGAGAACGGCAGAGACGACTCCGACTATCAATACCAGCAACCCGACCCAGGATGGTACTACTCCAAACGAATCCAGGAATATGCGGATCATTCCATAAATGCCGCATTTGATCACAATCCCCGAAAGCAGGCCAGAAACATTACTCGGCGCAACCGGGTGAGCCGCAGGCAACCAGATGTGGAATGGGATAATACCGGCCTTCATGCCGAAACCTAAAAAGAACAGCAGAAACGCAGCCGTTAGCTCCCCGCTCGACATTTGCGCTGCGATATTGTGGAAGGTCGCAAATTCGGCGCTGCCGCTCACTTTGATTAGCAGCGCAAATCCCAGAAGTAAGCAGCCTCCATCAATATGCGACATGACCGCATAAAGGAACCCAGCGCGCCTGCTCGCCCGATCCTCGTGATAAAACGCCACCAAGCCGGCTGCAACCAGCGCCAGTACCTCCCACCCGATCAGAAACAGAAACGCATTGGCAGCCGTGAAAACGACCGTCAAGCTGAGAAGCATGAGATGAAACAGAAAACCGAAGACCCCAATGTTCCGCTTGCCTTCAAATTCCTTCAGGTAGCTGAACGAGTAAATTGAAACAGCAATCGCCAGAATCGCCAGCACCAGATTAAAAAATCCCGCCAGAGCATCGTAGGTAAAGCTGTAGGAAAAAAGCGGAATTCCCGACGAGACAGACCAAGCTGCTGGCGTTTCTTGCACAAGGGCGAGCAGGCCGCCAATGCCGGTCAGAATTGCGCCTGCCAATGCAGTTCCGCAGCAGATGCGGCGAGCCAGACCAGCTTCTCTCCAACTCAGCAGGGAAGCGACAGCTCCGCCTGAATAGGCCACGAGACTAAGCGCAAAGACCGCGCCCAGCGGAAGCATCGTCATGAGATATTTTCACCCTCCCCGTCTAGAAAGCTTTGCGTATAGCTTCGTCTCACCGATCTGTAAGCATCATTGTTTCTCGAATAAGCCGTACTCAGCCGTGAAGGCAGGCGCCTTCCGTTTACATACGCGCAGGCAAGTGCAGCTTCCCATCAGAATACGCGTGAGCCTGGGAATCGATGGCAATAATGCGACGAAGACTCTTGTTAGGATATCAGCTCTCATTGTGCTCCTTGTTGAGTTTCTGCACAACACTTAAGTGGAGGGATTCTTAAAGCAGCTCGCTCGGTCAACTTCAATAATGCTATGTAAGCAGGATTGTTGAAGTTCAACGCGTCCAGGTAGAACGCTCTCCACGACCGCGTTTTCAGCAAGCGCGGGGCTGCTTGTCCCCTCACGAAGACAACGCTCACATTGGGAATCTACCCAGAACGGGAAGTGCGGATATCCATTACTTCAGAAAAATCTAAAGTTTTGCAAACCAAGCGATACGAGCCGAGTCATTCTTTACCTGCGGTTATCAATGGGAGTTTTGATATGCGTATCCTTGTGATTGAAGACGACTCACCACTTGCCTCCTATATCCGTAAAGGTTTGGAGTCCGAACACTACGAAGTGGATGTAGCGCTGGATGGTGAACAGGGCGCGCTCATGGCGTCCGACCTCGATTATGACCTCCTTATTCTTGACTTGAACTTGCCCAAACTGGACGGCATTTCCCTTCTCCGTACCCTCCGTCCAACCAAGCCAGGATTGGCTGTTCTCGTACTTACCGCCCGCCCGCGAGTCGAGGACCGCGTTCAAGCCCTGGACTGCGGAGCTGATGATTGCCTCAGTAAGCCGTTCTCCTATTCGGAACTTTCAGCCCGCGTGCGCGCACTGCTCAGACGCGGCCGGCCCGTTGTCGAATCAAAACTACAAGTAGCGGACTTGCATCTGGATCGTGTGGAGCGCAAGGTCCGCCGGTCTGGACGCAATATTGATCTGACGGTAAAAGAGTTTGCTTTACTCGAATACCTGATGCGCAATGCCGGGCGTCACATCACCCGTTCCATGATTATCGAGCATGTCTGGAATCTCAATTTCGGCACCAGCACGAACGTCGTCGACGTTTACATAAATTACCTTCGCAAGAAGGTGGACGAAGGCGCTGGTCAGCGCCTAATACACACGGTTCGCGGTGTCGGCTACGAACTCAGCGACAGTTGCTGCGAGGCGGTCTGAATCAGCAGCCGCGTTGTAATTCTCAGATCACTTTGATTAAGTCTTACCTTCCATGAATGAGGATGCAAGAATCTCATGACAGCAACTGCTAACGCCGTTTCTTATTTTCGCGGAACCGGATCGATTCTGATTGCCACGCCTAACGAATCGTTGCGCAAGCGACTGGGCGACAATCTGCGCAAGGTTACCTCGGTGGAAGAAGTCAGCGCAGGAGCCGAAGCTCTCACAATGCTTGAGCGCCGTTGCGCTCGCATCGTTGTGCTGGACCGTAAACTTCCTGATCTCGATTGCGACGAACTCATCGGCGTTGTCGAACGCCAGTTCCCTGGTACAGAGGTCGTTCTTATGGACGGCGAGAGCGGCGAGATCGACGTGCCAGAGGAACTTCGCGCCAACCCTGCGTATCGTTGCTTCGAGGAATTCAATCTCGTTGCGAAACGCAGCGGATTTTTCCGAACTTCGGCTCCCGCCGCTCAACGCTTCTTGGCCAGCAACCCGCCGCTACCCGGCATGGTGGGTGACAGCGAAGCGATGCAGCAACTTGCTTCGCTCGTGCGCGTGGTCGCGCGGCACCCCACCGCTGTTCTCATCACGGGGGAATCCGGCACCGGAAAGGAGTTGATCGCCGAAGCAGTACATAGGCTCAGTCCTCGTGCGGACAAGGCTTTTATTACCATCAACTGTGCCGCAATTCCTGAGGCCCTGTTCGAAGCCGAACTCTTCGGCCATACCCGCGGAGCTTTTACCGGGGCCGTACAATCACGTCTCGGGAAGATTCATGCAGCCCAGGACGGAACCATCTTCTTCGATGAGATTGGAGAGCTGCCCCTCGCCACCCAATCTAAGCTGCTGCGCTTTTTGGAATCCGGCGAAGTGCAGAGGCTGGGAACCAGCGATGTGTTTCGTCTCAACGCACGCGTCATTGCTGCGACCAATGTCGATCTCGAAAGCCGTGTCCAACAAGGACTGTTTCGCGAAGATCTCTTCTATCGTCTCTGCGTCTTTCCGATTGAGTTGCCGCCTCTGCGCGAGCGTGCCGAGGACATACCGTTGTTGGCACGCTATTTTCTGGATCGACTCGCCAGCGATGGTGAGACGAGTCTCAGCCCCGAAGCGGTGGCGAAACTTGCCACGCACCACTGGCCCGGAAATATCCGCGAGTTACGTAACGTCATCGAGCGCGCGTACATACTTGCCGATGGCGGCCCCACAATCACACCCGACCAGATAGTTTTGCGCAAGTCTTGCGGATCGGCTCCGGTTCGCTCAGAAAGTTCTAAGTACTTAATGCAATGATTGGCAACTCTCGTGCACGCAAAACGGAAGCTGGATAGTTTGTTTCTTTGAGGATGCAAATGAAGGACTGGCAAATTATTCCTGAGATAGTCGGCTGCAACGCAAACCTTCGCCTGGCTGCGATGGACGCGTTTAATGCCGTAAAGCATGGCCGTCACCTTGTCGTCGAAGGTGAGCCGGGTAGCGGCCGCCGTCTGCTGGCGCGCAGCGCATGGGCTCGCCGAAGTCCTGGAGCCCGCTCGCTGTTTACTCTGGACTGTCGGATGTTCTCTTCCGAAGAGATCTGGGTTCTTTTATTCGGTGAGCGCTCTTCCAGGGGCGCGCATACGACGATCCAGCTTGGCAAGCTTAATTTAAGCGCGGGAGGAGGACTGCTGCTCTTAAATGCAGAGATCCTCTCCCACAAAGTACAGCGTGGTCTTGCTTACGCACTCCGCCACTTTCCTGAGCGGCCAGGCAGCGAGGGCATACAGCTCCTGTTGACCTGCGCGACGCCTTCACTTGATGCGCAGCAATCGCTTCATCCAGATCTTGCCGATTTACTGACGCGAGTGCGCGTGCCTGCTCTCCGTGAACGGGTCGAAGACATTCGCGCGATCGCCGAGACGTTTATTCACAGCTTTTCCCCGTTTGAGACTATTCGCTGCTCTCAGGCACTCATCGATACTTTCTGCCGCTACGATTGGCCTGGCAATGTGAGGCAGTTGCGTCTCGTTCTGAGGCGGCTTCTCATGGAACCTCACGGATGCACTCTCGACATGTGCAACCTCGCCGAATTGATGTACCTCGATGAGACCTGCTTTGCCCTTGTGCAGGAAATTCGTTCTGCCGCCTTCTTGCCAATCGAAGCCGGTGTTATCAGCCACAATTCCGTAGTGGCAGGCTGGAGCGTGCAATGAGCCTGATTGAAACTCCGCTAATGGCGCGGCTCAGTCATTTTCTGGATGTGACCGCTTACCGCAGCGGCGTAATAGCCAACAACATCGCAAACGTCGACACGCCGGGCTATCACGCGCGCGATCTTGATTTCCGCAGCCAGCTTACATCACTCATGAGCAGTGATCAGGAACCAGTCAGGCCGCACGTCGTCGAGGTCGCCGGACTCACCGAACGTCCTGACGGTAACAACGTCAACATAGATCGTGAGGGTCTGGCGCTGGGCCAGACGCAGTTACAGTTTCAGACAGGCGTCGCGCTCCTGAAGTCGGAGATTCACCGTCTCAGTCAGGCAATTCATGAAGGAGCTTCGCAATGAACTTGTTTGGAGTGATGGGTATCAGCGCTTCGGGACTGAGCGCGCAACGCACGCGCGCCGAAGTCGTGGCCAGCAATATGGCCAACGCCGAAAGCACGCATACCGCCGAGGGTGGCCCCTACCAGCGCAAGGAAGTGGTCTTTCAGAGCGCCTCACCCTCCAGCTTCCGTATACAACTGGCCTCCAGCAGCGCATCGGCATTCATCGGCGCAGCGGGCGGCGTGACTGTGCGCTCGATTGTCGCTGACACAGCTTCTCCAATTCAGCGCTATGAGCCCTCACATCCAGATGCCGATGCCAACGGCTTTGTCAGTTATCCCAATATCAATCCCGTGCTGGAAATGACGGACCTTATGGATGCTTCGCGCGCGTATCAGATGAATGCTTCCGCCGTTCAGGCTGCCAAGCAGATGATCCAGCAATCCATCGAACTGCTGAAATAGGAGCACTGAAAATCATGAGCATCATGCCACCGTCACTGAACAGCATTGTCAACGCCGCCACCAATGCCATCTCTCCGGCAGCGATCCCCGCTGCGGGCGGTTTTGCCAACGCCCTGGGCTCGGCCATTCAACAGGCAAATAATCTGCAGGCGACCGCCGAGCAGAAGGTCACCGACCTGCTCTCGGGCAAGGGGCAGGAAGTCCACGAGGCAACACTTTCGGTTCAACGGGCGACGCTCGCCTTCGACCTGCTGCTCCAGGTGCGCAACAAAGTCGTCAACGCATATCAGGAAATTTCCCGGCTGCAGTTCTAAGGTCAAGTCATGAGTGAGTCCAAGAGTTTTGGGCAAGTGGTCACGCAGATACGCGACTTTGTGACGAGCCTCACGCCGCGTCAGCGCCTGTTGCTCGGCGGCGGCGCGTTGCTAGTCGCCGTTGTCCTGTTTACCTTCGTGCGCCTGCTGGCTAAACCGGAGATGACCGTCCTCTACTCCAACATGGAGCCAGCAGATGCTCAGGCGCTGGGCCAGCGCCTCACCGCGAAGAATATCCGCTACCAGCTTTCGCCTGATGGCAAATCCGTGCTCGTCGCCGCCGACAAGCTGGACGCTGCGCGTCTGGAGATTGCAGCGCAGGGAGCACCCAGCAGCGGACGTCTCGGATTCGAACTCTTCGACAAAACCAATTGGGCCACCAGCGATTTCGATGACAAGGTCAACTATCAGCGGGCTCTTGAAGGCGAGCTTGAACGCACCATTCAGACCATGAGCGGCGTCGTCGCGGCTCGAGTCCACCTTGCCATTCCGGCCGACTCCATCTACTCCGGTCAGGATCGACAGGCCAAGGCCGGAGTCATCCTGAAGCTCAAGGATCATCATCTTTCGGCCGCTATGCGTCTCGCGGTGCAACGCCTGGTTGCCAGCGGCGTCGACAAACTCGATCCGCAAAGCGTTACCGTCGTCGATGCCGATGCAGGCACCTTCTCAAGTGGAATTTCCGCTCAGTCCGCCAGCGGTGAGCGCACGGCCGATGAGGCGCTTGCCGACCGGCTCGTACGTACGCTTGAACCCGTCGTCGGAGCCGATCATGTCCGCGCCACGGTCCACACAGAAGTCGATCCCAGCACCGTGGAAGAGCAGCAGGAGAGTTACGATCCCGAGAAGATTGTTGCGCTCACCATGCAGCGTACTGAAGAGAACAACGGCGGCACTCAGTCTGGCGGCGCCGCCGGAACCGCCTCCAATATCCCCGGTGGCGGAACTCCCGCCAAAGCCCAGTCCAGCGAAAACATCTCGCAATCGAAATCGGAAAACGGAACCTACGCCGTCAACAAAATTGTGCGTCATTCCATGCACCCCGCGGGAAGACTGAAGCGACTCGCTGTAGCTGTCCTTGTCGACGACATATACAATCCGGCAAATAAGAATTTCCCGCGCCAGAAGCGCTCTCTCGAAGAGTTGAAAGGCATCGAGGATATCGCCAAGGCTTCCGTCGGCTTCGATCCAGCCCGCGGTGATATCCTCACAGTCCAAAACATCAGTTTCCAGGCCGCGCCCGTCGACGTTCCCACGCCGCCATCCAGGTTGGAGAGGGTACGCTCAACGCTGCTGGATTGGAGCAGCTACGTCCGCATTGCGGCCTTGTTGTTACTGTTCGGCCTCACGTATTTTTTGATCTTGCGTCCGGTAAAGGCGCATCTCCTGCGCTCGCTGACACTGGCCACACCGAAAAGTGGCGCAAAGCTGCCGACCAATTCCGGCACGGCTGCCAGTCACGCATTATCGGCAGGCAATGAAATCTCGAATCTGATTCCCGAAGCAGAACAGCATGAGCGTTCCCAAATGACGCAGCTGAAAGACGAGATCTCCAGCCGCGTCAAGATTGAACCGGCTGGAGCTTCCAGACTGGTCCAGAGCTGGATCAGGGAGGGCGAACGCCGATGAGTTTGTCCCTCACCCCTTCGGCAGTCTCGCGCTCGGGGATACGCAAAGCCGCCGTTCTATTGGTTCTGCTTGGGGAAGAGGTCGCCAGCCTTATTTTCCGCAATCTCAATGAATCCGAATTGCAGAAGGTGACCCAGGAGATTTCCGAAATCGGAACCATCAGTCCCGCCGAAGCTACCACAGTGCTGACTGAGTACTACAACCTCGCCATCACCCAGGACTATATTGCCGAGGGCGGCACCGAGTATGCACAGCGCCTGCTCGTCAAAACACTCGGCGAAGAGGGGGCGCGCGCAATGCTTGAAGCCGTAAGTCGCGCGCAGGAGCTCAGCGCCAGCAAACTGGATTCGCTCCAAAAGGCCGATCCGCAGCAGCTTGCGAAGTTTCTTCAGGGCGAACACCCTCAGACCATCGCCCTTATCCTGGCCCATCTCGATCCCAAGCAGGCATCCGTGCTGTTAATGAAGTTACCGGAAGAGACCCGCGCGGCAGCCGTTAAACGTCTCGCCGAGCTGCGTCAGTTCTCGCCTGAAATGGCGCAAAAGGTCTCCGTCGTCCTGCATCGCAAATTGCAGAACCTCGGGGAACAGAGCCGTCGCGCCTACGCCGGATTCAAAGGAGTCGCCGATCTGCTCAATCGCATGGACCCCATTTCCGGGAAGGTCATTCTGGAACTCATTGAGCGTGATGACCCCAAACTTGCAATGAGCATCCGCAACCTCATGTTTACCTTCGACGATCTGCTCGGAGTGCCCGAAGTCGGTATTCGCGAACTGCTCTCGCAACTTGACAAGAAGACTCTCGCCCAGGCTCTTAAGGGCGCCTCAAATCAGCTGCGCGATCATTTGTTCAGGTCCATGTCTTCGCGCGCTGTTGAGATGCTGAAAGAAGACATGGAGGTTTTAGGCCCGGTCCGCGCCAAGGATGCCACCAAGGCGCAACAGGAGTGTGTCGCAGTTGCTCGCAAACTCGAAGCCCAGGGGAAAATTCAATTGAAGCAGGAGAACGAAGATGAGCTCGTCGTCTGAGCCAACCCAGTCCGCACCCCAAGCGTTCTATGCACCGCTGGAATATCGCGAGGCGGATGAACCAATCGAACCTGACCCCTCGCCGCAACCCTCGCCTGAAGCCAGCAGCACTGAGCCACCCGCTCCGAGCATCGCAGAACCGCAGCCCGATCCTGCCGCGCTCTTTGCTGCGCGTTTGGAAGAAGAGCGCCGTGCCATTGTCGAACAGGCGCAACAGGAGACAGAACGCGAGATCCAGCGCGCCCGCGGGGAAATCGCTCGCACCATCGAGCACTTTGCGCAGCAGCGTGATGAATATTTCCGGCAGGCCGAGGCCGAGGTCGTCAATCTCGCTCTGGCAATCGCCCGCCGCCTTATACATCGCGAAGCGCAGGTGGATCATCATCTCCTTGCCGGTCTGGTCAACTACGAACTTGGTCAACTGGATGCCGCAACCGATGTGCGCCTGTTCGTCTCCCCCGACGCGCTTGACTACTGGAACGAGGCAGCGAATACGCTGCCTCGTTCAGTCGAGGTCAAGGCGGACAAGTCACTAGCTCCGGGTGAATCCCGCATCGAGACCGGGCTCGGCTCCACCACCGTCAGCGTCGAGCGCGGGTTGAAGGAAATTGAGCGCGGCTTTTTCGACCTGCTTTCCCGACGTCCCGTGATCACGGAAACCAAACCGGTCAGCGTGCAATGATCCTTGACCATTATCACCAGGCACTCCAAAAGATTCCGCGACGGCTCTGGAGCGGGCGCATTTCCAAGGCCATTGCGGGAATCATCGAGTCCGAGGGCCCTCACTGCGCGCTGGGAGATTGTTGTGTCATTCGCGATCGTGCCGGTCACGAAGTCGAAGGCCAGGTGGTCGGGTTTCGTGGTTCCACCGTTCTCTCCATGCCGCTCTACCCCGCCAGCGGAATTCGTTTCGGAGACACTGTCTCTACATGGAACTCACGTCCCAGCATCGCGGTTTCGGACAGCATGATCGGGCGCGTCGTAAATGCGCAGGGACACCCCATCGATGGCGGCGCGCCGCTGACCGGAGGCGGCGCCGTGCCCATTGTCCGTGCCGCCCCGGACCCGTTCGAGCGCGAGCCCATCAAAGCGCCAATCGGCACTGGAGTTCGCGCAATTGACGCTTTTCTCACCTGCGGACGAGGCCAACGGGTCGGCATTTTCGGAGGCAGCGGCGTTGGGAAGAGTACTCTGATGGGCATGATGGCCCGTGGCACTTCCGCCGATCTCACGGTGGTCGCGCTTATCGGCGAGCGTGGCCGCGAAGTTCGAGAGTTTCTCGAAGACGCTCTTGGCGAGGCCGGACTCCGCCGCTCCATCGTCGTCGTCTCCACCTCCGACCAATCGCCGCTGCTGCGCCTGCGTGCCGCACAGTCGGCCCACTCGATCGCTGAATACTTCGCCGCGCACGGCAAGCACGTTCTTCTCGTGCTCGACTCCATTACCCGCTTCGCAATGGCTCAACGCGAAATCGGGCTTGCCGCAGGCGAACCGCCCACCAGCAAGGGGTACACGCCCTCCGTATTCACCTTGCTGTCGCAACTGGTCGAACGAGCCGGCAATTTTCACAAGGGCTCCATCACCGCTTTCTACACGGTTCTCATGGAAGGCGACGATCAGATGGACCCCATCGTGGACTCTGTGCGCTCATTGCTCGACGGACACATTCTGCTCGACCGCCGCCTCACCTCCGAAGGTCATTTTCCGCCCATCCAGTTGATTGAAAGCCTCAGCCGCCTCATGCCAGCCGTCTGCTCGACCGAACATCTCGCAAAGGCGCAGCGCCTTCGCCAGATGCTCGCCGACTACGCTCGCTCTGAAGATCTGATTCGCATCGGAGCCTACCAGAAAGGCACCGACCCCGATCTTGACCGTGCCTTGCGCGTCGTTCCCAACCTTCGCGCCTTCACCCGCCAGGGTCCTGTCGACATTCCGCAGATAGCGCAGACAATTGAGGCGCTGCTATCGATTTCTGAGTGATGCGATTTCAATTCCAACTCGAAGGACTTCTCCGCGTGCGCCGCCTGCTCGAACAGCAGGCGCGCGAGCGTCTCGAAGAATCCATGATCGAGATTCGAACCATCGAGCGCCGCCTCACCGAAGCCATTCAGTGGAATGAGCAGACAGCGCGCACCCGTTCGGAAGGCGCGCCTTTACCTGCCGCCGAGTTGCAATTTGTCGAATCGGTGTTGCTCCAGACCAAGGCTGCAATTGCCGACTGCCAGCGCAGGAAACAGTCCGCGGAACAACGAGCCGCCGAACTTCGCGAAGCGTATTTGTTGGCCCGGCTCGAGAGAAAAACTGTCAGCACCTTGCGGGAGAATGCACTGCGCCAGTTCCAGATTGAACAATCCCGCCGCGAGCAGAACCAACTGGATGAGATTTTTCTAGGAAAACTGATTCACGCCCGCAATTCCGGTCAACAAACCTCCGACATGGCGAAAACTGAATAACCCCTATGACAGGAATCTAACCTTAGAGTCACATAATTGGCCGCCAAAGTGCATTTACGCATGCCGCATGAGCACATCGCCGATTCTCGAAGCACTCGCCCCCCAGCCGTCGGCCCCGTTGCAACTCAACTCGGGTTCCTGTGACTCCGCGGACAAATCCACTTTTTACCAAGTGCTGCAGCAACTGAGTTCCCCCAGTACGGAGTCCGCCCCTGCGACAATCACGCCTAACGTCACGCCCAACACTTCTGACAACATGGTGCCAGCAGATGATAAAGCAATTGCTGCGCTCACTCATTCGGCGCTGGCCGCTAAGACAACAAAGCAAGACACCAAGAATGCAGCCCAGGAATCCTGCGCATCCAAAGAACCTCTCAACACAACAAATAATTTTCCTGGGTCAAAAGCAAAAAAAGAAAAAGCCGTCAGCAAAATAGTCTGTGCTGACGCGAAGCAAGACTCCGCCACTGCTCGGGCCGTCACAAATTCTGCGGTTATCCCTCTGTTCTCTGTGCAGATTCCAGTGCAGACCGATTCCCTTCAAATCACATCCGCAGCAGGCGACTCGGACGGCTCGGCTCAGAAGGGATCGGTCCCGCAAATCTCAACGACTTCTCTCAATTTATCCGTGGGTTCCGGCGGCGCGTCTGTCGCGACAAACGGCACACTCATTCTTCGTGCCGCGGCGGCGCTATCCGGCGAACACGCGTCCACTCTAACGTCTGCAACCGAAAGTGAAACAGCACATTCTTTAAGCGTGAGTTTCCTGCCTACTTCGAAGTCTCTCACCGCTGCCGATGATGTTGTTGCCAGCGACGATAAACTGCCCGTCTCGTCAACGGGCGATTCCAAAAACAAAGTCAGCGAATCCGCAACCGGTAAAACGCGCACTAATGTTTCTTCGGCGGCTGAATCGAAAGCACAACCACTACCCGAATTCTCCCCCGAAACAACTATCGCAGTTGAACCTTCAGGGCAAACCGGCAAGGATACAGGCTCCTCATCCGCGACCACTCAGTATGTTTCACTGCCCGAGCAACCTGTCGTGAAGCGAGCATCGTTGCACGAGAATTCTGCCGACAACCACTCACCGGCCCCGGTCGCAGCCGATTCTTCAGTTAGCCAGGCAGCGTTCCGCGCCAACCGCTCCAGTCAGGAGAAAACATCCGGTTCCCGAACCACTGTCGATCACGCCTCTGCCAGCGCTTCTGCATCCGGGTCTTCGCGGCCACCTGCTTTGCAAGTGTCCTCCGCAGCGATTGCCTCCGTGGACGCGCCCACGGCTGCATCCGCCCTGCTTGCACAGCATACTCAAGAAATTGCCCAGGGGACCACTCGCGCCGAGCCCAGCATTCAGCCCAATCCCGTTCCGGATCCGCCCCGCATGGTGGACTCCGGCCATCTGACTGTCCACAACAACAGCACCGAACTTAAAATCAGCGTTCAGCTTCCGGAACTCGGCAAGGTAGAAGTACGCGCCATAGCCACGCATGACACCACAACCGCACACCTGACAGCTTCCACCCACAACGCGTTGCAGGTGCTCAATTCCGATCGCATCGGCCTTGAGCAGACGCTTAGGGCGCGCGATGTGACTCTCGGCTCTTTGGATACTCAAACCCAGGGCCAGTCCGCAGGGCACCAGCACCAGCAGAACTTTCAATCTCAAACGCCGTTTGCCATGGATAGTACGCCGGTCACCGCTGCAACGACGATCCCGGTCGCCCTGGACGCCAGCTCCAGCGGCGATTCAACGGATCACTCCGGCATTAACGTTCGCATTTAAGGAGAAGCAACTCGCATGAGCATTTACCCAGTGTCATCGGCAGCTTCAACCGCCAGCAATGCCTCCACCACCAGCAGTACAAGCAGTAGTTCCACCGACTACTCGACGATGTTCATGAAGCTGTTGACCACGGAATTGAAATCGCAGGATCCGACTCAGGCCATGGATCCGTCGACAATGGTCACACAGATGGTACAGATCAATCAACTCGGTCAGGTCAATGGCATCTACTCCCTTCTTAAGGAGAAATACTCTTCCACCAGCACCTCGACGGGAGGAAAGTAATGCCCAACTTTTCAATTGCGCTTTCAGGACTTAACGCCAGCGATACGGCGCTCGCCACAATATCCAACAACCTCGCTAATCTGAACACGGTTGGCTATAAGAAAGCCACGGTTAACTTCCAGGATATGTTTTATCAACTGCTTGGCAGCAATGGCTCAGGCGACAAAATGCAGGTCGGCGCCGGGACTACGGTCTCATCGATCAATACGAATTTCACCAGCGGCAGCCCGCAGAACACCGGAGTCAGCACCGACGTTGCCATTTACGGTAATGGATTCTTCGTTGTACGAAACGGCAGCGAAACCTGTTACACACGTGCCGGCGACTTCACAAAGGATGGCACCGGCAATCTGGTGACCTCCGACGGCTCCGAAGTCATGGGTTATCCCGCCATCAATGGAGTGGTCAACACCAAGGGAGCTCTGACCCCGATCAATGTGCAGGACGGCATGATCAACCCGCCCAGCGCCACCGCGAACATCTCGATCGGCGCTAAGCTGAGCGCCAGCGCAGCCGTGGGCGATTCTTACAGCACCAGCATCACGGTATACGATTCGCTTGGCACCTCGCACGTGCTCAACGTCGATTTCACCCGCTCCGCCACGGGTTGGGATTACAAAGCTACCCTGCCCAGCAGCGAAATCACTGGCGGCACTGGCACTAACACGACCGTCAAGAGCGGCAGCCTTACCTTCGACAGCAACGGAGTCCTCACCAGCACCACTCCCGTCGCCTTCAGCATTGCCAATCTCGCCGATGGCGCCGGCACACTGGCCTTCAACTGGAACCTGGCGAACTCTTCCGGTACAGGACTGATTACCCAAGTCGCCGGAGCAAGCGTCACGAACTCCTCTACTCAAGACGGCTACACCAGCGGCACTCTGACCAGTTTTTCCATCGGCTCCGACGGCACCGTCAAGGGCTCCTTTACCAATGGCACCAAAGTAATTGGCCAGATCGCTCTCGCAAGTTTCTCCAACGTCCAGGGGCTCTCCAAACAGGGCGGCAGTACCTACAATGCCACACTCGCTTCGGGCTCAGCCGTGATTGGAACTCCGGGAACCGGCTCCCTCGGTACGCTTATCGGTAGCGCTTTGGAATTATCCAATGTCGATATGTCCACTGAGTTTTCCAATCTCATCATCGCCGAACGCGGCTTCCAGGCGAACGCCAAGTCAGTGACCACCTTCGACCAGATTGCGCAGGACACCATCAACCTGACCCGCTAAATTAAACGGCCTCGCGTCCTCGCGCGAGGCCGTTTTCAATCATCTCTTTTCTAGGGACGCTCTGCACAGGATCTGGAGTTCGCTTGCGATTCGCCATTTTTCGGTA
>PJLO01000026.1 GCA_003010405.1 Acidobacteriota bacterium | reverse complement strand
CTCAATCTACACAATGACACTGTGGAAAGCAGAGAAGGACTTAATCAGAGTTTCCTTAGCTTTCGCGGCTCCAGCGCCCAGCATGAATGCGGATTTTGATGCACGAAGCATAGCCACATTCCACGCCAGCTAATGCGCTCAGCGGTAAATTCAGCACGTGCAACATGAAGGTTCTGATGACGCCGCTGTGTGTCACCACTGCGGCACAGCCCCCTTCGCTCCGGGCGGCCACTTCTGCCAATGCTCCTTGCACGCGATCCCGAAAAGCTGCAAAATCCTCCCCACCGGGAGCAGGCAGCAGCGGATACTTCTCCATCCAGCGCTGTGCATAATCAGGATGTGTTCCACTTACTTCATCCCAACTGAGTCCTTCCCACTCTCCAAAATCCAGCTCTCGAAGCTGCGAAAGCAACTCAACTTTCAAGCCTGACTTCACTGCAATGAACGCCGCCGTCTCCCGCGTACGCAGCAGGTCGCTGCTGAAGATGTGGGTCAGCGGGTGCTCCGCCAATTCTTCTGCTAGTTTTGCGGCCTGCTCGCGTCCGAGCTCGCTCAGAGGAGGGTCCGTTCTACCGCAGAAGCGCCCGGCGAGGCCGATGTGAGCATGACGTATCAACAGGACCGTGCAGTCCTTCAACCGCCCGGCGGCTGCATTTTGGTCCATTAGCTCCATACCGCGCACACGTACACAGCAATTTCTGCCAACTGGCTGGACGCGCCAAAACAGTCTCCAGTAATGCCGCCGAGCTTTCGCCTATAAATCAGGCCACTGACGAGCATCACCGCAATGACGGCTGCTACAGGAGCCGCCATCTGAGCTCTCAAAGCGAACCCAACGATTGCAAACGCCAGCACCGACCCAAACAACAGAGCCGGTATTGAAATCTTGTTGGCCAGCTTTTCACCTAGACCGTCTTTTCTTGCCGGAGGCAAAAACACGGCCAGGGGTAGTGCCGTCCAACGGCAGAGAACTTGTGCGGCGAGCACGTATGAAGCAAATTTACCCGGCGCTATCGCTGTGAGCAGCACCCAGCGTCCCAGAACAGAAAAGACAATTGCCAGCGTTCCAAAACTGCCGATGCGACTATCGCGCATGATGTCAAGCATGCGCTTCCGCTCTCCGCCTGCGCCCAGTCCGTCGCAGGTATCCGCCAGACCGTCTTCGTACAGGCCGCCAGTAATTATCCCGAAGTACACGAGGACCGCGACTGCAATCGCGCTCGCAGGCAGATGCGGACGAAGCAGGCGTTCCAGAGCAATGGCTCCAAATGCAACCAGGGCGCCTACGATGGGGTACAGCTTTGCTGCCCCCATCACCATATCTGGCTCAAACCGGTAAGAGGGTACCGGCAACCGTGTCAGGAACTGCACGGCCGCGAGTAGTTCACGCAGTAAACGCACTAGGCTCCAGCCTCGCTGACTCCTGCCGACTTGAAGGTTGCCATCTCGTTGTAGATTTTGATCGAAGCCTCAATCAGATGGAAGGCGAGCACGGCACCTGTTGCTTCGCCCAACCGCATGTCGAGTTGCAGCAGTGGCTTCAAGTTCAGGCTGTCCAGCAAAATGCGGTGTCCCGGCTCCACGGAGAGATGTCCAGCAAAGATCGCCGCACGCGCATTGGGAGCCAGAGCGCACGCAATGGCGGCTCCTGCGGTGCAAATAAAGCCATCGATGACTACCGCGATTCTCCGTGCCGCCGCACCCAGCACCATACCGGTAATTGCTGCGACCTCCAAACCACCAACTCTGCGCAGTATTTCGAGCGGATCAGGAGCCACGTCAGGGCGCTCCGGGAAATGCATCCGCAGTGCCTTGTCGATCACTTCGGCTTTGCGCGCACAACGCGTTGCATCCAGTCCGGTTCCGAACCCTGTGACCAGCGAAGCCTGCACGCCGGTCAACGCAGCAGCAATCGCGCTGGCTGAAGTCGTATTCCCGATTCCCATCTCGCCAAGAGCGATGAGCGTGCGTCCCTGCTGCTTTGCTTCTTCCGCCAGCTCAATGCCGATCTTCAACGCTGCACACACCTCTTCCAGCGTCATTGCCGATTCCTTGGCAAAGTTTCGAGTACCTCTGCGAATCTTCCTGTTTAGGAGACCCTTGACGCCAGCAAAAGACGCGTCCACACCTACATCAACGACAAAAATATCGCTTTGAGCATGACGCGCAAGCACGCTGATGCCAGCCCCACCGTTGAGAAAGTTGTAAACCATTTGCGGCGTGACTTCCTTCGGATAGGCACTGATGCCTTCCTCAGTAACGCCGTGATCGGCAGCCAGGATGTAAACCGCTTTCCCCGAGATCACTGGAGTCTTCTCTTCCCTCAAAGCGACATACTGCGCGGCAGTTTTCTCCAACTTGCCCAGACTGCCGATTGGCTTGGTTAGGGAATCAATATGCTGTTCTGCCTCTCTCTGAAACTCAGGATTGCCTGCTTTAATGCTCAGAATCGTATTGCGAATCAGTTCATCCTGCATTGGACTGTGAGTGCCTTTCTCTTCAAATTTGATCTTCGCTGCGGGTTGACCGCGACGAGAAGTCGACAGGACCCAAATGTCCACGCTTTCGGCTTCCACTCTACCTGCGGGATTCTAAAAGGCAGCTTCCTATTGCGGCCCAGAGCAGGCCAATAAGGATGTATTTTGGCTCTCCCATCGAAGCCAAACTAGCCAGAGGCAAGTATCTGGACGGTCTCCTGACTTGCGCGTCTTCGGCATCCGAACCGCCTTCCCAGAGCCTCTCTGCTCCAGTGGCTATGTAGTTCGAGCCTCGGCGCTTACAGTTGCGGGGCAGTGGCGGATTCGCACCGCCTTCCCTTAACCAGATATGAAAATAATGATCTCTGACTTCGAACGAAGTCAATCCAAAATGATTCTCTCGAATTCACCTGACTCTTACGCTCCTTTCTGCCGTTATCACGCGAAGGGCAATGGAGTTTGGATATGGGCTCGGAAGCGGGGGCGGGCGATTCCCAGATCGAGGACGATGCGGCCCTCGACGTCGCCTTTGCGAAGGCGGTCAAAGACTTGGTTGATGTTTTCCAGCTTCTCTACGGTCACGGTGGCCTTGATTCCGCCTCTGCAAGCGAGGGCGAGTGCTTCGGCAAGGTCCTGGCGGGTTCCCACCACGGAACCGCGCACGGTAATGGCGTTCATCACGGTATCGAAGATGTCGAGCTTCAGTGTTCCGGGTAGCAGGCCGATGAGGGTCATTGTGCCGCCGCGGCGAATCATGGTCAGGCCCTGCTCGAAGGCCTTCACCGATGCCGCCGTGACCAAAACTCCGTGAGCGCCGCCGATCTCTTTGCGGATGAAGGCCCCAGGATCGGTCTTGCGGGCGTTGACCGTCAGTGATGCCCCCAGCCGTTCGGCCAGTTCCAACTTATCGTCATCGACGTCGACGGCGGCGACCTTAAATCCCACCTGCCGGGCATACTGCACGGCCAGGTGTCCTAGTCCGCCAATGCCCGAAATAGCTACCCAGTTACCGGCCTTGGCTTCGGTCACCTTCAGCCCCTTGTAGACCGTCACTCCGGCGCAAAGCAGGGGGGCGGTGGTGACCAAGTCGGCTCCATCGGGGATGCGCGCGACAAAGTTGGCCTCGGCCACGACGTATTCGGCAAAGGTACCGTTAACGGTATGGCCGGTGTTCGTCTGCAACTCGCAGAGTGTCTCCCGGCCCGAGGTGCAAAACTCGCACTTCCCGCAAGCATAGTGCAGCCAGGGAACGCCGACGCAGTCTCCCTCTTTCAGGTTGGTCACGCCCGCCCCCAGGGCAGAGACGTAACCGGCACCCTCATGTCCGGGAATGAACGGCAGGGTCGGTTTCGCCGGCCAGTCGCCATCGGCGGCGTGAAGATCGGTGTGGCAGACGCCGCTCGCCTGAATCCGGATCTGCACCTGTCCCCGACCCGGTTCGGGGATGGCAACTTCCTCGATCAGTAACGGCTTACCGAACTCGTGTACTACCGCGGCTCTCATGGTCCTCGACATTCGTCTGCTCCTTGCCGTCGCTACTGGGGAAGCCACGATGAACGGCGACAGCAGTAACCCGGAGCGGAGCGGCCTGGTGAAGCAGGTTCTTGTGATCCGGAAAAGCCCATTTCGCGCCGACTCGTAGCCATCTCTCCCCGGGAACCCGGAATTTCTCAGATAATCCGAAAGGATTCCGCCAGAGTACAGCGCCGTTCTCTGGTGAAGCTCCTGGCCGAAGTCAGTCCCTCTCCAGTGGGTCCGGCAATGGTGAACGAGGTATGACCTTCGCCGCCCAATCCAATGCCCGCATAGCAGGGAGCATTCTTCACAAAGATGGTGGTCTGAATCTCTTTGGCAAACCTGGTCATATGCTCCACGTGAGTGGAATGCATTACAGCGGTGTGGCGGTTTCCCTGCTCGACCTTTACCGCGAACTCAACCCCTTCATTGAAATCCTTGACGCAGACCACGGGAAGCACCGGCATCATCTGCTCTTTCCAGACCAGCGGATGATCCTTGGCCGCCCGGAAGATGGCCAGCCGGTATTCCTCGCCCACATGGATACCGGCGTCACGCAGGATGATCTGCACGTCACGCCCGATGTAGGAACCGTTGATCTTGCCCTCGGGTGTGACCACAAGTTTGGTCACGCGCTCGGCCTCTTCCGGTGTCAGCAGATAGACCTTGCCGGTCTCCACCATGAACTTGATCAGCGTCTCGTAAATCTCCTCCACCGCGATCACCTCTTTCTCGCAGATGCAGAAGATATTGTTGTTGACGCTGGCACCGTCGAGGATGCACTGCGCTGCGCGGCGAATATTGGCAGTCTCATCGACCAGAACAGGAGGATTGCCTGCACCGGCGCCGATGGCCTTTTTGCCGGAGCGCAGCGCCACGCTGACCACCGGCTTGCCGCCGGTCACCACCAGCAGGTTGATCTTGGGATGCTCGATCAATTCCTTTGCGGTATCCAGGGTGGGGACCCGGACCAGTCCGATCAATCCCGGAGGCCCGCCCGCATCGACAATGGCCTTGTGGATGACAAGGGCCGTCTGCGCGCTGATTTCCTTGGCATTCGGATGCGGATTGAAGACCACGGCATTTCCGGCTGCGATCATCCCGATGCTGTTATTAATCAGTGTCCCGGTCGGATTGGTGATCGGCGTCAGGGCGGCGATCACGCCCACCGGCGCATGCTCGATCAGGGTCAGGCCGCAGTCACCGCTGATCGCGGTAGGCTGGATGTCCTCTACGCCGGGAGTCTTGGTGGCGCAGAGAATATTTTCCCTAATCTTGTCCTCGACCCGGCCCAGCTTGGTTTCGGAAACCGCCAGCGCCGCCAGCCTCTCGTTATTGGCCAGCACGGCCTTGCGGATGGACGCGATGATTTCCTTCCGCCGCTCCAGCGACATCTGGAGCAGTTTCTTCTGCGCCTCCAGGGCGGCTTCCACGGCTTCACTCACCGTATTGAAAAGACCGTCTCCTGCGTCCGACGGCTGATCGCACCGATTGCTCAGTTCCGTAAGCACCTTGCTGACCAGGCTTGCAACGAGCTCCTCATTATTTCCGATCACCGTACTTCCCATCACCGTTCCTCCATTCCGATCTCCGCTATCGCCACAAGAAGCGTACTTTGATGAAAACCCGATACAGCGGTTAGGATTGCGAACTTGCCGCACAGCCGAAACTTCAACCTCACCCCGTTTGTGTCAGCGCCAGGCAGACCGCCCCGACAATGACTGCGATTCTCTCCTGCGCGAGCGGCGGCTCGCAGCGCTCCAGCGCCAGACAGACTTCCTCTTTCACTTTCGCCAGGACCGACGATTCCACAATTGCCCCAGGCAACAATTCCCGGAAGCTCCGGGCCCGGCATTCCATCTCGTGCAGGCCCTCCACCGCAGCGCCAGCCACTCTGAGATCTTCTTCCACGATTCCGCCGCTGACACCGACTGCTCCCACGACTTGGCCATTGAGCCGCAGCGGAAGCCCGCCGCCGAACAGGACGATTCTTCCTCCATGCGTGCTCTCGATTCCGAACAGAGGCGCTCCCGGCTTCGCCAGCTCGCCCACCTGGGCCGAACTCATGCGCAGAACCGCAGCCGTAAAGGCCTTGGAGGCGGCCAGCTCGGTGCTGACCGGCAGGGTCCCGTCCATGCGCTTGAACAGTTGCAATCCGCCCTCGGCATCTGCCACGGCGATAGCCATTGGGACGGCGATCGTGTGCGCCTCGGCTTCGGCGATGTCGACCAGCAACTGCGCTACTGGGCAGGGAACCCTCGCGTAGCACCTGTTCATTTTGCTCCTTCCTTGACGGCCTCAGCGGCAACATCTCGGACCACGTGCATGACCTCCAGAGCCCAGGCCAGCACGAAAAGAAGGTCCGAGAGACGGTTGAAATAAACCAGCAGCTCATCGAACTCCGGCACCTCCCTGTTCAGCATGACCAGCAGGCGCTCGCTCCTCCGGCATACCGTGCGGGCCACATGCATCGCGGCGCTGTCGGTCGCCCGGCCCGGAATCACGAAGCCATGCGGCAGCCCATAGTCGGCCACCAAGGCATCGATCTGCTTTTCCAGCTTCCCTGCATCAGCCCGCCCAACGCGGCGCTTCAGGCGCGAGAAGGTCTCCGGGTTGGAAGCCAGTTCGGCGCAGGCGGCCGAGACATCCTGCTGAATCGCGTAGACCATGCAGTTGAGCTCGCCATCCTGAATGAAGGAACGCGCCAGACCAAGCTGCGCCTGAAATTCATCCAGCGTGCCGTAGGTCTGCACCCGCAGGTCGTCCTTGGAAACTTGTTCCCCGCTGAATAGCCGCGTGTTGCCGCTGTCGCCCTTACGCGTGTATATGCTCATAAGCCTGCCCGCCTACCCTTCCACATTCACCTCATCGATGATGCCGATGATCGTCGCATCCACGGGAGACGACTCGTTATCCAGCGCCTTGCGCGCGGCGCTTCCCTGTACGAGGAGGACAGTCTCGCCCACTCCCGCGCCAACCGCATCCACGGCGACCAGGGTGTCACCCTTCGCCTCTCTGGTGCGAGAATCCAGCGGCTGAACCACCTGAATCTTGCTTCCCACCAGCCGTTCGTGTTTCCGGGAAGCGACCACGGTCCCAATCACCAGTGCAATCAGCATCCAACCGTCCTCCTGATTCTTCGTTAGCAGCTCTCGTCCCGCACGATGCAAACACCGTGCTGCGCCGCCAGCTCACGCGCCAGCGGAGTCACCAGCGCCCGAGGCGAGCAGTGCAGGTCGGCTCCCTGCCGATGCGCTGCGATCACATCGCCTGCCGTGACCAGCCCTCCCGGATGCGCAATCAACGTGCGCGATGTTGTCACCTGACGCGTTGCCACGGCAGGCTCCGGCTCGGCTTCATCCGCCAGCGCCGCCGCAACCGTGACGCTCAGTTGAGTGATATCCACCAGCACGCAGCCGTAACTGGCCACCGTCCGGGCGCGCTCCTCAATCACCCTCGTCAGCTCCGGCCAGCCGTGGTTAAAGCCCAGCTCGGCGCGGCCCTTGGTATTGGGCTCAAAGCCATTGCGGGCGACGATCACCGGCTTTCCAGTGAACAGCCCGTGCAGCATGAAATTTCCCGTCTGGCTGTCGGCAATCAGCAGCGCAAGCTTGGACAAGGAGCTCACGCTCAGCAGCGGCACCACTACCGCCCGTGTCTCCCGCAGCGCGCGCAACCACGTAACCGGCGGCAACTGATCCCAGCAGGGAAAGCCCGCCAGCCCGTCCCGCACCCACTGGCCGTAAATATGTTCAGCCGTTTCCGAGAAAACCAGCTGCAGTTCGAAGCCCCGCAGGATAAGCTGCCGCAGTTCGGTAATCGCTTCCACCGAGCCGACAGTGGCGCCGGTGAAAACGACAATGAGCTTGCCGCGCGAGCCGTTGACGCCCAACGCCGGCAACAGCCGCTTCAGAACTTCGACTACCGCCTGTTCGATTCGTTCGTCTTTCATTGCACTCTCTGGCCGCTCCCGTTTCCGGCCTTCCCGCCTGACTGCGCTGCCGCCAGCTTTGCGCCGTTCATTCGCGCACAGTGCAGGGCAATCCCCAGCGGAGTTACCAGCAGAGGATTGTCCGGACGAGAAACGGCCAGCCCGGTCTCCTCCTCCATAACCTCCACAATCCCCGGAAAACAGCTGGTGCCGCCGACCAAGTACAGCATCTCCACCCGGTGCCCCTTCAGGTGGTGGTTCACGATGCTGGCCATCTTCTGGAAGACCGGCCGGACCAGCGGAAACAGCTCGCGCTGCCGCGATGCGTTGGTCTTCATCCTCTCGGCCTCCTGCACCTCGATTTTGAAGTTACCCGCCAGCACCAAATCCAGATGCATCCCTCCAGTGGCTTCATCTGCGGTGTAGACCACCTCGCCTTCGCGCAGGACCGAGATTCCAGTGGTGCCGCCGCCTATATCCACTACCGCGCCCTCGCGAATGCCGAGCACCTGCGCCGCCGCGCTCGGCTCATCGATCAGCCCCGAACAATCCAGATCCGAGGCCTCCAGCACGTTCCTAAATGCCCTGGCATTCTGGCCCATGGTCCCGGGCGGAAAGGCGGCGGCCGCGCGCTGGATTGCATAACCCGCGCCGCGTATGGCCGTTACCTGCTCGCGTAACAACCGGATCGCGCCCATGTAGTCGAGCACGAGGCCATCCCGAATACTGGAACGGCTGCGGGTCAGCGCTCCGGCCACCGGAACCCCATCGCCGTCTACCACAGCCGTGACGATGTAGGCCGTTCCCAGGTCCACCCCGGCAAACAACTCGGTTTTGTGCACTCCGTTTTTATTCAGCTCCAGGGAAGCCTCGAAGGTCTTCAGGAGCTGGTTCGCTGAAGCACTGATTGTCACCGCACCCTCGCTATCTTCAGAATTGACCTAACCCGCCCGGCCAGCTAAACCTTACCTTCGACCCCGACGATGTTTTTAATCGCCGTCTCGGCTGCCTGTGCCGCGCGCGCAATGTCGGCCTCCTTGCCGCCCAAGTAGAGGCGTCCGACCGCGCCGAACAAGCGGCAATCGACCAGCGTGACGTTCGCGTTCTTCTCCGCTTCGTTGGCCGCCAGCGCAATGTAGCCCGCCGGAGCCACCTCCATGATGTACATGTCCTGCCCGGCAATCAGCACCGAAGCCAGCCGCGACACGTTCACCATTTGGGCGTGGTAGTCGTTTACTTTGTGAATGATTTCCGAGCTGTAAATCTTTGGCTTGACCCGGTCTTCGAGCTTGAGGCCCAGGTAGGACAGCCCCGCCTCACCCGCGTATTTCACGTCGGCCTGAGCCTTGGAATGAAATTCCAGAACACCGAAGCTGCGTTCCACAACCATCAGTCCCGGCTGCACAAAGGCGGCTTTCAGAACCGCGTCGGCAACCTCGTTGATCGCCAACCCAGGCGCGATCTCGATGATTGTGGCGGCCATGCCCACCACGGGTAAGTAGCCTCTCATGTTCGCTCCAAGATAAGCGGTAAATTGGGGCTGTAAGCGATCCAGATAAGTAAACGCGCGAAGTTCGGCCACGATATGCTCCTTATTGTTCTCAACTCCCTCATAACTCTTGCGGAGGAACCTGCAGCGAGTTCCTTATCCGCAAACTCTGAGACTCCCAGCTTTCCGCGACCAACAATCTCCCTTACTTCCGTTTGCTCTTCCCTTTTGACTTTTCTTTGCGCTGAATTCTGGCCGGGCCTGCGGCTTCGGCGGGCTTGTTTTCGGGCTTGGCAGATCCCTCCGCTACTTCTTCCTTTACTTGAGTAAGTTCTGGAGTAACTTCTTTAACTTCTTTGAGTGGCTCCTCTGCCCCAGTTGCTTCTCCTATAACTTCTTCCGTAACTTCCTCGGACACCCCAGCAGGTTCAGGAGGCGCTGGCCCAGCTTCTTTTGCTTCTTCACCTGACTGCTTTTTCTCCTCTTGACTCTTCCAGCCTTCGGAAATAACCTCCAGGGCCCGGACCGGATGCGCTATTACGTGCACGGCCAGCACCATCCCAACCCTGCGCGCAGCTGTGGCCCCCGCCGTCACCGCAGCGCGAACCGCCGCAACCTCTCCCGCGAACTTGACTGTTATCAGCCCCGCACGCCCACGCTCATACCCGCGCAAAGTGACATTGGCCGCCTTGCTTCCGGCGTCGGCAGCCTCAGTCGCCGCTACATACCCAAGGGTCTCAATCAATCCAAGACTTGATTGCATGAATCCTTACCCTTTCCCCAGAAGCTCGATTACCGTGCGCACAACCACTTCCAGTAGTTCTTCCGAACCTGGTCGCAAGCCACAGGCCTGCCGCTCGAACGCCACCTCCGGCGGGTCATCAGCCGAAGCCGCCGTCACCGGCTCTTCGCCGAAAAGCAGCGGCTCGCCTTTCACCAGACGCGCGGCATTCATGCCCAGCAGCCGCAGCCGGAAGCTCTCTACACCTTGCAGCGGCAGTGTAAACAGCGGGGCTCCCTCGGCAAGATCGCGATGATGCAAAACCGCCTTGCCCTCCCCGCCATGCAGAGCGACTCCCACGTTCAGCGCCGACATTTGCGCCGCCTGTCTGGCCAGTGCCACGGCTTCTCCGCCCGATACGCTTTGAACTTCCGATGGGATACCCTCCTCCTCCAGCCCCCACAGAATGGGCGACAGCTCACGCTCCCCGATTTGGCAGGCGATGACCCGCACCGTCGGTTTCCGCTCCTGCTCAATTGAGGAAAGCTCCGCCATCTTCACCTAGCCTCCGAACTCTTCTGCGTAGGCCAGCACCAATCCGGTAGCGACCGCGTTGCGTGGGCCTTCCGTCCCTCGCACGTTTGCCCTGCCTGTAACGACGCCGTACTCCTGCAGCGCGTCCGAGATCATGCTCGGAATTTCGAAGTCAAGTCCCGATCCGCCCACCATCGCCACAAAACTGATCAGGCGTATATTGTTCGCCGGGGCCACCCGCTCCAGCGCACGCAGCGCGTTTTTTACAAACACTTTCCTTTTCGCCTGACGCCGCACATCCACAATCTTGGACAGCAGTTGCCGGGTTTCCAACGGTAACGGGCCGCTATCGGTTAGCACCACCACCCGCCCGAATAATCTTGGATCCAGTGCCTGCTGGAAAAACTGCACCGAGCCGTCCTCGTGCCTCATGTGAAACAGGCTCTCCACCTTCGCCAGCGGATACTTCTTGATGTTCTCCGCAAGGTCAAAATCCTCCAGGCCAAGCTCGGTGTTGATCAGCATCGTCACCATGTCCCCGGCACCAGCCTGATGGGTACTCTTGATCTCGCAGCTGGTGTTAATCACCGAGGCATCAGTGGAGCCGCCGCCCACGTCGACAATCGCCAGCGGAGCATCGGTTCCCGGAGTGGTCAGCGCACCCCGGATAGCCATGTCCGCCTCTACTCCACCGACCATTGTCTGAATCCCAATCTCTTCTTCCAGCTTCCTCGCCAGTCGCTGCATCGGCAGCTTCTGAGTGTGCACCATGGCCGCCAGTCCCACTGCGTTGCCCAGCGCATACTCACCGGCAAGACTGCCCAGAATCTGCTGCGGTTTGAAAGTATCCACCGCCAGAATGTCCTGCACCCGAATCGTGCTGACCGGCTGATCGGTCAGATCCGCCATCACCTGGCGGACATGCTCGAACATCCCGCCTACATTGGTCCCAGGCTCCGCCTGTACCTCCTCCATCGGATAGACATCGGCCACCTTCGCCATAATGGCGTCGGCGCCCTCGTCCACCGGAACCTCTACCTTCTGTCGATGTCCCAGCAGAATGATCTTGCCTGCCGGGATGCGCCGCTCCTCGATATCTCCTTTTGGCGTTTTGATCACCACCGCGCTGCGTGTCCCCATCAGAGCCCGTGCAATCGGAACCACCTTGCGCGTTTCCTCCGGGTCCAGGTGAAACAGCGTGGCTATGTCGAAAGGATTGGAAAGTTTTTCTATGGTGCGCCCAGGCTGGGCGACTTCCAGCGCCGCCGGCATCCCGACCGGTACCCGGTCGATGAATTTCACTTCATCGACGATGGGTATCGGCTGAGGCAGGCGGTTGTTGATTAGCACGCCGTCATCTTTCTGAACGATGGCCCCCGCAATTTTCAGCCCGCGCGACAGCGCCCGCTTCAGCTGCTCGGCAGCATCGGCAAACTCCGCCGTGCCCGGTATGATCACTACCCAAGGTTGTGCATCCGCCGCAACCGCGGCCAACTCGGGCAGACCGATCGTCTGCCCCAGCCCCAACCCCTGCCCCCCGGGAGTCGAGGGATTGTGGCCGATCATGGCCGATTCGGTGATGATGGTTTCGGTGATGGTCTCCATGGCGATATCGCCAATCACCGGCGTGGCTTCATTCAGCAGCACGACGCTCAGATCCTTCCGCTGAATTGCCAGCGGCTGCAACGCCAGATCCAGAGCGTCGATGATGCCGATTACGTTGCGAAGCGTCCCCTTGATGCCAACGGTTCGCACCATCGCGCTGGATAGAAACCGCACCTTCCCCTTGCCGGAGACCTCTCCGATCGCGATTTCCGTCGTGTTGTTGCCAACATCCACACCCGCGATATAACGCATGCCGGAAATCCTTGGTGGCTATTTCTTAATGCGTCCCCGCTTCTCATACACTGCCAGCGCTTCCCGCACGAAGCCGGCGCAGATCTTGGCCTGATACTTCGTCTCTAGCTCGTCGGCGATATCCAGAAGCTGCTGCCGGGTGGAGCGGTAGGGCCGCAGCGCATTGTAGATTTCCAGCACCCGCGCATCCGGAATGCGCGTCAACTCCGCTGCGCGGCGCAGGTTTTTCGCAATGTGCGGACGTCCCGCGCTGATGGCAATCTGAGCCTGATACTCCAGGGTGTCAGGGTGGATCTTCATGTCGTCGAAGCCGATCTTGCCCTCCACGACCTTGTCCAGAGTGATTGCGTCAAGCGCTAGCCCGGTTGCGGACTTCACCAGGTCACGCCGCTTGATCGCCAGCGGATAATCTTTTTTTGCATCCAGCCCTCCGGCAGTGCTCGCCGGATTTACCGTGCCACTCTTGCCCGCCGATTCATTCAGCGAAGCCAGTACGCGCTTGACGGCGGCTGCAATCATTTCGGGGGAAAGTTCACTTCCCTGTTGAGCCATGAATTCATTCCTCCTCGTTTCCTCTAGAGCTGCACGGAAAGTTCCGTGCTCGGCGCACCTGGTTTCACATACTGGGTCTCTTTGTTATGAAGCAACGCCGCCAACCCCTGATACTTCGGGCGGGCCATCGGATCGTTGCGCGTCGGAACCGGACTCGGATGCTCGCCCTTCGCGTACTTGGCCGCATTGCGTCCAATCGCGCGCAGCGCATCCTTGTCTACCAGTGGAGACTGCGGAAATAATTCGAGGTTCTGGAGAATTTCCAGGTCCCGCTGGTGAATCACCGTCGTCCCCCGGCAAAGAATTCCGATGCCAATGCCCGATCCGCTCAGTACCGCGGCATCATGGGCAACGGCTCCCACGTCGGCCGTGCGGTTGACACGAACGAGACGCGCTTTGACACCCTCTTCCTCGATCCCTGCAAACAGTTCCTTCAGCACTTCTCTGTGCGGGATATCAATAATGGTTTTGGTCATGTGGGTGCCAAAAGCCGGCGGCACTCCAATAACCACCTCGTTGCGGTCGGTTCCCGTCTTGGCCGGGCCGAGCTCTTTGAACGAAAGAGGCGGAACCTGCTCATCCTGGCGCTTGGCAGGTTTGCCCTCACCCTGCTCCTGCTTCAACACATCCAGGATGATCTGCCTTACCAGTTCTTCCGATATTTGCATTTTGTCCAAACCTCCACCCTAGATGTCCTTGGGGTCGATCGCCTGCGGGATATTCTTCAGCTTCTCCCAGCGCTCGCCCTGAAGGCGATATCCGGTACCGGGTCCCTCGTAGTCATTCGGATCATTGATGGCGCTCAACACCTCGAACTTTTCCGTGTACACCGCCGAAGTCTGCAGGTAATCGCCAGCAACCTTGCCGATTTGCATGCGCAGTACGGATTCGGCGATGTCCTTGAAGCCCCGTTTCGCCAGCGCCCGTACAACATCCAGCCCCGTGCCTCCGCGCTTCATGAACTCGTCAATCGCGCGCAGATCCTCGGGAACATTGCGGTCGCCAATGTCTTTCGTGCCGTGAGCGTAGGTCGCCAGCTCCACTTCTTCGTCGGTAATCGCAGGAAGTCCCAGTTCATCAAAGACCGCCTGCAAAGCTCGCGCCGCTTTATTGCGAACGGCGATCACGCCCTCTTCCGTCACCGGAATCAGGCCGCCATCCACCTGTAGATCGCGCTGCAAAACCAGGTAATCGTCATAGTCGTCCACATCGTGGGTGGAACCGGCAAACATGTTGTCGTAATTCGGTTCGGCAGCATAGCCGGAGAAGATGAAGTCGGTGCCGGGAAGGAACTGCATCAGCATGCGGGCCGTGTTGCGCTCGATTGAGTGCGTGAACGTCTGATCGTTGCCCGAAGCCACTTCCAGATTCATCAGCACAGTCGCAACGTTTTCCGCCAGCACAGTCTTGATGCCGCCGGGAACCGAGCCCGGAACGCCAATGCAGCTGATGGAGCCGTTCTGCAATCCCTGCACGCCCGCGCCCTTCGTCACCATGATGCAGCGGACTTCCAGGTACAGCATTGACTTTCCTTCCGCATAGCCCATCTGCACCTCGGAACCCGTGCCCGAGGTGTAGCGCATCTTCAGCCCGCGCGATGCATACGCCGATGCCAGAAACGACTTCGACCACGGTGTATCGTCGCCATCCACAAACACCTGCTCGGTTCCATAGACGGAAACGGTCTCGGCGTAGTGGGTCAGGCCACGCATGCCCATGCTCAACTCCAGCGCCTCTTCCACCGCACACTGCGCCAACACTCCGGGCCGCCCGGTCTGCCCCCCAACCAGCAGGGACATGGCATTCATCGGAGCGTAACGGACCACACCCACCGTGGTCTCGATTTCGGCAAAACCACGATAGGCCGCTTCCGCCGCATCAGCCGCCAGCAACGGAGCCGAGTCCTTCAGGTTCGTAACGTGCGCCTGATTCATCGGCGTCTTGCGCGAACGCAGTTTCTGCATTGCCATCATCAGTTCGACAACGTTCAGCTCACGCAGAATCGAAACCACCTTCGCCGGCGTTAGGCCAACCGACAGGCGAACCAGTTCCGAGCGCGGACAGTTGATGTCCACCAGCATGCGCGCAAACTTCAGGCTATCGATGGCCATCGCTTCCTGCGCCACACTCTTGTCAACGCAGTGGTCCGCTATGAAGGTATCGATCATGTCGAAATCTTCGCGGCGCTTCCCATCCAGCTCGACCACAACGCCATTTTCGATCTTGATGCTTGGCTTGGGGTCATTGGGACTGTCCATGGCGACCAATCCCACGTCGATCCATTCCTTAATGAAGCCGTCCTTGTTCACAGGACGATCGGCCAGCACTAAGAAACGCTTCTGTCTTTTAGCCATTGCAGACTCCCCTTAGATGTATGGTGTGCCAGCTGATTTCGGCTTCTGGCCCCAGGCGCAAAGCAGCTTGTTGCCAACTTCACGACCTGCGATCACGGCCTGCCGTACCGCACCCGAATCGCCCGTAACCCAAATGAACACTTCGTTGCTGAAGCTGGTGTTCTTCTTTGGAGTACCCAGACCAAGCACTTCCACCTGCGCCGATTTCACCGCAGTGTCAATCATCAACATGCCAACCACCGCTGGAGCACCCAGAATCAACCCGAACGCCTTGCCTTCGGGAACGCCAAACGCCTTGTTCAGAACCTTGCTCGCACGAGCGGTGTACTGGTTTTCGGTGTAGCCCTGATCGTTGGCATATACATCGCCGAAGTACTTCGGCAGCGCCTGCAACGTTACCTCCACCGCACGGCGAGCATCCGATACATCCTCGGCACCCAGGATGATCAAGTTGCCGTGACCTGCTCCACCCTTGGTGTCGCGCGGCATCTCAATCAAAATCACTTCCGTGTTGGTCGCCTTGATAGCTTCATCGGCTGCCATCAACTGCGGCCCCGCTCCCGTCCTGCCGCCAATCACCCCAATCGAACGATACTTCTGGTCGAAGCCGAACAACTGATGGATGGCCGGGTCCAGATTCGCAATCACGATCCCCTCGGTATCGCCAGGGCCGATGCCAACGTACTCCGTAAGATTCGCCAGGTCGGCAGCCGAACCCTCAACTGCCGGGGGAGTACCCGCGGACGCAGAACCAGCCCTTTTCATTACTTCCTGTAAAACCTTGTTGACCAAATCGTCTGACATTGACTGTTCCTCCACGTTATGTCCGAGTTTCTCGGCTGATCCGGAGCAGATTGTGGTTTAAGCCTCTGGCGCCGTCGGCAAAATCTTTTCAACGTCAGCGTGCGGACGCGGAATTACGTGCACCGATACCACTTCCCCAACCTTCGCCGCCGCCGCTGCACCAGCATCAGTAGCGGCCTTCACCGCACCTACATCGCCACGGACCATCGCAGTGACTAGTCCGGCGCCAATCTTCACCTGACCGATCAGGACAACATTTGCAGCCTTCACCATCGCGTCCGCCGCTTCAATGCTCGCGATCAGGCCACGCGTCTCGACCATCCCTAAAGATTCTTTCGTCATCTGACACTCTCCTTAACGACCGGCTCTTGTTCTTACTCGCCCCCAGGCACCAGCATTCGCCAATACCCGCGTCAACTTTTCCTAAACCTAAACGCGACCCAGCTCTACCCGCTTTCATACGCCCAGTACAAAACTCCAACGCATGCCAGCACCAACCAAAGGCGCACAAAGCACCCTGAGATAACAACTCGAATTATTCAGAATTCATGGTCCCAAAGAAGGTTGTTCAACCTGTATGTAACGGGACACAGAAAGGCTTGTATTGTGTAGAAAAGCAGCGTCACTCAGTCAGTTACGCATAGCGATGCATCTCTGAACTGCACTTGATCAACTGGGATGTTTGACGCCGTCTTCTAGTAGACTGTCAATACCACCCTGTTTTCTCTCGTGCCATTCTTCTTTAGGGATAAATTCGCACGCTAAAGCACTGCTTCTCTCTCGCGAACGCTGGGAAAATACATCCATTCCTACCTGCTGCAAAGCGCTTGTTCGTGACAATGATCACATTACTTCCTAAGTCACTGATTCCACTAAGAAAATAAATTCACAATTTCATTGGAAACGCCGTTGTAAGAATGGGAAACATGTTCCCATTCTTACCTAGCCCTTGCCTTCTACTTACTTAGCACTTACTTCGATTACTCTGCGCAAATTTTGACGCGCACTTGATGAAGTGCTGCTCCCTGTCCACCGTCGTTTTTACGAAGCAGCACAATACTGTTACCTCGGATTTCTCACAGCAGCCTGAAAATCCCGCTCTTTTTTGCGCATAGCACGTACGTTCGGTGCGGGTATCGGCTGTGTTTTCCCGTCTCTCAACTCTTAAGCAAAATTCGCAAAGGCTCTCCGGGGCGGGGAACCTCGGACAGCACTTTACGCCCGCTTCGCGGCACGGTATCACTGGAAATGTGCCATGCGTCCAGAGCCGCCGAACTGCTGCCGGATCGGCGTGACACTTTGGTAATCTGCGCCACACTCCAGTCCGTTGTACTCAGGAAATGCGGATGCTACGATCCGGCTAAGGTCTAATGGGCAGAGTTTCCCATTGCCAATGCAGACGATTAAACGCAGGTTTGTGAGCCTTGGACAAAAGCGAGCATGAGAACGAACCTCCACAACTTCGCTCAGTAGCCAAAAACAGCAAAACGGCTCCGCCTGTCTCCTTCAGCGGTTTCTTGCGGTTTTCCGCTACTGGAAACGCTCCTCGTCGTGGCCATTGCCATCGTTGTAACAGCGTTCGCTTTGCCAAATTTTGCGAATATGGTGACCGCGGCACGGTGGCGCGGCGAGATGAGCTCTCTTTCGGGCTTATTCCAAGCCTGTAGAAGCCAGGCAGTACAGATGAACGAGACCAGACACCTTATCTTCACGACCTCCGGGGGGGAGGACGGTGGCTTACATCGATGTTCCAGGAAGCACCACTGGACTGACCACTTCTCTGACGCAGATCTGGCTGCCTTCCCAGTTCAACAAGACCTCTGCGCCAGCCAGTTCCCCGACCCCACTGGATTCATCCATCATGTGGAATGATGGACTGGCTACCGCGCCGAATACGACCAGCGATCTATGCTTTAATTCAAGAGGAATTCCATGCACCTGCCCTGCCAGCGCTAATGCTTACTGCGCTGGCATCACAAACGGTTACGCTTTCTACTTCACTCTTTCATCGCAGTATGGCACCCCTCATTGGGCGGCGGTGGGGGTGTCTCCCGCGGGGCGCATAAAAACATACTTCTGGAACGGTTCGGCATGGAGCAATTAAATTCAGGCGGAAGAAAAAGCTGCCGCAATGCGATTCAGTCCGGCGGACACAGTCACCAGGCTGGCTTTACGCTCATTGAATTGATCGTCGCTGGTGCCGTGCTTGTCGTCGGAGTGCTGGCAATGTCAGGCCTGGTGGCTTTGGCTGTGGCATCGAACGGCCACAGCCGCCTGGACACCACGGCCGTCATGCTGACCCAGGCAGTAACCGAGCAGGTCAGCGCCGGTATTAATTACAGCTCTACTGTCGGCGGCGCCGGTACCGCTCACTTGACTGACTGCGGCACACACACCGCCGGCAATCCCTGGCCGGTTCAAAGCGCAAACGGCGGCGCGCCTCTGAGCAGTGGAAATATCGACTTCACACAGCCCAAGGTGTCCGGCTATCAGATGGATTACGTGGTGTGCAACGGAACAAGGCAAACGACATATGATGTTCGCTGGAATCTCTCGCCACTGGCTTCATCCGGCACCACCAGTCACACGAACCTGCTCACCGTGGGCGCGCGCATGGAAGGCGGTGGAATGGGTCCGCTTAGCTTTCCCATAAATCTGCACGTGATGATGGGGCCCGACCCGGTGCCAGGATCATGAGAATGACTTCCAAAAAGGCGCGAGCGCAGGCGGGCTTTACGCTGCTGGAACTTCTGATCGCGATGGTCTTGGCCGCGATCGTCATGGCGGGAGTCTATGAACAGATCCAGACAGCAAATCAGCGCTCCGCAAACGAGCAGAAGCATTTGGATCTATTTCAGGAGGCACGCGAATTCATAGACCAGATGTCACGCGATTTGCGCCAGATCGGCTATCCGAATCCGCGGAACATTGATACGGACAGCATCTCGCCCAGCACTGTCGCATTAGGTCTGGTCAATATAGACGACCGCGATATCTCATTTGAAGGCGGACTGGATAACGACAACAACGTGCTTTCCACGCAATATACGTACGACTCTAGTACCACGGGAAATTGCCCATGTCTCAAGCGCAGCCAGCAATCTAAGAACGGCACTTCGTCTGGACAGGTCGAAGTGCAAAACGTGCAGAACTACATAGGCGGCAACAATATTCCCATCTTCCGGTATTACACCCAGGGCGGCACCGCAGAGGTCACTTATTCAACGACGAGTCCGCTCACTTATGACACGGCGAACGGCACCAATGCCGCGTTGCTCGCCGCCATCGATACGATCAGGATCGAGTTGGTCGTGGAATCCCCTTACGCTGATCTGAAGACCGGGATGAAGCCAATCGTCACCCTGGTTTCCACCGTGAAAGTGACTAACTGTTCGCAATCGACCTCGGGAACACTCAGTTGCCAGAATTAGCCTGGAGACCGCAATAATGAAATCGAAAAGAAAGTCGAGCGAGAGCGGGCTGGCACTGCTGCTTGCGATCTTCACGTTACTGCTGCTTGCCGCGATTGGTCTGGCAATGCTGTGCGCGGCGGATCTGGAAACAAAAATCGCCGCCAATTACCGTGACAAGCAGAACTCGATTTACGCATCGCTCTCCGGGTTACAGGAGGCTCGCGACCGGCTGATCCCATCGCGATGCGACACCGCTACAGGAACTGCGTGCGGTGATCCCATCGCAATCGATTACCGTGATCTGGGACTCCCATCAGCTTCGGCAGCGAACGTCATCTACATCATTAATCCGGATACCACGATCGGCGAGACCGCAGCGTCGATCAAGCCGTGGGACCCAACAAATAAATACTACGACACCGACCTGTGCACGAGTCCTTACCTGTCGACGCATCTCTGCAGCGGCGGTGTTCCGCCAAGCGGAAGCGCATGGTATCAGGTTTACGACAACAGCAGCACCTCTGCTGGTGAGTATCACCCCGTCAGCGGTAGCACAACCTTTCCGAGGCCCCTGGCTCACAAATGGGTGCGAATTACTCTGAAAGCCGACAACATGACAACGGTCGCTGCGCAGAGTACGCCTGTAGGCTCTCAGATGTGCTGGAACGGCACATATCAGGTACCTGTAACCGGGTCCCCTGGGTACAGCACGAGTTGTTCATCAACCGGTGGCATTGTGCTTTTCAACGGTTCGACTACCTGTACAACGTGTACCTACAACCCGCACATAGGAACCGGCTATTCCAACCCGGTGGTGACGATCAGCGGGGGAGGCGGTAGCGGAGCCACGGCCACCGCGCACGTCACCCCGACCTCCAATGGCACTGTGGGTACGATAACCGTCGGCAATGGCGGGAGCAGCTATACCTCGGCTCCAACGGTTACCATAAGCGGCGGTGGAGGCTCGGGAGCGACGGCCACCGCAACCATTCAGGCCCCCGGCGCCCCGGTTGCTGGGTTTTCCGCCGTCACGCAGCAGAGTCCCGTAGGGTGCTATTCTTCATCGGCTCCCGCCGTCTCCCTCTCCGGCGGGGGCGGCAGCGGAGCAACCGGGACGGCTAATCTGGGTAGCATAGGAAAAATCGATACGATCACGTTGACCAATCCAGGAAGTGGATACACCTCCAACCCAACGGTCACAATCACGGACTCGGGCGGCGGATCGGGGGCAAGCATTCAGGCGCAAACCACCAAATCGACGCTGGGCCGGGTGTACGTCCTAACCTCGCTGGCGGTCGGTAAAGGTGGCTCGCGCACACTGTCCCAGATGGAGGTCGCAACGCCCCCTGCCTACCCCGTCACCTTGCCGGGAGCGTTGGTCATTGATTCTCCGCAGCCCACCGTCGACTTTGCCAATTCCAACAACTATGTTGTCTCTGGGGTAGACGCAAATAGTTGCAGTGAAGCTGCTGTACCGAAAAAGGTATCCGTCGGCGTTATCGACAATCCGAACAATCCTACCAACCCCACTGCGGTATCGGAGGTTACAGCATCGATTCCCAAGAATAGAACCGATCACTACACCGGCAAGGGTCCATCGCCTGATGTGGAGAATGTGTATGCTGCGCTGGGCAACTTGACGACAGTATCCGGAGCCGATGGTCTGGCAACGTCAATTGCCGCAAATGCGACCTACACGTATTCCAGTAATCCGAGCAGCATTGTTCTCGGCAATCCCAACGCCACCCCACCGATCTGCCCAACCACTGTCGTGAACGGCGACCTTACGTTGGGACCAGTCACTGGCTGCGGAGTCTTGCTGGTTACGGGAAATCTGACAATGCTGGGCGACTATTACTGGTATGGTCCTGTTTTTGTGATCGGCTCCGGTGGTTCATTCACCGGCGGAGGCGGCGGCCATGGTCAGATCATCGGATCTTTGTTTGTCGCGCAAACAAAGAATGCCGATGGCACCATGAGATCGACACTTGGCACGCCCACGATTTCTTTTGACATCAGCGGCGGCGGCGGAAACGGCATTCAGTACGACCACTGTTGGTCGGACAACATGCTGGCCGCTCTCGACAACCCGTCAAAGAGCACACAGCCCTTGAAAATCCTTAGTCAGCACACCATCTTTTAGAGCATTCGGCCACCAGCAGCATTCGCTGGTGGCAAAGCTTTTCCTGTTCACGAACATCGTTGTATAATTCGGAGGTCGAGCGGGAGTAACTCAATGGTAGAGTGCAACCTTCCCAAGGTTGAAGTTGCGGGTTCGAGTCCCGTCTCCCGCTCCAATCATTCCACGCAGCCATTGACAACAATGATTCCCAATTAGGCCAACGCCTTTTGAATCTGCTTCTCCCTTTCAGGCACAGTGGTCACTGGGGTAGAATTCCCCTGTCCTGAAAGCAGGCTTGGAGGCCTTATGTTTCCTCTCACCGGCATTGTCTTCGTAATCCTTGCCTTTTATATCCTCAGCTCCATCAAGATTCTCAGCGAATATGAACGCGGCGTAATCTTCCGTCTTGGCCGCCTGCTTCCTAGTCCAAAAGGCCCCGGCATAATATTGGTCTTCGCTCCCGTGGACCGCATGGTACGCGTCGACCTCAGGCAGGTTGCTTTCGACGTGCCGCCGCAGGATGTAATTACCCGTGACAATGTCACGCTTAAGGTAAACGCGGTGGTCTTTCTCCGCGTCATGGACCCACGTCGAGCCGTAGTTGAGGTTACCAACTACCAGTACCAGACGCAGCAGTTCGCGCTTACTACGCTGCGAAGCGTGCTCGGTGAAGTAGAGCTGGATGAGTTGCTGGCCCATCGTGACAAGATCAATCTCCGGTTGCAGTCGATTCTCGACCAGCACACCGCACCCTGGGGCGTGAAGGTTGTAAACGTTGAAGTCAAGCAGGTGGACCTGGCCGAAAGCATGATGCGCGCCATGGCCAAGCAAGCTGAAGCCGAGCGCGAAAAGCGGTCAAAAATCATCCACGCCGAAGGTGAATTCTCCGCAGCACAGCGCCTTGTGGATGCCGCGCACCTGTTACAGACCGAGCCTGCCTCAATTCAGCTTCGCTACTTGCAGACTCTGACCGAGATCGGCGTGGAAAAGAACACCACCGTCATCTTCCCAATTCCCATCGACTTGCTCTCGGGTATCCAAAAGCTAACTGGCATGACACCAAAATCCACAGCGCCAACCGGCGACACGAGCGCCCAGACAGAGGCATAATTGGCAATTACTATGCGGACACAGGAACCAATAGACACGTTTGAGGACAACGATACCGAAATCACGCTCGGCGGGGGAAAGCTGCTCGTTTTATTCTTCGTGCTGGTGATTCTTTGCGGTATTTCCCTTGGAGTGGGGTACTGGCTTGGCCGTGGCTCCGCCACGCAGGCGATTGCCCACTCCTCCGGCGCCACCTCGACTGTCCCCGTAACTGCGCCCATGCCCGCCGCCACCAGCAAGCCCGGAGCCTCCCAGGTTGCCACACCCCGGTCGCCAGATGGCACATCTGGCGACAACGGCTCGAATCAATCGGCGTCTGCAAACAGCACCGATCTGACGTTTTACCAGTCGGTGCAGCAAAAAGACGTGCACCCGCAACTTAAGCCCGCAGAGAACACGCCAGCAGCGGTGCCGCGCGCGCCGGAGAGCCCTGCGCCAGGTTCTGGATATGTTGTGCAGATTGCCGCCTTACGCCATCAGAATGATGCCAAGCTATTGAGCGACACTCTCCTGAAGCAGAAATATCCAGTCGTGATCGTCGACCCCGGAGACAAGCTCTTCCACGTGCAAGTGGGGCCATACGCAGATATCAAGGAAGCCGAAGAGATTCGTTCCCGTCTTATCAGCGCAGGGTATAATGCCTTCCTGAAGCATTAAATTGATGGACATCAATCTTCAGCCGTTCAGAGCTCATACCGGGAAGCGCTGTCTGTAGGCGTTTGCGCTTGCTCTCATCGTTAAATGCTTTATGATTGACGAAGGATTATGAAAGCTGCAACTGACAAGCTGAGTCTGGCGCTGCGAGCCGTTGCCGATCCAACCCGGCGCAAGATCCTTCGTCTCCTTCACGGGGGCGTGGCTCGCAAGGGCGGTGCAACCGAAGGCTGGACCGCCTCGGATGTGGAGCAGCGAGTCAAACTTGCGCAGCCGACGGTCTCGCATCACATGAAGATCCTGAAGAACGCGGGACTGGTCGACGCGCGCAAGGTAGGCACCTGGGTTCAGTACCGCCGCATTGAAAGCGCAGTTCGCGCCATCCGAAAAGAATTGTTCGACGAACTGTAACTCCCGACTCAATTACTACACAAGGGTATTACCACTTCAACAACGATAAAAGTCCATGCACCGGAATGCCCAGCCAATCCGGCCGGTGCTCGAGTTCGTAGGCGATTTCCAGCAGCGATTTCTCGATCAGGTGCGCCCGAAGCAAGACCTGGACCTCATTAATTGTCTTTGGCAAAAATTCCATTCCGCGGGATTTCTCAAGATAGCCTTGCAGAAACATTGCCGAAACCCACTGATGCCAATGTTCGGCCCAGCGATCAATGCGTGCCACCTGTTCCCTGCCCTTCACAATTCCCGGCACATAGCCAAATGAAACTGCGTGGGCGGCGTAATGAAGAGACCGTATCAGGCTGGCAACGTCCCACAGAGCCGAGCGTTTGATTCTGCGTTCGCTCATGGGCCTGCCGACCGGACCATCGAAGTTTTCAATGATTACGTCATTACCCGTAAACAGCAGATTCGTAAGTTGGTAGTCTCCATGGGTCCGGATGCGAGTTCCAGAGATTCGCTGATCCCGCAGGGGGAGCAAACCATCACGGATTTCGGACTCGCTTGCAAGCAATGCTTCGGCAGCCGCGCTTACCGGCGCAGGAAGCGTCTTCAAATGCGTTCGCAACGCATCGAGCGAGCGTCCCATCCGTCCCAGCATTCCGTGATAAAGGCCGTGGCGATAAAAATCCGTGAACGGTTCCGGCGAAAAATCGAGCACCTCCGGACGACAGCTTAAGGCACCGTGCATCTCTGCGGTACGCATCCCCAATCTGCGAGCCGTGTTCTCGAACGTCCCTACCAAGTCTGCAATCAGCGTCGGCACCGGAAGCTGCGCCAGTGCGAGTGGACTCCCACTGGTCAACTCTTTTAAGCGAGGATCTTCATCCTGCACGGCCATTGCATGCTCGAAATACAGGCTCAGGTGATCGATCGTATACTGCCAGCCCGATGTTGCGTTTCGAACATAACTGGTCACGAGCCCTAAAGTTGTGTGCAGATCTTCGTCGTCCACACGCTGGCAATATTCCAGCCAACCCAGCGCTTTCGGAATATTGGCAAAATCGGTTCTCTCTGTGAGAAACTCCTCCACTTCGCGATCAGGATTCACACCCACCATCACCGCGCGATAAAGCTTGAGAACAAAGTCTTCACCGAGATTCACAAAGGTGTTCGGCGAATCCAATATCTGCAAGTGTGGTTCGCGGTTTGATCTAATATGCGACCATGCCTTGCGAAACGCCTTCGTGTGACCGGCTACCAGTTCTCCCTTGGTGCCCTTGAACCTGCTCCGTTTCAGCACTGCCGTGAGCAGCACATCACTGAAGCTCCTGCCTAATAAGGCGCTGTATAGCAATGCCCAGCTTTGATCGGGAAACTCCAATCGAGCCAGCACGGCTTCCGGGTGGTCACGCAAAATGTTCTCCGCATCCACCCCTTCGGCCAATGCCAGAGGAATTGTGTATTTCTCATCTTCGTTATCGCTGTACTCCACGCAAATCAGCGCTAGGCCCAGTTCGGGGCGTCTAAGAGGAATTACATCCTCGACCGAGACCTGTGTAATCGTTTTGTTGCGTCCGAGGAACCATCGGCGCTTGCGCAAGATGCGTGGGAGTATCCGGGCAAGCTCTTCCCTGCTTGCTTGACCAAATGTCTCGTTGATCGATTCCACTGCGATTGTCGCGACCTTCAGAGCGCCATCACCTTCTTGCACTAACTCCTCTCCTGCCTCCTTCGGCAGCAGCCTGAACCAGTAGAACGAGTAGGGTGCGAGCGAGAGAAAGTAGGGTTCCTGCGTGATCGATGGAAATCGGCTGGTACCGAATACTTCCATCAACGTCGTGCCGTAGAACTTTCGCAGATCCAGTTCAACTCCCTGAGTGAATCGGGAAAGGTTTGCTACCACTAGAATCCGCTCTTCTTCAAAAACACGGAAGAACGCCAGCACCTTGCGGTTCGATGGATATAAGAATTCCAGTGTTCCCCGCCCGAATGCCCGGAACTGCTTGCGTTGCGCTATGCAGCGCTTCATCCACCACAGCAGCGAATGCGGATTCCTTTGCTGCGTCTCCACGTTCACCGCTTCATAGTGATATTCGGGATCGATGTTAACCGGCAGGTACAACTTCTGCGGGTTCGCCCGCGAGAAACCGGCGTTGCGGTCTGCGCTCCACTGCATCGGCGTTCGCACTCCGTTGCGATCGCCAAGATACACGTTGTCTCCCATGCCGATTTCGTCGCCGTAATAGATGATCGGTGTACCTGGCAACGACAGCAACAGCGCATTCATCAGTTCGATCTTTCTTCTGTCGTTTTCGAGCAGTGGCGCCAGTCTGCGGCGAATCCCCAGGTTGATTCGCATCTGCCGGTCGCGCGCGTACTTCCGATACATGTAATCGCGCTCTTCGTCTGTCACCATCTCCAGCGTCAGTTCGTCGTGGTTCCGCAGGAACAGAGCCCACTGGCAGCGCTCCGGAATCGCCGGCGTCAGCTTCATAATGTCGGTCAGCGGATATCGGTCCTCCATTTGCAGCGACATGAACATTCGGGGCATCACCGGAAAGTTGAAAGCCATTTGGCACTCGTCGCCTTGCCCAAAATACGCAACCGAGTCTTCCGGCCACTGATTTGCTTCTGCCAAAAGCATCTTGTCGCGATACTTCTCTTCTACATGTGCCCGAACTTCGCGCAATGCCGCATGGGTCTCCGGCAGGTTCTCGCAGTTCGTACCTTCGCACTCGAATAGATACGGCACTGCATCCAGTCTCAGGCCGTCCACGCCCATGTCAAACCAGAAGTCCATTGCGTCCAACATGGCCTGCTTCACCTCTGGGTTGCTCCAGTTCAGGTCTGGTTGATGCGAATAGAAGCGGTGCCAGTAATACGCCTTCGCCACCGGGTCCCAGGTCCAGTTTGAGGACTCAAAATCCTTAAAGATAATTCGCGCTTCGGCGTACTTTGCCGGCGTATCGCTCCATATGTAGAAATTCCGCCAGCGGCTTCCGGGCACCGCACGTCGCGAGCGCTGAAACCACTCATGCTGATCGCTAGTGTGATTCAGCACAAGTTCGGTGATCACGCGCAGGCCTCGCCTGTGAGCCTGCTTTAAAAACCGATGAAAGTCGCGCAGTGTGCCGTACGAGGGATGCACATCGTTGTAGTTCGAAATATCGTAGCCATCATCGCGCAGCGGAGAGGGGCAGAACGGCAAAATCCAGATTGCGGTAACGCCCAGGTCCTCCAAATAATCTAGCTTTTGCGTCAGTCCGCCGAAATCACCTATCCCGTCCGTCACGCTGTCATAAAAGGCTCTGACGTGTACCTCGTAGATAATTGCGTCTTTGTACCAGGTCGGTTCCGATCGCAATGCCATTTTGAAATTGTCTTCCTTTTCAGGCGTGATGAGTTCTATTGGTTTGATTCGCTTTCAACTAAAAAGCCCAGCCGGAATTCCAGTTGGGCTTTGGCGTTCCGGGGTGCACCGGCCTGGTCCCCCCACACGCTTCCCGAAGTTAGATGAAGAAGTTGAAACCCGGGTTTCCCTCCGAAGCACGAAGCGATGAATGGAACAATGCCCTTCCACTATGGGAATCAATGCCGTTTCCGGGTACCCTTATTCGCGCCGTTCAGCATCTAACTCGCCATCGGCCATGAGAGCTCCCGAACCCAGACGGTCTCGTATCAAAATCTCCCATAAACCGCGCGTCTCAGGTGATAAGTACCAGCGCATTCTTGATGCGGCCATTTCGGTTTTTGCCGAAAAGGGATTTTATGTCGCCCGAGTGTCAGACGTAGCGGAGCGCGCCTCGGTTGCCGACGGCACCATTTACCTTTATTTCAGAAACAAGGAAGAGCTGCTCATGACAGCCATCAACAGCGCGTTCGCTGCATTCATGAGCCGTGCCCGCACCGAACTGGAAGCCATAGCTTCCCCTGCCGGTAAACTTCGTCGCCTGGCTCTTCTTCATCTTGAAACCCTGGGTTCCAACCGCGAACTGGCCATAGTGCTGCAAATGGAACTTCGCCAGAGTGTTCGTTTTCTAGTCCCGTTTTCTCAGCAGCACATGGTCGAATACTTTGGTCTGGTTCGCGCTGCGATTGCTGAAGGCCAGAAACAGGGTGTTTTCCGTTCCGAGCTCCACGAAAAAATCGCAGCAAACTGCTTCTTCGGAGCAATCGATGAAATGGTCACGTCCTGGGTTTTGGACGAAACTTTTTATCCGCTGTCCGATGTAGCCGATTCAGTCGCGGACATCATCTTATCTGGGTTAGAAAGGTAAATTCGTCCGAAACAGTGGAGTAGAGACGAAGCATGGATGCCAAACTCAAACCAAGCACGTTGGTTGACATTTTTTTTGAAGTAGTGGAGCGCGATCAACCACGGGTTATGCTCTACGAGCGCAACTCTGAGTGGCATTCCATCTCGTCTTCCTCCCTCTACCGGCGGGTCATGGGAGTCGTGCAGGCACTTCGATGCCATGGGGTCGGGCGAGGCGATTGCGTCGCGATTCTCGCTGAGAATCGCCCTGAGTGGGCCATCGCTGATTTCGCCATCTTGCTGCTTGGCGGAATTACTGTGCCTATTTACACCACGCTCACCTCGGACCAGATAAGCTTTCTTCTGACTCACTCCGGAGCTAGAACGGCCTTTGTGTCCACCGCCGCACAGCTTGAAAAGCTGCGATCCACTCAACCGGAGAGCTTTATCGAAACCATCATCATGATGGATGAAGTCACGGATTCAGACGTACTCTCGATGTCTGCTCTCATGGACTCTGGACCGCAGCAGCGTGTGCCAGAACTCGACAGTCTTGCGAATGCAATTGTCCCCGACGACGTGGCCACCATCATTTACACCAGTGGCACTACTGGCGTACCCAAGGGTGCCATGCTCACGCACGGAAATATCGCGTCAAATCTCGCCGTCTCTCTTGACGAGTTCGACTTTCGATACAACTACGACCTTGCTGTCAGCTTTCTCCCGCTATCGCACATCACTGCGCGCCACGTAGATTTTGCCGAACTCTATCGCGGTGTGACCATCGCATACTGTCCTTTCATTGAGGACATGCCGCGACTTCTGCAACGGCTCCGCCCAACTGTCTTTGTGGCCGTGCCTCGCGTGTATGAGAAGATCTTTAACCAAGTCCAGCGCGGAGTTGCAACCGGTTTCAAGAGGAAGGTCTATGAATGGGCCCTTTCGACAGGCCGGGAGCATCTGGACGAGGTAGTTACCGGCAAGCGCCCCCCCTCATTCTCCTGGAAGCTGGCTGATCGGCTCGTCTTTTCTAAGGTGCTGAATGCACTCGGAGGAAGGGTTCGTATCTTTATTTCCGGAGGCGCGCCGCTGGGAAAAGAACTTGCCGAATGGTATGCACAGATCGGTGTTTTCATACATGAGGGATATGGCCTAACGGAAACTTCTCCCGTGATCGCCGTCAACTCACCCCGCGCTCGCAGACTCGGCACCGTTGGCCGCCCGCTTTCCAACGTTGAGGTGCGCATTGCCGATGACGGAGAGTTACTTGTCCGCGGCCCCAGCGTGTTCAAAGGGTATTGGAATATGCCCGAAGAAACCGCGGCTGCGTTCGATGGCAACTGGTTCAAGACCGGAGACATTGCCAATCTCGATGCCGAAGGTTTCCTCTCCATCACCGATCGCAAGAAGGACCTTATCAAGACCTCTGGTGGTAAGTTCATCGCCCCGCAACCCATCGAAAACGCGCTAAAATCCAATCGGTTTATAAGTGAAGCGGCTGTCCTGGGGGATCGCCGCCGCTTCCCCGCCGTCATAATCGTCCCTGCCTTTTCAGCGCTGGAAGATTGGGCAGCAAACAATGGCATCTCGTTCGATTCGCGCCAGGACCTAGTAGAAAATGCCAAGGTGCAAGCGCTTTATGAAGGAATAGTGGAGCAGATAAATCGCAACCTTGCGCGGTTCGAGCGAATTAAGAAATTCCTCGTAATACCTGAAGAACTCACCATTGAAAACGGAACACTCACTCCCACTCTTAAGCTGCGCCGTCGCCATGTCGAGGCCCGATACAGGCAGCAGATCGAAAAGCTTTATGCCGATGCTGCCGTAAGAAACAGTACACCCGCAGCTTAGGGAGGTTCTTTCGTAGAAAAGCAGTTCACGTTTTAACGTACGGGAAACGCTCTGGAGTTTTTACAGGGCGGCAACGCCTCTTTGCTCATTCCGGATGCGGATAGCGTCGTCTACCCGGGAGAGGAAAATCTTGCCGTCACCGATTGCTCCTGTACTCGCGGCCTTCAGTATGACTTCGACCACGGACTCCACCAGATCGTCCGGAAGCACGATCTCAATTTTCACTTTGGCCAAAAGATCAACTGCGTACTCGCGTCCGCGATAGAAGGTTGTGTGGCCCTTCTGCCGTCCGTGCCCGCGCACGTCATAGACGGTCATGCCAGTAACGCCGGCAAACAACAACGCTTCTTTGACAGCTTCAAATTTGGCTGGCTGAATTACTGCTTCAACTTTGGTCATATTTTGGATGGGGTCACCGGCAACAAGAAAGCGCCCGTTTCTTGCGGGATCGCACGCAACCACCGGATTATATCGGCTGATATAGAGAAGTGTTGCCCCAATAAACATACCGCCCCGGGCCGAAACAACAGCTCGGGGCGGCAACTAACGATGTAACTACATATCTAAGAAAGCGAAACATCCCAGTAGTAACCGTCTTCCCCATGCAGCGAGGTGTCGAGCCCTTGCACTTCCTGCTCGGGCGAAACTCGCAGTCCGACGACAACATCGACCACTTTCAGAATCACCAGTGCCCCTACGACCCCAAACGCCCAGCCAATCCCGATCCCAATAAGCTGATTAATGACCTGGTGCCAGTTGCCGTCGATGAGTCCTACCGGGAGGCTAGTGCCTCGTGAATCTTTGAAGATGGGATTGACCGCCATAGTGGCAAAGATTCCGGTGACAAATGCACCGATTGTGCCGCTCACCCCATGCACGCCAAAAGCGTCAAGCGTATCGTCGTAACCAAATTTGGTCTTGACGCTGGCAACCATGAAGTAACAACACACGCCCGCGAGAGCACCGATCAGCAAAGCTGGCATGGGCGAAACGAATCCCGAAGCCTGGGTAATCGTCGCCAGTCCAGCGACGGCACCCGAAACAGCACCCAAAGCGCTCGATTTGCCATTGCGTAACCATTCCACCGCGCTCCAACTGAGCGCGCCGCTCGCGGCAGCCAAGTGGGTACAAACGAAAGCGCTGCTCGCCAGACTCCCCGCGGACAGTGCGCTTCCGGCGTTAAATCCGAACCACCCCACCCACAACATGCTGGCACCCACGAAGGTGAGCACCATGCTGTGCGGCGGCATCGGTTCCTGCGGGTACCCCAGGCGCTTACCCAAGTGCCATGCGACCACCAGCGCACTGACTCCCGAAGTGATATGCACGACTGTCCCACCGGCGAAATCCAGCACCGGTATCCGGCCTCCGAGACTGGCATTTAGTATTCCGCCCTTGCCCCAGATCATGTGCGCCACCGGGCAGTACACCAGCAACGACCACAGAACCATGAAAAGCGCCATGGCGCTGAATTTGTTCCAGCCATTCTTTACTACCAACAAGGAAAACGGGAACGGATTAGGGCTTTGGGTGTCGAGAGAATTGGCACGACGGGTCAATGGTGATCTGTCGCTCGTGCCATCATTGAGAGGCGCGACCTTCAAGCTCTCTCTCCAGTATTGCGTCTAGTAGTAAGTTCCCGCATTCCGGTAAAGCGCAACTCTTCGGAATACCCGGTATTCTGTGAGGCCCGCCCTGTGCAGTTATGAACGCAAGAAGAGAACCAATTCCTCTAAATCTTGTCAGGAAGAGTGTGTACCTGGTCTATAAGTACGATCTATGGTTGGCATAAAGCATTCTGATTTCCCTTCGCATACAAACAAAGTTAAAAAGGTGTTACTCACGATTTGCCCGGGTTGTTAGTTTTGCCTGTGTACGAGAGGTACTTCCACGCGCAGGGTTGGGTGATTCCTGGGACGGCGTGTTTTCGCCCTTAAACGAAAACGGCCGAGTGACTTGAATCCCGCGAACTGCGTCGGGTGGGAATCGAATTATGCGTAGCACTTGCCTAAAATTGATCGTCGCTGTCGCTCTTCTGACGGGCCTGGCTGGGTCTGCCTTGGCTATCACACCTGGAATTACTAACCACGCTGTAAACGTGTCCGCCAGCGAGGCGGAACGTATTGCCACTCTTGAGCGGCAACTTGCGGAGACGAACAGACAGATGGCCGAATCCAAGCAGGAGGCAAGGCAGCAGGTGGCCGAAGCCAAAAGCGCCGGCGATAACGCCTGGATTCTAACCAGCGCTGCCTTGGTCTTGTTCATGACAGCTCCTGGATTGGCGCTGTTCTATGGCGGGTTGGTGCGCAAAAAAAACGTTCTGAGCACCATGATGCATAGCTTTGCCATGATGGTTGTCAAGGGCGGAGTAAAAGTAGGCCAGTAGGGCGGAGTAAAAGTGAGCCAGTAG
>PJLO01000078.1 GCA_003010405.1 Acidobacteriota bacterium | reverse complement strand
AACGCTCCGCCTCCGCCGTCACCCGGCTGACCGGACCATAACGCGGCTGCGGTAGCCGGAACCGTCGAGTTTTTCATGATGGTGCCGGATAATTGGAAGCACGGAGCGAAATGACTTGAGGGGACGGCAGATTTCTTCTCCTATCACGGGATGCATCCGCACCTCTTTCCAGTCATCACTGTTAAGCCTTCCAGGCTTCAGCAGTATCGCGTCAGGAATTGCCACCTTTCCAATGTCGTGAACAATGCCAGCTCGCCACAGAGATGCAATCTTCTCTGACGACAATCCGATCCGCTGCCCTAACTTGGTGGACATCATCGCAAGTCTTTCGCAATGGCCTTGTGTATAAGGATCTTTCGCCTCAATAGTGCGTGCCAGCGAAAGAAGCACCGCTTCTGCGCGTTCGAGTTCATCGATTTGGCTTTTGAGTGCCAGAAGTGATTTGACTCTTGCCGTTAATTGATGAGGGTCGATGGGTTTCGTTAGGAAATCGTCAGCTCCAGCCTTAATGCCACGAATACGGTCCTCTACCGCCGAAAGACCGGTGATCAAGATCACGGGCGTGAATTGCGAATCCGGCATTGCTTTAATGCGGCGGCAGACCTCGAAGCCATCCATAGACGGCAAGCGTACATCAAGGAGTATCAAATCAGGAAAAGAAGCGGCATGAAGACAATCTTTGCCATCAGCAGCCGTGATGACACTGAGTCCTTCATTCTGCAAAAGAACCTTTATCATCTCACGTACCTGCTCGTCATCGTCGACTACCAGTACGGTTTCGTCTCTGCTCCTGCAGCCAAAGGGCGGATGATGTTTCACAACCAGGCCGAGGGGTGAATTGACTTTATGATTATTGATTCGCATGCTCACCTGTAATTAGTTAGCCACGCCTTCACGCTGTCTGCGATTCGATCCGGAAGAAGATCAATAACCTTACGACGTTCGAGATCGCAAAGGATCGTCCCGTATCGTTGGCCTTTACGCCAAGCCCAGTCATCGATGCCCTGCATTCGCGGCGCGGCTGAAGTGACCAATCTCCAATGGTGCAACTGCCAAATCAACGTATCGCGGTCAGCACGCAGACTCGTCGGGCGAGTCGAGCTCCGGCTTCGCCGCCGAGCGCCAGCGTGAACCACTCCAACGGCTTGGCTCAACCGCTTTGTCCTGAGGGCATAAGGAGCGACCGTATGAGGCAGACGCTGGTAAAGACTCGCTGGCTGCAGCCAGCCGTACTACAGAAAAACCGCCGAGTGTGAAGGATAACCTGAACCGGAACGCCATTCCAGGGTGGATCAGCCAACTTGCGTTCATAGCGACTGTGAACTAAGACCGTCGCCGCCACCTCGCGTCTTCTATCTTCATGGATTATCAGGCTAGTGAGGATGACAAGCATTGCTAACCATCTGTTCCGACGCCAGACATTCGCGAAAGTAGTCCATCGAGAGACTCAGACCAGTTTCCAGATTGATCTTCGGCTCCCAACCTAACAATTGCCGGGCCTTCGAGATGTCTGGACACCGCTGTTTCGGATCATCCTCTGGCAGTGCCGCAAACGCAATCCGGCTCTTGGATCCTGTGACATTCAACACCAACCGGGCACACTCGAGGATTGTGAACTCGCTTGGATTACCAATATTCGTCGGCAGGTGCTCCTCCGAGTGCGCTAGCCTCAGGATGCCATCGATCTCATCAGATACATAGCAAAAGCTCCGCGTCTGCGAGCCGTCGCCGTAAACCGTCAGATCATCACCGCGTAGCGCCTGCTTCATGAAATTTGAAATCACGCGACCATCATTCAATTGCAGCCGTGGTCCGTAGGTATTAAAGATGCGCACGATGTGCGTGTCTACTTTTTTGTAGCGGTAATATGCCATGGTGGCTGCCTCACCGAAGCGCTTCGCCTCGTCGTACACCGAGCGGGGCCCAATAGGGTTCACGTTTCCCCAATAGCATTCCCGTTGCGGATGTTCCAACGGGTCGCCGTAACACTCCGAGGTGGAAGAAATCAGAAATCTCGCATTATACTTCCAGGCTACGTCGAGCCCATTGAAAACACCCGCCGACCCAACCTTCAGGGTCTCCACCGCGTGTGTCATGTAATCAACGGGGCTGGCCGGAGAAGCAAAATCGAACACGTAATCGACCTTCCCATAGTCGAACGGTTTACAAATATCGTGAACTTCCAAACTGAAGCGGGGATCCGATTCTAAGTGTTTCAAATTGCTGACCCGCCCGGTCAGCAGATTGTCGACCGCCACTACCGTGTGACCATCTCCAAGCAAAGCGTCACAAACATGCGAGCCAAGAAATCCAGCACCGCCCAGCACTAAAATTCTCATAACTATTCTCCTGTCCCGCCCGCGAAAAAAACGGTTGGAGCTCACAGCGATGAAGGCCTCTGTCGAGCACATTCGTCAGAAGTTTCCCTTCGCCGAGCGCCGCGCTTGCCGTTTGTTGTTGGTTCCCGTGTCGAGCTAACGCTATCAACCACGGCAGAACGACGATGGCCTGCGCGGGCGTCTAATCGAGCTGGCACGCGAGAAGCCGCGCTTCGACTATCGTCGCCAAGAGTGGCGCTCGATTTCGTTCACGACGTAACGGCCTCGGGCCGATCCGTGTACTGAACGTGATCGATGCCTACACGCGCGCTCGACGGGATCATCGCCGAGCGTGGTCTGCCGCAATCGATCCGCTGTGATAACGGCCCGGAACTGACCAGTCGACACTTCCTGGCTTGGAATCTGGAACGCAAAATCAACCTTGTACACACCAGGCCGGGAAAGCCCACGCAGAACGGCTACGTGGAGAGCTTCAACGGCAAGCTACGCGAGGAATGCCTGCACATCAGCTGGGTTCCAGAACCTGTTCGAAGCTCGGCGCATCTGTAAGCGCCGGAGCAAAAATAGGTCACAGTACGCCGCGGGAGCGGCGTTCTGCGGCGGAGTAAAAGTAGTCCGCCGGAA
>PJLO01000077.1 GCA_003010405.1 Acidobacteriota bacterium | reverse complement strand
GGATTAACTTTACACACTGGCCCTGTGGAATGCAGAGAAGTTAATCAGAGCTTCCCTAGATGGAGAGCGACTGAAATCGAAAGAGAAACGGCATGATGCGTTCCGACATGGTGTGCTGATTTTAGAGTCACTACTTCAGGCGCAAGTGCTTTCGCCGGATTGTCCGGTGATGGTTCTAATCAGCAAGTACGACCTGTTGATCCCCGGTGAGATCGACAAGAATACCAATGAGTTTGTGGAATACGTCAAATCCGAGTTCGCCAAATTTGGGGCCCATCATTTCCGAGACTTCCAGATTTGGCAAATATCATCGCGTCCCAAGATTGGGTCCTCATTGGATTATGGATACGGCGTTGAAAAGGTTCTGATCGATTGGGTAACACCTACCGCTGACAATGGCAAAATCGGTTTGAGACCGGACTCACCACCGCCCCTCAATGGACGCGAAGCCGACCTCTATTTGTGGCGGAGATTAGGGCAAAAAGAAAATGACAACCACCACGCGTGACATTCTCGTAATGGGCTTGCCAGAGGCCGGGAAAACGACTTTCATTGCCGCTTTGTGGCATACCGTCTCGTCTAAAGAGGTTGATGCGATACTTCAGATGGAATACCTCCAGCCATCGCGGGACCACCTTAACGAAATTGCAAAGCGGTGGAGAGAATGCGTCGCGGTGCAGCGCACGATTCAAGGCAAAGAACGTAGCGTAACGATGAATTTACGAACATCTGACGGGGCACGAAGATTTCAGGTTACACTTCCCGATACCTCTGGCGAAGCGTTTCAACGTATTTTCGAGAATCGTAAGTGGGCAGCGTCGTTCGAAGGGTTAGTAAATAGAAGCGACGCGCTGATGTTCTTCGTGCATCCGAATTCGTTGGTTTCACCAGTGCGGATTGATAATGTTGTCGAGGAGCTGGTCAGCATTGCCGATGGAATTAATGTTGCAGGGGTCGAACCTCCATCGGGCATGCCAGAGCAAGCGGTTCATTGGGAGGCCAGTCGTGCTGCAGCACAGTCGAAAATTCTCGATCTGCTTCAACTCGTGGTTCAGGCGAAAGGCAGTCGTCCGCTAAAGATTGTCATAGTCGTCTCAGCATGGGACCTAGCCGAAAACGAGAATCTACAGCCAGACAATTGGATTGAAAAACATGCACCACTTGTCTGGCAGTTCTTGAACGCACATAACAAAACGCGTCCTTTTTGTGTCTTCGGCGTGAGCGCACAGGGAAGAGACTACGGGAATCACGCAGAAATGCTGCGTGATTACATTAAGCCATCCGAAAGAATCTCTGTAATGCAAGGCGACCGAAGGTCGAGTGACATTACAGCACCTGTTTTGTGGGCAGTGGAATGATGCAGATGATACGGCTAGGACAAACCTTGCACGGCTACCAAGATGGCCATTCTTTGCTTGCTGGCTCGGAGAATTTGCCACATGGCGCAGAATCAACGCTCTTTGTTTTAAGCGACCTTTCTGGACCGCAGGTTGTCTCCGGCTTCGATGAGTATCTAACGGGTTATCCATTGCCCGAAATTGCAAGCTATGCTTTCGCGAAGACTTGGTACGCACCCGAAATGCAGCGGCCCGGCTGTGTTTGGACTCACACTCTTCTCGTGCGTTTCGCAGACATGGCGCAAATAGACAATTTCGGAACATTGCTTAGTTGCTTCAAAAGGCCCATAGCAGACCCGAAATCGTGGATTGAATACAAGGAGCGAGTCACGGTCGAAGTATCGAGGGAAGCTCCCGATCTCGACGTTGTGAAGCCTCCGTTCCCCATCGTAAGCAGTGTGCTAAAGGCACTTTACGATACAGCGGAGCTGCCTGTGCTTCTTCCGGCGGTTGATTCACGGCAGTTCGAGTCTCTGGTGCTTCGAATTTGGAGCCAACAATGGCCAAGAGTTCGTCGAACATTCCGCTTCTGCACTGGAGCAATCGAAAATCGTACGGTTGACGGTAAACCGTTTGACTTGCAGGTGGTTCCGTTTAAGGGTATCGCTCGAATACAGCGGGAAGTAAGAGACTCGGTTCTAGTCGATAGTGAGAACTCTGTTGAAGAGCCACACTCGCGATCATGGCTTAATATCCTTTTGAACGACTTTTATGGTCGGGACTTCGCTCTGCAACAATTTATTTGGGAATATGGAGCAGATGTAGCTCCCAAGCGTAGCTCGTTCAAGAAATTAATTGAAGCGTTTCAGCTTTCTTCCGAACACTCGGCTAGCTTTGAAGACTGCTGGAACACTTTGCTGACACTCTTCCCGTCGCAGGCCGAGGGGGCAAGATTAAAATTAGCGGCAGCTTTGCCCGGCAAAACCTACTACTACGACCTCCCTCTTTCAAACAGGGTCACCGTTTTGATCACCAGCCAGCGTGATTCGAGTTATCCCAAGAGATTGATGGAATCTCCGGACATTGAAAGGTTCGCTACAGACTTTGCATTGGCTGACACGTTGCAGGCTATCGCGTCGGCTCCCAATATCAATTCTTTTGGGGAGAAGCTCGTTCAAACCATCGCTTCTAGCCTTTCACCTGAACAACTCAAGACGGCTGCATCAATTCCTTCTGCATTGATATGCTTCTGCTCAGTCGAAACCCAAAGCTAGCTCAATTCCACGAGCTATGGAACCTTCTCCGTGGGCGTGAGCACCAGTTGCTCGATCTCATTTCCAGCGGCCATTTGACGCAAGCGGACTGGGAGGGCGTGATATATGCAGCTATTATTGAGCAGGTTCCTCAAGTTGCCCGAGCGTTCCTGCGCATCATGGGAGCATCGGCGATTCACGCTGCATTAAATATTTCACATCAACATCAGGTCGGTCTTCCAATCGATTGGCACGAAGAACTCAAGGAGCACACCTCAGCGGCGGCAGAATGGTTGCGCTCTCACTCTGACGTCAGCTTGTCTGTACTGCTTACGCTGACTCAGGATTTGAATCCGTTGTAAGCGCCGGAGCAAAAATAGGTCACAGTACGCCGCGGGAGCGGCGTTCTGCGGCGGAGTAAAAGTAGTCCGCCGGAA
>PJLO01000025.1 GCA_003010405.1 Acidobacteriota bacterium | reverse complement strand
CTTCCGTGCAGGCGCCTTATGAGCGCCGGGCGAACCCGGCCACCTCATAACGGAGGCAGTGTTTGACGCAAAACCAACTCCAACATTCCGAGATATCGATCTCGGCATTTCCGTCTTTTCTGTCCGACAAAGAAGTTGCTGACCTTCTGGTAGTGACGCTCGAATGGGTCCGAGCCCATGCGACCGAGATCCCCGGCATTGAGCGCCTCGGCTCTTATTACCGTTTCCGCAGCACCATGATTGAACAATGGCTTGGCAGCCTGGACCGTCTGCTCGAAGCGGAACAGGTCGCCGCACTTTTGAAGGTGCCGACATCTTGGGTGTACACCAACGCGAATGAGCTCCCAGGTGTGCTGCGCCTCGGACGTTATGTGCGCTTTCGCCCCAACGTGATCCGGCACTTCCTCTCTGGCTCGGGGGTTGCGCAGTGATCACCTTCGATGCTAAAAGGAAACCGCGATTGAAGTGCCACGGGAGGAGGACCGTGGTGCATGAACGTTATCAGCGGCCCCAAGTGCAAGACCTTGGGACCAAGTGGAAATTGTTTTATTGGGACTACTCCGATGGAGGTTCGCGTCGGAGGCGTACCAAAACATGGTCGAAAAGCGCGGTGCCGACGCAAAAGGAAGCGCAGCGTGAAGCCGACCAGTACATGCAAAACGTCAACGCCCGAAACAATGAACCTGATCTTTTCCGACACAGGAGGAAACCGTGCGAGCTGTGTACGAGAAATGTCGCGAGTTGACGTGGCCGCATCTCAAGAACTCCACGCGCAAGCAGTACGAGGAGAACTTCCAACGGCACCTGCTCCCGGTTTTTGGCAACAGCAGGCTGCACAGGTTGAGTACGGTTGAGTTGCAGGCCTACTTCAACTCGCTGTCACCGCGACTCTCGCCAAAAACGGTCAAGCTGATTCATGGCACCTTGCGGGCGGCGCTCAATCAGGCGATTGCGTGGGAGATGATGACCAGGAACCCAGCAAAGGGGGTGAAGCTTCCGCGTAAGCACTCTGTAAAACCCCCGATTGTGCTTCCGCTGATCTTCATCCGCAAGGTAATCCAGACCGTGGCGGAGCCGACGCGTTCGCTCCTCATCCTGATGGTGTTCGCATCGATGCGTGTCGGGGAGGTCCTCGCATTGCGGTGGAAAGATATTCTGCCTGGTCGCATCATCATCGACGAACGTGTGTACGATGACGAGTTCGACGATGTGAAGACCGAAGCCGGCCAGCGAGAAGTTCCGCTTGATCGGCACGGTGTAATTCTCAGAGCACTTCAGGCTATGTGGGAACGCAACAAGAAGTTCCGTAAACCCAACGATCTTGTGTTCGCGAATTCAGTGGGCAAGCCGCTCGACCGGCACAACCTGCTTCGTCGCCATCTCAAGAAGGCGGCGGAGAAGCTGGAGCTGCCGGACAGGATCGACTTCCGCAGTTTCCGTACGATGCACGCAAGCCTGATGCGCCGCATGGGAGGACGGCTCGAAGTCGCACGCGACAACATGGGGCACGCGGGTAGCACGGGCTCCATTACGCTCGACGTTTACTCGAAGTCGTGGTGGGAAGAACGAGTGGACGCTGTGACGCGCGTCGTCGAAGCGGTCTTCACTGAGCCGGAAGCGAAGGAGGAAGAAACAAACACTGTCACTTCGCCGAAACGCCTCCACACAGACGGGAGCGATGGAGATTGGGAACCCTTTTGGGAACCCCAAGGTGGCAACCCAGACCAGAAACCGATGTAAGTTGTTGATTTAATTGGTCGGGGAGAGAGGATTTGAACCTCCGACCCCCTGGTCCCGAACCAGGTGCTCTACCAGGCTGAGCCACTCCCCGACTTTCAGAAAAGCGCACAATTCAGTTCGCTGAAAGAATTATAGCAGAGCAGCAGGAACACGCAAAAAATTGGCGCTCAGGATTTGTCTAATTCCAGATTCTCTCGTAGATACACCGCCTCCAGGAAGCGCTCTAACAAAAAGAATAGTCGTGTCCGCGGTGCTGTGGCGTTGTTGATGTCGCATCTTGCTAGCTGCCCAGCTTGCCCAGTCCTATACCAATGACATAGGTAACCAAGCCTTCCACGGCGCCGATTGCAGTCATTTCAAAACCGCTGGTCCACCATGAGCGTACCGTGATCAGCGACTTAGCCGCGCCTACGGCAAAATGCGCTATGAGCGAGACAACAGCCGAGACAATTACCGCCGGATAACCACTGAGAAAGAAGAATGGAATGATTGGCAACAAGGCTCCCACGGCCGTCGACAGTGCGCCTGATAGCGCGGAGGTCACGGGATTGCTCAAAGCCTCTTCGGTCAGGTTCAGGCGCTCGGAGGCCAGCGCTCGCAACATCTGCTCGGGATCTTTTGCAATGTGCTCTACGACGCGGTCGGAATCTTCCTGTGGCAGTCCCTTTACCTGGTAGTAAAGCGAAAGCAGTTCACGAGCTTCAAGATTATTCGCCCGGATAGCTTCACGTTCACGGGCAAGTTCTGCTTCGTAAATTTCGCCTTCGCTCTTGGCTGCAAGGTACGCACCGGAGCCCATGGACAGGGCGCTTGCGACCATGCCGGCAATTCCCGCAAACAATACGTACTTCTGGTTTCCCAGCGTTGCGCCGGAAACGCCGGAGACGATTCCGAAGATCGCGCCGAGACCGTCGTTTACGCCATAAATTGCGTCGCCAATCCACCCGGCGGCCTGTTTGCCGGCGTTCGAGCGTTTGGCAAGCAACTCAGCGATCACAGACTTGGGATCGGCCGTCATTTCTGCAACAGCCGATGCGGGGTAGTGATTGCGGATCAGACTGCCAAGTTCCCGGTAATGCTCCTGCTCGTCTTCGATTACCTGATTCAGAATGGCGATGCTTGGCTCGTCGCCAAGCTCTTCTATCTGCTTTCCATAGCGCGCAATGTCGCGACTTTCGTCGATCTCTAGTCGGCGCAATGCCGTTGCGGAAGCGCTTAGGCGGTTTACCAGATTGTCCACTTTGCCATCATCGTGCGGCAACGTGCCACCCAGCTCGTGAATACGCTTCGCCCACATTGCTGCGTGGCGTGCCTCATCATCGGCCAGATTGCGCAGGATATGTTTTCTAATCGGATCTGAATCGCGCTCAGCAAACGCGTTATAGGCATGGAAGCCGCGCATTTCCGCTTGCCAATTTTGCGAAAGCGCGTCAAGCAGTTTGCGCGTGTCGGCGTTTTTCATCACGGGTCATAATACCCCGGCACGGCTACCCCGACAATTCATCTCCAATGCTAATCGTGACTGGCCAAGCCGGGGCGGACCATCGCGGCAGGATCGACAACGCGGTCAAACTCCTCTGCGCTGACGTATCCCAAGTCGAGCGCGGCGGCCTTCAGCGTCAGATCCTTCTCCATTGCATGATGGGCGATGGCGGCGGCCTTGTCATAACCGATCACGGGGGCCAGAGCCGTGACCAGCATGAGCGAACGCTCTACGCTCTCCTTCAGTTTTCGCAAGTTCGGTTTGGTCCCTTCCACCAGGAATTTGCGAAAGTTCGTACAACCGTCAGTCAGGATCGTGATTGAGTGGATGATGTTGTAAATCATCAGCGGCTTGTAGACATTCATCTCAAGGTATCCGCCCGCTCCTCCGAAGCCCACTGCGACATCGTTTGCCATTACCTGGACTGCGATCATCGTCAGCGCCTCAACTTGTGTCGGATTCACCTTCCCCGGCATTATCGATGAACCGGGTTCGTTTTCCGGAATCGTCAGCTCCGCGAACCCGGCGCGCGGGCCACAGGACATCAGGCGGATGTCGTTTGCAATTTTGTAAAGAGACACGGCCGTGGTGCGTAGCGTGCCGGAGAGTTGCACCAGCGCGTCGTGCGAGCCCTGCACCGTGAATTTGTTAAGCGCACTCACAAAGGGCAGTCCGGTCATCCGCGCGATCTCTTCTGCCGCGTCCTCGGCAAAGCCCTCAGCAGCATTAATCCCCGTACCCACCGCCGTACCGCCGAGCGAGAGTTGATACACGCCCTTCAGTGCGTCTTCGATGCGTTCCAAGTCATCGGCCAGCATACCTGCATATCCTGACCACTCCTGCCCGAGCGTCAGTGGGGTCGCATCCTGCATATGCGTGCGCCCGATCTTGATAATGTCCTTCCATTGCTCGGCTTTTTCGGCAATCGCGTCGTGCAGCGCCTGGAGCGCCGGAATCAAAGCCTGCTTCACCCGCCATGCCGAGGCGATGTACATGGCCGACGGAAAAGAGTCATTAGTCGACTGCGACATATTGACGTGGTCGTTGGGATGCACGGGGAGTTTACTTCCCAAGGTCGTGCCCGCCAGCTGGGAGCAGCGGTTGGAGATTACTTCGTTCACGTTCATGTTGAACTGCGTGCCGCTGCCTGTCATCCACACATGGAGTGGAAACATCTCCCGATGCCGCCCATCGAGAATCTCATCGCAAACCTGCACAATTAAGTTGTATTGTTCGTCAGCTAGCCGCTTGCCTTTGTGATTTGCGATTGCCGAAGCTTTCTTCAGAACGGCATAGGCCGTGATCATTTCAGGGGGAATAACGTCTCTGCCTATACTGAAGTACTCGATCGATCTCTGAGTTTGCGCTCCCCAAAGCTTGTCGGCGGGAACCTTAATCTCCCCCATGCTGTCGCGTTCTGTTCGCATTTCCATTTTCGCGCCTGCTCCGTTCCTTTTTGTGGCGTGCACCATAGCACACAAAGTGTTTGGTGCGCCTCCAGAAAGATTCGTTGGCGCGAACAGCTCAACAATCCGCTTAGCGGACAGCGCGCCAGCAGCGAGACCGGAAAACAGCGTTTACGAAAACCTTGCGGGCTAAGAACGGGGAATACGGGTCAGGACTTCTTCAACTCAACAAGAACCTGCCGGGCAATTTCTTTCAGAGTTTCGAATACGCCCACTCCCTGCGACGCAATGGACTCGTATACAGGTTCCTCGCGGCGCCGGAGTTGTTTCTTCATTTCGTCGACCGAGAGCAGGTTGGGAAGGTCGCGCTTGTTCAGTTGCAGTACGTAGGGGATTGTCTCGAAGTCGTACCCGTGCTCTTTCAGGTTACTGACCAGATTATCCAGCGCCTCGATGTTTGCATCGGAGCGTTCGACCTGTGAGTCGGCCACAAATACCACGCCATCCACCCCGCGCAGGATGAGCTTTCGCGAGGCGTCATAGAACACCTGTCCGGGGACGGTGTAGAGGTGAAAACGAGTTTTAAAGCCGCGGATTGTGCCGAGATCAAGCGGAAGAAAATCGAAAAAGAGCGTGCGATCCGTCTCGGTTGCCAACGAGATCATCTTGCCCTTTTGCTGTTCGCCTGTCTTGTCAAAGATGTGCTGTAAATTCGTGGTCTTCCCGCCGAGTCCGGGACCGTAGTAGACGATCTTACAGTTAATCTCGCGCGCGGCGAAATTGATAAAGCTCAATGATTCCTCGTCTGAAGCCCTGAAGCGGCGTCTAAAGTCATCGGCGCCGCCATCGGTCGCATTCTTCTCGGAAAACAAGACTGCGCGGAATTTCCGATTCCTGCTCGCCAAAACCGCCGGACGGAGCAGATAAATGGTTATACCATACCGGCTTGCCTTCGGTGGTTAATACGTTCTAACTGGCTTGTAACTCGCGGATTACGAAAGTATGTATCACCAGCCGCATCCGCTTTGTATTCAGAAACTTACTTCTGTGGTGCCGGATAATAACCATCACGAGCATACACCTTCAGGCTCGAACCATATCCGCTGACGCGAACCTCGATCTTGCGGTATGTGCTGGAAGTCGTTGCCGGCGAGTTATACACCAGTGTGTACTGGCTTCTCGCTTCCTCCATCGCGCTTCCGTAAGCGGTCTCCAAGGCCTGCGAGGTGAACTCGGTAAAGATTTCACCGCCAGTGGCAGACGCGTACTTGGGAAGAAGATTGCCGTAGCCCTGGTGCGGCAAGTGAATCTTAGTCAGCCGGTTGTAGCCTGGAACGGCTGCAGCATCGTTCTCTACGCCATATAGCGTCACGTTGTTAGTGAGCAGGACCCTTAAAGCGTCCTTGTAACTGGCGCGGGATCCATACTCGCGGCCATCAGAGATGACAAATATCACACGGCGGCGTGCTTTCTCGCGGCGTCCCAGATCCACTGCGGCACGCAGGACGGCGTCATTGAGCACGCGCGAAGGCTCCGCAGCTTTAGGCGGCGCAGTTTCGATATTGGGTTGAATTCCCGGATCGAAAGCGCGTCCGTTGACCGTCGGTCCTACCGTCATGGGATTGTAAGCAGCTGGCCCCGAGCCGCGACCTTCCATGTGCTCAATTTTTGCCAGCGTCCGGGTTGTGGTGTCGCCTAACGCCGCCAGGAAGTCCTGCTGCTGCCTCACAGTGTTACCGAATGTGTAAAACGAGATTTCGTCAAATTGACTGAACGAACCGACCAGCGCAGAGAACGTTTCCTTAAGCTTGCGCAGTGCAACCTCTGGCATTCCCACGTCCACAATGATTGCAGCCGAAACTGGAAAAGGATCGCTGGTGAAAAAGCTGATCCGCTGCTTTACGCCGTCTTCATAAACGGAGAAATTCTCTACTCTGAGCCCTGGGAAAAGATGCCCGGTGGCGTCCTTGACCGTAACCGGCACTGGAACCGCATTGACGTTTACCCGAATAATGCCGCTCGCTTCGTCGTAACCGCTACTGGGGGTATTGGCCGCCCGGTTGGAAGGTACAATACGGCCCACGGCTTTGGGGGCACGTGTCCGTTGTTGATTCTGAGCAGCCGTTTCCGCAGCCGTATCGGCGGAACTGGCCTCTGCCGATGCAGCACCAGCAGTTTGCCCGGAAAGCTGGCGATTAGGCGTCGGTGCATCCGGCAGAGATTGCGGTGGAGCAGACTGGGGCTGAGGAGCCTCCGGAAACGTCTGCTGCGCAAAGCTAATCAGGGACAACGAGAAAATAATCAGAAACACACTTGCAAAACGCTGTGGGCGCAGCACTGGGAACCCTCCGCGATGACATCTACCGATTTCGGTATTCCGAATCCGCATGCCTAACAAATTTTGAATACTGCAGAAACGCTCTTATTCGCAACTAAATCCTATAGTGTCGCAGGTCTAAAGTACATATTAGACTGCGGGCGGAAAGTCGAGAACCTATGCTGAAGTACCTGAGGCGGATAGCAATACCAGCGATTTCGATAGTTATCTTCTGTTTAATGTTGCCGACCGCTTCTCAGGCGCAGCGTGCTCTCAAAGCACCGCTAAAGGCATCGAATGCTCCCGAAGGCAATGACTATTCCCTGCCTGAGGAACCAACCCTCCGGGACAAAACAGCAGAGAAGGACAACTCCATCGCCACTCTAAAGGTGAACGTGCAGGTGGTGAACCTCTACTGCACCGTTAAGGACAAGCACGGTACGCTGATTCCGAATCTGAAAAAAGAAGATTTCCGGGTTTCCGAAGACGGTAAACCGCAAACGATAAAGTATTTCGCTGCCGAGTCCAACCAGCCTCTCACCCTTGGCATGTTGATCGACACCAGCGGCAGCCAAACCAATGTGCTGCCTATGGAAAAGGAGGTCGGCGCCGCCTTTCTCCGCGATGTGCTCACTCCGAAGGATTTGGCCTTCGTGATCAGCTTTGATATCACCGTGGATCTGTTACAGGACTACACAACCGATACCGCACTGCTCCGGCGTGCAATGGAGAAAACCCGGATCAACGACGGAGGCGGTGGCGGCGCAGGCGGCATCGCCGGTGCCGGACAGGGCACAATTCCTGTTTTGCGCCCCAAAGGAACGCTGCTCTATGACGCCGTGTACCTTGCGTCGAACGAGAAGCTGCACACGGAGTCCGGACGCAAAGCACTGATTATGCTGACCGATGGAGGAGACCAGGGCAGCGATGAAACCCTGGCCGAGGCGATAGCCGCCGCCCAGAAAGCCGAAGTGATCGTCTACGTCATCATGATTGCCGACCGCGCCAACTTTATGCCCGGTGAAGCCGAGATGCGCAAACTAGCCGACCAAACCGGCGGCCACGTCATCGACGTCGGCAATGACCCCAAGAAACTACGCAAGGCTTTCGATCAGATCGGCGAGGAGCTGCGCAGTCAGTATCTGGTTGGCTACGTCCCAACCAATGTTGTTGCAGACGGGAAGTATCGCAAGATAGAGGCAAAGACCGTCAACCCGGATTACAAAATACAAGCACGCAAGGGCTATTACGCTCCTAAGGAGTAAATCGGCGGTATCAGCTCCGGCTTACTTCACCTTCGGGGAGTAGTATCCCTTCCGAGCCCGGAGTTTCACGTTCGACCTTCCGGGGGCATCAATTGAGATCGCACGATAGCGGCCGTTCGGATCGAAGTTCTGCGGCTTGTATGCGATCACATACTGGCTCCGCAGTTCCTCCTGAATTCCTGAAAAAGCATGGGAAACCTCTTCAATGCGGTGAGGGAAGAATACCCTCCCGCCAGTGGCTTCGGCGTAGCGCATCAGGACCTTGTCGCCCTTCTTATTCGATTCCGTGGTGTTGGTACTAATGGCGTAGATGATGACCTCGGCTCGGAGTGCGGCCGCGATGGCTTCCTCCCGGCTGTGGCGGCTCTGGTTGTCGTCCCCGTCGCTGAGCAGAATGATTGCGCGGCGAGCCGGACCGTGAATCGGCGCTTTCAGCAGTTTTTCGGAGGCCGCGTAAACTGCATCATGCAGTGCGGTACCGCCGCCGGGGCGCAGCACGCGCACTCCCCGCGCCAGCGCCTCAGTGTTGTCGGTGTAATCCTGTGTCAGGTCGTAGAGCGAGTCGAAGCCGAACACAAAAGCCCTGTCCGATTTCGGACGCACTACCTGTTGCAGAAATTCGATTGCTGCCTCCTGCTCAAAGCGGAAGCGTTCGCGAATGGAATTGCTGGAATCGACCAGCAATCCGACCCGCAGTGGTAATCCGGTTTCGCTTTCGAATGCCTCGATGCGGAGCGGCGGCCTGCCTTCGTCGAGCAGCCGAACGTCCCCCTGCTTCAGACCTTTGATGAAGCGGCCGTGCTTGTCGGTAGCCGTAAAGATCACATCAACGAGATCAACATCCACTCCGATGTGAAACTCGTCTTTCTCATCAGATTTTGGCGGCTCTGGTGCGGTACCGGGAAGAGTACTGGCAAGCGGCTGGGCAGCAGGGGGGGCTTGCAAGTACTGTGCTGAAGCCACGGGGGGCAGTACCAAGGCGGCGAAGAGGATAGTGGCCAGCTTGATCATAAGATAAGTGTATACCTGCTCCGCGCCGGGCCGGTTAACCCCTCCCAATGCTGGTGAGCCGAAATTAGGGCGTACCCCTCAGGCAAGCGATTCGGCGCTGTGGCGAAGCTTCTCCAGGAATGCTTGAAGCTCCTCTGGCAGCGGAGCTTCGAACTCCACGACACGCGCGCTCTTTGGATGGTTGAAATTCAAGCGTGCGGCATGAAGGAAATTGCGCGACAGCGAAAGTGTGGCCGCGCTCTCGCCACGTACACGCGCCCTCTTTGCTTCTGAGCGTGAGCTGATGGCGTTTCCATGCCGTTCGCGAGACAAGGTGTTCGATAGCAGAATCTGCGGCGCGCCGTACAGGGTGTCGCCGACAATGGGGTGCCCAATGGAACCCATATGCACGCGAATCTGATGCGTACGCCCGGTTTCAATTCGCACTTCGATCAGCGCGAATCGTCCATAAGGAGTAAGCAGGCGCTCGATCACTTTGTAATGCGAAACGGCTGTTCGCGCATCAATGCCTGCCGTGCTCATACGTGTGCGGTTGCGCGGATCGCGCCCGATCGATTCGTTCACAGTTCCCTGGTCTGTCTTAGGCCAGTTATGAACCAGGGCAATATACGTCTTATGGACCTGCCGGGACGAAAATTGCTCGACAAGTTTACGATGCGCAACATCGTTCTTTGCCACCACAATGAGACCGCTGGTGTCTTTGTCCAGGCGATGCACGATGCCGGGACGAAGCTCGCCTCCAAGGCCGCTGAGCTTGTTAAAGCGAAACAGCAGCGCATTCACCAAGGTTCCCTTATTGCGGGCGTCATCGGGACTTCCCGCGCTTGCATGGACGATCATCCCCGCAGGCTTGTTTACCACCGCAAGATCTTTGTCCTCGAAGACCACGGTAAGAGGAATGTCCTCTGCAACTGCCTTCAGTGGAGCAGCTTCGACCGTCCCGGTAATCTCAATCTGCTCGGTCCCTTTTAGCTTCAGCGATGCCTTGGCCGGACGCGCATTCACCAGCACTTTGCCCTGCTCTACAAGTTGCTGTACGCGCACGCGGCTCACGTTTGGGAGGCGGGCCACGAGATAGTGGTCCAGGCGCAGACCGGCATCCTCCTCCGAGGCATTAAAAACAGGGAGAGCCTCGGACATGTCTGGCTCAGGAACTTCCGTCAGTTCTTCGGAATCAAAGATAGGTACTTTGCGTGACATCGTATTGAGGATAGCAGGTCGAGGCAGCCGATACTCGGGGCGCTTCGAGTATTGGCTCGGTTAAGCCTGTAAAGCCGTCGGCGTTTCACGCTTCGGCGACGCGGTAGTTCCAAAGGAGCGCAGCGGCGTTTTGCGAAGGTAAATAATGAAGCCGCTCACTACAAGGCCGAGGGCGATTAACTGCGTCCCGCTCATAATCCCCCCCAACACTTCGCCGCGCCCTGGATCGCCCCGGAAGAACTCAAACACATAGCGCTCAATCCCGTACACGATCATGAACAGGGCAATGATTTGACCCTCGAATTTTTTGCGTTTGCAGAGCCAGTACAGGAAGGCAAAGTTAATCAGCTCGGCCACAAACTCATAGAGTTGAGTAGGATGCAACGGCCTGTTCAAGGGAGTGCCCGAGAACTCGCCAGCCCAGGAATTGTGGAACGTAACTGCCCATGGAACATGGGTTTCGCGGCCATAGCAGCAGCCCGCTGCAAGACAGCCGATTCGCCCAAGGGCGTGTCCCAGTGCGACTCCCGGCGCAAACACGTCGGAAGCCGTGAGAAACGGAATCTTCTCGCGCCGCATGTACCACCAGGTGCAAACGATTGCCAGCAGCAGCCCGCCGGAGAAAACGCCGCCGGACTGTAGCGTGGCAGTGCTGAAAATAAGGCGCGGCTCTGCCAGGTATTCGCGCCAGTCCACCAGAAGCATCAGCAACTTGGAACCGATTATTCCGCTAAAAGCGGCGGTGCCGCCAAGGTTCCACATCTTCTCGGGATCAAGTCCGCGAAAGCGCGCAAGCCTGAAAACTGCTGTTAGACCGAAGACCATGCCCAGCGCGGCCATAAAACCGTAAGTAGGCAGTGCAAACGAGCCGATATGGAATAGATGGGGAAACACTGCTCCATTTTACCAGTTATTGGAAACCGCTCTTATTTCTGTCTCCGAAAGTGAAACTGCTGAAAGAACCAGCAATGCGTACCCGAGGCGAGCAGGCAACGACGGAAAAATCGATCCATTAGACCTCGAACCGGCACTAGACCTCCCTGTTAAGGTTTTCAACGCAACTCGAAGGACTGTCGTCGCATCATGGCTAGAACAATTTTCGCCAAATTGGAGGCGCGATTACGACGAGCGCGGGTTGCACAAGCGGCCTGAACTACCTTGACGCCGGTAAACTTTGCTCGCTGACAGAGCAGAGGGAGAGTTTTAGCTTAGGAAACGCTGCGACGTTTCTTCTTTACCTCTGCTGCGGCGGTTTGGTTAAATTACGTCAGATGTGTGCAGAATTTGGAGAGGCCACTGTTGGAATACAGTTTTTCTAATATGGTCAAATCCGTGAACGGTTCTCGTTTTGACGCATCGAAAGGGACTCAATGCAGTTAGCGTAAAACCAAACGAGGGTTCGCAGCCTACCCACAAAAGGAGAGCTCAGGGTGGAACCGTACAAGAATTACGACAACTTCGAGGGAGAGCCCATAGTTTCGGCATACGAAATTGGACCCGACTTCATCAAGTTGAAATTCAACAATGGAGCGACTTACCTTTACGACTACGGAACGACCGGCCCAGACAATATTGAGATGATGAAAGATCTCGCAAAAAGCGGAAGCGGGCTGGATGGCTTCATAGGAGATGAGGTGCGTAAAGCCTACGCTGCGAGGTTATGGAAACGTGAGTGAACACGCTGTTTTTTGCATCATGGTGTGTGAAGTACTCTGAAGCTAACATTTGCAAGAGATAAGAGAGGTTTGCTAGCGGCGAGACTCTTGCGAAAGTTGCGGTAACAAGAAGAGAGCACAAGCGCGCATCCCGAGCCTTCATACGTTACCGAAGTTCGCTCGTTGCGCTCCGATCGCACAAGTCCGCATAAACACTGAAACAAACCCGTAACAGTCTGAGCGCAGAAACGCGCGTTTCTGCATTTGCGCGCCGAAACTGATTCTGGTGTAAACTGCTCGACTTTTGGCAACGTTGATCGCCAGATCTGGATCAGATATAGAGAGGGGCCTATCTATGTTCAACGTTGTGACCATCGCAAGAGAATGCGGCAGCGGCGGAACCGAAATTGGACGCTTGGTGGCAAAAACGTTGGGATGGGAATTGCTGGACCGCAAAATCATCGAACGCGTTGCTGCCATGGGAAACGTCGACTGCAACTGGGCGGAGGAGATGGACGAGCAGTCCTGCGCCTGGTGGGAGCGCGTGCTCGACGGCTTTCGCCACGGCGGTCCAGAGGTTTACGTTGGAGGTGTTGCGGATGAGGGCGTGGACCGTGATGAACTCCAGCGATTCACCGCACGTGTAATTGAAGAAGCAGCAAGGATGGGTAATTGCGTAATCATCGGACGAGGCTCGCAATGCGTGTTGCGGAATGAGTCGCAGGCCCTACATGTGCTGGTGTACGCGCCGCTGGCTGAAAAACTAGAACGAATGAAATATCAATACCCGCGAGAGCGCGACTTCGAGAAACTGCTGCGCGACATGGATGCTGGGCGCGTCCATTACGTGAAGCATTACTTCGGCAGTGACTCCAAGGATCCAAAACTCTATCACCTGTGCTTAAACAGCACTCTCGGCCTCGACGCTTGCGCGGAACTGATCGTGGAAATAGTCCGCTCATACGCAAGAGAGCGACGCGTCGCCTAAAAGAGCGGGACAAGAGCAATGAGACACTGCCCGGGAGTGATCCTGCGGCCGTTCCACGCGGCTTTCCGAAAACGCAAAGGCTCTGAACGGGTCAGAGCCTCAACAAAAATGTTATTCGCTGGTGTAGTAGTCCGCCGAGACTGGGTTTTCAAAGAGTGAGTAATCGCGGGTTACTACAGTGATGCCGGTTTCTGTAACGAAATACCTCTGGCGATCAGCCTCGGCGTCATATCCGATGACGGTGCCTTCAGGCAGATGAACATCGCGATCGATGATGGCCTTGCGGATGCGGCAATGGCGGCCAACACTGACGTGGCTGAACAGGATGCTGGCGTCAACCTCGGCGTAGGAGTTTACGCGCACATCCGGGGAGAGCACGCTATTCCGAACAGAACCGCCGGAGATGATGCATCCGTTGCTGATGATGGAATCGACGGCGGAGCCGGTACGCTCCGGCTCGGCAAATACGAACTTTGCCGGGGGATACTGGCGCTGAAAACCCCGGATCGGCCAGCTTTGGTCATAGAGGTTGAAAACCGGAGAAACCGAGGCCAGGTCAATGTTGGCGTCGTAATAAGCTTCCAGGGTTCCAACATCACGCCAGTATAGAGCCTCTTTGCGGTTCTCATCGACAAAGTTGAAGGAATACACCTTGTAGTCATCGACCATGCGGGGAAGGATGTTGTAGCCAAAGTCATGACGTGAGGTGTGGTCTTCTGCGTCCTTGAGCAGAGCGGGGATGAGTACGTCGGTGTTGAAAAGATAGATGCCCATGGAGGCCGAGATCTTCTTCGGATCGTAAGGCGAGCGTACATCCGTGACTTTGGGTTTTTCTTGGAATCCGGTTACCCGGCCATCGTTGGAAAGCTCCACGACACCGAACGAACCCGACTCGGCAGGATCAATGAGGATGGTAGCCAGCGTGACATCCGCACCGGATTGCTTATGCTGCTCGAGCATCAGCTCGTAATTCATTTTGTAGATGTGATCGCCCGAAAGGATCAAAACGTACTTTGTGCGCTCGTTGCCGACGGAATAAATATTCTGATAAACAGCGTCGGCTGTGCCCTTGTACCAGTCCTCGCTGACGCGCTTCATGGGCGGCAGAATCTCGATGAATTCGTCCAACTCACTTGCGACAATCTGCCACCCTTCGCGGATGTGCCGGTTGAGGGAAAGAGCTTTGTACTGCGTGAGTATGTACACCTTACGCAGAGCCGAGTTGATGCAATTTGAAAGGGTGACATCAATGATGCGATAGATTCCGCCAAAGGTTACGGCAGGCTTGGCTCGGTCGCGGGTAAGCGGATAAAGGCGCTCGCCTGCGCCGCCGGCTAACAAAACTCCAAGAGTATCCTTCATCTCCTTCTTTCCTGGTGAAGAGATCCGTTCGAAACATGCATGATTGCAGCGCGGAATTCGGGCTGCGGGACAAGGAAATTCACAAAAAAAGACGCAAGATGCAACGGACGATAGTAGCACAGGAAACTCCCGTAACCGGGAGTGGAAAATGCGAGGGAGTTAGGCTGCTTTCTTATTGTCTCGACGGCGGTCCGGATTGACGGAGATCTTGAGAGACTTCAAAAACCGCGCATCCTGAGGGCTGATGACGAACTCCGGTTCACCGCAGCTGGGCGGCTCCGCAGGCTGAACCTCGGCTTGACGTCGATTGAACCCGACGGTGGCCTCCAGGACAAGGAAAACGTCATAACCATCAGTTTTGATCCTGGAAATGACCCCAGCAATCTGTTCTGAATCAGATATGGAGTCGTTTATGGCTTCGCCGAGTTGCTTCATAAGCTTTTCGAGCTTCTGATCCATATTGACCACCCCGCAGGTGAGCTACCTCTTCCACACGTTTTGATGCCAAACCCCGGCCTAAAGTTATTTGGTCGGGAACAAACAGAGATCCCGGATACAATAGAGAGTCTTCTGACGAATTGCAGTTCGGGCGTTACAATACAAAAATCAGGATGAGCGATAAACGTGCCTCCCTGAGAGCATCTTCGCCGGGCATGACACCCGGCGCGGTTCGCAAACTGCGCGGCACAGGGGGCCGGAACACGCGAATTCTTGGCGCGCTCTGGTCAGGCGTGATGGCGCTTCTCAGGTCAGTGCTGGCCAGCGTTCGAGTGCTGTTCCTGCAAGTTAGTGGGTTCATTTTTATATGCTTCAGCATAATTTTCGTAAGTGCTTTCGTTCACGAATTTAGGAAATATGTAGAGCACCAGGTTGGAATGCCCCGGGTGGTAGTAGCTGGAGCGATTGGTGCGATGTTTTTTTATTTCGGAATGAGTTCCTTCTGGCGAGCACGCCGGAAGCGATCATGAATTCAAGCCTGGAGAGCCGGATCCATGTCTGACAATGCAAAGGCAAAGAAACCAGAAAAAGTGTTTCAAACGACCTCGCACATCGTTGTTAATCCTTTCTATACTCCCGCCGATCTTGCCGATTTCAACTATGAGAAAGAACTGAATGCGCCGGGAAGTTTCCCCTACACGCGCGGCGTACAGCCCACCATGTATCGCGGACGGCTGTGGACCATGCGCCAGTACGCCGGCATGGGCGATGCGGAAGCGAGCAACAAGCGTTATCGCTTCCTGCTGAGCCAGGGCACAATGGGCTTGTCGGTTGCCTTCGACCTGCCAACCCAGATCGGATATGACAGCGACAGCCCCTTCGCGCTCGGCGAAGTGGGAAAAGTGGGCGTGGCCGTCGACACCATCGAGGACATGCAGCGGTTGTTCGACCAGATCGACCTGGAAAAAGTTTCCACTTCGATGACCATTAACTCCTCGGCAGCGGTTCTGCTGGCGCTGTACATCGCGGTCGCGAAGCGGAACGGCTTCGACCCGAAGAAGCTGAGCGGCACGATCCAGAACGACGTGCTGAAAGAATACGTCGCACGCGGCACCTATATTTATCCGCCGAAAGCCGCGATGCGGGTAATCACCGACATTTTTGCGTTCTGCAACCAGAACGTGCCGGAGTGGAACACGATCTCGATCAGCGGCTATCACATGCGCGAGGCCGGTTCGACGGCAGTACAGGAAGTGGCATTCACGCTTGCTGACGGTATCACCTACGTGCAGGCAGCCGTGGATGCAGGGTTGGACGTGAACCAGTTCGCGCCGCGTCTCTCTTTCTTCTTTGCCTGCCACAACAACTTCCTGGAAGAAATCGCGAAGTTCCGCGCGGCACGCCGCATGTGGGCAAAAATCATGCGCGACCGCTTCCACGCGACCGCACCCAAGGCGCTGATGCTGCGCTTCCACACCCAGACCGGCGGTTCAACGCTCACGGCACAGCAGCCCCAGAACAACATTGTGCGCACGGCACTGCAGGCTCTGGCTGCGGTGTTGGGCGGAACCCAGTCGCTGCACACAAACTCATTCGACGAAGCGCTGGCGCTCCCGACGGAAGATTCAGCCCGGATCGCGCTACGCACGCAACAAATCATCGGATACGAAAGTGGAGTGACTGCCGCAATCGATCCGATAGCGGGCTCCTACTACGTGGAGCAGCTGACCAACGAGGTCGAAAAACGCGCCTACGAATACATCAATAAGATCGACGGGATGGGCGGAATGCTGAAGGCGATCGAGCACGGATTCGTGCAGCAGGAAATCCAGAACGCCGCCTACGAGTTCCAGAAATCGGTTGACAGCAAGGAACAGCTCGTGGTCGGCGTAAACGCCTTCCAGGTAGAGCATGAGAACCCGGTTCCGCTGCAGAAGATCGATCCCGAGCTGGAGCGTCGCCAAGTGGAGCGTCTGCACGCATTTCGTGCCAAGCGCGATCAGGCAAAGACCGACGCTGCAGTGCGCCAGGTGGAGGAGACCGCGCGGGGTGGCGGAAACCTGATGCCCGTAATCGTGGAAGCCGTGGAGAGCAACGCCACAGTGGGCGAAATCTGCGATACCATGCGGAATGTGTTCGGCGAGTACAAAGAAGTCATGATCATCTGACGTTTTACATGGGGCGCGGAGCAGTCGCGCCCAAACTGACTGCTGAATGCTGGTGGCGTTTGTAACAAGTAAGAGGGGCCGTCATTTCTGACAGCCCCTCTTACTTATGCCCATTTGAGCGCAATGCTCTTCTTGTGTTGGTCAGCCCTTAATCTGCAGCATCCGATCAAGGGCGATTTTGGCCCAGTGTTTAATCGCCGAGCGCACCTTGATCTGATTGACCACATTGTCTTCGACAAGATTTTCAAGTGACCAGGCCAGATGCTGCGGTGAGATGCGATACATCGTGGTGCAGAGGCAGCCGGAATCGTTCAGACTCACGATCAGTTTGTCGGGATTCTGCTTGGCCAGACGGTTGACGAGATGAATCTCGGTCCCGATTGCAAACTTTGCCCCTGCAGGCGCCTCTGCCACCAGGCGGCGCAGTTTGTCGGTAGAACCCATGTCGTCGGCTTTCTGGCAAACTTCCCAGCGGCACTCTGGATGCACGATAACCTTGATTCCCTCATAGCGTTCGCGGACGCTGTCCGCATGCTCGGGCAGAAAGCGTTGATGCACGGAGCAGTGGCCCTTCCAGAGGATCACCTTCGCTTTTCGCAGCTTCTCCGCCGACTGACCACCCTGTAACTGGTGGGGGTCCCAAACAACCATCTCATCGAGAGGAATATTCAGGGCATAGCCGGTGTTGCGGCCGAGATGCTGATCGGGCAGGAAGAGAATCTTGCCATTGCGCTCGAAAGCCCATTTCATAGCTGCGTGCGCGTTGCTGCTCGTGCAGACCGTTCCGCCGCGCTCGCCTACGAAAGCTTTGATCGCCGCTGTCGAATTCATGTAAGTGAGCGGCGTAATGCCATCTCCGCGGTCGGTTGTAAGGCCCAGGCGCACGAATTGCTCCCAGGCGTTTTCGACCTGAGAGATCTCTGCCATATCGGCCATCGAGCATCCGGCGTTCAAGTCAGGCAGAATCACCGCCTGATCGGGGCGCGCCAGAATATCTGCGGATTCGGCCATGAAATGCACGCCGCAGAACACGATATATTGCCCCTTAGCCTTCGAGGCCAATTCAGAAAGACGCCAACTGTCGCCTTGAAAGTCTGAAAACTGAATCACTTCGTCACGCTGGTAATGATGCCCCAGCACGACACATTGCTCCCCGAGGATCTCACGCGCAATACAAATGCGAGCGTCCATCGAGCGATCCGGCAGGACGAGGTAATTGTCCAGGGAGCAGGTAGAGTTCGTACTAACAGCAGTAGCCACGGTTTTCTGCCTTCAGTTCTCGCTGCCATCGGCTGGGACGACAGGAAAACGGGGATGTTGAAAGCGCTTACTCCGGCTCCAGCGAACGCACATACCTTAAAAAGGTCCCGCCCGCGGGGGTGTTGAAGCCACAGTGCTTACTTCTTTAATAATGCATGAACAAGGCTTGAGGACGCAAACTTATGAAAATTATGCGGCCGGATCATGCAATCAGCAGGGGAAAAATTACGTTCAAACAATCACGTCATATTTAGAAATCTCCATGGAAGTAGTGTTTACATTCCTTCGTAACCTGGTCCACCTCCGCCCTCGGGCGGTACCCAGGTGATGATCTGGTAAGGGTCCATAATGTCGCAGGTTTTGCAGTGCACACAATTGGACGGATTGAGGCGGATGCGCTTCTTGCCGGGCTCCTCCGGAATATCTTCCATCTCATAAACGTTTGCAGGGCAGAAGAACTGGCAGGGGTTCCCGTATTCCTTGGTGCAGCGATTGGTGCAGATATCGGTGTCCTGGATGATGAGGTGCGCGGGCTGGTCTTCTTCATGCCCCGTGCCGGAGTAATAAAGATCCGTAAGCTTGTCGAAGGTCAGCTTCTTATCGCCCTTGGCCCAGCCAATTAGCTGCTGCCTTTCCGGGGGATAGCCCATGATGTCCCAGAGCGGCAGCATGCGCTCGTATCCGGGGTGCGAGGGATAGCGGTTGAGCAGACCGTTTCCTCCGGTGACCATCAGCAATACGGTGTTTAACATTCCGGCGATGAATCCGCGCTCAAACCCCTGATGGAAGTTGCGCACGGGATAGAGTTCCTGTTTGATCCAGCTGGCGTCGACCTTCTGCTGGAATTTTCCGAGCTGCTTCACGCTGCTGTTGCCTGCGACTAACGCCTCGAAGGCGGTTTCGGCTGCGAGCATTCCGCTCTTGATTGCCAAATGAATGCCCTTAAGGCGCTGCGAGTTCAGAAATCCGGCGGAGTCGCCAACAATCATCCAACCGTTGCCGCCCAGCGGAGGTATGGACCACCAGCCGCCATAAGGCATGGTCTTGGCTCCATAACGAATTATCTTTCCGCCATCGAGGAGCTTGGTTACAAACGGATGCTGCTTGAACGACTGCAACACATGCTGCGGATCGGTGCGCGGGTCGGGATAGTCCAGTCCGGTGACAAAGCCGAGCGACACTGTGTTGTCCTTGCAGCCGTAAATCCATGCGCCACCATATTCTTTAGTGGTCAGCGGATAGCCCATGGTGTAGATCACCTCGCCCGGCTTAATGCGTCCGGGAGGCAGCTCCCACAGCTCTTTCACCCCCACACCGTAGGTCATGGGATTCCGATCCTGCGTCAGCCCGAATTTTTCCGTTAGTTGCTTGGTGAGCGAGCCGCGCGTGCCTTCGGCCAGGATTGTCACCTTCGATTTCAGGTCGTATCCCGGCTCGAAATTTGCTTTGGGCTGGTTAGACTTGTCCACACCTTTGTCATCGGTGCGCACGCCTGTTACGTGGTCGTCCTCAAAGAGCAGCTCGCTTCCGGCGAATCCGGTGAAGATGGTGATTCCCGCTTCTTCCACCTTTTTGCCCAGCCACTTCACGAAGCGGTTGATGCTGATCACGTAATTGCCATGATCCTTCATCGGGGGCGGCGTGATAGGAGCTTTGAAAGCTCGGTTTTTAGAAAGAAAGTACAGACTGTCACTAATGACCTCGGCTTCAATGGGCGCTTCCTTGCGCCACTCCGGCAATAATTCATTCATTGAGCGAGGGTCGAACAACGCGCCGGAGAGACAGTGCTGCCCAATCTCACGAGCCTTCTCCAGCAGGCAGATGTTTTCCTTGGAGAGTTGTGCATCGGGGCGCTCCGCATTGTGGGCGTCAATAAGTTGCGAAAGGCGTAGCGCGCAGGCCAGTCCCGCAGGTCCACCTCCGACGATCACAACGTCGGCTTCCATCTGCGGGTGGTCGATTCCTTCCAGAGGCGTGCGGAAGATCATAGGTGCTCTCGGTTTTCTTACACTTTTACTTTCTTCACTTCTTCAGTCAGCGCTGGAACAATGTCGAAGAGATTTCCAACCACGGCTACGTCGGCAATCTCGAAAATCGGAGCCTCGGCATCCTTGTTGATTGCGATGATGTTGCGCGAACCCTTCATGCCGACGAGGTGCTGGATTGCCCCGCTGATGCCGAGCGCCAAATACAGCTTTGGACTCACGGTCTGGCCGCTCGATCCTACCTGTCGCTCCATGGGCAGCCAACCGGCATCGCAGATGGGACGGGATGCGGCGATTTCGCCGCCGAGCGCATCGGCCAGGTTTTTGGCAATTTCGATATTCTTCTGCTCTTTGATGCCGCGCCCGACGGAAACTATGATCTCGGCTTGCGAAAGATCGACGGCCTGCTTCGCTTCCTGGAAAGGAGCTTCGGGGTGGGTGCGGATTTCGCCTGTAGCGGCATTCACCTTCTCGACCGGAGCCTGTCCGGGTTGGACCTGATCGCCCCGGAATGAGCCGCTCTGGAAGCTCACAAACCATAGCCCTTCGCCGCTGAGCGAGACATCGGCCGCGAATTTTCCCTGGAACATCTGGCGAACAAAAAGCAGCTTTCCGTTCTCATATTTGTAGCCCACCACATCGCTGACCAACACCGCGCCGAACGAAGCGGCGAGTTTTGGTGCGAAGTCTCGCACCTGGTAGGTGTGCGGCAGCAGCACCAGCTTCGGCTTGCTGCTTTCGATAAATTTCTTAAGCGCGGCTACATAGCCGTCGGGAGTATATCGTTCCAGCGTCCCGTCTTCGATGGCGTACACCTTTGCGACTGCGGTCTTTGCGACCTCGGCAGCAACGGACGCAATATTGTTGCCTGCTACGGCGGCCTCCAGCGTCCATCCGGTCTGCTTGGCCAGGGCCTGCCCGCACGTCAGCGTCTCAAAGGAGACTCGGTTCAGTTTGCTTTCGCGTTGCTCGGCTATAACAAGGATTGTCTCTGCCATCTTGTCTTTCCTCAAGACGTGCGCTGGCTAGCGCGGATGCTCAGTGCAGGCTCGCCGCATTCATCCGGAATTTTTATCGCAGCGCACGAAGCTTATGCTGGCCCACCCACAGCATCACAGCGCCGACCGCGGCGAACACTGCCGCCGCCGTGCCCATGATGCTTTCTCCCATCGGCACTTCTGCTAAATGGAAAAAGTAGAGCAGTAGCGCGAAGACCAGAAGCAGGCCTGCAATTACGCGCAGCGTGTTTACGCTTTCCCGCACCTGTTCAAAGTTTAGGTGCCTAGCCGACTCGGTTGTCATGATCGCTCCTAAAAAACTCGCAACTCATCGCGCAGCTTTGCAGCTAGTTTCTTGGCCACGTCCTGCGGTGGTCCTTGTATAACCTCGGTCTGCTTGGTTTTCTGCGGAATGTAAAGCCGCTCGATGGTCAATTGGTTTGGTTTCAGGGCGGCGGAAACTTCATCGAATGTTACCCTGCGCAAGGGCTTGTTCTTTGCCTGCTTGATTCCGATAAGAGTGGCGTAGCGAAGTTTGTTAATGCCCGATTGAATGGTCAATACGGATGGTAGCGGCATATTCACATATTGAAAGTAGCCGCCCTCCAACTCGCGCTTCACGCGGATGCCGCCGTCTTTTGCTTCAATTTGCATGATGATGGTTGCGTGTGGCCATCCCAGCAGTTCTGCCAGAAGCACACCGGTCTGGGCGTAGCCGAAGTCATCCGACTGCAGGCCAGTAAATACCAGATCGAATAACTCATCCTTAATTGATTGGGCAATTGCGCGCGCGACATTAAACGCATCCAGGGTGACAAAGCGGTCGTCTTCAAGATGAATTGCACGATCGGCCCCTTTGGCTAGGGCCTCGCGCAGAACCTGTTGCGAACGTGCGGGACCGGCGGTGACTACCACGACTTCGCCGCCGTTCTTCTCTTTTTGGCGAAGCGCTTCTTCCAGCGCATAAGCATCCGGTTCATTGACCTCGTAGCCGATGTCTTCACGAACCCACGTTGCGCTCTCATTCAGCTTAAGCGGCGCATCCTTCTGAGGAACCTGCTTCATGCACACCAAGATTTTCAACCTGCACCTCGGTATAAGCCTTATTGAACTCAGGGCACGGCTATTCCCGTTTTCCGAACCTGCTGAACCGAGAGGCCAAAAAGGGAAGCTACTCCCAGATTCGTCTCTGGTTTAACAGCTAGGATGCGGCTGCAAGGCTGGTGAGTATATCTCGCCTTTCGCAAAAACTGAATGTTCATTCAATCGGGACCGTAAGGGAGGGTGTGGATTTACTGCAAATGACGAGAGGGACGATTTGAATCGTCCCTCGGAGAGCGGTCGTGCTTGGCGCCTACAAAAAAGCGACGGACTGAATACCGGCAATCTCAAAGCGTTTCCGGCATCGGATGTTCTTGCAAACCAGCAGATCGTCTTTCCGCACCATGTAACTTTGTGCTTTGGCGAACTTTGCCCGGTCCCGTTCGTCGGCCCGAGGCGGCAAAGACTTCTTTTTTGTGCGTACAATCCAGCCGACCTCATACTCGGTTTCCTGCCGACAGTGAGGACAGGTGAGCAGGTGCTTCTTGGTTTCTTGCCGTTCGTCGTAGTAGTCCTGTTCGTTCATAGCCAGTCAATTATAGGCGGATATCGGCGCGGTGGTTTCCCTTCGTAATAACAACTAGAGCGACCACTAGAGCGACCACGAAATTTCCCCTAAACGGCTCGGTTTTCGCCTAATTTATCAACCGTGCTGCATATAAACGCCATTCCTGCATATCGCAGACACTTTTAGAGCGCAAAGCGGTTCCCTCTCAAGCTCCTGCCCAGCCTCTTTGGTCCCTGGCGGACGATTTAGGGCCTTTTCTCGTCCCACTTACAACAAATGGTTTCACCAGCCTTTTATTTCTCAACTCTTTTCTTTTTCCAATCGCATCAAAGTTGAAATTGCGTGGGTTAGGGCTTATCGTAGTGGCTTGCCCGGAACAGGCGCCTTTCTAGACCGGGCAAGCTTTACCCTTCTCAGCTGAAGATGGGTTTCTTGGTTTCACTGGCTGTTCTACTTGAAGGAGAGAGTGACCGATGGAAAGCAAGCCGGCACAGAATATACAAGATTCATTCCTCAATACTGCACGGAAAGACAAGTCTTTCATTACGATTTACCTGCTTAGCGGCGTAAAGTTGTCTGGCCGCATTCGGTCTTTTGATAAGTACTCGGTGGTTCTAGAGACCAACAATCAAGAACAATTAATCTTCAAGCACGCCATTTCCACGGTCGTGATGGGCCGTGCCCCTCACGTTGAACGTGCTCCAGTGACTTCGGCCCCCGCGGCTGCTCCCGCGACACCTTCCGCGCCTGGCCCCATCACCACCACGTCGCAGGGGTGAGCCATCGCTGAGCGTAAGGTGCCTTGCCCTTTGGAGATCGCAGTGTCCTCCGCGGAGCGATCTCGCATTCGCACAGGACCTGAGCGCGCTTATTTGGTCGGAGTCGAATTGCGCGGCCGCCCCTCTGCGCGACCCGAGAGCGGAGCTGGGAGCGTGGATGGCTCCCGTGTTACCCCTCAGGCGCGAGAGGCTAAGTCTGCGTCAAAAAGTTTGCGTCTGGATGCATCCGACCACGCCATACCATTCAACGCCGAAGAATCTCTTGCGGAACTACGTGAGCTGACGCTGAGCGCGGGTGCGATTGTGGTCGGAGAAGTGTTGCAGCGTCGCGACCGCCCGGACCCGGCAACTCTGATTGGGCGCGGAAAGGTCGAAGAGGTTGCAGCTGCGGCTAAGATGGCCGACGCCGATCTCCTCATATTCGACCACGAACTGTCGTCCTCCCAGCTTCGTAATCTTGAGCGCGAGTTTCACTGCCGCGTGGTCGATCGCACACAACTGATTCTGGATATCTTTGCCCGTCACGCGCGCACCCGTGAAGGACAGCTGCAGGTTGAACTTGCACAGCTCGAATACATGTTGCCGCGATTGGCCGGACGGGGTGCCGAGATGTCGCAGCTTGGCGGCGGGATTGGTACACGCGGACCGGGTGAAACTCAGCTTGAAACCGACCGGAGAAAGATTCATCGCCGCATCAAGCACGTCAAAGAGCAGATTGAGGATGTGCGTCGCATCCGTTCACAGCAGCGCCAGCGTCGCGAAAGCATTCCGGTTCCGGTTGTCGCGCTGGTCGGCTACACCAATGCCGGTAAATCCACGCTTTTCAATGCCTTGACTCGCGCCGGAGTGCTCGAAAGCTCGCGCATGTTCGCAACACTCGACCCCACGCTGCGCAGCGTTACCTTGCCGTCGCGCCGCGATGTGCTTTTGTCTGATACGGTGGGTTTCATCCGCAACCTGCCCACGACCTTGGTATCGGCGTTTCGGGCCACCCTTGAGGAGGTTCAGCGGGCGACGATTTTGTTACAGGTTACCGACGCAACCAGCCCGACGGCTGCCGAGCAGATGGCTCAGGTGGACTCCGTTTTGCGCGAACTGGAAGCCGAAGGCAAGCCTCAGATTCATGTGCTGAACAAGATCGACCTTTTCGACGAGCAAACTCGCAGCACGCTCAAAGATTCTTCGGAAAGCGTCCATATATCGGCAGCTTCTGGCCTTAACCTTGATCGCCTACTTGCCGCAATTGACGCGCACCTGGAAATGGACCCCATCGAGCGGGCACGACTGAGAGTTCCGCAGTCGGAAGGGAAAGCAATTGCGCTACTGGAGGCGCGCAGTGTCGTTCTCTCGCGCAGGTATGGAGAAAACGTAGTGGAGATTGAGGTCGATGCGCCCGAGTCGCTGCTGCGTAAGCTTGGCAGGTTTGTGGTATCCGGTAGGCCGAGGCGACCAAGAACGAACCCCGCTGATTGACGCTGTGGTCTTTTTAGAACCCTTTGCCATTCAAGCCAGAAACCAAATGGGCCTGTGGCTCAAGAGCGGTAAACGTCCTGAGCTACAGACCCATTCGATCCTGAATTGGATCGGAGGCGATCGAAGAAAGATGTTAGCGCGTTCAAGCCGACAGTCAAGAAAGTTCGAGAGCCGGCTCAAGTTTTTTCCTTATTGGCCAATGCCAAAATGGGCGCCAGCCTTTTGGCCCTTCCTTTTTTTCATGCATTGACAACTCTGTTCCGCAGTGGTAACTTGAGCAGGTCCTTGAATAACCTAAGTTCTTACTTTTTTCGGCTGCCGACTTGTCTGTATCCGAGTCGGCGTTGAAGTCTGTAATGGAATTGACACTGGAATGGAACAGACCTTCAGGCAATTAGGCGCACTACTGCTCGGCGCCATCCCCACCGCGGTGCTTCTTGTACTGCTATACAGCCTGTATTACGTGATATTACACAGGCCCTTGGAAGCCGTTCTAGCCGAGCGTCGGAAACGTACAGAGGGAGCGATAGAACAGGCGCACGCAGATATCGCCGTCGCCGCCGCCCGCGCTACCGAATATGAGACGCGACTTCGTGATGCAAAACTGGCTATCTTCAAAGCACTGGAAAACCGCCGCAAGCAGGCTATTGATGCGCGCGCTGCGGCAGTGGCCCAGGCACGTGAGCGCGCCCATCAGCAGGTAGCTCAAGCCAAAGCTCAGATCGAACAAGAATCTGCTGCCGCCCGCGCCTCTCTCAATACTGAAAGCGACCGTATCGCCAGCCAGATTATTCGAGCTGTACTTCAACCTGCCGGTTCTCGCCCGGCAGTCGTGGGCAGGGGCTGATGTCACAGAAAAAGAAGAATTTAGTCTGTACTTGTATCCTTATCCTCGGGCTCATGCTGGCCACGGGTCGGCTTTTCGCGAATCCCGAGTCTCAGGCTCACCCTGCTGCGGACGCTGCCAGTCCGCATGCTGCGGGTGCTGAAAAAGCGCCTGGACACGATCTCGGCGAAGTTTCCAATCACGCTGAGCAGGGTCATTCCGAGGGAGTCGCAACAGAAGAAGAGGAAGAGGAGGAGAACGCCCAGTTCAAGTATTCCTCAATTGTGCAGGCCGTGGCTGCAAAGACCGGCTTCTCGAAAGAGGCTGTGTATTGGGGATTCCTCTGTGTAAATTTTGCAATTCTTGCCGGGGCGTTGGGTTGGGTGATACGCAAGGCTCTTCCGCGTGGTTTTGCTCCTCGCACCGAAGAAATTCAAAAAGGCTTTGAAGACGCTCGCAAGGCTAGTGCCGAGGCGAGTGCGCGTTTGAGCGAGATTGAAGGCCGCTTGGCCAAGCTCGACGTTGAAATCACCGAGATACGCACTGCTGCCGAAGCTGATTTTGCTGCAGAGGAGCAACGAATCAAGGCTGCTGCGGAGCAGGATGCAATGAATGTCATTGCATCTGCGGAGCAGGAGATTTCAGAAGCGGTTCGTGCTGCGCAGCGCGAGCTCAAGTGTTATGTCGCCGATCTCGCAGTAGGACTCGCAGAAAAGAAAATTAAGGTAGATGAGGTAACCGATCAGGCGCTGGTGCACGGCTTTGCCGCTCAGCTCGGAAAGGATGGCCAATAATGGCAGCTGTATCCAAGCGTTACGCCCGCGCCTTTGTCGACGTTATCGAAAGCGCCAAGTTGGATGCTTCCAAGGTTGTCGAGCAACTCCGCTCTTTAGTGGCAGCGTTTGAGCAAAGCAGCGAACTGCGCGTGGTGTGGGAGTCACAGGGTATCCCTGTAGAGCAGAAGCGGAAGGTTTTGGACGCACTCGCTGCAAAGGTTGGTGTAACCGACCGTCCAGTTCGTAACCTGGTCGCGGTGCTTATCGACCAGGATCGAACCGCGCTGCTTCCGGAAATTGCCAAACAGTTGGATACCGAGCTTAATTGCCGCAATGGACGTATTGCCGCCGAAATCGTTAGTGCCCGTGAACTCGGCCCGGAGCTGCGTTCCTCGCTGATCGCGGAGATTTCGTGCCTGACCGGCAAGACTGTTACTCCGCATTATGCAATTGATAAGAAGTTGATTGGCGGGGTAATAGTGCGGGTTGGTAGCACGATCTATGACGGTTCCGTGAGCGGTCAGTTACAGCGCATTCGGCAGCGGCTAAGTGAGAGTTAGATTTCATTAAGGGTGCCGGACGCTCGTCTGGCGCAGTTGTCATTGAGGACGCGAGTCCTTGTAGGGTTCAGGAATGCTGGAGATATGGCGTTCCGGCGGGTATGGATTCCATTATCAAGCGCTCTGTCGGCGGATAGCTGACGGAGTGCTGCTGAGAGCTAAAAATGGCCCAGATTAGAGCAGACGAGATCACACAGCTCATTCGTGAGCAGATCGAGAATTACGAAAACAAGATCACTGTTGATGAAGTTGGCACTGTGATCTCCGTTGGCGACGGCATCGCCCGAATTCACGGCCTTGATAAGGTTATGGCTGGCGAACTGCTTTCCTTTCCCCATGGTATCTCCGGATTGGCAATGAACCTCGATGAAGATCAGGTTGGCAGCGTGCTGCTCGGTGAAGCCACAGAGATCAAGGAAGGCGACGAGGTCAAGCGTACCGGCAAGATTATGAGCGTGCCTGTTGGCGAGGCTATGATTGGGCGCGTCGTCAACGCTCTCGGTCAACCTATTGATGACAAGGGTCAGATTGCCACCACGCAATTCAATCCGGTCGAGCGCATCGCCCCCGGCGTTATCGACCGTCAGCCCGTGCGTGAGCCAATGGCCACCGGTATCAAGTCTATTGACGCCATGATCCCGATTGGCCGTGGGCAGCGCGAACTGCTGATCGGCGACCGCCAGACCGGAAAAACTGCGATCGCTCTCGATACGATCATCAACAACAAAGGCGGCGACCTGATCTGTGTATACGTTGCAATCGGTCAGAAACGCTCTACGGTTGCGCAGGTTGTGAAGATTCTCGAGGAGAACGGCGCGATGGACTACACCATCGTCGTTGTCGCCTCGGCTTCTGATCCGGCTCCGATGCAGTACATCGCGCCTTACTCCGGCACGGCTATTGCCGAGTACTTCCGCGACACCAAGCGTCACGTTCTGGTCATCTACGATGATCTCTCCAAGCACGCCGTTGCGTATCGCGAAATATCGCTACTGCTCCGCCGTCCACCGGGTCGCGAAGCGTATCCTGGCGACGTGTTCTATCTTCACTCCCGTTTGCTGGAGCGCTCCTGTAAGCTCAGTGATGAACTCGGGGGCGGGTCCATTACCTCGTTGCCCATCATTGAGACGCAGGCTGGCGACGTTTCGGCCTACATTCCGACCAATGTTATTTCCATCACCGACGGTCAGATCTTCCTTGAAGCGGATCTTTTCAACTCGGGCGTGCGTCCGGCTGTAAACGTCGGTATCTCGGTTTCGCGTGTAGGATTCTCAGCGGCTATCAAAGCTATGAAGCAGGTTGGTTCCAGTCTGAAACTGGAGTTGGCGCAGTACCGCGAACTGGCGGCCTTCGCGCAATTTGGCTCAGACCTCGACAAGGCTACACAGGCACAGTTAAATCGAGGCGCTCGCCTTGTCGAACTGCTCAAGCAGGATCAGTTTGAACCACTTCCTTTCACGCATCAGGTCATGTCGATTTACGCTGGAACCAACGGCTTCCTCGACGATCTGGCGGTGGAAGATGTCCGGCCGTTTGAGAAGGCGATGTATGCCTACGTCGCGAGCGCCAATCCCGCACTGTTCAAGAACATCGCGGAGAAGCGGGCGCTGAACGACGAGATCAAGGCGGACTTGGAAAAGACCATTAAAGAAGCAAAGGAACGCTTCCTTGCTGACCGTCAAACAGCAGCCGCGGCTGCTCACTAAGGGCAACTGCCAGAGTGAACTAATATGGCTAACGTTCTAGATATCCGGCGTCGTATCCGCAGTGTGAAGAGCACGCGGCAGATTACCAAGGCCATGAACATGGTCGCTGCCGCCAAGCTTCGTCGCGCGCAGGAACGTGCCCTGGCAAGCCGTCCTTATGCGCAGATGCTGACGAATGTGCTTAAGTCTTTGGTAGAGCGGGCGGACGTAATTGACCCCGAAACCGGCAAGGCAAAACATCCGCTGCTGGAAACACGTGAGGAGCGCAACATTGTCCTACTCGTTGTCACTGGCGACCGAGGTTTGGCCGGGGGATTCAATTCCAACCTGCTCAAGGCTGCACAGCAATTTCTCGACTCCAAATCCAACGTCAATGTCGATTTGGAGTGCATAGGCAGAAAAGGGCGCGACTACTTCCGTCGTCGTTATTCGGCGCAGAGCTCAAATGAAGCACGTACGGCACCCGTTCGGATTACCGGCGAGCACTTGGGCATTCTTAAGGCTCCGCAGTTCAGCCACGTTTCGCCTATCGCCGAAGACATCATCGAGCGCTATACACTCGGCGACATTGACGCGGTCTACGTGCTTTTCAATGAATTCAAGTCCGTTATCGCGCAGCGTCTGGTCGTTCAGCAGGTATTGCCTGTTGGCTCAATTGGTGAACGCGATATTGAGAAGGCAATAGAGTTGTCTCTCGAAGAACGGGAACGCGCCGGTGAAGCAGCCGTTTCGGCTGGCGTCGCACTGCAAGAGCAGGATACCAGTGCCATTGACCGTCGTGCTGCTGAGTTCTTTACTCCGCAGGTGGACTACATTTACGAGCAGCCCGCGGTTGATTTGTTCCGGGCACTGCTTCCGAAGTACGTCATTTCAGAAGTTTACCGGGCCATGCTGGAATCCGTGGCGGCTGAACATGCCGCTCGCATGACTGCAATGGACTCTGCCACAAAGAATGCCGGCGAATTAATCGACTCGCTCACGCTCACGATGAATCGCGTCCGTCAGGCCGCAATTACCAAGGAAATCATCGAGATCGTCAGCGGAGCCGCAGCGCTGTAGGGCAAGCTCCTGGGTTGCTCGAATGCCAAGCGTCGAGCAACTCGAACAGTTTTGCAAATTTCCGCTAGCTGAGCAGCATTGATGCTCAGCAGCCATAGAAGCTGATATATGCCTGAAAATATTGGACACGTCATTCAAATCTCTGGACCCGCCGTGGACGTACAGTTCTCCGAGTCGGCGATCCCGCTAATCTATAGCGCTCTTCGCGTGATCAGCGAAGGCTTCACGGTTCCCCAGCCGATCGACGTTATTCTTGAGGTTCAGCAGCACCTCAGCGAGGGGCGCGTACGCTGCGTTGCTATGCAGCCGACCGACGGTATGGTTCGTGGCATGAAGGCCATTGATCTGGGTGGTCCCATTAGCGTTCCGGTTGGCCGTCAGACACTGGGTCGCGTGATGAACGTTATCGGCGAGCCAGTCGATAGTCTTGGACCGATCGCTTCGGAGACTCGCATGCCGATCCATCGTCTGGCTCCGGCCTTTGATGAGCAGTCCACGCGCGCGGAGATGTTCGAAACCGGTATCAAAGTCATCGACCTCATTCAGCCGTTCTTAAAAGGCGGCAAAATCGGACTGTTCGGTGGCGCCGGCGTCGGCAAGACGGTCGTTATTCAGGAACTCATCAACAACGTGGCCAAACAGCACGGCGGCTTTTCGGTTTTCGCCGGAGTTGGCGAGCGTACGCGCGAGGGCAACGACCTCTGGCTCGAATTCCAGGAGTCCGGCGTAATCGTCGCTGGCGACCCCTCGAAGTCTAAGGCCGCACTTATTTATGGCCAGATGACCGAGCCTCCAGGGGCGCGTCTCCGCGTTGCCCTCACCGGCCTTACCGTCGCTGAGAGCTTCCGCGATGGCGAAGGCGCTGACACGCTGCTGTTTATTGATAATATCTTCCGCTTCACGCAGGCTGGCTCTGAGGTATCTACTCTTCTTGGCCGTATGCCGTCGGCAGTGGGTTATCAGCCCAACCTGGCCACGGAAATGGGCGAATTGCAGGAGCGCATTACCTCGACCAAGAAAGGTTCGGTCACCTCGGTACAGGCAATCTACGTGCCGGCTGACGACTTAACCGATCCGGCTCCGGCCACTACCTTTGCCCACCTCGACGCGACCACGGTGCTCAACCGTGCGCTGACTGAAATCGGTATCTATCCTGCTGTGGATCCGTTGGCCTCCACCTCGCGCATTCTCGATCCGCGTATTGTCGGCCAGGATCATTATGACGTGGCTCAGAGCGTCAAGAGAACCCTTCAGACCTACAAGGATCTGCAGGACATCATTGCCATTCTTGGTATTGACGAACTTTCGGAAGAACAGAAATTGACGGTATCGCGTGCCCGCAAGGTGCAGCGCTTCCTGTCTCAACCATTTCATGTGGCAGAGCAGTTCACTGGCTTCCCGGGCAAGTACGTCAAGGTTGAGGATACTGTCCGCAGCTTCAAGGAAATCATCGCTGGAAAGCACGACGAGATTCCCGAACAGGCCTTCTACATGAAGGGATCCATCGAAGAGGTTCTCGAAGCCGCCGAGCAGATGAAAGCAAAAGCGTAAGAAAACGAGTACTCCGTCCTTATCGTCATCGCTGAGGACGGAGACTCAGGATATTACAAATGGCAGATACTATCGAACTCGAAATCGTCACGCCGGAGCGTGTGGTCATCAGGGACCGTGCTGACAGAATTCAGATTCCGGGCCGCAACGGTTACCTCGGAATCCTTCCCGGTCACGCGCCCCTTATCACCGAGCTCGCTGTTGGCGAAATCGCGTACTCCAGTGGCGGGGCTTATACGCGCATTTCGGTTGCTTGGGGATTCGCCGAGGTTCTCTCCGATAAGGTGACCATTCTCGCTGAAACCGCCGAGCGTGCCGAGGATATCGATTTGGCTCGCGCCGAAGCCGCTCGCGCGCGCGCACAGGAGCACATGATGAAGGCCGAGAACGCCGAGGCGTTCGAAGAAGCCAGTGAGGCTTTGGCTCGCGCCGAAGCCCGCATTGAGGTCGCCAAGGGGCAATTACAGTAATTTCCTGGAAAACAAAGCCCCGGAGAAATCCGGGGCTTTGTTTTTTGGCAAAATCCGGTTCTCCTTTGATACACTCGGCCGTCCGCCTCAACGGGGCGGCGGACGTGACAAGGAGGCATATGATTATCCGAACCGTTGGCGTCGTTGGTGCCGGGACGATGGGAAATGGGATTACGCACGTCTGCGCGAAAGCCGGGTTCAACGTGATTCTGGTAGATGTGGAGCAACGCTTGTTGGAGCGTGGCATTGCTACAATCGAAATGAACCTGCAGCGCGAGGTTGCAAAGTCCAAACTGTCGCCTGCTGAGCGCGATATGGCGCTGGCCCGCATTCAGGGCACGCTTTCGAGCGACTTGCTCGCATCCTGTCAACTTGTCATTGAAGCTGCCAGCGAGCGCTTTGAGATCAAGCAGTCTCTTTTTCAGCAACTCGATCAACGCTGTCCAGCTGAAACGATTCTTGCGTCAAACACTTCGTCCATCTCCATCACTAAGCTTGCCGCGCAAACCAAGCGCCCCGATCGCGTGATCGGCATGCATTTTTTCAATCCCGTTCCGATGATGAAACTTGTAGAGGTTATTCGCGGTCTTGCTACTAGCGATGAAACTTTTGCGACAATCACAGCCATCGCCGAGCGGCTGGGAAAGACTTCCGTCGCCGTCAATGACTCTCCGGGCTTTGTGAGCAATCGCGTTTTGGTGCCCATGATCAACGAGGCGGTTTATGCAGTTATGGAAGGAGTGGCCACGCCGGAAGCCGTGGATGAAGTATTCAAGCTTGGCATGGCGCACCCGATGGGTCCGCTGGCGCTCGCCGACTTTATCGGCCTCGATGTGTGCCTCGACGTTCTGCGTGTGCTGCACAGCGGTCTCGGCGATCCCAAGTACCGGCCTTGTCCGCTCCTCGTTAAAATGGTGGATGCTGGCTGGCTTGGCCGGAAGTCTGGACGCGGCTTCTACGAGTACGAGTAGGCTCGCACGCGAGTGTGCCTTTTTCTTTTTCAAATTGAAAAAAAAGTGGGAGCGCCGCTCATTCTGCGTATTTTTTCGAAACTCTGTCGGCTTCCGATGCGCTATACACGCCGGCGTTCAGCAAGAATTGGGGAGTTCGTGGTGCCCGGTTGTCCACGGGAATCCCAGTGAATGGAATCGCTGAGCAGAGGACAAAACTGGTTATGAAACCGTCCAGGCCTGAACGCTATCCGCTTCTCTTTGCGCTCTTCGCGCTTACGCTGGGCATCGGTTGCGGCATACTCCATGTGCTGGTGGAAACAATGGAAGAACCCGATCCACTGCTCTCGGCTCTAGCTGTAACCTTGGCGACGATGCTGCTGGGATTTTTGCGTCCAGCTCGTCCATGGAGATGGGTCTTGCTGGTGGGCATTCCCGTGCCGCTGTCTATTCTTGCATTCATGCTCGTCACGCGGACCGCGCACTTTACCCGCGCTAGCGTTGTTGGTTCGGTGCTGGTGTCGTTGCCAGGATGTGCGGGAGCTTTTGGAGGATCAATGCTGCGCCGGAAAATTTCCGATATATTCTCCGAAGGCAAGCCGTAGGACGTCCGCACTCTCTAATTCGCGTCGGGCTTCCCTCCACAACTCGCCGATCAGAATAACAGTGCCTTCCTGGTCGAAAACTGCGCGTTTCTGCCTGTTCCCACACTCTGATCTTGGTACGGGACGCGACCGCTCGCAGGGTAATCAGCGTCAGGAATAAAAACTAATCCTGTTGGGGCCGTTGCTCCAATTCTCCGCGGTCCAATCTCTCCTGGCACGCGAGGCAATACTGAGCCCAGGGAACCGCTTCCAGCCTCCGTTCGTTGATCTCACTGCCGCACTGTTCGCATTCACCATAAGTACCTTCCGCGATATGTGATAGCGCGTGTTCCACGAGGCGCACAAATTGCCGGTCATTGTTGCTGCGGGCGAACAGAAACTCTTTTTGATAAGAATTCGATGCGCGGTCAGCAACATCTTGTGCGGAGTCGACCTCCTGTGCAGCGCGACCGTCCTCCTCGCTTCGCGCAACGCTCTCGAGCAGAGTGCGTCGGCGAGTTTCCAGCAAATTCCTGTAGTGTTCCAGTTTTTGTTTATCCATAATCGGGCCGCCCTTCCGGAGTTCCTCAGCTTGAGCTGTTGTTGCGAACCGCCGATGATATTCAACGCTCTTTCCGCTGTCAATCACATGTCACGGTGGGAAATTGACTGCGGACGAAGTAGATGTCAAGGGCGGAGTAAAAGTAGGCCAGTAGGGCGGAGTAAAAGTGAGCCAGTAG
>PJLO01000076.1 GCA_003010405.1 Acidobacteriota bacterium | reverse complement strand
CGGATCGGCCTCATCCCGGCCGGCCTTCTTGCGCCGGGGATCGAAATTGCTGTGGTGCTCGATGACCGCATCCGCGCCCACGGCATCGCGGAAGACGTCGGCGTTCTGCTCGATGATGCTCGTATAGGGGATGACGAAGATGACCCGGTCCAGATGAGACGTCACGGCGTGCTTGAGGGCGAAGGCCAATGAGGACAGCGTTTTGCCGCCGCCGGTCGGTACGGTCAGGGAATAGAGCCCCGGCGCGTTTCCGGCCGCCTCGACGCACCAGGAAAGCACTTTCGCCCGCCAGGGATCGACCGGGGACGGTACGGGTTTGGCGGCGAATTTGGAAAGATACCCTTGGAGCCGCTCCCAAAGGACGTCCAGGGGCGGATACTCGCCCCGAAGCGCATTTTTTTCTTTCTTCAGGAATTTCTCGGTATCGAGAAAATCCGCATCCACCAAGCAGGAATAGAGCATGCGGACAAAAAAGGCACGCTGGAAGCCCGACCGGCCTGCGGTCGGCGCAAACGGCAAGGCCTCAAGCGGTTCCGTCTGGGGCAGCCATGCCGGCAGTTCGGGGAGGCTCGCCCCTTTAAGCCGCCTGACGAGGCAAGACGCCTCCGGGCTTTTGCCGTCGGCCAGACCGGCGTGGTGCCCGGCGATACAATAGGCCAGGACCTTGCCCACCACGCCCAGGCGCGTCGTCGCCAGCTTGGCCCCGGCCGTGGAATGGTCCACGCGCGGCCCGGTCCCCGAAAGGCGGCGCCAAAACGCCTCGGTCGCCTTGCCGAGATCGTGCCACAAGCCGGCCAGAGCGCCCCAACCGCCGCAACCGAACTTGGCGGCGAACTTCCGGGCCTGGGTGGCCACGCCCAAAAGATGCGCTTCCAGCGTCTGCCACGTTTCCGGTGGCATCCCCTCGACGCTATGGGCATACCATTGCCTCGCCTCGGATTGTCCGTGTCCCACCATGTCACTCCCCCCGCGTTTGCCGATCGCGTCACCCCGATCAGAGACTGCTGCAAAGGGATCGGAGGGAACGCCTCCGGCGGTCCAGGGGTGAAACCTTTGAAATTCTATAAGAATCCAAGACTGTGCAACTGTTGTCTCACAATAAAATCACTGTGGCTGATCGTGTGCAGTGATCTCCATAAAGAGAGATGTCAACAGACACAAAAAGACGAAACCGGATGATTGCTCACCCGGTTTCGCTTGATTTTCCAGGGTATTTGGATCTTGTCGGATCCCCCTGGACTATGATTTGGTGCGAAGAGGGGACTCGAAATTAGATTATATCATACTGTAATTATATAATAAAATAAATTCGATTTTCCTGCATACCCCCAAATATACCCCTAAAATTTCACTCTACCCCCTATCGATCCCTCGCGCCTCTGCCCTGGGAACTCTCGCTCCTCCTTTTTTTAGGCGCCAACCGTTTGGGGGAAATGAGCCTGCCGGTTCCCTCCTGATCAAGAAAAGCACTGGGCAAGCTCAAGATACCCCAGGCCCTGGAAATAATTGAGAACGGCTCACCTACGGGCACTGGTAGGCGATCTCCACTCAGTCCTCGATCTCCAGGAAACGCGACCGCTGCTGTTTGACCGTGCCGCGCCTGCTTTGGGAGTAGGGTGCCGGGTGTTCAAATCACCTCGTCCTGACTAGATATTTCAATGGGTTGCGAACAAATTGCAGGCTTTTTTTCGTGGAAATTTTTCTGGGGTACAAGCCGGGGTACAAAAAGTGGTCGCATTGGTCGCGTAGCATAAAGTGCATGACATGCAATCGAGTTTGCGTTAACTCAAAAGGCACTTCGCTTAACGGAACTAACGCAAGCGATAACGCACTTAACACAAGCCAGGACCTTATGCGCCCCGCTACTCCCGATTTGCTTCCGATCTCTGAGGTTGAGTGGCAGCCCTTAATCCCACTCATCGTTAAGGCCAATCGAAGCTTAGCTTTTTTTAATGGAGTTTTGCGAGGGATTCCGAATCCTGACCTCCTGCTGTCACCGATGACAACGCACGAAGCAGTGTTGTCGTCTAAGTTGGAAGGTACGCAAGCTACTTTGGGAGAAGTCTTAAAGTATGAGGCTGGAGAAGAGCCTGTAGAGGAGTCAAAAAAACAAGATATAGGCGAAATAATAAATTATCGAGCTGCGCTTGCAAGAGCAATAGAAGTCCTTGGCAAAAAACCATTCCATCTAAATCTGTTATTGGAACTTCACTCCATACTTTTGAATAGCGTCCGAGGAAGGACAAAAGACCCAGGACGATTTAGGACTACACAGAATTGGATAGGTCCTCCGGGATCTACGATTGACGATGCTTATTTCGTTCCTCCTGAGCATACATTGCTGCCCAAATATCTAGATAATTTTGAAAAGTATTATCACGAAGAGACATTGGATTCATTAGTTCAACTGGCTATTATACATGCTCAATTTGAAATATTGCATCCATTTTGTGATGGAAATGGAAGACTTGGTCGTATGTTGGTGCCTCTATTTTTATATGAAAAAAATATTCTCACCCGACCTATGTTCTATATTTCAGAGTATCTTGAAAGCAATAGAGATATGTACGTTAACTATTTAAGGCCACTAGGCAAAGTTCCCATGGCGTGGAACGCCTGGATAGGCTTTTTTCTCAATGCTATTGATATACAAGCACAAAAGAATGCCACAAAAGCTGAAAATATTATGCACTTATATGATGATCTAAAATTAAAAGTTTTAGATATAACGCACTCGCAATATGCAATCCCACTTTTAGATTTTATTTTTAATAAGCCCATATTTCAAGCTAGGCATCTAAAAAATTTAAGCAATATGCCAAGTTATCCAATGATATCTAATATGTTAAAGGCTCTTCGAGATGCAGGAATATTAGTCCTGTTAAAAGAGGGCCGTGGCCGAATCGGTAATGTCTTTGCCCTTCCTGCACTTGTTAACGTCTGTGAGGGACGTGATGTTATATTAACATAGCCATATTGGTTGCCTTGTTCCAATCTTCGACCTTGCCCCATCCCCGTGGTGCTCCCCAAGCACCATCCTTGCCACCGGAAAAAGCGGCCCACCTCCGAAGAGGCAGGCCGCCCATGATCCGGTTGCGTGATCCTACGCCTGAACAGTCACCTTCTTTCGAGACCACTGCGTAATTCTCGCAAGTCGTGGCTTGTCCCGTTTCTCCGTGTCGCGAGGCGGCAGTCGTGGCTGATTTTTCTCCAGGCCAAGGATGTGTTCGCCCCGTTGGCGGCAATTGCCAGCCAAAGGGGGCACGCATCCTTAACAATCGCCCTTGAGGACAGCCTTTTTCAGATTGAAGGCCATGGCGTTGAGGAGAAATTCCAGTTCGACTTTGG
>PJLO01000075.1 GCA_003010405.1 Acidobacteriota bacterium | reverse complement strand
CGGCTCCAAGCGGTTGCTTTTCGGCGGAACTACCGGAATAAAGCCGAAATCCAGGTAGTGGGTCAGTTTGAAAGGTTTGGTATAAGATGCTGGATTATGCACCATCCAATGAGCCCACCTCGATTTTGGGCGATTGCCATTATCGTTTTTGTAGCTCTCATTTGTTTGCTTTTTTATTCCGCAACCATCGCGCATACAAATCGGGTTCCGTATGAGTCTTTTCTGTCGATTGTACTGACAGCTTTGGGAGTCATGCTCGCAACTCTCGCCATATTGGTTGGATTGGCAGCAATATGGGGATTTCAGCAGATAGGCAGCCAAGCCCAAATCCAGGCGGATCGCGCTGTTGAACAGAGGCTTTCTCAAATGCTGGAAGACGCAGATGTACCGGGAATGATACGAACCCACGTCCTACAACAGGCAGATCTGGTATATAGCGATTTGGTTGTTACGCGCCCAGAGTTTGTGGTAGATAATAGGCCAGTGGCCAAAGAGTATCCAAAGGGGGATGCGTGATGGCAATTACCTTTAGTAGCGCACTTCTGCAATCTCAGCGGCTTCAGTCGGCGCGCAACTCCGTGCGTCCGTTCCAGAATAGGACCCCGGTTGATGTCACTGGTATCGCCGGGAAATTCGGCTTGAACGTGTGGGAACTGAGCGACTTAGACGAAACCGTGTCTGGAAAGCTTTTTATTGATCTCAAAAATGGCGGGACGAGTGGATTCAGCATTGGCGTGAATGCGCGAGAAGGATATACAAGGAAGCGTTTCACGGTCGCGCATGAGCTGGCGCACTTTCTCCTTCACCGAGACCAATTGGATTCCGGAATTCAAGACGATGCGTTCTATCGTAGTAAACTGAGTAGTCGCCAAGAGGTCGAGGCTAATAAACTCGCCGCAGATATATTGATGCCACACCATTTGATTAAAGCACTTCAGGCACAAGGGGTTCGCAGCGTTGACCAGTTAGCGAGCGAGCTAGAAGTGTCAGTTCCTGCGATGAAAATACGACTCGGAATCCCTGTCGAATAGGGCTGCTACCTTACTAGCAGCCCCACCAGTTCATCTACACTCCAAACGTGATTCTCTATCCCCGCTTCCATCGCTGGCGTGACTCGCAACGTCTGATGTACCCGGCAAAAGTTGTAGTACATAAAGTACAGCGCCACGGCTGCGATGTGGTTCTCGATCTTCTTTGAGAAGCCGTTTGTCAGACGGGTGAATCGGCGCATAGACATACGCATCGTAAGGTTCTGGCGTTCCACGTAAGACGTGCTGACATGCTTCGGATCGGGGTTGCCACTTACCACTTTCATGTCAGACCCGATGCACGTTGCTGGACTGTATCGGCGCTGCTCGGCATCGGGCGGAGCGCCGTATATCTTCTGGAGTTGCGCATAGTCCACGTCCATACCGAACGCGCCTTCCACGGCTTCTAAATAGGCTTTGTGACCATCCGTAGTTACCTGTACACGGCCTTTGATGCGGTCGGCGCAGTCTTGCATGAACTCATAGGCCCACCCCGAATCGCGACCGCCCACAAGGTAGCTCACGATGAGCTTCGTATCAGCATCAATCGCGGTCCAGGTCCAAGCATCCCCGCACCCTTCGGCCTTCTTTTCGGGGCTAGTGTTCTTGGCTTTAGAACCGATGAAGCTCCAGATTTCATCGCACTGGAGACGACGAACACGAAGGCCGCGCACGTTCTCATGGTGGTATTCAGCACAGGCCGCGCCAAGATCGCAGAGCAGCTTTACGACCGTGTTCTTTGCAACTCCAGTGATTCTGACCGTAGCCCGGATGCTGTTTCCATCGCAAAGGCATTTAACCACTTGCGCTCGCGTCGTATTGTCTAGCCTGTTCATACTGACCATTATGCTTAAACGCTCACGTTAAGCCAAGTACTGGCATAGAATTATTTGTATTGCACAAATGCCAGTACTTCGTTAATGTACTTGCATGAGCAGAGAAGATCAAGGAATTGAGCCAGAAATTCTTGAACCTGCAAAGCAGGATGGCAGGGTGCGTTCAGGCCAAGCGAGGATGAAGCTGCTGAGTCCAGAACAACGTAGTGAGCTCGCAAAAGACGCCGCAAGGGCTCGATGGGCTATCGACTCCACAGAATCAGATGGCGTGGTGTTTAAGGCAATCCATACAGGTGAACTCAAGCTGGATATTGGCAATGGTGAGCCCCTCGTCATCCAGTGTGCGGTACTCGAAGATCGTGTGACCCGCGTCATATCCAGAAATGCGGTGTTTCGCGCATTCGGAAGAACGAAAAGAGGCCGCGCAAAGGATGAAAACAGGGTGCCCAACATGCCCAGTTTCGCCGATGCAAAGAACATCCAGCCCTTTATTATGAAGCACATGGATGGGGGGCTCAAACAGATCGTTTATGAAGACCAAAGGGGCAAGCAAAACGCCGGATATAACGCCCTGATACTCCCCAAACTGTGCAATGTGTATCTGGACGCCCGAAGGCAAGAAGCCCTCACAAAGCGGCAGGACGATTTGGCAGTAGCGGCTGAGATATTGCTTGGGGCGCTTGGCTCGGTCGGTATCATCGCCCTCGTTGATGAGGCGACTGGGTTCCAGCACGTTCGCGATAGTCAGGCGTTACAAGAAATACTGAACCTGTATATCGGTAAGGAGCTCGCAAAGTGGGCCAAGCGGTTTCCCGATGAGTTTTACAAGGAAATCTTCAGGCTTCGTGGGTGGAACTATGATCCGACCAGTTCCAAACGGCCAATGTATATGGCTCGCATCACAATCGACTTGGTGTTTGACCGCATTGGGCCGGGGTTAACACGGGAACTCCAAGAAAGGCGGCAGGAGATTTTGGAGTCCACCGGAAAGCGTGGCAAGCTCCATCAGGTGATGACACCCGACGTTGGTCATCCTGCACTTCAACACCACATCTCCGGCCTGATCTTTTTGGCAAAGGCGTTCAAGGAGTGGGGGCCATTCTATGAAGCCGTTGATAAAGTGGCGCAACGATATAACCGAACCCTGGCATTACCGTTTGACGAGTCGGATACTATTCAGGTCGGGTCCAGCGAGCTTTCGCAGCCTTCTTAGCGATAGCCTTCCGTTTCGCGGGCGAGAGTGCTTCAGCTCTCGCCTTTCCACCCTTAGCGCCACCGAGCTTTCCTAATGCGACCGCAGCGGGGTTCTTTCCCTTGTCTTTGTCTTCCAGTGGAGAGCCGTCTAGCTTCTCGCCTATTGCCTGCTCTACGATGTTGCGGGCTACTGTGGCGAAGTCGTGATCTTTGCTTGAGCGTTTAGGCATGAACAGATGATGCCACGAATCCCGAGCTGCTTCCAGTCTCATGGATTTCAAACTGACCCACTACCGAAATCCAGCGCCAGTTGACGGGTTTCATTGTCTTCGTAGGCGCGATCCATG
>PJLO01000074.1 GCA_003010405.1 Acidobacteriota bacterium | reverse complement strand
CTACTGGCTCACTTTTACTCCGCCCTACTGGCCTACTTTTACTCCGCCCTTGACACTCCGCTGAACTCCGACTTCGACCGTCCACCTTCAACTATGCTGCGGACGTCTTTGGGCGGATACACCCCGTGGTTGTGGGCGATAAAGTACTTGCGTCCGGTACGGCGTTCGCCGTTGTACTGGGACAGTGCGTCCAAAATGCGCTGGCGTTCCTCTTTCCAGCCAATCTGAGCGAGACATCTCGGTATGCAAAGCAGTGCGGGTTTATATTGTGCGGTCAACTCGGTCCTCAGCGATTTGATGTGCAACCGACAAAGAATGCAAATGTGACATCCGTAGTTGCTCTTGTCCAGTTATAACCGAATCGAATGGTGATGCCAGATGATCCTGCATTCCCGCGTAAGCACGGAAAAGCCCCTCAGTCACGCTGACCAAGGGGCACCAGAAAACGCTTGAACTCGCGGATGGGATTAACGTCGCCATCCGTAGCGCGAATAGTATCCACGGTATGCATATGGCCTCAGGTAGACCCGACACCTAGAATACGCAAAACGGGCAACGGACTCCCGTGGCAGGAACGCCGTCACCCCAAGTCCTGCGACGCAACCGATATCGGAATAGTGAGCACTTCGGATCGCCTCATCGGGCAGTGCTCCAGACCGTTCCACCAGAAAGAGAATGCCCCGGTATTCGCCGAGGCTAATCACAACTAACGTCCCGGCAGAGCCGGGGGATTACCGCCGTTTTAAAGAGTGGTGGTTAGTTGATACTTGTGAGCGACAGGCTCGACAATCTTGATTCGTCCATGTCCCGGATTTGTTTTGAACCATGTTCTCACTAGACCTGTCGATTCCAGAATAGTCACGTCCCGATCAACTGCGCGGCGAGGACGCTTGAGTTGTACGGCCAATTGAGCGATGGGCGTTCCTTCGCCCTTCTTGACAAACTTGATGAGCCGGGTTCGCTGAGGCGTCAGGCAGCGCCACATGGCGGAAGCATCCTCAAACGTGATAACCGTCTCGGCAGCGATAGGTTCTTTCTTATCGAGTTTCCGGGCGGTTTCGTGCGCCCGTTCGAAGAACCCCTTAACCCCGTCCGTGCGGATAGAGACTTTATTCGCCATCTTCTTTTCTCCACAACTCGTGAACTTCTGCCTCGAACTTGCTGACAAGCTCGTCGTAGCCCACAAACTCAACCTCGGTCACCTCACCCATGAAATGGCGGTGATGGTAATCATGGGCGTTGTCGTAGCCCAGCACCCTGCCGTTATCGACCCCACAGAGGCGCGGGTTGATGTAGGCAAGGGCATAGCCAACGACCTTGCCCTTCAGCATACGAACAGTCTCTTTCAGGTACCCGCCCTTGCGTTTGCCTTTCAGCCGGACGATGTTCTCACGACAGACGACCTCGTCCGGCTTGCCTTTCTTCTTGCTCACGCCTCGATTATAGGCAGCGTAGTCATTGGATGTCTATACTGGATCAATGGTTGCAAATGAATGGGAACGGGAGGCGATGCTACGGAATTTGTCTCTTGCGGGGAGCAACACCGCGAAGCTTTGCTGCGAATCGCCTCTCCACGTCAGAGGGAATCAGGCGACAATGCTTCTTGTCTGGCATCAATCGTTTTTTCTGGTCAACGACAATCAAAATTCCCGGCGCATTGAGTCACCATCTTTGCTGCTGATTGATGGGGCGTTGCCTCATCCAAAATGCTGCTCGACGTGAGTACACGTCGGGAGCGGAGATAGGGACGATTCAGTTGGCGCGGATGGGAACGAGAAGCCCGAACTGTCTCACACACAGAGTGAAGCTCGAAGTTCCTCAATCCCAAGTTCAGAATTTTGTCGAATCTCCCGCTCCAAGGTGAGGTTCTCTCCCATATATCCAATCTCTTGAAGAATGCGCTTTACGTGCCCAAGCAACTCAAACGAGAAGCTTCCGACTCTCTCCACCTCACCCGGAAATGAATCGTACGCACCCTGCAGAATGCGCTCGCGTTTGGAAGTCAGTGCGCTGTATATGACCTGCGCATCGGCAGTATTCAATTTCATCCTTGGATTAGTCAGTCGCTCGCCGTTTTCGCCGATGCGTAGCTGTACGAAGCGAGCGCGTGCGAGCCCAAGCGCATGATAGATTTCCGCGCAGTCTGCCCTGCTCAGGTTACAGTTCATCGCTGCCCCCACGTCACATGGTTTTAAATCCGGTATACAGAACAGAGTAGCGGAAAATTGTTACTTTTGGGAGTGTCCGAGTGAACATCTAGTGATGATTTCTGTTTAGTTCGAGTGGAATTCCCGTTCCGGGCAGCATTTTTGGGGGCGAAACGTGAACAGGCTGCTCATGGGTGACAATGGCAATGTTCCTCGCCAAAAGTTGGCGGTAGCCGTCAGTCTTTTTTGTGTTGTGGGTGGAGCTCTAATTCTGGTCGCAACCGACACAATCAACTCGATGTTCACAGCAATGGGCGACACGGTACTCCGTATACTGGGCACACTGGCGAGTGCCGCTTTTAATACGCTGCGGCATCTCTAACAGGTATTAGGCCACGCTGTGCTACCAGTGTTTAACTAACTCGCCAATTTCAACTAGGGAGAGCACAATCGAGGAGCAGGTCTGCAGTATGAAATTCATTAAGGAACTCGCATCGGCGTGCCGGAAGATGGTGCCGCTGCTGGAGTTCGCGAGGACGGGCATTGGGATTGAAGTTTTAGATGACGAGCATATATAGGGACTAGATTCGCCGCACGGAATTTGGATAGTTGCGAATCCGTGACATGACGCAGGGCATCAGAGGTTGAAACAAGATGGATGTCGAAAAGACCATAGCCGAAATAGAACTGCTGGAGCATATTCTGACACTCCCGGACAAAAGGCCGCTCCAGATGGCCGATTGGAAAGCTGCCAACCGGAAGCATGATGAGATGTACGCCAGAAGTCCGTGGTTCCGGCTGTGGAAGCGGGACAGCGCGTGAGCACAGGTGCCACTCCCCTCTAGGCTGATTTCACATGCATCTTTCACAGGCACAGCATCATCTACTGACACAACAGCTTGAACACCGGGCGCATTTCCGCAGATTCGGCAGCTTGTTTGTTGGGCTGCTTCTCCAAAGTTGTCACCTACCAAACTGAAGTATCCTCGTTTTTCTTCCTACCAAAACTCCCCAGCCCGAGGTGTGTCCAGTTGGTCTGGATGTTGTCGCGGATTCTCCTGTGTATGCTCCATCCACGTACGTGCTCTCCATCTCACCGAGTATTTCTCCCCAAGCACTGATTTAGCGGCGAATACCTCGTAATCGCGGTCGCCAACTCTGCTCCGCCAATACTGAACCCGAGTGCTTTTAGCCAACCGCGCTTTGCAAAAAGCCCCATTGTGACACCCGCGCTGGCAATCATGAACCTGACTGTTTGGTCTTTCCCA
>PJLO01000024.1 GCA_003010405.1 Acidobacteriota bacterium | reverse complement strand
CTGGATTAACTTTACACACTGGCCCTGTGGAATGCAGAGAAGGACTTAATCAGAGCTTCCCTAAAGCTGATGAGTTAATCGCACAGGCAGCAAAAATTGTGGATCAGGCCGCAGCCGGCGATTTTCATCGGGATAATATTCGGACTGAGCCGTTTACCCAGAAAGTCGTTACCTACTGTCAAGAGGCAATAAAAAAGAATGCAGCAGTGCAAGTAGAAGCTAAGTGAAAATATGAGCAACTTCCTTTTGGCACTCTCAATTTTCTAAAGAGGGCAGGAGTGTCTCCACTCCCTTTAGAAGAGCGGTACTCGGCTGCTAGAATACATCCCATGACTCGACTCTCGCAGCAGCTAAATTTCATCCTGGAAATAGATAAACTCAAAACGATCCTCCGTCAGACGCTCATCACCAGCCCTGACTGCCGCCAGGAGAACGATGCCGAGCACTCCTGGCACATTGCGCTCATGGCCTCGCTTCTCGCCGAGTACGCGCCTTCCCCGGTCGATGTCCTTCGCGTCACGCGAATGCTTCTCATTCACGACTTGGTCGAGATAGATGCCGGAGACACCTTCGCCTACGATGCCGCCGCAAACTCCGACAAGCAGGAGCGTGAGCGCCTCGCCGCCGACCGCCTCTTCGGACTCCTCCCCGCCGATCAGGCCACCGAGTTCCGCGCCCTCTGGGACGAGTTCGAAGCCTTCATGACGCCCGAATCCCGCTTTGCCAACGCTCTCGACCGCCTGCAGCCGCTCCTGCTCAATACCCGCACCGGCGGCGGTTCCTGGCGCAATCACCACGTCACCCCTGCCCAGGTTCTCGCCCGCATGGACCTCGTCCGGATTGGCGCACCCGAGCTATGGTCCACCGTTGTCGCCATAGTGGACGACGCCTGTGCCCGCGGATGGCTCCCATCCTAAGATTCTGGATTGAACTGTTTTACATTCAGCAAAGATTTACCTGCACTAATCTCGCCACACTTTTGCACAACCCCGCAGGGCCAAAAGGCCCATAATCACAGGTTTTCCACAGACACTAGCGCTACGCATCACTCCGAAGGGAGCAGACTAATACCGTGGCTAACCACGGAGACTTCGCCCATACAGTAAAGCAGCAGGCCGACATCGTCCGCATCGTGGGCGAGTACGTGAAGCTGCGCAAATCCGGGGCGCAGAATTATTCGGGCCTTTGCCCCTTCCACGGCGAAAAGACGCCTTCATTTTCCGTCCACGCCACCCGCCAGTACTTCCACTGTTTCGGTTGCGGAGTTTCGGGAGACGTCTTCACATTCGTCCAGAAAATCGAGAACATAACTTTTCCCGAGGCGGTCCGCGCTGTCGCGCAGAAGCTCGGAATCACCCCGCCCAAGGCCCAGTTCAACTCTCCGCAGGAAGCTCGCGAAGCCCGCACCCGCAGCGTCCTCCTCGATCTTCATGAGGCCGCCTGTCAGTGGTTTCAGGAGCAGCTTCGCCGTCCTGAGGCTGCCTCTGCCCGCGAGTATCTGCGTGGTCGAGGACTCGATGAGGAGGCCATCGCGCGCTTCCGTATCGGCTTCGCCCCCGAGTCTGGTTTTCTCCTGCGCGATAAGCTAAGACCCATAGCAGACGAAGATTCTCTGCGTGAAAGCGGTCTCTTTAGCTGGAAAGAAAGGGAAGAGGCGCGCCATGGTGAAGCTCCGAAGCCCGCGCCTGCCGCGCTGTACAGCAAATTTCGCAACCGTATCGTTTTTCCCATCTGTAACGAGAGCGGCAAGGTCATCGCCTTCACTGGACGGAGCCTTGCCAGCGACGATAAATCCGGCCCCAAGTACCTCAATTCTCCCGAAACGCCTATCTACAGCAAATCGCGTGTCCTCTTCAATTTGCACCTCGCTAAGGAGGCGATTCGCCGTCTCGACTACGTCATCCTTGTCGAAGGCCAGATGGACTGCATCTCTGTCTTCAATGCTGGATATCACAACGTCATCGCGTCCAGCGGTACCGCGTTCACCGAACCTCAGGCGCGTCTGCTCGCGCGGTTCAGCAAGAAAATTGTCGTGAATTTCGACCCGGACACTGCTGGCGCGGCCGCTGCGGAGCGCTCGCTGGATTTACTGGTGGCGGAAAATTTCACGATTAAAGTGCTCACGCTCGATGAAGGTTATGATCCCGATCTGTTCATCCGTCGCAAGGGCACGGATGCATACAAGGTCGCGCTGATGGGGGCACGTGATTATTTCTGGTTTCTGTGTGACCGCGCCAAAGCCAAATACCCCCGAAACAATGCGGATTCTCGTATCAGGATTTTCGAATTCTTGAAACCGCGAATCGAGCGAATATCGAACCCTACAGAGCGCCTTCAAGTTGCAAACGATCTTGCTCAACGCCTTGGTGTTGACGGAAGTTTAGAATTTCACGAATTTCGGGAAGCTATTCTCGGAAGAGTAAAACGAATCAACGCAATGAGGTCCGGGACGGCACTCTGCAGGCCTGAGATTAGTGAAGCAGAAGAAGTGTTGATTCTGGCATTGTGTTCGGGCAGCGAACTTGCGTTCACCTTCGAGGATGACAACGGGCAGGAGCAGGTCTACAACCCTGCCGAGCAGGCCTATTACACGCTAAATTCCGAGCGGCTTCACCAAGGCTTGCGCTCGGAGGCGCTTATTGACGCCATTCTCAAAGGGCTTGCCGAAGGCGCCGACTTGATGACTGTCCCGCTTCCCGACGAAGAGCGCGCCCTATTCATGTCTGTTCTGATGAAAGATCACGAGCAACTCACCCCCGAACTTCTCCACGGAGCCGTAGGGGCTTTGCGTATACGCCGTCTAAAGCACCGACAGCGTGAACTTGTCCAACAGACCGCCGAAGCTGCACGCAGCAACGACTACGCCACTGTCGCGCGCCTGAATAAGGAGAAGCAGGAAGTAGATCGCTGTCTCCGCGACGCGAAAAACGTCTGAAACGGGGCTCTGACGTGAACTTCAGTTTAAGGGCTGTCTTCAGCGAAACTGCCCCATGGTATCTTTTTTATCTGTTTTAGAGAGGAGCCTCTGGCGCATATTCTAGATTCTTTTTTTAATTTTTAATTGACTCATCACCCCGTAAGCTGCTGATCTGCGGTCTTCGGGCCTTAAGCCCTTCAGCTCTCCCAATACTTGCCCCTTGATTTCAGACCGGTTCCCTGTAAAAATCTCTTAGTACCCGAAACTCGGGACGACTTTCCGCCATCTAAAGGCATAATGTGCCTTCTCGCCAGTGTGGCGACTTGCCCGAAGCGGAGCGGGTTTTCTTGTGTACCGCGTGGAAAAGGATAAAGGGGTGTCTCTTTTCCGGTCCCGTTCGCGACCGGCTGGGCGTGCTATTGATTCACAGGGCATTGCTCGCCGCCACCGAGGATTTTTTCGGCTGCCTTAGGCGCCAGTGAAGGATATTGCTCTTGGCTCTCGACGATAAATACGAAGATATTCAAAAGTTGATCGATACCGGCAAGGAAAAAGGTTTTCTCTCCTACAACGAGGTGAACGATCTCCTGCCGAATGACATCAACTCTCCCGACGATCTTGACGACTTGCTCGGAATGATCGGAACGCAGGGAATAAGTGTACTTGAAGATACCAGGCTTCCTTCGGAAAAGAAGTTTGAATCCGAAGAGGAGTCCGAAGATGTAGAACTGGATCTCACTCCCGGTGCGCTTGAAAAGACTAATGATCCTGTCCGCATGTATCTGCGCGAGATGGGCACCGTCCCCCTCCTTACGCGTGAAGGGGAAGTCGAAATCGCCAAGCGCATTGAGCGCGGACAAATCCGCGTTCTCAAGGCTCTGTCCCGTTCGGCCATTGTCATTCACGAGGTCCTTGCCATCGGCGACGATCTCAAGCGCGGTGTTCGTTCTGCCAAAGAAGTTGTGGTTTTCGACGAAGAAGAGATCACAGACGAAATATTGCAGAGCCGTCTCAAAGAAATCACCGGAAAAATCGACGAACTCAGCCACCACTACAAAAGGGGACTTGCGCTTTCCGCCAAGATGTCCGAAGTCGGACCTCCAGGCAAGGACAAAAAAAAGCAGAAGGATTATCGGAAGCTTCACTGGGGGCTTGGGCGTGCTCAGGTAGAGGTCAGCCGCGCGGTTCGTAATTTGCGTTTCACGAATCAGGAACGCAAGCGCCTCATTGACAGGGTCAACAAAACGGTTGAGAACATGAAGGCTCTCGACCGCCAGGTTTTGAACCTTGAGAAGCGCTGCGAGTTCACCAAGAACGAAGAGCAGAAGAAGGAAATCCGGAAACAGATTCGCACTGTGCACGCCGATATGGAGCGCATTGAAGTCGAAGCCGGAGCCGTTTTCTCCGAACTCAAGCGCACCCAGCGTGAAATCATTCAAGGCGACATGGATGCCGAGCATGCCAAGCGCGAGCTCATTGAGGCCAACCTCCGCCTTGTTGTCTCCATCGCGAAAAAGTACACCAACCGCGGCCTCCAGTTTCTCGACCTGATTCAGGAAGGCAACATCGGCCTGATGAAGGCTGTCGACAAGTTCGAGTATCGCCGCGGCTACAAATTCTCAACCTATGCGACTTGGTGGATTCGTCAAGCCATCACCCGCGCCATCGCCGATCAGGCCCGCACCATCCGTATCCCGGTGCACATGATCGAGACGATCAACAAGCTGATCCGCACCTCGCGTCAACTTGTGCAGGAACTGGGCCGCGAGCCAACCAGCGAAGAGATCGCCCGCCGCATGGATATCCCGGTCGCCAAGGTCCGCAAGGTCCTGAAGATCGCGCAGGAGCCTATTTCCCTCGAAACCCCAATAGGTGAAGAGGAAGATTCGCATCTTGGAGATTTCATCGAGGATCGCGCCGTAGTCTCGCCTGCCGAGGCTGTCATTAACGTGAACCTTAAGGACCAGACCTCGCAGGTTCTTCGCACTCTCACTCCGCGCGAAGAGAAGGTCATCAAGATGCGCTTTGGCCTCGAAGACGGCAGCGAGCACACACTCGAAGAGGTTGGCCAGTCCTTCGCCGTCACTCGCGAGCGTATCCGCCAGATCGAAGCGAAAGCTCTGCGCAAGCTGCGCCATCCTTCGCGTTCGCGCAAGCTCCGCGCGTTCATGGACGGCGTCCACGACTAGCTCGCAGTCAGTGAAGAAATAATTTAACAAGCTCCCGTTTCCATAGGGAGCTTGCTATTTTTTTTGGCGCCCGCTCGTTCAATACTTTCGCAATACGGCCACCACGCGTCCCTGCACGCGTACTGAATCTGCCGGAACCATGATGGGCTGCATGGCGGCATTGGAAGGCTGCAGGCGAATTTGATCTCCGGCGTGGTACAGGCGTTTCAGCGTGGTTTCCGAGCCATTCACCAGCGCCACTACGATCTCGCCTTCACGAGCCGTTTCGGTCTTCTCTACCAGTACGTAGTCGCCATCCACGATGTGTTCGTCCTGCATGCTCTCCCCCACGACCTGTAGCACGAAGACGTCCTTGGCGCGCGTGAAGTCGGTGAGCGAGATTGTCTCCGGATTCTCCACTTGTTCAATCGGCCTGCCGGCTGCGATGCGTCCTGCCAGCGGCAGTTCAAGTGAACTGACGTTTGAGGAACGGCCCCGGTCCTGGACTCCGTCAGGGAGTGGCAACACGTCAATGGAGCGACTGCGATTGTAGTCGCGTCGCAACATTTTTTTTGCTTCGAGGTTGTTGATGTGCTTGTGTACGGTGGCCAGCGAACTCAGGCCCAGTGCCGCACCGATTTCCTCGAAGGAAGGAGAGTAGCCGTTGTTCTCCACGAATTCAGCGATGAAGTCGTACATCTGACGCTGCCGCTTTGTCAAAGCCATGGCCGACCTTTCGAGAGCTCTCTTAGTTTGGCGAATAAAAGGCGAAGTGTCAATATGGTTGGTAAATATCCCTTGACAGTAGGTATGCATGAATAGCACACTTGTTGATGTAAGGTTCGCAGATGGTCCGCGTTACTATTTGACGGAGCCAAAGGACATCAACATGCGCGTACCCGATCAAATCCGCAATTGTGTGCTCTTTGTGGGTATTCCTGGCGAGATGCCGGACCCAGAGTATCGAGGAACCGCATTCATTGTCACAGTTCCAGGGACGCAGAATAACCACTTCGCTTACTTAGTTACGGCTCGCCACGTTGCAGAGCATCTCCAAGGGAGCGAGTTTTACATTCGTGCGAATCACAGTAACGGCACAGCAGTAGCCCTGCGGGGTCGTGCTGATACTCTCTGGTGGTTTCACCCTACAGAAAAGAGCACGGTTGACGCGGCGGTTACACTCTTTGCACCGCCTCATCTGTATGAGTTGGATGTGAGCCATATCCCGATTGCCATGTTTGCAGATAAAGAACGGATCGCGGAAAGCAGTATTGGGGTAGGTGACGAGGTTTTCATTACGGGATTATTCACTAAGGTGACGGAAACGACGCGCAATCTGCCAATTGTGAGAATTGGAAACGTCGCCATGATGCCAGACGAGAAAATACCTTTTGGGGATGAGTATATTGATGCATACCTGATTGAGTCGCGGTCGATAGGTGGTCTTAGTGGTTCACCTGTGTTTGTCCGCGAGACACGTACACTGACGCAAAAGGTGGATGCATACGATACGCCCATGCCGGTAATTCATGGTAGTGGGAGATTCTTTTTCTTTGGTTCTATTATTGGTCATTGGGATCTACCGGTAGGATTTACTCCAACGCTGGCTGAAACCGTAAATATGGGAATTGCACCCGTTGTTCCAGCATCCAAGATTAAGGAAATCATCATGCAACCCGAACTGATGGAAGCGATGAAACATGTGGACGATGAAATTAGGGCAGAAAAGCGAAGTGGTGCGGTGAGAGACTTAGCGCCCGCCAAGGTCGAAGGGTTCACTCAGGAAGACTTCGAGTCCGCGTTGAAGAAGGTCAGCCGCAAGGTCGAGAACAAATAAGTCAAGCAACCTCCTCCCACAGAACCCCCTGTTACAAAACTGGCGCACAACGTAGAATCTCCTCTTCATATAAGAGGAGAAAATCTATGCACCGTTGGGGTGTTGTGTCGGGAGTATTCACAACATTGTTAGCTGTTTTCGCGAGTCTATCTAAATCAATGTCCTCGGAAATATTGTGGCAAATAGTAGTCGGATCTTTAGGTATCGCTTCGCTTCTTGCGCTCTGGCGAGAACTGAAGGGGAATCGAACCCCTAAACCGCACCCTCTTCGCCTACAAGTTGAGAACTTTATTTGTGATTTGAGCGAATCTCAAAACTATGATCCGGCGTTAATAGAGAGGGCGAACGAGTTGCTTCGGTCGTTTGCGCGAGAGGGGATTTTACCCGGCCAACAGCCCTGCGTTATTGCATGGAGCGGGCCGGGAGACGCTAAATCAGGTGGCGGTGTCTCTCCAAGTGTTGCTTCGTGGGCTTCCATATTAGTGCTCAGTTGTCACATTTAAGCGAACACGGCACAAACCCCGACGGGGCTGCGCCGTGATGCCGCATCGTGCTTCTCGATCTGTTTCAGGAAGCTGACAAACATCGGCTGCACGTCATGGCGGCGGTTGTAACGGAACGAGTATTCGTTCAGGTAGGACTGTAAGTGACCTTTGCTGATCGAATGATAGACGCCGCGAATGCCGTTCTTGAGTAGGCTCCAGAATCCTTCAATCGTATTTGTGTGGATGTTTCCCATGACATAGACCTTGGAGCTGTGATTTATCCGATGGTGCGTGTAGCGACGGCCCTCGGAGACGGTGTTGTAAGCATTTAGTTCATCCGTAAACACTGTACTGGACGGCAACACGTACTTACGCACGTTTCCGCATAGAGTCTTCGCAGTCGTGTCGTCAATGACTCGCGCCACAACACGGCCCCGCCGCTCGACAATGCCAAGCACGGGAGTCTTAACCTTGTCGCCGCGCATTGGCCTTCCGCGTCCATTCTTGCGCTTGCCTCCCATATACGTTTCGTCGGCTTCTACGCCTTTGTCTGGACCGCCTAAAGGGTTCTTATCATCTTCCAGCATGGAGCGAATCTGCTTGAACATGCGCCATGCGGTTTTGTACGTGACCCCGGTTTCCCGCTCGATCTGTTTTGCGGAGACACCGCAACGGGTCGAGGCCATTAAGTAGATGGCATAGAACCATGTTGTAAGAGGAGTGGGCGACTTGTGAAAGATCGTATTTGCAGTCGGGTGAACGTGATGGCCGCAGTAATCGCAGGAGTAGGACGGACGGCTCGCAACGCGATGATGCTTGGTTTCTCGCTGGCACTTTTCGCAGAACACGGTGCCATTCGGGTAAAAACGCAGGAATAGCCATTCCAGACAGGTTGCGTCATTCGGAAACTGCGCCTGAAAGTCTTTTAGCGTGTAGCGCGTCATCTTCGTTTTCTGGCTCATCGCCTTACCTACTTTCAGGCAAAACGATAGCCCAAAGCATACCTACTGTCAAGGGATATTTACCAGATGGTTCGTCGGGACCGTGTCGGGTTGAATGGCCCGGTATGTTACGTTTTTTTGTCGAACGAGATGTGCGCCAATTGGAATTGCAGCTTAAAATCGCAGCAAACATGGCCGACCCAGCAAAATTTATTGAGCACGCTGAGAAGCTCCTGGAAAAAGGGAAGCCGGAGCTTGCCCTCGCACAGTATCGCTCGGCCATCGAGTTGCTCCCCGAAAATGTGCAGCTGCTGCAGAAGGCTGCCGACCTGAGCGTGTCACTCGGTCAGCGTGGCTACGCGACGGATTTACTTCGCCGACTATTTGCTCAGTTCATTGCGAGCAAGCAGATCAGCAATGCCGCTGTAATGTTTCGCAGACTGCAACGGCTGAAAGCCTTGGATCCGGAAATGGTTCTCCGATACGCGGAGCTTTGCGAGAAGACCAGCCGCAGAGATGGCGCCGAAGCCTATCGCGTGGCCTTCGAGGACTTTCAGCGGCTCGGTAACCCCAACCGCGCGCTGGAGTGCATATCACGGTCGCTCGAACTCGATCCGCGACTGGAGGACTATCGCGAGCAGGCGCGTTTCGCGGAAGCTTTGCATCAGCCCACCCTCGCTTCCGCTGCCCTGGTTCGTCTCGGGGGCATGTTGGAGCAACTGGGCCAGGACGCTTCGGATGCTTATGCGCGCGCTTACGCCAACGATCCGGCAAGCCTGGCAGCGCGTCTCGCGCATGGCCGTTCGTTGGCCAACCATGGCCGCCCGGACGATGCAATCGAGTTATTGCGACCTCTAGTCAATTCTCCTTCGACCGCCGAAGATGCGCGCGAACCCTATGCTATGGCCCTGCTAGCGTTGGGGAAGTTGGAAGAGATAGAGCCGTTTGCATGGGGGCTCTTCGAGCGTGACCCCGGCAAAAATCTCGCTGTTCTTCACTCATTTATCAGCGGCCTTATTGATCGAGGCCGTGCAGAGCGCGCCTTGGGGTTTATCCGTCGGCTCGAGGAGTTTTACCGCAAAGCCGGACGCCTGCAGGAATTCATGCGTGACATGGCCCAACTCGCCGAGTCGAGCCAGCCGAGCATTCCGTTCGTCGAGTACTTGGCCGGGCTCTACAACAGCGCTAATCGCGAGCATGAGTATTCACAGGTACTTTCTCGTCTGTTTGGGCTGTACTTCGACGCGGGTAATTACGCTAAGGCGCTGGATGCATTGGATCGAGCTGTTGATATCGATTCATATGAGGCCGAGCACCAGGAACGGATGCTGAGACTTGTTGGCCGCGTCCCAGAAGAGCGGTTGCAGAGACTGGCCCAGCGACTTGGAGTCAGTGCTCCGGGGCAAAATGAAGCCGCCACCGTTGCAAGCGCACCGGAGGCGGCTCCGGAAATTTTGGAAGACCTGATTCTTCAGGCTGAAATTTTTCTGCGATACGGGCTGCACGACAAAGCTCTGCAAAAAACCGAGCAGATCAAGCTTTCATTTCCCACCGATCTGGAAACCAATCCGCGTGTACGGCAGCTTTTCCTTGACGTAGGTCTGGCCATCCCCGAGCAGCGGGAGGAATCAGTCCCGCGCGATCGCGCCTCTGACGGAATGGTTCAGGCCGCCGAGATCGGCCGCCTGATTGCGCGTCAGAACGAGCCTCGCTCCGTGCTTGTAACCGCAGTCAACCAGATTGGTGCGCGCTGCAACTACAGCCGCTGCCTGGCCGCTCTGGCTAGTCCCGGCAAAATGCCCTCCCTGGTGGTTGAGTACTGTTCGCCGGATATCCCCAAATCTGAGCGCAGCGCCATGGTGCGCCTGCTAGCGCTCGGTCAGCGCCTTGTCTCAAGTGAACCTGTGTTTCAGGCCACCGACGTGCAAGACTCTGAGCCTCTTTCACCCATTCGCCAGGAGCTTGCCCGCTTGAACGTGAACTCGCTGGCAATTCTCGCCCTGATGAACGGAGATCAAGCTATGGGTGTGTTAGTTGTCCAGCAGTGCGGAGCGCTCCGACGCTGGTCGGCTGACGATATCGCGCTATTGCGTTCACTGGCAGACCAGATTGCGCTGGTTGTTCGCGGGGCACGTTTGCGATCGCTTGTTTCCACGCTCGGAGTAGCTGAAGAAAAGACCGGGCTGCTCAAGCGCTCATCTTACATAGACGCGGTTCTTTCTGAGCTGGGCCGCCAGCGTTCTGGGGGAGAGTTCAGCAGCACACTCGCCCTGCTCCAGGCCGCGCCGCTCGCCTCCGAGTCGGAGACAGAGCATGCGGTTTCCGAGCTGGTGCGAATCTTGCATTCGATCGCGCATTATCAGGCCATGGCTTTCCGTTATGACGGCGATACGGTCGCATTGCTTCTGCCTCAAACGCAAGCTCCGGAGGCCGAGGCGCTGGTGAGGCAATTGCGGGAGGCTCTCAGCCGAATTGGGGCCAAAATCACGGCCGGAATCGCGCAGGCTGGGGCGTTTTTGGATTTCGATCCCGAAGACGCGGCAACAGAATGGATTAACCGGGTTGCACGCGCCCTGACGCGGGCCGCAACGCTTCCGGAACGGGTCTGCACCTTACCGCCATCTCCCGTGCCCATCCCATAGGTACTGTGGTCCTCCGCGTGCTAAACTTGCTCGGTCAACCCAGAAAATACCAACGAACAGAACGAGTCAAAGGCATGCAGACTAGCGCTATCCTCGAGCGTTTCCGCGATGCAGTCAGGCGTTATCCGGATCGTAATGCAGTCATCGGCAACGATTTGTCTTTTTCGTACTCTGAGCTGGAGCGCCGGACTGCCAGCGTTGCACAGCGTATAACGGAGCGCGTGCAGGGCCCCGTCGTCGGGCTTCTTTACTCGAACAAACCCGAGTTTGCACCGTTGTTTCTAGGAGCTCTGTGGGCGGGGAAATCCGTCGCCGTATTGCCCACCTTGGCCCCGCCTCCTTTGCTCAAGCTAATGGCGATGGAAGCGGGAATCGAACTGGTCGTTACTTCCGAGGAGTTTGCGCCGCGGCTGTTGGAGGTTGGCGTGCCATGCTGGATTGGAGATGCCTCTGCGGAGTTTGAACCGGATCAAGTCCCGCAGCAGACGAACCCGTCCGAAGTCGCTGCGCTGCTTTACACTTCCGGTACCACGGGCCGCCCGAAGGCCGTCATGCTTACCGAGCAAAATATTCTTTCCAATGTTGACGGATGCGTCGAGGCCGCCGGATTCAGCCGCGACGAGGTGATGCTCGCCGTGCTGCCGTTATTCCATGCTTATGGACTTACCGTCACCACAGTGCTGCCTCTTACGTTGGGCGCTTCGGTCGTAGTGCCTGAACGCTTTATTCCGCGCCAGGTCCTTCAACTCGTGGAGAAACATCGCGTCACTTGTCTTATCGCTGTGCCGGGGCAGTACCGGATATTGACTAAGGAGCCAACTTCCACCAATTGCAGTTCGCTCTGGCTCTGCATCGCCGGCGCCGAACGCCTGCCTGAGCACATAGCGCTCGACTTTGAGGATCGTTTCGGGTGTCCGCTCGTGCAGGGCTATGGAACGACCGAGCTCTCGCCCGTAGTTTCGCTTAATATTCCGGCGGCTAACCGTCATGGTTCTGCGGGCAAACCGCTGCCCAATATCGAACTCAGTATTCGCGGTGATGACGATGAACTGTTTCCCGCGGAAGAAATCGGCGAAGTCTGTGTTGCCGGGCCTTCAGTTATGCTGGGCTATCTGCGCGATGCGGAAGGAACCGCACGAAAGATTCGCAATGGTGTTCTTCACACGAGCGACAAAGGTTATCTTGATGCAGACGGATACCTGTTTTTAGTTGGGCGTGCGGATGATCTGGTGAAAGTTTCGGGCGAAAAGGTTTATCCCGCCGAAGTCGAGAACGCGCTGGAAACTATCGACGGCGTGGATGAAGCTGCCGTGATCGCCGTGCCCGACGCGAAACATGGTGCTCGACTACACGCATTCCTTCAACTTCGTTCCGGCGCTGAACTTACGGATACGGCGCTGCGTTCCGCCTGCCGCGAACTGCTGGAGAACTACAAGGTTCCACGCACTTTCACCTTCGTTTCGCAGATGCCGCGAACACAGACGGGCAAAACCGATAGACGCGCGCTGGCCGCCTCCACCGCAGGGTAGCTCGTCAGAAAGTGCAACCTGGGCGCGGACTTCTACTTCGCGCCCTTTTGCCGTGTCGATCCGTGTGTCCCACCTTCGAAGCCGGGTGCCCCACCTTCGACGCGCCGATTTTGCGCGGCTAAGGTGGGAAGCAATAAATCGCTATCTACTGGCCGCAGCGCTCAGGGCTTGTCCGGTGTAGCTTTTTTTGACTCTGGCCACCTGTTCCGGAGTTCCTTGCGCAACGATCCTTCCACCCTCTTCGCCGCCTTCCGGGCCGAGGTCGATGATCCAGTCCGCGTTGCGAATCACGTCGAGGTTGTGCTCGATGATAATGATGCTGTTGCCGAGATCCGTGAGGCGATGCAGAACATCCAGCAAGCGGTTCACGTCTTCAAAGTGCAATCCCGTTGTTGGTTCATCGAGCAGGTAGAGGGTGCGTCCGGTCTGCCGTTTGCTTAACTCGCGTGCAAGTTTTATGCGCTGTGCCTCGCCGCCGCTGAGCGTCACCGAAGATTGGCCCAGGTGAATGTATCCCAGGCCCACATCGACCAGCGTCTGGAGTTTCTGGCGTGCCTGAGGAAAGTTCTCAAGCACGGTGAGAGCTTCGCTTATAGACGTATCCAGCAAATCGGCGATGTTATAGCCCTTGTAGCGCACGGCGAGCGTTTCCCGGTTGTAGCGCTTGCCCCCGCAGATTTCACAGAGTACGTAGACGTCCGGCAGAAAATTCATTTCAATGCGCCGCTCGCCCTCGCCCTGGCAGGCTTCGCAGCGGCCACCAGAGACATTGAAAGAGAAGCGTCCCGCTTTGTAGCCGCGCTCACGCGATTCCGGTAACATTGCGTACAATTCGCGAATCTGCGTGAACACCCCGGTGTAGGTCGCGGGATTCGAGCGCGGCGTACGGCCGATAGGCGACTGGTCGATACAGATCACCTTGTCGATTTCCTCGGTTCCGATCACCGACTTGTGCGCGCCTGGTTCCTGTCGCGACTTGTACAGCTTCTGGGCCAGTGCCGTGTACAGAATGTCATTTACAAGTGTCGATTTACCCGAGCCGGAGACGCCAGTCACCACGGTGATCACGCCAAGTGGAAAGCTGACGTCCACGTTCTTGAGATTGTTGGCGCGCGCCCCCAGAACGGTTATGGCGTGACCATTGACTTTGCGCCGCTCCTCGCGCACGGGAACCGTCCTGCGCCCCGAGATGTACTGCCCAGTCAGCGACTCTTGAATGCCTGCAATTTCCGCGGGAGTCCCGGCGGCCACCAACTGTCCGCCAAGCTTGCCAGCACCCGGTCCCAGATCGACTACATAGTCGGCGCGGCGAATTGTCTCCTCGTCGTGCTCCACGACGAGCACGGTATTACCCAGGTCTCGCAGCGATTCGAGTGATTGCAGCAGCTTTTCGTTGTCGCGCGCGTGGAGCCCGATCGAAGGTTCGTCGAGTACGTACAGCACTCCGCGTAGCTTCGAGCCGATCTGCGTAGCAAGCCGTATGCGTTGGCCTTCGCCGCCGCTCAAGGTTGCCGCCGAACGATCCAGCGACAGGTAACCGAGACCGACATGATTCAGGAATCCGAGCCGCTCCCGGATTTCGGCAACAATGCGGCCTGCAATTTTTTCGTCTCGTCCGCCAAGCTTGATCTGCGCTGCGGCTTCCACTGCGCGCGAAACCGGAAGCGCCGTGAAATCCGCAATGCTAATGCCATTTACTTTCACTGCGAGGCTTTCGGTACGCAGCCGGCGTCCCTGGCAAGCAGTGCAAGGCGTGGCTGACATGTACTGCATCAGGTAATCGCGGTAAGCCTCGGTGGTCACCTCCTCCAGCGTTTGCCGATGGAAAGCGAGAATGCCCTTGAAGCCGGAGCGCGCCAGCTTCGATTGGTCGCCGTAGATCAGAAATTTCTGTTGCTCTTCCGGAAGCTGCTCAAACGGTGTACTGAGATCGATGCTCTTATTTTCAGCGGCCCTTTTGACGATTGTTTGCAGCGAAGTCGAGCCACTGCCCGGGCCGAGTCCACCGTCAAACAGAGGCTTAGACCAATCGACGATCACCTTTGCCGGGTCAAAGTCATACTTGGAGCCAAGTCCGTTGCACTCCTTACAGGCGCCGTACATGCTGTTGAAGCTGAATGAACGAGGCTCAAGCTGGGCGACGTTGACGCCGCACTCCGGGCAGGCCATGCGCGATGAGTACATGTGCTCATCGCCGCCTACGACGCTGACTACCAGCAGTCCGGAGCCTAGCTTCATGGCGACCTCGATAGAGTTCATCAGCCGTTTCTCGATTCCTTCCTTCACAAGCAGCCGATCCACCACCAGTTCAATGGTGTGGTTGCGTCGTTTATCGAGCTTGATCTCTTCCTCAATCGAACGCAGTTCGCCATCTATCCGCGCGCGGGTAAAACCCTGTGTGGCAAGTTTCTCCATCTCCTTGGTGAACTCGCCTTTTCGTCCGCGCACAATCGGCGCTAGCAGCATGATCCGTGGCTCGGCTCCCGCGCTTGTTCCCTCAGCCAAATCCATTACACGTGCCGCGATCTGCTCAACTGATTGGCGCGTTATCTCCTGGCCGCAGTTGGGGCAATGGGGAACGCCGATGGAACTGTAAAGCAGGCGCAAATAGTCGTAAATCTCAGTAATCGTGCCTACCGTGGAGCGGGGACTGCGCGAAGTAGTCTTTTGTTCGATAGAGATGGCCGGGCTCAGCCCATCGATGGAGTCCACGTCGGGCCGCTCCATTTGGTCGAGGAACTGGCGCGCGTAGGCAGAGAGGGTCTCAACGTAGCGGCGCTGTCCTTCGGCGTAAATCGTATCGAAAGCCAGTGAAGACTTGCCCGATCCGCTTAATCCGGTGATCACCGTTAGAGTGTTGCGAGGGATTTCGACGTCGATGTTTTTGAGGTTGTGCTGGCGCGCCCCGCGCACCGTGATGTTGCGGATGACCATGTTAATTGGTTCCATGTGAACCACTCCGCTGCCGTTTCGGCGCCGTTCTTGGTACAAGGCCCGCCGTAAGTGGACGCGCCCTCCCTGATGCAGTAAAAAGGGCAGGAAGACAGTTCAACCCCAGTATCTTATTTGTCAATAGTGTTTTGGGTCAAATGGTCGCATACTCGGTTGCTGTTCGGCGCCGAAGCGTGTGACGGAACACTTTGGCGGTATCTGCGGTTGCCAAAAGCTCGTGAATTCGCGACATTTTGGTGTTCAGAATCACACGGGACGGGGCGCAGACGAGTTAACATTTAATAGTTCAACGGCGACTTTAAGCCGCTGTATCTTGGGCACTGCCCAGCATGAAAGTAGAAGGTATAAAGGTGCTATCGCTTGTAATGTCGATCGCAATGGTTGCAGTCATTGTTTTATCGCTGGCTGGCGGAGTTGGACTTGGCTACGCGATAATTTTCGGGATTTTGAACGCTTTTGACCGCAGCCGGCAGCTGATCAAAGCCGCTCCGACACAAGTTCTGACCAATTCGGCAAGCAGCCGCTAGGGAATAGCCGAAGCCCGGAATTCTCATTCCAACTTACGCAAAGAATTACAACGCCCCGCGAATCTCTACAGCGGGGCTGTAGTCTTTAGAAATCCTTTTCCACTTGTTATTACCTTAACTGCTGCTTCGGCTGCCCCAGTTGTTGAAGCTCCTTAAAAAGCTGTTCTGGTGTCTTGGGCTGCTCCTGCTGGGTCTGGGCTGGTTGCCTTTGCTCCGGTGGTTGCGTTTGCTCCGGTTCGGGCTGCGGGGAGTTGTCCATAGTTGGCTGTGCCATTTCGTCGGGAGGAGTGCGTTCCGGAAGACTCTCCTCACCTTGAGATTGCGGCTCCCGAGTTTCCGGGCGACGCACAGCCACACCGGTGTCTCGCGACGAGTCCGGCGCAGGTTGGCCTGTCTCGGCAGGGGGCTGTGAAGATGGCTGTCTGAGCAGTATGCGAGTGACTGCATCCTGGTTTCCGGGCGATCCAAGAATTACGTAATCGTAAGGCGTTCCGCGCAGCAAGGCCTCGAGCACCTGCCTGGGAACTCCGGGGCCGAGTTTTACGGCAACGCGTTCGTTCGGGAAAATTCCCTCAATTGTTGCGCCGGTCGCCTTGCGAACTCCGTTCAGCACATCGTTCAGGGTGGAATTCGGAGCATCGATCGTGAGCAGTCCGCCTTCCATTGTCACGCGCGGCTTTACCGGAGCGCTATTCATCAGCGTTGCCGGAATTGGGGGCAGGGTCTGCGCAGGGAGTTGTTGGGCCGGGGCGGCTTTCTCCGCAGTCTTCTTTTTGGAGAAAGCTCTTTTCTTTTTTGTCGGAATCGCGCTTTGCGCGGACTTTTTCTGCAAAGCGGGAGCCTGTACATCGGACTGGCTGGCCCGGATTCCGCCACACATCATGGCCAGCACACAGGCCGTAGCTATTGTTCGTCTCATTGCGGGGGCCGCCTGACTGTGCAACTCATCCGGCTGATTCTAAACCGTTCACGGTTCCGTTTCCAATTCCGGAACTATCGTCAGCGGCATGGCGCAGACTTCCTTAGGCGTTGGCGAACATCTGTCCACGCACCCGGGGCATCTATTCTGTTCAGGCAAAGGTTGCATTTACGGATTATTCTGTTGGCGCAGCCGAGCGATCCATGTTCCTGAGCGGGGAGATATGTTTCGTAATTTCGTAGTGGCCCGAATCATGCCACAGATTGTCTCTGTAACCTTCCTTTTGTGCTCGGTCACGCTTTTTGCGCAGGAGTGCTTTCAGGCGAATGAAATCGAACCGGCCACGCGTACGGTCATCGACAATACGGCCATCCAGTTCATCCGGTATTCAGCGCAAGGAGATGTGCAAAGCCTCCGGGAGAATGCAATCCCTACTCTCGCCTCGGCTTTCGAAGGCATTCAGCAAACGGTCACGCAACAGAAGGGTTCGCTGGGTAGTGACGTCACGATTCGTCGCGAATATTACCTTGATGCCTCGAAGCTTACCGCACCGGCACCTCTCGCAGAGTTCTTCTGCGGTGTTTATGGTGGAAATGGCCACACGCCTTCCAGCGCCAGTTTTGCCATCCCTAATCTCGATCCCGGTCAGTATGCACTGGTATTGACGAATGTGGCTGGAGGCAAGGTGCCGTACATGGTCACGGTGATCATGAAAAAGATACAGAACCAGTGGAAACTCGCGGGCTATTATCCCAAACCGGGAGAGGTGGCCGGCCACGATGCCGTCTGGTACGTGCAGCAAGCGCGGAAGTTCAAGCGCGCGGGGCAACTGCATAATGCGTGGTTTTACTACGTCCTCGGGTGGGAGATTTATTCTCCGGTGGACTTTATGAGCAGTATGCAGCTCGACAAACTTTCGAACGAAATCCAGTCTGCTCGTCCAGGGGACGTTCCGGCTGAAAAGCCCGTACCGCTGGTTTCCGCGAATGGTCGCACTTTCAACCTGATTCAGGAATTCGCCGCCCCGGATGATAAAGGTCAGCTTTCGTTAGTGGTCAAGTATCAAGCCGCTGACGTGAGCAATACCGCGCAGGCGTTCCAGGACAACACCGCAGTCATGAAGGCAATGGTGGCCAAATACCCGGAACTGCTTCAGGCGTTTAGCGGACTCGTCGCCCGGGCAACTACGCCGAGCGGTCAAGATTACGGAACTCTCCTCGCGATGAAGGACATTCACTGATCATCGTGGGCGTGGTTAGGAGGAGCGACTCGATCGAGCGTAAATTGTGGACCAGAAGCGCGTTTTCATTCCGCAGTTTCATGTTCAATTCCCGCTTTTCTCCTCTTGACTTTCGTAGCCGTCACGCTAAACTAACGGGAACTACCGCCTCGGCGGGGTAATTTTGTTTATGCCTTCAATGCAATCCCAGCGTGACGCAGTGCCGCCAATGAGCGATCCCACAAACCAGAAGTGCCGCCATCTCCGCGTGCAGATTGTTGCCCGTGCGGAAGATTCCGAATTCGTCGAGTGCCTTGAATGTCGCGAAGTGTTTGAGAGCAGCGAGTTCAAGGATATGGCGATCGAAGAGTCCGCGTTCGGCGAAGATTAACTCCGGCGGAGCGATGCAGTTGACATTGAAAGACGCCTGAAGTGTGTGATTTTGCCGAATCTATTCCCTAATGTGTTAACTGCTGAAAGATGTTATAGATAGTCTGTGATCGACGGTATCTTTGCCCTGAACCAACACAATGTTTGTTGAGCCGCCCATCCCGAAGACCGCGCTGGTCGTGGATGACTCCATGCTCATACGCTACACTGTCTGCCGCTTCCTCGAGAAACGTGGCTTCATTGTGGAGGCGGCTACCAACGGCCTCGAAGCAATGGAGATCCTTAGTAGTTTTGTTCCGGACGTCATCATCACCGATCTTGCTATGCCGCATATGGCCGGCGCAGAACTGATATCAGCGGTCAGGGTGCTCGATGTGTTTGCGCAAACTCCGATTCTTGTACTTGCAGCTCGACGCAGTGCCTCTGGACTTTCCTCGGAAATGCCTTCCGGGACCGCCGGAGTCATATTCAAAGATATAGACATAGAAGAGCAGCTTGGCCGCGCCCTGGAGAGGACGCTCGCTTAGTCATGCAGTACCGGTTTGGATCAGCTCAATCCCTTGTTGAAGTCTGATTTCATTTTGAGCATTGATCTCTCTAGCTTTTTCGTTTTGTGTTGAGTTGATTTCCGCTGCCGCATTGATGTTGCTATTCTTTCTGGCATGAAAGCTGCCATGAAAATCGAGACAGATGATTCGGAAAGGATATTGGCGCTGCTGGACCCCTTGTACGACGCGGCGACCGATCCCGAACTCTGGGGACTGTTCCTGCAGAAAGCTTCGGAGGTGCTGCGAGCGCGCACGGCGGGAATCATCGTCCACGACCCGGAAAATGCCAGGACTGGTGTAAATGTTGACCTTGGGCTGACGGAAGAGATGCGTCGCGATATCGAGCAGCTGGCAGGAGGCAATCCTTGGATACAGGAAATTCAAAAGCATAAGGCTGAGGGGTGGTATAGCGGGGCTGTCGAAGACATTCTGCCGATGGAGATGTACCGCAAATCGGAGTTTTATAACGAGTTTCATCGAAAGTACAAGATTGAGTGGGCCGCAGCGACTACCGTTTTTTTCCCAAACGGTCTAATGCCGAGCTTCGTTGTCTCTCGCCCGAAATCCGACCGACCATTTAGCGTGGCTGACAAGGAGTTGCTGAAACAGCTCGTGCCGCACCTGAAGAGAGTGTTTAAGGTCCATCGAGAGGTGACCGCACTTCGCGAGCGGGACTCGGCAGGACAATACGCTCTGGATTTGCTCGGCGCAGCCTGCGTCACACTGGACGGAGCGGGGCGAGTATTGGCCATGAACCGTCGAGCTGAGACGATGATTGCTGAGAGGGGCACGCTCCGCATTATGGGCAAACGCCTGTTTGCGGCGTCGTCGACGGCACAAAACGAGTTGGCTGCCTGTGTGTTTGCGGCATGCGCCTGCGGGGAAGGAAGGTCGAAAAGCCCGGGCGCAGGTGCGGTCGTATTGCGCTCCCCCCAGGGAAGTCCACTGTACGTATCGGTTCTGCCTTACCGGTCGGACCGGCCGGTATTGGACGGGCGCCCGGCGGCGCTGTTATTCATCACGGCCGATGACGCCCAGGGAGCGGGAGAGCACCGCTCATGGCATGCGATGTTTGGATTCTCCCCAGCGGAGTGTAGAGTGGCGGAGATGATGAAGCAGGGACTGGAAGTAGCCGAAATCTCCGATGCGATGAGAATCAAGGCGGCTACGGTACGGTATTACCAGAAAAGCATTTATCGCAAAACCGGTATGCGAGGGCAGGCGCAGCTTATGAGACTGCTCTCCCGACTGCCTGCGAGCAGTTTGTGATGAAATTTTTCTCCCATTTGGGGGATGGCTTAATCACCTTGTCGATCCTATTGTGATGCTGGGTTCTACAAGATGGCTGGCCTCCGGGGGGAGGGGAACGAGCCGGACGGTGAGCCTCCTGGCGTCATGATTGTGATGAGGCGGCTCAACTGGGCCGCCTCAAGCTTTTTACCCGCCTTTTTTGAATTGCGCTCTACCTCAACTGCAGATTTGCTTCAGCCGCCACATCCAGTCCGGCGAACTTCCTTGCTATCCACTTCGAATAGGCGGCGGCAGCGATCATAGCTGCGTTGTCAGTGGACATGATGCGAGAAGGGAAGTGAACTTTCACGCCGACAAGTGGGCCGCGTTGCTCGAAACTGGCGCGCAGGGCGGAGTTGGCGGCAACGCCGCCAGTGACAAGCAGGGTTCGCACGCCATATTCTTCGCAGGCAGACATCGTTCTCTGAGTGAGATCGCCAACTACCGCAGCTTGGAAGCTGGCAATGAGATCGAGGGTCTGGCGATCGCAGAGCTCTTTGTAATCTTCCTCTGTCGGCGCGGCTATCTTCATCAGGGCGCGGCGGCGAGCTTCGATTGCGCTGAACATCTCATGAGTTTCCACGTAGCGCAGGACGGCGGTCTTGATGCCGCTGTAGCTGAAATCGAATCGCTTGCGATCTTCCTCCACGCGGCCTGCGCGCTTGGATTCCCGGCGGGCTTCATGCTTGAGTTGGGCGAAGGTGAACTTGACGGCTTTGGGATCGCCAAGTTTCGAGATTCGGTCGATGATTGGTCCACCCGGATAGCCAAGCCCGAGCAGTTTTGCGGTCTTGTCGAAGGCTTCCCCGGCGGCGTCGTCGCGGGTATGTCCGATGTTTTCGTAGTGCCAGCCGTCGTCCCGTTGCTCGGCCAGAAACAGGTGGGTGTGTCCGCCGCTGACGACTAGCGCAAGCACAGGAAACTCAACGGCTCCGGCGCTTTTCTGGTGTTGTTCGAGCAGCACGGCGTGGATGTGGCCTTCGATGTGATTGACGGCAATTAGCGGTTTCTGCAATGCCCAGGCAAGAGACTTGGCAAAGCTGACGCCGGTCAGCAGCGCACCGGCAAGGCCGGGGCCATTGGTGACGGCAATGGCGTCCATGTCAGCATAGGTCAGGCCCGCTTTGTCCAGAGCGGCACGGGTGACGGGAACAAGGTTTCGGAGGTGTTCGCGGCTGGCCAGTTCCGGCACCACGCCGCCGTAAGGAGAATGAGTCGCAATCTGGGAAGCGACAACGCTCGACACCAGTTCTCGGCCGCCGCGCACGATGGCTGCGGCCGTCTCATCGCAGGAACTCTCAATTCCTAGAATCAAAGCACTTTTGTCCACACTTTAAGAATACCGCCTTCGATCTACAATGTCCTCATGCACCGCAACGCCGCACTGCGAGTTGTACGCGTACTCCGCGAGCACGGCCACGAGGCCCTGCTGGTCGGTGGATGTGTGCGCGATCTGCTGCTCGGACGCGATCCCGCCGACTACGACGTAGCCACGTCGGCCACGCCAGACAAGGTGATGCAGATCTTCCCGCAAACCTATGCCGTCGGCGCTCAGTTCGGAGTCGTGCTCGTACCGCTGAAAGCGCTGGGCGACGATGGGCGCGGGCACATCGAGGTCGCCACCTTCCGCTCGGACGGAGCATATCTCGACGGTCGGCATCCGGATTCGGTGCGCTACACAACTTCGGCGCGGCATGACGTGGAGCGGCGCGACTTCACCATCAACGGATTACTGCTCGACCCGCTCTCCGCGCATCCGAACACACCGCACGGAGAGGTGCTGGACTACGTGGAAGGCCTGCGAGATCTGGAGCGCGGCGTGGTGCGCACCATTGGCAATCCCGAGCAACGTTTCGCCGAAGACAAACTGCGGATGCTGCGCGCGATCCGCTTTGCGGCACGATTCGGATACACAATCGACGCGGAAACGGCGGAGGCAATTCGCAGGCTCGCCTCGCAGATCCACCAGGTATCCTGCGAGCGCATTCGCGATGAACTCTCGAAGATGCTGACCGAAGGCCGGGCCCGAAGGGCGTTTCAGTTGCTGGATGAAACCGGGTTGCTGCGCGAGGTCTTGCCGGAGATCACTCGGATGAAGGGTGTGCAGCAACCGCCGCAATTTCATCCCGAGGGAGACGTATTCGTTCACACCCTGCTGCTTCTGGAGAACCTGCCCGCGGGATGCTCGCTGACGCTGGCCTGGGGGGCGTTGCTGCACGATGTTGGCAAGCCCGCGACCTTCCGCCGCGCACCCGACCGCATCCGCTTTGACGGGCACGTGGAGATCGGCGTTCGCATTGCCGAGGATATTCTCGGGCGGCTGCGCTTCAGCAATCGCGACCGCGACCAGATTATTGCGCTGGTCAACAATCACATGCGCTTTGCCGACGTGCGCAAGATGAAGGATTCCACATTTAAGCGTTTTGTGCGGCTTGCGGAATTCGACGAGCACCTGGAGCTGCATCGGTTGGACTGCCTCGCAAGCCATGGCAGCCTGGACCTGTATGACTACACGCGGGAGCGGCTGGCCGCGATTCCGGCAGGGGCGGTGCGCCCGGCACCGCTGATCAACGGACATGACCTGATCGCCGCCGGATACACGCCAGGGCCGCGCTTTTCTGAGATTCTGGCGGCGGTTGAGGACGCGCAGCTTGAAGGTACGATTACGACCCGCGATGAGGCGCTGAAATTCGCCGCCACCAATTTCCCGCCCAATTACAATAAGAGCAGTTAAATGACCAACGACACTCCTCCATTAATTGAACTGTGCAACGTCTCTGTCGTTCGCAATGGCCGCGTAGTATTGCATGAATTGAATCTGCGCATCGAAGCCGGCGAGCACATAGCGATCATGGGCCCGAATGGCTCTGGCAAATCGACTCTGATAAAGACCATCACGCGCGAGCTTTACCCGCTTCATGGTCCGAGTACCTCAATGAAGATCTTCGGGGAAGAGTCCTGGAACGTCGCCAAACTGCGTACGATGTTGGGAATCGTAGCGAACGACATTTCCCTTTTCTGTGCGCGCTCCATCACGGGACGCGATGCCGTTCTCTCCGGATTCTTCAGCAGCGTTGGCGTGTCTGCCTATCACAGAGTCGAGCCCGAGATGCACGAGAAGACCGATGAAGTTCTGGCGTTGCTGGAGATCGAACATTTGGCCGAGAGGCCGGTCGAGGAGATGTCCTCCGGCGAGGTTCAGCGAGTGATGATTGCCCGCGCGCTGGTTCACGACCCGAAGGCTTTGCTCTTTGACGAACCAAGCAGCAATCTCGATGTCTCCGCGCAGATCGAACTGCGCCACACCATGAGCAAACTGGCGCAATCCGGCATAGCCCTGCTGTTAATCACGCATCATCTGCCCGACGTCGTTCCCGAGATCGAGCGTGTCATCTTCATGTGCGAAGGCCGTATCGTTGGCGATGGCTCAAAACCGGAACTGCTGACAGCGCAGCGCCTGGGTTCTCTGTTTGGCTGCCCGGTGCAGGTTACGAGGCAGAACGGGTACTATCATTTGGTTTCGTGAGTTCTGTGAAATTGTGAGCGAGTGGCGACCATCCGGAAACAATGTTCAATCCGCACCATTTCTACCGGTGGAGTCAGCGACCGGGGGATGTAGCATGAGTGAAATGGCGGTAAGCAGTGCGACCGTAAACCCGATTATGGAGATATATTTGCACGCGGCACCCCATTCGGGCCGCAAGGCCCAATCAGGTCTCAGTGCAGAAGTCGCCCATTTAGGAGTTTCTGCAAACCAGCAGCCGATCATGATAAGGCGCTCCCGACCGTGGGTGCCGCGAATGAAGCAGAACCCGAGCCAACACAAGTAAACGAACAAGGCCGCATTCAAGGCTTTCAGGGACCAGCCGTGCAGAACAAAGTCTATCGGCAGTAACCATCCGTCCTTCATGTGACCCGGATGCAGTACACCTCGAGTTGAGAGCACCAATAGGTACGCGGTGAAGCCCACCGCCACAGAAATTCTTGTTCGGGTTGTGAGTATCCGTAATGGATGCGGCTGCTCCAAAGTTCAGGACTCCTCAACTTCGATCTTAATCTGCTCCGGTTCGCAGATCGATAACAATCGACAGCAGGGCAAACATTCCACAATTCTGGAAGGGGATAGTGAGCGGCCGGTGGCCCATTCAAGCCTTCCGTTGGCTTGAGTGGGGCCCGAAGCACCCCCGCCCATCCCACCCTTTGTTCTCCGCTATAATCGACAGATGGAGCGGGCTTCCAACGCATTGCAGCGCATTGTGGTGCAGACGTTGAAGCGTTTGCCTGCGGAACAACTGCCGGAAGCTGCGTGGGACTTCGCAGCCGGAAAAGCCGTTGCGGACAAGACGCGGGTTCTGAGCTGTGACAAGGAAACTCTGGTGATCGAGGTTCCGGACCCGAACTGGCGCGCTCAACTCTACGCAATGGCTCCGCAGCTGATTGCGCGATTCACCCCGTTCATTAGGATTGAACGCATTGAATTCAAACTCGCACGCCCGCAGGACGAGCCGCGAAAACGATTCTAGTTTCTGAATTCGTTAAGAAAAAGGAACGCATGAAGGTCACCGAAAAAGACGTAGCTTATGTTGCAGACCTGGCCAATCTCGAACTTACGCCGGACGAGAGCACACGCATGGTCGCCGATCTGAACTCCATTCTGGGCCACATCGACAAGCTGAACGAACTGGATACGAGCAATGTGGAACCGCTCGCCGAAGTCATTTCGGCATTTGCCTCCGCAGAGCGCAAGGGCAGCGAAAAGTTTGCCTATGCGCAGCGCGCTGACGAGGTGAAACCGGGACTGAGCCGCGAGGTTGCACTCGCGAATGCACCGGATACGGATGGAACCTGCTTCAGAGTTCCCAAAGTCATTGAGCGCTAGGCCAGCAAGGAGAAAGATCGATGGATATCAATACTTTGACTATTGACGGCGCGCGCGCACTGGTAGAGAGCCGCGAGGTTTCCGCGCGTGCATTGGCCGAGGCGCACTACGCAGAAATTGAAAGCCGCGATGAAACGATCGGCTCGTATCTGACGCTGACCAAAGAGCGCGCGCTGGCCCAGGCAGAACGCATCGACTGCCTCGCGGAAAAAGGTGATCCCCTGCCGCCGCTGGCAGGCGTTCCTGTTGGCATTAAAGACGTGCTGATGACGCGCGGCGAGCGCACCACTGCCGGGTCGCGTTTCCTCGAAAAGTTTGTAGCGCCCTACGATGCGACGTCGGTCGAGAAGCTGGAAGCCGCCGGCGCTGTCTGCCTGGGGAAACTGAATTGCGATGAGTTCGCGATGGGGTCGTCAAACGAGAACTCGGCGTTTTATCCGGTGCGCAACCCGCGTGACACTACGCGCGTGCCCGGAGGCTCTTCAGGCGGTTCCGCTGCGGCCGTGGCCGCCGGATTCGCGGTCGCAACCCTGGGTTCTGATACGGGAGGCTCCATCCGTCAGCCTGCGGCATTCTGCGGCGTTGTTGGACTGCTGCCTACTTACGGGCGCGTCTCGCGCTATGGATTGATCGCGTTTGCCAGCTCTCTCGATCACGTCGGTCCGGTGACGCGCACCGTGAAAGATGCAGCGACGTTGCTGGAAGTGATCGCCGGACGCGATCCGATGGACTCGACTTCTGCAGACGTTCCGGTGGAAAAATATTCGGCAGCGTGCGGTCGTGATGTGAAGGGCCTGCGCATCGGAATTCCCAAAGAATATTTCGGCGAAGGACTCGATCCGGAGATTCGCCAGGCAGTCGAACAGTGCATCGACGGGCTGCGAAATGCCGGATGCGAAATCGTCAGCGTTTCGCTGCCCCACACCGAGTACGCGATTCCCGTGTACTACATCGTCGCGACCGCCGAGGCCTCGGCCAACCTGGCGCGCTTTGACGGCGTGCGCTATACGACGCGCTCGCCCAAGGCAAAGACGCTCGCCGATATGTACCGGCTCAGCCGCGACGAGGGCTTCGGCGCAGAGGTGAAGCGCCGCATTCTGCTTGGAACCTATGCCCTGAGCGCGGGTTACTATGACGCTTATTACCGGAAGGCTCAGCAGGTGCGGACGTTGCTTACCCGTGATTTTCAGAACGTATTCACAACTGTCGATGCCGTTGTTACTCCGGTTTCGCCGACGGTTGCCTTCAAGCTTGGGGAGAAAGCGAACGACCCGGTGTCGATGTACCTGAGCGACATTTACACCGTCACCGCCAATCTGGCCGGAGTGCCCGGCATATCACTGCCCTGCGGAAACAATCACGAGGGGCTGCCGATTGGAATCCAGATACTCGGCAAGCACTTCGATGAATCGACGGTTATCCAGTTGGCGCACGCGATGGAGCAGCAGCTATAGCGGTGTTAATTTCATCGGCTCACATTCACTAAGAGTTGGTGGATGTGGGCCTCCCGATCATGCTAGTTTGCCATTACTTCCAGTCGATCTTTTTTTGCATTTCCGCCAAACGTGGGCTCCAGTGATGTTGGATGCCGTAGCGTGTGTATTGCAGGACATAGCAGTTAGCGACGTTTACTACAAGCTTCTGAGACGGAATTGGGCAAACCGCGAGAAATAGAACAGCGTTCCAGAGCGCAGTAATTATCATGTTTCGCGGCGCGGTCACGGCCAGTAGTAATACGGCCGCGGATAAGAAATTGAGATAGGTAGGATCTGTGATGAGGACGAGAACAAAGAACACAGATCCCGGCACAATCCAGATCACAAGCGCCTTGACACGCCAATCCGTCCAATTCCGGACCACGAAAAGTGCAGCAGTGCCTATCACTGGCCAGAATGCGACCAGCACGGGTAGTGCGTACCTTGTGACATTGGCCAACGTGTATGCATTTACTCCGGTCAATATGGACTTACACGTCGTGATGTACTGAAGGTAGCCCACGGTATCATGCAAGCCACCCTCGCAATTGTGGAACGCCAGACAGGTCGGGATGACCCAGCTGAGACAGAGCATCGAAATCAGCGATAGAAAAATGAATGATTCCTTCCTCTGCAGCCGAAATGTGGCGAAGTACAGCACCATAGGAATCATGAACGCGCCATCGGACGGTCGTAGTCCAGCGCCAAACGCAAAGAGACCCGCTGCGAGCCACAACATCCATTTCTCCCGGTCGCGTTCGTAGCGAAGAAGCGTGTAGAAAGTGGCTACAGGAAAGAGAATTTGCGAAGCGTAAGTGCTGTGGACTTCGCCGGAGAACCAGACGTAGAAAACAGTGGAGTATGCCCACGCTCCCAGAAATGCGTTCCGCCTCTCAGTGAAGAAGCAGGCAACGTAATAGAAGACGACGACACCTGCCACTGAGAAAAAAATGTTCATGGCCGTAATTGCCAGAACCGGATCATGGAAGAGTCCGGCGATAGAGTTGAACAGCCAATATCCCGGTGGTTGAATGACGTAGGATTTTCCGACAATGCTCTCGATATGAGCGGGGCCATCCGCAAAGTAGAGCGAACCACGGCAAAGTAAGCGAGTTAACAAGGTAAACCCTGCAAGTATCGCTGAGAAGCATAGGTCCCTGCGGTTTTGTGACGAGCCGGCGTAGTTCGCCACAGGAGCGGTCATTTATACAGAATCCTCTTTTGTGCTGATTTGCCCGAATTGTAGCATCCCACCGATACTGGATGACCAGAGTTGCATCAGCTCCGGGCGCTCCCACATGCCGCGGTTTTGGCTATCTGACCGCTAAGCGGACGAACTTTGGGACAATTCGCCGACTGCTCCTCTCAGAGGAGTACACACCAGCTCTATTTGCACACGTTTCAACCCGCTCTCTAATGTGCGGCGCTGACTGCGCCCTTCTTTGCGATTGCCTTGCGGAGCAGGAACACTATGGGGACACAGAGAAAGCAGATGGCGGCGATGTATTGAAAATCGTCGACATAGGCGCGTAGCCGAGCCTGTTGTCTAAGGATTACGTCGATGATCGCGTAAGCCTTAAATTGTGAGCCACCTCTCGTTGCGGAAATGGCTGTTGCGCCGTTCAGTATCTTCCGGAAGGCATTGCTGGCGAAAGTTATATGTTTGGACAGCTCGACGCGATGAAGCTGTTCGTGGCGGGCAATGATTGTGCTCACGAGAGAAATTCCGATCGAGCCTCCGACGTTGCGCATCAGGTTGAAAAGTCCGGCGGCATTGCCGATTTCTTCATTGGAAAGACTAGCCATGCTGGTGGAAGCCAGGGGAACGAAAACCATGGCGGCTCCGAAGCCGCTGAGGATGATCGGCCAGAGAAAGCTCCACTGTGAGATGTCTAGATTAATCTGAGCAAACCACAGGCCGCATCCGCCGAACAGCGCGAAGCCAACAGCGAGAATATAGCGGTTATCGATTCGGCTACTGATGAGTCCGATGATAGGCATGCCGAGAATGGCTCCAACGCCGCGCGGGCTGACAGCCAGTCCGGCATTCAGGGCATTGTAGCCAAGCAACTCCTGGTAGAGCAGGGGGAGCAGCGTGATCAATCCGTAGATGGCTCCACCGAACAGTCCAATTAACAAGCAGCCAATGGCGAAGTTGCGGTCGAGGAAGACGCGCAGGTTCACCATTGGTTTTTTTCGGAGCAATTCACAAGCGAGAAAACCGACGAGGCTGACCACGAGGATGGCAACGGCCCAGCGTATCCAGACAGCGCCGAACCAGTCATCCTCCTGGCCTTTGTCGAGCACGATTTGAAGGGCTCCCAACCAGATGGCGAGAAGGCCGAAACCGATGCCGTCGAATCGTCCAGGTTTGGCCTCGCGGATGTAAATGGGGTCATGCACGTAACGCGTGATCATGAGTATGGCTAAGATGCCCACGGGAATGTTGATGTAGAACGCCCAGCGCCAGGAGTAAGTCTCCGTCAGCCAGCCGCCGACCGTGGGGCCAAGCACAGGGGCGACGACCACGCCGAGCCCGAAAACCGCCGAGGCCTGCCCGCGTTTATGAGGTGGAAAACTCTCTAGAAGAATGGCCTGCGAGAGGGGTTGCAGAGCTCCTCCTCCGGCGCCCTGGACTGCGCGCGCAATGAGTATCATGGCTAGGCTGTTCGCGGCTCCGCAGGCAAATGATGAAATGGTGAAGATAACGATGCAGGTCAGCAGAAAACGCTTGCGCCCGAAGCGCTGAGAAAACCAGGAGCTGGCGGGAAGAACGATGGCATTTGCGACCAGATAACTGGTGAGCACCCAGGTAGCTTCATCGTTTGAAGCTGAGACGGACCCCGCGATGTAAGGCAATGCAACAGAGGCGATCGAGGTATCCAGAACCTCCATGAAGGTGGCCAGCATGACCGCAATTGCCACCAGCCATGGGTTGGATACCGGAACGGGCTCCGCCATCGAGGAACCTGCTGGAGAATCACTCATTATCTCTTGCTCACTTTGTATCATCGCGTCATGCCGCACAGCGGAACGTCAAATCTATATCGATTGAATCAATTGTATCAGTTGATTCAATTCGTGGATATGGCGGGCGTTTTACCTGCGGTATCCACTGGATTGATGTTGGTGAGACCGCTGCCGATCAGACGCAGACGTGGTTCGGCTTCAATAGTCTTTAGAAGAGCGCGGGTCATACGATCATCGATTTGCGCGGCTTGCGAAAGGATGACAGGGTAAAGGACGGTAATTTCGAGCCCAGTGTTTTCTAGACGCAGGCGCGTTTGCGGCTTGGGGCTGGCAATGTGGACGGCAAGAGAGCTTTCCAAGACACCGTGTTGGCGTTCCAGTTCCGGCTCGTAGGTCTCAAAAACACCGTTGACGGCGGCGTGGATACATTCCTGGGCAACGGCGTAATCAACGTCGGCAGCCAAAGTGAGCGAGATGCGCCGCCACGCAAAATTGGAGCCAGGGAGCTGCCTGAAGAAGTTAGAACTCGGCTGAAAGACTACGGAGTTGGAAAAAGCGACAATGCGTCCCGTGGGCCGGGCCTCTCCGCTCGATGTGTCCACTTCGACAAGGTGCAGTCGGACAAGGCCCATATCGACGACGTCTCCCGTGACCCCGCCGATCTGGATGCGGTCCCCTACGCGGATTCCATAACGACCAATGAGAGAGAAGTAGGCGGCGACGCTGAGTATCACGTTCTGGAGGGCGAAAGCAATGCCAGCGGTGAGGAATCCGGCAAAAGTGGCAAGCGAGCCGATCTCGGTAGAAAGAGCAAATACCAGGATGACGGCGATAACAACTGTAACCACAATGCGGCGCAGCAGCAGAAACTGATTTCGGCGGCGCTGCTCATGTATGTAGCGGAAGATAGCGCGCCGCCAGAAATTGGAGGCCACCATGACGCAGATGATTACCGCGCCGAGGGCTGCGACGCGCACGAAGAGCGAGCGTGCCTGGATGGCGAACGTGCGCTTAGTTTCGCCATGCCATTCGTCGAGATTGCTGGCAGTGGCGTTGAGCAGAATGTTGGCCTTGGCCAATGGAAGCGTATTCTGCGAAAGCTGCTTGTAATCCGCTGTCAGAGCGTCAATCTGCTTCTTGCGTTCCGCGAGTTCCGATGGATCCGTAGATTGCGCCGCAGCGGAGAGTTCGTCGCCTCGTTTAGTGATCGCGCGGAATTGCGTCCTAAGCGGAGCGCGAATCCCGTCGAGCGCCGTACGAAGCTGGGCTGTGGCGGTAATGGCATTGCGCTCTGCGTTGAGCTTGCGGGCTGTGGTGATTAGTTCGCCAGCCAGTGAGATGATGCCGTTGCTCTGTTGCTTGCCAGGCGAGGTTGCGGCAGCGGGGGCAGCAACGGGAAGAGGGCTGAGGGATAGGGCTGTGGTGGAAGCTTCATCGGAGGATGCGGCATCGGTTTCACTGCTGGAGGAGCTTTTCCCAGGCCCTTCATTTCTGGAGGCGGCGTCCGGCTGCTTCCCGGGAGCACGGAGGCCGCGCGCTATCATGCGTTCAACCTGGGCTTCGGGAACGGAGCGTTCGAGTTCGTCAATCTTTTTAATCAGTCCGCCTGAAGTCCCTTTAGTAGCAAAGTCGTTCATGGCTTGCAGCGTTTCAAGGCGAGCCTGGCAGAGTTCGATTTCGCTTTTCTGCGCGGCAATCTGGTCGGCGATGGTCTGCCGCTTCTTGCCGCTTGCCCGGGCGTATTGGCTTTCCAAAGCCCCGAGGTCTGCCGTGGCCTGCTTAACCCTGTCTTGAGCGCTTGCTACAAGCTGCGGAAGTTTGCTCGATAACTGATTGTTATCGGCCGAGGACGCTCCGTTACGGCTGTGTTCGAGTTTCTCGGCTTGGATACGCGCGTAATCAAAGATCAGCGAAATGGCTCGAAGGCTGGAACTCCGATTGTAGGCAGCGTAAATCGAGTCCGACGGGTCGGTAAAGAGCTGGTTCGGAAACTGGAGGCGATGATACCAGTCAATGGACTGATTCACGAAAGCAATGAGTCCGTTACCCGCATTATCAGATTGTGCCTGGGCAAAGCCCGCGCAGAGCGCAGTGGCGAAGATCAAAGAGAGAAGTACAATACGACGAAAAGACATAAACAATTATGAGTGAAAAGCCGAACTAAATCGCGCGTGCATTCAATATTTTACTTTTGGAATTTGCGGTTGGATAACTTGTTCTGGAGCTTTAAACCCAAGTCACGTGCGATTCTACTCGCAAAAATTCGTGGAGAAGTTGACAAACTCCTCATGCAGGAAAGAGAACGAAAACTGGAGTAGGTAGACAGCAGCGTGCCCGCCGTAGTTACATAGTGTGCGAGGAAAGTACGTGCTGCAAAAAATTCGTGAAGATATCCAATCCGTACTGGACCGCGATCCGGCCGCGACCACCACGCTGTCCGTTCTGTTGAATTACCCGGGGCTGCACGCGGTGTGGGCTCATCGTCTGAACCATTGGCTTTGGCTGCGTGGCTTTCGCTTGCTGGCACGCTGGCTTTCCCAGGTGTCTCGTTTTTGGACCGGAATCGAAATTCATCCGGGCGCTACCATTGGACGCAGGCTTTTCATTGATCACGGAATGGGAGTGGTGATCGGTGAAACCGCAATCGTGGGCGACGACGTGACGCTCTACCACGGCGTAACCTTGGGCGGAACCAAGTTGGAAAAGAAGAAGCGACACCCAACCTTGGGTAATGGCGTTGTCATTGGGAACACGTCGAGCGTACTGGGCGACATCGTAGTGGGAGATAACTCGCGGGTAGGCGCCGGTTCCGTGGTGCTGCGCGATGTTCCGCCGAACTCGACCGTGGTGGGCGTGCCTGCACACATTGTTTATCGCGATGGCAAGCGCGTGCTGATTACCGATCCGCACGAGATTAAAGATCCTCTGAGCGACGCGCTGATAGCGCTGGCAAAGGATGTGAGCGAGTTGTGCGCGCGTCTGGATGAAGTTTCTCATCTGGCAGCAGGAGAAGAAGCTTTCGGAACTGTGGCCGGCTTGGCCAATGAGGAAACCGAGCGCCGGGCATATCGCAGCGAATTCGACAGAACCGGTTTTTCCGATTTCGGCGCGGGAATTTAGTTGGAGGTGGTCAAGACCGGCAGTATGCTCGTGTGACTGGATTTCGCGCTGACATTGCACGAAAGCGCCGCTCACGATAGCATCTAGAAGTCACCCACGTAGTTCTCCGGAATGGCGCGGTAGCCAAGTGGTAAGGCAGAGGTCTGCAAAACCTTTATTCGGCGGTTCGATTCCGCCCCGCGCCTCCAATCTTTTCAAGCACTTACAGGTCGCCCGGAAATTTTACGCTAACATTACGCTAACAATTCGCGTAGAAGTCGCGTAATTGCATCAGCTTACGAAGGTCGATTTCCGAACATTCCGCTGACAATCTGCGCCGCCTCATCGGCCTTGCTGATTGAAACGTGGCTGTAGTGCCGCAAAGTCGTGTCGGGCCGGGAGTGACCGAGCCGCTCCTGCGCCACCCTGACCGGTAGGCCGGAGTCCTGCAAGACCGTCGAGTGCCAGTGACGAAGCAAACGCCACGTCACATGGGGCAGTCCGAGTTTTTTCGCCTTGGGCTGAATCTTGCGGTGGAGAACATTCACATACTCCTTCGGCGTGTTCCCGGCTTCGCTCGGGAACAGCCAGGCGTCGGCAGGATCGTCAGGGCGCTTGGCCATGAATTCCTGCAGGCGGGCAAGATCGGCATCGGCGAGTCGAATCGGACGACTCTGACGGTGGTACTTGGGAGTGTGCAGATCGCCGTGATTGACGGCTTCACGCACCCACAAGCACTTCTTCTTGAAGTCGATCGCCGAGCGGCGCAGCGCCAGCAGTTCGCTGGGACGCAGGGCCGTTATGCAATCGAGCCATACCATGATCTGGGTCTCCTCATCCAGTGCATCCATCAACTGCTGCAGTTGCTCAGTGGTGGGAAGCTCCCGCTGCTTTGACACCGGCTCAGGCGGAAGATCGGCAGCACGAACGGGATTGTGCTTCGCGTAACCGAACTTGATCGCCGCCGTGAAGATCGCGCTGAAGGCCCACTTAATATTCCTCAGCGTGTTCCATGCAACGTCCAGGGCCTTGCGATTGAGGAACCGTTGCACGTCCTCTTCGCTAATGTCGCTCAGTGCACGTTTTCCGAAGGCGGGAGTAATGTGCTTGGCAATCACCACCTTGTATCCAAGCTGCGTTGTCCGCTTCTTGGTCGCCAGCCGCAATTCCTCATACTTCGGCATGAACTGTGCCAGGGTGATCTCCGAGCCCGGTCGGTAGGTCGGGTCGTTGATCGGAGCCAGCTTCTCCGCCAGCTTGCGCATGGCCAATCTCTTGGTCGGAATGTCCTCTTCGCGACCAAGATAAACAGCTCGCAGCTTGCGAACCACGCCACCATCTTCGCGGCGAACGTCCTCGCGGTAGAAACCTTCCCACCAGGGAGCGGCGCTGTCAGTCCGAAGACGCACGCTTCCTGTTTGAAATCGTTTCCGAGTCAGTCTCTTCTCCTTTCCTTTGACTCGGGCGATTCCGTTGGTTGCGCCAAGCGTACCACGACAGGCACGACGATATTCAAGGTCGACTTCGATTTCACTCCACAGGAACATGATCCGGCGGCCCAGAGGAATGAACGGAAGAGGATCGGGAGCACCAGGACGTGTGCGCTGGTAAATCCAGTCCAGGGAGCATCCCAGCCGACTCGCCAGCTGCTTCACGGTTAGGAGGGGTTCGTTGTTCGGGTGTGGGGTTGAGACGCAGGGCAATGGCACCTCTGCGCGGCTGTCAATTTGGGTTGTGAGCCCGGAGCCGCGTTAAGGCACCGGCCTGGTGGTCGGCTCGTGACGGTTCAGACCGATAAGCAGCGGCTGAGAAGTATTTGCCGTGACTGTACTGAACCAGTGTTGGAGCATAGGTAAACGTTGAACTCATTCATTGCCTCCGTGTCGAGGTGGCCGGCTCTTGCCGGCGCACGTAAACCGCCTGCACGGAAGAACCGTGCAAGGCGGCTGACGCGAAGACCTGCCTGGAATTGGGGGCAGCGCATGGTCACTACTCCTTGCCTCCCCCGATTATCACGAGGCAGGACTTCTTGAAGGCGACAAGATCACTGAGGGCATAACGGACGGCGCCGTCATAGCCGTATTGCTAGTAATTCGGCCGCCGTTGTCTCTGCCGCCACTTTTTCATCGCCCCCACGGTTACGCCCAGAAAGGCAGCGGCAGAACGCGTGGAAAACAACGGATCATCTATATAGGCCGAAAGAGGCTTGGGTGGTTCCAACTCCATGTAACGTGTTGGAAGGACGATGCGGCGCGCCATCTGCGGAACGGCTCGGTTGTTCTCGGAGACTGAGATGAATCAGCGGCTGGTGCAGTGTTCGGTTGTGGGGTGAACTGGTTAACGGTTGGGCGAGCAGTCATTGTGCCGCGTGGCGAGGACGGGAATGAAGCCATCCAGGCTCCTCCTGCGGGTTAGTTTCGGGGAACGCTTGAAGCTGCGTTCCCCACCCGTAAGGGGGGAGCCGGATCGGCCAGGATAGAAACCGCGGAATTGAATCTAGTGCTGTTTGTTTTTCGTTGTTGTCTCATTCATCGTGCTCGTGTTTCTAAAGGCCTTGATACCCTTTGGGGCCATCTCTGCCATTGTCCTGACAATTGTTTCCGGTATCTCATGCCCGGATCTTTGTAGCCGAATCAGGTCATCCACTGGACTGCGCCACCCCTCTCCCGGAAGTTTGATCCTTCGCGCGGGCGGCTGTCCTCGTCGGCTTGGGCCGCGCTCCAGGAGCACCTCGGCACTCTCCAAACCACTGTCCATGGCCCGGATCGCCACCTCGTCGCCCGACTCGACGACCCGCTGCACACGCTGGAAGCGGGCAGCAAGTGACGGCTCCCGGTCCGAAGCCCCGGAAACCAAATATCTCACGGAACACCCCAGCGCCTTGGCGATTTGCTGCAAAGTCGCCAGCTGAGGATTCGTCTCGCCGGCCTCCAGCCGGAACACTCCGTTTTGTGTAATCCCGGCTGTCGCAGCCAGAGCCTGCTGTGACAGCGACTTCTGGATACGGAGATCTCGTATCCGAGCCCCCACTTCGCTCCACGAGAAATCGGCGTGGTTCGCCATTGGATGTAATTATCGCTATTAGGTGTTTCCTTTTCGGTGACACACGTCACCCATGAGTGTGATACCGCCAGGGGCAGCACAACTCTGCCAACACACTGAGGCATTTCAGCCGGAGTGTGAGTTGGACTACGCGCGACCAACCTGCCGGATCACTTTGGCAGCGTCTGCAATCTTTTGGTTGATCATCTGAGCGAGACCATCAGGCTCACATTGAACTCCTTCAGGACGCCGGATGCGGTCTCAGTGCGCACGTTTTGTAGCTCGGCGTTTTCGAGCCGGGATTGAAGACTGCGTCTGCGACCTGCTGTGCCGTGAGCATTGATCTTGGAAGCTTCGGAAAGCGCGCTTCATATCCTGCACCCGAGCGATGAAACGTGCCTTCTGTTCCGAAAATATGTGGCTTTGGAACTGGGACGCTATCAATAAAGTCGCCGCGATGCCCGGCGCCACCAGTCATCCGTGTGAAAAGGCCAGAAACTCTGGCACGTGGAACCTGCGTGAACAGCGGGTCGAGAGGGGCTAGGTAGGCTCCTCGGACTATGTGAAAACCTATGGATTAAATCACAGCGGCTTGGCCCGCTCCGGCTTGATCTGCGCTGCCGAGCCTGACGCAGCTTACGCACAAACCACTGCCAGACCAAAAGGCATCTCCCTAAAAACGTCCCGCTAGCCCCTCTGAAACACCTCTGAGAAGTGCGCGTGATCCACGAGGTTGTCGTTCTTTGGGACCACCTGGATCGCACGCGAGACAAGCGCCTCGTCCTTCCTGGTTGGAGGACTCTTGAAATAGCCCGGCGAACACAAAGTCAAGACCGTAAGCGGCGGGACGCATCTGGGAGCGCCGAGAAAAGTGTGAACAGTTTGTCAGCCGAGAGGTCAGAGAGCACTGATGTAGCAAGGTTTCGTACCAGAAAACGGCTCTTAAGGTCAGTCCTACCTATCTAGCCGGCTTCTCGTCCGCAAGGACATCGTGCCCCTCTACTCTCAGGTTTCGCTCAGATAAGACCGTAAGCCATCCTTTCCGGGTGCCGATGTCCGTCCTCGAAAGCAGCCCAAGCTCGTCTTCACGTTTAGTCAGTGCTTCGAATTCTGAGTATCGAGGATGCAGGAACCCAACGAAAGATTCTTTGCGATGAAGGATGGGCGGATTATCGGAATTTGAGTAATTCCGCACGGTGTAGCTTGCTTTGGGCAAGAAAACCCTGACACTGTACTCCAGCTCCGGATGTGCAACCTCCTCGAAATCCCTATATTTCAAGAATGAGACACTTCGACCGTGCATCGATATCTTAACGAGGTCATGGTCAACTTCACCAATGACTTGGCGTGCAGCAAAGGTCAACAACCTAAGTAATGGCGGGAGCTGATCAACAATTGAGCAATGAACATATAGGTCTTCTGGGAGCTTTTTCCCGATCGGTGCGGCCCTGCATTCTTTACTGACCGTTTCTGGACTCCCTAGCCTGAAGAGAAAACCGTTACCCTCAGCGATGGCCTCTGCATAGCTGTGCCATAAGGACTTGATATCCGCTTGGATGTCCTTTGGTAAAGCCGAAACCGGAGGGGGATGCAATCCTTGAAGCTTAATCATCGCAAGATACGTCAGAATATTCTGACGCTTTGATTCCTGTGCTTCATGCATCGTAGCGGGATTCAATAGCTTCTCTGAGATCCGCCTGATGCGGTCAAGGGAACCAAAATGCTCAATGAGTGTTGGGAGTTCAGGGAACTCTACGCCCAGAGGCGGACGCGCTAATTCACGAGTACGTGCAAGATATCTTTGTGCTAAGGGGTCGCTTGCAAACTGCTCGACCGCCTCTTGGCGAATGCTCTGAGGCCCCCTGAAAGATAATGTTGCGAGATACTGCGCCTCCGCCTGAGCCTCTTTAAAGATATATGCGATTCCGAGACCTACCACATGCGGTGTCCGGCCTAGCACATCTCGCAGATAGCCACAAAACTCCTCCTGTGTGTAAATCTTCTGAAAAGTGCCTACTCGCGTCAACTTTCCGTCAGCGTATTCTGCGGCAGTGTCAAGAGATCGATCCACTCTAACCGATACAACGAGCACCCTGCTTGCGAGCCCATAGGCGGCGACTAGAGTATTCCGCCTTTCTTCGGCATCTTCTATTACGTTAAGTACATAGCCAAGATTGACAACGTCCGCAGATCGGACCGAAGAACTTGCATTGTGGTAAGGATCCCATCCTGCAGCCGAAACCCCGCTTTCCATCAACAGACGAACATCTTCTCCATGCCCGCATCCATAGTCGAAAACCGTCGATTGCGGGTTGATAAGTCCATGGGAGATTGCAACCGCAATGGGACGCGAATGCTGATATCGTACAATTGCGGTGCGATGGCGATTGACTAGAGCGTGTTTCAAAAACACCTCCGCAGGATGATCCAGAAGCAAGCAATGTAGAAGAA
>PJLO01000073.1 GCA_003010405.1 Acidobacteriota bacterium | reverse complement strand
TGGCCATGCAATTTGCCCGGCACGGCTACCGAGTGCTGTACGTGGACTCCCTGGGACTGCGGCAGCCGACGCTGGCAAGATGCGATCTCAAGCGCATGTTCGGGCGGTTGTGGAAGGCGTTTCCCTACCCCCGTTGCGTCCAGCCGACCGTCTGGCGGACCTCCCCCCTGGTCATACCGCTGCATCGCTGGGCTGTGGTGCGTCGAGGCAACGACGCACTTCTCAAGTCCACACTCCATTGGCACATGACCCGCCTTAAATTCGACAAACCCCTCATCTGGACTTATAATCCTCTGCTCTCTCGCCTCATCTCCCAATTGCCGCACCGAGGTGTCGTCTACCATTGCGTAGACGATCTGCGTTTTGCCCCGGGCATCGATGCCACGGCCATTGAGGAGGCGGAACGGCAGCTTGGCAATGTCGCTGATCTCTGCTTCACGACGTCACTCAAGCTGCAACGGCGTATGGAATCGTTGTTTCCCTGCACGATTTATGAGGCGAATGTCTGTGACGTCACCCACTTTCATCAAGCCAGAACGCCTTTGCCGCAGCCTTGCGACCTTGCTGCCATTCCCCGCCCGCGGCTGTTGTTCATAGGGGCACTCAGCCAATATAAGGTGGATTACACGCTGATCGAACAGGTGGCCACAGCCTTGCCTCAGGTTCATTGGGTGCTTCTCGGCGCGGTTGGCGAGGGGCAGCCGGCCAGCGCCTCACCGCCGTCCCACCTGCCCAATGTGCATCTCTTGGGTCCACGACCGTACATCGACTTGCCGGCCTATTTGTGTCACGCTGATGTAGCGGTGTTGCCGGCTCCGCATAATTCTTATACAGATGCCATGTTTCCCATGAAATTTTTTGAATATCTGGCGGCCGGAGTGCCGCTGGTCGCAACCGCTCTCCCCGCGCTACGAGAATTTGCGGACTTATTTTTCGAGGCGGACAGTGCTGAGGCCTTCGCGCGCGCCGTTGAAGCAGTTCTGGCTGGAGCGCGCCGGGATGCGTCTCACATCGACGCTGCATGCGCAAAACATTCTTGGGAAGAACGGTTTGTACGCATGGAAGCGTCGTTTCTTCCCCTCTTCTCTCGGAGAAATTAGCTTGATGAAGCCTAGTCCATCTATTTCTTGTCATTGCAGCCAGGATGGAAGTACTGCCGCCGCGATGATCATCCGGGCCTTGCAACGTTCGTTTTCCACGGCGCAGGTGTGTGAAAAGCCTCTTGCTCCTGACGCGCCAACGGGCGCAATCGCCGTCTATATCCGCCCCGGCCCCGAGGCCCTGGGGCCGATGCAGCATGTGGCAGCCCGTGGTGGGAAAGTTCTGGTCTTCGGAGCCCCTGCCCCTGATATCCTGCCGCTGCTGGGGCTGGAAGCCGTCGCGGCCGTTTCCCTGGAAGGCCTGGATGCGGCCGAAATGTGCTTCACCGAGCACCACCATGCCAGCCCCGGCCTGGTTCGCTACACGGAACATCCCCTGGCCCTCGCCTCTCCCCTTCGCCAACGTTTTTTCCGCCGTTATGACTACGCCGAATGGAATAATCTGGGGTACGGAGCGATCACAACCGACGGTTCCGCTTTTGCTGCCGACGGAGGGATCGCGCCACGGGAGGCCGTCGAGCTGGCCGGCATTCTGCGCCAGGAGAGGAGGCAGCCCCCACGGTATCTTGGGCCGTATATAACGCTGCACGACAGGAGCCGTGGGTCACTTCTGTGGTGCGCGCGCCCCGTCGGCCCACTGGACAGCGTGGAGTGGCAGGTAGTAGAGCGGTTTATCTGCGACTGGCGTCCGGATCTGTGCTGCCTGCCCTGCCTCTTGCAAACGCCCAAAGGCTGCGCATGCCTCGTTACCATGCGGCTCGATTGTGATGAGGATATCCGATCGGCTCGGCCGCTTTTTGACTGGTATCTGTCGCGCGGCGTTCCTTTTTCGCTTGCGGTCAAGACGGGGCTGGACATGGGACCGGAGGACGTAGCCCTTCTCGAGGCGGTACGGGAATCTGGAGGCACCTTGTTGTCTCACAGCCGTACGCATCCTCTCTGCTGGGGGGCGGATGTCGCCCAAGCCTTGGAGGAAGCGCGGTCTTCTCGAGAGTGGTTCGGCCAGCAGTGGCCGGACCAGCCCTTGCCTAGGCTGGCCGTCTCCCCCTTTCACACGAACCCACCCTATGCCGTGCAGGCATTGGCTCAAGCGGGCTATGCCGGGTTTGTCGGCGGTATCATTCATAGCGATCCAGAATGCAATCTCGGCCGGGCCGGATTGGTTCCATTTGCCGAGGGCATCGTCAGTATTTCACAGCAATCCATGCTCCATGGTGACAGTTTCCGCAACCAAGGCGAGGGTGTCGCCGTCCACGTTGAGGCCTGTAACGCCCAAAAGATGGCTAGGGGTATTTTCGGATATCTCGATCACCCGTTTTCACAGCGCTATCAATATGGATGGGATTCAGAGCAACAACGCATCCAGGCCCATGCGCTTTTGCTTGATGCCGTAGGCTGCGAAGAGAGTGTGTGGTTCTGGAACCAACAGCAGTGTTTCGACTTCGTGAGCGCCTTGGCCGAGTCCGCGCTTCGCCTGGAGGATGACACGGTTAGCGGCCAGTCTTCACGTGAAGATGTGGAATACCGACTCCGGGGGAAAACGACGTTACTCCGTCCCGGTTCATAAGGCAACTTTTTCTGAGAACAATGCCGCCCTTGGTCGTTCTAAAAGCCGGGCCAGAATTCCTATTGGGATGGAACTGAAGCTCGCTCCATAAAACAAGTCGACTTTTTGCGGTAAGAACTGTTCGCTTAAGCAATTCGCGACACAAACTGATCGACAAGACATCGCCCAAAACTTTCAACGGTTAGAGTCCACGGGCGTGGTGTAGGGGAGGCCGTCCGGTAAGGGCGGGTCTTGAAAGGAAAATCCATCGTATCCATTCTCATGGGTGGGAAACTTCAAAAGCAATGAGAAGGAACGATGGCTGATATGACGGTAAGTGGAGATTCTTGGCCCCGCAAGCACGTTGATGTGGGAGACCAGGATTCCCTGCGTGACTTGGTCAAGACGGTGGTGGAAGCACTGATGAGCGCCGATGCGGACAGCGTGTGCGGGGCGTCGTATAGCGCCGTAAGCCAGGACCGGGTCAACCAGTGCAATGGCGACGTTGGGATACCCGGATGATCGCCGCCAGATACAGGAAGTCACGCCGCATCCGGACATAGGTGATATCAGCGCACCTGATCCGGCCGTTTGATTGCAAGACCGCGCAGCAGATACGGATAGATATTGTGCTCTGGATGCGGCTGACTGGTCCTGGGTTTCTGGTAACTCGCTATGAGCTCCATTTTGCGCATCAACCGCCGCACGCGTCCACGTCCGACCACGATGCCCTGATGCCGCAAATACTGTCGCATCTGGCGTGAGCCATAAAACGGCGTTTCCAGGAACTGCTCGTCGTCTGGATCGGGATAGGGTTTTCTTGGACACCGACTTAGGCGACTATGGAGGTCGTCGAGGAGGT
>PJLO01000023.1 GCA_003010405.1 Acidobacteriota bacterium | reverse complement strand
GGCGCCTACGAAGAATAGCTCCGCGGCACAGCCGTGAATAACATCCCGTCAGGTCGCAGGGCCTGGCGGGATTTTTCTTGGATCATGATTCTCCCGAATCGGCGGTTGTCAATGCCACGTCTTTGGTCATCTCAGCGGGTTCTGCAGTTGCGGTGATGGGGAGCACGCTCGAAAGCCAGCGCTCCACAATGCCAGACCAGGAGTATTCACGTTCTGCCAGCAGCCTGCCATTGTGCCCCATTCGCTGTCGCAATTCGTTATCGCTCGCCAGCTTTCGTATTGCCTGGGCCAGCGCAATTCCGTCTTGAGGAGGCACTGCGATTCCGCACTTGTTTCGCTCAACGAGTTCTGCCGCTTCTCCGCATCCGCAGAAAACAACTGGCACGCCGCAACTCAAGGCCGGAAACAGTTTCGAGGGACGCATCGTGCGGGCCACTGCCATGTTTCTGAAGGTTGCGATTGCCGCGCAGGCGACTGAATAAAGTTCCGCACTTTCCTCGTACGGCACCTTCGGAAACAGCACATTCGTTAATTCCTTGCTCCTAACGAGTTCCTGAATGCGTGCTCGCTCTGGACCGTCCCCTACCATCAGAATCACGAACTCTGGTTCGCTCGCAAGCTGCTCCGCTGCTTCGACGATTGTATCGAGAGCCTGGTAGTAGGCCATTGTTCCAACAGAAACAATGACCTTCTTGCCATGAATTTGCAGCCGATTAAGTAATTCGGTGGATGGGGGTTGCGGTTTCAGAAAGTCCGTGTCGGCACCGTTAGGCAGAAACGTGACATTTGTGGCTGGAACGCCGCGGGAGACGAAATGCTCGACAAATGCATGAGTGACCGTAGACACTTTCCACGCGCTCTTTAGTAGAAGGTTTTCAAACCGGAATGCCAGAGTCAGCAGTGGCCCGCGCAGAAATCCAAGCTGTCGTGCCACATCGACCTGCAAATCCGGGACGTTGTACACATAAGGAACACCACGCAGCCATTTCATCAGCAGGGCTACCAGTCCGAGCGGAAGAGGCTGCGACTCCACAAAAAGAACGTCAGGACGAGGCGCAAACAGAAGGCTCAACGCGCTCAGCGCAAAGCTGCAATAATTTGCGATCCTCGCGATTCCGGAACGGGCATTACACGCGTACACCCACAACCGCTTCACGGGTATTCCGTCAATCTCTTCGTGCACGGACCAGCGTCCGGTATATTCGTCGAAGATTTTTCCGAGCGGATAATTCGGCATTGCCGTGAGCACAGAAACGTTCATACCATGTTTGCGCAGTTCGCGTGCAAAGTTGCGCAACCGTATCTGAGGCGCTCCCATTTCCGGAGGGTAGTACTGGGTCAGGATCAACCACTTCTTTTTAGGATTCTTGTCCATGCGCAGTCCTAAGAATGCTCGCACAGCTATGCTGCCTTCGGCAGGGCGAAGGATTCCGCTGGGAGATTCAGCGTCATTCTGTCTACGTTCACCAGGTCTATCAGAATCTGCTCCGGGCGCAGTTTTGCGACAAGCGCTTTGCGATCCAGGGCCTTGCTCCCAATTACGATCACGTCCTGTTCCGAGATGACCTCGTCCAGATCATCTGTGAGTAACTGCCCGATGTGAGGAATCCTCTCCTCAATGAAGCTCCGGTTTGATCCGATTAGCCGCCCAAGCGCTACATTCTTGTCCCAGATTTTCAGGCTGCATCCTTCACCGATCAAGCGCTTGGCAAGCTCCACCATTGGACTCTCGCGCAGATCATCGGTACCCTCCTTGAAGCTCAATCCAAGGAGTCCAATTTGTCGTTTTCGCGCACTCAGGATCGTATCTACCGCGCGGTTTACATGCTCGCTGTTGCTCGGCAAAATCGCTTCCATCAGAGGCAAGTTCAGGTCCATTTCTTTCGCGCAATAAGTCAGAGCGCGCACATCTTTCGGTAGGCACGACCCACCGAACGCAAATCCAGGGGTGAGGTACGCGCGAGAGATATTCAGACGAGTATCTGACGTGAACATCTCCGTAACCGCCCCTGCATCGACTCCAAGTTCGCCGCAAAGCGCGCCGACCTCGTTGGCAAAGCCCGCCTTGAGCGCATGAAAGGCATTGCAAACATACTTGATCATTTCAGCCGTCGCCAGAGTGGTTTCAAACACCCGTCCGGGAGCCCACTCATAAAGTTCCAGTAGCGGTTTCAGGAACTGTGGACTGCGTGCGCCGAGCACGGTAAACGTCGGTTCCATGAAATCGGCAACGGCCGTTCCTTCGCGAAGAAATTCCGGATTGTTACAAACCGCGAAGTCAACTCCGCACTGTTTTCGGCTGCTCCGTTCAAGGGTGGGAATCACCAGGTTTTCTGCGGTTCCTGGCAGTACCGTGCTTCGCACAACGACAGTGTGAAATGAACTCTTTTGGGCGATCGCCTGCCCTATCTGGTGGCAGACGTGCTCGACTCCCTTCAAGTCAAGCTTGCCATTGCGTTGGCTTGGAGTTCCCACACTGATGAATGAAATGCCCGTCTCCATGACGGCTCTGGCGCCGTCAGTAGTTGCGCACAGATCTCCCGTGCGGTTGCAGGAAGCGATCATCTCCTCAACACGCGCTTCCACTATGGGAGTCCGTCCGTTATTCAGCGCCTCAGCCTTCGCCTCCGCCACGTCTACTCCAATCACTCGATGGCCTTTATGCGCGAGGCAGGCCGCAGTGACGGCCCCAACATATCCCAAACCAAAAATGCTGACAGATTTTTTCATAGGCTTTGTCTTCCCAATATGGATCAGTAGAATGAGTCGGTTGATAAGCTGAAGATGGTGGCCGCAGGCACAGCGTCAGCGTGCATTTGTGAGCTGTCGCTGAAGAGATTTATTTCTTAAATTCCAATCTGCCGGACGATTTCCGAAAACCGTGTTGTTTTCAAAACGGTTGTTTTCGCCAACCGCGCCATACTCTTCGATTCCATAGCCGCGTGCTCCGGCGAGCAGTCCGTTGCGATATACCTTGTTGTCGCGCACAATCGTGTGATTGTTTCGACCAAAGCCGCCGGCGAAGTCCGCGTGATCTGCACCAACGACGATGCCGCCGTAACTATTGTCAAAAACTTCGTTGCCGACGATCTTTACGTCGGTGGCCGCATGCCACAGATGAATTCCCCAGCCCTGATTGTGGTAGACCACATTTCTTTCAATGTTTCCGCGCAGGTTCGCATGGTAGATACCGTGTACCCTCATGCAAAGCACGCGAACATCACCGATGTCATGAACAGTGTTTCCGATCACTTCATCATCGGAGGCGGCATAATTACCGTCGTGAATACCTGCGCCTCCATTTGCAGGGCAGCCAGAGGCCGGGATGTCGTGCACGTGGTTTCCCTCAATTCGCGTGAAAGAACCTGTGTTGTAAATCCCCAGGGCACCGCTTCCGGAAATATCAAAGCCAACGATATCAACGTAGTTGCCTTGATTCCACCACACTGCGGAGTTTCCCGTCTTCGTAGAGCGTAGCTTGGCGCCCCACTTTTCTTCGGAAACATATCGAATTCGATTGGTGACAGTGCCGCTCGCTGTTGTTTTCAATTCGCCGTCACTGTTGTAAAGGCCGGGCAGAACGTGAACTGTCGCTCCGGCGGACACGCTGCGTGCTGCTCTTTCAAGACTCTTCCACGGGCGTGCCTTTGAACCGTCGGTGCGGTCACTACCTGAAGGCGAAACATAAAAGTGTGTGTTCAGGCCCACTCCGCTGGCGAAGCAGTCCATCTTCCAGCAGAGGGCGACTGCAACCAGGAACATCCATCGCACTGCTATTTGCCTTGATGATTGGTGGGACACTTTAATGACTCGCCGCGGTTCCATTGCGTTGAGCAGCCTCGATTAAAGTCTCAGCCTCATGGAAAACGGATTCTATGGAGTAGTCCACACGAGGCACGCGCGAACAGATCGCTAACAGCATCCAGACGGCCCAAAAGGCCTTTGTCCAGAGCAAGCCGAGGAAAATTGCGGCGACCAATATACCGCAGGCGGCGGCTTCGCAAGCGATCAGACGAAATCGCTCAGGTCCTGCTATTAAGGCATCGCGTTGCGAAGCCGTTCTCAGGTGAGAAATCGCTGTAAAGATAAATAGTGCAAAGCCGATGGATCCGAGTTCAACAGCGACCTGCAAGAATACATTGTGCGCAGCACGATTCAACCCGACATAGCGCGATGCGTGTGAAGCATAGTCGTTGTAAACGACAGGGAAGTTATCGATGCCAGCACCGGCGATAAAGTAGTCTTTGAATGCCGCCAAGCCCGCCTGCCATATGTAGACTCGTCCTGCTCCTCCCGAAGTCTCTGCTTGTTCAAAACGGTTAATCAGAAACTCAGGGGTTAGCAACAACAAAGATCCCAAAAAGCCGGCCGGCAGCAGCGTGCGCCAGCTCATGCCGAACTTGCGCATGTAGAACAGGACCATTACCGCTATTGCAGTCAGGGCGCCACGCGAGGTCGTAACAAAAACTCCGAGCACAAGTAAAAGACCGCAAAACGACAGAAACAGCTTGTCGCGCAACTTTGCCGCGCTGAAGAACTCACCCGCAACGAGTGAGAGCGGAAGCAGTAAGCTTGCCGCGAGGATATTGGGATCGTCCTGACGTTCTCCGAAAACGAGTGAAGCGCGCATGTTTAGATCGCGATAAAAGATTCCGCTATGAAACTGATAGAGCGTGACAATTGCGGCAAGACATCCGCCAACGATCGCAAAGCGAGTGATCTGCGCGATTTCCTTCGCGGAAAACTGACAGCTGGTCGCGATCAGATAAAAGATGAAAAGGCTGAATGCGGTAGGCAGGCGCTCAATAGCAACGTCCCTATCGGCGGACCAGAGCACGCTGGAAGTTCCCCACAAGATAAACGCGAGCCAGCAGAGAGCCGTACGCGCGGGGATGCGGAATCGATGTAGCGCAATCCCGGTCCAGATTAGCGCGCACAGGGTTACCAGGCCAACGAGTGAGGTAAGTGTAAGACCGGCGGGAGCTGCCCCAAGCGCCGAGACTCCATCGAATGGGACGAGAAGAACGAACACGCCGAGCCAGAGATGTGCCGGCCAGATCATCAGCAGCGAAAAACCCAAAAATCCGGCCAGCACCAGCCACGCCTGTTTGGCGACGAGTCCCCCCGTGACGATGGCAATCAGCAGGACTAAGCCTACGCTGATACACCTGCTCTGCGTCGATGATCTGTCTGTCATGTACATTGTGGGGCTGGCGGACGAACGATATGGTATAGCCTGCGAACATTGTGCGAATGGAGTATGAGCAGACTGCACGAGTAGACAACAGCAGCAATTACGACTTCAATCACGAGGTTGCCGAGTTTCGGCCAAGTCTCGGGCAGAACTCGTCTGGCAACTAAAAGCGAGACTGCCATCAGGAATCCGCTGCTGCAGGCAGGCCAGAGAGCGCGGAGAAAATCGACCCAATGCAGCTCAATTTCATAGAAAGCTCGGCGAAACAGAGGCACGGCAAGTAATGGGTACAGCAACACCCATGTAGTTGCAATGCCGCTTGTGCCCCAGCGCGCCCCGATGAGAAAGCCGATCGGAAAATAGATTGCAGCCGCAACGTTTGTTCGCATGGTGAAAGCCGTTTGCTGTTTTGCATTGAGCAAAGGGCCAAGAATATTGGTCAGAGCGCGGACGGTCGCGTAAGCGAGCAAAATGCGGAGAGGGTTGACCGTCGGCCCCCATTTTTCGCCGAGAACAACGAGAAGGAACTGATCTGCGACAATTGCCAATCCTACACTCAACGGTACCACTATCACAGAGACGACTTCAGCTACGGTTAAGAGATAGGCTCGCAATGCAGCGGGTTCCCGATGCGCAGCCGCAAAGAAGGAAGGCATCACACGAAGAACGAGTTTCGCGGTCTTTTCTACCGGCGCGCTCGCCAGATTCCATGCGAATGTATAAGCGCCAAGCGCCGCCTGTCCGAGCATGCGGCCTGCGGCAAGAAAATCAGAATTTGAGTAGGTATACCAGGCTACGCTGCTGATCAGCATGTGTGTGCTGAAGCGCAAAGGAGTATTCAGGGGATTGCGTGTAGGCCAGCGAAAGCAGTGCCATCGCGCTCGTAAAGTCAGCAATGCTGAGACTGCGGACATGGAAACAAGTCCTGCCACAAGGCTCCAATACCCCGCGCCGAGAAACGCCAGTAGTACGGTGCAGATTGCGTAAGCAAAGTAGGACAAAGCCTCAATGCCAGCTAGAGTTTTGAATTCGCAGTCACGCTGCAGCAGGGCAGCTGGTATTGTCTTGACGGCAGTGAGCAGGAAAATGAGGCTCGTCCAGAACAAAATGGTGGGAATGTGCGGCATGCGAAAAAAGGCGCCGATGAAGTGAGCGGAAACAAGAAGTAACAGAGAACCCGCAACGCCCAGAATCATCGCGAGACTGTTGATCTGCCCGATCTGCGATTCGCTAAGCTCTTGCAGATTCACGACCGCCCAGCCTAATGATCCGCAAATTTCCGCGATGATGCCAATGCAGAGATACGCAACGGCCACCAGTCCGAAATCATCCGGTGTGAGCAGGCGTGCAACGGTAAACGTGGCTACCCAGGTGAATAGCTGCGTCGACCACATTCCTCCGCCGCTCCAGGCAAAAGCCTTTGCGATGTTGTGCAGAGTTGTCCGATGCTCTTCCGAAGTTTGCGAGGTAACTGCTGAACGGGTAACCATAGAATTCTCAATTTGAAGGGAACTCCTCCTTCTTTAAGAAGAAGGAGTCAGGCAGGTTCGAAGTGCATCAAGCGGCGGACGAAGAGTTCTTCCCATAACGGTAGTAAGGGTAATCTCCGGTTTTGATCTGAGCGCCGTTCATCACCACTTCGATCACTGGTGCTGCATTCACTGTTTTCAGCACCGCTTCGCTTTGAGCCAAGTCGCTTCGAGTAGTTACCCCGTAACGGCAGACCATTATGATTCCGTCTACAAGAGTGGCGAGCACGCGAGCTTCCGCAAAAAGCAGGAGCGGCGGCGCGTCGATCACCACGGAATCGAATTTCGCGCGCAAAGCGTCAAGAATCTTTCTCATCGAATCCGATGAGAGTAGCTCGCTGGGAGTGGACTCCGTCTCTGCTTTTCCAGCGGTTAACACCATGAGGTTTGGCAATCCCGATACAGAATTCAGCCGGATCGAGGGTTGTCCCGTAAGCAAGTCACTTAATCCTGCGCCGTTTGGGATGTCGAACGCTCGACCGAGTTTGGGCGCGCGAAGGTCAGCATCTATCAGGCAAGTTTTGCCATGACGCGAAAGCGCACTTGCAAAGTTCACGGCGAGCGTCGACTTACCTTCCCTCGGAAGCGAGGAGGTAACCAGAATGACGCGCAGAGACTTTTCGGCGCGCGCCAGCATCACGCAGGAACCAAGTCCGCGAAGAGCTTCCGCCTCCGGTGAATTTGGCCGCGTCTGCAAGTACATTTCTGGTCCACCCGTATCCCACTTCTTTCTTATCAGACCTCTTTCGCGGAACGACAGGTCACTTCCAAACTCGGGGATGAGGGAAACAGAGGAGGCAATGGCAATACCGCGCAAATCCTCAATTGCGTGAATGCGGGAATCCAAACTCTCTCGGACAAAGCCGATCAGAATTCCACCCAGGACTCCAGCGAACATTCCTGCGATCAAATTCAAACGCCAATTCGGGTGACTCGGACGGTCCAGCACGCGAGCCTGACCGACGATCGACATATCTGTCGCACGAGCCCCGGCCGCGATCCCGGCCTCCTTTATTCGCCGGTAAAGGTCATTGGCAAGAGTGGTGTTAGTCTCCACATCCTTTTTCAATTCGTTGTACCTTGCAACGCGACCGAGTTGGCCTGATGCGACTTTCACTTCAGCGGCAATCGCGCGCTTGCGTGATTGAGCGGCAGCGTAGTTGGTACGAAGTTGCCGCATGATTGCGTCGGTTTGGGAGTTTAATTGCCGTTGGAGCTCTGCAGACTCGTTTTCCAACTTCTTGACTGTAGGGTGATTCTCTCCGTAGATCACCTCGGCCTTTTTCAGCTCAACCTGGGTGTCAGCCAATTTCTTGGAGAGTTCCTGAATTACCACGTTCTTTTGTACATCCGCGACGGCATCAGGATTGGTCACACTCTGGAACAACGACTGCAATTGAATGCGCTCCGAGTCAGCCAGTGTCTCCTGGCGGCCAAGCTCAGCCATCTGCTCGGATACAGTGTTCTTCGCGCCATCGACGTCGGCAATTCCCGTCTGCTTCTGAAAGTCGGCAAGAGCGCGATTAGAGGCCGCGAGATTCTTTCGTACATCATTCAGTTGCGCCTCAAGCCAAGTAGAGCGTTGCGTGATGGCCGCCTGACGCTGAGAGTATGTCATTTCGATGAACGTAGTCAGCAGGGTATTGGTTACGTTCGCAGCCACCACCGGATCTCCGCTCGAGTAACTGACGGTGATGAGTCGGCTGGTTGAATCACGTCCCACTTTAAGCTGTCTGCGGAATCGGGCCAGAGCCTGGTTCTCCGCGTGCGTAAGCTGAATCACCGAATCCGTATCTTTGACGCGCGAAGGATCTTCTTCAACGGGGGCGCCTTGCCAGCCTCGAATCTGTGCGATGACGCCCTCGAGAAAGGTTGGTGGTGCATTGAATTCGGGCGCCTGGTCAAGATGCAGTTTTCGAATCACGGTGATTGCAAGTTCATCGCCTTGCAGCTTTCTGGCTGCCGTGCCGAGATACTGATCGCTTCCGGTGTCAGATGCCGTGCTTGGTGTGTTGAATAGTTCCGCGCCTTGAGGATCAATTTCCAACTGTGCGACAGGTTCATAACTGGGCTTGGTCAAGAAGGTCCCAATACCGACTACCAACAAAACCGTCGCCGCAAACAAAGCGGCCACCTTCCATTGCTTTTGCAGTTTCGGCCACAGGCGAGAAAAGTCGGATACTTCTGGGCGGAAGACGGTGTCCGCATAAGCTCCCGGCTCTCGCAACACGGGCAGATCCGAGTGCGAATCGAGTCTTTTGGGGTGTCGGTGATCTTCGTGTTTTTCACAATTGAAGCTCATGGCCAGTTCCTCCCACACAGGCAGGTCAACTCTCGGCAGACAGGGTAGCTGTGAGGCACGCAATCGGGCGGGTTAAGGAGGGAAATGCGCATAGCTTCGCCCTCTAAACCGCATTCTCTGCTCACTCGCATACCCTCAATACGGGATCTGGTCGTCTGAAAAGCGGCTCGCAAAGTGAGATGATCAAAGTGCATGAAGCAGATGCCAAGCTGTTTTAGAAACTACACCTTAGTCCGTACTAGGGTCTTCGAGTTTTGCGGGTAAGGCAGACTGCCCAGGAAAAAAACGCCGTATAGCTTGCAGAATCTGCCAGATCTCGGCGGGAACTCGTGCTCGAAACCAGTCTTTGGTAGCCCGACAGGTTTGCTGTGCTGCTAATTGGAAAGCTCCAAGGGTGCCCGGACGGGCGAAATGGATGTCCAGGTAATGGCTTTTGTCAGCACCCCAGCGTTGCTTGCTTTGCTGATCACCGTAAAGAAAGTCATAGCATCGTATGCCCGACGCTATGCTTGAGCGCAGGACGTGACTCCTTAACACGTATCCGACGCTGTCGTCGGCATAAGCCGGATCGAAGCCTTCTTGCAAAGCATATATGCAACTTCCATAACGCAACCCGATCTGCGCTGCCACCGGTACCCCATTCAGTTCCATTTGCCACAATTCGAGCCAGTGGCGAGAGAGCAGTAAGCGCGACATTTCCCCATAAAAGTCCCTTCGTTCAGGGAGGCTGAAACTTCCAGGCTCACTTCTCGCTTCCCATCGCTTCTGATGGAGAGAAAATAAGGTCTCCAGAAATGCCGGAAGTTCCTCGGCTCGCTCACAACGCCGAAAAGCCACTTCGTAATGGGCTTCCAGCCGGCGAAGCAGGTAACCAACCTTTTTCCGTTCCTTGCTTGAAAGTTGTTTCAGATACTGTTCCCAGGTATCTGGAAGGCTTACGCGGATCTGCGGGCGAAAGGTGACGGCGCACCCCCAGCCCATTGAGCGCATTTCTTCCTGGAGCATTGCGGCTATTTCGGATTGAGATGAGACACAATTCAGTTCGCATGTATCCCATCGTTTGCAGCGCAGCCACTTGAAAAATGCTTTTGCAACAGCAGGCGCATAGCCCGGCATTACGACAAAATCCAGGTCGTCAGAATCTCCTGAACCGTCACCCATGAGTCGCAGCACCCGTATAGTCGAAAACACGAACGATTTCGCGACTTCTTTGTACAACGGAGCTATGGCTACAACTCCTGCCTGCGGGTCGGTAAAGGCCAGAAGGCAAAACTCCCGACTGCCGCAATATGCGTGCCACCATGAGAGTAACCATTCTGGAGTTACGAAGATGCTAGTGCCGGGGACCTCTTGAACCAACTTGCTCCACTGGTTGCGTATCGACTCGAGATCGGCACAACTGCGATGTTCCGAGACGACTAGCTCAATCTCTTTTTGGGGAAGAATGCTGGTCTGCACGTTAATAAGAGCTCCGTTATTCGCATCAGAATGAGGGTTCGTCATTGGGCTTCTCTGAACTTAGTTGAAATGCAAGCTGCTGGGGATGCCTGCAAATCAAAGTTCGTTCGAGCTGAAAGGCATCCCTGAAGTGAGTTGCTGCAGTCTAACGAATTATTGCGAGGAGCATTAAATGAGTCAAACAGCCTATCCCGAAGGGCCGCCAGAGAATAGCTGGATCGTCGGTTCGCGGCGTGGAGATACGCAGAGGGCCGCTGCGTTTGAAGAAGTACGATCTGTCTGGGAGTCGCTGCCTGCCGCATATCCCCTGCAAAGTTATACGTGGGCACAAGCGTGCGTGGATTCGTTTCCGAGTGACGGCTTACAAATAGTGACCGCCGGAAGTCCGAACACGCGTGCGATCGCGGCATTCGTTGCAAGCAAGGACTCTCGGGCCCTTGTGCCGTTAGGCGCTGAATTATATGAACCGACAGAATTTATTTACGCTGACGCTAGGGCCGCGGAAGAGTTAAGCGACGCTATCGCGGGGCTGGGCGTGCCTATTTTCATTCGGGACATGTTCGCTGGCTCCAGCTTTCTGGAGGCCCTGAAGAGCGCTGCTGGACGCAGACTCGTCGTGCAGCCGGTTGCAGGACACCCGTGGTTGGAACTGGACGATAGCTGGTTGGAACCTGAGTCTCATCTGAACGCGGGGCGCCGTTCGGATTTGCGCCGTGCGCAGCGAAACGCGTCAAAGGTGGGTCCGGTCAGCTGTGAAATCGTCACCCCGACCCCCGACACTCTCGAGGGTTTGTTGAACGAGGCATATCTCGTGGAGGCGGCGGGCTGGAAGGGAAGCGAAGGGTCGGCGCTCGCGGCTGATTCGCAAGTGGGAGGATTCTATTGGCGATATGCCCAGGCTGCCTGTAAGGCTGGTACTTTGCGTATCGGAATTTTGCGCATAGGCGATCAGGCGGCTGCGATGCAGCTCGCCGTGGAGGAGAACCAATGCTTTTGGCTCTTTAAGATGGGTTTCAATGAATCCTTCGCTCGCTTTTCTCCCGGCACCCTGCTTATGGTGGAGAGTTTGCGTACTGCGCGCCAGCGCGGCTGCAACCAGTATGAGCTGATGGGAAAGAGTGAAGACTGGAATCGTATTTGGATGCCCCGATTGCACGACGCAGTTAGTTTGAATTTATGCGCGCCAAACATTCGAGGCTGGGTCAGTGTTGTCGCCGAAAACGCCAAGATCGCGATCAAAACTCAAGTGCGCGATCGAATGAGAAAATCGAATGAGCCATCCGGTACGTAATAGAATCGGGCGCGTCATTTATCCTGTGGTGCGCCGTGCGGCCCGCTCCTACATCGCGGGGCCTGAACTCAACGATGCACTGGTGTCGGCGCGTGCGCTGGCCGTTCAGGGTAGAGCCAGCACTCTCGCATTTTGGGACGAAACAGGTACCGAGCCAGCCGATGTACTCAACGCCTGCCTTGAGTCCCTGCAAGCGTTGCAGGCGGAGACTTTCGACGGTTATCTCTCAGTTAAGGCTCCTTCCTTGCAATACTCCTGTGCTGCCTTCCAGAGAATCGTCGACAAATGCCAATGCAAAAAAACAAGGCTGCATTTCGATTCGCTCGGGCCAGACTCGGTCGATCCCACGTGGAAATTGATCGGGGACTTGTTGTCGGGCTACGCCCAAATTTCGTGTACGTTGCCGGGACGCTGGAAACGCAGCCAAAATGATGCAGATTGGGCCATAGAACGCGGACTCGGCGTACGCGTCGTCAAAGGCCAGTGGACCGACCCGGCAATGCCTCGGTTTGATCCGCACAAGGGATTTCTCGAAGTCATAGAGCGATTAGCGGGACGCGCTCCGTTTGTTGCAGTGGCTACGCACAATCCTTCACTTGCCGAGCCAGCACTGGCACGATTGCTGAAGGCGGGTACTCCGTGCGAATTGGAATTGCTGTTCGGTCTGCCTTCAAATGCCGTCCTGAGGATTGCTGCGAAGATGGGGGTTCGCACGCGCGTTTATGTGCCCTATGGTTACGGATGGCTTCCTTATAGTCTGTCCCAGGCGAGCAAGAATCCAATGATTCTGTTCTGGATGCTGAAGGATGCACTGTTCAAGAAATCGATTGAAGGAATTTGAGACACATCGAGTGCGCCGCCTTGGACGCTTTTTTGTCGTTGGGTAAATGGTTTTGGATTGGACGGGAGTGTTAGCTGACGCGTTGGTCTTGTCATTGCCACGAGGTTGATGACCAGCCACGACCCGAAGTGAAACGGTCATCCTGTTTTGCAATCTGAAAAAGTAATTCATACTTATAAGCTGCCAAGTAGCAAGTCAGTCCGAAGGTTTTCGTAGGATTATAAAGTCGTACGTGTACAGGTTTGTGTTGATACTGCGCAAGGAAGCTTTGTAGAAGAAAGGCGCGGAAACATCGGCGCAAAGCTGGAGCGGTTGGTCGTCAGGAATTCAAACGGCGGGGGAGTAATGAAGCAGACGATTCTGCTGGTAGAAGACGAAAAAGTCGTGCGGTCGTTGATGTGTGAGGTTCTGGAGAAGCAAGGCTACGAAGTTCTGGCGTGCGCGGAACCCAAGAAGGCAATTGAAGTAAGTATGCGGCACCCCGGGCGCATTGATCTACTGCTGACAGATGTGATTATGCCTGGAATGAACGGTCGCCAGATGGCGAACCGGATCCTAGAGATGATGCCGGGGCTCCGAGTGGTGTTTATGTCGGGATATACGGAAAACGTCCTGCTCGATGAAGGTTTGATAGACTCGCAGTTCGAATATTTACAGAAACCGTTCGCATTGAAGACATTGATGCAGAAGCTGGTGCATGTTCTGGGCCCCCCTCAGAAGACAGTGCAGTAGAAATAAAGTAAGCCGATCAAACAGTCCGGCCTTTGCACTGCTGAGAAGCCGCAGTGCAAAGGCCGGAAGCTTGTGAGCGATGTCGAGTCTGTTTTTGGGAAGAAGAGGAGCTCCGGTCGCTGATTTCTCTCCTGCCTTGCAGATCAGTTAAAACACGACGCTGATTGCAATTCCCGTGTGAGTCGGATACCTGCGGTTGTACAGGTAGTACCCGTCGTTGAAATACTCCACATAGACGTCATCGGTCTCATACCAGTTTGGTCCCCAGTATTCCGGGTAAGGATCAACGGGAGTGAACCAATAGCCTGCGTACTGGAAGCGCGGACCTCCCTCATACCTGAAGGGAACACTGTAGACACGGAACCAGTGATTCCGACCAAAGTGGCTCCGGTAATGGTTGTCGGGAATGCGGTAGCCGTGATAGCCGCCGCGTTGCTGCCAGGTGCGGTGCTCGGATTCCCAGTGATGGGCACGCCGCTCATGCCAGACGCGCTTCTGTTCAACTTGTTGGAAACGTTTCTGTTCGTGGGTACGGTGTTGCTGGATGTGTGGACCATGCTCTGACTCGCGTCGATGAGCGTTTTGGTGTTCGTGCTGTTCGCCACGCCCCCGTTGTTGGTGAGCATGCTGCTCCTGCCTCCGCTCATGTTGCGGTGTCTGAGCATGTTGCTGGTGTCGCCGTTCATGTGATTCCTGAGCGTGCCCTTGCTGTCGCGGCTGATTGTGCCACTGCTGCTGTTGAGCGTGCTGTGATTGGTGGGAGTGTTGCTGCTCTCGAGCATGCTGTTGCTGCTGGTGAGCATGCTGCTCCTGTCGTCCGTGCTCTTTTTGCGTGTGCTGTTGATCAGGGTGCTCGCCCCGCTTTTCGCCCTTATGATCATGCTGCGCATTGGCAAACGTGGTGGCCCCGAAGAGCACGACGGACAAAAAAGCTGTGCTCATAATTTGGATTGATTTCATCGATGTTGCCTCCGTCACAGTGCCGCAGTTTCATCTCGGGTTTTGCGCTGATGTAATTCAGAAGTAGCTGCTTGTATGCAAGTCGCTACCTTCGGGCAGCCTGTGCTTTCGCGCCTCTGACCGCGGTCAGGAAGGAATGGGCCGAGCCTGGTGCTGCTACTCTAGCCGTCAGCGCGGCTCGAGTTGTTACGTCGCGCCCATAGATGGCTCTCATCGAATCCTTGTCGCGGCGAACCGATGCCCCATTCAGTGTCAGTCCGGCAAAGACGCCTTTGGCCCGCGAGTAGGTCAAGATGGCTGTTTCCATTTTCCAATTGGTGTTGGCCGAAGCGTGGCGCCCGACGGGACCAGCCGCAGCCGAGGCATCTGCTCCGAGCTGAAACTTGCTTGCCAACAGTTGCTGCATGCCTCTGTTATTTTGGATGATCATGACCAGATCTACACCCTGAACTCCAATCTGCAATCCCCAGCTGCCACCGGTGATCGTAAAGAATGCTGGCGCGCTCCAGCCTTTGGCCGTTCGGCACGTGGCCACTCCGCGGCCATTTTCCGCACCGAAAATAAACCCTGCTTTGATCATGCTGGGTACGACCGCAACGCATTTCGCGTTTTCCAGTACCTCTTCCGGAATGCCTTTATCCGGCGTAGCCATAATCTCGTGCAGAACTCTGCCCGCATGATTCATGCGGTCAACGGAGGCTTCGCGTTCTGATCTAGCCCAGCCGAAGCTGGACACACTAAGCAATACGACTAATAACGTGAGTTTCTTCATCGTTGTTACTCTAACCCGCCAGCGCACGAGTTGTTCCGTGCTCGGCAATAGCACGGGATATTATCTGATCGAACTTGGGGTATTGCCTTAGGGCTTGATGCCGGACACTGCGGTCGGAGGTGTGGCAGTAAGCGGATGAGGCGCGATTATGACGATGTCCACCCTGCGGTTGAGGCGTCGTCCATCTGCGGTACAATTTTCGGCAATGGGGTGGTATTCAGCGTAACCCGCCGCTGAAAGACGCTCGGGACCAATGCCTTCGCGGGTGAGGAGTAGACGAATAATTTCGGTTGCGCGAGCCGTGGAGAGTTCCCAGTTGGACTTGAACTGAAGGGTGTGAATGGGGATGTTGTCTGTGTGGCCCTCGACGCGGAGATTGCTTCCGACGGATGCGAGGACAGAGCCGATGCGATCAAACGTTGCCATGGAATTGGCGCGCAGGTTCGCAGAGCCGCTGTCGAAAAATCCAAGTTCGCGAAGACTCAACACAAGCCCCTCGGAAGTTTCACGTAGCGAGAGGGTACGTCGTTTGAGTTCATAGGCAAGTTCGACCTCAAGCGTACGGCGAATACCTGAAATTGTGTGCTGCTGGCCTCCGTGAGCAGGAGGCAGAGGGGAAGTGTCAGGAATGACAACTAGCGCGGCTCCCGGACCTATGCCGACGCCGAGCTGCTGAAATCCGGCGGTAATGGCACTGGAGAGCTTCGCCATCTTTGCTTTGTCCACTTGAGACGAGGAGTAGAGAACGACAAACAAAGCAAAGAGCAAGGTCATGAAATCGGCGTATGAGATCAGCCACCGTTCATTGTTCTCGTGTTGCTGCTTTCGCTTCTTCATCAGGCTCCGCTCGCTTTACTTAGTGCTTTAGGTTCAGGCTTGATGACAGGGTTTTCGCTGGCGTGCTGGAGAAAACCTTTTAACTTGATTTCCAACATGCGGGGATTCATGCCTTCCAGAATAGATACGACACCTTCGAGAGTGAGATCTCGCAGACTCTGCCGAAAGCGCAGCCGCTGACGCAGTTTACCGGCGATTGGCAGAGCGATGAGATTCGCAAAGGCGACGCCGTACACGGTCGCCACAAAAGCGACTGCAATGCCGCGACCTACTTCATCGATCTTGTCGAGATGCTGCATGACCTGAATGAGGCCGAGTACTGCACCGATGATGCCAACGGTGGGAGCGAAGCCTCCGGCGGCTTCATAGACGCGAGGCAACTCGTCTTCTGCTTCGGCCCTGGCATCGAGCTCAAGCTGCATGATGTCGCGCAGGTCGCGTGAATCGGTGCCATCAATGGCAAGCATTAAAGAGCGGCGCAAGAAAGAGTTGTCGATATTCGGAAGCTCGGCATCGAGCGAAATGATTCCGTCGCGGCGGGCTTTTTGCGCAAGCTTTACGAGGCGATCGATTTCATCGCTGGCTTTGGATCGCGGCTCGAAGAAGACTGTGCCGAGATTGCGAATGGCGGTACTTACCGTTTGAAAAGGGAACTGCAACAGAATCGCTCCGACCGTTCCGCCTATTACGATGAGAGCGGCGGTGGGCTGCAAGACTTGACTGAGCTTCCCGCCTTCGAGCAGAAGTCCCGCCGTAATGCCTCCGAAGCTAACGACAAGTCCGGCAATGTTTCCCTTGTCCATGCTGACCTTCAGTCCTGTGTTTCAGGTTCGACAATGCGATCGGCTTGGGTTGAGTCAGGGTAGCGCGGGGAAGTGCCCTGATGCAGAACACTACGGCGATAGGCGACCACACGGCGGTTTACATCCTGGGCCGATTCTCGTACGACAATCTTTTCTCCATTGATGAGGGTGATGACTGTATCAGGATTCTGCTCGACGAACTTAATGAGCTCAGCATTGACGATGAGTTGGTGTCCATTCAGTCTGGTGAGTTCAATCATCGGGTGCGCCCGCCTTCATTAGGGGCTATCGGTAGAGAGCGGAAAAAACTTGAGAAATCGCCGATTGAAAAAACTCTCGAGGGTTGCGGAGTGTAAAGAAAAAATAGATTCGGAAAATCTTAAGCCAGTGGCTAAAGCTTACGAGGGGGCGGCCCGATATCAGTTGTGTACGCACAAATGGCCCCAGCGGAAAGAGCCGACAATCGGACAAAGCCGCGAGGAGGCACAAAGGAGATAATCCATGTCACTCAGCGTCTTAAATAACGTATCCTCTCTCTCCGCCCAGAACCAGTTGTCGATGACGAACGCATCGTTGCAAAAGACCCTCTACCGCCTGTCCTCCGGCTCGAAGCTGAATTCAGGCGCCGACGACGCCGCAGGCTTGTCAATCGCCAATGGCCTTGCCGCCAACATTACTGCGCTGACGCAGTCAGCATCGAATGCTACGAACGGCGTGGGCAAACTGCAGGTCGCCGATGGCGCGCTGTCTCAGATCACCAGTTTGCTGAATCGCGCCGTGACGCTGGCCACCGAATCGGCTAACGGCACGGTGACCGACAGCCAGCGCACAGCTCTGAACACGGAATTTACATCGATCAAAAACGAAATCAATAACATCGGTTCACAGACGACTTACAACGGATCGGCGGTGTTTGCCGGCGGCAGCGCCAACTATACCCAGGCTACGGTTGCGGGTTCGGTGGCATCGGGTCTAGCGACGACTGTCAGCGGGCAGTTGAAATTGAAGTGGGGCGCAACGGGAACGTTCACCTCGAGCGCAAGTGATGCGACGGTTGGCGACCTGATTAACGATGTAAATACCAACAGCAATGGGACTTTGACAGCCTCGCTGGATAAAGATGGCAACCTGTTGATCGCGGCCACTGACGGCACGGCGACGACCGCTGCTACCCAATTAGCGGACAATACCAGTACCCTCAAACTTGGGGCGGATGCGGCTGCTGCCACAGTAACTTCGGCGCCTACCAACTCAAGTTCGTTTGACGTGTTCCTGAGTGATGGAACGGGTACCGGCAGCGGTACTATTTCGGTGAAGCTGAATGCGCTGAGTGCAAGCAATCTGAATGGCGTGAGTCTGTCGAGCAATGATCTGACTTCCGCGGCCGATGCCCAGGCGGCATTAACGACAATCAATACGGCAATCGCCCAGGTAGCGGCACTGCGCGGCAACATTGGTGCCGGCATCAACCAGCTGACGGCGGCAACGAATGTGGAGAATAACCAGATTCAGAACCTGACCTCGGCCCAGGACAACATCAGCTCGGCGGATATCTCGACCGAGGTCAGCAACATGACCAAGTACAACGTGCTCACGCAGACAGGTATTTCGGCGCTTTCGCAATCCAACCAGATGCAGCAGGCCCTGCTGAAACTTCTCCAGTAAATTGAACGTGCGGGACAGGGGTGAGGCCGGTGTTGGCTTCACCCGTTTCTGCATTCAGCCTCGAAAAAGGTGACAGCGGTCGGCAGATATTTCACTTCGAAAACTTCCGCTGTGAATGTAGTTTTTCAGCTTTCTTTAATAACAAGGGACCGGAAATTGCACTGGGGAATAATGCCAGGAGAAATGTGCCTGAACTTGGGACGGCAAAACGAGATGAGGATTATCTGCCTGCCAGCCATTCTGAAGCAGAACAGAGAGAAGAGGAGAATTCGACCGGAAGAATTTCTGACGGACGGTTCTGAATGACCCATGAGTACGAGTACAAGTTCGACAACGAGCAGCACAGCACTTATACAGGGCACAAGCTACACCAGCGGCGCGGGCATAGATGTGACCTCGACCGTGGATGCAATCATAGCCAGCAAGCAGGCTCCGGAGACGGCGTGGAAGAACGACCAGACGACGATCACAAACCAAGAGTCGGCACTGAAAACGCTGCAGACGGAAATTTTGTCCATTGAGAGCGCGTTCCAAAGTCTTAATGACTTTAGCGGAGTCTTTTCATGCGTGACCGCGACATCTTCGGATAGTTCCGTGGTGAACGTAACAGCGACCAGCACTGCGGCAACCGGAACGCATAACATCACGGTGACAAACCTGGCGACGACCGGGGTAAGTTACGCGAATGCCCTGACTTCAGCAGACTCGACGTTTACGGCAGGAAATCTGGTTTTCATGCTGGGCTCAGGCGCGCAGCAGACGATAACGATTCCCGCAGACAGCACCACCTCAACCACCACGACACTGGCAAATGCAGCTGCCTACATTAATAAACAAGGCCTCGGTATTGCGGCTTCAGTGATTACGGATTCTACGGGATCGCGACTTGCGCTGACCTCATCTGCTTCGGGAGCCGCGGCGAGTGTCTCAGTGCAGTCTGCGCCGGACGGATTGAGCTTTACGAACGTGGCGGGCAAGGACGCAAACCTGACGGTTGACGGAGTGCCCATAACGTCGAGTACAAACAAAGTGACTTCGGCAATCACGGGCGTGACCCTGAACTTGACAGGGGTACCGGCATCGCCGATCACGATCGATGTGGGGCCCGACACAGACAAGATAACTGCCGCTGTGAACAGCTTTGTAACAGCGTACAACGCGGCCATCACGGACTTGAACGGTCAATTTCAAGGGACGACCTCGACCAGCACTTCCTCAGGTTACGGTGTGCTGGAAACAGATTCAGCGGCGAGGCAGACTCAGTCGCAGTTGCTGTCGTCGATTTCAGTGGTGACCAGCGGCAACGCGAGTTTCAAGACGCTGGGCTCACTGGGAATCTCGATGGGTAATGATGGCACATTGTCAATTGACAGTACGAAGCTGGCAAGCGCGCTGGACAACAACTACAGCGATGTGAAGAGCTTTTTTCAGAGCACGGACTCCGCGAGCTTCGCCCAGAAGTTCTCCAGTCTCATGTCGGAGATGACAGATTCGACCAGGAGCCCGATTGTGCTGGATCTGAAGTGCTTGAAGAGCAATTACGAGGCGGACCAAGAGAATATTGATGATCTTGAAGCAAATCTGGCCACGCTCAGGACGACGCTGATATCGAAATACAGCACTCTGGATGCATTACTGAAGACGCTTCCGACAACGCTGGATCAGGTCGAGACTGAACTGGGATTCAAGAATACAAAAACCAGCAGCTAGGAAAACAGGCATGACACAAACCAAAGTCAGTAGAAGTTATCGGGAGGCGTCGATTCGGGGCGCCAGCAGCGTAGAATGCACGATCATGCTCTACGACATCGTAATCGCCGATCTGCGCAAGGCAATTGCATGCCTTGGGAGCGGCGACATTGAGGGCCGTTCCAAGGCTCTGTCGCACTGCCTGAATGCGCTGGAACAACTACAGGGTACGTTGCAGATGGAAAGCGGCGGAGACGCCGCGCAACATCTTTATCGTTTCTATTCGCTGGCCCGGACGAAGATTCTGGAAGGACAGATCAAGTGCGAGGCCCGGTTTTTCGAAGAGATCGTGGAATCCATGCTGCGGGTGAGAGCGCTTTGGGTGGAAGTGAAAGAGAAGTGCCAACCGGTGCAGACTCCAGAGCAATGGGCCGTGCCTTCTGAAGAGCCTCGCGCTGGAGGTGCCTGGAGCGCGTAGCGTATAGCCGTCCAGAGAGTACGTTGTGAGCGAAAGACCGCGAAAAGCGGTCTTTTCTGTTGAGAAGCTTTGGATTATTTGATGTAGTCGAGAAGGCTTACCTGGTTCATTTTTGCGGCAGCGGCAACCGTTGCATTGCGCTGATACACAGCCTGGGCTACGTCTGTCGTGGCGGTCGCGGTGTCGCAGGAAACCAGTGTGTTCTGATAGTCCGCGATCTTGACCTTTTCCTGGCTGAGGACGGACTCGTTGGAAGTGAGTTCGTTGACTGTATTGCCGTAAAACACGCGCGCAGTATTAAGGGCGTCAAGTGAGTTGCTGACGCCGGCTTGCGCGGTGGCGATGGCGGAGGAGTCACCGGCGCGAAGTGCCGTGATTAGCGACTGCAGGGCGGTAAACACGTTGGCTCCACTCTGGGAAAAGATGCTGCTTCCCGGGAGGTTTGCGCCAACCGAGAGGCCTGTTCCCACCTGTACCTGATTCTGTTGATCGTTGCCGACATAGTCGATCGTTGTAGAGTCGGTGGCATCGACCACATAGGGAGCGGTTCCAGTTGCAGTTCCTGCGAAGAGGTACTGACCGGCGTATGAGGTATTGGCGATGGAAAGCATCTGGTCCTTAATGCCGGAGACCTCCTGTGCAATGGAGTTGAGGTTGGTCTGGTTCATAGTTCCGTTGGCACCCTCGACCCCAAGGCTAATGGCGCGCTGGAGGATGGTAACGGCGGAACTCAGTGTGCTGTCAGCCGTGCTGAGCACCTGCGTAAGCGAATCGGAGTTTGCTGTGTACTGATCATTTGCAGCAAACCGGGAGTTCGCGGCAATCATGGCGGCTTCCGCAGAGGGATCGTCTGAAGGTTTGCTTACAGAACGGCCGGTACTGAGTTCCTGAAGCGCGTTGGTCTGGTTCTGCTGCGACTGATTGAGCAGGTTAACGAGTGTATCGGTGTAGTTTGGATTGACTCGCATAGCTTAGTATCCCGGGTTGTTGGCGCCCATATCGAGAATGTTTCCCATCAAGGTATCGATGGTTGAGATGACCTTTGCGGCGGCTTGGAAGGCGCGCTGATAAAGAAGGAGATTGGATGCCTCCTCGTCGAGCGAAACACCTTCTACCGAGCCCTGCTGATTTTTCAGCTGGGTAAGAATCGAAGTAGTGGCGGTAGCCTCGGTATTGGCCTGTGAAATGGTATTTCCGATGTAGTAAGAGAGATTGGAAAAGGCAGTTGAGGGGGTGGCGCCGTTGACGATCGACTGATTCTGCAATGCAATCATTTTGGCGATGTTGCTGTTGTCACCAGAGGCTCCGCCGGATGCGGCGGCGGCAATTTGCGAGCCACGGGTTAGTGAGACCTTCATGGAGGACGCGGCGCCAGTGGAGGTTCCGCTGGTTGTGTCAGGCGGGTCGAACATGGCTGCGCCCGTGCTTCCGTTAGCATCTGATCCGGCGGCCTGTACGTTGTTGACGGCCTGCGCGAACTGGAAAGCGAACTGATCGAGCTGCGTGTTCATGGTGGCCAGAGTCTCATCGCGGGTCTGGAGTTCGCCGGCCAGACTGCCTCCCTGGATGGTGCTGGTAATGTCAACGCCTCCGGCATAGACGTCGTTGAAACCGTTGGCGTTCAGCGCATTGGTGAGCAAGTATGCCTTACTGCCGACTATAAGTGAGGTTCCGTTGGAGGTGGTGAGAGTGAGGCCGTCGGAGCTGTTGATGGTTTTGAAATCGATGAGAGCGGAAAGCTCCGTGAGCAACGCTGACTGCTGATCCTGTGCGTCGTTGGCACTCTGACCGATGTTGCTGGCTTGGCTGATGACGGTGTTCGTGGCGGCAATCTGCTGCAAAATGGAGTTGATGCTGGCGGTGTCCTGGACGACACAGCGGTCCATCTGTTGCTGCGTGTCAGCGACCGCGGATGCGGTTTTCTGGAAAGCCGTAGCGACATTGCCCGCGGCTGTAAGCACGCTGGAACGTAGCGAACTGTCTGCAGGAGTCGTGGAGAGCGATTGCAGAGAGCTGAAAAATGCGTCAACCGTGGAGCCTATGGAACCGGAGGCCGTATCTGAAAAAGAGAGCTCGATGGTTGAGAGGGAACTTGATACAGTGCTGCTGAACCTTTGCCTGGAGGTGGCGGCATTGATGCTGAGATCGAGTATATTGTCACGCAGGCTCTCCACGGATTTGACGTCGACTCCGATGGCGCTGTCGTCGCCAGTAGACGGTGCCTGCTCGATAATGACGCGACGGCGGGCGTAGCCGGGTGTGTTCATGTTGGCGATGTTGGTGGTTGTCACGTTCATTGCCTGCGTTGACACGAGTAGTGACTGTACGCCGACATTGAGGTCGGATATGAGTCCTGACATATTCAGCCTTTGAATCGCACCGAGGAGCGGCAAGGATAAGGATTGCCGCCGGCCTGAAAAATGGCATTTATCACGCGCGCCCAGTGAATCGAGTGCTGAAGAAGGCGATGATAGACGCGAGTGGCTTCCTTAACCGCGCGCGCTTTAGCGGCGGTGTCCGGCAGTTGATGCCATTGAGTTATAGAAGGAAGAATCTTACAGATCGCGCGCTGGCGCGCAACTGCCCCCTCAAACGCCGTAACGTCCCAGCTTTCCAGGGCCTGAATCGCCTCTGCGATCGCGGACAGCAGTGCATCGAGTTCCGAAGAATCAGTGGCGGGACCGGAAGCTTTCGAGGGCGGCAGATTCATGGCTAGCTCCGGAAAAGGTTCTGGAACATAGCAGTGGCGACGGCGCGCGAGTCTACAGTGTAGGTGCCGGTTTCTATTTGGCTGCGCAAGGCATCAACGCGATCCTGCCGGATGGAGACATCACCGGAGAGTTGAGCGGTGATGCTGCTGATTGAGGCGGTGTCTGTGCTGAGCGCCTGTAGCATGGATTTGTCAGAAGACGAAGAGCCGGAAACCGACTGCGTGCTTGCGTTTTTTAGATTGGCCGGCACCTCGATATTTAGCTGACCTTGAGTTTGAATTCGGAGGTCCATAAACTTCCTTTCTCTTTCTGAAGTATTCATCGGCACGGCACCGATGGACTTTAGCGGCATTAGTGGAAAACGTTATTTATTTTTCTCCGGACCACTTAGGGACTGACTTCCCAGGTTGGGAGAGGCGTCCGCAGATTTAAGTCCAAGAGAGTGCTCGATCATATTGGCAATTCCGAGGACGTGACGCTGGGCGAGGGCCTGGGAGACGGCGCGCACGCCGAGTGCGCCCCACGTATCGTGTCCGGCGTCGTTATTCTGTTCGTCTTCAATCGAAAGATTCTTCTCCATCTTTTCGAGGACCGAGGCGAAGAGCGCGGCCTCGAACTCCTGGGCTCCGCTTGTGGCGCGCTGGTCACGCAGATGAGCCTGAAGCTGCGCGGGATCGCGCACAATACTGGCGGATACCGGGATGATTTGTGGCGTGCTCACATTACCTCCAGTTCGGCCTGCAATGCGCCTGCGGCCTTCAGCGCTTGCAGGATGGATACGACATCGCGGGCTGTGGCTCCGATGGCCTGTAGCCCATTGACCAGTTGCTCGACTGTTGCGCCTTCGTTCAGCTCGATTCGCTTAGCCGGGCTGTCCTTTGCGTTCAGAGTGGTCTGCGGTACAACCGTGGTTTCGCCGTTTTTGCTGAACGGATTTGGCTGGGAGACCTCATAAACGGTGGATATTTCGATCGACAGCGAACCTTGCAGAATTGAGACGGCGCTGAGGCGGGCATCGTGTCCCATGACGATGGTTCCGGTTTTCTCATTAATGACGACGCGAGTAGGCGATACCACGCTGACGGGCAGCGACTGGATACGGGCGAGCAGCCCGGGGACGTTCTGCCCGGAGGTGGCAATCTCAATGCGGCGACTGTCGGTAACAGCGGCGATGGAGCGGCCGAACTCGCTGTTGATGCGTTCGGCGATGCGTTGTGCATTGGCAAAATCGGCTTCGCGCAGAAGCAGAGAGAGCGACTGAAGATTGCGCAGATCGGGCGCGACCTCGTGCTCTGCAATGGCGCCGTTGGCGATTCGTCCTGTAGTGGGGTGATTGACTTGCTTGCTGACTCCCCCTCCTCCGGCGCTGTATCCGCCGACGACGAGTGGACCTTGCGCAGTGGCATAGATTTTTCCGTCTTCTCCCCGAAGCGCAGTGAGCAGAAGAGTTCCGCCCTCAAGGGATTTGGCGTCACCGATGGAGGAGACAGTGACATCCATTTGTGTTCCAGCGCGAGCGAAGGCAGGCAGAGACGCGGTGACGAAAACAGCAGCGATATTTTTTACCGTGATGGCGCTTGTGGGAATTTGCATTCCCATGCGCAACAGGACGTTGGCGAGCATCTGAACGGTGAAGATGGTTTGCTTTTGATCTCCCGTGCCGCGGAGTCCGGCGACGAGGCCATAACCCATTAACGAATTTTCACGCACGCCCTCAACGGTGGTGACCTCGCGGATGCGCACCTGACGTGAAGAAGGCATTGGCGTCTCCGTGGCAACGGCCGAGGCTGCGAACAACAGAACTATGCAGAGAGTTTTCATTTAAAACCCGATGAACTTCAATAGCGTACGCATGACGATGTTGGGCTGGCGTACGGAATCACTGATGATGCCCTTGCCCTTGACCTCAAGCTGCAGGTTCGAGAGTTGATACGAATAGATTGAGTTGTTAGTTGCGATATCGGCGGGACGCGCTACACCGCGCAAAACGACGTTTTCGTGCTGCTGATTGGCGAAAACCTGGCGGCGAGCTTCGATCACCAACGATCCGCTTGGCAACACCGCAACTACCTGTGCGGTGAGCACGGTGTTGACTGAACTTTTTGAGTCGGCAGTGCCGGAGCCGGTGAGCTTTGTGGCGGAATTGGCGGCAAGCAGCGGATTGAGGAAAGAGGGGGACTGACCTCCCACACCGGTGACCGCGCTGGAGTGATTGAAGTCGCGCTGGCTGGCCATGGTGCCGCTCTGCAAAATGGCGGTAGATTCGACGATGCGAACGGTGACAGAATCTCCGACAAAAAGAGCCTTGAAATCAGAGTATGGATTGGCAAGCAGACCGCTGCTGCTGAATACGCTTCCAGTGGTGGCAATGGGTGGAGCGGGCGCAGGGATGGCAAATTGCTTCAGATATTGTTCGAGCGAATCCGGTTGCTTCTCCGGATTAGTCTTCTTTGCCGCTGCAGCCGAAGCGACAAGCACGAGCAGCGCGAAAAAGATGGATGCGAAGAGTCCGAGCTTGCGATTCATGATCCGGCTCCAGCCGCCACTATGCCGACGGTGTGGGCGCTGAGAACGCGAGCGCGCATGATTCGATTGGAGTGCGCGATCCGGACGCGAATTTCGGCGCCGGCTGCTCCGGAGTCCATGGCGACTACATCGAGTTGAGCGTGCATGGAGTCGGTGCGCCAGTCGGCGCGCAGAGTAGCACCGGCGCGCACAATGGGTGGAGCCTTATGCGACAAGCGGGACGAAATAGAAGTGTGGGAGGCGGCATTCGATACGGGAAAACCGAGCAACACGAGTTGCGGCAAGGCGTGATCGGGACAGCGCAGAGAGAGCGCAGTCGCGCCTGTCGGCGCGGGGCGGATGTTCGTAATGGTGCAGCCTTCGAGTGTGGCGGCTCGAGGCGAAACGAGCACTTGCGACGCCTCCACCGGACGGTGCAACTGCCGGGAGAGCCACAAGGCCGCCGCCTGCCTGGATTCGGCCACGACTGAGGCTTCCGCAGCAGATGCAAGCAGCAGCGGGCAAACCAGTATCGACGATGCGAGGCGAAGACGCATTGGCTATTTTCCGAGCTGATTGACTTCCTGGAACATTTGATCGGCCGCCTTGGCGACCTGCGAGTTGGCCTCATAGGAGCGCTGGGCGAGAATCATCTGAATGAACTCTTCGACGGTATTCACGTTGGATTGCTCAAGCGAGCCTTGTATCAGGGTGCCGAGTCCCTCGGAGCCTCCAGGATTGCCGACGATGGCATCGCCGGAGGAACTGGTGGGCAGGAGAAGATTGCGTCCCACGCTGTTGAGTCCGCCGGGATTCGGGAAAGTTGCGAGCTGAATCTGGCCGATCTGCTGTGACTGAGTTTGTCCGGGCTGAGTCACTGTTACGGTTCCGTCTGTGCCAATGGTGATGGCCGTGGCATCGGCGGGGATGGTGAGGGTGGGTTGCAGAGCGTCGCCGTCCGAGGTGACGACGTTGCCCTGTGCATCCATATGAAAATTGCCGCTGCGGGTGTAGGCGATCTCTCCCGACGGAGTGAGAACCTGAAAATAACCGAGCCCCTGAATGGCGAGATCGAGCGAATTTCCTGTCTGCTGGAAATCACCTTGCGACTGCAGGATCTCAGTGGCGGCAGTGCGTGTGCCAAGCCCGAGTTGTAAACCCGCCGAGACCGTCTGCTGCGTGGCCGCAGCCCCGGGCGTGATCATATTCTGGTAAATGAGATCCTGAAACTGAACGCGGCGCTTGCGGAATCCAGTGGTGTTGGCGTTAGCCAGATTATTGGCAACGTTGTCCAGGTTAGTTTGCTGAGCGGTCATTCCGCTGGCTGCGGTGTAAAGGGCACGAAACATGGTGGTGACTCCTAAACTCTTGGTAGCTCTTCGGCTGCGACCTTGTTGAACTCCGTGTGAAAGGTATTAAGCGCGCGCTGCATCATTTCGGCGTTGCGCTGTATTTCAATGAGACGGACGGCAGACTCGACAGGATTGATATTGGAATTCTCAAGAGAACCCTGACGTAAGGTGAGTTTATTGGCTGGAGTGGCAGCGGCCGAGGGTGCGGAATAATAGGCGTTTCCAAGTGAAGTGAGCGGGACGCTTGAGTCAAAGTCAACGAGTTTTAGCTGCCCGGCGACTGCGCCGTCAACCGAAATGGCTCCCGAAGGACCGATTTCGGCATCGCCCTGCGGCAGCGTGATAGCTCCCTTGTCTCCCAGAACCGGAAAGCCCTGAGCGGTAACGAGCGCGCCAGTCTTGGTTAAGTGAAAGTTGCCGTTGCGCGTGTACTGAACGCCGTTGGGCGCTTGAACGGCAAAAAAGCCAGAACCTTCTATTGCGAGGTCGAGTGGGTTGCCGGTTTGTTGCAGGTTGCCCTGGGAAAAATCAGTGCGGGAAGTTCCGAGAACTCCGAAAGAACTGACGGCTCGAGTGAATGAATTTTGCGAGGCCGCCATCATTTGTGTTTTGAAACTGACGCGCTCGCCGCGAAATCCGCCGGTGTTGGCATTTGCGAGATTATTGGCGGCTAAATCCAGTTCCTGGGTTCGCGCGAGCAGACCAGCGCTTGCTGCGTAGATGCCGTTGTTCATGCAATGAGCAGGAGCAACTGGAGTGCCATGTCAATTGGAGAATTCTTAAGGACGATGACAGCTCAACCCAAAAATCACCGGCGACTGATTCAACTCTAATCGGCGGTGATTTTTTGGGTTTGAATTGAAGAGTAGTTAATCGTGCAATTCCAACGTGACCCAGAGCGGCTTATCGTCGAAGTCGAGGACGACTTCAATCGTGTTTTCACCGGTTAGCGAACGGGTCGTGTAGTCGGATCCAACGATGATGGTGGGCACGGAGAGCATGCAGTGGTTGCCTACTCCGCTGAGCTTGGCCTTGAAGTTTCCGGCAATCATATTGGCGATTTCGCCGAGTGCGTCAAAGCCGTCGTTATCCACCTCTTCGGGCGAAATGCCGAGCATCTTGCTGGCCATGACGCGGGCAGCCTGCTCCGTGCAGCGAATGCTGATCACACCGCAGAGACTGCCGGCGAGGCCGACAAGGGCGGTGAATTCTCCAACATGCTTTTCGGCGGAGGCACCGAACAGAGGGAGTCTGGTGTACAGCATGATCTCGAAGACCTCACGTGCAGAGAGTTCGAGAAGCGGTGTCCAGATAGCGCGGTCGAAGGTAGCCGCAGAGATCGGATTTTCGAGAGTTTGCGGAGTCATTTTTATAATCCCAATACCGGCAGGACGTGTTCTTTGACCTGATCCGGAGTGAAAGGCTTACGGATGTAACCCTTGGCACCGAGCGAGAGAGCCTGAACTACGTTGGACTCGCTTCCCTCGGTTGTGATCATGACGACGGGAACGCCGCGAAGCTTGTCTACGGTTTGCAACTGGCGTACGAACTCCAGGCCATCCATCACAGGCATGTTAATGTCGCTGAGGATTAGATCGACTTGATGAGTATCGAGTAATCCGAGAGCATCGGCGCCATTACCTGCCTCGATGACGGACGAAATATCAAGGCCGGCCTGGCGTAGGGAGCGTTCGACGATTTTACGCATCACGGAAGAATCGTCCACGATAAGAGTTCTGATCTGGCTCATGTTGTTTCCTCTTGGAACTGCGGCAGCAAGCAGAGATTAGCTGGAGGATTGGTGCTGATTCGAGGAGTGCGGCGGAGTTCAATGCAAGCACGGCCGCGCTGGATTGTAGAAACTAGCGCGCAGATGCGTTCCCGGCCCAACAGCACGATGGCATCCTCAACCCGAGGCAGGGGATAGCCAAACTCTTCGCTGGCTGCCGCGAGGACGGAATCGCGGATTTTGGGGTTGGAACAGATCGCCTGTGTTAACTCAGCAAGATCCAGCGCGCCTGGCTGATGAACGAGGTTGTAAATGAGACGTGTTGGCAGCGCGCTGGCTGCGCCGGCAGCAGCTATGGAAATCACTCTACGTGCTTGGTCTTGCTGATGCGGACAAGTGTTCATAAAAGGCGCTCTCTGGAGTTATCGGCCCACAGAGCGGCACACTTTAGAGGCATATCTAAAAAAGGTTTATGGGCGTAAGGATGGGACGGCAGGTAGAAGAGAAATGCGCGGGTGTACGAACGTTGCAAATGCCAAATTATTCTGGCGCATTGCAGCCTGCGCCCCCGCGTTTTTCTCCGGAGAATGGAGAATGAAATCGTTTCAGGTCGAAGCGACCTCGAAAACGAGATCAAGATGGGAACGCCGGGAAAAGAAACGTGCCCAGACGTTTCCGTCCACAACACAGAGCCGGATAGCCGAAGATCCGGTCTGTTGTGCATAACTGCGGATCACGCGTGCGGTTTCGCCGGAAGTATCGGGACGGCGGACGGTCACCTCGCCGGTGGTATCGCGCTTGCGGTATTCGAGCTCTTGGAGGAGCTTAGGCTCTGGAATAACGCAGGCTTCCGTCTCGCAACCCAGCATTTGTTCGATGGAGATAAGCGCAGAGTGGTCTATTTTGTCGCAGAAGGCAATGAAAAGGCGGCGTCCCTGACTGACCAGATGCACGGGCAACATGCGGTAACGTTCAAGGAGGCTGAGTGGCACGAACAGCGAACAGCCGGGTTGCACGCTCTCGACCGGGAAGACGGGGCATCCCCACTGAGTTGCAACGACGGAGGCAATGTCTTCAAAGGATACACAGCCGAGGCGTTGCAGGCATGAGCCGATCCTGTCTCCGGAGACACGCTTCATATCGAGAGCGTCGCGCAATTGAGCGTCGGAAATAACGCCGCGTGCGAGCAGCATCAGCCCCATGGGCATGGTGGTGCGCATGGGCTCGGGGCTGGGAGAGGCATAGAAGTGACCGTTCAGACGTTCCTCTAACGAGGCTTCGAGACAACGGGGGCTGCAGAGCCATTCCCGTTCATTCAGCCAGAATCCGGTGGCGCGATGAAGCACGCCGGTCCAGCTTGTGCCGATTGGGCATCCGGTGTGACTGCAACTGGGGACCAGTTGCTTCCATGCGAGCGGGCGTTTCCAGTCTTTAATGGGAAGCCGGTACATGATTTTCTCCTGATGGTGCGAAATGATTCAGCATCTTTGTGCTATGGCAGGCAGGCGATTCTGTCGCCCTGAGTTGCGACCTGCGTGATGCGAAGACCGTAGTTGCCTTCAATGACAACGACCTCGCCCTGTGCAATGAGGCGGCCGTCAATGAGAAGATCGACGGGATCGCGCACCGGGCGATCGAGTTCGACGACGCTGCCCGAGCAGAGTTCAACGATGTCCTTGAGCAGCATCTGCCGGGTTCCAAAGCGGAGAGTGACACCGAGTTCGATATCCAGGAGAAGATCGAGATTCCGGTTGCCGGAGTTGGAAATTGCCGGCTCGATGGCTGTAGACTCGTCCACGCGTTGCGCCTCCGCGTTTGGTACAGACTCAATTGTGGGCTGCGGTGCGTCGGCAGATCTTTGCTCGGCTGCGAGCTTTAGAATCCGGAGTTCTAGCTCAAGCGCGCTATCCTGGCGAGTGATGAGAATCAGTTGGCGTTCGCCGGTATTGGCGTCATCCTCGGGATCACTTTCGGCGAGTTGAGGCTTGAGTTCAAGCTGACCGAAGGCAGCTCGCAGGCGGTCGGCCGCAGCGCCGCAGATCTGCTGGATGAGTTCGGCTGCGGCTTCGCGTATGTCGCTGGTGATTTCGGCGGACAGGTCGGCGGTTTCCCCCATGAGCATCGCGGCGAATTCCGCCGTCATGGGAGCCGAAAGGGCTATATCGCAGGTTCCCTCAAGAGCTCCGCTGATCTCGATTCGGATCAGGGTCGCGGCTTTTGTGGCTGTGTCCTGATCGGCTGGCCTCGCCTGTAGAGCAGTACCGGAGATTTGCGAAAGCACGGCAGCCGTAGCATCGACGAAATGCTGAATGAGGCCGGAGGCTTGTTCCTTGGCGATGTCACTCATTGAATATCCTGATGTTCCTCGGATGGAATTGGCAGCATCTGGCAAATCTTGGAAGCACGCTGATTTCCGGCGCGGATTGGAAAAGACTCATAAAGCGGGATTCCGGCAACGGCAGCTTCGATTGGACCATCGGTGTGGTGCTGGAAGGGGATAACGTCACCCGGAGTGAGATCCAGCAGTGTGCGAATTGGAAGCTTGGTGACCGGCATTCCAAGGGCGAATTCAAAAGAGAAATCAAGCGCGTGCTCGACCATGCGCTCTCTGGCTGTGCTGAGACTGCGGTGCCGGTTGTACCCTCCGTCCTGGTCGAGTTTGCGCAGCAGAGCGTTGGAGGCGACAGCAGGGAAAGCAACATTCATTACGCCATGCGATTCAGGCATGTGAATTTCAAAGCTGAGGCAGAGAGTCTTGTCGGCGGGAGGCATAAGGCGCTGCAACTGCGCAGGCTGCACGCGCTCATCGAACTCAAATGTGGAGTTAAGCGAGGACCAGGCCGTCTGCAGTTCTCCGCAGAGAATGCGAACGACGCCCTCCATGATCCCTTCCTCGATCTCGGTTATTTCGCGCTCCTGTTCGTTCATGCGTCCTATGCCGCCGAGCAAGAGATCAATGATGGGGAACACCAGCGATGGTTCGAGATCCAGCACGGCCGTCGCTCCCAGGGGCTTAACTTGAAAGGTCGCGAGATAGGCGAGATCAGGAATTCGCAGAAGAAACTCGCGAAAGGTGAGCTGCTCGACGGAGACCAGGTTTACCTCAAAGACTACGCGCAGGTATGCGCCGAGCGCATTGGTAAGGTTGCGCGCGAACCCCTCGTGGAGATTGCCGATAGCGCGAACCTGATCCTTCTTGATCTGTCCGGCCTGCTTGAAGTCGCAGGGCTGATAGACCGGAGCGGAGGACTGGCTGGCGTGGCCGCGTCCGAGCGCGGCGCGAAACATAGCATCGATTTCATCCTGGTTTAATACTTTTTCCATGTGCCCTCAAGTGCCGTGCGTACGGCTTGATCGCAAAGGTGCGGCGGCATCTGCTTGCCGGCAAGCAGGGATTGAAGTCGGGTACGGAGGCGGAGCAAGGCAAGTGAATGAATTTGAGAGACACGCGATTCACTTATGCCGAGCACGGCTCCTGTTTCTTTCATAGTGAGTTCTTCGTAGTAATAAAGAGAAAGCATATGTTGTTCTTTTTCGCTGAGCTCTTCAATGGCGCGCATAAGAAGCTGGCGCATTTCGGACTTCATCGTCAGGTAATAAGGGCTCTCCTCCGGATTGCCGGGCAGGTATTCGCAGAGGTCGTCGTCCTGTTCCTTTTCACTGCTCTCGATATGGAAGCTGCCGAGATCGAGTCCATCCAGCTCACCGAGCAGTTGCTGAAAGTTTTCGAGCGTGAGACCGAGTTCGGATGCAATCTCATGCTCGGTGGCCGCGCGTCCGAGTTCCTGAGTAAGGCGGGTGGTGGTCGCCTCGATAAGGCGTGCTTTCCTGCGCAGTTCGCGAGGGCTCCAGTCGAGTTCGCGAAGGCTGTCGAGAATGGCGCCGCGTATGCGGAACTTGGCATATGTTTTGAACTGGACCTGGCGCGTGTCGTCGTATTTGCTGAGCGCGTCCATAAGGCCGAGAACACCGGCGTGGACGAGGTCTTCGACAGGCACGTGCTGGGGCAGACGGTCATGGATGTGACGCGCAATGTGACGGACCTGCGACATCTGCTCCATAAGTATGCGATTCCGCTCTTCTTCATCGAGCGGGGGAGGCGCGTAGTTGCATTGCGGATTCGTCATAATGGACCTCGAATTCTGATCTGTTACGGTCATGCATTGAGAATTCCGATGGATTGCACCGGAATGCGCGCGGGAATTTCGCCGTGCGAAATGACGACGATCTTCGGCAGGAATGGCTCAAGTAAACGGCGCAGATGAAAACGCGTGTTGACTGAGCAGAGGATGACGGGCGTTGCCATGTCCGTGTTTTCGCCTGCCAGTTTGCGTAAGCCTTCAAGCAGGCGGCGAATAAATGTCGGTTGCAGAGCTAGTGAGTTGGAGCCGGGTAGTTGCGGCGTGAAAGCCTGAGCAAGCTCTTCTTCAATTCGCGGATCGAGGGTGACCACCTTCAATGCGCCCTGTTCATCGAGAAGAGGCTTAATCAATGAGCGTCCCAAGGCCTGACGGCAGGATTCGACCAGCGCGACTTGATTCTTGTTGACGACAGCGGCCTCGACAAGCGTTTCCAGAATGGTGCCAAGGTCGCGAATGGAGACCAGTTCGCGAAGAAGTTGCTGAAGAACCTTTTGCACTTCGCCAAGAGTCATGAGTTTTGGTACAAGCTCATCGAGGAGCTTTGGATGCGTGTCGTTAAGCCGGTCGAGAAGGCGCTTGGTCTCGGCCCGGGTGAGCAGTTCGTGCGCGTACTGACGAATGAGTTCGGAGAGGTGAGTGGCGAGCACGGAGGTTTGATCGACGACGGAATAACCGGCAGCAATGGCCTGTTCTTGCAATTCCTTGGCGATCCAGCGCGCAGGCACACCGAAGGCTGGTTCTTTAGTCTCGATGCCGGGAAGATGCGTTGGCTCGGGATCGGAACTGATGGCGAGTACGCAGTTTTCCGGCATATCCCAGCGCGCAATCTCGACTCCTCGAAGAGCAATGACGTACTCGCGGGGCTTGAGTCTCAGGTTGTCCGTGATATGGACGCTGGGAATAATGAAGCCAAGCTGGGTGGCCAGATGTTTTCGGAGGGCGCGAACGCGGGGGAGTAACTGCCCCCCTTTGTTGGCATCGACCAGAGCGACGAGGGCATAGCCTACCTCAAGCGAGAGATCGTCAAGTGCTAGCAGCGCGCCGAGAGAATCGGGCTGTGCTGTTCCGGGCTTAGCGGCTCCAGGTGCACCGGGCGCGGGAGCGGTCTTTGCCTCGGCAGTCACGGGAAGTTTTTGCAACCGCCATGCCATGACCCAGAGCACGGTGACCATGAGCAGGAAAGAAAACTTTGGCATTCCAGGGATCAGGGCCATAGCAAACATGGCTCCGCCTGCAATCCAGAGCACGCGAGATTGCGCAAACAGCTGCTGACTGAGATCGCCGCCGAGGGACTTGTTAGTGGAGGCCCTGGTGACGACCAGTCCGCCTGCGATCGAGACCAGCAGCGAAGGAATCATAGTGACCAGACCGTCGCCGACCGTAAGCACGGTGTAGGTCTTAAGCGCGTCGCGGAAAGGAATGTCGAGCTGGAAGACTCCGATAAGAAATCCGGCGACGATGTTGATGGCCGTGAGGAGAATGGTGGCGAGCGCGTCGCGCTGGCTGAAACGGGCCGCGCCGTCCATGGCACCATAGAACTCGGCTTCCTGTGCCACAGCTTCGCGGCGGGCGCGGGCCTGGTGCTCGTCAATCAGTCCGGCATTGAGGTCGGCGTCAATCGCCATTTGCTTGCCGGGCATCGCATCCAGAGTGAAGCGCGCAGTGACTTCGGCGGTGCGGACCGCGCCATGACTGACAACCAGAAACTGGATTGCGATAAGAGCGATAAAGAGCACAAACCCTACGACGTAGTTGCCGCCGACAACGAACTGGCCAAAAGCTGCAATAACATTTCCAGCCGCGGCGGTGCCTTCATTGCCGTGGAGCAGGATGCGTCGTGAACTGGCAATGTTGAGCGCCAGGCGAAAGAGAGTCAGCAGGAGCAGCAGGCTGGGGAAAACAGAGAACTGCACTGGACGAAGAATGTAAACGGCAGAAAGCAGAACAATGACCGACGCCGTGATGCTCAGGGCCAGCAGAAGATCGAGCAGGAAACCCGGCATCGGCACCAGCATGACGAACACAACCGCGACGGCGGCGGCGGGGACAATCCAGTCGAAGTTTGCTTTCTTAAAAAATGAAACGGTTGTTTTTGCTGAGGCCATCAGTGGTTCCTCCGAGCCATTTGCTGAGCGTTCATGCGGAAGACATAGGCGAGGATTTCGGCAACCGCTGCGTAAAGCTTTTCAGGGATGGCATGGCCGACTTCGACTGTGCGATAGAGACTCTGGGCGAGAGGCGGATTTTCGATTACGGGAATACCTTCCCAACGCGCGACTTCCCTGATTTGTAGGGCTAGCAGATTCTGGCCTTTGGCGACGACGGTAGGCGCTGCCATGTTTTCGCGATACTCCAGGGCAACCGCAAAATGGGTAGGGTTGGTGACCACGACAGTCGCTTTTTTCGCGGCCTGGATCATACGAGTGCGGCGGGCCTGCCGTTGCAGTCTCCGAATGCGTCCCTTGGTTGCGGGATTGCCGTCCATCTGCTTCATCTCTTCCTTGATCTCTTCTTTGCTCATGCGGAGATCGCCTTCGAACTTCTGGCGCATGGCGATGTAGTCGACGACGGCCCACGCAAGGAGAACGAGCGAAGACTTCCAGAACACCTCGAAGACAACCCCGAAGAGGTGAGAAGAGAGCTGGCGGGGAGATGCCCAGAGGCCGTGTCCAAGACTGGGCCACTCGCGCCGAAAAATGCCGACGGCAATAAAGACAATGCCTGCGCCCGGAATCAATGCCTTGAAGACCTGCACTACGGTGGTGATGCTGAACATCTGCCCAAGTTTTTTTGCGGGATTGATCTTGGCAATGTCAGGCGCGAGAAGCTTGGGAGCAAAGATGATTCCGCCTTGTGCGCAAGAGACCAGAGCGGCAATGCCAAAGGCAGCGGTGAGCGGTCTCCAGGTCCAGCCAAAGACCAGTTGCGCGGCCCAGGGAAACAAGGGCGTTGTGATGGACAGTTCGTCGCGCACCGCGTGGTCAAGGACAGCGTTAAAGAACTGCCGCCAGCGCAACAGGTCCGCCGGGCCCTGGGAGACAAGAACGAGCACGCCGGCGAGCATCGCGGCGGTAGCGCTGAGTTCGCGAGACCGGGCGACCTGCCCTTCTTCGCGAGCCTTTTTCCGTCGATGTTCGGTCGCTTTTTCGGTCTTGTTGTCTTGAGCCACGATTGAGTCTTTCTAATAACTAGTCAGGCGCAGGGTTTGTTCGCTCCAGCGAATCGCGTTGGCGAACTGGAGAGAGAAATAGCGCGGCCATGCCGCCATGGTCGCAATCATTACGAGCATTCCTAAAACCGATTTAATCGAAAGGCCGACAAGGAGCACCGGCAATTGCGGCGATGCTTTCCCAATAAAGGCCAATACAAAATCGGCAATCACGGTTGCGATGAGTACAGGGGCGGCAATCTGCAATCCGAGAACCCAGATCGCAGAGGCGGTGTGCAACAGCGACTGCACGCGCGCAAAGGTGAGCACGGAGTGTCCGGCAGGAAGGTAATAGAAGCTGGAGACGAGCGCGCGCAGAATCCAGTGGTGGACATCGAGTGCAAAGAAGATGAGCAGGACGATCGTTTGATAGAAGACGGAGAGTACGGCGGAATCGGCTTGGGTTTGAGGATCGAGCATGGTGACCAGCGAGAACCCCATCTGCATGCCGAGCACCTGTCCGGCGAATTGCGCCGCGTCGAAAATAAAGTTAAGAAAGAGTCCGACTACGACTCCGATCAGCAGCTCATTCAGCGCGATGCCAATCCACAGCAGGGCAGAGACCTGCATGCGGGGGACGGGCACAACCGGCCAGAGAAGAATTACGAGGAGCACGACAAAACCGGCTTTTGCACGCGCGGGCACGGCGTTGTTGCCGAGGCCGGGAGCGAACAGTAGCAGGCCGGAGACGCGGAGTCCGATGAAGACAGCGGCGACCAGAACGGAATCGAGCGTGAAAGGCTGGTTCATTGCAGTAGCGGCCTGAAATCGGAGAAGAGATGAATGGTGAAGGCCGCCAAATGGCGCAGCATCCATGGCAAAAGGAACATGGCGCTGACAGCGGTGGCGAGAAGCCGGGGAACGGTTGCGACAGTCTGGTCCTGAATGCTGGTGAGTACCTGAAAGATGTTGATGATGACGGAAACAATGGTCGCGATTGCAAGCAGGGGCAGCGCGGCCAGAATGGCGTACTCAAGCGTGGTGCGACCGAGTTGGATTACTTGTTCTAAGGGCATAGTGTCACGCGAAGCGGTGCATGTTCATTCGAATCGTTATCCGAAACTGCGCATAAGTGAGCCGATGAGAAGGTTCCATCCATCGACCATGACAAAAAGAAGTAGTTTGAGCGGAGTGGAAATGACGACCGGCGGCAGCTGCATCATGCCGACCGAGGTGGTGATGGAAGCAACAACCATGTCAATGACAAGGAAGGGAAGAAATAGAACGGCACCGATCTGAAAGCCAGCCTTCAGCTCGGAAAGAATGTAAGCAGGCATGACAACACGCATAGAAAGGTCTTCGGGTTTTTTCGGGCGCGGCTCCTTGGCTAGTTCGAGAAAGAGAGCGACATCCTTCTGGCGTACGTAGTGGAGCATGAACGACTTTACGGGCCGGGAGCCGATATCGACCGCGGCCAGTGGCGTGATCCGTCCTGCTTCGAGAGGAACTATGGCTTGCTGCTGAATGGCAACACCCACCGGCTGCATGAGAAAAAAGGTGAGCACGAGCGCTAGCCCTATCAGCGTCTGATTCGTAGGCGTGGTCTGGGTACCTAGCGCCTGACGAAGAAAGTGAAAGACGATGAGCAGCCGCACGAATGGCGTCATCGACAGCAGCAGCGCCGGAATCAGAGTAAGCAGGGTAAGCAGTATGACAATGGTCCAGGGGGCTTGCGCGCCGCCGAAATTCATGAGCGGAGCGGGCGTGCCGGAAACTGACTGCGCCAGAGGCATGGGGGCAGCGAAGGTCGCAGATGCCGCTAGTGCCATCACAACGGGCACTGTGGTCTTGAACGCAGTGCCGACCGCCCTGGACAGATGCTTCATGCTGTTTCCTGATCCAGAGGCCGAGGGGGGATGAGAGTGGCATTGTGTGCGTTTATCTCTGCCAAAAGAGATACGGAAGTGGCGGCGCCGCCAATTAAAAATTTCTGTTTGCCCACTCGCACAATGGCAATAAAGCGCTTCTCTCCGAGTTGCTGAATTTCAAGGAGCGCGAGTTTGCGCTGCTTGCTTCGTCGTCTGAGAAATTGCCTGAAGAACTGCTGAATGTTTTTGATAAGCAGGTTGTACAGACGAACCAGGAGCGAGGTGGCGGATTCTGTGCCAGCTCGCCGCGCGGGCGCAATGAGCTGGCGGGTCAAAACGATTGGTTTTCGGCTGGCGGGAACAGGCTTGCGACCGAAACTGACGGGACTGCTCTTGCTGCGAGTTTTTTTGTTTTCGTAAAATTTTTTATTCATGCGATTTGTGTGAGTCGTGCGGCGAGATGATCGTCAATCACTTCGAATTCAGCCCAGCCGATCAGTTTTCCATTAACGCGCAGAGGCACATCCGATCCTTGCAGCCAGTGCGTGTTGATAACGTCGTTGGGGGAAAGACGCAGGAGAGCGGCGATGGTGAAGCCGGGAATCGGAATCTCCAGCGAGAGTTGGCAGGGAAGAGACTGAAACGCTGCCCAGTTTTTTAGTTTTTGAAACGACGAGCCCCTGCTTTCAATCGTGAGTGTGGTGCCGGCTTCCTCTGCTTTGTTCATAAGACCTGCGCGGACAGTCTGAATAATGCCAGTGCAACGCAGAACGCAAGTGCAATCAGTAGGCCGAACCGGAGCAGCGTTGGTGAGAAACTTCTTAGAGCGTGTTTCAAAAATAGGTAAGGCCTCAAGTCAGGTACTTACGTCTGAGGCAGCTTAGCTGGTGAGCTTCTGTCATGAAGAATCGGCAGAAGCTGATGACGGATGCGCAATGGGAACTGATCGAGCCGTTGCTCCCTAGGCCGAAGATGCGCCGGGACAGGCGTGGCCGGCCGCCGGCCCCCAACCGGGCCT
>PJLO01000022.1 GCA_003010405.1 Acidobacteriota bacterium | reverse complement strand
CTACTGGCTCACTTTTACTCCGCCCTACTGGCCTACTTTTACTCCGCCCTTGACAGCTCGTACTTTAAAGAAGACGTCATCCTGCCCGTACCACTGGTCCAGCAGTTCCTCGACCAGATACTCGTGTCCATCTAACCGAAAGCGAACTGGTCGTTCGTCAGCCTTGTACCCGGAATAGCAGTCTACATCTATCAGCATATTCGTCATTTTCGCATGCTGAGTCGATCCTGAGACCGAGATCTTTGCCACGGTGAGGACGAACGCCGGAGGCATTGTCACACTCTCAGTGAGGTGTGATGTGAAAGATTAAAATTCGGAGCGCTGCAAGAGGGCAAAAAACGACTACTCACAAATGCTGCACAACTGCTGCACAAAATACCCTCAGGAACGCCCCGAAACGCCTTCTTAACCCCTTGAACCACCTAGATTTATCAACAACATGCGCAAAGCTGAGCCGTTTCGTAATCGACAGGTCATCGGTTCAAGTCCGATCGTCGGCTCCATCAAATTCTTTTGTTTCACCACAGTGCCCACCTGCCCGGTGGCATTGTCTTGTAGTTGCGCTACTCTCGGGATCCGTCCAAATTTCCGGTTAAAACAGCTTTCTCTTTAGCTCGTTCACTCGCGATGGGCTTGGCATCTTTGCGAGGGACATGGACTGGAGCTATGCTATCCACCAGTTTGCCTTGTCGAGCAAGGCATAGGTCAGAGGGCAAGCATGAGAATTACTGGAAAGGGAAGCGTGGCGAAGCTTGCAGCGCTCGTGGTGTTTGTGTCCGGCATGATAGGCGTGGAGGCGGCGGCGCACGCACTAACGACTCCGGCGAGGACAGGTAGCACCCGCCCCTATGAGGTTGATGTTTCAGCGGGGGAGCAATGGACGGAGACGAACATCGTGGTGCGCCAGGGTGCGAAGCTGCACTTTACCGCCACGGGACAAATTACCTATCCCGCTGCGGGGAGATCGCGAACCTCAGGAACATTTGGCCCCTCGGGGCTCTCGCGTGGCTGGGCTGACCTCATCCACGCATATGCGGTAAAGGATGCCGGTCACGGAGCTTTGATCGGCCGCATCGGCTCGAAGGACTACGCCGTCCCGTTTCTGATTGGCGAAAGCGGCGACCACGATGTGCCGGTGGGCGGAAAGCTGTTCCTGGGAATCAATCAGAGTATGGAAGACGCCTCAACCGCCAAGGGAAGTTTTCACGTGAGAATCGAGGTCCTCGATGAGGGGGTGGCGGGAACGGCAAGCGCAGGCGGCCCAGCGGAAACCCGGGTGGCAGGCATTGCTCCTGATCTGCTGAACAAGATTCCGCGCCGTGTCACCGACCTCAATAACAATCCCGGCGACATGGTGAATGTGCTGATTGTCGGCAACCAGGAGCAGGTGGTTCAGGCGTTCACCAGCTCCGGGTGGGTGAAGGTAGATAAGGACGTGAAGAATGCGGTGCTCTCTGCCTTCATGCAATCGATCGAGAAGAAAGACTATCTCACGGTGCCGATGAGCACGCTCTTTCTCTTCAACCGGCCGCAGGACTATGGATTCGCGCATGCGGAACCGGTGAAAGTAGCGATGTCACGGCATCATCTGCGAGTCTGGAAATCGCCCTATACGGTCGATGGGCGGCCACTGTGGTGCGTTTCGGCCACGCACGATGTCGGATTTGAGCGGGATCAGCGAAACAATGGCGTGACCCACAAGATTGATGCGGCCATCGACAGCGAACGCGAGTATGTGAACGGTACGCTCTCCGAGACGGGGCTCGTAGTCCAGCGCGATCACGTCATGCCAGCCGATCCAGTGACCACGGCCAAGACAGCAACAGGGGGAGAGTTCCACTCCGACGGTCGCATCGTCGTCCTCGTGCTGAAGAATGAACAGTAAGACAATTCGTCCTACGCCAGCAGCAACGCAAGCCTTCGCCTCTGTACGAGGCGCGGGGAGACAATAGGCAGCGGCTGTCAGTGTTTCAAGAGTGAGCAGCGGTTCGCTTATCGGGGTCTCATCTTCCATGATCTGCGGAGGACAGCGGCGCGTAATCTGAGAAGGGCTAAGTTGCTGAAGGCGTCATTATGTGTCGGCTCCATCAAACTCTTTCGTTTCCACACGCCTCTTCCCTTGTGTGCGTGTTTCCGCCTGTTAAAAGCTTCCCGAACATCGGCTCGAAAATACAACGCCTTGCCTGGCCATCTCTGGCCCAGGGACTACGCTTTTCGCGCCATCCTCTTGCTTTTATTCTGCTGTTCCGCCCGTCTTTTGGAGATCCTGTGGTAGTGGACCGTCATCCTAGCAAGGAAATCAAAAACGGAACGTTTCCCGGAAGGAGAAAACGATGACTACGCCTACACAGCGACCAACACACGAGCAGGCACAGCTCCAACTGCAAATATTCGAAATGCGCCGCGAAGAAAAGCTTCGCAAGGCGCGCGAATGGTTCTTCAAGGAATGCTTTGCGGATAATTTGGACGAGGCCATGCGCATTGCGCCTCCCGGATCAGAGGCTGGGAACTATTTCATGATGGTAGCCAGTTACTGGGAGCAGGCATGTGCTTTGCTCAACTATGGACTACTTTACGAAGACCTTTTCTTTGAAACAAACGAAGAGTTCTTCGGAGTTTGGGAGCGCATCAAGCCATGCATCAAAGAAGCCCGGGAGCGGTTCGGAAATAAACAATTCCTCACAAATATGGAACAAGCGGCTCAACGTTATGAACAATGGATCGAAAGCCGGTCTCCGGGATTTATGAATGCTATGCGCCAACACATGCAGCAGATGCGCGCGCAGTCGAAGAAAGCCGCGTAACCAACTCGCTTTGTACTCGAACTACAGAGTTGCTGGTGAACATTACTTCCCTGCAGCCCTGCCCCTAGACAGAAACATCGCCAGATTTACAGAATCGACACAGAAACAGCAGAAAAAGCTTCAGGCGCTGCCACTGGATATCTGGCCAGTGGCGTTTTTACGTCTGAAGCTCTTGCCTTGCTCTCCCTGTAGCCCGCAATTACAGAAATGACCGGCAGATCGCAAGAACCTGCCGCGAAGCACTCTCTGACGCGTATGGCAGGAATCTTGAGGCATTCAGGCAACTGGAACAGGCTCCAACATGCTCTCATCTGTTTCAGGAACTCGGCTTTCAAGTGTGGGCCCGAGAGTGGTTCAGATTAGCGGGGAGGAATGCGTCGAAATGAAGATCAAACGGCTTTTATGGGTGCTGCTTCTTCCAGTGTGCGTTTTCGCACAGCAGTACGTGACGATAGACTTTCCGGCCTCACTGGGAACACAGTGCCAAATCACAGGGATAAACCCGGGCGGCACTGTGATTGTCGGCTGGTGTTACGACGGTGTAAAGTACAACGGCTTTCGGCTCAAAAATGGAGCATTCAGCACAATTTCTTTTCCAGGTTACCTCGGGACTAACTGGACCACTGTTGAAGGCGTTAACGACGCGGAAACTATAGTGGGACACTATTACACTGAGTACCCAGTTCATTCGACCGTGTACGGAATGACCTCTTATAGCGATGGCGCTTATGGAGCGTACGTCGCTCCGGGACCGAAAAACACGTGGTTCTTCGGGATCAACAACAAAGGAGAGATCGTGGGCGATTACCAGGATTGGCACTGCGACGGCAAGTTATGCAATCGGCGCGGATTCCTGCTCAGTAAAGGGGCTGTCACCACACTGCAGTTTCCAGGCGCGTTTAGCACAACAATAGTCGGAGTTAACAATCTGACCGTAGTGGTCGGGAATTACGAACCTAATACAGCACAGGGCGGCGTACGCAGTTTCACGTGGAGTAAAGGCGTTTTCAAAGAGTTCACGCAAGTAAGCGGCGCAACTCTCGCAGGTATCAACGACTTTGGTGACATGATCGGCACAACTGGCAGTGGCGCTTTTCTGTATAGCGGCAGTGGCGCCTTCTACTCTATCGCTTATCCGGGTGCGACCTCTACCTCCGTAAGCGGGCTTACTAACAGAAGTAAAAACAACACGGTCAGCGTGGTCGGCAATTACTGGGACAGCAACAACGTCGGGCATGGCTTTTATGCCACAGTCACCTTGCCGAGACGCTAACCGTGGCCTCCGCGTTTTACTGCTTCACCAGTTCGACGCGACGGTTTTTGGCGCGGCCGTCCTCGCTGTCGTTCGAGGCCACAGGATCGTACGGACCACTGCCGAAAGCCCGCAGTCGGCCAGTCGCGACTCCATATTTGCTCGCAAGAGCGGAAACGACCGCCTCTGCGCGTCGGCGTGAAAGATCCATATTAAAACTGATCGCGCCTTGGTTATCGGTGTGCCCCACAACATAGAGTTTCAGCTTGGGGTCGTCTTGAAGCAGCTTGGCTACCTCTTTCAGCGTCGCGTCGGATTCAGGCTTTATATTGGCCTTGGCAGTGTCGAAGTGAATCCCATAAACCGAGACGCGGCCAGTACGGTTGATTTCACTAGCCAACGGAGGGCTGGCGCCACGTTTAACCGGCGCGCGTGGATAGACGTAATTACGCCCGCGATACGTATAACGATCGGGATACCAGTAAGCAGGCCCCCAGCCTCCGCCATACCACCCGCCGCCGTATGGGACTCCGCCGTAGGGATGGACGCAAGGAGGGGAAGGATAGTAGCCGCAGGGTGGATAGTAGTAATAGTAGGGGTACGGCGCAGGCGCAACGTACCCATAAGGCCCAACGCCAAATCGAATTGCCACCTGAGCGGTCGCCTTGGGGGGCACAGCAAGAGCAATCACCAGGACCAGACTGAACAGTACTGCACTCTCCTTTTTCATTGTCCAGACCTCGCTCTACACTTGAGTGAAACCCGCCCGTTTCGAAAAGTTCTTCCTGGTGCTCTACAATTTCGGCGTCCTCGAGCCGTATTTCGAGGCTTCCACACGTAAGCCGGTCTCTGCGCTCATGATGTCCCCGAAAAGCCGGTTGCCAGAACGAACGCTGACAGTATCAGGCGATTTTCCGAGGGGTTGTCTTTAAAGTCACCTCTCTGAAGTTTTTCAAGGCTGTGCCCCACGCGATCAAGTCGTCCGCAAGCGCGTGCACGGCCTTGTTCTGGTGCTCCTGCGGTTTAAAGATCGTGAGGTTCTCGAAATCGGTAAACAGCGAAAGCATCACCTGCGACCGCACATCAGCAATTTTGATTTCGCCCATCACAAGCCTTAGGTTCTCCACCGCGCGAACCCCGCCTGCACTGCCATAACCTATAAATCCAGCAGCTTTGTTGTTCCACTCGCGGAAGAGAAAATCAATCGCATTCTTCAACGCTGCTGAAGTGGAATGGTTGTACTCGGGAGTCACAAAGATGTAGGAATCGAATGAAGCGATTTTTTCGCTCCATGTTTTCGTGTGCGTCTTGCTGTACTGCCCCATCGAGGGCGGGACAGGCTCATCCAAAAGCGGCAGGTTGTAATTTTCAATATCAACGATCTCGTATTCCGCGTCTTCGCGGCTTTTCAGAATGTCGTACGCCCACTTCGCCACTGTAGCGGCTTTCCGCCCTGGCCGGGTGCTCCCGACTATGATTCCAACCTTCAGCATGTTGCCTCCTTCAGACGCTCTCTAAGGAGCAGATTACTTGCTTCTAGATGCATGATTGCGCCCGTCGGGTGCCGGTTGATTTCGCCCGGAGAGGTACCCTCAGACGCCGATGTCCTCATTCCACAGGCTGGGATTCCGGTCGATGAACTGCCGCATTAGCCGGATGCATTCTTCGTTTTGAAGCACTTCGACGGCAACGCCCCGGGCGCGCAGAAGCTCCTCTTCGCCCATGAATGTCTGGTTCTCGCCGACAACGATGCGCGGAATGCCATACAAAAGAATTGCACCTGAGCACATCGAACAGGGGGAGAGCGTCGTGTAGAGAACGCATTCCCGGTAGACCGAGGCTGCCTGTCGGCCAGCGTTCTCCAGCGCGTCCATTTCGCCATGCAGTATCGCGCTGCCGCTCTGTACGCGGCGGTTATGTCCCCTGCCAAGAATCTTGCCGTCGTGCACGATCACCGAACCGATCGGAATTCCGCCTTCGCGCATCCCCTGCCGAGCTTCCTCTATTGCCGCTTGCATAAATGGGTCGTTCATAGGAGCATTGTCGTCCTTGTGCCTTGGGTTGGAAAGCCAATTCAAGCGCAACCTGAGTACATGGTCTTTTCTGCTGCAACAACAGCGAGAGCAGAAGAATCCAATTCCCCGTACTTATGTCCCGGTTGCTGACCAGCTGCGCTTGTCTCCTTCTCTGCGTGTGCGGATGCGCACGTTCGACTCCGCAGCAGACCGCGCATTCGAGAGCATCTCTTGTCGTTGAGCAGTCGGCAGCTACGCCCGGTTCCAGGGGCAATCTTGGGATTCGGTTTGTGACCGATACCGGGTGGCACATCTACTGGCAGAATCCCGGAGATTCGGGCGAGCCGCCACGAACTCAGTGGAAGCTTCCGGCAGGGGTAACAATCGGGGCGCTGGAATGGCCCACGCCGATGCGCCTTTCCACAGCCGTAGGTACCGACTATGGTTATCAGGGCACAACAGTCCTGTTCTCCTCCCTACAGATTCCGGCCACGGCGCAACCCGGCAACATCGAAGTCGGCCTTGACCTGCGCTGGCTGGCCTGCCACGACGTCTGTATTCCTCAACACACGAGGCTGAAAACGCCTCTTCGGATCGCCAATGCCGCGAGTATCCATTACTCGGCACACCAGATACTCCAGTCCGCGGCCGAACGTCTTCCCAAACCGCTTCCGCCCAGCTACCGGCCGATGGCGACAATTTTGCCCAATAGCTTTCTGTTGACTTTCGTCTCAAGCGAGCCAATCACGAAGGCTGAGTTCTTTCCTGCAGAGGTGGAGCAGATTGAAAATTCAGCGCCTCAGGAACTGGCAAGTCACGGCAAAAACAAAAGCCTGACGCTCAAAAAATCACAGTACTTCCGCCAGGAACCGCAGTCTTTGAAAGGTGTGCTCGTCATCAACGGAAGGGATGCGTATCAAGTCGACGCGCCGATTCAGAGTTCAATCAAAATAAGAAGGAGTCATCAGAAATGAAAAGAAAGCTGACGCTCGCACTACTGCTCCTGCTCGTATTGCCTGCTCTCGCCTCCGTTCGGGTCGGTGAGGCCGCGCCGAACTTCACGGCAACCGATTCGTATGGTCATCAGCACAGTCTTGCTCAATACAAAGGAAAGTATGTAGTTCTGGAGTGGCATAACCAGGGATGCCCGTACACCAAAAAGCATTACGACAGCGGCAACATGCAGAAGCTCCAAAAACTTTGGACAAGCAAGGGCGTGGTCTGGTTCACAGTGATTTCCTCGGCTCCCGGAACACAGGGGTACGTGACCGCCACGCAGGAAAACGAGTATTTGAAGCGAATGGGGGCGGCTCCCACGGCAGTATTGCTTGACCCCAGGGGCGACCTCGGTCATCTCTATGAAGCAAAGACTACTCCCCATATGTTCATAATCAACCCGCGAGGTGAGCTTATTTATGACGGCGCGATTGATGACAAATCAACAAGCGACCCGGCTGATATCGCGGGAGCAACCAACTACGTGACGGCCGCGCTTGAACAGTCGATGGCCGGCTCGGCAGTGGCAGTGCCGACGAGCCGCCCGTATGGCTGCTCGGTCAAATACGCAAAGTAAGCGCCTGTCGAGCACTCTCTCACTCGGAACGAGTTTGTTTTCATGCGGGTTAAAAAATCTTCGCGTGAGAAGGAAAAAGGGGAGTACCCTACTGCAATTCGAAGAAACTGGAGAAGAAGCCGAGTGCGAACGCTACTCATCTCGAAAGCGGACGATGCGGGTACCCTGACGACTTTACCCTTAGGATTGGCGTGCGTGGGTGCCGCTGCAGAAAAAGCCGGGCATGACGTCGACTTCATCGCTATCGGCTCCCAATCCAATAGCGATGAAATTCGACAAGAGATAGAACGGTTTTCTCCTGACGTAATCGGCATCGGAGTCAGAAACATTGATGACCAGGATATGCAGTGCCCGCACTTTCTGCTCGCGAGCATGAAGGACGTGATCGCCACCTGCCGCGCTGCTTCCCGCTCTCCAATCGTTCTAGGCGGTGCGGGTTATAGCATTTTTCCGGACAGCGCCCTGACGTATCTGGGCGCCGATATCGGCATTCGAGGAGAAGGGGAGGAGGCTTTTCCCGCGCTGCTCTCATGGCTTGAGCATGGCCGCCAGCTGCCACAGCCGCCCGCAACTTATTTCCCGGACGGATCACATACACCCAGGACATTTGCGCCTAGCCTCGACATTTTCCCTTTACCTGAGCCTCGCCTCTGGCTTGATTTTCCCGGCAGCACGGAACTGCGAATTCCAGTCCAGAGCAGACGTGGCTGTCCATTGGACTGCATTTATTGCTCAACCAGGGCAATCGAAGGAAGGCCGGTGCGATGGCGCTCTCCTGAGTCTCTGGTTGGATGGCTCGCCGCATTGCGCCAGCGCGGCTTCCGAAATTTCCATTTCGTCGACAACACTTTTAACCTGCCGCTGTCCTATGCCAAGGCGTTATGTCGCAAACTCATCGAAGCCGACCTCGGCCTTGATTGGTGGGCCATCATCTATCCGAAGTGGGTGGACATGGAACTTGCGGAATTGATGGCAAGAGCGGGCTGTACGCAAATCAGCCTGGGATTCGAAAGCGGTTCGGATGAAATGATGCTGCAACTCAACAAGCGGTTCACCGGGGCGGAGGTAAGGACGATCTCGGACGCCTTTGCCACTGTTGGAATCAAACGCGAAGGTTTTCTGCTGCTGGGCGGCCCCGGTGAAACAAAAGAGACAGTCGAGGAAAGCCTGGAATATGGCGACAGCTTGCAACTTGATGGACTGAAGATCACGGTGGGGCTACGAATTTATCCGAACACACCGCTTGCATGCATCGCTCTAACGGAAGGCATCATCAGCCCCACTGACAATCTGCTGCTGCCAAGCTTCTATATCACTCCTTCACTAAGGGAGTGGCTTCCTGAACGGGTTGCATCTAGCGAGGACCTCCCGCCTCAGGTTTAAGGATGGAATGCTGCGGTGATTGCAAAGGTCAATTCTCACCTGCCATATTTGCCCATCAGTTCTGCCTGTGACAACACGTGCCCCTCAATAGCGCGTTCCAAATCATCTCTGCGCACTCCTGCCTTTACGTCGAGGTTGGCATCAAGCGCATACAGCTTGAAAAAGTAACGATGTGGTTTGCCCGGCGGCGGACACGGCCCGCCATAACCAATGCGCTTGAAATCGTTCTTCCCTTGACGGCTGCCATCGCCAACATTTTCAACCTTTGGCACACCTTCCGGTAAAGCAGCCGTTTTTGCGGGAATATTCCAGATGATCCAATGTGTCCATGTACCCGCGGGAGCATCAGGGTCGTCGGCGATGAGTGCAAACGACTGCGTCTTGGCTGGGGCATCACTCCAGCTCAGCGCAGGTGAGAGGTCAACGCCATCGCACGTGTACTTTTTCGGAATATTGCCGCCTTCTGGAAATGTCGTTGTTTTTAGAACGAATGCCATGGCACGACCTCCTTGCGATGTGGAATGACCGGCTTCCGTCGGCAGGCCAGCGGGGGGAGCACACTCTGAATGTAATTCGACGAGCGAGGCCAGCAGCACGACACCTATAGAAATCAGCAGCCCAAGTCTGCTCATAATGCGCCTGCCCCCAAGTTCCTTATGTACCCTCAATTGTGATCACCTGTCGCTAAACGCGGTTGCCTGTCTGCGAGAATTCCAATGCCGGCGTATCGCGATGAATTTGTTTCGGCAACCGAATAAAGGGCCTGTCTTGGGAGCGCGATCATCCAACTTCGTTCCACCGCAGAGCAGCCTGTTCGTGGCCGGGCTGCGCCGAGACACTGGAAGGAAGAGCGGCATCATATAGCGCGGCGTTGGTCAACGTTGCCACATGGGTTCGCACAGAATCGTTACTCATACGGTCGAGGCACTCGCTGGCAAAAGCAAGGAGCAGAAGTCTCCGTGCTGAAATTTCGTCAATGCCGCGAGCCCGCAGATAGAACAGCGCATCTTGTTCGATTTGGCCGATGGTCGCTCCGTGAGTGCACTTCACGTCATCAGCATAAATTTCCAGTTGCGGTTTCGTATCCATTTGCGCATCGTCGGACAAAAGCAAATTGCGGTTCGTCTGCTTGGCATCAGTTTTTTGCGCGTCTTTGTGCACAATAATTCGTCCATGGAAGACGCCATGCGCCTGTCCATCGAGTATTCCGTTATAGAACTGGCGGCTGTTGCTGTGCGGACTTTTATGTTCCACGAGCATGTAGTTGTCGAGGTGCTGGCGGCCATTCCCGGCAAACAAGCCGTTGATCAAACATTCGCTTCCTTCGCCCGCCAGCACTGCGTGCACGTTGTTACGCACCAGGCTGCCGCCGAGCAATACCGAATGCGACGCAACGTTCGCGCTTCTAGCCTGTTGAATCCGCAACGTCGAAATATGACATGCCTGCTTTTGTTCGCGCTCGATTCTGTAATGCGAAAGCACCGCGTTCTCTCCCACGACCAGCTCGGTCACGGCATTGCAGAATGTCTCGCCGCCACCGAGGGAAACATAGTCTTCTACGATTGACACCTGACTTCCTTCCTCCGCGACGACGAGATTTCGTGGATAGCTCACAATCGGAGTATCGGTGCCTGTAGAGATATACAGCAGGCAAATGGGGCCATTGATGACAACGCCGCGCGCGATGTGGATGTAAGCGCCATCTTCGGTAAAGGCCGTATTCAGTGCGCAAAACGCGTCCCGCCCAATGTCGAGATAAGAACCCAAGTAACGTTCGAGAGGCTTCGGATTGCTTGCGATCTTATCGGCAAGACCGCTGATTTCCAACTCATTCGCATGGTTTGGCATGGACGAAAGCTCTGACGAAAATCGTCCGTTCATGAACACGAGTTGACATGCAGCCCCGGCGATACGATACGGTTCCACCTGCGAGCGCGATAACTCATGGCCAGTACGCACCAACTGAAAGGGAGTCTGTGCAAGGCGCGAGACATTGGTAAAGCGCCAATCTTCGTCGTGAGTCGTAGGAAAACCTGTTTCACAGAAACGGGCGAAAGCGTCGCGACGTAGTTTTCGGAGCCAAGGTAAATTGTGACCGGTAGCAGATTTCTCGAAATCGCTGAAGGCTTCGAGATAGTTGGTCAATTGCTGGGGTGATGTAATCAACTTGATCTCCCTTACGCGGGCATTGCGTCCGGCTCATCAGTGGCGTAGCCGGTTTCTTCCAGCTCAAGCGCCAGCGCCGGGCCGCCCGAGCGAACAATTCGTCCATCCACCAGAACATGCACAAAGTCGGGAATGACATAGTTGAGCAGGCGCTGGTAGTGCGTAACCAGAATCATCGCGCGTTCAGGGCTTCGCATGGCATTCACGCCCTTCGCCACAATTCTCAAGGCATCTATGTCGAGACCGGAATCCGTTTCGTCCAGGATTGAAAGCCTGGGTTCAAGAACTGCCATCTGAAGGATTTCGTTTCGTTTTTTTTCCCCACCAGAGAAGCCTTCGTTCACCGAACGATTCGAAAGTTTTTCATCCATTTCCAACAGCTTCAGCTTTTCGCGAAACAAAGGAACGAACTCCAACGCATTCATCTCCGGAATGCCGCGATACTTGCGAACAGCGTTCAATGCGGAGCGCATGAAATAAGCATTGCCAATACCGGGAATTTCGAGCGGATATTGAAAGGCCATAAAGAGACCTTCACATGCGGCCTCTTCGGGCTTCATCGCCAGCAAATCTTTTCCTTCGAACAGGACTTGCCCTTCCGTGACCTCATAGATCTCCCGGCGAGCAAGCACCTGCGCGAGCGTGCTCTTTCCCGATCCGTTCGGACCCATGATGGCGTGCACTTCGCCTGCGTCAACTTTCAGATCGATGCCTTTTAAAATTTCATGGCCAGCGGCTTTGACGTGGAGATTTCGAATTTCCAGTAAGCTCATTTGTGATTCCTTTTTCGCGCGCGATCTTCTTTACCCAACACTGCCTTCCAGACTTACACTCAGCAGTTTCTGTGCCTCTACGGCAAATTCCATCGGCAACTCGCGAAAAACGCGTTTGCAGAATCCGTTTACGATCATCGAAACAGCATCCTCCGCCTTGAGTCCTCGCTGCCGTAAATAGAAAAGCTGCTCGTCGCCGATCTTTGAAGTCGAGGCTTCGTGCTCCATCCGTGCTGAAGCGTTTCTGACTTCTATGTAAGGAAATGTGTGTGCGCCGCACTTGTCGCCGATCAGGAGTGAATCACATTGAGTGTAGTTGCGCGCTCCCGCGGCTCCCTTCATGATCTTGACTCCACCGCGATACGTGTTCTGACCGTGTCCGGCGGAGATTCCCTTCGACACAATCGTGCTGCGCGTGTTCTTGCCGAGGTGGATCATCTTCGTTCCAGTGTCCGCCTGCTGATAGTTATTGGTGAGAGCCACCGAATAGAACTCACCAATGGAGTTATCGCCCATGAGAATGCAGCTCGGGTATTTCCACGTTATTGCAGAACCAGTCTCGACCTGCGTCCAGGAGATCTTGGAATTCACGCCGAGACACTTTCCGCGCTTGGTAACAAAGTTGTAGATCCCTCCCCGCCCTTCTTTGTCGCCGGGATACCAGTTCTGAACGGTCGAGTACTTGATCTCCGCATTGTTGAGCGCGACCAGCTCGACTACAGCCGCGTGCAGCTGGTTCTTGTCGCGGATGGGAGCCGTGCAGCCCTCGAGATAGCTCACGTAGGAATCGTCATCGGCGATGATAAGCGTGCGCTCAAACTGTCCGGTCTCAGCCGCGTTGATGCGGAAATATGTTGAGAGTTCCATTGGACAGTGAACGCCCTTAGGCACATAGACAAACGAACCATCGCTGAACACAGCCGCATTGAGAGCCGCGAAAAAGTTATCTGTGTATGGAACTACCGATCCGAGATATTTCTGTACCAGCTCAGGATGTTTCTGCACCGCGTCAGAAAACGAACAGAAGATGATTCCCTTTTCGGCCAGTCTGGTTTTGAACGTCGTCACCACCGAGATGCTGTCAAATACAGCGTCTACAGCCACACCCGCCAACTTCTTCTGCTCGGCAAGTGGAATGCCCAGTTTTTCATAGGTCCGCAGGATCTCTGGATCCACTTCGTCCAGACTGCCCAACGCTGGTTTCTTCTTCGGCGCCGAGTAATACACGATGTCCTGGTAGTCGATTGGAGGATATTTCACGTTCGCCCATTTCGGCTCTGCCTGTGCTTTCTCCAGCGAGGCCCAGTGGCGATATGCCTTCAACCGCCATTGCAACATGAAATCCGGCTCCCGTTTCATCGTTGATATCAGCCGGATGATTTCCTCGTTTAATCCTCGCGGAACCCTCTCTTCATCTACCTCGGTAATGAATCCCCACTTATACTCTCGCTCGGCGAGCTCTCGAATGTTATTGACTTCTGTACTCATTGCAACTTCCCCGACGACGGAATGACCGTCGATACGTAGTTTCCACGTTTGTCTTTGATGACCGTCAGCTGCATGGGGCGCGTCAGATCAGAAAGCGTCACCCTCTCCAGCGTCTCTCGTATCGCCTGGCTGATAACCCGCTGATTGGCCTTCGACGGGCAGCAGTGTTCAAGACTGCAAGTACCTGGAACCTCCATGCTGCATTCGGTTAGAGCTATCTCGCCTTCCAGAGCGCGAATCACTTCAGCGACGGATATTTCGCCCGGATCTCTCGCCAAGCCGTACCCGCCGTTCACACCTCGATGAGAGATCAGCACTCTGCTATGCAGCAGAGCCTTTAGCAACTTGCTCACGGTCGGTAATGGAAGCCGCGATTCTTCAGCCAAGTCGCGAGCATTACGCAGCGCACAATTCCGGTCCCGGGCAATGACCGTCAACAGCACTAACCCATAGTCCGTAAGCTTGGCCAGCCTGATCATTTTCTTGCCGCCCTCTGTGGCCCGCGACGTGTAAAACGTCTCTGGACCGCTTGATATAGTACCAACATGGTACTATATTATTGCAAGCCGTGGGCAGGAAAATTGGCGTCTGTGTCCTTTGAATGCGGCTCTGTCGTCCCAAAAGCAATCGCAGGAGGCGGAAAATGAGCAAGAGAATTGAAGAGCGGGGCTACATCACTCCCGAAGTTCTGGTATCGACCGGCTGGGTTCAGGAGCACCTGAATGATCCGGAAATTCGAATTGCCGAGTCCAATGAAGATCCCTTGTTGTACAGTTCCAATCACATTCCGGGCGCGGTGGAGATCGACTGGACCCGCGATCTGAACGACCCGGTGCGGCGGGACTATCTGAACCGGGAAGGCTTCGAGGGATTGATGCGGCGCATTGGGGCGACTCGCGAGACTACCATCGTTCTTTATGGTGACAAGAACAACTGGTGGGCAACATACGCTTTCTGGGTGCTCCAGCTATTTGGACACACGCGGGCCAAGATCATGGATGGCGGCCGGTTGAAATGGGTCAAGGAGTATCGTCCGGTGTCACGCGAAGTTCCTCGCTATCCTGCTACCCAGTATCAAGCTCCGGAACGGGACAACACCAGCTTCCGCGCTTTTCGCGACCAGGTTCTCCAACATTTGCAGAAGAAGCAGCCATTAGTTGATGTACGCAGCCCAGAGGAGTATCGCGGAGAACGTCTGCACATGCCCGAGTATCCGAACGAAGGAGCTCTCCGCGGGGGCCACATTCCTGGAGCCCTGAACATCCCATGGGGGTGTGCCGTAAACACAGAGGACGGCACATTCAAGGACAGTGTCGAGCTGCGCAAGATCTATCTGGACGAAAACAAATTGCACCCGGGAGATAACGTCATCGCCTATTGCCGCATCGGAGAGCGGAGCAGCCACACTTGGTTCGTACTTCGTTACCTGCTCGGATTCACAAACGTGCGCAATTATGACGGTAGCTGGACGGAGTGGGGGAACATGGTTCAAGTGCCAATCGAAAACCCGAGCGTGGGAACAAGGCATGAAGCAGCTGCCTGAAAGATTCGGGCGCGTGCTCGAACTGCTGGAAAATCTGGACCCCGCCGACCGGGTGCAAATGCTGGTCGATACCGCTCGAACATTCCGGAGCGTTCCGGCCTCTGTCGCGGAAAAGCCCTATCCCGTGGAAAATCGTGTGCCAGGTTGCGAATCGGAGGCTTACGTTTGGGCACAGCCGGGGGCAAGTGGAACTCTTAATTACTATTTCGCAGTCGAGAACCCACAAGGAATCTCAGCCATGACGCTTGCTGCGATTCTGGCTGATTCGCTCTCCGGTGTCCCGCTCGAAGATGTTGCGGCCATACCGGCGGATGTGGTGTTTCGTATCTTCGGACGTGAACTCTCGATGGGTAAGTCTCTGGGATTGATGGGATTGGTCAACATGGTACGAGCCGAGGCAAATCGTCATTTGCTCGCTTCGAGAGCTGAGAACAGCAGCTAGTTCACAGCTCATACCGCTTGTAAGACGCTTTGCCTCTGCTGAGTTTTTCGCCAGTGCAGATAGCCCGCAACACACATCACGATAAAGAAAGCAGAAAGGCACGAGTTGAGATAGAGATTTTTGAAGACGAACAGACCTATGTTCAACGTATTCGCCACAATCCATACAAGCCAGTTTTCCAGGAGCTTGCGACCAGCCATGTACTGCGCTGTTAAAGAAAGTACCGTTGTAAGCGAATCCCAGGCAGGAACATTGCTGTTTGTATAGTGGCAAAGCACGTGGTAAGCACCGGCCCAAGCCGACGCGGTGATGAGGACCAGCACCCAGGCGACAAGTCGCGAAGTACAACGAATCGGCTGCGTACCGCTGCCGGTTTCAGAGTGACTCCAACGCCACCATCCATAGACAGCAATCGCAATGTAGAAGAGTTGCAGGCAAGAAGCCGCATAAAGTCTGGAGCGCCAGAAAAGCGCGCAAAACAAAACATTGTTCGCAATGCCAACTGGCCAGGTAAGAATGTTCTCCTTTGCGGCCAACCAGACACCGGCGGCACCGCTAAGGACTCCAAAAACTTCCAACGAGGACAATGAAATCATATGGACGAGTAGGCGATTCGATGAGCAAGCCGGTGAAGCGGTCGAGCCTGGGGATACCCAGGCTCGTTAATCTGCAAGCTCACAAAAGCTTCAGACCTGCATAACTTCCTTTTCTTTCGCTTTGAACATCTCTTCCATTTTCTTGATCTCGTCGTCGGTAATCTTCTGCATCTGCTCTAGCGAGCCGCGCTCTTCGTCCTCGGAGATCTTCTTGTCTTTCAAGGCCTTTTTTATGGCGTCATTGCCATCGCGGCGGATATTGCGTACCGCGGTGCGATGTTCCTCAAGCACTTTGTTGAGATGCTTCACCATCTCCTTGCGGCGATCCTCGGTGAGAGATGGTACGGGAATACGGATCAACTTGCCATCGTTCTGCGGATTGAAGCCTAAATCTGCGCTGCGAACGGCCTTTTCGATGGCTCCGGCGAGCGACATATCCCAGGGCTGAATCGTGATGAGTTGCGGTTCCGGAGCGCTAATGTTACCAACCTGGCTAAGCGGCATCTTTGAGCCATATGCGTCGACGTGTACCGAGTCAAGCATATGAACGTTTGCGCGACCGGTGCGCTGCGAAGCCAGTTCCTTGCGGAACGCCTCGACAGCCTTCTCCATGCGCGATTTAAGTTGCGCGAAAGTATCTTTGAGGGCGGGCAGAGCCGCCATGCTGACCTGAGCCATAGATCCACTCTCCGTACAAGCGAGCCGATTAATAAACCCGCCTTCTCAATACTGCATACTCTATCGAATTCGGTGTGACGCGCAATCGTCACGCCGATATGCTTCCTCTGTCAAGCAAGTAATGCGAGCAAAGCCCCTGAAAGCTCCGCAGAAGTTGCCGTGACAAAGGTCAGGACGTCACAATCGAACCGGTCTTCTCACCCAGGCAAGCGCGACGGATGTTGCCTCGCGTATTCAGATTGAAAACCAGGATGGGGAGATTGTTCTCCCGGCAGAGGCTGATCGCCGTCGCATCCATCACACGCAGTCCTCGTTTCAGGACATCAGTGAAGGTGATCGTGTCGAACATCTTGGCATTGTCATCCTTGAACGGGTCAGAATCGTAAATGCCATCGACTTTTGTAGCTTTCATTATGACTTCGGCCTTAATTTCCATGGCACGGAGCGAGGCGGCAGTGTCAGTCGAGAAATATGGATTACCGGTTCCGGACCCGAATACGACGACTCGGCCTTTTTCAAGATGCCGGATGGCGCGACGCCTGATGAATGGCTCTGCCACCTGGTTCATCTCAATGGCGCTCATAACGCGCGTATGAACACCCTGCTTCTCAAGCGCGTCCTGCAGCGCCAGCGCGTTAATCATGGTCGCAAGCATGCCCATGTGATCGGCGGATACGCGATCCATATCCTTTGCCTTCTCTTCCACGCCGCGAAAAAAATTACCGCCACCGACAACCAGGCCAATCTCGATTCCGAGTTGATGCACATCGGCAATTTCGGATGCGATTTCGTGTACTCGGACGTTGTCGACGCCAAAGCTCTGATTGCCCGCCAGCGCTTCGCCCGACAGCTTGAGAAGAATTCGTTTGTAGATGGGTTCTGCCATTTTTGAATACCTTAAACAAGTGTAAACGATATGGGCTGGTCGATGAGCCCCGCCGGAGACTTCCGGCATAAAGAATAAACGAGGGATTAAAGCGGAGAACAAACAGGGCGGATCGCTCCGCCCTGTCGAACTTACAAACCGAACTACTCTGCCTTTTCGTCCGCAGGAGCCGGCTTGGTAATGGCGATGGTCTCAGTGGGTTCGCCAACTTTGAAACGGGCGAAACGACGAACTGAAATGTTCTCACCCAGCTTGCCGATCACAGCGGCGATAAGCTGCGAAATGCTAACGCTCTGCTCCTTGATGAAGGGTTGCTCCAAAAGGCAGACTTCCTCGTAGAACTTACCCATCTTGCCTTCAACGATCTTTTCGATAACCGGAGCCGGCTTGCCCGTGGCGGCAGCCTGAGCACGGTAGATATCTTTTTCCTTTTCCAGGTCTGCCGCTGTCACGTCCTCCTTGCGGACGTACCGCGGATCAACAGCTGCGATGTGCATGGCGATATCATGCACAAGCTCCTGGAACTCAGCAGTGCGGGCGACGAAGTCGCTCTCGCAATTGACTTCCAGCAGAACGCCAATCTTTCCGCCAGCGTGGATATAGCTTGTAACAACGCCTTCGCTGGTTGCGCGAGACGCCTTTTTGGCTGCCGTGGCGATGCCGCGTTTACGTAATACGACCATCGCCTCTTCCAAATTGCCATTGGCCTCGGTAAGGGCTTTTTTGCAGTCCATCATTGGAGCGCCGGACTTTTCACGGAGCTCTTTAACCATCGTTGCGGTAATCTCTGCCATTGCAAAACCTTTCCTGTTCAGTGCGGCCGGGCCAGGCCAGACTCCTGGATTGCATCAACTAAAACCATTATGGTTCTCGCAAAACGACCCGCGCCGAAGAATGCAGCGCGGGTCGCTTTCACGAAATATTCGCGAATGCCCCTCGGGGCTGCGGGTTTACCGCGATTCCAGCTCGAGGTCGCTTTCGGAAGCAGACGGCTCAACCTTGCGCACGCCTTTTCCCAACAACTCTTCCATATTCACGTCTTCAGCAGGAGCCGCATCGCCGGAAGCACTTTCGACCGCAGTTACTTCTTCGCTTCCGCTCACGCCTGCGGCTAGGTCAGCGCTCTGCTTGTCCGTAGCAGCCTGAGAGCCTTCTACAACCGAATCGGCAATCTTCGAAGCAAACAGCCGGATTGCGCGCAGCGCATCGTCGTTGCCGGGGATAATGTAATCAACCTCAGTCGGATCGCAATTCGTATCAACAACGGCAACAACCGGAATGCCCAGTTTACGCGCTTCCTTGACCGCGATCTGCTCCTTGTTGGAGTCGATAACGAAAACCGCATCGGGGAGGCGGCTCAGATTCTTAATGCCGGCTAGGTTTGCCTGGAGATGCTTGCGTTCGCGCTCCAGCTTCACAACTTCCTTTTTGGGCAGCAGCTCGTAGCGACCATCGGTCGCCATTTCATCCAGATCTTTCAGACGCTTCACGGATTTTTGCACAGTCACCCAGTTGGTGAGCAGTCCACCCAACCAACGCTGGTTGATATAGAACATTCCGCAGCGTGATGCTTCTTCAGCAATGGCTTCCTGCGCCTGACGCTTGGTCCCGACAAACAGAATCGTCCTGCCATCGGTAGCGTTGTCCTGCACAAACTTCGACGCTTCTTTGAACATCTTCAGCGTCTTTTGCAGGTCGATGATGTAAATTCCGTTGCGCTCGCCAAAGATGTATTCCTTCATCTTCGGATTCCAGCGCTTGGTTTGATGCCCGAAGTGCACACCAGCTTCGAGCAGTTCCTTCATGGTGATATTGGCCACTGTACCTCCTTGGATGGATTTGCATTGCCTGCTTGCGCACGAGTGCGCCAGACAATTCAATTCCCGTTGCCCGCCCCGGAAAAGCGAGAGCGGGAAGATTTTGGGTTCCGCACATAACGAAATGCCTTGCGCCGAACGGAACCTGCGGCACAGGGCACGAACTTAAAAACAGTTTAGAACAGCAACGCAGGCTCCGGCACAAACCGGAGCCTGTAAACAACTAGCGTTTGCTGAACTGGAAGCGCTTGCGGGCACCCTTCTGGCCGTACTTCTTGCGCTCTTTCTGCCGCGAATCTCGCGTCATAAAGCCCTCGGCCTTCATCTTTGCACGCAGCTCGGGATTGAACTCCTGAAGCGCGCGGGCGATGCCCATACGAACCGCGCCAGCCTGCGCTGTAACGCCACCGCCGGAGCAGTTCGCAATCACGTCAAAACTGTTGACGGTCTCTGTAAGAATAAGTGACTGACGGGCAATAATGCGCTGTACGTCGGTCACGAAGTATTCCTCGAAGCCCTTGCCGTTCACCTTGATAACGCCGGTGCCCGGGCGGAGGAAGATGCGGGCTACGCTCGACTTGCGGCGGCCCGTTCCATAATATTGAACCAGTTCAGCCATTCGATGTTAATCCTTGATGATTACGCGACCGGAGCAATCGCTTCAGGCTTCTGGGCCTGATGCGGATGCTTCTCGTCGCGGTAAACCTTGAGCTTAGTGGCCATGGCACGGCCCAGCTTCGACTTGGGCAGCATGCCTTCAATGGCTTCCTGCACAATCAGCTCGGGTTTGCGGGCCAGACGCTTCGCAAATTCTTCCTCCCGCAAACCGCCGGGAAACCCGGTGTAACGGCGATAAACCTTGGCGTTCGCCTTCAATCCGGTAAGTTTTACCTTGCTGGCATTGATGACTACGACGTGGTCGCCGGTATCAAGAAACGGCGTGTAGCGGGGATTATCCTTGCCGCTGAGGATACGTGCAACGCGCGTAGAAAGACGTCCGAGGGTCTGCCCTTCGGCATCAACAACGTACCACTTGCGCGCAATCTCCCCTTTGGGGAAATAGGTTGACATTCCAAACTCTCCCAGATGTAAAAACCGACTTAAAAGGAGACCTTCTCGGCCTCACTCTGTCTGAATACGACAGACAAAACTAGCTCCTCTTCGATTTCTCGAAAAGGGCTTGAAGACCCAAGACTTTAGTCTAGGAACTTCTACAGTACGTGTGGGGCAAAACCGTCAGCAAGCCGCTTTGAATCTCGACCGTCGCGCGAACAGCCGCAACACAACCGAAAGACTCACGGTAGCCCATGCCAGAGCTGACTGTCAAGCACTGGCAGACACGGTAAACCCTGCAGCTTAAACGCCTAAGGCCCGTTGCCGATCCAATGCAGTATAACACACGGGGTCGCAAGATCCGTTTCGCGGGAGGCTCGTGCCAACGATTATTCATAAGCCAGAGCTTCAATAGCATCTTTTCGCGCCGCCGCGAGCGCTGGATACAGCCCACCCAACAGAGCGCCAGCAATCGCAATCACGGCCGCGCGCAAAACCCAGTGGCTATCCCACACCATCCGGTGCAGCGGGAACTTGTGGTTAATCGCAGTGCTTCCCAACCAGGTAAACACAATACCGAGCAGGACTCCACCGATGGCCAGCAGTAGCGATTCGCGCAGCACCACGTTGACGATGTAGAACTTCGTCGCTCCGAGCGACTTCAGAATTCCAATCTCCCGCGTACGCTCCATCACAGCCGTGTACATCGACTGGAAGATTACTATAAAGCCGATGATCATCGAGATCCCAATCACGATATTGAGGAACGTACTTAGGAACGGGATGTTCGAAACCGTCATCAGGGACGTGTATTCAGCCAGCGAGCGCGCAACATACTGGTCCATGCCTGGAATCTGCTTGATCCCTGCAACCACGGCGTCGGCATTTTCGGGCTTATCCGCCTTCACATAAAACATGCTGGCCTTGCCAACGGAACCGAGCAGATCCTGCAAGGTGGTCATCGGCAGATAGCGCCGCGCTCCCTTGCCGTGCTCCACAATGCCGCACACGCGAAAGCTCTGATTCAGCAAATCGAGATGATCCCCGACTTGGACATGGTTCTGCGATGCAAAGAGATCGTCAACAATCATGTCGTAGGGTCCCTGAAACGGACCACCGGCAAGGAAGTTAAACGGCCGGCCCAGCTTGTCAAAGTTGTTTGGCGATTTTGGATCCAGGTCGACGCCGTCGACAACTTCCAGGTTCTTTGTCGTGATCACGTGCATCACAATGGGAGCCACGGCGCTGACGTGAGGAACCGCACGTATTTTGTCAGCAACTTTGATTGAGACCGGAGCACCGGTGATGCCGGTTAAGAAGCTGGACCCCGGCGGTGACACCATCACGTCGAATCCGACCCCTCTTTGGCGGTCGGCACTGTCGTTGAGCATGCTCAGGCAGAGGCCGACGATGAGCAGAATCAGCGTGACCTCAACTGAAATCGCAAAGACGCTGATCAAAGTGCGCAGCGGTCGATGCACCAGGTTGGAGAAAACCATCTTGTTCACTCTCTGAGAATAACAAATCGTCGGCAACAATCATGGCTCTTTGAACCAGGAACGCGGAATCAGAGGAGAAAGATATGTTTGGACGCTGCTACAACGAAAAGAACGCTTTGAGAAAGAATGTGATCGGGAAAGCGGCGATTGGCTCCACTGTGATGGGAGCGACTGCCGTGGGCGCAATAGCACTGGGCGCACTCGCCATTGGAGCAGTTGCCATCAGGCGCCTGTCAATTGGAGCGACTCGCGTCAAACACATGGAGATTGACGAGCTGGTCGTAGGTAGGTTGACGATTCGAGAAAAACAATAAGGAAAACTGGCCCGCTGCCGTCTACTCAAGCCATCTGCTGGCTTGAATACCGATCTGCGGGCGAAGCGTAAACGAACTCAACGGCGGCATCCAGAATGCTGTCCACGGTTTCCTGTGATGCGGCTTCGCAATAAACGCGCAGCAATGGTTCGGTGCCGGAACCACGTATCAGGACCCAGGCTTGCGCTCCATTGCCTTCGCAAGAGGCACCGAGGAAAAGCTTGAAGCCGTCGAGATCCTCCGTGCGCTGAACCTTGTACCTGCCTATCATTGCAGGTTTGGCGGCCGCCCGGCAGAGAGCACTCCGCTTAATATCTTCCGAAAGGCGCAGGTCGCGCCGTCCATAATAGTGGCGACCGTATTTTTCCTGCAGCTCCTCGACGAGTTGGCCCAGCGGTTTACCCTCTTCCGCCATAACATTGGCCAGTAGCAACGCGTTCAAAGTACCATCGCGCTCGGGCAGGAAACTGGGAAGCCCGATGCCGCCCGATTCCTCGCCACCGATCAGCACCTGCTTACCGCTGAGCACGATTTCAGCAACGTATTTGAATCCTACGCCGTGCTCGATCAGTTCGCGGCCATAAGCTCGGGCAATGCGGTCGAGCATTCCCGTGGTGTTGAAGGCGCGGGTAATGGCTCCAGGCCACTGCTTGCGCTTCAGCAGCCATTCCAGCAGCACTGCATAACATTTGTGAGCGTCGACCAGACGGCCATCTTCCGCAACCGCGCCGATGCGATCGGCGTCGCCATCGGTGGCCAGGCCAGCATCGCAATGGTTTGCGACAACCGCCTCCTGCAAGTCCCGAAGATGGGGCAGAATCGGCTCGGGATTCATCCCCGGGAAAAGTGGATTCACCTCGCCGTGAAGTTCGATGTGATCCACGCCGAGTTCCTTGAAAATTCCAGAGATGATGCCGCGCCCCGCGCCATACATTACGTCTATGGCAAACTTCTGCTTTGCTTGGGCGATGAGCTTGAGATCGACAAATGCCTTGATCGCGGCAATGTAGTCGGTCTTGAAGTCGGCCTCAACCACACTGCCACCCTTCCCTTCGATGTGCCTGCTGTCGATGAGCGCTTCGATTTTCTTGATGATGACCGCAGAGGCGGAACCACCGTAGCTGGCCTTGAACTTCACTCCATTCCAATCCCACGGATTGTGGCTGGAAGTAATCATGACGCCGCCAGCGGCGCCGAGTTTCTTCACCATGTAGCTGAGCGCGGGGGTAGGGGTTATCTCGCGTGCAATCTGCACGCGGATGCCGCTGCTTGCAATGGCTTCGGCAGCAATCTCGGCAAAGCGGCGCGAGCCGAAGCGGGTATCGTACGCAACCAAAATTCCCCTGCCAGGGTCCTCGTTCTGATGCACGTAATTCGCAATCGCGTGGGCAACGCGGCGGACGTTTTCAAACGTGTAGTCGTCGGCGATCACGCCGCGCCAGCCATCCGTACCGAACTTGATCTTCTGAGACATACTCGATCCCTGGGAGCTAAATCAGCTTGGTGTGATTGTTCTGGTCCAGATGTTTCACAACCTTACCGACGTCCTGCGAGCGTTCGATAGTGGTAATCAGCAACGCGTCGCCGGAGTCCACTACAACGAGTCCGCTTACTCCAACTGCGGCAATAAATTTTCCAGGGGCATGAAGGTAATTTCCATGCGAGTCGAGAATAAAGCTGTCCGCCCCTGAAACGACATTGTCCTTGTGCTTTCCCTGCGAGATGCGATGCTCAAAGTGCGCGGCCCAGGAGCCGAGATCGTTCCAGCCCCAATCGGCTGGGATGCAGAAGATATTTGATCCTGCTTCTCCGGAGGAAGAGCGCGGTTCGAGAATGCCGTAGTCCACGCTTATGTTCTCGCACTTCGGATAGAGGTTAGACAGCCTTTCTTCGAACTTCCGTGTACCCCATGCTGCCGCAATCTCTTCAAGCAGCACGGCCGTATCCGGCATGTATTGCCGCATAGCGGCTACCAGTGTCTTGGCCGACCACAGGAACATTCCGCTATTCCAGTAAAAATTTCCGGCCTCAATAAACTGCTCCGCCGCTTCTCTGTCAGGTTTTTCGCGGAATCGGCGTACGTGCGTCACTGCGCCTTTGTAAACGGAACCGGCCTCAACATAGCCGTATCCGGTCTCCGGACGCGTGGGCTTTACGCCCATCACCACGATTCTTTCTCCCGAAGCAGCCAAGGCAATTCCGGTCTGCAGATCTTTGCGGAACTGCTTCTCTTTTGCAATTACCTGATCGGAAGGAAAAAGTCCCAACACGGCGTCCGGGTTCTTGCGAAACAGTATGAACGCAGCAAGTCCAATCGCGGGAGCGGTGTTGCGTCCTATAGGTTCGGCTACGATTTGCTTTCGTGGCAGCGATTTGAGTTGGCGCGCGATATTTTGACGCAGATCGCCATTGGTGATAACCCAGAAGTTTTCCCGCGGTGCGGCAAACAAGAGCCGGTCCACGGTTTCCTGAATCATGGATTGCTCGGAGTTGAGCAGCAACAGCTGTTTTGCAAATGCTTTACGGCTGAGCGGCCAAAAGCGAGTGCCACGCCCTCCGGCCAGAATAATTGGGTAAAACTCCTGCTTACGAGCTGCCAAAATTACTCCTCGAGTCAGCCATGCTGGCCATTACTAGTGTGCAAGGTTGTGACGGGCTCCGCCACTTCTTGCGCGGGCAAGCGCATGCGAAGAATCTCCGCGCTCCATTGCGGATGCAAGCTTACTACAGGCAACGAAGCAGGAACCACCACGGCTTCGCCTCGCATGACGGGCAGTGGCGGTGAGCCTTCGCACTCCACGATGGCTCCGCCATCGAGGCACACAATTGCCTGGAGCGAGCTTCGTCCAGCCTCTGCGGTGAGTGTCACCGGACTCTCGACCTTGTACTTCTCAACTAGAAAGCGAGGCGAGGAGACAAGCAACTGATGACCGTCCTCGGTCTGCGGCTTAACCCTGCCCGCGTGCGTTTTTTCCTTGATTGCGGCCATCCCTAGATCCAGGTGAAGCTGTCTCGGACGGCCATAGTCGTAAAGCCTGTAAGTGACATCACAGTTTTGCTGGGTTTCCACCAGAATCACGTTCGGCCCCACGGCATGAACGGTGCCCGCATCTACGTAGATCATCTCACCGGAACGCACGTCCAGCCAGTTCAGCATGTGTTCGGCTTGGTTGGCCTCAACGGCAAGGCGAAACATTTCACGATTAATACCGGGACGCAGGCCAACCCCCACCTGCCCGCCATCAATGGCGCGAGCCACATACCAGCATTCAGTTTTGCCGCAGGGCTCACCAATACGGCGCGCGAGCGCGTCGTCCGGGTGCACCTGCACGCTCAATTTTTGACGGGGAAACAGAAACTTGATCAGCAAAGGAAAGCGCGTGGCCTGCGGCGAAGCTTCCCCGATAAATTCAACGCCGTATTGCGCCGCCAGATCGCGCAGAGTTTGCCCGGCGAGTGGACCGTTGGCGACTTTGCAGTTCTCCCCGGTCAGCCAAACCTCTCCGATCGGTTCGGCATCCACGGCAAGGGTGAAATAAGGGCGCAAATCACGTGTGCCCCACACCCGCTCGTGAAACTCCGGAAGAACAAGAAATGGATACAGTAACGGCATGGTTCAGACTCGTCACAGAGTACCGCAATGTGCCGTTGGATGGGAATTCCGAAGGGATGAGATGCCGGGAGGCCTCCCATCCCTCATGATTCGAAGCTACAAAGAAGCAAAGAAAGTACGTACCCGCTCGATCCCGCGGTCAATGTTCTCGGCCGAAGATGCGTAGGAGAAACGAATGTGTCCAGGCATGCCAAATGCCTCACCCGGAACACCGACCACGTGGCCATCGCGCAACAATCGCGAGGTCAACTGAACGGTATCGATACCGACGCGATCGACGATTTCACTGACATCCGGAAAAGCATAGAACGCGCCCTGCGGAACATTCACCTTCACACCGGGAATGGTGCGGAGTCCGGCGATTATGCGGTCGCGAAGCTTAATATACTCGGCGCGCATATCCGCCACACACTGCTGAGAGCCGCTGACTGCAGCCAAACCGGCCTTCTGCACAATCGAGGTCGGATTCGAGGTGGACTGGCTCTGCAGTTTCTGGAGCTGCCCAATCACTGCTTTCGGCGCCATGGCAAACCCGAGACGCCAACCCGTCATGGCATAGGTCTTGGAAAGCGATCCCATGAGCAGTAACGAGTTCTTGTATTCCTTGAGCGAGCCCAGAGAAAACGGCTTTCCCGTGTAATCCAGATACACGTAACATTCATCGCTCATCACGTAGATTCCACGTGATGCTGCCAAATGGACAATTGCCTTCAGATCTTTCTGGGAAACAACGGCGCCGGATGGATTGTTCGGCGAATTGAGCAGGATGATACGAGTTTTCGGAGTAATGGCCTGCTCGATCATGGCGGCGGTCAGGCGGAAACCCTCCTCAGCGCGAGTAGTGACAAAGGAACATTTGCCACCGCAATACTCCACCATGTCCTTGAACGAGACCCAGTACGGCACCGGGATAATGACCTCGTCGCCGTGGTCGATCATCACCTGGAAGGTGTTGAAGAGCGCGCTCTTGCCTCCGGTGGTGACGATGGTTTCATCAAACGAATATTCGGAGCCGAAGTCCTGATGGTGACGCGCAACCAGAGCCTCACGCAGTTCCTTGAATCCGGCGACCGGCGTATATTTGCTGAAATTCTGCTGAACAGCCTCAATGCAGGCCTGCTTGATGTGTTCCGGCGTGGTGAAGTGCGGCTCGCCTGCGCCGAGATCTGCCAAATCGACTCCCTGCGACCGGAGCCTGGTGGCCTCGTTGTTGATCGCCATGGTGGCAGAGATTTCAATGCGGCCGATGCGGGCCGTGAATGAGGTAGCTCCTGTGGTCGATGACACTGAAATTCCTTTCCGGACGCTTTGCGCCCCAAGCCTGTTTTCTGGATTAGCGGAACTTATCTGGGAGCCTGCGGCGCGACTCCGAGGCGTGCGCGAAGGCGGCTCTCCACCGAGGCGGGTATCAGATCTCCAAGTGTGCCCCCAAGTGAAGCGATCTCGCACACCAGCCGCGAACTCAGATATGCATACTCCCCGGCTGGCATCATGAAAACTGTCTCCAGAGTGGAATCGAGCTTGCGATTCATCCAAGCCATCTGAAGTTCATATTCATAATCGCTGACAACGCGAATGCCGCGCAGAACCGCTTGGGCTCCGCATCGACGCGCGTAATCCACCAGCAACCCCTCAAAGGATTCGACGCGAACGTTCTCCCACTGGCTGGTGCATTCGCGGAGCATTTCCAGCCGCTCATTCACATCGAAGAGCGAAGTCTTCGCCGAGTTCCGCAGAATCGCTACAACCAGTTCGTCGAATAGCTTTGCGCCCCGACTTATCAAATCGAGGTGGCCGTTGGTCGGAGGATCGAATGATCCCGGATAAATAACTCGCTTCAAAGTTCCTCGGCGACACTAGTACCTTTTTCGATTTTATCTGTCACAGGAAAGACGATCAACTCGACCCATTGTTTTTCTGACACGAGGCACTCGGGAGCAATCCAGAACAATTACCGATTGCTACCTTACTCTGCGGGAAATCACGCCAAGTCTCCGGCGCATCGGAGTCAAGTATAGCGGCACCAATTACCATTGCCCCGGCGGCCTCCGGAGCTGGAGAGTTTGACCTCTTAGCTCTACAATAGAGCGACTCTCTAAGGCGACACTTCATGAGCCTTCTCGACAAGACCACCCTGCGCATTCAGTTCACAGTTCTGGCGACGCTATCGCTGCTCGCATTCATCTGGCTTGCACGCAAACCGCTGCTGACCTTCCTTTTCGCCATGCTGTTCGCATATCTTCTGGAGCCATTGATTTCACTGGCAGAAAAAAAGACACATTGCAGCCGGGGGGTTGCCATTACCGCAATATACCTTGTCATGCTGGCGGGTTTACTCACCGTTGGAGCTGCTGTTGGTCCGCGTGTTGTGGACGAAGGACGGCGTCTCTCCCTGGCAGTCCCAGAACTCTACGATAAAGTTGCCAGTGGAAACATCGCCTTCCAAATCGGCAAGACACACGGATGGAGCGAAACGACACAGGCGCGGCTGCAACACTTCATCGTCGGACACCGTGATGAAGTTCTTGCCTCGCTTGGCACACACGGGCAAAAGGCCACGGAGGTCGCCGGGAATTTACTTTGGTTCGTGCTGGTTCCGTTTCTTGCCATTTTCTTGCTGAAAGATAAAAAACGCTTCGCGCACAGTATTGAAGGACTACTGGAGAATCAGCGCAGCCGGAAGTTCTTGAGTGGGATCATGAGCGATCTCGACGACATGCTGGCGCACTTTGTTCGTGCGCAGCTGTATCTGGCTGCAATCTCAGGGACAGTCTACGTTGTTGTGCTGACGCTCATGCGTGTGCCCTACTCATTAGTGTTGGGGACGTTGGGCGGTCTTCTGGAGTTCATTCCTCTCGTCGGCCCACTGGTAGCCGGAACTCTGATCCTGGGTATCAGTTTTGGGGCCAACTACGGTCACCTGGCGCTGGTCCTCGTGTTTCTTCTTCTGTGGCGCGGCACGCAGGACTACTTTGTCTCTCCGCGCGTCCTCGGCGGACGCGTTGAAATACATCCACTGCTCGTGATCTTCGCGATTTTGGCCGGTGGAGAAATCGCTGGCATAGCCGGTATATACCTGGCCGTCCCCGTCATGGGTGCGGCACGCATTTTGTGGACTCACTGGCGGTATCGTAGAGGCCAACTCGAACCGGAAGCTGCGAGGGAAATTTCCGGACAACGCTAATTTGAATATTTCGTTATTCCCGTTTCGCGTAACCCACTTCCTTTACAACCAGCGTCCTCAAAGGTGGCATCCCATGAGTAGGCAAGTTCATACAAAGGGATAGACATGGATCTGGTTTTGGAAGTTCGCACCGGTCGCGAAAACGTAACGATGGCATGTCGCGGAAAACTGGTCGGAGGCAAGGAAGTCGAGGCATTTCGCCGCAATGCTCTGCTGTTATTGGGCGGCTTTAACAAACTAATTGTGAATTTAACAGCAGTGCGCGCCCTGGACGTTGACGGTCTTGGCAGTCTGATGTCGGTGTTGGCGCACGCGGTAGACAACGGCAAGCAATTGCAAATCATCGCCCCAAGCACCCAGTCCGCCGTTCAGATGTTTAACGGCACCATACTGGAGCGGTTTCTGGTTCGGGAAAAGTGTCCAAGACCCCAACTGGTTGCCAAAAGTTGCGAAGCTATCGCATAAGCGGGGCTCCCGGACGTCTGGTTCCTAAATTCGGTTTAACAAGAATTAAGAGGGTGCGGAACGATCCGCACCCTCTTAATTCTTTGTATCGCGTTCTGGCGCTATTTCTTAGGCAGAGCGGCCTTGGCTGCGGCTACTTCCTGCGGCGAAACCGGCTGCGGATCGGCGGGCGCTTCTGCAACGGCTTTATCCAATCCGAGAGCCTTGCGCACAGCCTGTTCGATCCGGGCGGAGATGTCCTTGTTCTCCTTTAGGAAATTCTTCGTGTTCTCGCGGCCTTGCCCGATGCGCTCCCCTTCAAAGCTGTACCATGCGCCGGACTTTTCGACGATATTGCGCTCAACCGCCTGATCGAGCATGTCGCCTTCACGCGAAATGCCCTCTCCGTACATCATGTCGAACTCAGCTTCGCGGAAGGGAGCCGCAGTCTTGTTCTTTACGATTTTGACCTTGGTGCGCGAGCCCACGACCTGGTCGCCATCCTTGATTGCGGCAATACGCCGGATATCAATACGCACAGAAGAGTAGAACTTCAGGGCGCGTCCGCCAGTGGTAGTCTCCGGATTCCCGAACATCACGCCAATTTTCTCGCGAATCTGGTTGATAAAAATCAGGCAGGTGCGCGATTTGCTGACCGTGCCAGTGAGTTTGCGCAGCGCCTGCGACATCAGTCTCGCCTGCAACCCCATGTGGCTGTCGCCCATTTCGCCATCCAGCTCAGCCTTAGGAACCAGCGCCGCCACAGAGTCCACCACCAGTACGTCAATCGCTCCAGAGCGCACCAGGGCTTCGGTAATTTCCAAAGCCTGCTCGCCGTAGTCCGGCTGTGAAACCAGCAGGTTATCCACATCCACGCCGAGCCGTTTAGCATAGGACGGATCGAGAGCATGTTCGGCATCCACGAAGGCTGCCATGCCGCCGGCCTTCTGCGCTTCAGCGATAATCTGCAAGCAGACCGTTGTTTTGCCGGAAGATTCAGGGCCGTACACTTCAACCACGCGACCGCGAGGAACTCCACCTACGCCCAGAGCAGAGTCAAAAGAAATGCTGCCGGTAGAGATCACCGAAATGGGAACAATAGGCCCCTTGCTTCCCAGGCGCATGATGGAACCCTTGCCGAACTGCTTTTCAATCTGAGATAGCGCAAGATCAATTGCGCGGGACCGATCTTCGGCCATGAAGCACTCCTTAGCCACGCCCGTAAGACGCGTGGCTGCAATGATTTTGAGGTGCGGACTAGCCCCGCACCGAGCCACCGGCTCCACTTAAAGGTGCGGACTGCGCATCACTTCACAATTATAAGGACGACTGCCGAGAGCATAGCACGAGCGAAGATAAAGGTGAACGAAAGGCGAAGAATAGGGAAATTTTTGCCGATTATCCTTGCTGGAGTTATCCCTTGCCCTTCGTGATATCCCCCTAGGCCCTTAACGCTCACCTTCGAAGCAAGTCCACCGGTGGATGAATATCCGTAACTCGGAAGCACTTAGCCAGCGCCGGGTAGCGTTCGGCGATACGTTCGTACATCTGATAGGCCACATTACGGTAGCTCCAATGACCTCCTGGCCCTGTGCGCAGTTCGCTGATGTAAACGGCCTCCGCAAAATCCATCTTGAAAAGCGTGCGCTTGCGGTAGGCCAAAGGAAGCAGATATTGCGCGGCTTGCGGAGCCTCGCCACGCGCGCTGAGGGCAGTCGCAAGTTGGCGCCCTGCGTCCCCGGCGCGCTGCATCGCCTCGGTGTAACGTGCGGCGTAGCCTGCATCCAGAATTTCCCGTGGCGTATCGAATCCATGCTCGAAGCAGTACTCCTGATGGATCTGAACGCACCGGCGATGGCGGTGCAGATCGCGGTAGGCCCCGATGTCCATGAGAATGTCAAAGCGGAACTTTTGACCAGAGCAGTAGGCGCGCAGCAATTCGTCGTGGCTGTCGCGATGACGAATGCCCAGATCGATAATCTCCGCCCGCTGCGCCTCGCTCAGAGCAGCCACTGCTTCGCGCAACTGACGATAAGGATGCTGTGAATGCTCGTAAAGCAGCGTCGTGGCCAATTCAACTTCGAGCGGCTCTTCGTCGAGCAGATCGACCTCGGGGGCTGGCGCAATGCTCTGCCCTCGCATCAACTCAGATGCCGCCTGCGTCAGCTCCTTTTTCGAGAAAAGCTGGTATTTGCTGGCCTCCGCGTATTTTACGAGCGTGGGAGCAACTTTGGTTTCCCGCAAGAGCTCCGCTCTTGCCTGTTCTCCCAGCGCTGCGTCTTTCTCAGCGATTGCCTCTACCAGAGATTGTCGTTTCCCGGCATTCACATCCCAGGCTGATCCGCGCGCGGCCTGCTTCATGCGTTCGCCGAGCAGCCGCACCTCCGCGTAAGGACTGCCGAGCAGGCGCGCAACCTGAGTCTCCAGCGTGCGGGCATTCACAATCTGCCCCAGAGACGTATTGGTAGCCAGAGGCAGCAAGTAGCGCGAAATATCGAAAGCGCGCGCACGCATGGTGCGCTCGTAGGCCTCCTGCGTCATATCTGCCGGTTTGGGAGTCTTCGCCGCAAGATACTGAAAATTCAATTCGCTGAAGCTGCGGTACTCCGAAAAGAGAAATTCGATGGTTTCTTCAAAGAAATGCGCGTCCGCCGGATCGCAGAATTTCGGCGTATAGTGCCCGCTCTTCTTGAAATCCTGGTAACGCGTTGAGCGCTCCTGACCATCCCAGCGGCTTTCGTCTACAACCAGAGTGGCCGCTAATAAAGAGAGCCGCTCAATGGCCATGGCGACGTGCGCCAGGTCCGCAATCGAACGATGTCCGTACTGGAAATAGAAGGTGCTGAGAAATTTTTCCGCTCTTTGCTCATTCAACTCAGCCAGCGACTCCTTGAGCGAGAGCGCCGAACGGGAGTACTTCGCCATTGCATAGGCCTGAACCTCCGGGTCTACGCCGTGTATGCAGTACACCTGCGTTTCGTTGGAGTCGGGCTCAGGAGCAGGGGTGGTGACGGAGGCAGGAACGTTCATGCGCCCGATTCTACTAAACGGTTACTGATTTGACTAAGAGTAAAAATTCCTCCGATTTTGTGATCATCGTTACAGATCCACCACTGCTTTCGTGATTTCGTAGCAGCCGACAAATTTGGTGCTGTTTTTCGTTGGCAGCCATTCCCACACCCCGAGGACTGAGTTCAAACGAAGGAGACTTTAATGAGAGCCACATTAGCAGATAAGCGTGCGGACCTTGCCGGCCCTGGCATTGGCAATTACACCGACATCGAGCGCGTCCTGCCGAAAGACTACACTCCCCTACTCTCACCCCTCGAAACACAGAAGGCCATCTTCGCCGTCAAGCGCTACATCGAAGACAAGCTCTGCCGTGAGTTAAACCTCATCATGACCACGGTGCCACTCATCGTCGACTCTGAGAGCGGCATTAACGACTTCCTGGACCGCGATGGGTCGCGCACTCCAATTCAGGTCCATATTTCCAACGACCGCAACCAGCACCCCGTCGATGCTGAGATCGTGCAGGCCGCAACCAAATGGAAGAGGATGGCTCTCAAGCAGTTCGGCTGCCAGGTCGGCGAAGGCATCTGCACCGACATGCGCGCCATTCGCAAGGACTACTTCCTCGACCACGACCACAGCTGCTACGTCGACCAGTGGGATTGGGAACGTGTCATCCGGCCCGAAGATCGCAATCTGGATTTTCTGAAAACAATCGTCCGTAGCATCTGGAGGGTCCTGACCGGCGCCGATCGTTTCGCGCGGCAGCTCTTCCCCGCGCTCGGGAATGCCAAATACCCAGCCCTGCCCGAAGAGATTGAGTTTATACATGCCGAGGAGCTGCTCGAAATGTACCCCGGTCTACCGCGAAAACAGAGGGAGACTCTGCTCCTTCAAAAACACCCCGCCGTATTCATCATCGGCATCGGTTGGCCGCTCAAGGACGGCTTCCCCCACGAGATGCGCGCTGCCGACTACGACGACTGGGTGACACCGACTACCATGCCTAATGGCGAAACCGCACACGGCCTCAACGGGGACATCCTGGTCTGGAACCCGGTCACGGGACGCCGCCACGAGCTCTCATCAATGGGCATCCGGGTTAACGCCGAAACCCTGAAGCAGCAGCTCGCCATGTCGAATCAGCTGAACCTGATCGATTTTCCATACCACAAGGGGATCATCAAAAATGAGATTCCGCTCTCTATCGGAGGCGGTATCGGCCAGGGGCGCACGCTCATGCTGCTGTTAAAGAAGGCGCACCTTGGAGAGGTGACCGTCAGCGTATGGCCGAAAATCCTGAAGGAGATTTGCGAGAAACACAATATCCACGTGCTCGAGTAACTTGCGCGATGTAATTACTGTTGCTGGGACGCTCTTGGAAATTCATGCAGTAATCATCAATGTTCCGCCTCATTGACCAGTTACTGCGGACGCGGCAGAATCAAGCTGCTTTGGAGCTTTTTACGCAACACGTAATGCACCTGTCGGCTCGCCCCGGCAATGCGGATTTTCCGTTCGTCTGTCTGCGCCGGGGAGTGCTGGTCGCCTGTCTGTTTACCATCGGTCTATTTTCAATCGGCTGCGGACACAAGAAGCCGACGGCCCGCAAGGTTCCGCCCTCGCCTAGACTCCCTTCACAGTCCGCTCACTCGAAACCAAAGAAGGACACTGTTACCGAGGCGAAAGACTTTCCATACGCGAGCGACCTCGGCTCCATTGCCTCGGTTCCCGGCATTCACGTCGATCCCAAAGCAAAGGTCATTTGGAGCGAAATGGGATACGCAAGCTGGTACGGCCCTAACTATCACAACAAGAAGGCCGCCAACGGCGAACTTTACGACCAGAACGAGATGACCGCCGCACACAACACCCTGCCCATGAATTCGATCGTGCGCGTTGTCAACCTCCAGAATAATCAGACCACAGTAGTGCGTATCACCGACCGCGGCCCTTTTATAGGTGATCGCATCATTGACCTTTCGCTCGCCGCTGCCAAGGACGTTAACGTCTACCTTCCGGGAACCGCACGCGTCCGGCTGGATGTGCTCGAAGCGCCGCATCCCATTGAAACCGGCGGCCGCTGGTGTGTTCAGATCGGTGCATTCAAGGAACAATCCAACGCCATTCGTTTGAAGCAGCATCTCCTTGACCGTTACGCCGATGCGCAAGTAATGCATTTCAAAGGCCCTACCGGCTACTGGGTTCGCATTCGGGTTACGAAAGACGACAAAGAGAATACGCGCAAGGTCTTCGAGCAAACCCGGGTGAATGAGGGCGGAGTATTCATGGTTCGCCTCGATTAACGAAATATTCGGATTGTTTGCGCCCTCATGTTTATAATGTGAGTCAATGTGATGGGTGTCCCTGAAAAAAATCATGCAAGTTAAAGCGGAGCCTTGGCTCGCGCACAACTCTTGCTGCAATGGCGAACGCAATACAGCCGGGACTCTGTCCACGGCTTTCCGACGGAGGACCTTGCTAACTCCGCGACGAAAGCGCAAGAATCGGTAATCTGGAGAATACGTAACAATGTCCACCGCTCGACTCGAATACAACGGTAATTCCTGGGAATTTCCTGTGATAGAAGGTTCCGAAAAGGAACTCGGCATCGACATTTCCGATCTTCGCTCAAAGACCGGATTGATCACCCTGGACGAAGGCTACGGTAATACCGGTTCCTGCCGGTCAGCCATCAGCTACATCGACGGCGATCAAGGCATCTTGCGCTACCGCGGAATCCCCATTGAACAGCTCGCGGAACAATCGAACTTCATGGAAACGGCCTGGCTCCTGATTTATGGGTGGCTGCCGAACGAAGAGGAGCGCAAGGGGTTCTCGGAGCTTCTGACTAAGCATCAGATGATCCACGAAAGCATGCGCAGCCACTTTCAGGGTTTTCCCAACAACGCTCCGCCGATGGCCATCCTCTCGGCGATGATCAACGCGCTTGGCTGCTTCTCGCCCGAAGTGCTGGGGTACGAAGAAGGCGAATTCAACTTTGAAGAAAGCGCGGCACGACTCCTCTCGCAAGTGCGGTCCATTGCAGCCGCGACGTACAAGATGAGCATCGGTCAGCCCATGATGTACCCGCGCGAATTCAAATACTGCGAGAACTTTCTGCATATGATGTTCTCGGTGCCCCACGGACGCTACACCCCCGATCCAGACGTAGCGCGCGCCCTGAACCAGTTCATGATCCTGCATGCCGATCATGAACAGAATTGCAGCACCTCCACGGTGCGGATGGTGGCAAGCTCGGGCGCGAATATGTTCGCGTCATGCGCCGCAGGCGTGTGTTCCCTCTGGGGACCGCTGCACGGCGGAGCCAACATGGCTGTGATCCAGATGCTTGAAGAGATCCGCACGTCCGGGATTTGCGCAAAGGACTACATGGAGAAGGTCAAGCAGAAGGACTCCAAGCTGCGTCTGATGGGTTTCGGTCATCGCGTATACCGCAACTTTGATCCCCGGTCGCGCATTCTGCAGAAGACCGCCGACGTCATTCTGGCGAAGCTGAATATCAGCGATCCGCTTCTGGATATCGCGCGGCATCTGGAGGAAGTCGCCCTCAAGGACAGCTATTTCATTGACCGCAAGCTGTATCCCAATGTCGATTTCTACTCGGGAATCATTCTGCGCGCGATGGGGATTCCACTCAATATGTTCACTGTCATGTTTGCCATCGGGCGTATGCCGGGTTGGATTGCCAACTACAAGGAGATCCACGACGCGACGCGGCTCAAGATCAGCCGCCCCCGTCAGATCTACACTGGCGAGACAAAGCGCGACTACGTGCCCCGCGAGGAGCGCGGCTGACATATTCCAAAAAAGCAACCGCCGGAAAGTGAGCTAAAACCTTTCCGGCGCAAAACAAACTGCTCGACCTCTGCTTCGTTTTGAATGGGGCAAACTAGACGAGGTCACTAGCCCACTCCGGGTCTAGTGACCCTGCTCGCACGATGTCGTCAGCGCCAGATTGTTCCACAAACGCTGAACCACTTCGGACTGATTGATTGTGTAGAAGTGCAAGCCTGGCGCGCCGTTGCGCAGAAGGGTTTCACAGAGACGAGTAACCACGCCTAAGCCAAAATCGAGCAGAGCGGGCTTGTCGTCCTGCAACTCTTCAAGGCGCAGACGCACCCACCGCGGCAGGTCCGCGCCGCAACCCTCGCAGAAACGGACGGTCCTGTCGAAGGTGGTGATGGGCATGATGCCCGGTATCACCGGGATTTTGATACCCGCCTTGTCGCAACGCTCCATGAAATCGAAGTAGGCGTCGGCGTTAAAGAAAAGCTGGGTCAGCGCCGCGTCAGCGCCCGCCTCGACCTTACGGCAGAAGTTTTCGAAGTCCACCCCAGGACTGGGCGCCTGCGGGTGCATCTCCGGGTAAGCGGCCACATCAATCTTGAAGGCGTTCCCATAGGTCTCACGGATGAAGCTGACCAGTTCATTGGCGTAATGAAAGTCGCCAGGCGCAGAGGGACTCATGGCGGTCGCAGGCAGGTCGCCGCGCAGCGCAACAACGCGCTTAACGCCCGCCTCCCGGTAACGGTCTAAAAGGCAAGCAATGTGGGCGCGTGTCGAACCCACGCAGGTCAGGTGCGGTACGGCCTCCACGCCAGTTTGCTTGATCACCGTCATTAGCGTCTCATAGGTGCCTTCCTGATTGGAGCCGCCGGCGCCATAAGTGATAGAGAAATAGTCCGGGTGCAACTCAGCAAGGCGCCGGATCACAGCCGGCAATTTCGTCACGCCTTCCGGCGTACGGGGCGGGAATAGCTCGAAGGAAAAACTTAGCTGTGAATCCATATATGCGGTATCCAAATATTAAGCCTGCAAATTGGGCCTGTAGCGATGTGAACGGTACGCGGCCTTAAGGCATTGCTTAGCTAAAATACAAAATCTCGCCCCTTCTCATGCTTCGCCTGGGAGAGAGTCCAATTTTTATTATACCCACAGGCGAGTGCCAGCCCCATGCACAAATCGACATCGGCCAATATCAATGATTCGGACCGAAGAAATGCTCGATACGCTTCGGAAATTCGCCACGCGCATTCAAAATGCCGCTGGGCTGCCGAACAGACTCTCTCTTCTGAAAGATCTTTCATTCTGTACTCTTACAAAAAGCGACTTCGACATACCTGCCGCGTTTCAGTTTGCGGGTGCCCACAAAAGTTTGCGATCGACTGCGATTGCGTCAAAACACTGAAAATTTGCTCGCAGTCAGAGATATAATCGGGCCAAGTTCGTAAGGCGAGATCAAGGCTTAACGAGAAAGGAGATTCCAAGAATGGCGCAGATTGGAGAACCAAGAAAGCGTGAAATTCATTATCCATTGGAAGAGCCCGTACCACGACCGCTTCATCATCCCGCGGAAGAGCCGGTATATGAGCCAATGCAAGAACCGGAGAAAGTTCCGGCGATACCCTAATGGCACAGAACAACAGCTTTAGCGGAAAACTTGTGCCATGGTCATTAGATTGTGATCAGCAAGCTGTAAACGTATTCATAGAACCGGTTGTTGCTTACAGATGCTGGCTGGTTAATGGTCTTGCCATGAAACGGTTGCGACTGCTTAGCATGGAGCGGTTGCAATCACTCAGGGAGCGGCCTGATTTTAAGCTCGACAAGGGCAGGTGGCATCCCGATCTGAGGTTACGTTCCACAAATTCTGATGACTTCTGTTGGCCATCCAGGGAGAAGACCATTGCCACGCGGCCGGATATCGACCAGCGTGATTTGGCCGGAATCTATGGGTGGAAACATCGGAGACGGATGCAGGTATATGCAGCAACGCAAAGGGAACTGAATACGCCTGCATTCCAGGTTGTGGAAGGTGAGGTGTATTTGTGGGGGGAAGTAGTAGAGCATGAGCTTGGTTACAGAGCTCAGTTTGCTTATCCCAAACAACTGTACCGGTCGCGAAACTCGTCATGGCTTTGGCAGGCAAGGCAGGATGTGCTGACAGTAATGGTTGCCGATTATTATGGCGTGCCAACCGTGCAAGTGGGGTTCTAGCCTGTTACAGAGACGCAAGCTAGTCTAGCCGGTTTGGAGAGGAGCCAATTGGTGGTTAAGTTCCGGGCGCAAAGCGGAACCCGCGGAGGTACACCGAACAGATATTAGGTAATCACCCGAGTCAGACTACCCGATTCGCCTTAGTGATAAGGATGGGTGGCCAGCCCAACGCGCACTCTGGCGTGCTGGTGAGTGTTGGTTACTCCGAACAAGAAAAGTAGCGCTCGCCCCAGCTAGTTCGCTTGCGCTGCTGCGCTTTGAAGTTGGCTCCGCGGTTCCTGTCCGACCCAGGTCCGCAGCTGCGCCGTTGCGGACGTATTCCTGTGTCGCACTGATAGCCAAACTCATGGGCAGGAGCGCATGGCTCATACCCGTTAACCTGTACTTCATGGCCTCACTCTACTGAGCCGCGAACAGGATTAGCTCCGAACGGGTCGTTTGCCATTGATTGGGCAGAACTCTTCCGCGCACGATTGGGTTATCATAGATTAACGGGTTCGCACCTACGGCCCGGACGCGTTGAAAACAATATGAGTACAGCAGCACCGACTTCGACGGGAGCCAGGCCGCAA
>PJLO01000072.1 GCA_003010405.1 Acidobacteriota bacterium | reverse complement strand
TCGCAGCATACGCTCGATACCCACAGGACGGCGTCCGTTGCCCGCCTTCGGATATGCGAGAACGCAGACCGCCACTACCTTCGCATACCATGGAACTCTTGAATCCTTCGAGGCGAGGTACACTGCATGTGCTTCCCGCTTCATTGAAAAGGCGTACTCCCGCCAACGCTGAATGAATTTGTCAATCATACGACTTGTGTTTCGGCAATCACGGCGCGGTGGAAGTCATCTTCCTAGCATTGTTGTATGACGAAGCATAGGGCGGATTGCGTTCTCTGCACGTACTCGTGGGCTACAACATCTGATTTCCGCTCACATCCCCTGCTGAAGGCTCACCAGCCTACCTCTGGGGCATTTGTGAAAGATTCCCCACACGAGCCAAAAGCAGGTGACCACGAACAGCCACCGTAGCTGACGAGATTTGCATCTCGCCCGGCTCACGTGGGTTTTGCTAAGGCGTCAACGGCTCCAGTGCTTCTTCGTTGTAGCGGTCGAACGTCGCGGCCAACTCGCGTACTTCCTTGAGCGTGGTGCGAATCTTTAACTCGCCGTCTTCGAAGACACTCCGAAGGACGTTGCCGTAGGCCATCTCCTCGTTCGAAGCGATAGTCACGTACTCGCCATGACCGTTGGCGATTAGGTTAAGACGGCCGCCGATCGATGCCTTGGTGAGGTCGGTCTTCGGGCTCTTATGGACTTCCTGCCAGACGCCGTTGCGGCGGATGGCCGAGCACTTGATGGCGAAACGCATCGTGTCGCGGTTCAATTGCTGCAACAGAGCACCGCCCATTCCGTAGCCCCAGTTGTCCATCGACCAACCCGCACGGGTCAGCGCGGAGTTGATGCGCAGGATGTTTTGGTAGTTCACGCCGTCGCCTTGGATGACACGGATCTGCTTAGGTAGAACCTTCCAGCCCTTGGTGTTGGCTTCGAAGCCGAACTTCTCAGCGACCGCATTGAAGATATCTTCCATGACCACAACCGGGTCGCCGGAGTCTGGACGCAGGACAAGCTTACCGTTGCGGCGGAGTACCTTCTCGCGAAGCTGGTTGCCAAAGATTTCGGCCACGGCGTTGTGCGTGTCGTAGCTGTCGATGACGCAAGCCACAAGGCCATCCGGGCTGCGGTCGAGCATGTTGGCATATGAATCCGCCTCGTGCTCTTTGCCCCACGAAGTCACCGTCGAGTGTTCCATCGCCGGAATAGAGAATCCGGGCATCTCATCAGCCCCGTAGAACTGCTGGAGGTACTCGATTGCCGCCAGCGTGTCGGTGCCCATAAAGTTAATCAGGTGGGCCGCACCGCCGATAGCGGCCGACAACTCGCTGCTGACACCACGGTAGCCGAAGTCGTGCAGCTTAAACGGCAGGAGGCTCGGGTCACCCGTACGAACCAAATCCTTGCCGATGACTTGTTTGATTTCAAACGAGAGGGTGCCGACCGTAATCGGGTACCAGACCTGCATCAGGCGGGTCTCCGCCCAGTTGGTCAGCCACGGAAACTCGGGATCAGTGTTCTCGATGGTCATCAGGCAGTTCTTGACGGGCACGAGGGTGCCCTCGGCTACCGCACGAATTTTGAGTGGCAGCTTGCCGCCATGTTTTTCGAGCAGACGCATCCACCCGGCGTAGTTGAATGCCTTATCGTTGCCGAAGTGGGCAAACATCTTCTTCCGGGCGTCTTCCACATCTTCCTTCGTGAACACCTGTCCGACGAAGAACTGGAGCAGAATGCCTTGCAGCCCGTTGAACAGAGTGTTCTTCCAGAAGCCGCCGCGTGACATTAAGTGCGAGTAGATGATTTCCGCGTCCGGAGGGTACTGCCACCAGTGCGTGATTTTGTAGCTGTCGGTGCCGATGATGGGATTAACTCTAAGCTGTTGTGGCATTTAGCTCCTCCAGTTCGACGTGGCGTTTCACAATCTTTTAGATGATCGCCTGAACGAAGAGGCCAGCGAAACTCGACTTGGTGTGGCACTCGAACAAGTTGTTGAAAACGCCGGTCACCTTATTGAGACATTCTGTTCGACTGCACGGTTAACCTTTACGTAATGCCATTCGAGGCCGATATTCGCGACTGCCACGGCAAAAAGCGTAAGAACGCATACGATGATGCAGCGTACCCAAAGGCAACAGACCTCACAGAGGACGAAAGGGCTGAGTATGAACTCCGTTATGGCCATCGCATTCTGAAATCGTGGGTGCTTTCAGCGACGCTGCACGATGTAAAGGTAGACTCCGAGGAATTACAGGTTGCAGATACGCCTCTTGGGTTCGGTTTTCACGTGGTGGGCACCAGCACCGTGGTTTTCAACAATCTACGGGTTTCCGACAATGACGTTGCGTCGCGATTCTTCAAAGAGGTGGTCTCGGATTTCCTTAAGAAAGTCCCTGAGGACCTGAAGAACACTGGTGGGCTAAAGGCTTTTGAAGCCGTGAGCGTCTCCGTAGTCGGCAGCTCCAAGAGTTTCGCCGATGAGTACGCGATTGGAATTCCCTTTACAATCACCTACACCTTCAATCTGTCTGACATCGAGAGTTTCGCGTCGGACAAGATTGATGCTCAGCAATTACTAGACCGCGGACAGGTAAAAGATTCTCGAACCGGGCGAGTAAAGGTGCTGCTCACTTCCGCTCACTAAATCCATCAATCAGGATGCCTGCCATCGACAGTTCGGTGGCAGGCATCCTGATTGATGGGTCGTTGCCTCATCCAAAATGCTGCTCGACGTGAGTACACGTCGGGAGCGGAGATAGGGACGATTCAGTTGGCGCGGATGGGAACGAGAAGCCCGAACTGTCTCACACACAGAGTGAAGCTCGAAGTTCCTCAATCCCAAGTTCAGAATTTTGTCGAATCTCCCGCTCCAAGGTGAGGTTCTCTCCCATATATCCAATCTCTTGAAGAATGCGCTTTACGTGCCCAAGCAACTCAAACGAGAAGCTTCCGACTCTCTCCACCTCACCCGGAAATGAATCGTACGCACCCTGCAGAATGCGCTCGCGTTTGGAAGTCAGTGCGCTGTATATGACCTGCGCATCGGCAGTATTCAATTTCATCCTTGGATTAGTCAGTCGCTCGCCGTTTTCGCCGATGCGTAGCTGTACGAAGCGAGCGCGTGCGAGCCCAAGCGCATGATAGATTTCCGCGCAGTCTGCCCTGCTCAGGTTACAGTTCATCGCTGCCCCCACGTCACATGGTTTTAAATCCGGTATACAGAACAGAGTAGCGGAAAATTGTTACTTTTGGGAGTGTCCCACCGAAACTTTACAAATGAGTTCGGTTCAAGGCGGCGTTCAACTCCTTCTCCGCCTTCCGCAGGATGCGCTCAGCCGCCGCAATGGCAGCAGTTCTTGCTGAACTCCGCTTTGCCATGACTGATAATCCCACTTGCGGTTGAACTACCCGTCCCCACCTCGACCTTGCGGGGCGAGACAAGAGCGACTCGAAGTTCATCGAGCAGCCTGAAACTGAGCTAAACGGACGGGTAAGTTCTTTAGGCTCGATTGAAACCGCCGGGGGCTCCTGTTTTCACGGGAAATAGCCTATTTCTCATTTACAGCCAGTCGCCGAGAATTTTGCTTTCACCTTGGTTATCGACTTGTCGTTCACATTTCGGAACAAGATAGCTTGCCAGTACAGCGCGGAAACGTAAGCTTATCGAACCTCCAGTTT
>PJLO01000021.1 GCA_003010405.1 Acidobacteriota bacterium | reverse complement strand
CGCTCACCGGAAGGGTATTTCCTTCCTGGCGATTCATCGGCACCAGGATATTCGTAGCGGATAGATTCCCCAGGACATGCCGTCATTAAGGTTGTTCACAAGTCCTGCCTGACTGCAGGAGAACAGCTCGCGATCTTTCCAGGAGGCTAGTGCGAATATCTCCCGGAGGGCGGGGCGGCGAGGCGCGGAGGAGTTGTTGCTGTCAGGTGTCGTCAGATTTGGAGGCGGCTGATGATGCCTTGCTTCCAGCCTGGCGTGGTAGATGGTTTCCTTTGCAAAAAAGGTCGAGAGCAGTAATCCGGTGATTGCTACACCAATTCCCAGGTAGAACGGCTGTGGACGCAGTGAATACACGGAGGCGATGTAGCCGGTGAGCCAGGCCGTAAACCCTACCGCAAAGTAGCCGGCAAACTCGTTGAGCCCGAGGGCCAGGCCTCTTCTTTTCGGTCCCACCAGATCAACCTTCATAATGACTGTCATCGACCAGCACAAGGCCTGGTTGATGCCAAGGAGAACATTTGCGAAGTCGAACCAGAACCAGTGGTTGGCAAAGATAATGATGAAGGGAACGGGAAGGCCGATTAACCAGCCGAGTACAAGCACCTTCTTGCGGCCGGTGGTCTCCGAGATGTGTGCTGCAAACAGGTTGCAGATGGCTTTCGTGATGCCGAAGCTGACAATGAAGGAGACGATTGCTGTTTTTGAAACCAGCCCGAACTCCCTTTCTCCGATCAGCGGCACGACCGTCCTCTCAAGCCCCACCATCATTCCGACAAAGATGTTGATGAGAACGAGCAGAGAAAACTGTCCCAGGTTCTCGCGCAAACCTAAGTGGATGTTTCCATTTTCGTCGTTCACGACAATGCCTCCACCTCTGAACGGAGAAACTTCGTCAGCCTTCCCGTGATCCCAGATTGATGGCTCTAATCGCGGCCGCATTGGTCGGCGGAGTTGGGATGTCTTGCAACATGTATCGGACGAACTCATCTCTGTCGTCGATTTGAAAAGCTTTATTGAATCGGCGCTCAAACCCAATCGTAGACATCGGTTTTCCGCTCAAGGAGCGGCCACACACCGAGCCGGAGAAAGCCCCGGGCAGAACCTCGATATGGTCGGGAAGTCTTTTGAGTTTCTGAATAGTCTCGAAAAGCGCGCGTGCGCCTTCTTCGGCGTTGGAGGCCAATTCCGTTCGGCCAAGATCGCCAACCATGAGCGTATGGCCGGATAGCACGAACCACGGCTCCGGGCCGCGAGTTGTGTCCGTAACTACCAGCGCAATGTGCTCGGGTGTATGCCCAGGTGTGTACAACACGCGAATGCGGACGTTGCCCAATTCCAACTCATCGTTCTCGGAAACGCCGTGAAATGGAAATTGTGCGTTCGCACTCTTGTGCAGCACGTACTCGGCGCCAGTGGCTTCGGCCAGCTTGCGTCCGCCGGAGATGTGGTCGGCATGAACGTGGGTATCAATAGCGTAGCGGATTTGCATACCGGTCTCGTTCGAGATCCGTAGATATGGCTCAATCTGTTCGAGCGGGTCGCACACGGCAGCCACGTGCTTACTTCCGCAGCCAAAGATGTAGGACGCCGCAACGACCGGCTGAGTATGCAGGAGTTGACGAAAAATCATCAGTACACCTCGATAATCATTGAGCGCGGCTTACGTGCTTGCGAACCGGCTCGTCACCTGTGGCGATCGGAAAACCCTGAGCGAACCAATCCGGGACGCCGTCTTCCAGCCGCGCCGCCCGAAAGCCGTGCGCGCGCAGCAGGTCAACAGCCTCTTTGGCCAGCACGCAGAAAGGCCCACGGCAGTAAGCAACAATCTCCTTGTTGCGCGGCAGCTCTGAAAGGCGCTTCTTCAGCTGCTCCAAAGGAATTTGTAGAGCGCCTGGAATGTGCGCAGCTGCGTATTCATTGGCGGGCCGAACGTCGATCAGAATGGCTTTTCTTTGTTGCAGGCGCTCTAGGAGAGTCTCGCGATCAATCGGATCGAGCTCTCCCTCTTCATTGAAAAAGCGCCTGCGAATCTGCTCGATCTCTGCCAGTCGGTTCTCAGCGAGCAAGCGGAAAGATCTGAAGAAGTTGGAGACCAAGGTATCGGCGAGCCGATATTCCACGTAGCGGCCGTTCTTTGACGTCTCCACCAGCCGTGCTGTCTGAAGGACTTGCAGATGCTGCGAGGTGTTGGCCAGGGTCATCCCGGTTTCGACAGCTAATGCCTCCACGGAACGCCCGGCCTGACACAGCAGTTCCAGCAATTCCAGACGCTTGGGACTAGCGAGAGCCTTGCCGAGGCGAGCCATTTGGCCGTAGGCGGCGTCCTTAAAATCCCGCTTTGTGAATGAAGAAGACATTCAATGAATCAATTGATCGTTTGATGATGCGCCAAGGTTCTGGGTGGCAACGATCAGGCAATTTGAATCGAGAAGGTCGCGAGTAGATATTTTCGGTGAACGGAAGTGCTCAGAGTGGATTTGAAACCAGGGTGACGGCAGGAAGGGCTAAGACCAGTCGCCACGCTAGGCCAGTTTTGCGGGCTTTGCTTTCCTGCGCAGCCATGCACGTGCTGCTTGCGTCGACGGACGGCACTCGGTCCCGGTCAATTCTTATCTTATTTGAAAGTTGTGAATCTGGTTTCCGGAGCTAAAAATGACACGGCGTTCGATGGCGCACTCCCTCCGAACGGGATCAGGGATCGCTGCACTGCGGCAGAACAATGCAGCGAAAAAGTGGGTTAATTCGAGCCTAGGCGGCAATCTCCATGCGGTGCTTCTCTGCTTTTCGTGAAGCCTTCAGAATCGAGCGAATATCGTCCGCGAGACAGAACTCCGCCGCTCCAGCGTTCAGCGCGGCCATCCACATACGCTCATCAGGCGAGCGATGGGTGCATACGATAGTAAGGTCGTAAAAAGTGTTTGCGAGTTCACGTATTTCGTCGATGTCTATGAGGTCCACATCAAGCACTGCCAGTCGTGCTTCGTGACGCAGCAACAACGCACGCAATTCCGCCACGCCGCTAGCCATGACAATCCGCGCAAAATGCGCATGAAGGTCGTTTGCTAGTTCCTGAGCGACGTCGGGATCGTTTTGTGCAATTACAACGGTAGGTGACGGCATTTTCTCTCCGTTACTGAAACCGCCATCCCGTTCGGGGTGGCGATGGAAAGCAATTCCTATTTGTCTTGCCAGAGTTAGTTGAGGATGGTTCAGAATTGTCTAATCGCTATCGGAGCGATCACCGAATGCTTCGGGGTGCAATTTTCCGTTCTGCTTCGTGAGTATCTCGATCTTGCCTTCGGCTTCTTCCAGTTCCTTTCGGCAAGAACTCGAGAGTGCAACGCCCTCTTCAAACAGCTTCAGTGATTGCTCTAACGGCAGATCGCCTTTTTCCATTTCCTTGACGATTGCTTCCAGCCTTTGCAGGCATTCCTCAAACTTTGGCAATCCATCCCTCCGAGCGAACCTATTCTACTGCAATCTGACGGGGTGCAAACGATTCTTTTTGGGAAATGAGAGAACGTTTGGAGAGAACCTGAATAGGCCACTCTTTCATAACAGTGTATGCTTCCTCATCATGTGCATTCAGAGTATCTCGACTTTCTTTACACACTGGCGACCTGAAAACAGAAAACTAGATCCGAATTTCCTTAGTCGAATGACTGTAGTTGGTTCTGGCCAAAGTGTTAAGGCGTGGGTGGACCAGACAGGACGAGCCAGGATTTGCATATGTCATCACAAAGCAGAGATTGTCGCCCGATCAGAGTCTCCTACTTAGTGGTCCTTATCTTGCTGGCGGCGGGAAGGCTGCTCGGGCAATGCGGTGTTCCAGAGTCTGAGTCGGCCAGCGCCCAGGCATCCGAAGCAGTTGCGATCTCCTGTACAAACTCGCTAGCTGGGAGCGGGGCACGGCTTCCAGTAAGCACGGCAAACGTCCCACGATCCCTGCCTCCGCCACCCGACGCTAGCAGAATTGCGCTGGGGGATCGCGCTCCGCTGCCCACGTTCATCTCTGTTCCTTCTACTACGGCAACAGCCAACGCGAACAAATTTCAATGGAAGCAAGCGATTGTGCAATCGGTAGGTATGACGCTGGCCCTGCAAACGTGGCGTGTAGCGATGGACCCAGGTATCCGCTACCAAATAGCCCACAAGCCGTTTTTCCACGATTGGTTTGTCTCGTACACGGACTACCACATGGATCGCTGGAGCGATGGCGACAACTTCATTGTGAACGATGTGGGACATCCTCTGGGAGGAGCGGCTCATGGGCGAATCTTTTTGCAGAACGACCCGAAGAGCCGGGCTCCGATAAGCTTGCACAACGGGTACTGGAAAAGCCGTCTGCGGGCGCTCGCGTGGATGACTTTCTGGTCCACGCAGTTTGAAGTCGGACCTCTGAGTGAAACGGCAATTGGAAATCAGGGCGGCTACACATATGTCCCCGGCTGCGGGACGCGTTCCTCGTGCTTACACCCCAAGTATCCCAACACGACTAATAACACGGGGTGGACGGATTTCATCATCACGCCTGTGGCGGGCTTGGGGTGGATTCTGGCCGAAGACATGATCGACAGGTACATTGTTACTCCGGTTGCCCGAAATCACTCAATTGTGGGAGGACGAATTCTCCGCACCGCGTTCGAGCCCAGCCGATCGTTTGCGGCGCTCTTTGCCGGGAAGTTCCCCTGGATGCTGCCCGCGCCGGAAAACAACTACTTCGTAGCACGGCGCCAGAAACCAACGAAAGTCGAAGAGGATGATAACAGCTCCTTTTTTCGTGGGGAATTCGGATTGCAGTATACGCATGTCAACCTGCCGGTTCTCACCAGCAAATGTGCAAAAGGCTGTCGTGAAAGTCTGTCGGGCGTCGGATTTATCGCCGGGTATAACTTCACTCGAAGCATCGGTTTCGACAGCAGCGTTACTTTCCTGCCGAACCAGAAGGGATCGGCATCAATGTTGCAAGGGCAGTTCGGCGTAAAGGCGGGTAAGCGTTGGGAGCGCGTGGGCCTGTTTGCCAAACTGCGCCCCGGCTTCATCTACTACGAGCATGCCTGGCCGGGGTGGGGCTCCAGCAAGCCAGCAGACCTGACGCGCTTTGCGTGCGATCTTGGTGGTATCGTCGAGATCTATGCCCACCGGAAAGGTACCATTCGGATGGACGCTGGCGCCACGCTGGTGCGTTACCTGTCAGATCATCCCGATCCACATATGTCGCAAATCGGCAGTCTGCTCTCGCCACAGTATTACGTCAATCAAGGCAACTTCCAGCTCTCCACATCGTACGTATTTCGATTTTGAAGATGCGGGAAATGCAAGGCTTCAATTCCAGCCTGGTATCCGGCAACGCTGCCAAAGCGGAAGATTTGAACCAGGCTCAAATGTGGGCGTCGCAGGTCAAAAAAGTGGTAGTGAAGTTCTGTTCCGTTTCAGTCGGCGAGTCTTGCAAATTGCATAATTAGCAATGCGGTTCACGGTCGAGAGTCTATAATATGTGCATAGATGTTCGGACTCGCTGAAGCGGCACTGCGACTGCTTTTGGGGGAGCGGTTATATTGCGAATGTTCACAGATAATGGGGGGGCTTCAGGTTCACTGAAGCACCGCTCCGGCGTGCTGCTCCCGGCATATGCGGTGCTGGGTATCTCTGTATCTGTGATCGCGGGATGGATTGTTGAGCCGGAGATCTTCAAGCGGATCATTTCTGCATTCGGTCAGACAAAGCCAAATACAGCCTTGGGTTTTCTTTTCTTGGCTGTTTCTTTGCTCCTGCTGGACAACTCTTCGGTGTGGTTACGTGCGGTGTCCCGTGGCTGCGCTCTTTGTGCTGCGCTGATTGGGGCGCTAACGGCTTTCGAACGTCTGACAGGGATTGACATCGGCATCGATCAGATTTTCTTGCCCATCCTGTCCAGTTCCGGTACTTTGCATCCCGCCCACATGTCTCCTGGAACTGCGTTTAATCTGACGCTGCTGGGCACCGCGATTCTCCTGATTGATTGCAGACTGGGACGCTTCTCGCCTTCGGGCTTGCTGACCTCGATTGTTGCCGGCCTCTCGTTCATAACGGTTACGGGAGGCATATACGACCTGAATGCTCTACATCAATACTGGATGTTTGCAGGTGTTTCACTGCCTGCACCGTTTTGCTTTTTGCTCGTGTGCGGGGCAACCATGTTTGTGCGACCTAGCGTCGGCGCGGCTGAGATTGTGCTGAGGCATGATCGGGGCGGCGCGGTCGCCAGACGATTCCTGCCTGTTGTGGTCTTGGTTCCATTTTGCGTCAGCTTGCTGATGTTCAGATTGCACCAAGCCGGAAGCGATGGACCTGCCTTGATGGTCTTCCTCCTTGGCATTGCGCCAACAGCGATCTTTGTTCCCCTGGTACTTTATATTGCGTCCTCGCTGAGCCGCCTGGAACACGAGCGTGCGCAGAGCGAAAATGAACTTCGGCTCAGTACTCAGCGCCTGTCCAGCGTGGTTGGATCCGCAATGGATGCAATCATCACCCTGGACGATAACCTGAAAATCGTCGTCTTCAATGAGGCTGCCGAGAATGTGTTTGGTTGCCCGGCTTGGGAAGCCCTGGGAACGACGATCAATCGCTTTGTCCCTCAGCAGCATTTCGAAAAATATGCTGAGCACATTCGTAACTTTGGGGAGAAAGGCCCTTCCACGCGTTCGAGGCTCATTCCTTGCACGGCTACGGCAGTGAGATCTAACGGGGAGCAGTTCCCCATTGAGGCGACTACCGCACAGGTGCAGGTGAGTGGACAGAAGCTGTATACCGTCATTCTGAGAGACATTACAGAGCGCAAGCGTGCGGAAGAGACACAGCGCGAAAGCGAGGCCCGATTTCAATCCATTTATGAGCAGGTTGCAGTCGGAATTGCCCAGATTTCGCTCGATGGAAAAATATTGGAAGTAAACCCGGCAATGTGCCGAATGCTGGGCAGGCAGGAGCGCGACCTGGTCGGCATAAGTGTTCAGGAGTTGAGCCCTCCGGACGACTACAGGCGCGAGGCGGAGTTGGTTCAAGCGTTGCAAGGGGGGGACCTGTCGCATATCGAGCTCGAGAAGCGCTGTGCGATCCCTGGGGGCTCTCTGATTTGGGTAAACGTCAATTCCTCCTTGGTGCACGATTCATCCGGCTCACCGCTTTATCGAATTTCCATCGTTCAGGACGTAACGGAAAGAAAGAAGGCAGAGGAACAGTTAAAAGAGGCACAGAAGCTGGAAGCGATCGGTCGTCTTGCAGGGGGCGTGGCACACGACTTCAACACGCTGCTGAACGTGATGCTTGGCTACTCGGACATGCTGCTTGCCGAATTGCCCCCGGAAAGTCCACTCCGGGACAGCGTGATGCACATAAAGAATTCCGGGATGACCGGTGCCTCGCTCACAAAACAACTGCTGGCCTTCAGCCGCAAGCAAAGCGTGGCGCAGGAGGTGATGGACCTGCGGGAGGTCGCCTTCAAGCTTTCTCCCATTCTCGGGCGTCTGTTGCGAGATGATATTGAACTCAGGGTTCGATGTTCCGATGAAAGCTGTCCCGTAAAAGTCGACCCAGGCCAGATACAACAATTGGTGCTGAACCTGGTTGCAAATGCGGGAGACGCAATGCCAAATGGCGGCCGGCTCAACATTGAGGTGAAGGCTGTTGAAGCAGACGAAGCCTTTGTACTACAGCATCCGGCCCTGAAAACTGGGCGTTATGCGCTGCTGGCGATCAGCGATACAGGCTCGGGAATGGACACGGAAACCGTGGCGCACATCTTTGAGCCGTTCTTCACGACCAAGGAAGCAGGGAAGGGAACGGGACTCGGCTTGGCGACCGTCTATGGCATTGTGAAGCATACCGGGGGAGATATCCAGGTCTACAGCGAAGTGGGTGTGGGTACCGTATTTAAGATCTATCTCCCACTCAGCGCCGAGCCACTGAAGTCCGCGGAGCCTGTCGCGATTGGACAGCCTGGAAGCAGCGGCGGCGAGACTATTCTTCTGGTGGAAGACTCCGCAGCTCTCAGGGAAATGACCAAGCTTATCCTGACGCGCAGCGGCTACCGTGTTCTGGAAGCAGAAGACGGCATTGCGGCACTCGAGCAGTCGTCGCGGTACAACGGCATTATCAACTTACTTTTGACAGACGTCGTGATGCCTCGGATGCGTGGTCCGCAGTTGGCAGACGAGATCAGAAAGCAGCGTCCTGAAATCGCTGTCGTGTTTCTCTCTGGTTACACGGAGGAAGCCATTTCTCATTTGGACAAAGTAGCAGCGTTTACATTGGTCGAAAAGCCATATGCCGCTGATGCCCTTCTGCGCTCAATCCGGCTCACTCTTGACAATAAACAGTCACGTGCCGAGTTCGGAGCTCACTGATGTCGCGGCGGCACTTCAGGACAAATTAAAGAGGGTTGCTCCCTGGCTGCAGCTCAATATTCGTTAGCTGGTCGTTGTTGAGCTTGATGAGAGACCTTTCGGGTTTCGAGATTCTGGCGCCAGGATGCCATAATTGAGTTCATGTCCGAAACCAACACATCATCGCTCGCTACTGCATTCTTGCGTTGGCAGCGCGACTCAATCCGTGCACGTGGAATCGTCGGGTCGCTGCTCTACTTAGCGAGGCAGTTCGTTGAGTGCCTGAGAAATTCAATGCCCGAGAGCCGCCGAAGCCGCTTCGGTGACATTGAATACGACTGCGAACATGCTGTTGACACCACCTGGGCGCGACTGCCGATCTCGGTCCAGATCCGGGAAGTGTTCAGCGAGCGTCTTTACCAACCGACGGTGGTGGAAGAATTTACCGATATCATGCGGCACTTGGCTATCGTCGACATGGGAACGTTCACGTTCATCGATATGGGTTCAGGAAAAGGACGTGTCTTGCTGATGGCCGCCATGTATCCATTTGCCCAAATTATAGGGGTGGAAGTGCAACCTGAGCTGGATGCCATTGCCAGGAGAAACATCGACTGTTTCCATGAGTCCGGCCAGCAATGCCAGAGCATCGAGTCGATCTGCATGGATGCCCGAGAGTATGATTTTCCACTGACGAACATTGTGCTCTATCTGTTTAATCCTTTCCCTGATTACGTGCTGCGGGAAGTCCTAAACAGGCTTGTTGAGTCTGCTTCGCGCTCTCCCCGCGAGATTCTCGTCCTTTACAACGCTCCTTACGAGAAGCAGGAGTTCGAACGCATTCCCGAACTGCGCAAATACTGTGAGACACCGCTTTACCAGCTCTATCGGGTCGAGATAGATCGGCACGTTGCTGCTCTGGGAGCAAGGGAAGAGCAGAGCAAATCCTGAGCGTGAAAGTACCCCTGGACGCAAAAAGCCCCACGCCTTGGCGCGGGGCTCTATTTGTGTTTGTAGAAGTTTAGTACATTCCGCCCATTCCACCGCCGCCGTGCGGCATAGGAGGCTCCGGCTTCGGTTCCGGAATCTCGGCAACCAGCGCTTCGGTGGTCAGCATCAGGGCCGCAATCGATCCTGCGTTCTGCAGGGCGGTGCGGGTTACCTTTGTCGGATCGATGACGCCGTCTTTCACAAGATCGACAAATTTACCGGTCTGGGCATTGTAGCCAAAGTGATTGTCCTTGTTGTCGCGGATCTTTCCGATGATCACTGCGCCTTCTTCGCCAGCGTTGGCGACGATCTGGCGGAGAGGCTCTTCCAGAGCGCGCTTGACGATGTTGGCGCCGATCTGCTCGTCGCCTTGCAGTTCCAGCGCGTCCACCGCCGGAATGCAACGAACCAGGGCAACACCGCCTCCTGGGACGATACCTTCCTCGACCGCGGCGCGCGTTGCATGCATAGCGTCTTCCACGCGAGCCTTCTTTTCCTTCATTTCGGTCTCTGTGGCTGCTCCGACCTTGATTACGGCAACGCCGCCCACGAGCTTCGCCAGACGTTCCTGGAGCTTCTCGCGGTCATAGTCGCTGGTAGTCTTGTCGATCTGGGCGCGGATTTCCTTCACACGGCCGGAAATATCCTCATCTTTGCCGTTACCTTCGACGATGGTCGTGTTGTCCTTGTCGATGGTGACCTTCTTGGCCTGGCCAAGGTCGGCGAGCGTGATGTTTTCCAGCTTCAGACCGAGGTCCTCGGTGATGGCCTTGCCACCTGTCAGAATCGCGATATCCTGCAGCATTGCCTTGCGGCGATCGCCAAAGCCAGGAGCCTTGACTGCGGCGGCATTCAGAGTGCCGCGCAGCTTGTTGACGACGAGCGTGGCCAGTGCTTCACCGTCGATGTCCTCGGCGATGATGACCAGCGGACGACCGCTCTTGGCAACCTGTTCGAGCAGCGGCAGAAGGTCCTTCATGCTGCTGATCTTCTTTTCGTGGATCAGGATCAGGGCATTTTCGAGAACGGATTCCATGCGCTCGGCATCGGTCACAAAGTAAGGTGACAGGTAGCCGCGATCGAACTGCATGCCTTCGACCACTTCCAACTGAGTCTCCATGGTCTTGGCTTCTTCCACTGTGATAACGCCGTCCTTGCCGACCTTCTTCATCGCTTCCGCGATAATGTGGCCGATGGTCTCGTCATTATTGGCGGAAATGGTGCCCACCTGGGCGATCAGCTCTTCACGGTCAACCGGCTTGCTCATCGAATCGAGTGCGCCCGGGATGTGATTGCCTTCTTTGTCGGAGAAGCCATTGACGGCGGTGATCGCCTTTTCAATGCCACGCTTCAGTGCCATCGGGTTTGCGCCTGCAGCCACGGTCTTCACGCCTTCACGGAAGATCGCCTGCGCCAGAACGGTCGCGGTGGTGGTGCCGTCGCCGGCGATGTCGCTGGTCTTGCTGGCGACTTCCTTCACCATCTGCGCGCCCATGTTCTCGAGCGTATCCTTCAGCTCAATTTCCTTGGCCACGGTCACGCCGTCCTTGGTAATGAGCGGCGAACCAAACTTCTTGTCGATAACGACGTTGCGGCCCTTTGGTCCGAGCGTCACCTTAACTGCGTCAGCCAAGGTGTTTACACCACGGAGAATAGCCTGCCGGGAATCCTCACCGTGAACAATCTGCTTTGCCATTGTTAAAGCTCCTTCGAAATTCTTGAACTACTCCATCGGGCAGGTAGTGCCACGAGCGGATTAAAACTCGAATGGCGGCAAGAGTGCGCCGCCTGTAATTACTTTTCGAGAATGCCGAGGACTTCTTCCTCGCGCATGATCAGCAGTTCTACGCCGTCGATCTTGATTTCCGTGCCAGCATACTTGCCAAACAGGATGCGATCGCCAGGCTTCACTGCCAAGGGGAAAACCTTACCTTCGTCATTAGACTTGCCCTTGCCAACGGCAATTACTTCACCTTCCTGCGGCTTGTCCTTTGCGGTGTCAGGGATGATGATGCCACCACGAGTTGTTTCCGACTCTGCAATGCGGCTTACGACGATACGGTCATGCAACGGGGTTAGCTTTTTGGTCAGCTTTTCTGCCATTCTCGGAACTCCTTTCAGGGATTGAGAGGGACTCTTACGACGGTGCCGCTTCTCAAGCGTTGACGGAGTAACCTTGGAAGAGGTTGTTAGCACTCCTGTCAGACGAGTGCTAATTTATCGCCTATCGATAGTTGCTGTCAAGCGGCGTGAGTGTAAGTGACTCATATGTTGCGCCTTTGAGCTAGATGGCTCTCTTTTTTCATCCACAATCGCGTATATACAATAGAATCGTTCAGGTGGTCCGCTGTTTTCAGGCTGGATCTCTGTCGGTGAAGAGCTTGACTAAAAGATCAAAAATGCAAGTTGGCGGGATTTTGTCTCTGCTGCTCGTGGTGCCTTTATGTTTGTCGGGCGGCGAAAAAAAGAAAAAGACGCCGGATCAATTCTGTAGCCTGGGCGTTGTCGTCCTAAGGGAAAGCACTGACAGGCCGGTCAAAAATGCGAGCGTGGTGATTCACTCTCTTCGACAGGACGGCAGCCAGGACAATGATGGTTTTCAGTTGAAAACGGACGCCGACGGCAGAGCCGCCATGGAGGATCTCCCCTGCGGCAAGATTCGCCTGCAGGTAGTTGCGCCGAGACTCCAGACCTACGGGGATGACTTCGAATTGAAGGCTGCAAAACAGGAGATCGTGATCAGGCTCAAGCCCCCCGCTGCCCAAGTTTCCATTTACTAACGCCAACCCAGGTCGCAATCCGCGCCGCCTGGCGCAGGGCATTCATTCTCAAATTCCCTAACGCAACAGTGTCGTAAGAATATTCGCGCGTGATCGCTGATTGTCGAGTCCGACGGAAGGAAAAAAGGTCGACGCCGCAGCGAAAAAGAGGACGGATAGACAAATCAGAAGGAAGCCCACTGCAACGGCAGTGAAGTGAACTGAGATGCTCCGGGACATGCAGCTATGAAACTACAAAGAAACTGTTTTGTCGTGTTACAAAAGGTGAAGTTCCAAAATCAGCAATGCAGCATAATTGATAGATCACAAAAGTGGTGGGTTGCCGTGACGCTCCATGTAGTCGCGCAGTAACGTCAGAGGGCTTGCCGCGCCGCCGACCTTATCGGTGTTTAGCGTGAGTGCTTCGATGATGCAGGGACCTCGCTGAAGGCGTGCGTTGTGTATTGCCTCGGTAGCGACCCTGTAGGCCGCAATGGCATCGTTTGCGTCCACGCTGAAAACCGGTATGCCAAATTCAGCATATAGGGTGCGCAGATCCAGTTCCTGGGGGCGTTCCGGGGTGATTGTATTGGATATGAGAAAGAGAACTGGAAGCTTGTGTCGTGCCGCGAAACTAAACGGCTTGCGATAATCCAGATTGTTTTCCAGCTTGCCCGCGCACACGAGTGCGGTCGCATTGGGATCGCCAAGGAGAGCCGCGACTGCCGAGAGCAGGGCTGTGGCCAGTTTCTCGCCGTTCTTGCCGATGCTCTTGCATCCTTTTCGCACCATGCGCGCGCCGCGCGCTGGGTAGGCCAGTATCACCGGGTCGTGCTCACCGATTGCGAGGCAGACGGCGACTTCTGCAACTTCGGCTCCGCTTGCCGTAGCTTTCCTAAGCTTTAGCATTTTCAGAGCCTCGTACATACGCTGTAGTGCGTTGGTGGGCACTAGTGAAAATCGTTTTTTATGCGTGTCAGTCTCGCCTGTCTTTGCTGGCTTGGTCGTTGGCATTTAGGTTGGGTACCGCCATTTTAAACCACGCTGAATACCTCGTGTCTCTGTGTATTACAGAGCCTTTTCAACACAAGTGTGGAAATGCCGGTGGGGAACTGTGGGAGAGGTGCAAATGAGCCAGTGTTTATGCGGCTTTCTCCACTCTGCACTGCTCGCAGTGCAGCAATCATGCGATGTGCAGCGCTTGCGTTTTCACGAAGGAAGTGCCTGCGGCGGTTTTTTCAACACAAATGTGGAAATGCCAGTGAGAAACTCGGTGCGACGTGCGTTTGAAGCAGTGTTCATGGGGGTTTGATCCACCCTGCACACGGTAAGGTGCTACTCTGAAAACTCACATCGCGGGACATTCATGCCAAAGATTTACAATTTCATTCGAACTTATAGACTGGTTTTTCAACACCTGTGTGGAAATTGAGTACAAAAGGCCTGTAGAGAGAGCGGCGCAGCCTTGTTTTTATTGGCTTTCGTCCGCTTTGCACAAAAGCTGGTGCGTGTCTTTCCGGGGTTGTCCGACTTACTGAAAAATGCTGGAGAATCGTTGAAATCGAAGAAACGTATTGACCTCCTTCTGGTAGAACGCGGTCTGGTAACGTCACGCGAGCGCGCGCAGGCCATGATTCTGGCTGGACGCGTTCTCGTTGATGAGCAGAAGGTTCAGAAGGCCGGGCAGGCCGTGCAGGAGGATTGCAACATTCGTCTGCTCGGTAGCGATCTGCGCTACGTCAGTCGTGGCGGTCTCAAACTGGAAGCCGCACTCGGGCACTGGGGAATCTCGCTTGAAGGCGCCTTGTGTATGGATGTCGGCGCCTCGACCGGTGGCTTTACTGATTGCATGTTGCAGCATGGTGCGGCCAGCGTGCTGGCCATTGATACGGGGTATGGGCAGATTGATGCTAGACTGCGCTCCGACCCGCGCGTTCGTTTGCTGGAGAAAACCAATGCGCGTTATCTCGAAGCCGGGCAGGTCACGGAAACCGTCGAGTTCATATCGATGGATGTTTCATTTATCTCAGCAACGCAGGTGCTGCCGGCAGTGATAATGGCTACCTTTGCTGGCAGAGAGCAGCTTCGGCGCGAACTTGTCTTGCTCATCAAGCCGCAGTTTGAGGTGGGCCGCGGACTGGTGGGGAAGGGGGGGATTGTTCGTGATGAGCAGGCGCAGCTGGATGCGGTCGCCAAGGTTCGTGAGTGCGTTGCTGCGCTCGGCGGTCAGGGAATCGAAGTTATTGACTCGCCTATCCTGGGCACGGAAGGAAATCGCGAATTTCTGTTGCATGCTCGCTTCGCTGCTCCTCATTCCCCGGAAGTGGAGTACAAATAGATTGTGAAGATTGCCGCGATTATCTCCAAACCTCAAAAGCCCGAGCTGGGCGAGATCGTGCCTCAGGTACTGCGCTGGCTGTCTACGAGAGGCTACCGCGTCTATGTTGACGAGCAAACCGCCGCTTACGGAACCAATGAGTTTGTTGTTCCGCGGTCGGAGGTCGCAAAGTTCCAGCCCGAGTTCGTGCTCGTCCTCGGAGGAGATGGCACCCTGCTTTCGGCTGCGCGTGCAATTGGCGAGGCGGAGATTCCTCTGCTTGCTGTTAATCTTGGGTCTCTCGGATTCCTGACTGAAGTTCGCCTCGATGATCTCTATGCAAGTCTTACAGCAGCGGTGGAGGGCAGTTGTCCGCTCGAGTCACGTTCATTGATTGAATGTCGTTTACTGCGTAATGGCACCGAGATGGCCCGTTATCATGCTCTTAACGATGCCGTGGTCAAAAGCACCGTGGCGCGCCTTATCGGCTTTGAACTCTGCATCAATGATGAGCGCGTCGTTGAGTACCAGGCCGACGGCGTCATTGTGGCCACGCCCACGGGGTCTACGGCATATTCGTTGGCGGCTGGAGGACCGGTCCTCATGCCCAGCGTGGAAGCAATCGTGCTCACGCCCATCTGTCCGCATTCGCTCACTCATCGTCCGCTGGTTGTGGGTGATGACGCCCGCATCTCAGTGCGGTTGAATAGCGGCGCTAACGGTGTTCTCAGCGTCGATGGACAGGTGGGAATGCCGGTTGTCCAGAAAGATCGAATCGAGTGCCGAAGGGCCGATTACCGCGTAAAACTTCTGGGCATGCATCGTCCGTTTTTCGATGTGTTGCGCAGCAAATTATGGTGGGGACAGCGCTAGAAGGGAAACACAAGTCTGAGGTTCACATGAGCCTGCCATCTTTCGGAGATGACAGGCTCAAACAACTTAGACTTCAGCGCGGATGATGTCTTCGAAAGTTTCCCGCTTACGCACAAGCCGTACTTTCTTTTTATCCACCAGCACTTCTGCCGCTCGTCCACGCGTGTTGTAGTTGGACGAGAGGGTCATGCCATATGCGCCTGTATCCAGAATTGCCAGCAGGTCACCCGCAGCCACAGGAGGCATCTCGCGCTCTCGCGCAAAAAAGTCACCCGTCTCGCACACAGGACCTACGACGTCCATTACTCCGCTGACGGTTTCGGCGGAACTTTTGCGTGAGGTTACCGGAACAATCTCGTGATGTGCCCCGTAAAGCGAGGGACGGACAAGGTCGTTCATTGCCGCATCGACAATTAAGAACTGCTTGCCGCCGTTTTCCTTTGCATAGAGGGCTCGCGTGAGCAGTGCTCCCGCCGAGGCGACGATCGAGCGTCCCGGTTCCAGGAGGAGATGCAGTCCTGTGCGGCGTAGCGGCTTAGTCAGAGCCGCCGCATAGGCTTTTATCCTGCGCTCAAACTCCGCCGTACCAGCCTCTTTGTAGCGAATGCCGAGGCCGCCTCCAGCGTCCACAAAATTGATATTCAGACCGTCTTCGGTCAATTCGCGCACCAGGGCCAGCACTCGTTCCATCGTTTCAGCAAACGGCTTCATGTCGGTGATCTGCGAGCCAATGTGTACGCTGACCCCCACCGGGTCCAGGTACGTGTAGGATGCGGCCTTGCGATATAGCTTGCGAGCCTCAGATACTGGTACGCCAAACTTATGCTGACGCAGTCCTGTGCTGATGTAAGGATGCGTTTCGGTCTTTACATCGGGATTCACGCGGAAGGCGATTCGCGCAGTTTTTTTCAGCTTCGCGGCGCGAACTGCCAGGAGTTCAAGTTCGGCCTCGCTTTCCACGTTGAAGAGCAAAATATTGGCTTCGAGCGCCGCGTCCATCTCGTCGGCCCGCTTGCCCACACCGGAGTACACAACGTTTTGGGCTGCATCTTTCCCGACTTGAATCACGCGTTGCAACTCTCCGCCGCTAACCACATCGAAACCGCATCCCAACGAAGCGAGCAATCTCAGTACCGTCAGGTTTGAGTTCGCCTTTACCGAGTAACAGATCGTGTGCGACTGTTTTTCAAATGCCCGCGCAAAACTGGCTACTCGCGCCTTTATAGCCGCTGCCGAGTAAACATAAAGCGGCGTGCCGAAGCGCGACGCCAGACGCTCGAGTTCCACTTCCTCGCAGCACAGGGTGTGGCCAGACTTGCCGCCACTGTAGACAAAACCGGGGTGACGCTCCTCACGGGAGCTTTTGCGAATCGTCACTGCTTCTTCCTTGATCTCCAAAACTGCGACCGCCTGGTCGTCAAACGCTTTCACACAGCCCACAAACCTATTTACTTCTGCGAATGCCGGGTCCACAATTACGCTTGCCGAAATCTTATATTGTTTCTCCAGCGCGCATGTCAGCCGCCCTCTGGAAACAATGGGTCTGCCCCGTTCCGCCGCGTCAGAAAAAGCCGTCGCTGAAGAACAGGAAAATATTTTGTGGACTTGTGCGAAACCTGCCTTCATCGTACTCTGCCGCGTGGAACAGGCCAAGTGGCAGACCGCTGATTTTCAACGCGCTCGGCTTTTCCGTTTTTCGAGCAATATGGATAATGAGTGAGAGGAAATAGAACGATGGCGATTTACATTACTTGGCTTGGTCACTCGGCCTTCCGAATTGAATCTCCCGAAGGCAAGATTTTTCTCATCGACCCCTGGATTCAGGGTAACCCGCGCTGCCCCGAATCTGAGAAGCACCAGAAGAAAGTGGACGTGCTTCTCTGCACCCATGGACATGGCGACCACGTTGGCGATGCCGTCTCGATTTGTCAGGAGCTTCAGCCAACGGTAATCGGCATCTACGAGTTGGCATCCTGGCTTGGCAGCAAGGGCGCGAAGAACATTGCGCCCATGAATAAGGGAGGCACACAGGAAGTTGCAGGCGTAAAGGTGACAATGGTTCACGCCTTGCACTCCAGCGGTATAGAGGCTGAGGATGGCTCCTTCATCTATGCCGGAGAAGCCTGCGGATACGTGCTCGAATTCAGCAACGGACTTAAGGTCTACCATGCTGGCGATACCACTGTATTCGGCGATATGAAGCTCATCCACGAGCTCTATCGTCCTGACGTGGCCATATTACCTGTGGGAGATAACTTCACCATGGGTATTCGTGAGGCTGAGTATGCCTGCAAACTGCTCAGGCCCCGGGTAGTAATTCCAATGCACTTTGGAACGTTCCCCGTGCTCAGGGGCAATCCCCAGGACCTTCGCTCCGTCGCCCGGGAGCTGAACTTTGACCTTTGGGAGTTGACGCCTGGGCTCCGAAGAAAACTCACCGCCAAGGAATTAGTTGCTAAGTAAGAGCAAGAAACATGATGGCTCCGGAGAATAACTTCGGAGCCATGTTATTGCAGCTGTTAAGGACCTAGCTGCTTATCTGTCGGTGCAGGAATAGCAGGGATCAATGGCAGCCTGGATCAGCGGGGCATTGGCCAAGTCCGCATCGCGCAGCATGAGGCGAATCGACGGCAGATTTGCATACGTGGGCGTGCGTACGCGTACACGACGGGGATTGTTAGTGCCGTCCGAAGTCACAGAGTAGAAGACTTCACCTCGCGGAGCCTCAACACGGCTGATACCGGTTCCCACCGGGACCCGCGTGTTTTCCGGACCAAACCACTCGCCCTGTGGAAGCTGGGTGAGTGCCTGGCGGAGAATCCGGCAGCTCTCCAACATTTCCAGAGCGCGAACCACCACGCGCGCAAGCACATCGCCTCCGGTTTGCACCGGAACGTCGAACTCCATACGGTCATAGGCCGCGTAAGGAGCGTCCTTGCGGAGGTCCTGGGGAACTCCTGAGGCTCTTGCAGTAGGTCCGACCACGCCCCAGAGCTGGGCCTCTTCCCTCGTGAGGATGCCAATTCCTCTGCAGCGTGCGATCACCGAGCGATCCTTGGTGAAGAGGGGAATTATCGTCTTTTTGACCGCCTCTTCAAGTTGGCTCACAACCTTGAGCACGCCTTCAGGGTCGGTCACATCGCGGTTGACGCCTCCAATGCGGTTCATCGCATAGTTCACGCGGTTACCGGAGATGAACTCCAGAGTATCCATGATCTTCTCGCGCATCGCGAAACATGCCATGAATACCGTTTTGAAGCCGATCAGCTTGGCGGCAATCCCGGCCCAGAGCACATGCGAATGCAGGCGCTCCAGTTCGGCCATGATCACGCGAATGTACAGGGCGCGCTCCGGAGGAGTTATTCCTGCGGCATTTTCCACGGCCTGGCAGAAAGACATGGTGTGGATATTCGAGCAGATGCCGCAGACCCGCTCCATGAGAGCGATTGCCTGCGGGTAGTTACGTTTTTCGGCCAGCAACTCAATGCCGCGGAAATTAAAACCAATGTTCAGTTCGGCATCGCGGACAGTTTCGCCTTCGCAAAGCAGGTCGAGCTTGTATGGCTCCTCAAGCCCAGGATGATAAGGACCAATTGGAATCCGATAGCTCATAATGCCCTCGTTTTGCGAAGCAGCGTACCCGGCTCCTCGCCGTGCTTCAGGAAAAGCGGCAGCTTTGATGGATCGGCACCTTCGAATTCCACGGCTAAATGCTCGTGAATTTCCCGCTCAATCCAATCCGCGGCGGGGCAGATGTCGGTAATGTCGTCGATTTTTCCGTTGACGGTTTGAGTCGTAAGGGCCAGCAACTCGCCCCTGAGATCCCAGTGGTAGTCGATACGGATTTCCTCATTGCCATCGATTTGCAAGCCGTTCATAGTGACGAAACGCGCCCCGCGCGCGAGCATCAGCCCGGCCATTTTGCGTGCGTCCAGTGCCTTGACGGTGATCCAGCCAAAGCCGTTCTTATTCTCGGGAGGCTGAGTCACACCAAGCTCCAACAGAATTGAATCAAAGTTACTCATATGAAATTTTCCTTGCCGCCAAACATTAAGCCCTGTTGCGGCACGTTCTGGATAAAGACCCAGGCAAATTCTGGTCGGATTACGATTCAGAACCGGCTGCGGCGGCTTTTGGCGCTGCGGTTTCCGGCCGTTTGCGAATCATGACGTACTCTTGCTTGAGCGAACCTATCGCGGTATAGACGGGAGGTCGATGCGTCTGCATGCTGAGTGCGTGAAACTTGTTGCAGGCGTCCTTGCAGCGTCCGCAGAAGGTGCACTGGGCAGCGTCGTAGCTCCATCGGTAGATGTCTTTGTTTTCCCTGTCCCGCTTCACCTCGATCACTTTTGTAGCGCAGGCTGCTGCGCACCTTCCGCAACCGATGCAGAGGTCTTTATCAAGCTGCACTTGCCCACGAAATGTAGGTTGGGTGGGTACAGTCTTTGGCAGACGCAGGGTAACAACTCCGCCCATCAGGCTTTTCAAAACGAAGAGAAGTGTGTTCATGGCTTAATCCTCGCCAGCAATTCGGAGGCAAGAGCCAGCACGGCCATCGCCAGTCCAAATCGCCAAAAAAATCGTACTGAGAGCCCCATCGTGAGTCGGGCCGTGGCCGCAGCGGCGCTTGAGAGCAGAATCACCAGCGCGAGTGAGACTGCGGCATACAGCGCCAGATCCAACCCCAAAGACGTGGTGTGTGGAATCACCAGGCTTGCAACCAATCCGGACATTGCCACCCACTCTAAGCCGTGAGCCAGTTCCCACAACGCCAGTTCGGCTCCGGCATATTCGGTAAGCGGACCCGCATAGATTTCCTGCTCCGCTTTAGGCATGGAGAATGGATTCAAGTGGAGCTTGGCCGGAATGCAAATTACGATGGCGATAATGGCGAGCCAGCGCATTGGCGTCATGGGCGCATTTGCGAGATCGGGCAGGTTAAAGGTATGCTGCGACGCGGCAAGGCTGATCAAGGCTGCCATGAAGACCACGCTGTAGGAGACACTCATAACCGCTTCCCGCGACGAGCCGATCTGCCCGAACAAGGAACGGGAGGTGAATCCTGCCAGAATCAAACAAATGGCCGGAATTTCAAGTAGTGCGATTAGAAGAATCAAGTCGCCTGCGAACCCACTGGTCCGGGTAGCCACCGGAAGCAGGCCGATTGCGCCGATCATCGATGCCGTGGACAGCAAAGGCCACAGCTTCATCAGTGCGCCATGCAGCCCCCGGCGCGTTGGAGGGGTCTTGCCCAGCAGCTTTATAAAATCCCAAAAGGGCTGCATGAAGGGCGGTCCAATTCGCTGCTGAACTACGGCGGAAACCTTGCGTTCGATCCATAAGAAGAACCAGGCCACCGGTATCGCTAGTAAAATTCCAGGAAAAAACAATTCACGTAAAAGAGCGTTTAAATCCATAACTAGGCATTCACCTCCGTTTCGCGGGCCTCGCGTTCGGACAATATCTGAGCCGCCTTGGCAATTCCCTCGATAATGGCATCCGGTCGCGGTGGGCAGCCTGGCACAAAAACGTCTACCGGGATCTGCGAATTCAACGGACCACTTACAAACGGGCTTTCTGCAAAGACATTGCAGGATGCAGGGCACGAGCCAATTGCCACCACCGCTTTGGGATGGCAGACCTGGCCGTACACGGTGCGAACTGCCTCGGCTGCATTTCGCGTCACCGGACCGGTTACGCAAATAATATCCGCGTGTCGAGGGCTGGCTTCCAGGTGGATACCTGCTTGTTCTACGTCGTAGCGGGGCGAGAGACAGGCGATAATCTCGATATCACAGCCGTTGCAACTGCCTGAGTTCATATGAAAAAGCCACGGACTCTTTTGCCTTGCCTTGCAAATCAAACTTTTAAAGAATTTCATTAAGTCCCCCAAATCATCGCTGGAAACGGAATCGTAAAGATTCCGGCTGCCAAGACCAAGATGAAGACCAGGATCACCGCTCTAAAAGCAGTACGGTCCCAGTCGTGTTCGCATGCCGTAAGCGACGGTCCCCACCACTCGGTACAGTACGCGCGCACATAAGCAATGAGCGAGAAAACCGAGGAGAGCACGAAGGCCGCCAGCACCCAGGGGCCTGCCTGCAACGCGGTCTCATACAGCCCCCACCGTCCGGCAAAACCGAGAGTGGGAGGCACTCCCAGCATGGCCAGCATTCCAAGGAGAAATCCGGCGGAACTCAATGGATAGTCACTGGCAAGTCCGACTGCCCGCTTCCCAAGTTCTCCATCCGCTTCCGGCGCGGCCAGGCAGGTGAATAGGAGAGCTTTCGCAACCGCATGAACTCCCGCGCACAGCAACAAGCCTCGAATACCAAGCTCTGTGCCGGAGATCATGCCGATCAATAGAAATCCGTAATCTTCAATCGTGGAGAGAACTAATAAGCGTTTCAAATCGCTTTGCGCCAGCATGAGAAATGCGGAGCCAAGCGCCAGAGTAATCGCCACACCCACCCAAAGTCCGTGCGGAGTCACAAGCCAGGGAGAGCTCTTGACGAGATTCGCGAATTCACCCAGGACTGCGATGTCGATAACAGCAATGATGAGTCCCATGACCAGAGCTGGCAGTTTTCGGGACATTTTGGGTAGCCATAGCAGGACTGGAAGAAGTGCAAACTTCAGGAAGACGCCGCAGATCAGCAGGGGCTTAGCCCACGCCGTGGCGCCGGTTTTCATCAGCAGTTGCCCACTGGCCAAGCTGGCCCCGGCACAAACAACAAGCGCGCTGTAGGTCCAGGATACCCGCTTGTCTTCACAGGCACGCCACACCAAAGGCAGCACCAGGAGAGCCGCCGATTCAAGGAAGGCTAGTCGGACAATAGGCGACGAGACGGCCATGCCTGCGACTGCCGCCGAGCAGCTCAGCGCCACGAGCTTTGTCAGGCTGCGCCATTTTGGAACCGCGCTGGTCGAAAAACAAAGTGCAAGACTCGCGATTCCGCAACTGAGGATGAGTCCGAGAGGCAGGTGCGAAAAGTCGCTTTCGTGCTCCAGGACAATGAGGCCGGGGACAAACCAGCGCAAAGCAATGATCGCGAGCACCACCAACGCGGCGGCATAGCTGAAGGCATGATGCTCTGCGCGCTCCAGCGTCTCCGAAAACAACCTGGACGTGCCTTGCAACAGGTTCCAGCCTCCAAGGTAGACACGATCTATATCCGACAAGCGGAAGAAGCCGTTCCAGTGCTTTCTCAAAATTGCTGAAAAGTCGCTCGAAGGCATATGTCCGGAACCGGAGAGCATTTCGCCGCCAGTGAACACACCGATATCGTGATGATCGCCCCTTGCGGCTCCGCTGTTACTAGCCTCAATCGCCTGTGGGTAACTGCGTGCGGCTGCACCCAGGACGTAAACCAGTACGCCCAGCGCTATGGAGGCAGCAGCCAACACCAGGCCTCCAGTGACCCACCAGTTGGTGCCAGCGCCAGCCAGACCGAACCACGTAACCTGCATTGGAGGCTTCATTCCCATGGCCAGCAGAACTGGATTCAGGATGTAATGGAATGCAATCTGCGGAGCGATGCCCAGCACGAGGCTGACAGTCGAGATTAATCCGAGCCCCCAAACCATCGAGCGCGGGGCCTCGTGAGCGTGCTCGGTTGTTTCATTTGTGTTGCCGAAGAAAACCGCGCTGGAAGCCTTAGCGCAGACGAAGACCGTACCGACGCTGACCATCCAGGCAACCATCGCAGGTATGATCAGGCCCGACTCCAAAGCAGCGGTATAGAGCAGCCACTTGCTCACAAAGCCGCTCATCAGTGGAATCCCCGCCATGCTGCCCGCCGAAATCAGCCATACCAGCGTGGTTCGCGGCATTTTGTGCGCAAGGCCGCCCAGCCTGTTCATGTCGCGTGTGCCCGTTGCGTGCTGCACTGAACCCGCGACAAGGAACAATCCTCCCTTGAAGAAGCCATGATTCAGGCAATGCAGCAGTCCGGCGGCAATTCCCAACGGGGTGCCAATACCGATTCCAGTGATCATGTAACCGATCTGGCTGACGGTGCTGAAAGCCAGCATGCGTTTCAGATCGTGCTGCACCATCGCGTAAATCACGCCCACGGCCATGGTCACGGTTCCGATCCACACCATCGTGAGTCCCCAGGAGGGCGCCCAGGGTCCGAAGCTGTGCATGCGAGCCGCCAGGTAAACACCGGCTTTCACGTAACAGGCGGAATGTAACAATGCACTCACTGGAGTCGGGGCTGACATCGCCTCAGGAATCCAGGTATGCAATGGAAACTGCACGGACTTTGCGGCTAGCGAGATCACCAGAAGTAGAAATACGCCACCGGAAAATGCCCTTGCCACTGCTGGAGAGGTCCAGAGAGCGCTTCCGGTTCTGGCGTAGACGACCAGAATTGCCGTCAACAAACCATAGCCCGCAAGGTGTGTCATAAGGAGCACTTTTCGAGCGCCTTTTACCGATTCCGGATTCTGATACCAGAAGCCGACCAGCAGGAAAGAGCAGAGTCCGATGACTTCCCAGCAGAGATAGAGGAAGAAAAGGTTAGCGCTGTAAACAAGGCCTACCAAGCCACTGATGAAGGTAAGCATGATCGCGTAAAAGCGCGTCGCAGACCGCTCTTGAGCCATGTAGTCCACTGAATAGAGCAGTACGATAGCTCCGATCGCCGTTCCCATCAGGGCAAATAGCACGCTTAGCGCGTCTACATGGAAAACCGGGGCAAGCGGCCCGTTCCAGGGAAGGGCAGTGACGTCAATGGCAGCTCCGCCGCGAATGTACGGAACTGTTGCAAGAACAGCCGCAAAACCGGGAAGACAGCTTACAAAAGCCAGGAAGCCTTTTGCTCTCGCCGAGAGAATACGCGCCAGCAGTATCTCCAAAAAGGCTCCAACGAGAAGGGAACAGGGAGCTAGAAGGACCAGCGATGAAGCATTCATAAGTAATCCATTCCAATGATGAGCAACAGACGGCTTTATTTTGAAAACCAGTACGCCCGTCGATATGTCTGAGACTCAGCGCGGGCCTATTCAGCCAGGGCCTTCTGCCGTAAGCAGGACTGAAGGTTGTAACTATACTCCAAGCAGAAATAGTTCTTCTACTTTTGCGAAAAACTTGAAGGTATTATCTTTATAAGCTGGTTTGATTGGTGAGTTTCGCTAATATGCATAAATTTTCAATTCCGGAGTAGCAGATTTCACTAGGTTGCAATATTTGTTGCGGCACAATAGGTAATTCCACCTGTCACAAACGTTAATCCTCTGACTTTGACGCGCAGATTTCATGCAGGGGCAGCGGACGCAATGTCCAGATGTGAGTGAAAACCTAATTAAATATAAGAATTCAGGCTTGACAAATTCACCGAATGAGTGTGCCTGTCTTGGGCAAGTTTTCTCTTCTAGTGGACAGGATAGAAAAGTACAATCACTTAATCATGAAAATGCTACTCGGCTGTATGTTGCTGTTTATGTCCACCGGGGTGTTTGCGCAGGGATGCCCTGTAACCTTCAAGGAGGTAAGATCTCGCAAGTTCGTGGATCAGACCTATAATCTGCAAGTTAAGTGGATGAACACCGCAAACAAAAAGATTGTAGGTACCTCATTTAAAGCAATATTCATTAATTCTGTCGGCGATGAGTACTATTTCGAGGGAGCCTATGTGAGTACCACCAAATTGAGACGTGGAGAGTCCGCGGAAAATAAGTGGTACGACGCTGATGAACTGCGTTTGGGTGGTAACGGACGAGCAGTTGTGTATCCGACTCAGGTACAGTATGAAGACGGCACTACATGGGAGAACCCCGGAAGAGAGTGCGTGTCTCCTTTAGGCTAGTGAGCCAGGCCGGGGCAACTCGGCCTTTCACTATGCAAACCTATTGACAGCTAAATTAGCAGTAAGACTCTGTTTCGGCACCACCGCGTCCTTTTCAAAACCAAGTTTCCCATTCTATAACATGCCTGGAATTATCTGAGCTCAAGATGAGTGCGGCGACACCACGCAGCGGGAGAGCTGGCAAATGCTAGTTAGGCCATTTATAATCGACATATCTTGATATGTGGCCCCGTAGCTCAGCTGGATAGAGCAGCGGTTTCCTAAACCGGAGGTCGGCAGTTCGAATCTGCCCGGGGCTACCATTTCATCTCATTGAAATCGCACTAGATAGCGGCTGAGGATGCCGGGCGATTTCCGCAAAGCGTTGACACTTAGTTGACAGTTAAGATTTCTGGCATTGCATCTTCTAGCTTTGCCATAGCTTGCGCTGTCTGTTCATCGCGGGTTTTGACGTAGTACGTCACGGTGGTGCTCACATTGGCGTGACGCAGGATAGTTTGAATCACCTTCTCTGGTACTCCCAGCGCATACAGATTGCTCCCCAGCCCGCGCCGTGCCGCGTGCCAGCCGTGCCATTGCGGAAGGGAATTGTCGTGTTCGTATTGGTGGTCGGCTTCCTCGTGGTCGGATTGGGCCTTCCGGCAAAGCGCGCAACGCTCCAGGGCGGGGAGAATCTCCCGATTGCGTAGGTTGTTTAGGTCTAGGGGCGAGCCCTTCGTATTTAGGAACATCGGCCCGCTCTGAGGATTGCCGCAGCGCAAGCGGTACAAATCGAGCCGCGCTGCAAGTTGCTGGATTACGGGTACCGCGCCCTTGCTTCGCTCCGTCTTAGGGTCATTGACATGGCCTTGCCAAATGGCGCGGGTGACGCGGATAGTGCCTTCCTGGTAGTTCTCCCACAAAAGCCCCTGTATCTCGCTGCGCCGCAACCCGGCGAATGCAGCTACGGCGAACACCGCTGCGGCACGCTCCGGGAGTACCGCAAGCATGGATTGAATCTCATCCAAGCTGTACGCATAGGTTTCTTGTGGTTGCGGAGATGTTGGGCTAATTGCAGTGTCGCGGACAGGGTTCTCGTTCAGGTAATAGCCCTGTTGCCGTGCAAACTTGAACACCGCGCTAGTGAACGTCTTGATGTGCCGCAGCGTGTTACGTCCCAACGTTCCTGGCTTCGATATGGAATCGAGCCACGATTGAACGTGGAAGGTGCGAACGTCTTTAAGCCACTGTTCCCCGCTGCGCGGCTTGAGGTGAATAGTCCAAATGTCCTTGTAGCCCTTCTGAGTGCTGGCCCGCTTGAATTGCTCGATGTGCGGAAAGTAAACCTTCTCTACAAAGTCAGCCACGGTCAGAACGCGCTCTGGCGCTTTGTTCGTGACGTTGGCATCTTCGACAATGCGCTTTGCTTCGTCCTTAATGGATTGAGGTGGGCGCTTTCCGCGAGTGGTCACTGGGCCAATCTGCTTGGCAACCCTCGCGTGCTTTACAGCGCCGTTCTCAACCCGATCCTCAAAATAGCGGACATACCAAAAGTTGCGCGCCTTGAAGATCGTTCCTGCTTGCTGGCGTTTTCGTCTCATGGTTGTTTTCCTTTCTCTTGTGCTTGTTTGCGCTTTTGCTCGCGTGCTGCGACAGCGAGTTTGGCGATTCGTTTCCGCTCCGCAGGCGAGAGACCAGCGTTTCGCGCTGCAGCGGCTTTTTTGCCGATGGCAGACAGTTCGGATGCGGACAAGTTCTTTGCCCGCGCCTTCCCGCCCAACTTTCCGAGTGCTACCGCGTTCGGGTTCTTCTTCATGTGCGGTACTATCTCGCCTAGCGGTACGTTAGTCAAGAGAAAAGTGAATCAATTTACTTGCGCCGATTACCCCACCACTTGAGTAGTGCAGGGCTGTTCCATTCAAAACGCACATAGCGGCCCAGCCTCACAGTAGGAATCGGATCGGAGGCGCGGTCGCGGGTGTGCTCGCGAACCCAACTCACCGGAACACGCCAACGTTTCGCCAGTTCGCTTGCATCCAGAACCTCGAAACTCTGGTTATCTGTCAACATCGTGTCAACGCTCCAATTTCGTCTTTGCCGCTCAACGCTTTGGAAGTGAGCAGCGGTTACGGTAACCGCAATACAATCGCATTTCACAATTTCATATAGCCAAGACTGACACTTCCGACAGTTATTCCTTTATTCGGGGTCACGCGCGTGTAACACCAGAAACAGATTCATGTGTCGGATGTGTCAGAGCTCTGCGCAGGGCAATGCCGAGAAGTCCTCTAGTTCCCTTTGCCCCTTGTCTACTCTGAGAAAAACCTCGTGCTTGAAGTACTTGCGTGAGTCGCTTCTGTGTTCCCTCTCGCTCGCCAGTCTGTTCGCACCAGTTCTGCCAGTCAGAAAACAGCTCAGCGCCGGGCGTCCACGCTGCTCGATCCGTGCAGCAGCAGCGGTCTTCAATCCATCGCCCGATGGCATCTTCTTCCGCCAGGTAATCGGCCGTGGCAAGGCGAACAACAGCAGGTGGTCTTAGACCTCCGCTCTGCCATGCAAGGCAGCCCTCAATTGCCCACTGAAGAATGCCTGGATACTCAGCCCTAAGCTTCTCGATCAGATTTGGATCTCTTTCCTGCTCGCTAATAGTGACGGAGAACGGAATGAGGTGCAGTCTCCGCCGTATGGATTCGTCTACGGAACGCAGTCCCGGTTTGTGATTCCCGGCCACAATCAGCTTGAACTGCGGAATGTACTGGAAATAATCCTGCCGCATGAAACGCGCAGGAATCGGGTCACCGCCAGTGAGGGACTTGATTTTTGCCTCGGCCCACCAGCGGCCCTCTTCTGTTTCAATAGCTGTGACAAAACGAGCTCCGCGCAGTCCTGCCACCTCGGTGGGATGCTGCTCCGTGTTGCTTGCTGTAAATGCCGCTGCCGGGGCTGCTTTGGAGTAATCTGCGAGCAGGCCAGCGATCGTAGAAAGGAACACGGACTTTCCGTTAGCACCCGTCCCATACAGGAAGAAAATGGCATGTTCTCGGATCGAACCTGTCAAGCAATAGCCCGCGACGCGCTGCAGGTACATCTGCAAATCAACATCGCCAGCCGTGATCTGATCCAAGAACTTCAGCCATATCGGGCTATCTCCTCCTGGGCTCGCCGCCGTCAATTTACTCAAGTGCTGTTCGCGTCGATGTTCGTGTAAGCTGCCATCTCGCAGGTCAACAGTCCCGGCCGGTGTATTAAGCAGCCATACGTCCGCATCCCATTGATCGATAGTTGCCGCAAGACGGCGATCCGCACGAGCGAGCCGTTCCACGGCTGCTACGGTCGCCGCAGATGCCAACCGTCCTGCAATCATTGCGCGCTGATCGCCATTGCACTCGGCACTTGCGTAGCGACACAGCGCTCTCACTCGATCGAATACGGCAAGAGTGGAATCCTCTTGCCAACGCATACCGTCCCAACACATCCAGCGGCCCCACCCATTCACAAACCGCAGATCTTGCGCGTGCTGCTCGGCAAATGATAGGGCGAGCGCTTCTTCGGAAAAACGTGGCAGAAGCAGTGCCGGTTCGGAGGAAAGCAGGAGAGTTGTGCCTGTGCGCTCTCGGCTCCCAATCTTCTGCAAAGCCGGTTGATACCGTGACACGGATCGAGCAATGCTGCGAACCTCAGCCGGGGCGAGCGGCGGACGACAGCGGGCCGCGTTCAGCCCTTGCAATGCCGCCTCGATTCCCTCGCATGTTTCGCCGTACCGGCGCAGCGCACCGCCAATAGAAGTGAGTCGTGAGTTGCGCTGCCCCTCTGGGATCGGTTCACCGCGTTCCTCTTTTGCCCGCTTGACTGCATCGATAGGTGTGGCGATAAGTTCAAGCAACCACTCTGGGGCAAGCGCGATTTGCACGGTCTCACCAGCATCACCCCATTGGTAAACATGGCCGCTCGGATGCACCGATGGTGGAACGATGATATAGCCGCCCTTGCCACGCACATCTAATCCAGGCGCGAGCTTCGAGGCGCTGTTGCCCACGAAGATCCCATCGGGGTACTGAAAATATAGATGGGCTCCACGCGCGGACTTTACGATAAGAGTGTTTGTCCACTCGGCGCCATAGCGGTTTACGAATTCCTGCAGTGCCGCCTCGCCCTCTTCGCCGTCCACATCCAGCACGAATACGCCGGAATCTGGTCCCGTGACCAGCCCCCAGTTGCAGCCCGAAAATCTTTTAAGCCAGAAGCGAAGGCACTGTTCGTCGCTGGTAGCTTGATGAGGCCAATCAACCACCATGGGATCCTTGCCGCGTGCTCTTGCCGGAAAGAGACGCCAGCCACGCGCCGCCAGCCGAAGAACCTGTTCAACGGTCGTGCTCATTCCGCCTCCGCTGTTACAGTGCTACAAAAAACGCCGGTAAATTGCACATCCGAATTCAGTGTTGCCGGGTTCAGCGAATTGCGGTTCACCGTAAACTTGTCAGGGTTTAGGCGGTAACGGTTGACTATATGCCTGCCGCTGCCGGACTCAACGGAAATGGCCCCGTCCCGACGCAACGTGCTCAGGACTTTGTGGGTTTGCCGGACACCAAGCCGGACCTTTGCGGCAAGTGCCTTGACACTGGGAAAACATACTCCGGCATCATTGGCATAGTCAGCCAGCGCAAGCAGGACAAGCCGCTCACTGCCGCGATAATGCGGATACTGAAACACTGCTGTGATGTGTCGAATGCTCATTGGCGGCCCGTCCCTTGTCCGTTGACGCCGGACCGCACCAGCTGTTCAGTGGGATCCACGAATGGCGACAAGCATGAGCTTCTGATGTCTGCACTGGGGCATTCTGGAAGATGCACGTTGGATTTTGTTATTGCTCTTTTCAGCTTCGCTTCTGAGATGGAACTTGCTTTCATTCACTCTCCGGCGCTCAAAGGCGCGGCTCTGTCTTGGGGCAGTGAAGACAAACGGGTGCGAATGCGTGGGCAGTCTTGGTCCTGCGCCGCAACAATCCGTCGATAAGTTTGTGAAATGAAGTTCCGGCGGGTTAGAATTGAGCCTCGGGTAAAGGCCAGGTGCTAATCACGCCGGAGCTGATATAAGGCCGCAAGACCCGTCACAGTCTTAGCGGCCCCGTCAAATCTCAGGACCCGTCTCCTTTGCGCTCTGGTTCATTGAGACGCGCTTCGATCCACGAATCCAAGTCAGTCTTGCGATAGCGCACGAGCTTGCCAGCGCGGAAGTAGCGCGGTCCTTGCCCCTTACTCCGCCACAAGCGGAGACTTGCCTCGCTGCAACCCACATATGCGCTTGCTCCCTTGCTGCTCATTGCGTTTTGATATTCGACCAAATCTTTCGATCCTCCATCAAAGAAAGCTTAATTCAGCTATTTGGGGTGGGAGACCCTGTAGTGTGGAAAAACCTGTTGATTATTCGCCCAAGTTGCTGTAAACACACCTGGTCTCTCGGCAACCTCATCACTCACGAGATAACTTGAATATGCCGCGAAAGTTCGTCGCTCATCGTTTGGACCCCCTGACTATTTCCGCGTGTACAAGATCAGGAAATTAGCTTACTGAATGCGCTCCCTGCTTCAGCGCACAGCTTCATTCTTGAACGAGGAAATCGTACCACTCTGACCCTCTTGTAAAAGCTCAGCAGATTTTCCGATTTGGTCCGGCCACCCTGATAAAATCAGCAGTTTAGGTCCTCAATTTCGATGGCAAACAATGATTCCGAACTCGAAAAGCGTCTTTGGGACGCCGCCGATAACCTCCGGGCTAATTCCAAGCGGAAGCCATCGCAGTATTCCGTCCCGGTATTTGGGCTCATTTTCCTGCGCTATGCCGACCACATGTTTGCTTTGACTGAGAAGGAACTATTGCAGGTCGGCAGCGGTCGCCGCTGGGCTCCTTCGGATGGAAGCTATAGCTGGTTCTGGCAGTTGAGCAAGGAGGGATGTACCGTTGAACGCCGTCGAAATTGAACAGGCTGTTTCGGAGCTTGCCGAGCAGCCGTTTAATCCAGAGAACTTTCCATACGCCTTCCTCGAAGCCTTTGGCAACAAGGAGACGACCATCAAGCGTCTCCGCGCAGGTGCGTCCAACAAATCCGACCTCGGCGGCGTTCTCCAGACCAACAACATCCACATTGCCACGTGCAACGTTGGTGAAGTGACGCAGACGCTGACCGCGTTGCGGGAGAGCCCTGCCACAGCCAAGGCCAAGGCGAAGTTCATTCTGGCCACCGACGGCGTGGATTTTGAGTCCGAGGAGTTGACCAACGGCGAGACGGTCGCATGCGCCTACAAGGACTTCCCCGACCATTTCGGTTTCTTCCTCGCTCTTGCTGGAATCTCCACGGTACGGCAAATCACCGAGAACTCGTTCGACATCCGTGCTACCAGCCGCCTGAACCGCCTCTATGTGGAACTGCGGAAGGACAACCCCGATTGGGGGACAGGCGAACGCCTCCATGACATGAACCACCTCATGGCGAGGTTGATTTTCTGTTTCTTTGCCGAGGACACAGGGATTTTCAACAACGGCCTGTTTACCAGCACGGTCGAGCAGATGAGCGAAAGGGATTCGTCCAACACTCATGAAGTGATTCAGACGCTCTTCCTCGCCATGAATACACGGATTGAAGACAGGGCTGCGGCCAACATTCCTCGGTGGGCTATCGGCTTTCCCTATGTGAACGGTGGATTGTTTTCTGGCAATCTCGACGTGCCACGCTTCAGCCGAATCGCCCGTTCTTACCTGCTGCACATCGGCAACCTCGACTGGCAAAAAATCAATCCCGACATCTTCGGCTCCATGATTCAGGCCGTTGCAGAGGACGCCGACGAGGATGACCGCCGCCAACTCGGGATGCACTATACCAGCGTGCCGAACATCCTCAAGGTGCTCAACCCGCTCTTCCTCGATGACCTTCGGGAGAAGCTGGCAGAGGCTGACGGCAACCCGCGAATGCTCCTGAACCTGCGGAATCGCATGGCGCGTATCCGCGTCTTTGACCCGGCGTGCGGCTCGGGAAACTTCCTTGTCATCGCCTACAAGGAGATGCGTGCCATCGAGGCGGAAATCAACAAGCGGCGTGGTGAGGCGGAGAAACGCTCTGTCATTCCCAAGACGAATTTTCGCGGTATCGAGATTCGTGATTTCCCGGCTGAGGTGGCGCGGCTTGCGTTAGTCATTGCGGAGTACCAGTGCGACGTGCTCTATCGCGGACACGCACTTGCATTGGCAGAGTTCTTGCCGCTCGACCGTCAAAACTGGATTACGTGCGGTAATGCACTGAGGCTGGATTGGCTGAGCATATGCCCCCCAACGGGCACGGGAGTAAAGCTGCAAGCGGAAGACTTGTTCAGTACGCCCTTGGAACAGGCACAGATTGACTTCGAGAATGAAGGTGGCGAAACGTACATTTGCGGAAACCCACCGTATCTTGGTTCAAAGTGGCAATCTAATGAGCAAAAGAGTGAACTGCAACATATTTTTCACACGTATACTTCTGGCTGGAAATCCTTAGATTATGTCGCTGGTTGGTTTCTGAAGGCTGCCGAGTACGGAACGCACACCAACACTGTCGCAGCCTTTGTTTCCACGAACTCCATCTGTCAAGGGCTTCAAGTTCCAATTCTGTGGCCTCATATCTTCAATAGCGGCCATGAGATTTGCTTTGCTCACACATCTTTCAAATGGGCAAACCTTGCCAGTCACAACGCAGGGGTGACCGTCGCTATAGTTGGAATTGCCCGTCAATATCGTGGGGTACGCCGTATTTTCTCAATCAGTGAAGATGGTGCGTATGTTGAGCGCAGTGTTCCGTACATTAACGCATATTTAGTGTCCGGTGCGAATTGCATGATAGAGCCATTGCGTGCTCCTCTCCGCTCCGGTTCTCAAATGTTGTTCGGCAACATGCCGCGAGACGGAGGGAACCTTCTCCTTAGCACGGATGAGAGAGGGGTGGTCTTGAGGCAGTATCCAGAGCTAGACAGATTCATTCGCCCATATCTCGGGTCAGAAGAAATGATTCAGGGCAAATTGAGATGGTGCATTTGGCTCGAAGACGACGACGCCAAATTTGCCAGTGAGCACCCGTACTTGAGCGGCGTGTTACAGAACGTAAAGCAATTCCGCCTGGCAAGTGATGCGAGTTCGACCCGTGACTTCGCATCTCGCCCTTACCGCTTCGTTCAGATAGCGGGAACTGCGAAAAAGCATTCCCTGTTGGTTGCGAAGGTCTCGTCGGAGAGAAGGCCATATATTCCAGTTGACTTGCAGGAGGGAGACACGATTGCAAGCGACCTTTTGTTTGCTCTGTACGACGCCCCGCTCTGGAACATGGCTCTCATCGCTTCGCGTTTGCACCTCGTTTGGATTGCGACCGTTTGCGGCAAGTTGAAGACAGATTTCCGCTACTCCAATACCCTAGGCTGGAACACGTTCCCGATACCAGCTTTGACAGAGAAGAACAAGGCCGACCTGACGCGATGTGCCGAGGACATCCTCTTGGCACGAGAAGCGCACTACCCGGCTACCATTGCCCACCTCTATGACCCCGATAAAATGCCCGATGATTTGCGCCATGCACATGACAGAAACGACGAGGTTCTTGAACGTATCTGCATCGGTCGCCGGTTCAAGAACGACACTGAAAGACTGGAGAAGCTGTTTGCACTTTACGACAAACAGAGGGCTATCAAGTGAAGCCATTTATTCAGATTCAGAATCAGCAATCGACCCTTGCGCATTGGAAGCAAATTCTGGCCGGGAACAAGTTCAATTCTTTTGCAGCATTCGCGTATGTCACCGACTCAGGGGTTGCTCAAATCCGCACACAACTTAAGAACGACTTCGGGAAATCACGTGATTGTCGCTGGCTATTCGGGTTCGATTATGGCCGTACTCAACCCACGGCCCTCCAGAAACTAAATGAAATAGGGAAGAGCGCAATTCGGATTCACGACGGCAAATATGTCGTTCAGTCCAAAGCTTTCATTCCAAGGGCTGTCTTTCACTTGAAGACAGCCCTGACACTTCAAAAGAACGGTTATCCGTGTCAGCAGATTGTCGGCTCTGGAAACCTCTCTGCTTCTGGCCTAACGTCGGGAATTGAGGCAGGGTGCGTCGTCGATTATTCGCAAGTCAGCCACAAGCGAGGAACCGCTCTAATCACCACGCTAGAGGAGTTGTGGGAAAAGGCAACTCCTCTGGAAGAGGTTCTGCATGACTATCAAACTCGATATGCGGAGATAATCGAGCCAACCGTATTTGGCTCGGGGAATGGAGACCACGCGGAAGTCGCATCTCTGTTTTGGATTGATGTTGGCTACGTGACCAAGAACAGGGGAGAAGACAAGCCGGGGAACCAATTTGACCTTCCAAAAGGGTCGCATGTCTACCTTGGCGTGAAGAAGGTTCACGACCCAAAGCGCAATAGCGTTTTAGGAACCCTGAATATCAAGACGCCCGACGGTGAGATTGCCGAGCGGAGATTGCGCTTCGGCAACAACGAGATGGAAAAACTGACTTTGCCAATACCTGAACAGTATGGATACGAATGCTATGACGGCAAAATCCTTACGTTCAGGAGAGAAGGTAACGAAATAGTGCTTGAGGCACTAGAACCTGACGACTTCTTTCAGACTTACGGTAAGCACCTCAGTTCCTGTTCCAAAATGAAGAGCGGCAGGAAGTACGGGACAGTTTCTTTGCACCAGTGATTCACGACAGGTTTAGTTGCGATGGACAGGAAGGAAAAGAGTAGGCACGCGCATGACAACGACCGAAGCGAAGACGATTCCCACAGTCTCAGTTTCCTACGCTGCGAACGGCTCCACGACCAAGGTGAATGCTTTCGGCATGAGGCCGATGCAGGAGCGCGTCTTTGAGAAGCGCGGAGAGCAGTACCTGATAATCAAGTCTCCGCCAGCCTCGGGCAAGAGCCGTGCCTTGATGTTCGTCGCACTCGACAAGCTCGAAAACCAGGGCATCAAGCAAGCCATCATCGTGGTGCCGGAACGCTCCATCGGAGCCAGCTTCAACGATGAGCCGCTATCGGACTTCGGCTTCTTTTCGGATTGGCATGTCGAGCCCAAGTGGAACCTCTGCGATGCCCCCGGCACCGAGAATGGCGGCAAGGTCAAGGCTGTCGGCGCGTTCCTCGAAAGCACGGACAAGATTCTGGTCTGCACACATGCGACATTCCGTTTTGCCGTCAACGAATATGGCATCGAGAAGTTTGACGACCGCCTGATTGCCGTCGATGAGTTCCACCATGTTGCGGCGAACGAGGAGAATATTCTCGGCACCTACCTTGGCCAGTTCCTCGCAAGGGACAAAGTGCATATCGTTGCCATGACTGGTTCGTATTTCCGTGGCGATGCCGAGGCCATCCTCAATCCGGTGGATGAGAGCAAATTCGAAACCGTCACCTACACGTATTACGAGCAGTTGAACGGCTACGAGTACCTGAAGCAACTCGACATCGGCTATTACTTCTACAGTGGCTCATACGCAGACGAGATTCTGAGTGTGCTTGACCCGGCACAAAAGACGATTGTCCACATTCCGAATGTGAATTCGAAGGACAGCACCAAGGACAAATTTAAGGAAGTCGAGCACATCATCGAGGAGTTGGGTAAGTGGCAAGCTACCGACCCTGCAACGGGTTTTCAGCTTGTGCAGACTCCAAGCGGGAAGATTCTGCGTATTGCCGACCTTGTGGACGATGACCCGACGAGGCGTGACCGCGTGGTAAGCGCGTTGAAAGACCCCACTCAAAAGTTCAACCGTGACCATGTGGACATCATCATCGCGCTCGGCATGGCCAAAGAAGGCTTTGACTGGATTTGGTGCGAGCACGCCTTGACGGTTGGCTATCGCTCCAGCCTCACGGAAATCGTGCAAATCATTGGACGAGTCACCCGCGATGCCAAAGGAAAGACTCGCGCCCGGTTCACCAACCTGATTGCTGAACCGGATGCATCTGAGGACGACGTCACCGAGGCAGTCAACGACACACTTAAGGCCATTGCCGCCAGCTTGCTCATGGAACAGGTTCTCGCGCCACGCTTTGAGTTCCGTCCCAAGCACCCTGAGAACCAAGCGACACCCGGATTCCAGTATGGCGAAGGGGGCTACTCTGAGAACAAGTGCAATATCGGCGTGAATGAGCAGACCGGGGCAATTCAGATTGAGATTAAAGGACTAGCCCTGCCACAGAGCAAGGAAGCGACCCGCATCTGCCAAGAAGACTTGAATGAAGTGATAGCCGCCTTTGTGCAGGACAAAACGAACATTGAGCGCGGGATGTTCGATGAAGAGCTTGTACCAGAAGAGCTAACGCAGATGCGCATGGGAGCTATCGTTAAACAGAAATATCCCGAGCTTACTGCTGAAGATCAAGAGGCAGTTCGCCAGCACGCAATCGCTGCGCTCAACTTCACGCAAAGGGCGAAGCAGCTTAGCGGCGGCAATACCACTGAAGTGAGCGTGAACACGGCTCTGATTGACGGCGTGCGTCGGTTTGCGATGGATGTACGTGAACTCGACATCGACCTGATTGACCGCATCAATCCTTTTGGGGAAGCTTACGCAATCCTGGCCAAGACCATGAGCGAGGAAAGCCTAAAGCATGTCGCAGCGGCGATATCGGCAAAGCGTACTGCTTTGACGCCTGAAGAGGCACTTGACCTTGCCAAACGTGCCTCTCGCTTCAAAAAAGAGCATAATCGGTTCCCATCGCTCACATCCCAAGACCCGTGGGAGCGCAAAATGGCAGAAGGGGCTGTGGCTTTTGTGCGCTTTGATAAAGAGGGGCGATATGCCTGATTTCAATCTGGATGACCTCCGGGCTGAACTCGAAGTCTACGCTGAGCCGGAGAAGAAGCGCGAACGCTCCGCCATGGATGAGCGCGTAATCGCCGGTTTTGAGGAGATTCAACGCTTCGTCAGCAGCCATGGCCATGTGCCACGGCACGGAGAAGATAAAGACATCTTTGAACGGCTTTACGCAGTACGGCTTGAACGCCTCAGGATGCGGCAGGAGTTCCACAATCTGCTTTCTCCGCTCGACCATCAGGGACTTCTCTCCGAGTCTGCGGAGTCTTCAGTGGGGGATGGTGAACCTGACCTTGACGAATTGCGTGCCGAACTCGAAGGTGCTACTGGCTCCACCGACATCACCGAGCTTCGGCATGTGCGTAAGACTGTCGATAAACGCGCCGCTGAGGAGATTGCGAACCGTACTGCTTGTGAAAACTTCGAAGAGTTCAGGCCCACCTTCGAGCGCGTCAAGCGGGAGTTGAAGGACTCAGTAAGACGAGCGTTGCCGATTCAGAAGCTTGATGAGCTTAGCCTCAAAGAGATTCATGATAATCAGTTCTTTATTCTTCATGGGCAGATTGCGTACATCGCTGAGGTTGGGAAGGATTTCAAGACTCAGTACGACCGACGCGATAGCCGTCTTCGCGTCATCTACGACAATGGCACCGAAAGCGATTTATTGATGCGCTCGTTCCAGCGTGCGCTTCATCGAGATGAGGCCGCTCGTCTCATTACGAACCCAGACCTCGGCCCACTCTTCGCTCAGGAGCCAGCGGAAGACGACCTCGCCAGCGGCACGATTTATGTTCTGAGAAGCAAGTCCGAGCAGCCGGAGATTGCCGCGCACCGCGAGGTTCTGCACAAGATTGGCGTTACAGGTGGCAAAGTTGAAGCACGGATTGCGAATGCAAAGTTAGACCCAACGTTCCTGATGGCCGACGTGGAGGTCATCGCGACGTATGGGCTCTACAACGTGAATCGCGTCAAGCTGGAGAACATCATCCATCGAGTATTCGGAAGCGCAAAGTTGGACTTGGAAATCCGCGACCGCTTTGGAAACCCCATCAAACCGCAAGAGTGGTTCCTTGTTCCGCTTTTTGTAATCAATGAGGCCGTTGAACGTATCAAGGATGGAACAATTACCGGATACGTCTATGACCCGATGACAGCACGCCTGGTGAAATTAGAGCCGTAACGGGTGACGAGATTCGCGCAAAGGAACCACCGTGAGTCCAATTCAAGAATTCGATAATCTCCAACTTCGGCAGCGAATGTCCGAGGGATGGTACGGCTATGGCAGATGGGAAGCTCCGTTCTGGTTCATTGGCATCGAACCCGGGGGCAAGAATGCCGAAGCTCCGATGCTTGCATGGCAGGAACTCGGGGGCGGTGAACTGCTAGATTGCCGGAAACATCACCTGCACCCGAAGTTTGGGTACACACGGTTCCAAACTCCACCCTTTGCGCTTCAACCTACATGGCGACGGTTGATGCTGCTGCTTTTCGCGTTCGAGAAACGAGATATTTCGACCGAGCGATTGAAACAGTACCAAGCCGAACGTTGGGGTTCGAGAAGTGAAACGGGGGAGACCTGTGTAATTGAAGTATCTCCAACGGCGTCCCAGCAGCAATCCAAGAACGTACAGCAATCCCTTTTTACGATTCCCCGGATTGAGCATGTACGAGAGATGGTAGAAAAGCACCAGCCGACGTTTGTGGTTCTCTATAGTTCGGCGAAACGATTGCTCCCTACGTGGGAAAGAATAGCGGGACGCAGTTTCGATTCAGACAACATGACGGTTAGTGGTCGCACCGTGTTCATAGTCACTCCGCACCCGGTTGCGTTCCGATACACGGATGAGGAATGGATACAGTTTGGGGTCAGATTGCGAAATCGTTGCCAGAGTAATTCGTGACAAAGGAGAAGCTAAACTGACACCCGCCAAGCGCCTGGAAGTTCCGGCGCGTTGCCGCGAATGGGCGGAAACACACCCAACCGCTCAGTTTCAGGATGCCCTATCCAAGAAGTTGCTGAGAGCAAGTGAGGGGGCGGCGCGTCCCAGGGCTTAAGGAGCGGATGAGACTTTAGGATTCTTTCGAAGTGGGAATGGCGATGCCCTCGCGCGGGCGCGTTAACTTCTCCCGAAATTCCCCTTTTGTAGCTGTAGAAAAACCTCTTCGATGGGTAATTGCAGCCTTTTGTCTAGAGGGCTAGCATTTCTACGCTGGCCTTCGTAAGACGCTCTCCAAGAATGCAGGAGACTCTCGTCTTCTATCGGACATTGCACCCGGATTTTTTAGAATATGTAGCAACCTTATTCTTCGCCTCGGCATCGCAATAAGTGGTTGAGTATCTGCAAGGAAGTTGGAGTGCAGACACCAACTAGAGCTGAAAAGCTCATTTGGCCACAGTCAAAGAGAAACGCCGCGGACTTTTTGAGGGCGGTCAAAGAGAAGGGCGGGTTAAACAACCCGCCCTTTTTCCATATCATTGCTGCCGTAATTGAGGGCAAGCTGTTCAGCTTCTCTGCATTCAACTAAGCGACCGAAACTTCGCCGCCCAGCCTAGCAAAAACCCAAGAACACGAAACCGGACTTTGCCATTCCCATTCAGTGCTTCCACCACGCCCAGTTAGAAAGTTGGAAGTGTGTTCCCCTCGCGCGTAATGGCCAAGAAGCTCCCCTTTTTATAGGTGCCGCAAAACCTTCGGAAAACACAGTTTTTTTCTAGGTGTTCCGCTCTGGACGGGCGTTAGTCTCGCGCGCGCCGGGAAACTCCCCTTTTGTAGCTGTAGAAAAACCTCTTCGATGGGCTAGCAGAGCTACCGGAATCGCACAAAATGGCTTCGGAAGGCGATGAGGTGGAAGGGTACGGAGAAGGTACCCCCGCCCGAAAAAATTTCCACTTTTGCTGTCGAGTTGAGAAGATGGTGCCTGTTTTTTTATCACTCCTAAAGTTCCACGAGGTGCCGCGTTGCAATTCTCTGTTTGTTCCTTTCGCTGGCTTCTGCCTGTCCTTCTGATCCTCTCGCTCAGCACTCAGATAGCCGCTCAAAACACAGGCCAGTCCCTTGCTGAACTCCGCAAACAAGCTGAGCAGGGAGATGCCACGGCTCAGTTCACTCTTGGCGTGAGGTATGGCAACGGCGCAGGTGTACCGAAGGATGATGCCGAGGCTGTGCGCTGGTACCGCAAGGCCGCGGAGCAGGGACTCGCAGGTGCTCAATTCAACCTTGGCGCGATGTATGCCATGGGCAGCGGCGTTCCAAAGGATGAAGCCGAGGCTGTACGCTGGTCCCGCAAAGCGGCTGAGCAGGGACATGCAGGTGCTCAATTCAACCTTGGCGTGATGTATGACAACGGCAGAGGCGTACCGAAGGATGAAGCCGAGGCTGTGCGCTGGTCCCGCAAAGCGGTGTAAGCGCCGGAGCAAAAATAGGCCACAGTACGCCGCGGGAGCGGCGTTCTGCGGCGGAGTAAAAGTAGTCCGCCGGAA
>PJLO01000020.1 GCA_003010405.1 Acidobacteriota bacterium | reverse complement strand
AGGCCCGGTTGGGGGCCGGCGGCCGGCCACGCCTGTCCCGGCGCATCTTCGGCCTAGGGAGCAACGGCTCGATCAGTTCCCATTGCGCATCCGTCATCAGCTTCTGCCGATTCTTCATGACAGAAGCTCACCAGCTAAGCTGCCTCAGACGTAAGTACCTGACTTGAGGCCTTACCTATTTTTGAAACACGCTCTACTTATTCAGGTGTAGTTTACTTACACCAAATACCATGATTACAGCCGCGAATACAAGCGCAATACCAAGCATACAATTTCTCCCTTGTATTAGGTTTTTAACATATCAATAATCTTCGTACTACTCTCTTTTGAAACGCTTCCGAATATCCTTTTACTTTACCATCTTTTCCTGGAGATGGATTTGCCGCTCCGCTAGGAGCGGAATAAGAATCCATTCTATTCTTAGCTTCCGCGAAATCCCTGGTGCTTTTTCCGCGTAATCCCTGTATTTTCAGGACGTTTCAACAATTACTGTACGGGCACTGCTTGGCGACTGCTTTGCCACTATGAAATGACAGTGGCTGAGCAGTAGTCAATTTGCCCCAACCTCATGGAGAATCTCGCATATTGCCCGCACCCCTTCATCCAAGACAGCAGAGGACGGTGGCGGTCGAGGCGCTTGCTCAGCGCCCACACAGCGCGGGTGAGCCTGCCATACATGTGAATGCCGCATAGGAGCCTGATGAAGATGGCTTGATGGGCAAGGCTCATCTTCGTAACCGTGTCGCGCGTAAATATACAGGAGTCTGTATTCCCTCCCAGAAAGCCAACATAACCTTACGTTATCGTCGCAATAAAGAAAAGAAATTGGCATTTCAGAGTAAGTCAAGCTACTCTCGCGTCACCCCTTAACATTTTTGCCGATCACTTTTGCCCCTGGCTGATTGACGCAAAACAGGAGAACAACATGACCATGAAACGCCTCCGTTCGGCGGCGCTGGTGTTAATGTTCCTCGCATCCACTGTACCTGCTGGATTTGCAGCCGAAGCTTCCAGTTCCGATGTTGACGCAAGGATCGCAGCCCTGGAGAAGCAGCTAGAGGCGGTTCGAGTGGAACTAGACGCACTGAAGAGAACTGCCGCCACCACAGCATCAGCCGCGACGACCGCGCACACTGCGACGCCAACTGCAACGATCATGGCAACTGAAACCCACACGGCAGCTGGAACGCACACGCGAACTGCCGCAGCCGAGCATACTTCAGAAGCTTCCGAGGCTGCGAATCCCATGGCCGCAATAAACAGTGTGCTCGGCGGTGTAACTCTAACCGCAGCTGCCGACGTTTATTACGGATATAACGCCAACCATCCTGCGGGAGGTACTGTCACAGAGCCGTTCCAATCAAATAACAATCAGTTCGCACTGAACCTGATTTCATTTCAGTTGGACAAAGCACCCAAGAAAAGCGATCCGCTCGGATTCCGCTTTTCAATGGGATTTGGCCAGGCCATGAATGTGGTAAACGGAACCGATCCGGCCGGACTTGGATTTGCGCAGTATTTCAAGGAGGGATACTTGTCTTATCTCATTCCAGTCGGAAAGGGTCTGCAGTTGGATGTCGGTAAATTCGTTACTCCCGCAGGCGCGGAAGTGATAGAAACCAGCGAAAACTGGAACTACTCCCGCGGCCTCTTGTTCTATTACGCGGTTCCCTTCTACCACTTTGGCGCCCGAGCAAAGTACACGTTTAATGACAAGTTGTCGATTACGGGTTTCGCAGTGAACGGCTGGAACAGCCTGGTTGACAACAATACCGGCAAGACTGGCGGCGCCAGTGTCGCTTGGCATGTTACGAAAAAACTATCGATAACGGAGACCTATCTCGGCGGCCCCGAACAGACCAGCTACAACGGTTCCTCACGTCATCTTACTGACACTGTTGTAGCCTTCAATCCGAATTCAAAGCTGTCGCTGCAGGCGAACTTTGACTATGGCCGAGAAAACATGCTGGTGACCACGCGCAAACCGGTCGACTGGAGCGGCATCGCGGGCTACGCAAGATATGCCTTCAATCCTAAGCTGGCCGTGGCAGCGCGCTATGAGTACTTTAACGACCATGACGGATTTACCACGGGCAAAGCTCAGCACATGAACGAGATCACGGCAACCATCGAGCGGAAACTTGCCAGACACCTTCTGTCCCGGCTGGAGTACCGGCACGACAGCTCGAATCAGAACTTCTTCCAGCGCGGAGTGTCCTCATTTGTGAAAGGACAGACCACCGTTGATGCAGGATTGGTATTCGTACTGGAGCCCAGCGAGAGCAAGTAAAGGGTCTTTTTAGCTGAGCGATAAAGAAGGGCCCCGTCGCGGAGCCCTTCTTTATTGCTGCAATGTCCTTTGGTTATTCTTGATTTCCCTTTGCGGCCAACCGCGCCTGATTGTGTTCGGCAATGGTTTTGCGGGCGTTGTCCGCGAGTTCCTTGGCCTTGGGCATCAGTTCAAGAGCCTTGAGCACGTTGGGATCGGACTCGGCTTGTACGCGCAATCCCTCCTGCTGTCCGAAGGCGCCCACGAACAGCTCGCTCTTGATGCTGGAACGAACCCATTCGATGTTATCCGCCAGATCTTTTTCCGTGTAGGGCAGTTTGGCATCCGTCAGGAAATTGCGGAAATCCTGCATGACCGCCTCGTCCACCTGAAAGTTTTTATTGATTTCATGTTTGATCAAATAACGTTTCGAAAAGTTGAAGAAAACGTATTTGCGCAGCAACTCTTCCTGAAACTTGTTTGCCTTAATTGGCGGGAACTTTACATCCGGCGTAATTCCGCCACCGCCATAGACGGTGCGTCCGCTGTCGGTAAGCTTGACTTCGCGATTGGCATCGTCCTGCTTCACGCCATTAATAGAGTTATCGTTGGCATTGCGGTTGTAATAGTAGTCATAAAGCGACACGCCGCTATAGTCACGCTGAATCAGGCGTCCGCTCGGGGTGTAGTACTTGGCGGTAGTCAGGGCCAGCCCCGTATTTTCGCTCAGGCGGTAAACCGTCTGTACCAGTCCCTTGCCGAACGTACTTTCCCCGACAATCAATCCGCGATCGTGATCCTGAATTGCGCCTGAGACGATCTCTGCGGCAGAAGCCGTACCGTGGTTCACCATGACCACGATCGGATAATCCTTGGTGCTGCCATGAGCTGCACGGTAGACCTTCTCCGGTGAGTTGCGGCCATGATGACTGACGATGACCTGCCCCTTCTTGAGGAACTTGTCTGCAACGCTGACGCCTTCGCTAAGCAGGCCGCCGGGGTTGTTGCGCAAATCCAGAACCAGGCCTTTGAGCTCTCCCATTTCGTCCAGCGCGGCCGTAATTTCCTGATCGGTTGTCTCCTGGAAGCCGCTGATGTGCAAATAGCCGATGCCGGGGCGAATCATAAAATGGAGATCGACGGAGTAGCGCGGAATCTCGTCACGCACCACCGAAAACTCCAAAGGCTTCACGGTGCCTTCACGCAAGACTGAGATGCGGACAGTAGTGCCTTTTGGTCCCTTGAGCAGATCAGCAACGTCGCTCGTCGTCATGTTGTCGGTGGGCTTTCCGTCGACCGCCGCAATGATGTCCCCGGGACGAATTCCGGCTCGGTAAGCGGGCGCGCCGGCAAATGGCGCAATGACGATTACCCGATTATTGCGAGGCCCCACCTGCATGCCCACGCCGTAGTAACGGCCGCGCTGCTCCTCTTGCAGAGCCGAATATTGTTTCGGATCGAAGAAGTTCGAGTGAGGATCGAGTACGCGCAACATACCTGGAATCGCGCCGTCGTATATTGCCTTGTCAGCATCCAGTTTGTCCGCATAGTTCTGCTCAATGACGCTGTAAACCTGCGCGAAGGTACGCACAGAATCGCGCATATCCGTGTCGCCACTCGCCGGAGCTGATCCGGTTCGTCCGAATACCACTCCAAGAAAGCCGCAAGTCAGAATAACGAGAAAAACTAAGATCGGTGAGCGACGGGAGCGTCCTGCCATTGTTGATTCCTTTTTTGCCCTGCCCATGAGCGTTGCCTGAATGTTTTGTTGCGCCTTGACCTTGGGAAAGCTACAACCCTTGATTTCACAATAGTATAGCAGTTTCGCGACGAAGTTGGTTAGTACGGCGCGATGCTGTGTTCCGAAATTGAGACCCGCTTCTCTCATTCAGATGCCAAGTTTACCTATTTGGCTTCGCAATTTCTTCGGCCTCCCTGATCCAATCCGAACTGAGGCCGCCAAAGTAAGATCTACCCCAAATCCCCGCCGGTTTCCACCTTACAAGGAGTCGGAATGCCGTGTATGATGGCCGGATATGAACGGCGAAATGCTATTCATTTTCTTTCTGGCGCTGCTTCTCTTCGGCCCCAAAAAGTTACCCGAGATTGGACGCCAGATCGGCAGGTTCATAGCCGAATTCAAACGCGCGTCCAACGACTTCAAGAATCAGCTCCAGTCCGAAATAGAAAAGGCCGAGGAGAAGACCACGCCAAGTACTCAGCCGGGAGCACAGAAGAGTTCATCTTTAGTGCCTCCTGCGATCGTTTCGGCCATTTCCGAAATTGACAGCGCACGGGCTGAATTATTGAAGACCGCCCGGATGGCATTTGCCCCACAGAACCTCGCCCCGCAATCGGCGTCCCCTGAAACAATATCGGCACCTCCTGCAGAAGCCATTACGATATCAATGCAAGCCAGCGCAACTTCCGAAAACCCCAAGCCTAAGTTGGCACCGACCTCTGGCGACTCTGCTCAACAGACGGGCTAACCGGGAAAGAAAACAGAGTTCCGATGGAAGATACCGGTACCGCGACAGAAAATCACAAAGAAAAGCAGGAATTGGCCTCCATGGGTTTTCTCGAACACCTAGAGGAACTCAGGAAGCGCATTATTTGGAGCGCCATTCCCGTTGTTGTAGGCTTCTTTGTCTGCTACGCTTGGCATGAAAGAATCTTCAGCTGGATGCAGAAGCCAATTACCGATGCTCTGCTAGCCCACCATCTTCCTGTCCAGCTCGTCTACACCAACCCAATTGATCCTTTCAACCTGTATATAAAGATCAGTATGCTTATGGGGATCTTCGTGGCGTCCCCGTTCGTGCTCTATCAGGTCTGGGCATTCATTGCGCCTGGCCTCTACAAACGCGAGCGCCGTTATGTGGCGCCATTCATGATCAGCACCGTCGGGCTGTTTGTTACCGGTGGGTTCTTCGCTTACAAGGTTGTGTATCCGTCCGCATTGGAGTTCCTGGTCGCCTACAGCGCGCAGTTCACTCCCATGATTACGATTAACGAATACACGCAGCTGTTTCTCACGATCGTACTGGGACTCGGCGTGGTCTTTGAGATGCCGGTCCTGGTGTTCTTTCTTGCCCTGTTCGGTATCCTGAGCGCGGATTTCATGTGGCGGAATTTTCGCTACGCTATTTTCATCATTTTCGTTATCGCGGCCATTATCACTCCGACTCCGGATATCATGAATATGTGCTTGTTCGCTGCTCCAATGATCGTTCTCTACACGATCAGCATTGCAGTCGCATACCTGGTGCATCCCAAGCAGCGCAAAAAACGTGCGGAGAGCAGCAACTGATGAACGGACGTCGGCGCTTTCGGAAAATACAAATAGATCCAGTCCGCATGAAAGATTTTACAATTCCAGCTTTTTTGCTGGCTTTTTCGATGTTGCTCATCGGCGCTTGCCGCCAGAGCGCCCCCGGCACGCAGACCGCGGCTGCACAGTCTCAGGTATCTCGGCCCCAGTTGAGCGCCGAAGATTACGATCCAAAACCGGAGACGCCCCCTGCGCTGAAAGTGAACGGACAGAAAGCTTTCCAAAACCTCAAGGATTTTGTGGCGCTCGGCCCCCGTCCCCTGGGCAGCGAGGGACATGCCAAGGCCGAACAATTTATCCTTGCCCACCTGCACGGCGCACAAGTTGAACAGGACAAGTTCAACGTGCAAACCGCTGCAGGACCGTTCGCGATGAATAACATTATCGCCAAGTTTCCCGGCAAGAAGCCCGGCGTGATTGTACTGGCTGGTCACTACGACACGAATCTTCCGCTCAAAAATACGAGTTATGTAGGCGCCAACGACGGCGGCTCCAACGTGGGACTAATGCTGGAAATCGCCGATCAGCTTCATAAACACCCGCCACAAGGCTATAGCATTTGGCTCCTATTTACCGATGGCGAGGAAGCGACGGTTCAGTGGTCCGATGACGATAGCCTCTATGGCAGCAAACATCTGGCAAAGAAGTGGTCCGAGGATGGAACCGCCGCAAAGATCAGAGCTTTCCTGCTGCTTGATATGATCGGCGACAAAGACCTGGACATCGACCGCGATACGAATTCCACTCCCTGGCTCCTGGATGTTGTGTACCGCGCGGCCCAGCGAGCGGGGCAGCAATCTCACTTCTTTGTCAGAAGCAATACCATTCAGGACGACCATCTTCCCTTTCGTGCGGCTGGAATTCCCGTGGCCGATATCATCGACCTTGATTATGGCTTCGACAACCTTTACCACCACACCACGCAGGACACGCCCGATAAATGCAGCGCCGCAAGCCTGCAAATTGCAGGTGACGTAGTCATGGAAACAATCCGCGCGCTGAATACACACTGAATTCAGCCGCCCATCTCTGTTTTTAGGGCTGGCCACTATTCTGATTTTCATTGGAGTCAGGATGCTCGTGGCCGACTATTTCGAAAGTCAAACGCTGCACGCGCTCGGCGTAATTATTGCCGTTCTGGCCGGCTCTGTTGCTCTCAGCATCATGAAGCGACCAAAAACAAGTGCAAGAACAGCTGAGTAACTGAGTTTACTCGGCTCGCGACCGGAACTGAGTCTCTGGACCGCGGCTGGAGTCTATACTAGAGTAGTAAAGTGAATACGATGTCGATTAAAAAGATTGCTGAAGCAGATTTTCCAACAATATGGGGGCATTTCCGAATTCTTGGATTTGAAGGTTTTGTCCCTGGAACTCCCGCCACCGGATCACCGGACGGTGCGGAACGCCGCAAGGAAGAAGCGGTCGCTCTTGTGATGGGGGATATCCACGCCGATGCTCCCCTGGTCCGAATCCACTCGCAATGCCTCACCGGGGACGTTTTCCACTCGCTGCGCTGCGATTGCGGTCAGCAACTCGAGCTTGCGTTGATGAAGATCAATGAACTCGGCAGGGGAATATTGATCTACGAAGAGCAAGAGGGGCGCGGCATTGGCCTCATGCCAAAATTGCAGGCCTACGCATTGCAGGATCAGGGGCTCGACACGGTCGAAGCCAACCTGAAGCTGGGCTTTGATGCGGACTGCCGCGGCTACCATATGCCGGTTCAAATATTGAAATCTCTCGGCGTCAGCAAGATTCGTCTGTTATCGAACAACCCCGAAAAAGTCGGCGCGGTGCAAGCAGCGGGAATCGAAGTCGTGGAGCGCGTTCCAGCCGAGGTCTCGGCCCACCCGAGCAATGCAAAGTATCTTCGCACCAAGCGCGACAAGATGGGACACCTGTTAACTTCGCGACACTAAGCGCCACTCATTCGTTTTCCGGCTCCTGAGCCTCGCTTGCGCAGGAGCCTTTTCATTTCGTCGCATCGCTTCACTGGCAATGCACCTATTGCATAATCCATGAGCGCACGATAAACATGCGCCTCAGGCGAGTCGCTGAGCGTTTCAAGATGCGACGCGACCGTTCCGATATCGCCTCGGGCCAGCGGGCCGCTAAAGGACTTTCCTGCTCCCTGCCTTAGAACGTTTTGCACCGTACGCGTAACTATTGGTTCCATGATGCGGCGCACATCGCGAGCGCTGATTCCGGCGCGCAACCCGACTTGCTCCGCCGATTCCAGTTCGGTGGCCAGCATGGGAGAAAGCATCGCGCCAAATGCATGATAGAGAGTCTTGTTTTCAGGTTTGATAGTAAAGACCTTTGCGCCCAGCTTACTCGCCACTGCGCGTGCTGCCCGAACCGCCGTGGGACTCCCCTCAACCGCGAACCATGCTCCTCGCAGACTCGGCGGTTCACCGGCAACAAAAGTCATCATCGGATGCGCGCTTCCTGTCTGCACGCCGCGCTCAGCAAGAGCTGCCAGCACCGTGCTGTTCAGCGCACCGCTTGCATGCAATGCGATCGACGGCAGCTCCGCACGCTCGGCCAGCGCACGCGAAACCGTCTCTATGGCTCCGTCCGGCACCGCCAGCCAGAGCACATCACAGCGAAGCCTGGCGGTGTCGAGGGTGCTTACTTCTGCACCTACCGAGCGCGCCAGCACTCCAGCCTTTCTCTTGGACGCGGGCGCGGAGCGCGTGATGATCTCATCAATAATGAAGCCTCGCGCGCGCAACAACTTCGCCAAACCGCTGGCAAGCGCCCCAGCACCGACAAAGGAAATAGTTCTCACCGGATGCACAAAAGCAGAGTAGCACGGTGATTCCTGCTTTTGTATAGTTACGGCATGGTGAAGACAAGCAAGAAGATTGCTCGCAAGAGTTCCGCAAAGACCTCTGCAAAGAAAGCGACGGCAAGCAAACAGAAACCTGTGAAGGTAATATCTTCCACCGTTGTGCACGTGGCGCCCAATTTCCAGGTCACAACCGATGAAGTGATCGAACCCTCGGGTGCGAAGGTTCGCCGAGACGTAATCCGGCACCCTGGCTCTGTAGTAGTTCTCGCGCTCGATGAGCGCAAGAGCGAGCCATCAGTCCTGCTCATTCGGCAGTACCGCTATGCAGCGAAACAAGATCTCTGGGAACTCCCCGCCGGACACATCGACGAGGGAGAGGATGCGCTCACGGCGGCAAAACGCGAACTGGTCGAAGAAACAGGCTATTCCGCATCGGAGTGGATACCAGCTCTGTTCTATTACCCAAGCCCAGGCTTTCTCGAAGAGACCATGACCGTATTCGCAGCTCGCGATCTGCGCAAGGGCAAAGCTGCTCCGGAAGAAGACGAATTTATTACCTGCAAGCTGGTTCCTCTGAGTAAAGCTGTGCAGTGGGTGATGAGCGGGAAGTTGCACGACGGCAAAGCGATAGCGGGAGTGCTTTGGGCTGCTCAGAAATTTCATCTCACCGGTGGCAGGAAAACCAGCAAACAAAAGTAAGTTCGCCGTATCTCACCGGAATTACGAAATAAGGTGTTCCAACTATGTACCATATTGACAACCCGGCAAAAGTGATGGACAATCTGCAGTCACAACGGGGTCGACCCAAGTCGTTCAGCAGCGCTTGATCGAAAACTGAACTTCGCGAGGTTTGCGCCGCTAGAGAGCGTCGGCGGATTGCCGACAGCAAGACGCTCGGAGGAAAGTAAGTGGCACGTCTCAAGGGAACGGTGAAGTGGTTCAACAACGCCAAAGGATTTGGATTCATCGGACGTGATGATGGTCCAGATGTGTTCGTTCATTACAGCGCGATCACCAACGAAGGTTACAAAAGCCTTCAAGAGGGCGATCAGGTCGAATTTGAAATCGTGGAGGGCCAGAAAGGTCCACAGGCCGGAAATGTGATGAAAGTAGCCTGAGTTCAAGCGGAATCTAAGAATTCGGCTTTGAGAGATTTTGAGAGATTAGGTAATAGGGCTGCCCTGCCGGGCAGCCCTATTTTCGTCGGTTTACTTTGAAGTTGGGCACGTGTCCGACACTTTATGAACGTCGCTGACACTGAATTGCATCTGGGGAGTCGTGGCCGAGGACGAGGACCCCGACATAGAGCTGGCACCCGCTTCGGTCCCAGCCATGGCCGTACCGCGCAGGCGGACTTCCTTGCCGATTAAGCTGCTGAGTTGCGATGTATCCCCTTTCAACTGGAAGTTTTTTCCCGACTGATCGGCGAGCATGAAATTGCCGTCCGCCGACTGGCTAAGGCAGCCCTGGATGGTTTTCCTGGATTCGCTCGCCATCTGCCCGGAACTGCTTGTATCTGGCATTGACGAACTCTGGCCTTGACTTGTCTGGCCCTGGCCTGTCTGGTTCTGTGAGGTTGAGGATGGAGTCGACTGTTGGCCGTAGTCCTGTCCAACAGCAACAAGACAGCAGCTAAGCAGCATTGTACCGAGCGCGAAAGTCTTCTTCATGGTGTTCCTCCTGCTATTCGTATCTATGCAGGAGGCGTGCCACTCCAGCAACCCTGGATCGAGGGCTATCCAGAATGGAATAAGAGACACCTTAAGGTAGCTTTTCCTCGCCGGGTCAGAAATTACACGAATTCACCTATCCTCGGACTAAGGTGTTAAGAAACGCATCAGCCCCCGCGGCTCAAGATCGGGAACAATAAATCGATGCGAGTGTCCAGCCGCTCTGGAGAGAGCTTCTGCCGCGAGATATCCAGCGCGTATCGCACCTTCCATGGTGGAAGGCCAACCCGTAGCGGTCCAGTCGCCGCTAAGAAACAATCGCGGCCAGGGGCTGAGAGGAGACAGTCGGAACCGGTCGCTGAGAGGCGCTGGAGCAAAGGTTGCGCGAACTTCCTTAACCACGGTAGCGTTCACCAGCCGCGCTTCGCGTACAGTTGGGAAAAACTCAGTCAACTCTTTGACAGCAAGGTCGATAATTTCAGCACGGCTCATCTTCAGCAAGTTTTTCGATGAGCTAACCAGAAGTTCCAAATAGCTGCCGGAAGCACCATTCTGACCTGCAAGGCGAGTAAGAATTTTCGATTTTTGAAACATCCACTGGATATTCCGGTCGAGTAGTGAGGCGTGCTCCAGAGCCGTGATCTCACGGTCGAACCAGAGATGTATTCCGGTTATGGGCACCGTTTGAAGATGACTTACTTTCCGTTGCAGTTCTTCGCTCTCTGGCCCCTGCGGCAAAATGCTCCTGAGAGCATGGTGCGGAATCGCGCTGATCACATAGTCAAAGCTATACTCACGGTCGTTCGAGCGCACTCTTGCTGTCCTGTCATCAAGAGACACCGCATCAACTCCGCTGCGCAGTAGAACCTCGCCTCCGCGCGCCCGAATGTACTCTGCGGCAACGCCATAGAGTTCAGAAAGCGGAGCCGTAGGTATGCCCATCATTCCAGCTTCGGCGGATTTCAGAAAGGCTTCGCGAAACACAAACGCGGCGTATTTGACCGAGGACTTATCCAGTTCCTCATTCAAACTGCTGATCAGCACCGGAGCCCAGAAACGGTCGATAGCAGCCTGTGTCTGCCCGGTCCGCCGCAACCAGGAGAGAAAGTCATCGCTGCTATCTTCAGGCACTCTGCCGAGCAACGAGAGCAGGGCGCGCACGATTCCGAGCTTATCTTTAAGGGAAAGCAGCTTAAATCGAGCAAACGAAAATCCCGTATGGAACGGAGCGGGCAGAAATGACGGTTCAATGTAGCTGGAGCGGCCACCAGGCTCAATGAAAGTAATGCGCTTATACCAACGAACTTTGCCCTCGACACCAAGCCGATGATAAAAGTTGCGCAAGTTGGTGCAGCAGCCAAGCAGAACATGCTGGCAATTATCAATTAACTCGCCCGTGCCTGGATGCGCAAAGGAGGAAGCGCGGCCGCCAAGGCATGATCGCTGCTCAAAAAGCGTAACTTTGTACCGAGCGTCAGCCAGCGCACAGGCAGCCGCTAGTCCAGCGAGACCACCGCCGATAATGCCTACACTCGGATAGTTTGGATTCGATCCACTCTCTCCAGCCAAGCCACTCACAAAAGTCTCTTTCTGAATCCCTTCGCGAGCACCTTGAGTTTGTCCGCCAAAGAGAGACGCACGCGCTCGGAATAAACATCGAACTGCCTGAGTTCGATACGGTCGAGAATGCCGCGATAAATCTCCACCATGGCCCACAGCGCGGGTTGGCTGACCTCGTCGATGAGCGGTAACAGGCGCTCGGCCGAAATGTAGAATTCGCGGGCTCGCGCAGCCTCAAACGCCAGCAGTGGCCGCAGGTTTTCCAGCGGAACGCCAGAACCCAACTCTTCAGCGCTCACGCCGAAACGCTCCAGATCCTCCTGCGGAAGATAGACGCGAGCCATTGCTGCGTCCTCTTTTACATCGCGCAGAATGTTCGTAAGCTGGAACGCTATACCGAGATGCTCAGCATGCTGCTCGGCTGCGGGATCGCGATATCCGAATATGCGAATACAAACCAGGCCAACAACCGAAGCAACGTGATAGCAGTAATCGTAGAGTTCGTCGAAGCTGCGGTAGACGACCAGCGGACCAGCGGCTGGCTCTCCATCCTCGCGCACATCCATTCCCGTACCCGCCACCAGTTTATCGAGCAACTCCGTTGGAATTTCAAAGCGTTGCTGCGAATCGCGCAGAGCGAGCAAGACCGGATCATCCGTGCGTCCGCTTTCCAGTACTTGATGATAGGAATTGATGAAATCAGCAAGTTTTGCCCGTCGCTCGCCCGGTTGCATCCCTGGATCGTCGCTCAGGTCGTCGGCATGACGCATGAAAGCGTAGACGGCGCTCAGCGCATCGCGCTTCTGTGCCGGCAGCAACATAAATCCGTAATAGAAATTTTTCGCCGATGTACGCGCTATATGGCGGCAAACGCTGTAGGCGGTCGTCAACCGTCGCTCGGCATGTTGCATGGTGGCACTCACCCAACTTTCCCCAAAGCGATCCTGCCAGCAAGCGCACGGAACGCTAAGTCGATCTTGCGAAGCTTGCTCAGACTTGGACGACGTGAGAGCACGTTGTAGTCCTGTTTCTCGATCGCCTGCAGTATTGCAAGGCCTCCACGACTGAACAGTTCGAGATCCAGCGCAAGCGAGCGATTCACCATCTTCACCAGCGGCAGGCCCAGCTCGAACCACTCGCGGGCCCGCTCCACTTCGAATCGCATCAAGTCGCGAAACTGACTGTTAAACCTTCCCTCTGAAATCTGACCTTCGCTCACGCCAAAACGGCGAAGATCTTCGAGAGGCAGATAAACGCGACCTTTTTTCCAATCAACGGAAACGTCCTGCCAGAAATTCGCGAGTTGCAAAGCAGTGCAGGTGTAATCGGAAAGTTGCTGGCGCGCATCATCGTTGTATCCGCAAAGATAAAGAACCAGATGGCCGACGGGATTCGCGGAGTTCTTGCAGTACCCCAGCAGATCCGCAAAAGTTTCGTAACGTGTAATGTTTTGATCCTGACGAAATGCCGTGAGAAGATCGCCGAACTCGTGCCTGGGAATTGCGCAGGTGCGAATCGTGTCCGCAAGCGCTACGAACACAGGATGCCGCACGGCAGATGCATCGCCTGCGCCGTCGAGCGCGTTGTACGTTGCATCCAGCTCCTGCTCCCAGCGGTCGAGCAGCGCCAATGAAACCTGATTGTCGCCAACCTCATCGCCCAGATCGTCTGAAATGCGGCAATATGCATAAACATTGAAGAAATGTTGATGCAGGCGCTTCGGCAAGAACCATGTCGCAACCGAAAAATTCTCATAATGCGTGGTAGCCAGCCTCATGCAATAACTGCGCGCGTCTTCGAGCGAAGGCGCGACAGATGGGATGGCATACTCCGGCGGCAAACTGGACCAACCGCGTACCAGCAGTTCCTTGTTACAGTCGTGACTGGCAACCGCAGGACTTCCCTCGCTCGAATGATTGCTGGGCACAAATGACGTCAATAGTAAATCCCTTATCAGTGTCCAGGAATGATGGCGGTTTTGATCTCGCCACCGCGCGTCAGCATTTCGCGCAAGACGACTTGCAGTTTTGAGAGAGGCGCCTCTCCCGTAATGTAGTCCGCACCCTTGATCTTGCGTTCGACAATAAGCGCAAATGCACGGCGCACTGTATCCGGAGTGTGATGGAACGTAGCCTTCAGCGAAATCTCAGAGTAGTGCAACCGCTCGGTGTTGAGTTGCACCCGGGTTCCTTTGGCGCATCCGCCGAACAGGTTGACCGTACCGCCCTTGCGCACCATGTCGATTGCCCATTCCCAAGCTTCGGGGCGACCCACCGCCTCAATCACTACATCCGAACCGCGACGTTCCGGCGTCAGTTCGCGCACGGCCTCAATGGGATTTGAAACCTTTGGATACTGAACCACCTTAGTAGCTCCGGCGTGCTTGGCTGAGAGGACCTGCTCGTCGTGCTTAACCACGGCAATAACGTCACATCCCATAACGTGGGCTACCTGCATGAACATCAGCCCGATCGGTCCTGCGCCGATCACTGTTACCGTTTCACCTATGCCCACACCGGTTTCGTGCAATCCTCGCAGCACGCAAGCCAGCGGTTCGGTCAAGGCCGCGGTTTCAAAGCTGATCTCTTTGGGCACTACCAGCATGTTGCCTTCAACAATGCGACGCGGTATGCGAATGAACTCCGCGTAAGCGCCATTGTTGAACAACAGGTCTTCGCAGAGATTCTCCTGGTGTTTTTTGCAGTAGAAACACTGCCCGCAGGGAGCCGAGTTCAGTGCTACAACGCGCTGCCCCACTTTGAAGTTCTTGACTCCCGGACCTGTTTCCTCGATGACTCCGGCGAATTCATGACCGAACAATGCCGGCGGAACGATCATCCTGGCATGGTATCCACGCCGGTACACCTTCAGATCGGTACCGCAAGTCAACGCAGCCTGAACACGAATCAGTACTTCGCCATTCTCCACGTCGGGAATTGCCACTCGCTCGATCTTCACGTCCTCTTTGCCGTAGAGGACTGCTGCCGTCATTTTTCCATTCACTCTGTTATCCTTTTCAGACGCCGCGCGGCTGAATCGCGATCTTCATCGTGTTCGCCTGGGGATGCGCAGCTAGTCGCAAAGCGTCCAGCGATTGAGCTAGCGGAAACCGATGGCTGTAAAGCCCCGCTAGATCCATCTCGCCGCTGAAAACAAAACTCGCTACTGCTTCATTCAGTTCCACCGAAGCACTATAAGAACCCAGCAATCTCTTTTCATCCACGCAAACTGATGCGGGGTCGATCACGACCTCACCGCGAACCGTCTGCGCAAATAGCAGAACTCGTCCGCCGAAACGCGCCGCATCAATTGCCGGTCGAATCAGCGAATTACTGCCTGCTGCGAGAATCACTGCGTCAGCGCCCCGACCTTCGGTTCTCTCCCGAATCGACTGCACCACGTCGCTCCGAGATGAGTCAATCGAATCTGTTAAACCGTATCGCACACCAATTGTAAGCCGCTCCGGGAATAAATCGGAAGTAATTACCTTGGCTCCCGCACGTTGGGCCAGCTTTGCCAGCAGCAATCCAATTGGTCCCTGTCCGATTACAAGAACAGTCTCGCCCTGCTGAATGGCCAGCGTCTCGATTCCCTTCCACACCGTGTTAACAGGTTCGATGTGTGAGGCCTGCTCAAAGCTTACCGAATCCGGCATGCGGATTACGCCCTTCTCGACGATCCAATCCATCACCCGGATGTATTCCGAAAAGCCGCCGCCGGATGGTTCGCCAAAGCCCGCTGTTGTGCCCACCCGCTTATATACCGCGCATTGCGAAAACACTTTGCGCTGGCAGTAATAGCATTTTCCGCACGGAATATGATGGAAGACCATGACACGGTCTCCCTCGGCGAACTTGGTCACGCCCGCACCGCGCGCCACCACCACGCCAGCCATTTCATGTCCGAAAACACGCGGTGCCGAGTGCGATCCTGTAGAAATCTTCTTCAGGTCCGTGCCGCAAATTCCACAGGTATGTATCCGCACCAGCAGTTCGCCCTGGCCAATGCGCGGGACTGGAATCTTCTCCAGTCGTACATCGTTCTGCCCGTAATAGATGGCGGCCAGCATCCGGTTAGGGATCGACCCGGTTTCCTGAGAAACAGGCCCGGCATTGGAACTTACTGCCATTCTTCTCAACAACTCTCTTTCATCGAAACTTTCGTGGCGGCAGATGAGGATTTCATTGAGAAATCCCGCCAATCGCTCACGCATTCCCGCACGGCGCCCTGCAGTGCCGCAGAAGCCATTTTGCTGTTCCGCTGCAAGGCTGCGACGGCCGGCCACAACCTTGGGCGCAACGCAATGTGCGCCACAAAACGTGCAGTATCAAAACCCTCTGGCGTTACGAAACCGGAGAGGAACCCTAAGTCCTCCTCCGCGCCATCGGAGATCACCTTAATTGCTGCGAATTCCCTCTGAAACTCGATCGCAGCCGCAGCCACGCCCGTACCTTCCATATCTACTGCCTGTGCGCTGAAGCGCGCAGCCAGTTGCCGTTTCAGCGCCTTATCTGCGACTCGATCCGCAGTGACGACCAGCCCCGTTCCAAACGCACAGCGAAAGGTCCTTCCTGTGGCCGCCTCCAGCAAAGCAGCGGGAACCACAATCGAACCTGGGCGCAAATCCGTTACACATGATCCAGCAAACCCTATTGAAATTAACATCCTTGGCGAGTACTTCTCAATCAGCACTTTTGTGGCAGCATACGCTCGGGCAACACCGGTGCCGCCGCAGATCAGGGCGGCGTGCTGATTGAGATAAATCGCCTGCGAAACGTCTGCAAAACGCACAGCATTCCAACACCTTGTCAATCCAGCTATCTCGCGCTCCAGTGCAGCGACAAATCCGAATTCAACCGAATTCGCACTCATGCTTTTGGGCACGAGGCTTCGTAAGCTGGTGCATATCCCTGCGCGACAAACCACCGGACGGAGCGCTCAAGCGCCTCACGCGCCGGACCGTGTGTGTATCCCAGCTCCCGCTCAGCTTTTCCTGTGTCTACCCACATGAATTTCTTTCCCATCCTAACTTCATCGATTGTTGCTCTTGGCTCGCGACGCATCAAGTGACCGTTGAAGGTTTGGTCGAAAGCCGCAAAGGCCATCGCAACCGCGTGTGGCACCTTCATCTTTGGCGAAGGCAAGCCCGTCAGCTCTGCTAAAACGTCGAGAATCTGCTTCAGGGTGAGGTTCTCTCCGCCCAGAATGTAGCGCTCACCGCGACGGCCTTTCTCAAACGCCAGCAGATGCCCGCGTGCAACGTCGTGAACGTCTACCAGATTCATTCCGGTTTCCATGTAGGCTGGAAAATTGCCGAGGAGAAAATCCAGCACGATTCGACCCGTAGGCGTGGGTTTGATGTCCCGCTCCCCAATCGGAGTACTGGGATTAACGATCACAACCTGAGCGCCTTTGGACGCGAGTTCAACAGCCTTTTGCTCGGCCAAGTACTTCGACCTCTTATAATGACCAATCATCTCGTTCGCGTTGACCGGAGTATCCTCATTCACCGGTTTGCGATCGTAGCCAAAACCCAACGTGGCCACCGACGAACAATACACGGTGCGGCGTACTCCCGCGGCTTGTGCCGCCTCTATTACAGCTGCGGTACCGTTCACGTTAGTCGCATACATCGGTTTAGGGTCGCGAATCCAGAGGCGATAGTCGGCCGCGACATGAAAGACAGCATCGCAGCCTTCCATTCCCTTGCGAAGCGACGAAGAATCGGTCAAGTCGCCGACAACAAGTTCCGCCCGCAATCCAGCAAGATTTTCTCTGCGGCTCTCCGCCCTGACCAGCAGACGCAAATCGGCACCCTGCTCTTCAAGTAGGCGTGCGACGTGACTACCCACAAATCCTGTTGCTCCGGTGACAAACGCTTTCAATTCGGTCTCCAAAACTATACGCAGCCTTGAAAGGCTGCGTATGGGACTTATGCCACTTTGCTCTATACCCCTTCCGCGTTACGCGAATACTTAGCCAGAGCCAGCAGCGGAAAATACCAGGGATAGGAATGGTATTTGAGATAAAAGACGCGGGGGAACCCTGTGCCGGTGAATGGCACCTCGCTCCAGCCTCCGTCGGCATCCTGATGATCCAGCAGATACGCAATCCCGCGAGCTAGCGACTCCGAGCGGTAGTCACCGCCGGCCATCAAGCCTAGCACCGCCCAGGCAGTCTGCGAATTTGTACTTTCGCCGACACCTTTCAAGTTCTCGTCGTCGTAAGACTCAGTCGTCTCGCCCCAGCCTCCGTCGGAATTCTGCACCATGCGCAGCCATTCGGTTGCCTGCTGTACCATTGCGTCATGATTATCGAATCCAATGGCTTCCAACCCACGCAAGACGCACATGGTTCCGTAGATATAGTTAACGCCCCAGCGCCCGAACCAAGGGCCATCGGACTCCTGCTCCTTGCTAAGGAAAGCGATCGCACGCTGCACAACCTTGTCTTTTAACGTGAAACCATGTGCAGCCAGGCACTCCAGCACTCGCCCCGTAATGTCGGCCGTCGCTGGATCGAGCATCGCGTTGTGATCGGCAAACGGAATGTATTGGAACACCATTCGATCGTTGTCTTTGTCGAATGAGGCCCACCCACCGTCCTTGCATTGCATGGCCAGTTCCCAGTCAATTCCACGCTGCACGGACTCGCTCTGGAATCGCGCATCGCTCGTCTGAATTTGATTCAGGGCAAGCAACACCTGCGCGGTATCGTCTACGTCTGGATAAAACTCATTATTGAACTCAAAGTACCAGCCGCCGGGCTCCGCATTGGGGACCTTTACGGCCCAGTCGCCTTTGCGGCGAATCTGCTTCTTGAGCATCCATTCGGCCCCCTTCACCATTCGCGGGTCCGTCGAACTGACGCCACTCTCCACAAGCGCACACAATGCGTAAGCGGTGTCCCACACGGGTGAAACGCAGGGTTGAATTCGGAAGGTGTCACCTTCTTCGATTGCCAACTTTCCATACTCATCCAAAGCCCGGATCACCTGCGGATCGTCCAGAGAGTAGCCCAGGCAGCGCATTGCAATAATGGAATTGAGAACCGAAGGGTAAATAGCTCCTAAGCCATCGCTCAGTTCGAAACGCTCAAGCATCCACTTCTCAGCCGCTTTCAGCGCAATCGAACGCAGCGGGCGCACGTGCACGCGCTCAAAACCGTGGCAGAGTCGATCCAGTACCAGGAAGAAATTCCGCCAGCCAAACAGCTTCTTATCCCACTTCAGTCGCAGCGAACTGCCATGTCGCCCCTCAGGAAACAGTTCGTCTATGTTCCACTCATCGGGGATCTTCTTGAAAGGCTTTTTCGCATAACAGATGGAAAGCGGAATCAGCATCACCCGCGACCATGAAGATATCTCGTAGATATTGAACCAGAACCACTTCGGAAACAGCACGATCTCTGGCGGAATTGCCGGAACCGCATCGTAATCGTACTGTCCCAGAGCGCACAGGTAGAGCTTACCGTAGGTATTGCAGGCCGGCACGCCTCCCAGCGCAAGAATCCGCTCGCGAGCAAGAGCCATGCGAGGGTCGTCTGGCAGATATCCGCACATCTTGAGCGCAAAGTAAGCCTTCACGCTGATGGTCACATTCGAAGGTCCGCCCGTGTAATTCGGCCAGCCGCCGTCCTCATTCTGGTGGCGCAGGATCTCATCCGCACACTGCTGGAACCGGCGCTCATCGCGAGTACCAAGAACTGTGTGCAGAAAAATGTAGTCGGATTCAAGAGTTGTGTCGCATTCAAGTTCGCCGCACCACCAACCGTCTTCATGCTGCTTATTAAAAAGAAACTCTTGTGCCGCATGAATCGCCTTCTTTAGCTGGGTACTCAAGCCCGAAATTTTCCCAAAACGAATCGCAGTTGACTGCGGCGAACTTGTTTCCATAACAGATTACTCCAGCGTGGGCGCATCGGGAGCAACACCGATTGCAGCCGCGATCTCCGATGGCAGCGCAAAACGAACATGCTCCGGCATTACTTCGATCTCGCGCACATTCACAAATCCCTTTTGCCTCAGGAGCGCAATAACTTCCTGAACTAAAATTTCCGGAGCAGAAGCACCGGCCGTAAGAGCGACGGTCTTCACGCCATCCAGCCAGTTCTCATCCACGTCCTTGCAAGTATCAATAAGGAAGGATTTGGTGTCGAGATTTCTGGCGACTTCGACAAGGCGATTCGAGTTCGAACTGTTAGGCGAACCGACCACCAACACGAGCTCCGTCTGTTTGGCCACGCTTTTTACCGCCAGCTGGCGGTTTTCCGTGGCGTAGCAAATGTCCTGCGCGTGCGGCCCCTGGATGTTGGGGAACTTTGCCTTAAGCGCCTCGATGATATCCTTCGCTTCGTCAAGTGAAAGCGTCGTCTGGGTCAGATAAGCAACACGATTCGGGTCCGGAACAACGATATTCGATACCTGCTCGGCGTTGCTCACTACCTGTGTCACATCCGGCGCTTCGCCAAGAGTGCCGACGATCTCATCATGATTCAGGTGCCCAATCAAAATAAGCGAATAGCCAGCCTTTGCGAACCGTATGGCTTCAACGTGCACCTTGGTCACCAGCGGACAGGTCGCGTCAACCACACGAAGCTTCCGCAGCTTGGAGGCTTCCCGCACCGATGGCGCAACTCCATGAGCGCTATAAATGACGCGCTCGCCATCCGGCACTTCCTCCACGTCATCCACAAAGATCGCGCCCTTCTCCTTGAGGTCTTCGACCACGTACTTGTTGTGCACGATTTCCTTGCGAACGTAGACGGGCGGACCGAAAGTTTCCAGAGCGATGCGCACTATGTCAATGGCGCGCACGACACCTGCGCAGAATCCGCGCGGTTTCAAAAGAAGGAGAGTTTTTGCTTCGGTTGTCTGTGTCATTCGATTTCAGCTATTCACATGGAACCCACGCCAACTGGTATTCCACGAGCCCACTTTTCACTTCCAAAGCCTATGGCACCGCGCATTTCCGAACAGGTGAGTTCCAAAAAATGCGAAAACGGCGTCTAGCAACCCAAAACAGCGGGGCAAACAGAATAGGTTCCAGACTCTCCTGATCTTAGCAGGTGCAACCCCCCGAGGAAAGTTGGAATAAGTCTTTCAGGTAAAGCGATGTTCAGGCGTTTGCTCTCAACAGCTGCTCGGCGTTCCGCAGACTAGCCTCTGTGACCTTGGCCCCGCTCAGCATCCGGGCAATTTCAGTGCGCCGTTCCTCCGGGCTAAGTGCCCGCACTCTCGTTTTCGTTCTCCCTGCAATCTCTTGTTTCTCAATCAGGACGTGGTGGTCGGCAAACGACGCGATCTGTGGCAGATGGGTGATGCACAGAACCTGCTTCGTCCGCGAGAGTGCTTTTAGCTTTTTGCCTACTGCGTCGGCGGCCCGCCCCCCGATTCCCGTGTCGATTTCATCGAATACCAACGAGCGTTGCGCGTCCGAATTTCCGGTATGGGAGCGTCCTGCTTCCACGCTCGTCTTTAGTGCCAGCATGACGCGCGATAGTTCGCCACCCGAAGCAATCTCCTCTATTGGTCCCATTGGTTCTCCGGGGTTTGTGGAGATCATGTAAGCTACGCGGTCATACCCCGAAGCACCCCAGTTGGCTTCCTCGTCCGAACCGGAAACCTCGATTTTGAACTTCACCTTCATCGCAAGGTCGTTGATCTCGCCTTCAACTTTTCCTTGAAGTGTTCGCGCCACCTCAAGGCGACGATTGCTCAAAGCGCGAGCCTCAGTCAGATATTTTGCGGCCGCGACAGCCAGCTCTTTGTGAAGGATGGCTAGCACTTCGTCTTTGTTTTCGATCTCGTTGAGCTTTCCTGCAATTTGCTGCTCATAGGCCAAAACATCATCGAGGGTCTCGCCGTATTTGCGACGAAGCTTGTCCAGAACAGCCAACCGGTCTTCCACTTCGGCAAGCCGCTCCGGCGAAGCGTCTATGCCATCGGCAAAGTCGCGCAGTGTAGTCGCAACATCCTCCGCCGTTATGCGTGCGCTTTCAAGCTGGCCGAGCGCTTCCCTGAACGACTCGTCGAAGCGAGAAAGCTCTTCCATGTGCTTTGTGGCCGTGCGAAGACGGGCAATTGCCGACTCCTCCACCTCGTAAAGCACAGCGAACGCACCGCTAGCCGCGCCATACACGCGCTCGGAATTGGCGAGTACGCGCTTTTCGGATTCAAGCTTAAGATCCTCTCCTGCAAGAGGGTTGGCATCGTGAATTTCTTTTAGCTGATATTTCCATAAATCCACCAGCCGAAGTCTCTCCTGCTCGCCCTTCTCCAGCTCGGCAATGCGGTGCGCAACTTCTTTCCACTTCGCGTATGCCTCCGCAACTCCGTTCAGCGTCAAACCGGCGGCGGCGTCCAGTAGCGCCAGCCGTTCCGGAGGATCGAACATCAGAATGGCCTGATTCTGAGCGTGGATCACAGCAAGACGGGGAGCCAGTGCCTTCAGCACGGCCACGGTTGCGGGCTGATTGTTGATGTAAACGCGCCCCTTGCCACTTGCCGAAATATCCCGGCGTAGGATGATCTCCGTCCCCGCGCTGTCGATTCCGTTTTCTTCCAAAATCCCGGCTATGGCAGGATCGTCACTCTCATATACGGCCGCAACGGTTGCTTTGTCGGTGCCATGGCGTACGACGTCGCTAGAGGCCTTCTCGCCCAGAAGCAAGGCCAGAGCATCAACGAGAATCGATTTGCCCGCCCCGGTCTCGCCGGTCAGTAGATTCAGTCCGGCTCCAAACTCGACCACTACATTGTCAATGACGGCGTAGTTTTCAACCCGCAGTTCCCTGAGCACTAAGCACCCGTTTGATGGAGTTTTCCCGGCGAGCATATCACGGCAGGGCTACCTGCGCGCCATGCTAAAAATGCGCGCGTCTATAGTCGCCCTTTTGCCCCGTTTTGCAGACTCCTGCGTCATGTCAAAAACCGAGCGTCAGGTCTCTTTATCGTATTCAGTTATGTTCAGGCTTGCTCGATTCTGTGGAACTGCGCGCACAAGCTTTACTGAGCTGACTATAATTGAGTGCGGACCCGCATCACAGCCTCGGAAATTCTCATGGCCGCGATGTGCTTTCAGCGCTTGCTCGGATGAGAAAAGGATGCCGATTACACATTTGTTAGCTTCTGCACTTGGCGGAGAGATATTGGACATGCTTTCCAATACCGGTGTCGTCGCCAAGATCGTGCTCATGATTTTGCTCGTTTTCAGCCTTCTGTCCTGGACGATCATTCTTTCCAAATACGGCCTTTTCCGCCGTGCGTCGGTGCAGAGCGGACGTTTCGTGCGTGTCTTTCGGCGCGCCACTCGCCTTCAGGAACTCACCGCTGTGGCTGAGCAGTTCAAGCCTTCGCCCCTTGTAGCAGTCTTTGAAGGCGCCGTGGAAGAACTGAAGCGCGGTGGGAGTAACCCGCGCACGCTCTCCGTTCACCGCGCAACTCAGATCGCCGCCTCCGAGGAACTTACGCGGCTGGAGAGCCGCCTGACATGGCTTGCCACCACCGGATCGATCACTCCGTTCATCGGACTCTTCGGTACCGTGTGGGGCATCATCGATGCTTTTCACGGGCTTGGTACTGCTGGCGCTGCAACGCTCCGCGCGGTTGCGCCTGGAATCTCGGAGGCACTTATCACCACCGCCGCCGGACTCTTCGCCGCAATTCCAGCCGTGATTTTCTACAACCTTTTCCTGCAGCAAATCCGTGATTTCGCCGCACGCATGGACGACTTCAGCCTCGAATTGCTCAACATCATCGACCGCAACGGAGACGATCGATAGGAGGCTGCCGTGGCGTTTACGAATAACAAGGGCCGCACCCAATCTTCGCTGTCGGACATCAACATCACTCCGTTTGTGGATGTCATGCTCGTCTTGCTCGTGATCTTCATGGTTACCGCTCCAATCCTTCAGTCCGGCATTGAAGTGGAAGTGCCGAAGACAAGAACGGTGAAGGAGATTACCGAGGAGCGGCTCGTCATTACTATTGATAAAGATCAGCGAGTTTTTCTTGGAAACGATCCCATCAATATCAATGAAATTTCCGGCCAGTTGCATGCGAAGATCCGTGACCCGCGAGGTCAGAGCATCTATATCCGCTCCGATGAGAATGTGCCTTTCGGCGCCTTCGCCACTGTCATGGATGCGGTGAAGCAGACCGGAATTACCAACGTCAGCATTGTCACGCAACCGCTGAATACGAAGAACGATGCCTCTGGACGCTGACATCTACGGTCACAAGGAAGCGCTGGGAAAATCGCTGGCCGTCTCCACAGCAATGCATGTGGCGCTTTTGTCCTGTGTGCTCTTTATCCCGGCCATGCTCTCCCACAACAGTGGAGAAAGTTGGGGCAGCAATGGCGACGGTGGCCTCTCAGGCGGAGCGATGAGCGCGCGCCTGGTAGGAGGAATTCCCTTGCCTCCGAATCCTCGGGCCAAGCCCGGAAACGTGCTGGCCAATGACAGCAAGGGCTTGTCGCAGTCTCTTCCCGCGCCGAAAGCGAAGGAAACCAGGGAAGACGATAGCGCCATCGCGATTCCCGACAAGAACGCGAGAAAGAAGGGTGCAAAGGAGAAAGCCACGGTCATTGCGACCTCTCGTGAAAATTCGCGCCACCTCTCGAAACAGCAGGGAGTGACAACGGCAACGCGCGAACGTTCGCGAGAGGTGGCAAATGTTGAGAACGTCGTTCCCTTCGGCGCGGGCGGTCCCGTTGCCGGTCCCTACACAATGTTCCAAAGCGGCAGCACCGCTGGAGGAATGCAGTTTGGTGAAGGAGGCACCGGCACCTTTGGCACTCGCTTTGGATGGTATGCCGACGGAGTGGCAAGAAAGGTTCGCCAATACTGGCAAAGTGAGGTGAACCCGAATATCAGCTCCGCGAAGCGAGTTTACATAGTTTTTGACATCTCGCGCGATGGCCGTCCTTCTCACATACGCGTTGAGCAATCGTCGGGCATTCCATCGCTCGATATCTCAGCCGTGCGAACTTTGCAGCGAATCGACACCTTCGGCGCGCTGCCACAGGAGTACCGCGGCAACTCTATTTCCGTGGAATTTTGGTTTGATTACCGGCGCTGATCGCCGCGCCGCTGCATTTGGGGAGAGTTGAATGAAGCGTTTCGCAGTCTTGTCCGTCCTTCTTTTCGCGCTGGTGTTGCCTGCCGTTTCACAGGACTGGATTCGTACGGGCACAGGAGTCGGAGGCGAGAAGCTTCGTCTCGCAGTGCCGGACTTCAAGATCATTAGCGCGGACTCGCGTTCCGCCGCACTCGATAAAGCCTTCAACGACGTGCTGTTTAATGATCTCCGTCAATCTGGCATTTTTGAAATGGTCTCCAAGAGCTTCTATCCTCTGGGCGCAATTGGCGGCCCCGCTGACGTCCACTTGGATCAATGGGGCACCCCACCGCCCAAGGCTGCGATGCTCGCGTTTGGATCGCTCGGCGTCAATGGCGAATCGCTGCAGGTGCAGGGCTGGCTCTTTGACGTCAAAAACGCGCAGAACCCGCAGGTGCTGGCCAAGCAGTATCGCGAAAGCGCAACTGCCGAAAATGCACGGAGAATTGCCCATCGGTTTGCTGACGAAATCATCTTCCGCTTAGGCGGCGGAGTCTCTGGAATCGCGGAGAGCAAGCTTTATTTCATTAGCAACCGCACCGGCCACAAAGAGGTCTGGGCAATGGACTATGACGGTGCTGCACAGCACCCGGTTACCAGGCTTGGCTCCATCTCCCTCTCGCCCCGCGTTTCGCCGGATAATTCGCGCATCGCTTTTTCCTCGTTTCTGAAGGGCGGCCCGAATATCGCCATGTGGTCGCTCGAACTTAGTCGACTCGTCAACTTTCCTTCTTTTGGGGGCACAACGCTGTCGCCTGCCTGGAGTTCGGACGGAAGCCGCATAGCCTTCTCGTCTTCCCGCTCTGGCGATCCTGAGATTTACGTTTGCGATCAGTACGGAAATAATCTCAAGCGTCTGACATCGGTTCACGGCCCCGACGTTTCGCCCGTGTGGAACCCCAAGACTAACGCACAGATTGCCTGGGTAAGTGGACGTTCCGGCCTTCCGCAGATCTTCATCATGGAAAGCGATGGAACCAACGTGCAGCGGATCACCGATCAGGGTTATGCTGTCTCTCCCTCGTGGTCTCCCAACGGCCAGTTTCTCGCCTTCGCCTGGGTCCGCCACTACGGCCCCGGAGCGCCTGGCGCTTCCGATATTTACATAATGGACGTGGCGAGCCGCCAATGGGTACAACTCACTCATGATGGTGGGCGAAACGACTTCCCATCCTGGTCTCCGGATGGCCGTCACATTGTCTATCAGTCCACCCGCAGCGGTGGCGAGCAGATATGGTCGATGCTGGCCGATGGAAGCCAGCAAACTCAATTAACTTTTAGTGGTTCCAATTCGCAACCCAACTGGAGCTGGAAATAAACAAACGGCAATTCTGTTAAGATTCGTTGCGAATTTTGAAGCTGTGGTGTTTCAGAGACTAAGATTGTGCAGCGAAGGTCTACATATCGGCAACTGCGAGCTCTCTCGCTTTGGAGGAATGAATTGAAACATCGCAAAATGAAATTGAGCGTTCTAGTGCTAGCCTTGGCGACCATTGCCGTCGTGGGTGGCTGCAAGAAGAAGCAAGTTCCCGCGGCCCCGCCCGCCGCGCCTCCGCCGCCCGCTCCAAAAGCCACCCTGAGCGTCAGCCCTGAGAGCATCGACCGTGGCGCTTCTGCGACCCTTACCTGGTCGACTCAGGATGCAACCAACGTCAGCATCGAGGGCATTGGAAGCGTTCAGCCCAGCGGTTCGAAGAGTGTGTCGCCGAGCACCTCCACCACTTATCGCCTCACAGCAACGGGCGCCGGTGGTTCCGTAGATGCGACTGCTCGCCTTACCGTGGTTGAGCCGCCTCCGCCACCTTCGCAACCGCAAGCCGAAGCTGCCCCGAGCGACGAAGCTCTGTTTGCGCAGTCGGCAAAGGACATCTACTTCGACTATGACCGCTACGACTTGCGTGCCGAAGACAAGGCCGCAATTGAGGCCGATGCTGCATTCTTCAAGGCCCATCCGTCGATGAAGTTCACAATCGAGGGACACTGCGATGAACGCGGCTCCACGGACTACAACATGGCCCTTGGCGACAATCGCGCCAATGCGGCTCGCAGCGCGCTGATTCAGGCTGGCGTTCCAGCTAACCAGATCCGGGTCATCAGCTACGGAAAGGAAAAGCCGTTCTGCACCGAGAGCACGGAATCCTGCTGGCAGCAGAACCGCCGCGCTCACTTCGTCTACGGACAGAAGTAAGGTTGCGTCTTGCGTCACATCAGTTGAGGGGCGTCTGCGGGCGCCCCTCAGTTACTCATCTTGCTGAATTGGTCGGTTGTATTAAACTCGGAATTGCTCACTGCCTTCGCAAATCGTGCGAAGAGTCCGGTACCGAAGCGCCCGGAGATAGAAATGAATTTGAAAAAAGTTACCTTTATCGCAGTCTTTTTCCTGATAGTGGCCGCACCTGCGGCCCCGGCCTTTGCTGTCTCCAGGGAGATTGTTCAGCTCCAAACCCAGGTTCAGGACCTGGCCGACCGGATGGCCAAAATGCAGCAGTCGTTTGACGAGCGCATGGGTATCATGCGGAGTCTGATCGAGCAAACCACCGATAACATGAACAAGCTTACAGACTCGGTACAGGCCACGCAGAAGACTCTCCAGCAGCAGAACACCGACTCGCAGGCCAAGATCGATCAGGTTTCTGGACAGCTCCAGACGCTCAATGATTCTCTCGACGAGCTGAAATCGCGGCTGACCAAGGTCACCAAGCAACTGGAGGACATTCAGAACCAGCAGCAGAATATAACCCAATCTGGAGGCGCTTCCCCGACGACTGGACCTGCGCCCGGCAGCGCTGCCGCTCAGGTGCCTCCCGCTGACGTGCTTTATAACAACGCCCTGCGCGACTACAACGCCGGACGATACGAGCTGGCGCTCTCGCAATTTCGGGAGTACATAAAGTACTACTCCAACACGGATCTGGCAGGCAATTCACAGTTCTACATTGCCGAAATGGAGTACCGCGCCGGAAAATTCGCGGCTGCTGTCGCCGATTACGACAAAGTGCTCGAACAGTTCCCTGGTGGCAACAAAGCCGCGGCAGCCCACCTGAAGAAGGGCTATTCGCTCCTTGAACTCGGGCGGAAGGATGCGGGAGTCCGCGAACTGAACGCCCTCATTCAACGCTATCCCCGCTCCATCGAAGCCACGCAGGCTCGCGAGCGTCTGCACAAACTGGGTGTGGCAGCACCGCGCCCGAGCGGCGCAACTCCCAAAGCACGTTAAAGCCGAAGCAAGAGCGTTGCGCTGGCTGTACCTCTGCCAGCGCACGTGAAACTTACCGGTTCTCGCGTTACGGCTGCTTCTCATTTTCTATTTCCAATTTAAGTCTAGTCACGGCCATGTCCATGTCTGTGTCCATGACCGTGTTCCCAGCCATAGTGGTGCCCGTGATCGTGCCCGTGGCCGCGCCAGTAGCCTCTGTGATAACGCCAGCCATGCCCCTCACGCTCGTAGCGTGGGCCTACCCAGATAGCACTCTCATAGGGCGGACGCTCCCAATGCCCCCGGCACCATCTGTAATGATGACCAACCGGAACCCAGTACCCTTCCACCCAGACAAACCCAGGCCCCGGTACAGGAACAGGGCGTTCGTAAACAACCGCTGGAGGCGCTACTCCGATGAATACCGAAACCTCTGCCGCTGCGGGAACCGCAAAGGCCATTGTCAGAATTGCTGCGCAAATCAACTTTGATTTCAATGGGAATCTCCAATTCACTGTCATCTGTCACCCGGCGAATTTTTACCGACCGGCGAATCGCAGACGTCTAACTAGCAACAAGCACGTTGCAACCCAGAACTTTTATTAAATTAAACTCTTTAAAAATGGTTAGTTGCAGGACGGCGCAATTGCGCAAAGGGCTAAATCCACAGGGTACAAAATACAAAACTAAGAAAATTCTTAGTACCAGGCCAAGACAAACAAGGATCGCTAAGTTAGCAGTCCAACTTCCCGCTCAGTCTGTTCATCCAAGCCTGTCGTCGGCGGTGCTCCTCATGCCACAAAATTTATGGCCATAACCAGCTTTCAAGAGACTGCATTCATTCAGGCGCTTTCGTCCCTCACATTGGCTCCAGACCGCGCCCCGCAGGCCTATGCCCTGCTCTCCGCGCTCGGTGAGTACGATTTCAATCAACTGACGTCGCTGGCCGATTCCCATCACGTTGTGTTGCGCGCTCTCACTCCGCTGCAATCCATCGCAGAACGTTCCGGGAACCACGAGCTGATCTCTCGATGCCAGGCTCGGATCAACCAGGAACACCTCCGCATAAGCAACGCGGTGCGGCACCTTCACGAGATCATCGAAGCCCTTGAAACCTCTGGCTGTCGCATTACTGTGATGAAGACGCTTGATCATTGGCCCGATCTAGGCGGCGATCTTGACCTTTACACCACCGCCAGTGCAAAAGAGGTCTGCGACGTAATGACTGCTCAATTCACTGCAAGAATTGAGCCTCAGAGCTGGGGCGATTCCCTCGCCAACAAACGGAATTTCATTGTTCCAAATCTTCCCGAAGCTATCGAGGTTCACGCGCAGCGCCTTGGGCAGACCGGCGAGCAGAATGCCCTGGCACAACGCTTCGTTTCCCGACGAGTAAAGCAGTCTGTCCTGGGCTTTGAGTTCAACGTACCTGCTCCCGAAGAGCGCATCATTGTCGCCACGATGCAGCGGATGTACCGTCATTTTTATTTCCGCCTCTGCGACATCGTGAATATCGCCACCCTGGTGGAATCCGGTGCCGTGGACTTCGCTGAATTGCAGCGTGCCGCCTCGCTGGGAGGTATCTGGAAGGGCGTCTGCTCGCTTCTTCGCATTGTCAGCGACTACGTCCAGCAGTATCGCGGCACGCCCGTTGTGCTGCCCTCGCAGGTTCTTGCCGACGCACTCCTCGGAGGCGAAAAGGTGTACTTCAAGGCACGATTTATTCGCGTGCCCATTGTGCCCCAGGGAGCTCAGCTTTATTTCGCGCAGATCGCCGCAGCTGCGCTGCGAGGAGATGTTGAGGGAACTCTGCGGCTATCACTTTTGCCCGGCTTGGCGTCAGCAGCCGCTATCAGCTACAAACTTACGGGCAGCGACAAAGGGATTTGGTAGAACCGTTACAGAAGGTGAACGATTTCCGGACGCAACTCGCCGTCGACGATTTCAATCCTGCCAACCGTCACCGGCAGCGTCAATCGGCACGGGCCCGCACTCCCAGGGTTAAAGAATAGAACTCCGTCTCTCCATTCAATCGACGGGCGATGCGAATGCCCAAAGATTACCGCCGAAAATCCCGCTGCCTTCGGGTTCAGGTCCAGATCTGCAATACGGTGCAGAACATAAAAGCTCTTTTCCGCGCACTCGGCCACCTCTACCACAGGCAGACGTCTCGCCCACTCCGCGGTGTCCACGTTGCCGCGCACGGCGACCACGGGCGCAATGCGATTGAGTTCGCGCAGAATCTCCGCCGATCCCAGATCGCCTGCATGCAGAATCAGGTCACTGCCGCGCAAAGCTTTCCGGGCTTCCGTCCTGAGCACCCCATGCGTGTCGCTGATTACACCTATCACCATGCGCGCATTTTACTGGACGTGAGAATCAGAATGAATAGCGAAGTGAGAACTGCTGGACGCGCGGCTTAGTAAGCGTCGCGGCATAAGCGCCGAATTCTCCGCTGGTCGTCAGGTTCTGCAGCGAGGTAAGCGGATTCACATCGAAGCGAACCGAGTTCGTGACGTTGAATACCTCCCACGCAAAGGTAAGGCCGCTGCTCTCACGAATCTTCCAACTCTTCGACAATGCAGCGTCTATGCCGAAATAGCCATCGCCGCGGAAATTATTACGTTGTCCGGCTTCGCCCGGATAGGGATCGCGCATGTTCGCCAGCGCCTCTGCCGGGTCCGCAAAAACGTTCGCGGAATGGTGAGTCTTCACTGGCCCCGTCTGAATCATGCCGCTCTTTTGGGCCCAATTTGTTCCCCAGCCTCTTCCGCTGATAACACTGAAAGGCAGGCCGCTGCTCCAGCGCACAATACCCGAGAGCTGCCAGTTTCCGAACCAAAGATCCTTTCCCGGACTGAGATTGCCAAACAGCGCTTTTCCCCTGCCAATCGGCAACGCCGCAACCCAGTTGGCATTGATCAGGTGCCTGACATCAAAATCGGATGGGGCGTAGTTCAAGCCCGGTTTCCAGGAATTAAGTATTGCCCCGAAGCTGCTTCCCACGTTGGTGCCGGTGCTGGAGGAAAACATCGTGCGCTCCGCATCGGAACCCATATCGAGCGACTTTGCGAGCGTATAGCTGAATTGCAGTTGTACACCGTGGCTCATCTTGCGCAGCAACTTGAACTGGGCGGCGTTGTAGTTGCTTGTACCCATCGATGACCACGCGTACATGCTGGCATACTGGCTCGGCCAGAATCGATTTGTCTTCCCTCCGCAGCCCGGAGTGCAGAGTATATCCATCATGTAGAGCGATCCGGTTTCGTTGCCAGGAAGCCACTGGTTATAAATGTTCTGAGTTGCGCTCTTGCCGCCTCCTGCCGCATCTGGAAACATGTTTTCGAAATATGGAATTGCGCCGACAGTTGTCGCTCCCGCGTATTTCTGCTTTGAAAGCTGAGTCGCAGCCGCGTAATAGTCCTGTCCTGAAAGTTTGTCGACCAGATCCAGAGGTTGCGCCAGATCAATCTGCTGCAACTGGTTGCGTCCGAGCCTTCCGATGTATGCCATCTCCAGGACGAATCCGCCGGGCAGTTCGCGTTGAATCGAAAAATTGAAGATATGCGAATAGGGCGTCTTCATGTGGTCGTCAAGACCATGCGCAATCTGAAACCCTGTCCAAAGCGGATCGTTCGGAGCCAGCGTAGGATAGGTGATCCTACTCGCTGGTGTGCCGGTGATCGACGGCAGATCGTGAATGCCGGTAAAACGCGGCGATGTATCCGGCGTAAGCACATTCGTCGGATTGGTGATGCTCTCGCTGAGTCCAAACGAACCATACTGGTCGAAGGAATTCACAATTCCCTGGCCATAATGATCGTAGTAAATGCCATAACCAGCGCGAATTGCGGTCTTGCCGCTCCCGCCAAAAAGTAAGCGCGATAACCCTTTCTCTGCTGTGGGAGAAAAGGCGACAGCGAGCCGGGGCGCGATATTTCCCAGTTGCATTGGCCAGTATGGCTTCGATCCCCTGGCCTGGCCTGACGGAGCGAAGTAGATATCCGGCTGCACGCTATTCCCCAGGGCCGCTTGTTGTCCGCGAGTCTTAAACCACCGGTCGATGTCCACTGTTGGCTGCACCTGTTGACCGTGAATCTCGTACGGAGTCTGCAGCAGTGTGTGACGCAGACCGAAGGTCAACGTGAGATTAGGACGCACGCGCCACGAATCCTGAATGTAATACTCGAACTCATTGCTTTTGAATTCGCGATCCAGCATCGCCCCTTCGGCCAGAAGGCTTGCCGTCTGACCGTCACTGGAAATCCGATAATTCGCCTGTGTGGTCACCAGGTTCAGAAGGCCTGAAAGGTTCGCCATCGCGAAGTCATAAGAGTTGGCGAAGCTGCCATCGACCGCCGGATATCCGAACGCCGCCGGATCCAGGCTCTGTCCCGTGTTTGCGATCCCGGCTCCGACCAGCGCGTAAGAGTTCATGTAGCCGTAGTTATACGACAAGGCGTCGGAGCGGCGGTGATTATGGATCAGGCGGTAATTCCCGCCAACCTGAATCGTATGCGACTTATGTGTCCACGTCAGGTCGTCGGTGATGTTATGCACCGGAACATCCACAATCGTTGTTCTGGTCTCGGCGTAAAGGTTGCTGATGTCATAGAAGTTCGCATACTGGCCTTGACCGATCCCGCGAGTGGCGTAGCCCTGACGGGTGAAGCCATAATGCAAATTGTTAACGAGATTTGGGGTTACCTCCCACGTGTCTCCAACGACAAAGCCCTTGCTGTTATCCCAGGAAATGAAACTGGCGGGCTGCCCCGGAAACTGCGGCACACCGTACTGTTTGTCGTTCTGCAAATTGCCCCGTGCGAAGAGCCAATTGCGGCGCGATACCGCGTAATCCAAGCGGGCAATATAGGTGTTAAGTACCGCCGGATTTGGCGCAGACCATGAATAGGACGCAGTATTGAGGCCGTCGCCCGCAGCAAATCCATTTGGCAGCGGATATTGTTTCAACACAGCGAGCACGTTCGGATTCACGCCAGCCCCCAAGGGACAGGTACCATTTGCCGAGCAATTCGGATCCATCCTTGCAATTTGCTGCGGCATAAGCGTGACAGCTTGTCCTCCGCTCCAATACTGAATGTTTCCCGCGCGGAGCGAGGCTGTGGGGACCGTCATGGTTTGCTGCTGATTCTCGTCAGTGCGCTGGCCTTCGTAATTTACGAAAAAGAAGATCTTGTTTTTCTTAATCGGACCACCGACCGATGCTCCAAAAGTGTTGCGACTCAATTTTCCCGGAACATTGGGCAATCCGCTTGATAACTCTGCCTGCTTATTGAACCAGTCATTGGCTTGTCCCAGCGAACCCCGGGTGTATTCGTAGAGACTGCCGTGAAAGGCGTTGGAGCCGCTTTTTGTAACCAAGCTGACTTGCGCGCCGGACGAGCGCCCGGTATCTGCCCCTGAACCGACGGTAGTTACGCGGAACTCCTGCACGGAATCGAGCGTCGATCGGAGTACGCCAGTGAAAGCATACCCGCGCACATGATCGTTGTTATCGACTCCATCCAGAGTGACGTTTCCCTGGTCGGAGCGTCCGCCAGCTGAAGCTCCATCGCGGCTGTCATGGCTTTGGTCCCGCAAGTTTCCGAGGTAGAGAACTCCGGGTTGCAGGCTCAGCAGCTCCGGAACATTGCGCCCTTCCATGGGAAGAGCCTGAATGGTGGCGTTGTTAACGGCATCTCCCATGCTCGCGTCTACCTGATTAAGAGCCGACGCGCCTTCACTCACCTCTACCATCGTGTTCACCGATTGCAAGGAAAGTGAAAAGTTTACAGTTGCAGGTTGATTCACCAGCAATTCGGCATGCTTTAACTGCGCAGCGAATCCCTGCGCCGTAACCGAAATGGTGTAATGTCCAGACGGAAGCTGCTGAAACTGATATTCCCCGCGGGAAGTTGTCGCGCACGAAACGGTGAAGCTCGTCCCCTTGTTCTCTGCTACAACCTGGGCGCCAGTCACCTGGGCGCCGGCGGGATCGGTCACGTTTCCGCGCAATGAGGAAACCGAGTTCTGCGCAAACGATATCGCCGCAGAAAACAGCAGCAAAAAAACAACAAGCCCCCGGCCGAGCCTATACGTCCCACACCCTCCCACATTGGAAACTGTTGCAGTGCTCAGTTCAATCCTTATCCCGATGATGTGCTCCACGCAAATTTTGCGGATAACGTCTGCAGTTTCTCTCGGTGAGTTGCTCACCGGGCCGCCAGGGCTTCTCGCGATACTCTTGCCAGCCGCTCTTCTTTCGCTGGCTCCCTTCACTATCATCGATTATATCCAGCTCCGGAATTACGGATGAAGCCGCCTGGTCAATTGGCATAGGGTCGATTGAAAGATAGCGATCGAGGCCCGCACGCTCCACGGAGAATGCGCGCTCCAGTAGGTCGGCCTGAAGGAGTTCCTTCGCAGCCCCTGTCATTGCGGGAGCATCAGGAGTCAAGAGAATCGCCTTGGAGAAACTTTCGCGAACCAGCGCGAGATCGTGTACCGCGGCCATGATGGTGATGCCCCGCTCATTCAAGCGACGCAACAAATCCATCAATTCGATCTGGCGTCCCAGATCGAGGTGCTGCGTCGGTTCATCGAGCAACATCAGTTTTGGCTGTTGCGCTAATCCGATTGCGATCTTTACCCGCTGTCGCTCGCCTCCGGAGAGTTCCGAAAAAATTCGGTTGCGCATCTTCAGAATGTCGACGGCTTCCATCGCGTTTTCGATGATTTCACTATCGCGACTGGAGATCCCTCCAAAGAAGCTAAGGTGCGGCGTCCGGCCCTGAGCCACAATTTCCTCCACACGAAAAGCGAACGGAACTTCCAGATGCTGCGGCACCAGCGCTACACAGCAGGAAAGTTGCCGTCGGCCCCAGGCTCGCACTGCACGTCCCTGCACCAGAATTTCGCCGGATGACGGGCACAACAACCCCGACGCCAAATTCAGCAGCGTGGTCTTGCCTACTCCGTTCGGGCCCATCAGTGCGACCATCTCGCCGTGCTCTACGGAAAAAGAAAGATCGCTGAAGATGCTTCGTTCACGGCGGGCAAAACCCACATTGCAAAATTCTAAAATGGTTGACATCAGTGCGATGAACTCCTTTGCCTGCGGTTCAGGAGATACAAGAACGCTGGACCGCCAAGAAACGCAGTCAGCATTCCTACAGGAATCTCCGAAGGCGCGAACGCAGTGCGTGCAATCGTGTCTGCAACGATTAGAAAGACAGCACCGCCGAGGGCCGCTGCTGGAAGAAGACGAAAGTGATCAGGCCCAAGAATCAGCCGCAGAAAATGCGGCACCAGCAGTCCAACGAACCCGATCAGTCCTCCCAGCGAAACCGCCAGAGCTGTAAGTATCGATCCCGTAATGACCACCAGTATCTGCAACCGCTCCACCCGAACGCCGAGTTGCGAAGCATACTCCTCGGACAATGCAAGCGTATTCAGTTGCCTCGCTAACGGCAAAGCAAATATCAATGCCGCGACTTCGCAGATTGCGATGAACGCAATCTGCGACCAGGAAGGCACGGTAACTTCTCCGTGCAGCCAGGCTGCGAGGATTCGCATCCCCGGATTGGTTGCTTCCTGCCGCAGTCCGAGTGCTGCCGTCGCGGCATTCAGCATGGTGCCGATCGCAAACCCGGCGAGCAGCATATTCTCTATTGTGAAGTGACCGCTGGCCCTTGCCACGTTCCACACAATGGCCATCGCCAGCAGCGAACCGGCAAAGGCAAGCAACTCGACCGCTCCCACCCCCGCAAACGTCAGAGTCGGAAGCAGAAACACGGCGATTGCGCCTCCTAGTGCGGCACCGCCCGAGGCTCCCAGAACGAAAGGATCAGCCAGCGGGTTGCGGAAGAGGCCTTGGAACAACACTCCTGTTGCGGAGAGGCCCGCGCCGGCTAAACCGGCCGCGAGCACTCTAGGAAGTCGCAGTCCAAACAAAATGGTACCTGTATCACCCGCCTCCGCGGGGTGCAGCAACGCGCGCACTACCTCGCCGAACGGCAACCTGACCGCTCCCATGCCAGCCGAAACAATGATGGCCAGCACAAGCAGAATCGCAGGAACGATGAGAATGAAAAGCGTGTTCGGACGAGGCCGCGCCGTTACTGTAGTTTCCACGACTCTCCTCCGAATCTGAATTGCATCCCGGAACGAATCGTGAAAGGCAGCGCCGGATATCCGAATGCTTCGTAGTAGCGTTGATTCAGCAGGTTCTCCATTGTTGCAAATGCATTCACGCGCTTTGTGATATGCCAGCTTCCGTACAAATCCAGCTTCTGATACGACGGATCAAGATTGCGGTTGGGCAGCAGCATCGAATATCCATAGTTTGCATCGGATAGGAAGGTGCTGTCATCACGCCGCGAAACCAGCGATCCGGTCAGCCGGGCTGTAAAGAGCCGACTGCTCCAGTCAATCGAGAAATAGCCGGTGTTGGGAGCAACGCGGAAAGGACGCGCGCCAACCAGCGGAGAGTATGCGCCGATTGGAACACCCGGAATCGACGGATTGATAATGGGATTCAGAGCGCTGCTGGAAAATGAATGCTGAACAACGGCGTCAACGTGTGTCCAGCCGCCACGCACTGTCAGTTGGGGGGTGATGTGATATTCAGCTTCGAGTTCCGTTCCCTGCGCACGATACGCCAGAGTATTGACAACGGCACCGGACAAATAGGAGCCAGTAAAGCTTCTCATCGCGTTGATTACAGATTGTTCCACTTCCAGCGCCGCCAAGCCCTGGAACGGAACAAACTCTGCCTGATTATCAAATTCGTTGTGGAAGTACGTGAACGAAACGCGGGCTTTGCCATGCAGCAGCGTCTGCTGAACGCCGCCATCGAAAGTGCGTGATGTCTCCTGCTTAAAGGGCCTGATGCCTTTCTGCGCAATTATCTGTTGCCCGTCGGGAAGCAATTGCAGCAAACGGTACAGCGAATTTGTTTCCTGATAGATGCTCGGCTCTTTTACGCCCTTGCCAAAGTTGAAGACCAGGCGCGTCCCGTCCAGAATGTTGCTGTCGCGCGACTTGAGAAGATAGTAGGCCAGCGATGCGCGCGGTGTGCCTGCGAATCCGAACACAGAGTTATTTTCCAGGCCGGCGCCAGCCGTGTAATAGAGCCGGTTCCAGAGCCCGCCGTTCACCTGCATTATGTAGCTGTAATTTCCGCGCGTGGTTGTCAGCTTCTCATGGCCGTAGTTGGTGTATCCGCCCTCGGACTCGTAGCGGAAGCCGAACAGTCCGGCCAGTTTGCTGTTCACGCGGAAATCCGACTGCGCGTAAATCGAGTCGCGGTCGCTCAGCGTGGAGGTCTCATAAGCTCCGGGGCCGTACTGAAGGATTCCCTGTCCCGTGACCTCGTAGCCATTCGCGCCGCGAATAGTCATTGGCTTTCCGAGATAGACCGGGTGAAAAGAGCTGGCGTTACAAGTGGTGTCCGGACTGTAGGCATCGTAACAAATTCCAGTTGGTCCAAGATTTTGGTATTGAGAACGCATACGAAGACCGGCGTAACGCACCACGTTGTGCCAGCGCGTATTCGCATGATTTTCAAGAGTCACGCCGAATGCGGTGTCCTGCTCGCGGCTGACTCCGTCGTCCGGAATTCCGTAAAAATCGAACGCACTGGGTGAGTTAACCGAGGAAACCGAGCGCCGCACCGTTCCGCGAAGCTCTGTTCCGGGAAGAATCTGAAGGCCGAGGTTTGCCAGATAAGTGTTGTTGTGAAACTCATTGTTGGGAATGCTGTTCTGCGTGTAAAAGCGGGAACCGCTGCCGAAATAGTCCAAACGCTTCCAGGCCCCTCCAATGCTGCTGTTCTGCTGGTAGGTGCCGAATGTGCCGCCAGCGCCCGACACGGTGATTTCCGGTAGGGGCGTAACGCCGCGACGAGTGGTAAGGCTGAGGACGCTGGCCTCTGCGTCTGAGCCGTAGAGTGCGCTGTTGGGGCCGCGATACAATTCAGCTTTTTCGTACCCGGCCGCACTCAGGTTCGCAAAATCGAATCCACCGCCAATGTCATTGGCCGGAATGCCATCGATTAAGACTTTGTTTCCGCTCGAGGGACCGCCGCGCACATTAAGCGAGGCTTGCGATCCGGGCTGACCTGCGCGTGATACCTGCGCTCCTGGCTGAATGCGAAGCTCCTGTTCCACGTCGCGACGCATGACGAGACTTGCCTCGTCAATCGTGCCAATTGATGCACCGGTCTGCGTTTCCGGCGTTGGAACGCCGGTGGCTGTAACTACGATCTCCTGTGCAACAACCGAGGGAAAGAGTGTGAGATTGATTTCCGCAGAATGTGTTGTGTCGGCAAATTTCTGCTGGCTCGTCGCGGTCTGGAACGAAGCGGCTTCAGCCCGAATGTAGAACCGGCCCTGATTGGTGATAGGGAACGAATAGTGTCCCTTTGCGTCTGTTTTTGTGGTTTGTGCAGACTCTGTGCTGCCGCTCTCAATCAGCGCAATCGTTGCGTTTTGAATCACCGCGCCAAACGAGTCGGTAATTGTGCCGCTAATCGTTGATGTGGTGGCGGCAAACAGTTGCGCCGACAGCACCAGAATAATCAAGGTCAAAACGCCTCGAAAAGAAGAACGCATAACTAAATCTCCAGAATGTCTTGTAGTTCAACGCACGGGTGCTCCGGTGCGGAAGGGTTCAGGCTAGCGCGTCGCTGCCGAACGCAATTGACGGGCGAAATCTTCTAATGCATCGAAGGCAACCGGACTGGGATACTGCATGCGGTCATCGATTCTGATGACTCTCCCCCGGCGTACGGCCTCCAGCGCGTTCCATCCCGCGCGCTGCCTCATTTCGTTCAGGCCGAATGGCGAATCCTTCAACAGCAACACAAAATCCGGTTTCGCCGGAATGACCGCTTCAACATTCAAGTTGATCCATTCCCGCGCAATGTCCTCGGTCACTGAACGCGCGCCAGCGGCGGTGATCAACTCGGTGATAAAGGCCCGGTGCCCTGCGGTGATACATGGATCAATGGAGATGGCGAAGAAAACCGTGGGGCGTTTTGCGGATTGTGCCTGAGCTCGCACTTTGCTCTCACGGTTTCGCAGTTGCGCAATGAGTGCGCTGGCTTCCGGCTCGCGTCCGACCGCTCTGCCAATGCTCGCAATAGAGTTGTACAGTCCTTCGATTCCGCTGGCGTTCACCAGAAACACGGGTATTCCCATGCGCTGAATTCCGCGAATAGTTTCAGCGCTATTAAACGACGCAACGCCAAAGACAACATCAGGATGCAGGGCTGCGATTCGCTCCAGAGACGGACGCAGAAGGTCTCCGATGCTTGCCTTCTGTCGCGCCTGAGGCGGGTACAACGTGTAGTCAGTGATGCCGACTACTTCGTTTCCTGCGCCTATGGCGTAAAGTGTGTCGGCAATGCTCGGGGTCAGGCAAACGATGCGGTGAACATGGTCTGGAAGCCGCAATTTCTGTCCCGTTTCATCGCTCACCACTCGCATGGCAGCAGCGGACAAGGACAGAGCCAGCATAAGAACGATTACTTTTGCGAGATGCTTCATGAGGTAGCTCCCGCGACGTCCTTAACCGTCATGGGATACCCGGCCACAAGCAGCAGAACTTTGTCTGCAATCGCTGCAACACGCTGATTCACGCCACCGAGAAGATCCCTGTAGAGCCGGGCCGCGTCATTGTCGGGAACGATTCCGCAGCCAACCTCGTTGGAGACCAGCACAACAGACGACGTGACCTGGCGGAGCGATTCGCACAGACGGTCGGCACGAGCAAAGATCCGCTCATCCTGCGAATCCTCTGCGCCCATGAGGTTTGAGGTCCAGAGCGTCAGACAGTCGACCACAATAATGTCGAACTTACCGCTGCACTCAAGAATCGCGTCTTCGAGTGCGAGCGGTGCTTCCAAAGTCGTCCACCCGGCGGGACGCTCCTCGCGGTGCCGGGCAATTCTCTGCCGCATCTCCTCGTCCAAGGCTTCCGCCGTGGCTATAAACGCGACCCTGCCACCGTTTGTGACCAGATTTTGCGCGTAGTGACTTTTACCACTGCGCACGCCGCCCAGAACAAGGGTGATTTTCTTACTCGAATTTTCTTTCATACCACGTCCAGACGCGCTTTCGCGTCAGGCGGGATTACAAAAAAGGCAGCTTCCACCGTCGGCCCAGGACGGGCCGATCAGGATGCATGTCGGCTCTCCCATCGAAGCCAAACTAGCCGTAGACAAGTATCTGGGCAGGTCTCCTGACTTACGCGTCTTCGGTTATTCGAACTGCCTTCCCAGAGCCTCTCTGCTCCAGTGGCTTGTAGTTCGAGCCTCGGCGCTCACAGTTGCGGGACAGTGGCGGATTTGCACCGCCTTCCCTTAGCCAGACATGAAAAGAAATATCGTCAACTTCAAACGAAGTCAATCAAAAACGGAGTTCTGAATAGAATTGGGTCTACTCTTTCCCGCACATCCTTTAGGGAATCTCTGAACAGGTAGTTGGAAACTCCATTGTCGGCATTTCTTGGTTTTCGC
>PJLO01000071.1 GCA_003010405.1 Acidobacteriota bacterium | reverse complement strand
CTCAATCTACACAATGACACTGTGGAAAGCAGAGAAGGACTTAATCAGAGTTTCCCTGGTGAATCTCGGAGCGGTGTCGGTTGCTGCATTGATGCGCTTCGCCGCTGCTGGAATGCTGGCATCTGTGGCAATTGCTTCGACCTTGACGGTGGCAACGGGCACCTGGGCTTTACGCAGCGTATTCTTCGATGATCCGACGCAGAGCACGCGAGGAACGATTGCGAAAACCGAACCAGACCTCACGTCGCGAATTGCGCGATTTTCTCTCGTGGTCTGGGGCCTGGTTCTGTTGGATAGGCGCAGCGTTGGCCAGCGTGACGGCACAGGCTTGTGAAACCGGCATGAGCTTGTGGTGGGCGTCACGGATTTCCAAGACAGGAATTTCTGCCAAATTAGTGCTGCGAGTTTGGGGAGTTGCGGTGTGCGCGGCCGCTCCGGCGATCATAACCACGTTGCACGGAAATGGCATCGTGCTGACAATGACGCTTTCGGCAGCGGGAGCCGGGGGGTTTTTGTTCGCGCTCTGGAGGGCGGGAGACTTGTGTGACCATGAAGTCAAAGCAATTGGAGAGGCCTTTGCATCGTTCACAAAACGCTTGAGGCCATCTTGAATGTGTCTCCTCAGGTACAGGGGGGTGAAGAGGAAATGATGCCGGCGGCTGGTGCTTTGCAAATCAAGAAGGTGTGCACATCGGAGGGCTTCGAGGACCTTCGTCGGCAGTGGCAACGGCTGGCGGCTCTTGAAGAGCAACCAAATGTCTTCAGCACCTGGGAATGGAATTTGTGCTGGTGGCAGGTGTACGGCGAGGGTTCGCTGTATGTCCTGGCGGTTCAGCGTGGAAACGAGATGGTGGGAATCGCACCGTTTTACCTTGTGCGTCGGCCGAGAAACACTCCGGTAGCTCTGCGGGTGCTGCGTTTTGTCGGTAGTAATGATGATTCGGGGATACTGGACATTCTCACCTTGCCTGGGATGCGGGAAATGGTTTGGCGGATCATCTTCTCGTTTTTGGCCTCCAATGAGGATTGGGATGTTCTGGAACTGAGCAATCTGGATGCAGGGATGGCAACGCGCCAGATGGTTGCGGAGGAGGCGCGAAGTCAGCGATGGAAGGAGAGCAGCTATCAGGCACCCACTCTGCGACTGGAACTTTCGCAAACATGGAAGGAGTTTCTGGGTGGTACGAGTTCAAGACTGCGCAGGCAGCTGACCCAGTTCGAGCGGAAGCTGAAAGAAAAAGGGCATGAAATCAGCTATACGCAACCGCAGACGGCCGTAGAACTGTCTGAGTGTCTCGAACGGCTTTTCGAGCTGCACACGCGCCGTTGGGAAACGAAAGGCGAGGGAGGCGGGTTCCTGGAAAAACGCAAAGTGCTGTACCAGCTGCTAAGCACCGCAGCTACAGAGGCTGGCTGGCTCGATCTTTGGGAACTACGGCTTTCGGGGCGGACAGTAGCGATCGAGTATGGATTGCATTACCGCGGTTGCCGGTATGCTATGCAATCGGGCTTTGCAACGGAGTTTGGGAACTACAGCGTGGGACGCCTGCTGGAGGCTTTCGTGATAAGAACGTCAATCGAGCGCGGAGATCGGCTCTACGACTTTTTATTTGGGGTGCAGCCATTTAAGCTGAGATGGGGTGCCGAGCCGCGATGCGCTGTTAATATCAGGATAGTTCGGCCGTGGAGTTTTGGGAGTCTGGCGTTGCGAACGGCCCATTTGCTGGGTATAGGTCTGCGGTATCAGACAGGGGGCGACTCTGCGTGAAGGAATTGGAAAGCCTGGACCCCAATTGGTTCGATGCCTGCAGTCTGACATCGCGCTACAACGTTCGTTTGTTGCGCGAGTGGTACGGAAGCCGGATTCTTTTGAAGACTGTCTTCGCGCGGTTCCGCGATCGCCTTTTGGGCCGCTCATTGAAGTTCGAGCCCGCAGTGAGTTACAACGGACTGCTCGTATTTGACCGCGAGGACTTAAATGGCGGCGGCTTGTGGCATGCGCAGAACTACTCCCGCGCACTGCTTGATCTGGGGATCGGACCATGCGAGCGAATCTTCGATTTCTGCTCCGGCCCAGGCTACATTGGTTACTTTCTGCTGGCCAGCGGCTATTGCAAAACTCTCGCAATGACTGATATCAGCCAGGCGGCGACAGATGTGGCTCGATACACGGCATCGTATAACCGGATCGAGGACATCGTCTCGATCTATACATCAGATGCGCTGGAACAGATTCCTGAGTCTGAGAAGTGGGACCTTGTGGTTGCCAACGTTCCGGTTCCCGAGCAGGACCTGGCACTATCGAGCAACATCATCGATTATGACGTCCAGGGAAAGCTTCATTGCCGGTTTTACGGCTCGGTGAAGAAGTTCATGAAGCCAGGTGGATTGATCCTCGCGCTGAATACGCGGAAGCATTCGAGCGCAGAGTATTTTCGTCCGATGATCGAAGAAGGCGGCGGCCAGATCGTGGAAACCATGATACAGAAGGACTTCCGCGGAGTCGCAAGCGACCGCTACTGGTTACTCAGTCGCTGGTGAGATTCGTAAGCGCCTCGCCTATGAAGAAACAAGAGCGGCATATTGCGAAGCCGGAATCGCCGTTGATCGTCGAGCGGCTATCGCGCTGGGATCAGCTGGAAGAGATTCGTCCTGCACTGGAGAACATGCTGCAATCGAGCGCTCCCGAGGTGGGGGCGTTTTCCACCTATGAGTTTTTGCGGGCCTGGTGGGAGGCCTATGGCGACAGCAATGGACGCGAACTGTTTTTCCTCGCGTGCCGCGTTTCCAATGGCGACATCGTGGCCATGGCGCCACTGTTCCGGGAGAAAGAGCTTCGCCGCCGCGTGCTTCGTCTCGTCGGAGACACAAGCGACGACGTGGACGGATTCGATCTCCTCGCCGCCAATGGTTTCGAGTCGCGCGCAGTTGTGGCCTGGGGCCAGTGGCTGGCTGCAAATCGAAGCGAATGGAGCACACTGGAACTGAATTCGGTGCCGACAGGGTCGCGTTTGTTGGCGGATTTCCGAGCAGTTTGCAAATCCCAGCGGTTTGCGTCAAGGGAAGTAACGATCTCGCATCGCGTGATTCAATTGCCGTCAGATTGGGAACAATACCGGCAGAGGCTCTCCTCAAAGATGCGTTTCTCGATCTCTCACCAAATGCGCGTCGCAGAGAAAAAGTGGCACCCTTCGATGCGTCTGTGTCAATCTGAGGCTGAAGCACTGCAGTGGCTCGCGCTAATGGCCAAATGGCAGAATGTGCGATGGAGCAGCCGTGGGATACGCGGAAAGTTTGAGTGGAATAGACGGCGGCTCTTCTATGAAAAATTCGTAATCGGGCTGGTGCGGAACGGTGATCTGAGGTTCTGGGCGCTTGTCGCGAATGATCAGCTGCTGGCCGTCGAGTTGGGATGCAGATTTGAGGGGCGCTATGTCGGAATACACCCGGCGTTCGATCCCGCGCTGGCGCCCTATAGTCCGGGTGTGGTACTGCGCACGATGATTCTCCAGCGCTTGATCCGCGATGGCATGGAACGCTACGACTTCGGTGCCGGTGACGAGAAGTATAAGCTCCGCTGGGCTAACGAACGCAAAACATTTTCCAATTTCTGCTGTGCGCCGCATTGGAGTCAAGCGGGTCTTCGGCTACAGATCAATAATGTCGTGGATTGCACGCGCAAGATGGTCAAATCGCTTTTAATGGGATGGTCCGCCGCTTGATTACTCAGCAAGCATGAGCAATCTTGATGGAA
>PJLO01000070.1 GCA_003010405.1 Acidobacteriota bacterium | reverse complement strand
TCGCAGGTTCGAATCCTGCCGGGCGCACCAAAAATTTCAAGGGGTTAGGCCGAACAGGCTTAGCCCCATTTTCTTTTTTGGCGTTTTGGGTCCGCTCTGGGTCCGCTAAAATTCAATTCGCCTATCGAACGGGGCCTTGAGCACCACCCTTCCTGCCACTCCATAAGCCAGTTGGCCCGAGGGCCACCTCGCCCGCACCCTCCAGACCGGGACACCCCCTCTGGATGTTCCCTGAATTTACACCAACTCAGTGTCACTCCACCTGCCGGACGAGTATAGACGACACCAAATTATTTGACGCTTAGCATTTTATCGAAGTATGAATGCCCGTTATTTATTTTTGGTAATTGCGCAAGTCAGGCTCTGACAGGAAACAAATCCACTCGCGAGCGGAGGTGCAGGTTTCGATGGATTTAATCAACTCCCTCGTGTTTATATGTAGCTCTCCACTGTCACTGGTCATGCCGTATGTGCTGGACCTCCTGCGCCATAAGGGCGTGCCAGAAATTCTATCCCTCGGCATCCTTCTTTTAATGTTCTACGTCTTAATTCGTGCTTGGCTGACGTGGCACCCCTTCATACGTCAAGTAGATATGTGCTATAAAATCTTACTCCAAGTACATGACAACAGTTCAAACTCAGAACAGTATCAGCATTTCCTCTCCGAGATTAAATCCACAGCCCTTGGGTATACCTGGGAGAGGTTCTCCCAAACTCTGATCCAAAGCACTGAGGGGAGGCTCTTCCTAACGGTAAATCCATCTGTTTTTTTCTCCGCGGAACATTTCGAAGGAGTGGTCCAGATACGCCGACTGGCAAAATGGTCCGGCCTATTCGTGGGCCTCGGCCTGCTGCTCACATTTTTAGGATTGGTATCCGCCTTAAGTTCGGCTACTCAGGCTATTCAGGTTGCAACAGCCAACGGTGGTCAAAGTACAGAAGCGATGCAAGGAGCGCTGAAAGGCCTACTCCACGCAGCCACATTCAAGTTTTATACCTCAATCTTTGGTCTGCTTGCTTCGTTGATTGTCAGCTATGTTGAAAAATTTTTCCGCCGTAGACTGGAAAATATACTGCGGAAATTTCTTGAAACAATTGAGAATCTGCTTCCCATTCAAACACCAGAGCAACTTCTTTACGATCAATTGCAAGATGCCAAAGAAACGACAAATCAAATTAAAATATTTAATACAGAAATGAGTGAAGGATTAATAAGTATGTCCGGTGCTGTTGCTAATGCAATACATAAAGCTATTACTCCGGTACATGAAGAATTAAGCGAAGGCTTTTCAACGACATCAGAGGCTGTCTCCAGAGCGATGATTACGGCTGTGGACCCAGTCCGCCAAGGTCTTGACCAAGTTGGGCAGAATCTTGGATCCATGGAAAGGACCATCAGTCGATCTATTGGTGAAAATATTAAGGTCATGCAGGAGGAGACTCTCAACGTTCTCGCCAGCCGCCTGAACCAAGTCGTTGACCAGCAAGCCGGGGCGGAATTGACCACCATGGCCAATACTCTGGAAACCCTGTCTCACTCCCTGACACTGATGAAGGATTCTCTGGACAGCGGAGGGGGAGCCTTCGCCTCGACATTGGAAGCGGCAGCTCGGGAACTGCGTGAAGGCGTGGCGGGGCTGACCGAGGCGACCAGGGCCATCAGCCAAAATGTGGCTCAGGACGTCACCCATGCACAGAGCGCCCTCCAGGAACGCTTACGCGGCATCGGCGAGGAGATGTCCCACGCCTTGACCCAAATGCGCGAAGCCATGACTGAAGCATCAGGCAGCGTAACCGGACAGGGCACCCAAGCCGTTGCCGCCTTGGGCAAGGCCGTAGAAGATATGGCGGAAACCATGCGGCGTACCGCCTCCGAAACCGGAGACCAGACGGCGCGTAACGCCCAAGCCATGAATGATTCTCTGGCCAGTGTGCTGCGTGAGATGCGCGACGAGTCCACCCGAGTAGCTCAGGCCAATCAGCATGCTATGGAGCGCCTGCTCCAGGTTAGCTCAACAGCCCGGGAGAATATGAATGTCGCCCTGTCTAAAGTCGGCGACGAGGTCTCCGCCCAGGGTCAAGCCGCCGCAGCGCGACTTGCTGACGGGGCCACCAACATTCTTAGCTCACTTAATAACGCGCTGGAAAGTATGGGTTCCCATGTCCAAAAGCTCTCGGCCTCCCTGAGCGAGGCGGATCAAGCATTGAGCAGCCATAGCCGTAACGTGCGTGAGGCTTCCAACGAATCCCAGGCCGCAGCCACAGTTTTGAAAGCAGCCGCGGGGACCATCCAGGCAGCGTCCAGTCCCATCGTAACTACCCAGAACGCCCTAGCCACCAGTGTGCACGGCATGGAGCAGTCTCTGCGCAGTTTGGTTGACGGGGCCACCGCCATGGGACGAACCGCCTCTGCTGCTGAAACGACCATCCAGCAGGCCGCAACCGGCCTGGAGAAGTCATGGCAGCAACACTTGAGCCGGTTTCAAGGGGTTGATGAAACCCTGGCTCAAATATTGCAAAAAATGTTGTCCGCAATGGATAGCAATGCTGCAAAACTTAATCAGTATGTTCAAAGCATAGATGAGCATCTTGGAAATGCGGTCAGCCAGTTTTCAGAGTCAGTTACTGAACTTAATGAAGTTTTTGAGGATGCGTTAAAGAATATCAGACAACATTAGTTAGCTTAAAATTGAGTATTTATGCCAATTAATGAATTAAAACATATTGCAGAAGATCATGAAGCTGACTTCTTTGTTTCCATGACCGACATGATGGTCGGGATGCTCTTTCTGTTTATAATAATGCTCATGTTCTTTGCAATGAAGTTCAGCAATGATTCCGTGGATCTACGTGAGCAGAATCAACTTCTGGAAGCGCAGCGCAAGGCAGCCGAAGATGAAAAATTTCGACTACATACCCAGTTAGACCTACTTCAGGGGGCACAGCAAGCCAGACAGAAGGTAGTCGAACAAGTGTACCAGTCACTTAAGGATCAGGGAGTGGCCGTACTCGTCGACCGCAACAACGGCATCCTACGTCTGCCAGAGTCTATTTTATTCCCAGTAGGCAGGGCTGACCTATTGCCAGAGGGCAAAGAGGCTGTGGCCAAATTGGCTAGAGCGTTGGCCAAGGTTCTGCCCTGCTACGCCACACTTCCCGACACCGCAATCCCGGCCGATTGTTCACCTTCAGCCTTTGGTTTGGAAGCCCTACTGATCGAAGGGCACACTGATTCTGACGGGACCGAGGACATGAACTGGGGGCTATCTATGGAGCGAGCCTTACACACCTACCAAGTCATGATCCACGAGCAACCGATGCTGGGGGAACTACGCAGCCGCCAAATATATACCGGCCAGAGCATAGGTTACCCGTTGATGTCAGTGGCTGGGTATGGACTTAATCGACCAATCGTCCCCAACAACAGCGTAGAAAACAAACGACGCAATAGGCGTATCGACATTCGCTTTATCATGACCCCTCCCAGTGAAAAAGAAGTCAACGCTGCCAAGAGATTGCTCGAATGAAATCAGGGCTCAAAGATATATTGCTGACTTGGCAGTCTCCAGGACTTCCAGTTCGTCTCTTGACCTTTCGGCCTTCCAAAGCGGTTGAAGCTGCCAAGCAAATAGGAGAGGGGGCAGACAGGACAACACGGTCACCGATTGACCTGCACCGCCTGCAAACAAAACTGATCCAATCTATCCGCAGCAGAGATTATTCCGGTCTGGACGTTCTAGACTGGCGTTACTCGGGAGTGTCCCAAAAACTGTGTAAACGCTCCTAGTTGATGGTTCAGCAGAGAGAG
>PJLO01000019.1 GCA_003010405.1 Acidobacteriota bacterium | reverse complement strand
TGCAAGATGTTGATTCTAAAGATTGATGGCGGAGAGAGGGGGATTCGAACCCCCGATAGAGTTTCCCCTATGCCGGTTTTCAAGACCGGAGCCATCAACCACTCGGCCATCTCTCCGCTTTTACAACTTCACTACAGCACCGCGCACAAGACTCTGCGCATTTGGGGAAACGTGCTCACACTATTCTACCGCACCTTGGGTCGTGGTGCTTGTACGTCAGTTAGATATGGATGGTTGTGTTTCGTTGAGGAGCATGCGGTATTGAAAGTACATGTGCGACCGCCAGCGCAGGATCATTCCGAATGCAAGAGTGAAGAACAGCCCTGCCGTTTGCTGCACCGAGATTACTGTATCAAGGTAGCCTCGCGCCGCAACACGGATTCCCGCGAGCAGAATAATGACGGCGAAAAACGCATTCGAGCGCTGCATCATTATGTCCTCGCCCTCCCGCACAAGACGCGAGGTTCTTAGCAGCGGGTAGGCCAGCACAAGCGCGCCAGAAAAAAACGCTGTGGCCGCCCAGGTCCACGGAATTCGAAAAGCTGGCACAACAAACATTCCAAGCCCCGTGGACATGCCTATTGGCGGGATGACGATTTTTTTTGCCGAGACTGCTGTGCGTGTTTCGCGGACCCGCCAGACCATGACAAGAATCGCGCCTATGATCGAGCTGATCAGCGAGATCATTTTGAAAGGGAACATAACCACAGATCCTTTGGCTCAACGTTTCACTTTGTCGAACTCGGGCCCGGTCTTCCTCCCTACTAGATTAATCTTCTCTTCCCCCTGGGAGAAGACAGAACCCCAGGTTGGTCCCGAGCAGAGCTTCGATTTCCTCCGCGATCATTGGATGCGAGAAGTAGTAGCCTTGGACCGAATCGCAGCTCATCCCCATCAGTAGATTGACCTGATCGGTAGTTTCCACGCCTTCGGCGACAACTTTCATCCGAAGGTTGTGAGCGAGGCTGACGATGGTCCGAACAATGTTCAAGTTACGTTCTTCGTGCCCCATCTTATCGACAAAGTACAGGTCGATTTTCAGGGTATCCACGGCAAAGTGGTGCAGGTAATTGAGCGAAGAGGAGCCTGTACCAAAGTTGTCGATGCTGAGGCGAACACCGAGCTGATGCAACTCGGCAAGAATGGCGGCCGTGCGTTTTGGGTCCTCCATTGTGACGTTCTCGGTAAGTTCCAGCCGCAGGTTGTGGCCCTTGATGCCTGCATCGCGCAGAGCGTGCTCGACTGTGCTTACAAGGTCCGGTTGCAGAAATTGCCTGGCCGAGAGGTTAACGCTTACGCGCAGATTGAAGTCTCTCCCGAAGTGGTCGTACCAACGTCGTACCTGCTGACAGGCTTCCTGCAGGACCCAGTTGCCGATAGGGATAATCAGCCCGGTCTCTTCGCTCAGCGGAAGGAAGTCTTTCGGATTCACTACTCCGAGCGCGGGCGATTTCCAGCGCAGCAGCGCTTCGAAGCCTTCAATCTGGCCGCTTGCCAGCGAAACGATAGGCTGGTAGCAAAGGAAAAATTCCCGTCCCTCGATGGCGTTCCGCAGTTCGGACTCTCTGTTCAGCCGTTCCACCGCATAACGATGCATGCTCTCGTCGAACAGCACACATCCTGCGCCTCCGGCAGCTTTGGCTCGGTACATGGCGATGTCGGCATCGCGCAGCATGTCCTCGCTGGAAGTGTACCGGCTCTTGCTGGTGGTGACTCCTATGCTGGCGGAAGTCCTGACTTCTGTGCCCAGTAGATTGAATGGTGCCGCGAGCAGTTTACTTACGCGCTGCGCGACTCGGAGCGCGTCGCTTGTGTCGCGAATGCCGTCCAGAAAGATCGCAAACTCGTCGCCGCCAAGCCGTGCGACAACGTCGCGGCTGCCCGGATACCGTCGCCCCCCGTCGCGCAGTCCGGATTCAAGACGGGCGGCCACTTCAATGAGCATCTCGTCGCCTGCGAGATGTCCCAGATTGTCATTGATGGACTTGAATTCGTCCAGATCGACGTAAAGCAGGGCGCAAAGATACTTCTCATGCCGTTCTGCCTGCTGCAATGCCAATGCCAGCCGGTTCTGGAACAGCATACGGTTGGGCACTTTTGTCAGCGGATCCCTCAGAGCCGAACTCTCAGCCAGTTCTTTCGCCTCTTGAAGCTCTTTGACCATTGAGCGCAATTGAACTGTGCGCTCCTCAACCAGCCGGTTTAACTCGTCCATGTGCACTTTCGCTTTCCTGGCCGACTCCCATTTTGCGGTCAGCGTGTGCACTAACTGCGTGACTTCGATTGGATCGAACGGTTTCTTGAGGACGACAAGGTTGTGCGAGAACCCAAGGCGCTGCGTAATGTGCCGCCAGTTTCCCCAGTTGTAGTCGGAATGTCCGGTGCAAACCACAATTTGTAGATCAGGATCCTGCCGCCAGAGGTGCGAAATAGTTTCAATTCCATCCCAGCCGGGAGGCATGCGGATATCGACAAAAGCCAGCGCGTATGGACGGCCCGCCGCCACGGCTTTTGTCACCAGAGCCAATCCTTCATGCCCCTGGAACGCGGAATCGATTTCGAACACAACATCTCGTGTTGCCGAATCACCGATTTCAGAATTGACCGGCTTGGTCTGACCATTCGGCCTCAGGAACTGAGTCAATTCCGTATGGATTTCCTTGTTGTCATCCACGATCAGCAACCGGAAATCGGGCTCACGCCGGTCCATAAAGTTCTCCTCGATTATTTCCCTCGCCAGATTACTTTGCCAGAACTTGCGCCCGAAATCGACGGGCTCGCGCCGCGGCGCGCTGGACTTGATTCTGATACGCTCGCGCAGGTCCGCGGCTCAGCGAAGTACCAGGCTCGCTGCCTTCTAATCTGCCCATATCTGTCATGGCCACTGCCAGACTTTTTGGCAAAGATAAGTAATCTTAGTTCAGGTGCTTGGACAACGCACGTATTCTAAAGGATTAACACAGTCTTTACCTGCTAGCTGCGATGGTTCCAGATAGTCGGCCTCAAAAAAAGGGGCGAGACTCTCGTGAAAGGCAGCGCCCAAGCCCAGGCGGGGGAGACCTAGCCAAAAAGGACGCTAATCAGAAATTCCAAAACCTAGATGATCATAAATGTACCGAAGCATTTTTGTCTTTTAGGCAATCTCCTCGGGACCGCCGGGACAATCAGCTCAGGGCTGCACAATTTGACTTGCTTTGGGGCGAACCTGCTGCTGGTCTAGATCGTGTGCGTCCCAGCCTCCACCCAGCGCCTTAACCAGATAGACCGAACTCACCATTCGCTCTCCGAGCAACTGCGTAGCCAGCCTTTGGCTGGAGAGCAGAGTGCTCTGCGCGGTGATCACGTCGAGGTATGAGGTGACTCCTCCCGTATAGCGGTTGTTGGCTATAGCCAGCGCGCGGCGCGCATCTTCAACGGCTGCTGCCTGTGTGCTTGCCGCCTGTGCTAGCGTCTCCAGATTGCTGATGCCGTCTTCAACCTGCTGGAAAGCAACCAGCACGGACTGGCGGTAGTCTGCGATGGAAGCCTCGTAGGCAGAACGCGCTGCCGCGAGATTTGCGCGGTTACGTCCACCTTGAAAGATGGGCTGTAGCGCGTCGGCTCCGACGGCCCAGAAAAAGCTGGGAGCATTTGTCAGTGCGGCGATGTCGCGGCTCTGAATGCCTCCTGAACCAGCGAGGATGATGTGCGGATAAAGGGCTGAGCGCGCGATTCCGACCTGGGCGTTCTGATAAGCGACCTGACGCTCAGCAGAGGCGATATCCGGGCGGCGCTCCAATACTTCGGAAGGAACTCCCAGAGGTAGTGGCGGAGGAACGGCGTTCAACGGCGCAGCGGCAACGGTGAAGCTTGATGCGGGCTGGCCTATCAGGACGGCTATGGCATGTTCATACTGCGCTCGTGACTGCTTCACCAGTGCGAGCTGCGTAAGCGTACCGTCGAGCAGCGTAGCCTGCTGTGCCACTTCCAATCCGCTGGCAATGCCGCCCTTGTGCCGCTTGTTAACCAAATCAAGACCCTTGCGCTGGATGTTCACGGACTCCTGCACAACCATTAATTCGGCGTCGAGCTCCCGCAATGTGAAGTAATCTGCTGCCAGCTCAGCTGATAGCACCAGCTGAGCATTTTGCAGACTGGCAGCGCTGAATTGCAGCGACGCGTTTGCAGCCTCCACGGTACTCTGCACTCGGCCAAACAGGTCCGCCTCGTAGCTGATAGAGAACGGAAGCGTGAAAGCATTCTGTGTGTACGGTGTTGTCGTATTGGGCGCGCCGTTTAGCGGGCGATTGCCCGACGCGCGCTGGCGTAAAGCACTGGGATCGGTTGAAATCTGCGGAAACATCTGCGAGGTGGCGACGCGTGCCAGCGATCGAGCCTCCTCCAGTCGTTGCCGCGCGGAAAGCAACGACTGATTGGCCTGCAGGAGTTGCTGTTCGTAGGCATCCAGCGCAGGGTCTTGGAATACCTGCCACCATGGTCCTTTGGAAATCGCATCTTTCGGTGCGGCCTGTTGCCAGGGTGGCTGAGTCTTCCATGCAGAAGGTACTGCGGTCGTGGGAGCAGTGGCGGCGGGACGCTGGTAACGTGGCCCAACCTTGCAGCCGCCAGCTAGCGCCACTATCCCGATTAAAGCAACACAGGCAACTCGCTTCACGACTTGTTTCCTTTTTGGGCAGGTGCTTGAGGTTGATTTTGTTGCTGTCCAGATGAGGGCTGCGCAATGTTCACCTGCTGACCTTCATCAAGCGAATCGAATGGATTGATGACAATCCGGTCGTTGGCATCCAGACCGCTCAGAACCTCGAGCGAAGTACCATAGTCGCGGCCAACGCTAAGAGCACGCAAGCGCACCTTGCCATCCGGGCCAACGACGGCGACTCGCAGGCCTTCAGCGCGGAAGAGCAGCGCATTCACCGGAACAGTAAGTCTCGGTACGCTGGAATCTATCGCGAAATGCACCATTCCGAACGAACCGGGCAGCAACCGTCCGTTATTATTCGGAACATCGACTTCTGTGAGCAGAGTGCGTGTCACCGTATCAATGGACTCCGACGTACGCGCCACCACCCCCACGAATTTCTCTCCGGGATATTCCTGCAAGGTAATCACTGCCTTCGTGCCTACTTTAATTTGTGGCATGTAGGCTTGCGGAACGCTCGTGAACACTCGCAAGGTATCGACCTGAGCGAGGTCGAAAAGTTCCTTTCCGTTGGCACCGGCATTGATGAGGGCACCGGTATCCACGTTGCGGCGGGTAAGCACTCCAGAAAACGGAGCATAAACTTTCTTGAAAGACTCGAGTTCTTCGAGGCGACGTACGTTTGCCTCGGCAGCTGCGAGGTTGGCCTTGGCCTGCTGGTATCCACTAGTAAATTGATCGACCTCGTGTGCAGAGACTGAGTCGGTCTTGAGTAGCTTTTCCCAACGATCGGAGCTGATTTTCGCAAGTTCCATTTGCGAAAAAACCTGCTGGCGCGTGGCGCGAGCCTGTTTCAGTTCCTGATCTATTTCCGGCGTGTCCAATTGGGCCAGCAACTCGCCTTTCTTCACCTGGCTGCCAATATCCTTGTACCAATGCATTAAGTAGCCGTTAGTACGGGCATATATTGGGGACTCCTTGAATGCCTGCAGAGAGCCTGGCAGCACCAGTTCCTCGTCCGGCTTTCCTGCTAGCGGATGCACGACGACGACAGATGGCACGGCATTGTGCTCGGTCTCGATGGCGACTGCGCGAGCCTGGCTGTGGCGCACGAGAAGCGTGAGGCCTCCAGCAAGTACCAATGCCAGTGGCACCACGCTCATCATCATGAAGGCTTTGCGCGGACGAGCCGGAGGAAGATCAGGTGAAACTTGAATGTGAGAATGCTGGGGCCGAGCGTCTTGCTCGACTGCCACTATCTCGTCATCGCACTCAACCTGTTTAAATTCGTTTTCTGCACTCATGCTTGACTCCGATTTCAACAAAACGCTTATGCCTGCTCAACACGAGCCTGACGTGCTTTCAGCCATCCATGGAAGATTGCAAACAAGCTGGGAACGAAAAACAAAGTAGCAACGGTGGCGAACAGCAGTCCGCCAATAACGGCACGGCCCAGCGGAGCATTCTGCTCTCCGCCTTCACCCAGACCTATCGCCATCGGCACCATTCCAATGATCATTGCCAGTGCTGTCATCAGCACTGGCCTGATGCGAGTGTATCCGGCGGAAATGGCTGCCTGAACCGGATCCATGCCTTCGCTCATCTGTTCGCGAGCGAAGCTAACCATCAGGATCGAGTTCGCGGTTGCAACGCCCATGCACATTACTGCGCCGGTCAGTGCCGGCACGCTTAAGGTCGTGCGGCTCAGCAGCAGGAACCAGCAGATTCCCGCGAGTGCCCCTGGCAGTGCCGAGAGAATGATGAATGGATCGAGCCATGATTGGAAATTAACGACAATCAGCAGGTAGATCAGCACGATTGCCCCCAACAGTCCAATCCCCAGACCAATAAACGAAGAGCGCATTGTGCTGACCTGGCCACGAAGTACAATGCGGGTGCCGCGCGGCAGGTGCCCATCAAATTCCTTGATGATGCGTTCTGTTTCTGATGCCACTCCGCCGAGATCGCGGCCTTGCGTGCTGGCGTAAACGTCGATCAGGGGCTGCACGTTGTAATGGTTCACACCAACCGGTTGTACAGCCGGGTACACTTGAGCAAGGTTGCCGAGCAGCTGCGTGCCCTGATGCGACCCCACTGGCACGGACATTAAACTGTTGAGATTGTCTATTGTGTATTGCGGCGATTGCGCGGACACCGCATAAGTAACACCGTTCTTCGGATTCAGCCAGAAATTGCGCGCCGTCTGGAAGCTGCCACTGAGCGAGACCAGAACGCTCTGCGCTGCGTCATTCGTATTAAGTCCCACTTGGGTTATGCGGGAGCGATCAAATTGCAGACGCAGCGTGGGTGCGGAGAGCAATTGTTGCACATGCACGTCGGCGGCTCCCGGAATGTGCTTCATCTTGTTTGCGATCCGTTGTGCAATCGCATAATTACTCTTCATGTCGGGGCCAATCACCTGGACGTCAATGGGAGAGGGTAGTCCGAAATTCAAGATCTGCGACACGATGTCCGCAGGTTGAAAGAAGAACTCCACGCCCGGAAAGCGCCGCGGCAGCACCTCGCGCAACCGCCGGATGTGTTCGGCTGTTGGCTGGTGATGCTCATGGTTAAGCGAGATAAGGATCTCGGCGTCGCTGGTGCCTATGGTTCCGGAGGTGCTGTAAGACTGGGTAAGAATGGAATTGGGCAATCCGATGTTGTCGAGAATTGTCTCCAGCTCTTTGCCTGGCATCTCCTTGTGCAACTCGGCTTCAACTTCGTCGCAGAGTCGAGCCGTCTCTTCCACGCGCAGTCCGGCGCGGCCGCGTACATGCAAGAGAATCAGGCCCGCATCAACTTGAGGGAAGAAATCCTGTCCCAGAAAAACGACCAGTCCAAGTGAAAGTACACAGAATGTAAGAAAGCACGATGCGAAGATGCGGCGATGTTTCAGGGCAGTTTCCAGCAGGGACTTATAACTGCAACGGAACTCCTCAAACTTGCGCTCAAAGCCTCGCTGGAAGTGTCCCAGAATCGTTTTCGGCCCGGCGGCGCGATGCTCGTGACCGCGCATGATGTACATGACCAGCGTGGGGATGAGGGTTCGCGATAGCAGGTAGCTGGCTAACATGGCGAAGCTGACGGCTTCTGCAAGAGGAACAAACAAAAAGCGTGCCACGCCCGAAAGGAAGAACATGGGCACGAAGACGATGCAGATACAGAGAGTCGAAACGAAGGCGGGTATAGCGATTTGCTGTGCGCCATCGAGAATTGCCTGCCGCATCTCTTTCCCCATGGCCAGGTTTCGCTCAATGTTTTCTATTTCCACCGTGGCGTCATCGACAAGGATACCGACAGCAAGCGCCAATCCCCCAAGCGTCATGATGTTGAGAGTCTCACCCATTGCGGCAAGTGCGATGATCGAACAGAAAATCGAGAGTGGAATAGAGATCGCAATTACGATGGTCGGGCGCCAGTCTCCGAGGAAGAGAAGAATCATGACTGCGGTCAGAGCGGCCGCTATCAATGCTTCTCTCAACACACCCTGGATCGAGGCGCGCACAAACAACGACTGATCGAACAGCGCGCTTATCTTCAATTCCGGAGGAAGCGATTGTGCCGCAAGAGGCACAATTTTCTTGACTCCGTTGACCACATCCAGAGTCGATGTCTTGCCAATCTTGTAGACCGGCATCAGTCCGCCGCGGTTGCCGTCCTGACGCACAATATTGGTTTGCGGAGCAAAGCCATCGCGAATGTGGGCGATGTCACGCATGTAGAGCGTGGAACCATTGACTGTATTTACCGGAACATCATTCAACGCTGCAATGTTTTCCGGCGTGCCATTCATTTCAACGTTGTATTCAACGGGGCCGAACTTGGCGGTTCCAGAAGGAAGTGTCAGGTTCTGCGCAGTGATGGCGTTGACGATATCCAGGGGAGAAAGTTTGTACGATTGCAGCTTCGCCAGATCAAGGTCGACTTGAATCTGACGGGGTTTTCCTCCGTTGGGGGACGGCGCGGCTGCTCCCTGCACGGTGGCCAGCGAAATTCGCAGAAAATTCTGACCGAGGTCATTGATCTGCTGCTCGGAGAGAGACTTGCTGCTCAACCCGAGTTGAATGATTGGCGTTGTGGAAGCGCTATAAGTAATGATCAGAGGGGGCGTGGTCCCCGGCGGCATGAAGCGCAGGTCGGCTTGTGCGGTGGAGGCCATCTGCGCGATTGCTCCCGGAACGCTCGCGCCGGGACGCAGAAAGACCTTGATGATTCCCCGGCCGTTTACCGACTGGGATTCCATGTGCTCAATATCGTTGACCGTGGTCGTGATGCCGCGCTCGTTGATGGTGATGATACGGTCAGCGATTTCCTGTGCTGTCAGGCCGCCATAATTCCAGGCCACGGTGACGATTGGAATGTTGATCTCTGGGAAGATGTCCGTAGGCATCATCATTAGCGTGACCGGCGTCAGAAGAATGATGATGAGCGCCATTACTACGAATGTGTAAGGACGCTTAAGGGCTAACGCAACTATCCACATCTAAAAGACTCCCGCGCTCGGCTGAGCAGACGCAGGCCCAATATTTTGTAAAAAAGCAGGTTATCTAAACAGTAAACAAATACATTGTGCATCTCGGAATGTTGCCGAGCAAGCGATTTCTTCCTAGCATCAGGCCAGAGCTATCCTTATTAAATACCTTGAGTTCTGGTATTGCTGATCGATCGGTGCCTTGGTGAACCTCAGAACGGGGCTGCATGGCTTTAGTATGGTGTTTTCAGAATTATTTGTACAATATATTGTTGACCGTTTGGTAATATTCATCGCATATGATTGAGCTTCGTCATTTCCGATACTTTGTCGCCGTGGCGGAAACATTGCACTTCAGTCGCGCCGCCGAAACATTGGGCATCGCGCAACCCCCTCTGAGTCAGCAGATCAAGAAGCTGGAAGACGAATTGGGGGTGCAACTGTTCCACCGTAGTCATCACAAGGTGGAATTGACTGAGTCAGGAGTGATTTTTCTTGAGCAGGCGCGACGAACTCTGCGCATGGCTGAGCAGGCGGTTGACGATGCCCGCCGCGCGGCTGAAGGAAGGGTGGGGCGTTTAACGATTGGGATGATCAGTTCGGCATATGAGGACGTTATTGCAGCTGTCATTCTTAGTTTTCGTGTGCAGTTCCCCAATATTGAACTCGTCCTACAGGAAATAACAACGCCGCAGCAGATCAAGCTTTTGCATACTGGAGAAATCCAGGTTGGCTTTATACGTCCGCCGATCCATGACCCGGCGATCGCTCTGGAGGTGGTCAAGCGTGAACCTCTGCTGGTTGCATTGCCAATGGGCCATCCATTAGCCAGGCGCAAACAGGTTCCGATTACGGCTCTGGCCTCAGAACCGTGGGTAACAACGGAGCCATGGGGAACCTTGCCATCCGACCTCGGGATGGGTTTTTACAGCCAGGTGCTGAGCGTGTGTCGTGAAGGAGGATTCACGCCGAATGTCTCCCAAGTCGCCTCACATATGCACACGATTATTAATCTGGTCGCCGCTGGACTCGGCGTTACCTTGGTACCGGCCTCGGCCAGCAATCTACATCGCAATCGAGTAGCTTATCGCAAACTTGCCAATCAAACTCGGCTTGTCGAGGTCTCTGTCGCCTACCTGAATTCGGCACAGTCGCCAGTGCTGGAGAACTTCCTAAAAACGGTAAGAGATGTTACAAGGAAAACGCTACAGAAAGATGCACGACCCGCGGCAGGCCGCTGAACAGTGCCTGCTCGCGGCTGCCGCGCAGAATCTTAGTAGGACCGTTGGCGCTTGAATGTCACTGTCCCAAAAGAGCCAGCTATTCGCTCCAGCGTTTGAAAACGAGAGAGCCATTCGTTCCGCCAAATCCGAAGGAGTTTGACAGCGCGTAATCTACTGAGGCTTTACGCGCGTGATTCGGCACAAAATCCATGCCGATTGTCTCCTCGTCCTGATTCTCCAGGTTGATGGTTGGAGGAAGAATCTGATCGCGCAATGCAAGCACCGTTATGCCGGCTTCGAGTCCGCCTGCGCCACCCAGCAGGTGACCTGTCATGGATTTTGTTGAACTGACCGCAATCTTATGTTCGCCGAAGAGGTTGCGGACAGCATTGGCTTCCAAGCGATCCCCGACGACGGTCGAAGTGCCGTGAGCATTCACGTATCCGATATCGGAAGGCTGCAACTTGGCGTCGCGAATCGCATTCCGCATTACGCGGAATCCACCGGCACCCTCTGGTGCAGGCGAAGTGATATGGTAGGCATCGCCGCCCAATCCGTAGCCAACTATTTCCGCCAGGATATTGGCGCCCCTCGCCTTGGCATGTTCGAGTTCTTCCAGAATCAGAATGCCGGAACCCTCTCCCACCACAAATCCGTCGCGATCCCTGTCCCACGGACGGCTGGCGCGTTGCGGATCATCATTGCGGGTGGAGAGCGCGCGCATCGAGGTAAAGCCGCCTATCCCCATTGGAGTGATCGAGGCCTCGGCTCCGCCAGCGATCATTGCAACGGCATCGCCACGCTGAATGATCTTGAAACTGTCGCCGACGGAATGCGCGCTGCTGGAGCAGGCCGTAGAGCTTGCCTGATTCGGGCCTTGTGCGCCAAACCGAATGCTGACCTGTCCGGCGGCTAGGTTCACAATGGTTGCGGGAATGAAGAACGGAGAAATCTTTCGTGGGCCGCCTTCCAGCAGATTGGAATGCTCACGCTCGATGATGTCGAATCCGCCGATGCCCGAGCCTATGTATACTCCCACGCTTTCGGCGTTCTCCGGCGTGATCTTAAGACCTGACATCTCCATCGCTTCCGTGGCGGCGGCTAGCGCGAAGTGAATGAAGCGGCCCATCTTTTTAATTTCTTTTTTTTCGACGAAGTTCAGCGGGTCGAAATTCTTGACCTCGCCCGCAACTTGGCAGGTAAACTGCGTCGTATCGAAATAGCTGATTGGGGCTATGCCGCTCTTGCCGGCCAGGAGGCTGGCCCAAACTTCCTCCGTGGTGTTGCCGACACCGCAAATCATGCCAAGACCAGTAATAACAACTCGGCGAGTCAAGCTTACTTTCCACCTTTCGCGTGAGAGGTGACGTAGTCGATCGCGTCCTTGACGGTCTTGATCTGTTCGGCGTCCTCATCAGGAATTTCAATACCGAAGGCTTCTTCGAAGGCCATCACCAGCTCGACGACATCTAGCGAATCCGCGCCTAGGTCGTCCTGGAAAGAGGCGCTGGCGGTGATCTCACTTTCATCTACCCCAAGCTGCTCTACGATGATTTGCTTGACTTTATCGTCTGCGGAAGCCATTCAGATCTCCTTATGAAAAGAAGAACGGCACACGCCGGGCATTGATGCCCGGCTAGACAACATAGCCGTTCTTTGGTTGTACAGAGTTGCTCGGCTAGGTAGATTACTTGGAGGCCTTGGAGTGTTCGCTGATGTAGTCAACCGCGTCTTTTACGGTCTTGATCTTCTCGGTATCTTCATCAGGGATCTCAATATCAAAAGCCTCTTCGAAGGCCATCACGAGTTCGACGATGTCCAGCGAGTCGGCGCCAAGGTCATCCACGAACGAAGCTGAGGAAGTGACCTCGGCTTCATCCACACCTAACTGCTCCACGATAATCTGTTTCAGTTTCTCTTCTATAGCAGCCATTTGTTGGCGCCCCCTGCAAATAAGTTGAGCCGTCCGGTCAACCGATTGCGCTATGCAAACATGTTATCTGAGCCGGACGGTTCCGCCTATCATCCTAACCGTTCGTTTTTGTGAAGGTCAATGCGCAATTGCAGGCGCGGAAACTATTGTTGCAACCAGAATGCAAGGCGGAAGCCGGAATGGCACTATTCAATATGGTCCTGAATGGGTTTTACTCGGAGTATGCGAGCAGTTGTACAGCGGGTTTCACGGGCACGGGTTACGGTGGAGTCGCGCTCAATCGGTCAGATTGAGCGTGGACTGCTGGTGTTGCTGGGCGTGGGCTCTGAAGATGGCGAGGGCGACGCGGAGTACCTGGCGGAGAAGGTTGCGGGTCTCCGAATTTTCGAGGACGCCACTGGGAAGATGAATCGTAACGTGAGCGAAGCCGAAGGCGCGGTATTGGCTGTGAGCCAATTCACGCTCTATGGCGACGCGCGGCGAGGGAAGCGGCCTTCATTTGACGCGGCAGCGAAGCCGGAGCGGGCTAGGGGTCTGTTTGAATACTTTGTGGAGCGCGTTCGAAGCCTTGGATTGCGCTGTGAGACCGGGTTGTTTCAGGCGGAAATGAAAGTCGAACTGGTGAACGATGGTCCAGTAACGATTCTGCTGGACTCGCATAAGCAGTTCTGAAAAGTCTGAACTAGTGTTGCTTCCGGATTACTAAAATACCAAATCTTCGAAACATTGATGCGACGCCAAGTTTTGTCCTTGCAGCGTTTATTACTCACACTTTCCGTTTTGGGATCAGAGCGGGCGAGCGGCAAGGGAGTACATGTCGCGGATGTATTTTGCGGCGTCGAATTTTTTGTCTGCTGAGGCTCGGGACATGTAGCGGACAGTCCCGAAGATCGGACGGTCGAACCAAGGGCGATCGAATTTTCCTGCTATGGCCCATGCTATTCCAGCGTAACCGTTAGGGTCGCGACCATCGAGAAGGTACTTGTCATTCAGGTAGAGAGCCGTTTGATAGGCCGATTGCGGCGATGGCGACCATTCGAGAATCTTCTTGGCCCAGTACATCCGCATGTAGTTATGCATCCAGCCCTGGTGGAGCATCTGGAGCTGGGCGGCGTTCCATAGTTCATCGTGAGTTTCGGCGTGCTCGAATTGGCCGCGGCTATACAGGATGGGGCGCGGGTCTGCCATACGAGCGGCAAGCGACTTGTGTGCCCAGGGTTCAGCGCACTCGATGGAATCATAGAGCGGGGTGAAGCGGACGAAGTTGATGGCGAGTTCGCGCCAGGTGATGAGCTGGTCGAGGTACTTCCGCTTGCTCTCTTCGGGAACGCGAGCGGCGCGGACGGCGAGAGCGACGGTGATGGGGCTGATGTGTCCGAAATGGAGATAAGGGGAGAGGCGGCTCGTGCCGTTGTGCTCGGGCGCGCCCTGGAGCGAGGGGTATTCGGCGAGGCGCTGGGCGACGAAGTCGTGAAGGAGGCGCAGGGCTTCGTCAGTGCCTCCCCTGAGACTTGCGACAGGGGCAACGCTGCGGTCGAGCGCTTTCCACCCGGCGATAATGTCGCCTGCGGGATTCAGGGATTTGAGCGGCTGTGTGAATGCGATCTGTGCGCGTGGATTGTGGCAGGGGACGAGGTACTCGTCGAGCAGTCTCTGGAGGCGGGGCCGGATGATGCGCGCGGAGTATTGCGAATTCAGCAGGAGTTTGCTGGGTACAATTACGTCGGCATCGACGGTGAAGTACGGGATGCGGAGTTTCTTCGCTAGCGCCTCGCGCCAGTGTGCGGCTTCGCGGATTGGGTTCTCATCACCGACGAGGAGCGCGGCGCGAACCTCATCGCAGAACTGGACAACGCTGCTGTGAGGGTGGCGGCGGATGACGAAAGCAATGTTGCGCTCGGCGAGGCGGCGGGCCGTTGCGGGAAATCCCTGCTGCATGAAGGTGTAGTGACGCAGGTTCGCGTTGGGGTAGGGGACGACTCCGAAAAAGACCGCGAGGGGCAGGCCGAGTGCGTTGGCGAGGTCCACGGCAAAATCGAGTGCAGGATTGTCATGAGCTCGCTGGGCGCGCTGCATCCAGTAAACGACGCATCGGCCTTCGGGGGAAGGCGGGCCGGGGCGTCGGACGGTAACGCGGTCCTTCTGGCCAGCGAGTATGGGAGTGAGTTCGACCATGGACTCAAGAGCTTACAGCACTCGTCACAGAACGAAATTGAAAATATAGCCCACGAGCAGAATTCCAACCGTTACAACTCCAACGAACGCCGCGATCAGTTGGGGACGCAACACCTTTCGCAAAATAATAGTTTCCGGAAGCGACAGGCCGATCACCGACATCATGAACGCCAGGACTGTGCCGAGAGCCGCTCCTTTGCCGAGCAACGCTTGCACGACTGGAACGATCCCCGCAGCATTGGAATACATGGGTACACCGATCAGCACGGCAATCGGCACTGACCACCACGCTCCCTTGCCCATGATGTTTGCCATGAAATTTTCTGGTACGTATCCGTGAATACCGGCGCCAACCGCGATGCCTGCGATCACGTAGGGCCAGACCTTGCCCACGATGTCATGCACCGCTTCCATTCCGAGGTGAATACGTTTAGACCAGGAGAGCGTTAGTTCCTGCTCGGAGCTATCTCCCGACTGCATCTCGTAGACCCACGGTTCGACATAGCGCTCCATTTTCAGGCGCCCCATCACCCATCCGGCAATCATTGCGATCAGCAAACCGGTTCCCGCATATAAGGCAGCGATGCGCCATCCGAAGAGCCCGAAAAGCAGCACCAGCGCCACTTCGTTAATCATTGGAGCAGCGATTAAAAACGAAAGAGTGACACCAAGAGGGATGCCGGCAGTTACAAATCCGATGAATAAAGGAACCGCCGAACAGGAGCAAAACGGCGTCACCACGCCCAGTAAGGAGGCCAGAACGTTGCCAGCGGATTCGCGTTTACCGGCCAGAATCGCCCGCGTGCGCCGTGGTGTGAAAAATGACCGCACGACGCCGACGGCAAACACAACCAAAACCAGCAGCATCAGCACTTTGGGCACTTCAAAGATGACGAACTGCACTGCTGAACCAAGATGCGTCCTGAGGGAAAGGTGCAGAACGGAGATGGTGAGCCACTTAGAAAATGATTCCAAATGGCCGTAAACAAGCCACCAGACAATAAGCACACCCACCGCAAGCGCGATCTTTTGCACGTTGCCCCGCGCGGATGCTCCCGCGAACGGTCTCTGCTTCCTCTGCCTGGTGATTTCCACCGCATGGCTGGAAGACTCGCGAGCCGTGGGCGCCAGTCTGGAATCAGTGGACACGTTTATTAGCCCTCCTCTTCCGACAGCAATTGCTTGATCTCCTCAGGCGAGGGCACGCGGCCTGCTGCTTTAACTTTTCCGTTGATGACCAAGCCGGGAGTCGCCAGCAGTTGAAACTTCATGATGTCCTTAATCTCGGTCACTTTTTCAATCTCCGATTGGAGACCTAGTTCCTGCACGGCTTTCTCCGCGTTTGCCGCCAGAGTTTTGCATTTGGTACAACCAGTGCCCAATATTTGAATTTTCATCATTTACCTCGATCGCTCTTCAAGAACCTGCGTCGCGCAGCTGAAAAACTTGCAAACACACGGTGTCAGAAGCCGGTAATAGACAAGATTCCCGGCGCGCCTGTCTTCAACTATTCCATGAGCTCGCAGCAGGGCCAGATGTTTCGATACGGTAGAAGCATCGCTTCCCACCAGTTCCGTGAGGTCTCCTACTGTGCATTCCCCGCGGCTGAGGCGGTCCACAATAATCAAACGAGACTCGTTGGCCAGTGCTTTCAGCACTCTTGCTTGCTTAGCGAAACCATTGCACTTTGACATGGATAGCAGTATATGGCCATTTGGCCAAATACGCCATAGCTAGGATTGAAAGTTCGCCCCATTCAAGTCCAGCAGCTCGGGTTGAATGGGGCACCGAGTGTTTCCCACATTCGCAAAAAGAGGGCGGATGCGGCCCACCTTATCTTGCTGGTGGAAGTGTGAGCGGAGCGGAGAGTGTAAACCTGAGGGCCGCTCCTGCCGGAAATTCAATCTGTTTGTTCCCGGTCAGCGCGCCGCCTGCAAGCCCCGCGCCCGCGCCTGCCGCAGCGCCAATGCCTGCGCCCTTTCCTCCTCCTGCTAAGCCTCCTATCAAAGCACCCAGGCCCGCACCTCCGCCGGTGGTGACGGCTGTCCTCTTACCTTTCCCCTTTATCGTGTTGGCCAGTAGGTGCGTTTTGATGGGGTATGTCTGTCCGCGAAAAGAGACGCTTGTGAGCGTCAGGTCGAGCTGTCCCTGACCCTTGATTTTGCCCTTTTTCTTGGCGGTAACAACCGTGCCGACGACGTCAGATCCCGCGGGCAGGGCTGTTTTTTCGCCTACGCTTACCGATTGCGCGAGACTTCCGTGAAAAGTCTGTCCCGATTGGCTGTCCTTTGAACTTAATGCCTCACTGGTTTTTACAGTCAGCACGGTCCCGGCCGGCAGAACAATCGGCTTAGGTTGTTCGACGGGAGCAGCAGGAGCAGGTGCACGAGTAGGAGCAGGCGCATGAGGCGCGCGAGCAGGAGTTGACGGATGACCAGGAGCGGGGGCCGCCTGTGGAGCTGCTTGCGCTGGGGGCATTGGGGGTGCTGGTTCGAATGGCACTGCTTCCGGTGGCGGTGCCTGGGAGATCACCTGGGTCTGGTCGTCAACGCTGGTGGCTCCTGGTTGCTCGCGGGCAATCTGCTCCAACTTCTGTTGAGCTGCCGGAGTGGTGATGTTTCCGCTTAATGTGACTTTACCGTCTTTAGCGGTGACATTGATCTGTGAGTCTTTGGTCGCGGGGTCGGCGGCTGCCTTGTTCTGAATCTCTTTAGCAATCGTTTCGTCGCTGGGACGACGATTGCATGAGATCGAAAGGCCTAGCAGCATGCAGAGCGCAATCAAAATGGCTATCTTGCGTGGGTTGTGCATTTTGCCTCCGTTTTTTCAATGAGGATGCGGCGGCTTGAAGGATACGCGCGAATCTGCTGGATAGAACCTGTCGGACCTCGGAATTCCGGTGCGGTTTGCCCGTTTAGGTACCTACTTAAGAACAGATGCCGTGCGCTACGAATGTCGCTACAAACTCGGCCGATCTCCAGCGCCCGGAAATTTTCCCACTGAATCAGAAAAAAATACAGCTAAATTCAGACTGGCTCAAAAAAAATCAGTATTGCCCGGATCTGGATCGAGAGGAAAAAGCATCCTGCAGCACGGAGACGAATCAATGTTATGGAAAGAGGGGTACTCCGATGCTTGGATTAAAGCTGGTTCGTCTTATTGAGAAGCACTCCGACGAGATTGCTGAAGAGCTTTTGGCCAGACTGCAAGAATCAGAACGCACGCCCGCTTTTCGCAACATTCGCGAGGGGGAAGTTCGGGCGACGCTTATTTCACTTTACTCGCACCTTGAAGATTGGCTGCTCACAAAGGCGGAGAGCGACGTCGAACGTTACTTCAGAAATCTTGGGGCTAGACGCGCAGGAGAAGGTATTCCACCAAGTCAGCTGGCTTGCGCGCTTTTGATGTATAAGGCCCAGCTATTGAAATTTATTCGCATGGAAAGCACTGCCGATAGCGCGCTTGAGCTCTACGTGGAACGGGAACTGATGGAGGCGATCGAGCACTTCTTCGACCGCGCCGTTTACTACGGTTTGGTTGGCTATGAAGAGCGAGAGCGGGGACGGGCAGTAAGGGCCGCCTGACAAAAACTATTTGAATAACCGCGTAAGCTACTCGCGCTCCGTGGCGTGGAGGATGGCATCGGCGATGGCAAGGGCCTCAACGGCAGGACGCACGGAGTGAACGCGGACGATGTGGGCTCCGGCGAGCGCGGCGGCAACGATGGCGGCGAGGGTTGCCGTATCGCGAGCAACGGGGGGCAGCAGCAAAGTCGCAGTTTGAGAAATGCCGGAAATACGCTCCGAAACCGTGCGGCCTAGAAAACTTTTGCGTGAGACGGCGGCGAGCAGAGGGAAGCCAAGGGCGTGGAACTCCACAAATCGGGCGAGAAGAGGATAATTCTCGTCAAAGTTCTTGCCAAAGCCAAAACCGGGGTCGAGGACAAGTGAATGGTGGTCGATCCCCGCACTGAGCGCCGCGGCTGCGCCGGTGCGGAGACCTTCGCATACAAGGGAGACGATGTCCGTGGAAGGAGGAAGTGTGCGCCATTCGTGAGGGAGCCCGCGTACGTGCATGAGGATGGCTCCGCAAGGCCTCCCGGCGATGGTGGCCGCCATGGCAGAGTCCCATGTGAAACCGCTTACGTCGTTGACGATCTCGACACCAGCCTCAATGGCCTGCCGCGCTACCTCGGATTTATATGTATCGATGGATAAAACGGAGCCGGGGCTGTGGCGCTTGATGGCTTCAATGACAGGCAGTACGCGGTCAAGTTCTTCGTTGGCAGAGACGGCTCCAGCGAGGGCAGGAGACTTGCCGGACGAAGTCGGCGCGCCGGGGCGCGTGGACTCACCGCCGATGTCGAGTATGTCCGCACCGTCCTCCAGAAGCGCAAGGCCGTGATTAATAGCGGCTTGAGGGTCGAAGAAACGTCCTCCATCGGAAAAGGAATCCGGCGTGACGTTGAGGATGCCCATTACGAGGGTCCGCTCGCCGAGAGCGAGCGCGCGGAGGCCTAGATTCCATTGGAAACGTGGGCGCATGGACTAAGAAAGTGTAGCAGGAAGGGGTTGCTGGCGAGTGAAGTCCGGCATCCAACGTTGCAGTGTGATGTTGTTAAGACATTTTCTTGCCGGAGACAAATTGGTTGCCGGTGATCACGTAGCGCCATTCGTCGAGTGGTGCGCGAGTTACATTGACGCGCGGAGTGGCGGAGACAGGCGAGTCGCGCGAGCCATCATCCGTGATATAAAGGTCGCTCTCCGGGGAGCAGAGATCTTTGGCGTTATCGCGCTCGCGGGTGATGGACATGGCCTGAGAGAGGCGTCCAGGGCCGGAGGTGAGCTGGCGCAATTGCGTGGGGCTGGGGTTCGCGCCCAGGGTTATGCTGCGGAGGCGGGCCATGCTTTCGATGCCGGAGACTGGTTCCAGGGCTCGCAAAAGAACGCATCCGGCGTAGCCTGCGGGCTGACAGCTGATGTTCGTACAGTAGTGATTTCCGTAGATGAAATAAACATATGCATGGCCGGGCGGACCAAAGAGGACAGCATTGCGCGGAGTCCGGCCGACGTAGGCGTGAGCGCCAGGGTCGCTCACGCCAAGGTAGGCTTCGGTTTCGACAATGCGTCCGGTGAGCAGAAGACGCCCCTGGCGGCGCACGAGGAGTTTGCCGAGAAGATCCCGTGCGACGTCGCGAGGATCGCGCGCATAGAAAGTTCGGGCCAGAGGCGAGAGGCGGGCGAGGCTTTGCGAAGTGAGCGCAGGCGGGTTCATGCTATTTCACAGTCAAAGGCGCGGGCCGGGGGCTTCGTCCGGTGTGCCGTTCCCAGCTCAGGTCAGAATGATAAACTGCCCACCCTCCGATTTGCGGAAGGTGGGGCACTGCGGAGCTTGTATCGGCTCTGGTTAATTGTTGGACTGGACCTTGGCGAGGACCTGTTCGGCGTGGCCCTCGGGTTTAACCTTGCGCCATACATGAGTTATGGTGCCGTCGGGAGCGATTAAAAAAGTGGTGCGCTCGATGCCCATCCCTTTTCTGCCGCACCTGTTTATTTCCTTGTACACGCCGAAGAGTTGGGCTACTTCTTTATCGGCGTCGGCGAGCAGGGTGTATGGCAGCTCCAGGCTTTCGTGAAATTTCTTCTGCGCTTTCGATGCGTCTGGAGAAATTCCGAGAATGGTGAATCCGGCATCGGTGAAGTTCTTGTATTGGTCGCGGAATCCGCTGGCTTCTTTTGTGCAACCGGCGGTGTTGGCGCGAGAGTAGAAGAAAAGAACGAGAGGTTTGCCCTGGAAAGAGGCGAGAGTAACTGGCTCGCCGTTTTCGTCGGGAAGGGTGAAATTGGGGGCTTTCTGGTTGACGTCCATGACCAATCTATATCGCAAATCGCTGCAACTCGTCACGCTGGTAATCGCGATATTTACTTTTTCTGTTTCATTGCAGGCACAGTACCGTGCGCCGATACCGGAGCGGAAGACTGCCCGCGCGATTAGCGTGCTGGAGACGCACAAGAATGGATCGCGGTGGCTGGTGCCAGTGGTTTTCTATTACGAAGGCCACTTCTACGACGCCACTTTGTACCACGCCACTCCGGTGCCGCTGAGTTTGTACGCGGATACGCTGTACGAAGTGCAACAGTCCGGTAAGCCCGTGGCTACGTTCACGGTACAAACTGCGAGTCAGGTCAATGATCTGGAGTGGTACGGCAACGGACGCTTCAAATCTCTTCCGGCTCCGTCGACACTGGCGAAAAAGGATGTATTGAAGCCTGTCGTTGCGAAAGACCCTTCGCGGCCAACGTTGCTGCGCCGCGAGGGGAGCGAGGGCGATAACACGCCTGCTGGCCGGGCTGTGGCAACGGCCAAGGCCGAGAACGATCCGAACCGGCCCATCCTGCGTAAGAAGGATGCGGCGGGTGGGAGTCCCGGCGCTCCTGCCCGGCTCGATGGACAGATCCCGGTGGCAAATCCGCTCGCGGAAAAAGATTCGACGAAGCCTCAGGCACTGACAACAGCTATCGCCGCAAAGGTCACAGAAGAGGCGAGTGGCGAAGCTCCAGACCATCCAATCCTGCGGCGTGGCAAACCTGCGCAGGAGCAGAGCGTGCGCGATTTACCGGTACTAAGGCCGGATTTCGCGAAGAAAAACGAAGACCAGATCACAAGGCAGATTGCGATCAGCGATGCGGAGCCTTCCGATGCGCAGCCGCTTCTTTTCATTTGCCCTGAAGAGGAGCGCAGACAGATGGAGACCGCGGCGCGTGAACTGGCCCGCTCCGAATTGATTCGGATGGCAGCGCGGCGCGGTATTGAACCACTGGCCAAGCAGAAACTTTTGAAAGCGGGCGGGAAGCCAGCCAGAGGGCATTCGTCCACTCAGAAGATCGCGTTTGAAGATGAGCAGTTCGTTCCGTATGACTTGGGCTACGATAATTACGCAACTGTGGTGTTTTCCGGGCGTTACGCGCCTGAAGCAAAGGGTATGGGCGGCGTGCACAAAAGTTGGGTGGTGATCGTGGTGGCGCGTCAGGACCCCGAGGGCAAAATGATCAAGCTCTACAGTTCGGTCAGCGACCCGAGAGAGCTTGACCTGTACCCGGAGGTTCATCTGGTGGATGCTCTGGACCCGGATGGAAGCGGACGGGTTGCATTTCTGTTTCGGGAACGAAAGCGCGATGGCGTGAGCTGGTTGCTGGGCCGATTGAGCGGCCACGATCTGCAGACGATCTTTGAGACTCCCCCGCGCTGAGGAATGGGCAGGACCCCGCCCTTTTCAGAAGCGTTATCCGCAAAAAGAACAGGCGGAAGGTTGGCCTGTACCCTTCGCAACCAGTCATGGTTAGCATTGAGTACAGGCAGCTCTCTTCCGTGCTGGTCAGGCCTTGGCAGACAGGGTGGCTTTTTCCGTGGCCTCGATCTGGTTGGCGTAGGACGCCAGTGCCAGAAGAGGGAAGTAGTTCCTGTAGAGGTGGTAGTAAAGATAGTAGACCCGTGGGAATCCGGTGCCCGTGGGAATGGATTCGTCCCAGGTTCCGTCCGATTTCTGTTTTTCGCGCAGCCAGCGTATGCCATCCATGACGGGTTTGCAACGGACTCCTCCGGCGGCAATGAGTCCGAGGATTGCCCAGGCAGTTTGCGAGGGTGTGCTCGCGGCTCTCTCAAAGCGATTCGTTTCATAGCCGCGGCAGCTCTCGCCCCACCCGCCGTCGGGGTTCTGCACTTCGCGGAGCCAGTGGGCAGCGCGCGCAATGGAGTAGGAGGCATCCGGCGAGCCGCTGGCGCGCAGGCCGCGAATGGCGAGGAAAGTACCATAGATGTAGTTCACTCCCCAGCGCCCGTACCAGCTTCCGTTTACCTCCTGCTGCGCAAGCAGGTAGGCCACGCCGCTGGCGATTACGCCATCAGTATAGGTGAAGCCCCTTTTGCAGAGTGATTCCAACGTGCGTCCGGTGATGTCGGGACAAGAGGGGTCCAGCATGGCGTTGTGATCGGCAAAGGGAACCTTGTTGAGAATCTGCCAATTATTGTCCACGTCGAAAGCCGCCCATCCGCCATCGGAGCCCTGCATACCGATCAGCCAATTGATCGCTCGGCGCTCGGCACGAGCCTGCTTATCGGGATCGCTGGCTTTGGCATGAAGGAGTGCGAGCAGAACCATTGCGGTGTCATCGATGTCGGGGTAGAACTCATTGGCAAATTCAAAGGCCCAGCCTGAAGGAGTGAGGTCGGGGCGCTTGGCCACCCAGTCACCCTTGCGGCGGATCTCTTTGGTCAGCAGCCAGTCCGCGGCGGCGGTGAGGCGAGCGGGGTCAGCCTGGCCAAACTCACCCAAGGCAAATGCGGCGATCGCAGTATCCCAGACGGGAGACTTGGCGGGCTGAAAGTCGAAGCCGTCCTCGGTTTCAAGCATGAGGTCGTTAAATTGCTCGAGTGCCAGCTGAAAATCGGGATGATCGCGTTCGTAGCCGAGAGCGTCCATGGCCATAATGGCGTACATCATGGATGGGTAGATTGCTCCGATACCCTCGCTGTACCGCATGTGATCCAGCATCCATCGCTCGGCCTCGCGAATTGCGCGCTGGCGAATTGTCCTGATGCTTTGGCGCTCCCAGCGTTTGAAGAGCTTGTCGGCGGTGATGAAGACGTTCGCGATGCGGTCTTTTCGTGGCAAGGCGAATTTTCGATGCGGATGGCTGAGTTCTTCAATGCCCAAGCCACCGGGGGTGGGCTTTGTTTCTCCAACGGCCTGTACCAGCGAGAGGGGGACGACGATGGTGCGCGTCCAGGAAGACATCTCATAAAGGAAGTTGCCGGGAATAATGACGATTTCGGGCGGAATCGTGGGGCAGTACTTCCGGGGATAGAGGCCGAAAAAACTGAAATTGATCTTGGTGTAACTGTTGCAGGCCTGAATGCCGCCGAGTTTTAGGATGACTGCGCGGGCCCTCTGCATGCGCGGATCGTTGATGTCCATGCCGGCCATTTTGAGCATGGTGTAGGCGCGAACGCTGGCATTGATATCGGCGGGGCCGGGTTCGTAGATGGTCCAGCCGCCGTCGGGGCGCTGGGCGTCAAGAATGCTGCGGACCGCTTTGCAAATCCGGGGCATAGTAGGTGGATTCCAGCTTCCATCGGGGGCGGCGGGGTAGAGCCACATCTGGAAAAGGATGTAGTCGGATAAAAGAGTGGTATCGCCGGTGAGGTCGCCATACCAGTAACCTTCAGGATATTGCCTGGAGTACAGGGCGTGGGTCGCTTGCAGGGCCGCCGCCCGAGCTTGCCCGGCGGATGTAGTAGCCACGGTCCGGGCCTTTGCTGCGTCTTCGATAGGTGCCGAAGGCTTGCCGCTCACGATAATTCCCGGTAGCTCTCTCATGAATAGATCCCTCTTGGCGAAGAATCGCCAAAAATTCTTCAAAACCGTCATTTCATGACAGGTTTTGCTGGATGTACTCACGTTAATGTACTCATCTTGAGCAGTCATGTCGAGAGAAGACCGTCAGTTTGTTACAGGTTTTGACGGATCAACGGGAGTAAAAGACTTAAATTGATGCCGAATCGGGCGCCAAGACGCGAAAGGTTCATTGCTGAGATCTTTTCGTGAATTTCTGGGGCGAGGTCGCGAATCTTACTGAAAAGCAACAATTTTCAAAACAAGTTGCGTTCGAGAATGAACAAAATAATTTTGCTGGTTATTGCAGTGCTGGCCACGAGCTCCTTTGCCCTGGCCAGCGACACCTACACCATTGACGGCGCGCACTCTTCGGTAGGTTTTGCGGTGAAGCACATGGGAATTTCTACCGTGCGTGGGCGTTTTACCGAGGTGAGTGGCACGATTTTGCTTGATGAGAAGGCGGTTAGCAACAGTTCGGTGACGGCAGCGATCAAAGCTGCTTCGGTGAATACCGATAACGCTACCCGCGATAAGCACCTGAACAGCCTGGATTTTCTTGACACCGCGGCTTATCCGGAGATCAGGTTCCAGAGCACGAGCGTTCGCCACGTGGATGGTGACAAGTACGTCGCAACCGGCAATCTGACGATTCGGGACGTGACGAGGAGGGTGGAGATTCCGTTCACGCTGGCGCGGGGCAAGGGAATGAAGGGCGATCGGCGACTGGGCATCGAGGGAACGCTGGCGATCAACCGATACGATTATCACGTGAGCTACGATCCGACGGGAGTGGTGGTGGGCAAGGAGGTCAAGATCGAATTGAGCCTGGAAGCGAGCTTGGAGGAAACAAAGGCGACAAGGTAAACAGGCGGAATAGTGTTTGAGGTCCCCGGCGAAGTGCCGGGATGTTTGTTCTTGCGCGGATACCGCGCGTAGAAACGTAAAGCTACTATGGACCTCTATACTGCTTGCATGAGTGAAGAGACATTCCAAACGGATTCGCGGCTGGGCCGCGCGGTGGTGGCGCTGCGGGATGTGCTGCATGGTTCGCGAGGCTCGGGCGTGCTGAGCGCAAAAGACTTGGCTGCGGCGGCGGGCGTGCCGGTGAATGAAACCGGGATGCTGGCAGACGAGTTGCGCGGGCTGGGCGTGGAGCTGGACGGCTCGGCGGCATCAGGGTTCCGGCTTACGAGTGAAGCTGACGTGGCGCTGCCGGAGGTGCTCGAACCGGAAATTGCAGGGACGGTTTTCGCCGGGGGCGTGAGGCACTATGCCAAGATCGGATCGACTTCGACGATGGCAATGAAAGGCGGAGCCGAGGGCGTTGCGGAAGGCGCGGTTTGGCTGGCGGAAGAGCAGACGGCCGGCAAAGGACGCGCGGGACATACCTGGGAATCGAATCCGCGGGATGGGATTTACTGCTCGGCGCTACTGCGTCCGAGGCTGGCTCCGGCGGATGTGATTATTTTGTCGCTGGCGGCGGGGCTGGCAGTGGTTGATGCCGTACATGAAGTGACCGGTCTGTGGGGCGATCTGCGCTGGCCCAACGACGTGATGCTGGGCGGCAAGAAATTTTGTGGCATTTTAACGGAACTGAACGCGGAGGTGACCAAGGTCCGCTATGTCGTGGTGGGCATGGGCATTAACGTGAATCAAATGGAGTTTCCGGCGGAGCTGGAATCGATCGCGACCTCGCTGCGTATCGCGGCGGGACGCCGCTTCGCTCGCGTTCCGCTGGTGGCCGCGCTGTTGCGCGCACTAGATCGCGAGCAGTCAGCGCTGCATCATGGCATAGGAGGCGCGAAGGAAAGCATCTTGCGCCGTTTCGAGCAGCACTCATCTTACTGCTGCGATCGCGTGGTTTGGGTAGAGGAAGACGGCGGCTACGAGGGCGTGACTCGAGGGCTCGATGATCGTGGTTTCCTGAAGGTTGAGACGGCGCAAGGGATGCGGACGGTGCTTAGCGGGGGAGTCAGGGAGAGATAGGTGTTCTTTCAGGTAACTGCCGATCACGCTGGCGAGTTCAGAGCACCCCTTTCGTCTGCCCAAGAATCAGTGGCAGGCGGTGGAGGACAAGTTCTTGAGCGGAATGCGGGTAAAGCGCAGCTTGCTGGGGCTGTTGAATTGGTGGCCTCCCTATCTCGGCATGGGGGTGAAAGTACGGCGCATTTCGAAGGATTTTCGAGAAGTAGATGTCGAGATGCACTTGCGCTTCTGGAACTCGAACTACGTGGGCGTACATTTCGGCGGCTCTCTGTTTGCAATGACCGATCCGTTTTACATGCTGATGCTGATTGAGAACCTCGGGCCTGACTTCGTAGTCTGGGACAAGGCGGCCTCGATTCGCTTTCGTAAACCGGCGAAAGGAACAGTCAGGGCAGAATTCAGGCTGAGCCAGGAGCAAATTGAAGAGGCGCGCAGAGGCGCGGAAAATCAGGCCAAGTTCGAACCGGTGTTTGTGGTGCAGATCAAGGATCAGGGCGGAGAAGTAGTAGCCGAGGCCGAGAGGACGTTGCATATTAGAAAGAAACGCACAGGAATGCGAGGTTCGGAATAGAGTCAGGCGGACGAAAATTGACGAATCTTTACAGTGGCAACGAGAACATCTGTTGGCTCCCGAATTGCAATTTGGTATCGTAAGTCTCAGGAGTTTGCGGGACGAAAATGAAGAAATTTGCTTTACCTGAAGACGACGACTTGGCTTCGTTGTCAGACGCGCAGAATCAAGATCTGGACATCCCTCTGAGTGTTGCGGTTTCTGTGGAAGACCTGCTTGACGGCTTTCCGATCGTCATGAATTTTCCTATTCTTCGGAGCGATGAGGACGAATTTAAGCACGTCAACAATCTTGTTTACCTTCAGTGGTGCGAGCGCGCGCGGGTCGAGTATCTACGTCGCATTTCTCTGTGGACGGGTTTGCCGCCTTCCGGAACCGGTCCCATTCTGGCCAGTGTGAAATGCGATTACAAAACACCGTTGAGGTTTCCTGACATAGCCTGCGTCGGGACGCGGGTCAGCAGGATCGGCAACAGCAGTATGAGGATGGAACACATCATCGTCAGCCAGGAACTTAGGATCGTGGCGGCGGTGATCGATTCGACCATAGTCACGATTGACCATACACGTGGAAACTCAATTACTGTTCCCGCAAATGTCCGGGGCCTGATTGGTGAGCTGGAAGGCAAGTTTTTCGACATGCCCGACGCCTGAGAGTGCTTTGGCTTCGTCCGAGGGCGAACTCCTCGTCTAGCCAAAAGCACGCTTTGAGCAGTCTCCACAAATCCAGGAACTCACCTAGAAAAAACAGCAGCTATGATCCATCCGGGCCTAGGTGCGGCTCTAGGAGTCTCTAAGGCTGTTGAAAACCTCGTTTTTCTGAACAGGCTTCGCTACTCTCAAAACTCTGTTTGCAAGCCACTGCAAATTAAATCGGTTGATCATTTTTCCTGAATTCCATTGACTCTGAACTTTTGAGACGAGCAACTCAGGCCAGCAACTTACATCTTCGCTAAAAGTTTTGTACTTACAATTCAGATGGCCTTAAGGCAGGAATCTTAAACACCTTAGGTGCTTCGACGAATGTTTCAATCGACGGCGCTGCTCGATATTGGAACGGTCAGATGCTGCTCAGACGACGAACGAGTTGGCAAAAATTTCCTTATACAGGTGCTCCATTGATTAAAAACTTGCTTGCAGCGCTTTTTTTGTTTGCATTTGCACCCTTTGGCATTGCACAGATTTCGGTTAACGTCGCTACTCCCACACCGTATGCGACTGTAGCCGCGCCGCTTCGCGTGCGTGCCACGGCAACTAGTTCACGTCCGATCACAGGCTGGCATGTTTACGTGGACGGCAGGGACGCCTACTCAGGCCCTGCTGCTGGAACCATCGATACTAGCATCGCAACCACAACCGGAACCCACCAGGTGGTGGTTCGCGCATGGGACTCAAGCGGCGCGTACGACAGTCGGGCGATGCAAGTCATAGTTTCCAGCAGCACGGGAGTGAAGACTGGAGAGACGCCCGCCCCCGCCACCAGCAAGGGGCTTCCTACTCCGCCATCCACGGCCAAGGTATTTAACAACATCGAGGAAATGACCAGCGGATGGGGCACCTGCAATACTCCAGCGTGCGCCGGTGGTTCAGGCGCAGGCACCTACTGGCAGGCATTCAATCAAACTTCGCCCTCGCTGGACGGACGCAGCATGCAGCTTTACCAGACTGGTAGCTGGAGCAACGCTCTCTGGTACAAGAAGTTGGGGAAGAACAACAGCGTGACGAATTTCCTGTGGGATTTCTGGGTACAGCTCGATAAGGCTTCCCTGACTGCAGCGCAGACGCTTGAGTACGATGCTTTCCAGTTTGTCGGTGGCTACAACTACATGATCGGTACTCAGTGCAACTACGCTGCTCGCGTGTGGGACACCTGGAATGAATACACCGGAAAATGGCTGCACACTACCATTCCATGCCAGAAGTTCACGCCCGGAACTTGGCATCACATTCAGTGGTATATGACCACCAACCACACCAACCACACTTATACCTATAAAACGCTTGTGGTTGACGGAGTTGTTTACAACCTGAATCAGACCCAGCCTGCGAAATACCTTGGTTGGGCAGATAACCTCGGAGCACAGTGGCAGCTTGACGTAAACGCCAGCGGCACGGGCTACCACGAGTGGGTGGACAAGGCAAAGCTCACGGTGTGGTAAAAGGTAGACAGATTCATGCAAAGCGAGGGCTGGCCGTTGCGCCGACCTTTGCTTTTTGGCTCTGATTTTGTAATGTGCGCGATTCAGAAAGCGCGGCAACTGTTTTCATGTTCAATAGCTTCGGACTACACTGGTAGTTCGACTGGTGCGCTTCCGCGGCGGGGTGTCTGCGTGGGCGGGCCGGTCAAGACGGGTTGCGCGGCGGGGTGCCGCGCCCGGTCCCTAAAAATCCATACTTAAGGCGAACTATGAATACATTTGGCAGCCGCTCCTCGCTTCGCGTTGGCAGCAGGCAGTACGACTTCTTCCGCATCTCTTCTCTGGACAAACACGGGTTTCAAACGGCTCGGCTGCCTTATTCGCTGCGCATTCTGCTGGAGAATCTGCTGCGCCGCGAAGACGGAGTCAGTTGCACGGCGGAGATGATTCGCGCGCTGGCCTCGTGGACCTCGAAGACGACCTCGGCGGAGGAGATTTCGTTTATGCCGAGCCGGGTTCTGCTACAGGATTTCACGGGTGTTCCGGCAATTGTGGATTTGGCTGCGATGCGCGACGCCATGGCGAGGCTTGGTGGCGACGCGAAAAAGATCAACCCTCTGCAACCGGCAGAGCTGGTGATTGACCACTCGGTGCAGGTAGACGAGTTCGGTACGCCACAGGCTTTCGATCTGAACGCGGCACTGGAGTTTCAGCGCAATCAGGAGCGGTATGCCTTCCTGCGCTGGGGGCAGAGCGCGCTGAAGAATTTTGCGATCGTGCCTCCGGATACGGGAATCGTGCACCAGGTAAATCTGGAGTATCTGGCGCGAGTGGTGTTTGTGCTGGAAGAGAATGGCAAGACCGCAGTGGCCTATCCGGACACGCTGGTGGGGACGGATTCGCACACCACGATGGTGAACGGTCTGGGCGTGCTCGGCTGGGGCGTTGGCGGAATTGAAGCCGAGGCGGCAATGCTGGGGCAAGCGGCTTCGATGCTGATTCCGCAGGTTGTGGGCGTGAGGTTTACGGGCAAGCTGCGCGAAGGCTCGACCGCGACCGACCTGGTGCTGACCGTGACCGAGGTGCTGCGCAAGAAGGGCGTGGTGGGGAAGTTCGTGGAGTACTTTGGGCCGAGCCTGGGATCGCTGACACTGGCCGACCGCGCGACGATTGCAAATATGGCGCCCGAGTATGGAGCGACTTGCGGAATCTTCCCCGTGGATGAGGAAACGTTGCGGTATCTGCGGCTGACAGGGCGCAGCGATGAGCAGATTGCGCTGGTGGAGGCTTACTACAAAGAGCAGGGGCTGTTCCACTCGGCAAGCTCTCCGGAGGCGGAGTACACGGATGTACTGCACATCGACCTGGGTGCGATTGAGCCTTCGATTGCCGGGCCGAAGCGTCCACAGGACCGGGTGGAGCTGTCGCAAGCGGCGGCCTCGTTTGCGGAGGCGCTGCCTGCGCTGATGAAGCCGGATGCAAAAGTTGTGGCGAAAACGGCAGGACGCGCGGAAAGGGATTCGAAGGACTTTGCGACGGCTCTGCATCATGGCAGCGTGGTGATTGCGGCCATTACGAGCTGCACGAATACGTCGAACCCGTACGTGCTGGTGGCAGCCGGGCTGCTGGCTAAAAAAGCGGTGGAGAAGGGATTGAAGTGTCCTGCGTGGGTGAAGACATCGCTGGCTCCAGGGTCGAAGGTGGTGACCGAGTATCTGAATGCGTCGGGGTTGCAGACCTATCTCGACCAGCTTGGTTTCAACCTTGTAGGTTATGGCTGCACGACTTGCATTGGGAATTCAGGACCGCTGCCGCAGGAGGTTTCCGACGTGGTGGCTGCGCAGGATCTGGTGGTTGCGAGCGTCCTGTCGGGGAACAGGAATTTCGAGGGACGCATCAACTCCGAGGTTCGCGCGAACTACCTGATGTCTCCGCCGCTGGTGGTGGCGTTTGCGCTGGCAGGCGAGATGATAGACATGTACAAAGACCCCATTGGCAACGGAAACAACGGGCCGGTGTACCTGAAGGATATTTGGCCGACGCAGAAGGAAGTGGACGAGATCGTGCACGGGGTGATCACGGCGGAGATGTTCCGCGGCACGTACGCCGATGTGCTCGAAGGCGACGCGCGCTGGCGCGGACTGAAGGTTCCGGCGGGCGACACATATTCGTGGGACGCCAATTCCACTTACATTCAGAATCCTCCGTATTTTGAGGGAATGGCAGCGGAGCCGAAGCCGGTTGCGGTGATCAAAGGAGCTCGCGTGCTGGCGCGCTTTGGGCACTCGGTGACGACGGACCATATTTCTCCGGCGGGATCGATCAAGAAAGACAGTCCGGCGGGCAAGTATCTGATGGAGTACGGAGTGAAGCCGGTGGACTTCAACTCGTATGGCTCGCGGCGCGGAAATCATGAGGTGATGATGCGCGGAACGTTCGCAAATACGCGCATTCGCAACAAGCTGGTGCCGCATATCGAGGGCGGATACACGAAGCACATTCCGAGCGGCAAGGAACTGACGATCTACGATGCGGCGATGCAGTACCGCAGCGAAGGCACGCCAGTGATCGTGATTGCGGGCAAGGAGTATGGCTCGGGATCTTCACGCGACTGGGCGGCGAAGGGTCCGCTGCTTCTGGGCGTGAGGGCTGTCATCGCGGAAAGCTTTGAGCGCATTCATCGCTCGAATTTAGTTGGAATGGGGATTCTTCCGTTGCAGTTTTTGCCGGAGCAGAACCCGGATACCGTGGGCATTACGGGCGAGGAGAGCTACGAAATCGTGGCAGTGGACGCCGCGCTCGCCAACTTCGCGCCAGGAAAAACGGTTGAAGTAAAAGCCACGGCTGGCGATGGATCGGTGAAAACGTTTAAGGCTATGCTGCGGATCGACACTCCGCAGGAGGTGCTCTATTACCAGCACGGCGGGATTTTGCAGTACGTGATCCGGCAGTTGCTGCGCGGCAGGTAATAGGTAAGTAAGTACATTTGGGAAGAAAGAGCGGGGCAAACTAAGAGTTTGCCCTGCTTTTTTGTTCAGGTGGCGGGCCTATACTCAAGGTATGTTGAACGATCTGAGTACCCGGACGAGCAGGTTCGAACTGGACCGCAATTCGGTTTTGTACATCGTGTTCCTTGGAGCGACGTCGGCACTTTGTAACTTATCAATTGACATGAGCCTGCCTGCGCTGCCGAGTCTGCAGCACTTCTTTCACGTTGGGCCAGCGCTGGCGGCGCGAACGCTGGGGATATTCCTGCTCGGTTATGCTTCGGGACCGATTCTCTTTGGGCCATTGTCAGACCGTTATGGGCGGAAGCCGATCATGATTTTCGGGCTCTCGCTCTACACGCTGGCGGGGTTGGGATGTTTATTCGCACCCGCAATCGACGTTCTGCTCGCCTGCCGCTTCCTGCAGGGAATCGCCGTGGGTGCAGCGGCCGCGCTGCCGGCGGCAATTGTGCGCGACGTGTTTACTGGTTTGGAAGGACGCAAGCACCAATCCTATGTCACGCTGGTCAACAACGTAGGACCGCTGATTGCGCCGACTCTGGGAGTGTTGGTGCTGATGGTATGGAGCCAATGGCGCTCCATCTACGTCGTGCTGGGTACGATCGGAGTAGTGCTGCTCAGCTGCTGCGTGTTGGGCTTCAGGGAGACTCTGCCTCCGGAGCGAAGGAGGGGCGATGCGAAGTCTCTGGTGGCCGGATATGCGACGGTTTACAGTGACAAGCGTTTCCGGGTTGCAGTCGCTTTGCAGACGTTTGCTTTTTGCGGAATGTTCGCTTTCATCACCGCTTCGCCGCTGGTATTCATGAACATGCTCGGGCTGTCGCGCGTGGGCTTTGCAGCGTTGTTTGCAACGACCTCCGCTGGTACGGCGACGGGCTCGCTGGTAAACGGATTTCTGCTCAACAGGAAAGTCTCCCACCTGCGGTTGCTGGGTGTTGGCGTGAGCGTGAGCGTGGTGTCGAGCAGTCTGCTGTTGTTGCTGACGCATACGGTATATGCGACGACGATTCCGATGGCGGCGCTGGTTGTGATCAACAACTTCTGCGCCGGAATTGTGCTGTCCAACGCTACGCACTCGGCGCTGGAAGGATTGGCAAATGCAGCCGGAACGGGCTCAGCCCTGCTGCGGACTACCCAGATGCTGGGCGGGTCGATTTCCAGCATGATCGTCGGATACCTGATTGGCACGAAGGGAACCAGCGCAATGGCGATGGTAATGTCGGTATGTGCCTGGATTACGGCAGCGCTTTTCTGGTTCGGCTTCTCATACCTGAAAGATAAAACCGTCGATGTTCCGGAACTGGAGTTGGAACCGGAATTGGTGGAAGTGGACTAATAGATAATTCGCCGCTAATGCATTAAGGCCGCCCATAGAGGCGGCCTTTGTATTTTGCGCTGCGAGAGGTAGTCAGGGGTGAGGGGTTAGGGTTAGATTCCCACCGCAGTGTATTCGTCCTCATCAGTGCGGCGTTTTTCAAACTTACGATAGGCGTTGTACGGCTTGCTGGCAAAGCGGCGCTTGCGCAGTTCGTAACCGGCCCAAAGGCCGAGACCGATGGCTCCAGCGACGCCGATTGCTGTGGCGATGGTAATGGCCGGATGCTCGGTCATGGGGCGCGCCATGCGTCCTCCGGCGAGGACTACACGGCCCGGAATTCCAAGTTCGCCGCGAAAGTTGACGACCGCATCATAGCCTCCGCGCTCGATGGCACGGTAAGCGTTGACAAAAGTTTTTAGCGAAGGGGAGATTGTGTCCTGGCCGCCGTGGACTACGGCATGATGCACGCCGCGCTCCTTCTGGCGTTCGAGCAGTTCTTCCAGAGCAGCGCCAAGTGAGTGGCCGTGGCTGGCATACGAGCGATAGGCGATGCGGCCGCTCTTGTCGATGATGAAAGATGCGTTGGGAAGCGCGCCATAAGTGCGATGGACCGTGCCGCCGAGTTCATCGATAAGCACGGGGAATTCGATCTCTTCCTGATGGCGCAGCAGAGTGGCGGCACGAACCTTGTCTTCGATCGAGTGGTGCGCAGGGATCTGGGATCCGGGATGTGCTTCGCGCACGTAGATGAAAAGGAACTCGACCTCGGAGATAGGGAACTCGTGAGCGAGCGAGCGAAGGCCGCCGATGGAAGCAGCGGTCCGCGGACAGGTGGCCGAGCCGAAGGTGAGCACAACGTTTCGTGAATTCTTGAAGTCGGAGAGCTTTACAAACTCGCCACTAAGAGAGCGCAACTCGAAGTCGGGCGCTTCGTCGCCGGGTTCAGGAGCACGACCCCAGCGGTCGTCCGAATCGTTTTGCAGCATCTCGCGGCGAAAGCGCTCGTAGTTGTAACGGGAAAATCCGAACATAAATGCCTCCGATCGGGTGGCGAAACCTTGCCAAAGATAATACTGTTTTGTGCGGCACTGCGCGAATTCATGATTGCACTCCGGTATGATGCAGCAGCGAAGGGAAGGCGTTGACAGGAGCAGCTCTGTTCTGCGTTGCGCGTTTTCGTGGGATCGTTCCGTGCTCAGGAGTGCGCACTGCGTTAGTCTCGCCCTTGCCGGTAAGGGCAATGGTCTTTGGGTGATGGCTATCTTTCCGGATGGAGAAGTGAAAATCGAGCTGATAAACAAGCTCTTTGAAAAACTCGCAAATGCTGCTATTGCTCTGGAGCCGAGATGCCACGAACGACCGCTGGCAAGCGCTCACCCCCTCGGAGCTGTGTTTTCCACAGTTATTTTCTGAAAGCTGTAAATTCCTCGCCCCTGCTTTTGAATACATAGAAGCACAGTCAGCCAGCTACAATGATCGGCGCAGCGTAACCAGGCTGAATCGCGCACTGGGGCTGTGCCAAAAACGAGAAAGTGTTCGGACAAATTGGGCCAATGAAAGTCACCATTCATAAGGGCAGCCGCGAAATTGGCGGAAACTGCATCCAGGTCTCATCGGGTAAGACAACGATTCTTTTAGATGTAGGTCTTCCTCTCAGCACAGACAGCCGGCCTGTCGATGTCTCTCACATGGCTGTTGATGCCGTGCTCGTCAGCCACGGCCACCGCGATCACTTCGGCCTGATGGGTTCACTGCTGCCCTGCACTCCGGTTTATATCGGCAAGTTGGCTCGCAGCCTGATCGATGCCACGCGGGTATTCCTCGGCGAAGAGAGATATGCGCTCAACTTTCACGAGTTCAGCGCCTGGAAACCGTTTACCATCGGCGAGTTCACCATCACGCCCTATCTCGTCGACCACTCCGCCGCCGATGCCTACGCCTTCTTCATCGAAGCCGAAGGCAAGCACCTGTTCTACAGCGGCGATCTTCGCTCGCACGGACGAAAGGGAATACTCTTCGAGAATCTTGTAAAGCGCCCGATTCGCGACATCGATGTCCTCTTCCTCGAAGGCACCATGATGCATCGCAACAACGACCTCTTTCCTGACGAAACGGCTGTCGAAAGCGCGATCTTTCAGACAATACAGGAGCAGAAGAACATCTCGTTCCTGCTCTCGTCCTCGCAAAACATCGACCGCATCGTCTCTGCATATCGGGCGTGCAAACGCGCCCACAAGTTCCTGGTCATAGACATTTACACCGCATGGGTGCTCGAACAGGTTCAGATGGTAAGCAGCAGTTCGCCCTGTTTGGACCGGAAGGAGATTCGAGTTTACGCAAAAGGTAGTCAGTATGAGAAGTTGAAGGCCAACCCGGAGTATTTTGGCGATTTCAGCAAGCGGCTCTTTCGCCGCCGGGTGATACCGGGGGAACTGCGGGAGACTCCGGAAGCATTCCTCTACTTCGGCAAGATGTCCAGCTTTGACTTTATCGACCAATTCAAGAACGCCGCCGCCCCCGTCAACGTGATCTACTCGCAGTGGCTCGGCTATCTCGACGGAAATCATCCCGAGTACTTCGGGAGTGACAGAATTGCAGCCTATCGAATGGCCCCAGACATAAACTTTGTCTACGCTCACACCAGCGGCCACGCCCCAGTTGACGATCTGCAGCGGTTGGCCAAGGCACTGAATCCGCGCAAGCTCGTTCCCATTCACACCGAGCACGGCGAAGACTTCTCCAAGATTTTTGCAAATGTAGTCACACTTAACGACGGCGAGGTTTCTGCCCTAGCCTGACAGTTCTCCATGCTTTCTTCAAATATCGTCCGTCGTCAGGACGAAGAATAGTGAGAGGTTTAAAGTGAGTGAATTCAAAAGAGGCCTGAGCGACCGCTTCATCATGGCGTTGACCGCCCTCGCGCAGAAGCCTGGGTGGTGGCAGGATGTGCTCGCCGATGCTTCGCTGATCATCGGCATTCGCGATGAGGAATTGGACGTCTACTGGAACGGACAATCGCTCTTCCATGCCGTCTTCGATGGCGAACGAGTGAATGTCAACACGCACGTCAAATACTTGCTCGATCCAGAAAGAAAGGATCGGGTCGCATTGAAGGAAGACGGCAGTTTTCAGGTCGTGCCGACACCGATGCTTGAGAGGTACGCTTCGGGCTCGCTGAAGAAGCTGAAAACGGCCGCTGACTTGTTCTCGGGAATGGAAAAACAAGGAGTACACGCGATTGCCAAAGCCAACGAAAACATAATCGACGTCGAGATTCGGCTCGATGCAAAAGACCTCGATACAGAACGTGATCAGCCAAGGATCGACATCGCTGTGTTCGAACAATCGCCCGATGGCGTCGAACTCATGTTCTGGGAGGCGAAGCTGTTCGCCAACAAGGAGCTTCGCGCCTCTGAATCCGCGCCCGTCGTAAGGCAGATCGAAGAATACAAGCGGGTCCTGGAAGAACGACAAGCTGGAGTGCTCTCTTCGTACCGCCGGGTCGCCAAAAATCTAGTCGCGATTGCAGAAATGAGCGGCGGGGTCCGCAAAGTCGGACCTGCAATTCAAGCGGTCGCGGATGGGACGGGGCTGAGGATGAGTTCTCCTGCCAACGTCGGTCTCGTTATTTTTGGCTTCGACGATGACCAGAAAGCGGTAGGCGGTTACGGACACAAACATTTTGAGAAATTGAAGAAGCAACTCGGCGAAAAATCAGTGCGCGCGTGCGGCAAAGCTGTTGGTTTGAAGCTCTGTTTTCAATCGTAAGGAATGGCCAACCAAAAGATCCAAGGTTGTTCGAACCGGATGGAACGCCATTTAACCTTTGTGCAAGGAGAGTTGACTGTGGCTGAATTTAAGTTCGACGGAAAAGTGCTCCGCTCCAAGTCGGGGAGCAGAGTTGCTGAGACAGATGGAAAGTACGTCCGCGATTCTCACGGCAGGCGGATCGGCCAATTCGACGGCAAGATTATTCGCGATGACCACGGCAGCCGCCTTGCAGAATTCGATGGCGAGGTCATACGCAGTACTTCTGGCAGCAGGCTCGCCACCATCGCCGATGTTAAAAAGGCGATTGACGGAACGGGAGGCATTTCCCTGGTTGCTGTGTGGCTATTGGTGGTCCGCTAACCCGGCCACGCGATGCGAATCGTTTTTCGGCAAATAGGATGTGGTAAACCAACACCCCATTTGCCCGTTGCTTTTTATGACAGAGAGGTCCACAAAAGCGTCACGATCCAAGAGCGGACCTGAGCCGCGAGTCGGCATTTTCTGGCTGCTGGACGACACCCTCCTCACCGACAGCACTCCGCTCGACCAAGCGGAGCCGTGGGCCGACCACCTAACACATCCCCGAAGCCATATTGACGTGTGGGACGCTTGGCAGAAGTTGGGCAAAGTACCCGTTGACGTTGCTTATGAGGAGCCGCCCCGTGCGAGGGTGTCATTCAACCGGAAGACCAACCAATTTGAGCTTCTGGCTGACAAATGCATTCTCGAACGCAAGAATGTTGTCGCGGAGATCACGCGCGCGCTTGGCTTGCCCAAGAACATCATGGTTGGCAGCGACTCGCACTATCGCTGTTCGAAGTGTCTGTACGGCAGCGGCACCGAAGAGGATTGGGACGATTGATCGAGATTATTTTCACAGAAGAAACATAGTGCGGGAGTCGGGTGGCATGGAAAAAAAGTGGCCGCTCCTCCTTGTGAAAAGAATGTCATGAGACTGAACACAGAAGAAGGTGAATGTGGGTCGCCGGTCCGTCTTTGCCAAGAGATTTCGTCAAACGTTTTCTGTGGCCCGGATGCAGCGCGCCTTGTGGCCGGGAGCAATCTCGACCAGTTCGGGCATTGCGGATTCGCAGGCGGGGATGCAGAGGGGGCAACGCGGGGCGAATGAACATCCGGGCGGTAGTGAGCCGGGCGATGGCACGGCACCTTCGATAGTGCGCAGAGGTTGGTAACGATTCGTCTTCAAAGTGGGAATGGAGCTGAGCAGACCGCGCGTGTAAGGGTGTGCGGGCTGTTCGAAAATTTCGCGGGCAGTTCCGCTCTCTACGATTCTTCCGGCATACATCACGGCGACATGATCGCTGACGCGGCTGACTACGGCGAGGTCGTGCGAGACGAAAAGCATGGCCAGGCCGAGGCGCTGGCGCAATCCGGCGAGCAATTCGAGAATCTGCGCCTGCACGGTGACGTCGAGCGCCGTGGTAGGTTCATCGGCGATGAGCAACGCGGGGCGATTGACAATGGCCATGGCGATCATGACGCGCTGTCGCTGGCCCCCCGAGAGCTGATGAGGATAGTCGCGCCAGCGGCGTTCAGGATCGGGGATGGCGACCTCACGGAGAGCGTCTACGGCGCGCTGGCGGGCCTCTGTGCGACTGATCATGCGATCGTGGGCCAGCACTGCTTCGGCGATCTGGTCGCCCACGCGCATGACTGGATTCAGCGCGGTCATGGGTTCCTGAAAGATCATCGACATGCGCGCGCCACGCAGTTTGCGCAAATCAGCAGGGGCAGTGGAGATGAGGTCGCTGCAGTCGAAGAGCACTCCCCCGGAGAGCTTCGCTTGGGGCGGCAGCAAGCCCATGATGGCAAGCGAGGTTACGCTTTTGCCGGAACCGGATTCGCCCACAAGGGCCAGAGTTTCTCCTGCTTCGAGCTCGAGTGAGATGTCGCGCACAGCCGGCAGCGGCCCCTGAGCGGAAGGGAATTCGACAGAGAGATTTTGAAGCTGGAGGAGCACGAGAGGTATTGAAACACAGTTGACGTGCGGTGCGTGTGTGGATCGCTATGTGATTTCCAGCTTTGCGAGGAAAAGGCAGATTTGGAGCCGACGGAACAGGACAATCGATGCACACTTCGCAGAAGCGTATGCGCATCGATTGCCAATCCGTTTTTTATTTTTTTACGGGCGAGCTGAGCTGAATTTGATCCTGCACGGCGGTGCGCGCGGGCTCGTGAACCAGTTTCCGCAGGAAGCCGGGCGGAATAGTGGCGAGAACTTCGGCGCGATCGCCCTTTTGCGTCACCTTGATCGAATCGAAAACGGTTTTTACGTCAGGATCGGAGGAGCCAGGCCGAGTTTCCGCTTGAATGCTGCGGAAGAGTGCGAGGAAGGCCGTGGTCTGGTCGGTGAATTTCCGGGCCGCATCCTCGCTTTGGGTGTAGAAGTCGGCGCGGGCATGGATGGTGTTCAACATGCGCAGAGAAAACACGACATCGCTGTTGCCGGGAAGTCCGATATCGAGGCCGCCGGGAAAAGGCAACGAGGAGGTGAAATAGGACTTAGGTGTGGGTGCGGGGATGCGCGCGATGGCCCACAGCAAGCTGCCTAGCGGCACTCTCGAATAGTACGAGCGTACCAGTGTGGGACCGCCGAAGGGCAGCGCCACTTTCTTGAAACGGTCGATCATGCCATGGACCACGCCGGGATCCTCGACATTGGAGATGGCGACCGTGTCGATGGCGAGCAAAGCCACGCGCACAGTACGGTTCTCGACCGGAACGGAATACACGTCGATATTGCGATAAGTTTCAACCGAGCGTGAATGCTGACGCAGGTACTGCGCGAACTTGGTCTGGTCGTAGTGCCCGATGAGGATTTCCGAGTATCGGGTTTCGCTGTGCGAGCCGTTTTTGGCGGAGCCACGATGCACTGCCATGGCAGCCTCGTCGAGATCGCGCTCGAAAGCAAAACCGGTTTGCTGCACAAAATCGTCATAACCTGGAGCGAGTTTCGGCAATTGCTGCTGATCGAACGCAGTAAGGCTCCGGACGGTTCCGAAATCAACGTAAAGCACGGCATCGGCTTCGGGAAGCAGTCGCGCGGCTTCCGGGGCGGCCTGCTTGCGCAGGAGTACAACCGAGCCAACAGCGGCAACAAATAACAGCACACAAAGCGAAATAATGAAAATACGGCGACGAGCTCTCATAGCTGAATGGTGGAACAGAATTGGACTCGAGCGCTTTTTGCGCTGGGTAAACAATCGGGTTGCAGAGGCCTGCCAGGGCGCGATGCCCGGATTGCGAAGTAGCGACGGCAAAGCTTTTCAGGTAATATCATGCTTGGTGCTGAATGATAGCATCCAGGAGGGTTCGGAGTCCTGTCTGGCGGCACTGGGCTCCAATAATCGGAATCCGGGTTGCGCGATGTAAGGCCAGATGATATCTTCGTGTTGGAGTTCCGGACGCTGGTTCAGTTTCCGAAGCGCGGTATAGGCTGTATATTGAAATTGGCTTTGGCGGGCTGGCGTAGCTCAGCTGGTAGAGCATCTGATTTGTAATCAGAGGGTCGGGGGTTCAAATCCCTTCGCCAGCTCCAGGTTACTCTTCGCGCATGGCGGAAGCGCGGTGAGAATTGAGGTTCTACTTTTCTCGATAGAGAAGCGCCCTCCAGAAGAATCTGCCAGACGGGTTGAACGCGCGGAGTTGGCGCGCTCGGGGCGAAATCTGGAATGGCAGGGTGTTGTGGGCTGAAACGCCCAAGGTCTTTGAAAGTTAAACGCGAGAACGATGTACACTGAATGTACATCGGGTGTGTTTACGCACAGGTGGGTGAGCGGTTAAAACCAACAGACTGTAAATCTGTCGGCCTTAAGGTCTACGGAGGTTCGAATCCTCCCCTGTGCACCATTTTTCTCTCGGCTTGAGCGAGGCTCGCCGAGTGCGTATGATTGAAGCGTGATGGCAAGAGCGAATCGATTCCGTGTTGCCATGTGCGCTTTTGTAGTGTTGGGCGTGCTGGAGTGGATCACGTTGAGCCCGGAAACGGTCCGGGTGATTAACGGTCCGAATGGGGTGCCGCCGCTGGAGGTTAGTCTTCGTGGCGTCTCCGTGGCAGTGCTGGTATTGTTCGCATTTCGGAGCTGGATTCATTTTCGACGCGAGATGCGGGAAGAGCGCGAACGTTCCGGGCGAGAGTAGGTTTTAGCGGGCGGGAGTAACTCAGTGGTAGAGTCTCAGCCTTCCAAGCTGTTGGTCGCGGGTTCGATTCCCGTCTCCCGCTCCAGAAGTTTTGCAGGTCGTTTATGCTGCAGGTTGTACAAGCTGATGTAGCTCAGTCGGTAGAGCACTCCCTTGGTAAGGGAGAGGTCATCGGTTCAATCCCGATCATCAGCTCCAGTTTTGACGAAGCCGAGATTAAGGGCACTCGGTCGCCTTTCAGCGCGAAACCTCGGGCGAGCGCTGGCACGAAGGTGTTGGAGTAGTTGGTAGGCGGTTGGCAGGTTCGGGAATAACGGCCGGCCAAGTGGTATGCGGAATTGCCAATCCCGGACCAAGGGCAGTTGCGCGATTTCACCTGATCGCGTTTCAGGCGGTCGGTCCGGGTCTGCGCGAGAAGTACGCGAAAATCTACCGTAATATTAGGGCATAGAGCAATGGCGAAAGAGAAATTTGACCGCAGTAAGCCGCACGTGAACGTTGGAA
>PJLO01000007.1 GCA_003010405.1 Acidobacteriota bacterium | reverse complement strand
GAAACTTGCACCGAAGATCATCGGAATACGCTCGCGCCATCGTTGATCTGTCACGGAAGAACTGCCAGCCTCAGTAGAGTACCTCCCAACATTTTCCAGGCATATACCTTTTAAGGAACCGGTCTAGTCCTGTCAAGTCGGCTTGTGGCAAGGTTTTCTGACGGCAACCATCGCTATAGCGTTGATGGAAGCGAGTAACTACCCCTTGATCACTGCAAGAGGCGATAATTCGACAAGGATTTCGACGAGATCCTCCTGATTCGCCAGCACGATTCCAATGTCCTTGTATGCTCCGGTCGCTTCATCAAGGTCTTTTACGCCGCGGACTGTGTGAATTATTCCCTGTTTGTCGAGCTTCAGCTTTTCCTCTTCCAGATTGAGCGTTCGTCTGGCTTGCCTTCTTCCCAGTTTCCGGCCTGCACCGTGCGAGCAGCTCTGGAAGCTGTCTCTATTCCCCTTGCCTCTTACGATGTAGCTCTTGCTGCCTTGCGAGCCCGGAATGATGCCGATGGTGTTCCGGGTTGCGAGCGTAGCGCCTTTGCGATGAACCCAGACATTCTTTCCGAAGTGGTTCTCCAGTAGGGCGTAATTATGCGCAATATTGATCATCGGCTCGAAGGTCACGCCGGGAAGCACATCCAGGAAAGCGGACATAATCCGGTCCGTCATCAACTTCCGATTTGCATACGCGAAATTTACGCAGTACTGCATTTCACGGATGTACATCTGGCCTTCCTTGCTGTCGGTCGGAAGATGTGCAAGATCCCATTTCTTCGGCACTATAGAAAAAATCCGGTTGTTCAGTTCAACCGCCTCTTTGTTGTAGTGCTCAGCGATTTTCAGGCCGAAGTTGCGGCTGCCAGAATGAACCATTATCCAGATATGGCCGTCAGAACCCTTCTGGATCTCGATGAAGTGATTCCCGCCGCCGAGCGTTCCGATCTGCTTCAATGCCGCCTGATATTCCCGGTCTACGATTTCATACCGGCCTTCGACTTTCGGCATCAGGGATTCGTCCTGCTTCTCCTTATGATGATCGAAACCGACCGGAACGAGTTTGCGGATTTCTCCCATGATCTTCTTGAGCGAAGCCTGGTCGATCTCCGTGAGCGATGTCTTCACCGCGCACATGCCGCAACCGATATCCACGCCCACGGCATTCGGAATGATGACGTTTTCGGTAGCAAGAACGCCGCCGATCGGCATGCCGTATCCCTCGTGGCTGTCCGCCATGATGGCAACGTGGTGGACGGCGAAAGGAAGATTGGCGAGGTGCCTTGCTTGTTCGAGCGCACCTTCTTCGATGTCGTCAAGCCAGAGCTTGATCGGGATTCGTTCTGTTGAGATTACTTTTTTCATTTTCGATGCCAGTGTTTCCTATACCGCGAGCAGTTCCAGCTTGAGCATCTTCCTGATGTAGCCGCTCTTTAGTGCTCTTCTCGAGCCATTTTCCAGAGCTGCGTTCCGCAGCTTCCTGCCGAATATGATGCCGTGATCTCCAAACTCACAAGAATTCTGCGAACTACGGTCTGCGAGCTGCTTTTGTCTGCTCCTCGCGCTCTGCCACGCCTCCGGCGATGATCTGTGTTCCGGCCAGGCCGAGAAGGGCAGCATGGAGATGCTCGCAATCGGTAATGGCTGCTCGTTCTCCGCCTGAGCGCAAGAAGCGGATGACGGCCTCGATCTTCGGTCCCATGTTGCCGGCTGGGAATTGTCCGTGCTGACGCAACTCTTCCAAGTCACCTACCGTGGCGCGCTGGATCGGCTTCTGCATGAGCGTCCCGTAGTCGGTGTAAACGTGCTCGACATCCGTCGTGATTAGCAGCATCTCCACTCCGAGCAGTGTGGCGAGCAGCGACGACGCCAGGTCCTTATCGATTACCGCTTCTACGCCATGCAGGCCTTCCTCTGTACGGACGACAGGAATTCCTCCGCCTCCGGCGGCGATGACAAGAGTGCCGGTCGCAACCAGCCTGCGCAGCGTCTCGATCTCCACGATCTCAACCGGATCGGGCGAAGCGACGACCCTGCGAAACCCGTGCTTGACGTCGTGCACCATGTTCCAGCCAAGTGTTGCCATTCGCTGCTGCGCTTCTTCCGCGGTATAGAACATCCCAATCGGCTTGGTCGGATTCTGGAAAGCAGGGTCATCGGCGCGGACTACTGTCTGCGTGATGATACTCGCGACGGGGGTCGCCAGTCCGCTGCGCGACAATTCATTCTCTATGGCTTGCTCAATCTCATACCCAATCTCGCCTTGCGTGCTGGCATCGCAGAGGTCAAGCGCCTGCGGATAAGCGCGGGCCGACGCGATCTCCGAGCGCAGCAATGCTGCGCCTACCTGTGGGCCGTTGCCATGAGTAATGACAAGCCGCAGGCCGCAGCGGAGAAGATCGACGATGGCTGAGGCCGTGCGCCGCAAATGCTCTGCCGTCTGCGACACGCCCCCTTGCTCCCCTGGGCGGATCAGCGAGTTGCCTCCAACTGCGATCAAAGCTGTGTGCGTCGTCGGTGATGAATTCCGTCCGGATTCAAATCGCGAACTGACAGAAAGTCGTTCACACAATTGCTACCTCCGGGGCAGTGGGCCAAAAGCTGTTTGTGAATTCGTCGAGGATCTCAGAGAGGTTGGGATGGCTCACTTCCTCCATCTCGTACTTCACGCGAATACATGGTTTGCTGATGCGAATAACGCGCGAGAGATCGATGGGAGTGGCGACAATTACGACGTCACATGGCACGCGATCAATAGTTTCCTGAAGTTCGCGGCGCTGGCTTTCGCTGTAGCCCATGGCTGGGAGCACAGCGCTGAGATGATGAAATTTCTCAAACGTAGCGCGGATGGAACCGACAGCGTGTGGCCGCGGATCGACGATTGTTCCCACGCCGAAGTTTTGCGCACAGACCACGCCAGCTCCGTAGGACATTCCTCCGTGCGTCAACGTCGGTCCGTCTTCAATGATCAGTGCGCGCCTGCCTCGCAGCATTTCCGGCTTGCTGACGCTGATTGAGCAGGCGGTTTCCACCACGCGCGCCCGTGGATTGATTTCGCGGCAGCGCTCGCGCAATTGGCGCAGATGGTATGCGTTGGCGCAATCCACTTTGTTGATGAGGAGAACGTCGGCGGTGCGAAAGTTCACTTCACCAGGGTAATAACTCATTTCATGCCCGACGCGATGCGAATCCAGCACAACAAATTCGAGGTCGCTCCGATAAAAGGACGTGTCATTATTGCCGCCGTCCCAGAGGACGATGTCGCCATCGCGTTCTGCTCTGCGCAAAATCTCCTCATAATCCACGCCGGCGTAAACGATCGTCCCCTGCTCGATGTGCGGTTCGTATTCCTCGCGCTCCTCGATGGTGCACTGATTTGTGTCGAGGTCGGCCATCGAGGTAAAGCGCTGGCAGCGCTGCCTGGCGAGGTCGCCGTAAGGCATTGGATGCCGGATCACCACGGGAGACCAGCCCAACATGCGGAGCAGGTGAGCGACCCTCCGCGTCGCCGGGCTCTTGCCGCATCCCGTACGCACCGCGCAGATGGAGATAACCGGGAGCCGCGACTTCAACTGCGTGCGTTCCTTACCAGCCAGCACAAAGTTGGCTCCAGCCGCCACCACGCGTGAGGCCAGGTGCATCACCTCCAGGTGTGCGACGTCGCTGTACGAGAAGACCGCCTCATCTATGGCCTCGCGGCGGATCAGAGCCTCGATCTCAGATTCGTCGACGATGTCTATACCCTTCGGATATAGCCAGCCTGCCAACTCGGGCGGATACTTGCGCCCTGCGATGTCGGGAATCTGAGTGGCTGTGAAGGCCACGACCCTGACCTCCGGATCGTGACGATAAAGAACGTTGAAGTTGTGAAAGTCCCGACCCGCTGCGCCAAGAATAACCACTCTCTTCATAGGTCGAATTCACGGCATCAAGCCCGGCGCCGCCCTCCTATCGCCTGCATCGTGTTCTTGAGACAAGGGTTTTACGGTGATGAGCATCACGCTAGAACGTGCGAAATGAACATAACAGCCGTTTCATACTCAGCAAACTCGGCGGAAGGACTTGCGAATAGCTGCATTTTTATTGCACAGGCTGTATATCTCGAAACATCTCAGACCCAAATTGATGTATATGCATTTCGGTAATATACAGAGCGCCCAGTTGATAACCCGAGCGACTTATGCAACATCATCGGCCGTGTTTTTTGGATTTCCCGTTGTGGGACGATAAGGTGATTGGCCCTATGCTGAATTTTCATTCGTGTAATTAAGTCACGTCTGGGGGCGAGAGGTAATTGGAATTATCCACAGGCACAAGCTAAGTCTATAGTTTTAAATCCTCTCCTTGTGGGCAGCAACGTGCTCTAAACAAGGCAAAAGGAACGCTGTGGTGCACGCGGGCTCCTCAAGACTAATAAGCACAGCGATTCCGTTAACGCTTCCTAAGGAGATTTTGACAATGGCTTTAATCAAATGGAAAGATGCCAAATCTGCTGCGAAAGTGAAAGGCCCACTCAGGTGCCACACCTGCCGATTGATGTGCCGCGATGCCGAGCACTATCTGAGCCATAAGTGCGAGCCTCAAGCTACCCTGACGTTTATTGGGCACCGGGCTCGAACTCCCCAACTGACTAGCCGGTAGTTTCCATGAGCACAGCTTTACGAGCACAGCAAAGATTGCGGATGCGCGTTCGAAACTGTTTCGGAGGCGCATCAAGCTCTCTTCTTCCCTTGCATTCGCGGACTTGCTTTGGATTGCGTGTTCTTCCCTGTTATTTCTCGCGCGAAATCTCTCCCACCTCTGCGCGCGTTGCCCGCAGATAATCCGCAGGCGCTATAACAATTTGCAATCCGCGCTGTCCCGCCGAAACGCTGACGGAATCCCACAGCTCTATAGTCTCGTCGACGATCACGGGAAAATCCTTCTTCATTCCAAGCGCAGTAACCCCGCCCCGAATGTAACCGGTGACATGCTGCACTTCTTTCAGCGGAACCATCTCCATCTTGCGGTCGCCCGTGTAATGCGCGAGAGCCTTGAAGTCGAGTTCATAATTTCCCGGAATCACTGCGACAACCACTCCGTTGCGGTCACCCTTCACGGCTAAGGTCTTGAAGACCTGCTCGGGCGGCAGGCCAATCTTTGCAGCAACGTTTTCTGCTGAGAGATCGTCAGGGTCAACTTCATATTCATGCAACTCATAGTGGATGCCGAGTGAATCCAGTATGCGGCAGGCGTTCGTTTTGCTCATAACGATATTGAACTACAGATTCGAGAACTGAACTGGCAAACCCGGTGCAGTATCCGCCATCAAGATGGTTAATCAACGCGAAAGCACGAAAGGATGAGCAGAGACATGGCTGACGACACCCTCGATATCATCGACAAACTGATTGAAACCTGTCGCGACGGACAGGCTGGATACCGCGACGCTGCCGAGCATACCTCAAATCCAGGATTAAAGGAGTTCTTTTTAAGTCAGTCACTTGAGCGAGCAAAGTTCTCAGGAGAACTGGAGAGCATGGCGCAGCGCCTCGGCGAGGCTGATCCCAACCGCGGCCCCAGCGTCAGCAACAAGATCCAACGCGCATGGTTTGACCTAAAACAAAAATTTGGAGGCGGTGACACCAGCATCCTTGAATCCGTAGAGAGCGGAGAAGACCAGGCAAAGAAAGACTACCAGGAAGCTCTGCGTTCCCCACTTCCGCTTGATGTCAAGACGGTGATAGAGAGGCAAGCGGAAAGCGTATTTGCCACGCACCAGCGGGTCCGGGCGCTGCGTGACCAGTACAGAAGAGTGGCATGATTCCGAGCAATGTTAAAAGCGTCGCGTAATTTGCGCGACGCTTTTGCATTCGGGCTTAATCAGCTTTGAAGCGCTTCAAAGGCCACTACACGCTGTTTCACACTGAGGATTGGTTTAGGCAGCTCAAGCCTGGAGCCTTCTTCCATCAACGGTACCAGCTTGTCGAATTCTGGCCCGGATTGCGCGCCCGTAAGCAAAATACGAATCGGATGGAAAAGCGCAGGACCTTTTATCTTGGTTTCTTTCTGCACCTCTTTGATCAGTGACTTGAAACGGTCTGCTGAAATCGGTTCCGACTCGGCCAGAATCTTGGCAACGAAGATGTAGACCACCGCCCGCGCAGAGGTCGTATTCAGAACTTCGGCATTCTCCGGCGCAGCGATGGCCGCAGCCGGATCGAAGTGAAAAATGGATGCGGCTCGCTCGGGCAACTCATCCAGTTTGTTCACCGAAGACGCCAATGCGGCAGTTACATGCGCAAGCCAGGTCCTGACGTCGGACGTAGGCTTATCGATTCCAAGAGCACGCAGGCAGAAAGGTTCGGCTATCTCTGCAATGCGCTCAGGAACACCTACTTTGATGTAGTGGCGATTGAGCCAGTAGAGCTTTTCGAAATCGAAAACCGCCGACGAAGGCGTGACCCGTGTTAGATCAAATTCCTCCACAAGCTCGATCGGCGAAAAAATCTCGCGATCGCCTCCGGTGGGAGCCCAGCCCAGCAGAGCCATGTAGTTCATCAGCGCCTCGGGAAGTACGCCCATGTCGCGGAAATTTGCGAGCGAAGTCGCGCCGTGACGCTTCGAGAGGCGCTCCTTGTCAGGGCCGAGAATCGTTGAAAGATGCGCAAACTCCGGCACCTCCCAGCCAAGAGCTTCATAAAGCGCAACCTGCTTCGGCGTGTTTGAGAGATGATCATCCCCACGAATTACGTGCGTGATCTTCATCTCCGCGTCATCGATCACCACCACATAGTTGTAGACGGGAACACCGGTGGAGCGAATGATGATGAGATCGCTGACAACTTCGTTTGAGAACTCGACCCAGCCCCGTACCATGTCATGGAAGCGAATAGGCCTCTCGGGAATCTTCAGGCGGATCGCGCAAGGTTCACCGGCAGCACGCCGACGCTCGACTTCCTCGGGCGCAAGATTGCGGCAAGTGCCGGGATAATTAGGCTGGAGATGCTGCTGCAATGCCTCCTCGCGCTGGCGTTCCAGTTCCTCCTGCGTACAAAAACAGCGGTAAGCCTTCCCTTCGCTCACCAGGCGCTCGGCATAGTCCTGGTACACCTGCCACTTGTCGCTTTGGCGATAAGGCGGATAAGGGCCACCTACGTCGGGCCCTTCATCCCAGTCGAGGCCGAGCCATTTCAAGTCTTCGATAAGCTGAGTTTCGTAACGCGCCTCACTGCGGTCGAGATCAGTGTCTTCAATGCGCAGAATGAACGTGCCACCCTGCTGGCGGGCAAAGAGCCAATTAAAGAGCGCGGTACGCGCGTTTCCTACATGAACCTGACCGGTGGGCGATGGGGCAAAGCGCACTCGCACTTTGCCTGAAATTGACGGTTGCTCCATGGCGTAAATCTTAGCAGAGGAGCGCGGAACACTGTGATTCAGAACCGCCGCAAAATCTTTGCTATCCTCTCACGTGCGGAACTAATCTATTCGACACCGCAGTAGATTCTGAAACGGTGAGGTGAAAAAATCGTGGCAAAGAAAAACATCCTGATGCTGGTTGGCGATTATGTGGAAGATTACGAAGCCATGGTGCCCTTCCAGGCGCTGTCGATGCTGGGCCACACGGTCCATGCCGCCTGCCCAGGAAAGAAAGCTGGGGAGAGTGTACGGACATCGATACACGATTTTGAAGGCGACCAAACGTACAGCGAAAAACGCGGACACAATTTTTCGCTGAACGCGGATTTTGACAGCCTGAAGCCGGAAAACTACGACGCGCTGGTGATTCCGGGCGGACGCGCGCCGGAGTATCTGCGCCTGAACCCGCGTGTGCTGGAAGTTGTCCGCCACTTTGACGGTGCAAAGAAGCCGATTGCTTCGATCTGCCATGGCGCGCAGATCCTTTCGGCAGCAGGCCTGCTCAAAGGCAGAAAATGCAGTTGCTATCCCGCGGTAAGTCCAGAGGTCACAAACTGCGGCGGAACTTATGCAGACATCAAGATAGACGCCGCGTTCGTGGATGGAAATCTTGTGACCGCTCCGGCATGGCCGGCACATCCGGCGTGGCTGGCAGAATTCCTAAAGCTGCTGGGAACGCGCATTGAGCTTTAATGCTAACGAATTCGCGGGCTTGCGGAAGTAGAGGTGGATTTTACGACCGTGACGTCGAACTCCAGAGGCGTTGTCTTTGGCGGAAAGCACTGACGATTATCGCAAGCCTGATATTTCACATCGCCGTGAACGCGCAACGTACCAAGCGCAGCAGACTTCGGAACACGCACTTCAGCTTTAATTTCGAAAATTCCTGAGTAAGCGCTGAGCTTCTCATTGCCCATAAAAGGCAGCGCCAGCTGTTCCCCAACCGGGTAGTGGACGTTCACTATCATGATCCCTTCCGGAGGGTTGAGGTGGACCGTCGTGGGCATAAAGAATTCATTGTTGGGCTTATTGGAGTTGATGTGAAAGCCCTTGTTTATCCGGAGCATGATGTTGAGCGGAGCCTTCCCACCCCGTGCAACCACGATGGTGTCGATTGGCTGTACGGTGACCAGTGGTGAAGAGCCCTGGGCCAGAGCCGTGGCCGAGAGAATCAGGACGGCAAAAATGCCCACAACATAATGAGAGAGCTTCATGGCTACAGCTCTAGTTTATCGAAATTTCATATATCAGGAGCGCGGCCCGCTCGCCGAGGCGATAACGCGCTTTACATTCCGCTCGATTTCATAGCGGCCCGTCTGCCCGTAGACGCGATCCATCACAACTCCGTTACGGTCTATGTAGAACGTAGTTGGCAGAAACTCGATGCCGCCGTACTGCTCTGCAACCTTATCCTTGGCGAACAGGATCGGGTAATTGATGGAGTTCTCGGCTGCAAACCTTTCCACATCCTTCTGGTCGCCGTCATCCATCGAAATCCCGACGATCTGTAGTCCCTGCGATCCGTAGCGCTTCTGGAGTTCGACGAACCAGGGAATCTCCTCCTTGCAGGGCGGGCACCACGTAGCCCAGAAATTCAGCACCACGGCCTTGCCTCGCAAGTCGCTGAGTTTCAGGGAGCGGCCCTGGAGATCGGTAAGGACAAAGTCCGGCGCACTGTTACCTGTTATGGCCGCTGCCGCCGTGTGACCGCTTCCAACCGGAAGGCTTCCCTGAAATTTCGCCAAAAACAATAAACCCGCGACGACGACCACCATCAGGGCCAAAATGATTGCTTTGCGCTTCACGACAGACACTCCTATTGCTTCCAGTTCAGATGCTCTACAAGGAGAAGCGATTCAGGAACCCGAGATACCCGGACAACATGCTGAACCGTCCCAGAGCGATTAACAAGCCGAAGACAATCAGCAGCACACCGCTTAAAACCTCCACCGCGTGCAAGTGGCGGCGGAAACGGGCATAGAAGCCGAGAAAGCGATTAACGCCGAGCGAAGTGAGCAGGAACGGAACCGCTAAGCCGGCCGAGTAAACAGCCAGCAGTAAAACTCCCTTGAGTACCGTGTCCTGCGACCCTGCCAGCAGAAGGATTCCCGCAAGGATCGGGCCTATGCACGGAGTCCAGCCAAAGGCGAATGCAAAGCCGATAAGGAAAGAGCCGAGCGGACTGGAACCACCCTGAACGCTATGCAAGCGCTTGTCCGAATAGAGCGCGTTGATCTTGAAGATGCCGGTGAGGTGCAGACCGAAAATGACAATGACCACACCTGCGAATATCGCCAGCGGTCGGTGATACTGATGGGTGAGCTGTCCAACGCTGGTGGCCACCGCACCCAGGGAAATGAATACCACGCTGAAGCCCACAATGAAGCAAAGCGAGTTCAGCATGACCGTGCGCAGGAGTCTGCGATCAGCCGTCTGCAGCGCTTCCACGCTGGCACCCGAGACCAGAGAGATGTAGCCAGGCACCAGGGGCAACACGCAGGGTGAAAGGAATGAAAGCACTCCAGCAAAGAACGCCGCCAATGGAAGGGGCAAGGTGTGCATACGCAAATAATAGTACAGTGCGGGGTGAAGAGATCAGAAAGCGGTGCTGGCTGTTGCGGTGAATTCAAAACCCCACTTCTGCCGGGATATGCACAAGTGGGGCGTCTATATTCTGGCTAATTGATTACAGCGGAATATTGCCGTGTTTCTTCCAGGGATTCTTATCGCGTTTCCCGTCAAGCATTTCAAGAGCCTGAATGATCTTCTTGCGCGTGTCGCGGGGGCGGATTACGCCATCGATGTAGCCGCGTTCAGCAGCGACATAGGGATTGGCAAAACTCTCGCGGAACTCTTCGATCTTTTGGGCCCGCACTTTATTGAAAGCGGCTTCACCCGTGAGTCCATCCACGCCCTCTTTTGCAGCACGGTCGAGTTCGCGGCGATAGACGATGTTCACCGCGCCTTCCGGACCCATGACGGCGATTTCGGCTGTAGGCCATGCGTAATTCACGTCCGCGCGGATGTGCTTGGAACTCATCACGCAGTACGCACCACCGTAAGCCTTACGGGTGATGATGGTGACCTTGGGAACCGTGGCCTCGGCAAAGGCGTATAGGAGCTTGGCGCCGTGCGTGATAATCCCGCCATACTCCTGCTGAATTCCGGGAAGGAACCCGGGGACATCCTCGAAAGTCACGAGCGGAATGTTGAAGCAATCGCAGAAACGCACGAAGCGTGCAGCCTTGATCGAGGAATTGATGTCCAGAACACCCGCGAGAAAATTGGGCTGGTTAGCTACGATGCCGACGGACCGGCCGTTAAAGTGGGCGAAACCGATCACAATGTTTTTCGCGTAGTGTTCCTGCACCTCAAAGAAATACCCGTCATCGACCACGCGTGTAATGACATCCTTGATGTCGTAAGGCAGATTGCTTTCGGAAGGAACAACGGTATCCAGTCTCTCGTCGAAGCGGTCAACGGGGTCGTGTGTCGGCTTGCGCGGCGGCTCCTCCAAATTGTTCGACGGAATGAAGCTGAGGAGTTCGCGGACCATGGAAAGACACTCGGCATCGTCGTGGGCAAGAAAGTGCGCGACACCGGACTTCGTGTTGTGCGTTGCGGCTCCCCCGAGTTCGTCTTTGCTGACGTCTTCATGGGTAACGGCCTTGATGACGTCGGGGCCGGTAATAAACATGTAGGAGGTCCGATTCACCATGAGTATGAAGTCGGTGATAGACGGAGAGTAAACCGCGCCGCCGGCGCAGGGTCCCATGATTGCGGAGATCTGCGGAACCACTCCGGAGGAAAGAACATTGCGCAGGAAAATATCGGCATAGCCCGCCAGCGACCGCACGCCCTCCTGAATGCGCGCACCACCCGAGTCATTGAGGCCGATTACCGGCGCGCCGACGCGGGCTGCCTGGTCCATGATCTTGACGATCTTGGCGGCATTCGTCTCCGAGAGTGAGCCCCCGAACACTGTGAAGTCCTGGGCGAAAACGAAAACCAGGCGGCCTTCAATGCGTCCATAGCCGGTAACAAACCCGTCGCCAAGGACAACCTGATCGCCCATGCCGAACTCGGTGGTGCGATGGGTCACGAACTTATCTGTTTCCTCGAAGCTGCCTTCATCAAGAAGAAAATTGATGCGTTCGCGGGCGGTCATCTTGCCCAGTTTGTGTTCGCGTGCACGCCGTTCCTCGCCACCGCCTGCTTCGGCGAGTTCGTCGCGCTGTTTCAGCTTCGCAAGTTTCTGCTCAATGTTCATAAACGGACATTATAGCCAGAGAGGACAGCTCAGGGCCATCGAATTACTTCGCCATCACAATCAATTCGCAGTACTTGAGAAGAAGTTTGAGTCCCCGTCCATGCCTTGCGCGCTCCAGCGCCAGCGCCTGCCATTCCAGAAGACGAGGGAATGGAGCGTGGTGCGGTCAATCGTCTCAATTGCATGAATGTTCTTTTTTTTGCGGCGAAGATTCACGATGCTGGCGCTTTCAAAAGGCGTATTGATGAGGACGAACTTGGAGACGCCTCTGTGCTTTGGAGGGGACGGGAGACGCCATCCAAATGCAATCAGGAAGCAGCGTTCAGAGCCATCGAAATGCAGCGTGAATTGTGAGGTGATTCGCGGATCTCCGGTGCCATAGTAGGCGTGATAGGGGTCCTCGACCTTGAAACCAAACTCCTGCGCTGAGAGCAGGGGCGTGCTGCTGCTGCCAACCAGCACCAAATCCTCCTTGCCGTCGCCATCGAGATCGCCGAACATGGGTGGAACCTTTGGGTCCAGCTTAAACTTAGGCCCGAACTGACGCGCCACATAGGCCGCCGGATCGGCAAGCGTCGGTCCAGCAGGCGGTGCCGCCCCCTGCGCGAACAGAGGCGACGCCAGCGTGACCAGGACTGCTAAGAGACAGAGTGCGAGCGGGGAGTTAGAACGCATGTTGATACTGTAACTCTCTGCGGAGGGCTTTCTGCAAGGCGGGAAACATCTATACTCTATAATCGCCTGCGTGCGTCTACTTTTGCTGAGCGACATTCACGGAAATCTGGAAGCTCTGGAAGCGTGCCTGAACGCAGCTCCAGAGCACGACGGGGTTGCCAACCTGGGCGATGTAGTTGGATACGGCGCGAGCCCTAACCAGGTAATCGAAATAGTTCGCAGCATGAACCCCATCAGCGTGCGGGGCAACCACGACCGCTGCTGCTGCGGGCTGGAAGACACCACCGATTTCAATCCCGTAGCGGCCGAAGCCGTCGAATGGACCCGCCGCGAGCTTACCGCCATCAATTTGGACTGGCTGCGCGCGCTTCCCAGCGGTCCACTTTGCGACAAAAGGTGGAAGGACGTGCAGTTCGTTCACGGCTCGCCGCTCGATGAAGATGAGTACATCACCTCGGAGTTCAGTGCGGACGCGGCGCTGGAAAGTTCCCCTTTTCACCTTACTTTTTTCGGACACACCCACGTTCAGGGAGCATTCGCACGGCGTGGGCTGCGAACCGCCGCACTGGAGGGGGATCCGCTGAGAAGCACGACCGGCGCGCATATCTCGCACCTCAGGCTAGATCCCACCCTGAAATATCTTGTTAACCCAGGTTCGATAGGCCAGCCTCGCGACTATGACCGGCGTGCGGCTTTCGCCCTCTACGACAGCACAAAACACGAGGTACGCTTCTATCGCGTACCCTACGACATTGCTCGCGCACAGGAACGCATCCTGCAAGCCGGGCTGCCCAAGATCCTCGCCTTCCGGCTGGAAGAAGGGCGGTAAGATGCGCTCATGTCGTATAGCCCCGTCCAGTTCCCGTTTCGGGAGAGCCGAACGGAAACCCTAGTATTGCCACTGATCGTCTGATTCACGGCACGTCTATTTCACCGTAATCTCAATCGGCAGTACAATTTTCTGCGTTTCAACTGGAGGAAGATCATGCGAAAGGTGTGGTGGGTCGTGGTGTTGGCGATCATCGTGGCCGTGCTTGCGATGTCACAGGTAAAGCTTAAGAGCCTAGCGGTGAGCGGGCATACCGGCGCCATCCCGGTGACACAAATCAACGGAAAGAATTACGTGGAAATCGAAGCCTTGGCGCAGTTGGTGAGCGGGTCCCTGAGCTTTCGTGGAACTCAGATAACCTTGTCGCTGACAGCAAGCGACAAGGCGGCCACTGAGGAGAAAGTTGCATTATCCAGGGATTTCTTGCGCGCGGCAATCGAGGAGATGAGCACACTTCGCGAATGGCATAGCGCGCTGACAACTGCTGTCGAGAATCAGTTTCCGATAACCCGGGAGGTGCTGGGGCCGCATGAAATGGCAGCGTCGAAGAATCTGCGGCTCGCGCAGGTGGCGGCAACGACCGACGCGGATCAGAATGCGGCTCAGATGCTCACGAATGAGTTTCAGATGATGAAGCAACTGAGTGATGGTTTCCTGGCGAAACGGGCAGAGTCAACCTATATCGGTGGCAATGCGCTGAACGGCAACGCATTGAATCAGAGCGTGATCGCCTGCGGAACATCCCTGGGAGAGATGGCAGCAAGCGGGCAGTTTACGGATGTAGGCGCGTGTCGATGAAAAAGGGCACTCCGTCGCAAACGCAGGAGCCAACTGAGGTGCTCCGTTCAATCTCTCCGCTGGCCTGAGTGGGAGCCTTTCTGCGAAGGAAAGGGCGATACCTGCCGAAAAATCGCGAGGTATCCGACAAACTCGAAACGGGTACAGACGCCCTGAATATAGGCTTAAACAAGTTGGCTTCGCTGTTTTCCTCAACTTCTCCGCATCCTCCTTTGCGATAAACTCGCGCTATGTCATATGGAAAAACAGGCGGTCTATTCGGCGACGAGCATGACAATGTCATCGGCGCACGCAGCAAGGTGATGGTGGCCCACATTGACGGCGGCTCGCGCGGCAATCCGGGGCCAGCCGGATATGGTGCATACATTACCGACAGCGAAGGCAAGCGCGTGGCCGAGCTGAGCGAATTTATCGGTGTTCAAACCAACAATTTTGCCGAATACTCAGGGCTGATCGCGGCACTTGAATACGCGGTGGAGCACGACTACGGCACAGTCAAAATAATCAGCGATTCCGAGTTGTTGGTGAAGCAGATGAAGGGCCAGTACAAGGTTCGCAGCGAGGCGCTGCTCTCCATTTACGGTGAAGCGAAGGCGCTGATCCGGAAACTGGATCGCTTTGAGATCCGTCACGTGTTGCGGCACTTGAACAAAGACGCAGACCGTTTAGCGAATGCCGCAATGGATCGCGGCATGGGACGCGCCAGCACCTCCAGTGCAAACGCTTACGCAAAACCTCCAGTGGAGCGCGAGGAGATCAAGGAACTACGCGGCTTTGTGCGCGATGGCGTGGTGGAATTCACCGGCGAGAAGTTTCCCGACGGAGTCTTTGTTGTTGTCCGCCGGGCACGGTAGAAAAAACAGTGAGCTTAGAAAAGCAAAGCGCGGGCCGGTGTGCTCGCGCTTTACTCTTTGAAACAAGCGAACCGGAAATCTCAGCCTGCGAGCGCCTTCTTGACGGCTTCGCTTACCAGCTTTCCATCAACCCGGCCTCCGGCGAACTTGGCCATCACATTCTTCATGACGGTTCCCATGTCCTTCATCGTGGGTGAGCCCATCTCGGCGATGACCGACTGCACCGCAGCTGCGATCTCTGATTGGCCTACGGCCTTGGGAAGATATCCTTCGATGAAGGCGATTTCTTCCATTTCCTTGGCCGCCATCTCGGGGCGGTTGCCTTTGGTAAAAGCGTCGGCGGCGTCGCAGCGCTGCTTGATCAGGGTAGAGAGTACCTGCATCTCTTCCTTCTCGTCGAGCGGCTCGCGCTTATCGATTTCCTTGTTTTTGAGTGCCGCTTTGACCATGCGCAGAGTCGAGAGGCGCAGCTCCTGCCGCGACTTCATCGACTCGACAATATCGCTCTGAACCCGTGAAGTAATGCTCATCCCTCAATCATACGCAGACAGGCAAGGTGGTCAAGCCGGGATCGCACTTTGCATTGTGAGACATTCGCGGTGAAACAACCGTGTCCGCATTGAATCGGGGCAAATTTACCCGCGCTTGCATGCCTCGGCCAGACGCTTGGCTATAACACCGTAGGCAGTTGAGTTAAAAGTGAGTCCAATGTGCGTTCCCGGAACCTGAAAGTCCTTATCTGGATGACCAGTTCGGCAGAAACGTGAATCGACGACTCCATCGTCGAGCGTGTAAATTGCGGTCTCCATTACCGAATCCGGCACCTTCCGCCGCAGCGACTGAAGGAAGTTACAAGTACAGTGGGCTGTGTAGCACTGCGGAAGAACCTCTGGTCCGTGCTCTTCCAGTATTTGGCGCCGCACCACTTCGGCAGCTCGCAATATGCTGCGATGCGCAATTGTTCCCCGGAATGGTGAGCCGAGCGTGATGACAGAAGCTATGTCGTCCGGCCGCTGGCCAGCAACCGAGCGGGCGATTATCCCTCCCAGACTGTGGCCGATCAGATGAATCTTTCCACCTGTTTCGGTCAGGGCCGTTTCCAATGTTGCATTGAGATGGCGCTGAATCAGAAGGTTGGGACATTCTGCATTCAAACCTATGCCGGAAACATAAGGCCGATATCCGATGCGCGCGATCCACGAGCGCAATTGGCCAAGATAATGATCGCTGCCGAGGAAACCTGGGATTATCACAACACCGGAGTTATCGCCGTGAGGAATTCCCAATCCGTAATAGACGGGCGAGGTCAGCAGGAGAAGGAGATCCGCCCCAAATAAAACCTCCTTCCAGATCGTGACAGAAGCTTCCTCCTGATCCGCGATATGGAGATTCGGATCTTTCACGCTTTTCCGAGGCTTAGTAGATCGCTGGGACATAGGGGCGTTATTTCGGTCCGGTTCTCAAATTGATCGTGGCGCCCTGGCCGCCCACCAGTGAGTGTCGGAGATCATTGTCGCTTAATGTTGGATGCGCCAGACGCCCACAATTGTTGACTGCAACCAGGCTGCTCTGGCGTGATTGCTGCCCGCCGCAAACAAAGCCGACATGCCGGGCAGGGGAGCTCGGCATGCCGGAAAAAGCAGCTGGTTCAAAGGTCTGTTCGCCCTGCGAAAATCAAGCTTTAGCTGCCTTCGCGTGAGTCCGCCGAACTTTCGCCCGGCTTCTCACGGTTTTCTTCGCGTGGTGAGGCGTCGCCTTGGCAGCAGTCTCCTTCGGGCGAGTTCGCGCTTTCATGAACGAATCCACAAGGGCCTTTTCGGCGTCGACGAAGCTCTTTACGCCCTCACCGGCCACGTCTGCCACTGGCATAAACCGTAGCGGCATCCTGTAATCCATCACCCGGCTGGCGGCCTGCATGTTGACGTTTACCTGCTGTCCGGCGAGATCCAGCAACTTCTTTTGGGCGTCAATGAAGGAATTCGCAGCATCACGGGCGAGATCAACCAGTTCGGTTTTCTCCGCCTTCTTTGCGGCATGTTCCTTCTTGCCGTCGGACTTGCCCATCTCGTCGGAAATTACATCCAGGAACTTCTTTTGCGACGCAACGAACTCCTCCATTGCTTCGCCTGCGAGTGTGATCAGGTTAAAGTTCGCTTTTCCCTTGCCTTCCGAGCTCTTAAGCCAGCCCTGCGTCCGCTTGCTCGCTAAGGTCAGGAAATTGTGCTGCATTTCAATAAACGTGTCGATGCCCTCGCGAACAACATTCGCTACCGTCACCGCCGTCCCATAATCCTCGACGCGCTCTTTCACTCCGTTCAGCACAATGTGGTTCTGTTTCTGAGCCAGGTCGAGCAGAATTCGCTGCGCCTCAATGTAGTTTGCCGTCCCTTCCACTGCCATTTCGACGAGGATATTCTGTGGTCTATCTTTCGACTTTTCAGAAAAGGAAAGCTCCTCGCGGATTGTCTTCATCGCGTTCGTATTCTGCCGCATGGCCAGATCGACGAGAATACGCTGTGTCGCAAAGAAACTCTCAACGCCTTGCTGCACCCACCCGGACAGCAGGGAGACGAAGGAAGACGGCCGCTCATCTGACCGATTCATTTCTGTTGTCATATTACCCTCCATTGCTGCACCGCAGCACCGCGGTGCATGTTAGTATTTATTAGGGATTATGTCAACGCCCGGACAAATATTTATTGCACTGCAACAGGAGGGACGCCATTGGAATCGGCTAAAGTCATCATCAAAAAGTACGGAAACCGAAGATTATATGACACTTCCGCGAGCCGATACATCAATCTGGAAGAAATTGCTGCGCTGGTCCGAAATGGGACAGAAGTGCAGGTAGTGGACGCGAAAACCGGAGAGGATCTCACCCGCGTCACCCTCACCCAGATCATTGTGGAGAACGCGAAGGATCAGCCAGCAGGATTGCCGCTCGAACTGCTCCGCCAGCTCGTCGTCGCGTCGGACCACGTCGGCCAGGAATTCATTATGTGGTATCTGAAATCCGCGTTTGACACCTACCAGAAACTCCAGAACGCTATCAAGGGCGGCTTGTCCGAGGTGCAATCGGCGGCGCTGTCTCCCTTGTCGATGATGAACAAGTTCGTCAAGCGCTCTGCCGAACAGGAGAAGCCGGAGACAAGTGAACTGGAACAGCTCAGAGAGCGATTGGCAGAGCTGGAAGCCACCATGAAGCAAGCGGGAAAGCAAAGTGGGCAGCGCTCCCAAAAACGCAAGCCAGCTCAATCCCGAACCGAGGATTGATGATCAGTGCCGTCGCGCCAGGCGGATGCCGATCTGCGAATAGACTTCGGGGTTAAAGGCCAGACCTGCATGGGTGCCGTGGACTTCCACGTCTACCTCCTGGTTTCCGGTCCTGCAAGCACGCCAATCCACAACTCCGTCGCACCGAGTAAAAATCGCCGTCTGTAAAACGCTCTTGGGAACGCGTCTGCGAAGCGATCTCATGAAGTCGCACGTGCAACTCACGGTGTAACACTCTTTGGGGACTTTCACCCCGTGCTTTTGCTGAATGAATCGGCGGACGACCTCTGTTTCGCGCAGAATGCTGGGATGCAACGGAGCACCCCGGAGCGGAGAACCCAGGGTAATGACCGACGCCACCGACCTGGGTCTTTGAATGGCGAGTGAACGCGCGATGATACCGCCCAGACTGTGCCCAATCAGATGAACTCTGCTCCCTGTCGCTTCCTTCGCCTCGTCAATCAGTTGGTTCAATTGAGACTTGATCAGCAAGTCCGGGCACTCCGCATTGAGATCGATTCCCGAATAGTACGGACGATACCCCACGCGGCTCAGCCACGCGTACAGGATCATGAGATAGACATCGCCATGCATAAACCCGGGAATCATGATCACAGCAGAGCCATCGCCGCGCGGCACGCCAACGCTGTAGTAAACGGGCGAGGCAAACAGCAACAGGAGATCGACGCCTACTAACGATTCGTGCCATTTCGTTAGAGGGGCTTCCGCCGGATTGTCCAGAATCTTCTGAGCCATCAACTCCACCTACTAGCCAGGAAACGCCGAATTAGGCTGATTCACGCTGAAGTGAAGCCTCCTCGGCCTGCCTAGCCGCTGCGAGGGCCGCGGCGGTTGTCTCCGGGGCCACTTCGGAAATCCTGTGCGCTGGCTCTGCCTTGCGCTGTCTTGCCACTTTTCGTTTTACTCGAGGCGCCTTTGGTTTCGGAGTATCTATGCCAACCGCTTTCTTAAGTTCTGCAAAACTTTCCTGGAAGAATAACGGCAGCAGTTCGAGATCCGGAATAGCGCGCGCATCTCCGGTAAAACCTACAAACAGAGTTCCATCATAACTCAGCACCGCGCAGTTCATCCCCATCTCACCTCCAATGGGAACGTACGGATAGCTCGCAAGCATCCTGTGGCCGCGCAGGTACAGAGGAGTCCTTGGCCCATGCACGTTGGTGCAAATAGAGTTACAAAGGCTCAGGGGCAGTTGACTTAAAACAGTGCCGATCAACGACTGAAAAGGTGCTGGAACGGTTCCAAGCAAGGTTGTCACCAGACCAACCAGCTCAGCCGCGTAAGCGCCTCGTGAGGACGCAACCTTCTCCTTAACGGACGCGAAGAGCTTGTTGGGCTCGCGAACCCCAAAGGGTATATCGACAGGAAGGAAAGTGATGTGATTCCCCATGTCGCTGGTCTCGGTTACCCCGCGCAGATTGACCGGTGCCACAAGCCTGAGCGTCCGTCCCCTTACTGGCCAGCGGTGATGTTCCGCGTAACGCCGAAGCATAGCAGTCATCGTTGTGAGCACCACGTCATTCACGGTGCCCGCGCATGCCTGCTTCACGGCCGTTATCTCCTCCATCGAAACGTGGATCCACTCGAATTTTTGCGGTCCTTTACAGAGTGTGTTAAAAGGCAGGCGCTGAACGGGGCGGGCAAGTTCCACCAGGTTGCAGGCCAGGTCGCTCAGCGGAGCAATTCCGCCCAGCATCTTCAAATCAACTTCCGCAGGCTGCTCTGTTCCCTGCTTCTTCGGCCCGGGAGCTGCTACCTGTTCGGCCATGCGCACTAATTCCGATTCCGCAGTAAGAACCGATTTCGCTGCCGTCAAGCACGTGCGTAGAATGCCGTCGAGCAGAACTGTTGCGAGAGAAGGCGGTGGAGGCGGTTCAAAATGACTTTTTTGCGTCGGGATTGGCTCTGGAGTGGGGCTTGAATCCAGGAGAGATCTCAACATCCCGACACCGGCAACTCCATCGACGAGACAGTGATGGGTTCTCACAACAATGCCGGTACGATTATTCTTCAGCCCATGAAACAGCGTGACGTCCCAGAGTGGCCGGTCCCGATCCAGGTGTGAGCTTAGAAGTCGCGAGGCCGCCGCCTTCCACTCCGCCTCGGTCCCATGCTCGAGTGTAATTTCGCGAACGTGATTACGAATGTCAAAGTGTGGATCGAATTGCCACATTGGAATGCCGATGCCCAACGGCGGGTGTACTACGCGCTGCGCAAATCTCGGCATCAGATGCATCTTTGAAGCAATGTGCTTCCTGCACTCGTCAAGTGTAATCAAACCCTCAAAATTACTGATTGAGGCGACGTTGAGCGGTGCCCCCGGCTTTTCAAGATACAGGAATAATGCGTCAATCGTCGAAAGATAGTCGGTCGCACGAGCACCTGACATAGTTGTACCTTTTTTTCTTAATGGATTATGGACGATTGCGCCCTAACCTCTCATGCGCGCTAACCCAGTCGCCATGGAGAATGGCCGATACAAGAGAGGTCTCTCCGGCCAGCACCACAGCGGCGCAAATCTCCGCAAACTTCTTTGCCTTGCCCTTGCCATAACAGCCAAGCATCTCCAGGCACTCCCGTTGTGTTGCCAGCCCGGTCCCTCCGCCATAGGTTGCGACAATTAGAGAAGGCAGTGTAATAGACCAGTAAAAATCGCCATTCTCCAGTTGCCGCGTGTAGGTTATTGCCGCGTGAGCTTCCGCGATGTTGGCCGCATCCTGCCCGGTTGCGATAAACAGCGCCGCTAGCGCATTCGCGGAATGCGCGCCATTATTGGACGATCCAGCAAGGAATGCGCCCGCCATCAAAACGTCCCTGGTGTGTGCGAGATCAGCGGCTGTTATGTGCATGACCTCCTGCAGAAGATCGCCACGGAGTACTGCCTCGGCGACTACCCGCTTTCCGCGCCCGAGGAGCATGTTCAGGTGAGAGTGCTTCTTATCGGTGTCGGTGTTTCCCGTAAGAAAGTATGTGGGATGTTTAGGATGATTATTTGCGATCCACTCGCAGGCTGCGTACGTAGCTTTACCCGACATGTTTTGTCCTGCAGCATCGCCGGTCAGGTAATTGAAGCGAAGATAGCGCAAGGGCCCCACAGCGAATTGTTCAATATTGCGCAACCTGCCAACGCTTGTCGTGGATTCAGCTTTCTGTCGAATCTGGTCGATGTTTTCTTGCACCCACAGACCGAAATCTCGAGCCTGCATTGCATCGCTGAAGATGAATACCGGTGCGCGCTGCATGGCGTCATCCACGACCGTGGTTCTCACTCCTCCACATTCTGTTAATAACCGCATACCGCGGTTATAGCTGGACACAAGCGTCCCCTCGGTTGTTGCAAGGGGAACATAGAATGCGCCGTTTGCATGTTCTCCGTTGATAACCAGAGGGCCTGCGATGCCGAGGGGAACCTGGGCCACGCCTGTGAAATTTTCGATGTTGCCCGGAAGAATAGCAGGATCAAATGAGTACTGCGCGACATGAGAGAGATGCGCGCCAGTATGCTCTTTTACAAATTCTCTCCGGATGGCAGCACTCTCCTGCGTGTAGTCGTTTTCCGCGTGGCGAGGAATGCGTATCCGCTCTGTTCTTTCTTTCGTTTTCATTGGTTCCCGATCTCCGCGTCCGGTATTACGGAGGCGTGGCTTATGATTTAATGGCGCGACCACAGCGGCCTTTCTTGCGGAGGGAATCTTACACCTTTTTCAGCTAACAAACAGAGTAGTTTTAAGTCTCCAGTCCTGCTGGACAGTAGCGGATTTGTGCGTTATGTTTCGTGGATTTACTGGGGAGCCGCGTTTTATGGAGAGACTCAAGGAAGTGGAAGAAGCAGTAGCGCTCATGCAAGAGGCTGTGAACTGGTCGGTCATGAAGTGGCTTGCGGAGAAGAAGAGAGTCAGGAAGGCAGCCGACAAGGCGAACGAGGCGCTTGCTCAATTCAACAAAAGCGTAAAGGCTTCCTGGAGTGCTGAAATGAAAGCTGCCTACGCTGAGTTATGCTCAACCGGAAAGAGCGCGGAGCGACAAGCCGGAGAGAAGGGCAACCACACGGCAACCATTACTCAGGAGATCAGGCATGTGGCGAAACATGTGAAGGAAGCGGATGACGAAGCTTACCGCGCTCATATGGACGCCGAGGACACCTTTGATTTGGCAGAGAAGCGGCTCAGCACGAGCATGGCTAGAGAGGGAACACGCAAAGCGATCAATTCGTGGGAACTGCTCGAAAAAGCAATCGACAAAGCCCAAGCCGTGAAACGCTCGAACGGAAGCGCTTCATAGCGGGGCTGTTGGATTTGCAGTCGTCCGAAGCCTTGCGTCTATAACTTCGTGAATGCGCCGCAAGGCTGCGGTACTCTGAGGCACTTCTGGAGCGAACGCCTGGAAAACGTGATTCATCGCAGGCCAGACTTCAAGAGCAACGTCGGCCCCCTGACTCTTCGCCCTATCTACGAAGTCTTGAATGCTCGGTAGCAGGTTCTCAGCTCCCCCGGCTTGAATGTAAATAGGGGGCAGGCCTCGCAGATCCGCGTTCACCGGAGACACAAGCGGGTTTGCTCTTTCAGCGGGAGGACAATACCAATCTGCCCATTGCAAAGCCATGCGCTGGGTGATCCAATCCAGCTCCGACTCTTGCGGTAGCCTCGCCGCACCGTCTCCGAAGTCGGTCGCTGGAGAAAGGCAAATCCCCAGGGCAGGAGGCGGCAGCTTCAAGTCCCGAATCGATAGGAGCAAAGCCAAGGTGAGATTACCTCCCGCCGAATCCCCAGCGACTACCAGTCGGGCTGGATCGATTCCCTTGCCCAGCAGCCACCGGTATGAGTCGACCGCATCGTTCAATTGCGCCGGAAACTTATGCTCGGGAGACAACCGATAGTCCAAAACGAAGGTCTTGATGTCTGCAGAGATCGCGAACATCGCAATAAGCTCATGGTAAGAGGCTTTCGGATAGAACGAGTATCCGCCGCCATGCAGGTACAGCATAAATTTCTCCTGGCTGGCGTTTTTAGGAATAAACCAGCTTCCCCTGACATTGCCCTCCACAACATTCGAAACACTGACCTTTGAAGTTAGTTCAGTCTCAAGTACAACTGAATCGAGAAAACTCCGGGCTGCATTCACATCATTCAATTCAAATGCAGAGATTAACCGCCGTTTCAGAATTTCCGTGGCCAGCTCTGCCGCGAAATTCCACTCCGGACTTCGCGGCCCTTTGAGCAAGCGTCGCAGACACACCTCCGCGGTGCATCTGCTCAGCATTGACGCGCTCATCAGCTGATACCGCACCGTACCGCGTAGGCTAATTCTTCCTCTCATTCGGAATCCTTTAGCCACAAACATAGAGCGCCAGACACAGCATTTAAGCAGCTTTCAAGTTGGCCAACTGCTCCCGGAGTATCTGCTTCTGGATCTTGCCTGTCGAGCTCTTCGGCAGCGCCGGTTGGAACACGATGTAAGCCGGCACCTTGAACTTGCTGATATACCGCGCTCCGTGTTCTCGAATCTCGCTTTCGGTTACGGTTGCCCCTTCGCGCAATTGGACAACCGCGCAGATTTCTTCACCAAAATCGGGATCGGGGACTGCAACTACTGCCGCTTCCGCAACAGATGGATGGAGGTAGATGATTTCCTCGATCTCGCGTGGCGAAATATTTTCTCCACCCTTGATGATGATGTCCTTCTTTCGGTCAGTGATGTAGATGTATCCGTCTGCATCCACGTACCCTACGTCCCCGGTGTGGAACCACTTATCTCGGAACGCACTACCAGTAGATTCAGGGTCGTTCCAATAGCCCGGCGTGACACTTGCGCCTTTTATGCAAATCTCGCCAACGCTAAGTGGAGGCAACGGACGGTTCTGATCGTCTACGATACTCAGCTCAAACCCAGGGCAGGGCCAGCCCGAGGAACCCGCGCGATAGGTCTCGTGATCCCCATAGCAGGAGATAAAGCCGGTTTCCGACATTCCGTAGCCCTGGTCAACGCGGCAGCGAAAAGCCTGCTGGAAGCTCAACCGCAGCGCCTCAGGCAAACTCGACCCGCCAGCGATGATGCGATAAAGGCTGGAAAAATCGTACTTAGCGCGCTCCGGATGATGCAACAAGTAAACCAACATCGTGGGAACCGTCAGTACGTAACCGATCTTATGTCGGGGTATCGCCTGAAGAATCGCAAGAGGATCGAATCGGTTCATCAATATCGAATTGAAGCCCCACCGATTGGAAAGCTGATACATAAGTACGCCAAATATGTGGTGCAACGGGAGAACGTGCAGCATCGGTTTGCGGGGCAACGCAGGATTCACACTGTGGACGGAGTCCATTGCGGCTGGAATATTTTCGTGAGTCACGATGACACCCTTCGGACGCGAGGTCGTTCCAGATGTATAGAGCAGCATGGCCGCGTCGCTAGGCGCGCGATCCTCTGGAGTGCTGATCCAGATGCCGTCGGCCACTTCGGGCGCGATATTCTCAAATCCTGCAACATTCGTTTCGCCAAAACAAAGCAGGCGTTGCGATCCCATGCTCACCTGGGATGCTTCGCACATGCGCTGGGCAAGCGGAGGAATGGTTAAGACGACTGAAGCTCCGGAATTGTTCAGCGCGTACGCCATTTCCGGCACAGACCATTGCGGACTCACAGGCACGACTACTGCGCCGATGGTCCAGATTGCCTGAATACTGGCCGTCATCTCGGGAGAATTCGGAATCACGGCGAGAACGCGATCGCCAAGCCGCACCCCTCTCTCCTTCAGTGCGCGGGCGATCCGCCCCGCATATTCCAACTCCTCAAGATTGGAGAGACTCCTGTCCTCAAAAAACAGCCGGAGATAAGTGCCATACCGCTCAAGATTGTCGTGTTCGAGAAAGGCGACGTTCGAGTGCCTTGCCATGGAAGAAGTATTAGTTCTGCCGCTTGAAGACATAAGACCTCCGAGGCTATGAATAGCCCTGCTGGTTAGAGATTGGCTTTGAGCACTCAGCTACCCGATCAGTTCGACCGGGCTATTGCCGACCAGAACGCATCCCCATGTCGCTCGACCTAAATATCACTGTTTACTATTTTGGGGAAGGCACCGGATTGAATTGATGATTAAGTCATGCCCAATCTGGAACTCACGACAGAGTTCTTGACGTGTCTGCAGGAACTATACCGTTAGCTACACGTCTTCAGTGCTCAGAAAGCGCTGGCACGGGCGCTACTGCTGGGGAGCGGGAGCATTGGGAGCAGAGGTATTCGGCGCGGCTCGCCGAATTGAGAGGGCACTCAATTTTCGCATCAGGTTCTGAAAGGTAATAATTCCGATCAGGTAATCACCTTCAACAACAGGGATCAGCGCTAGTCCTGTGCGCCCGATGCGGCGCAGCACTGCTGCCAGAGACTCCTGCGGCGCTGCAACGAGGTACTCGCGACGCATTGCAGACTGCACGTAGCCATTGCCTTCCTGCGCCATGGACTGGGCCATCTGCTGACGGCTGATCACGCCGACCATGTCAACACCCCACACCACGGGGAACTCCTCCTGCGCTGGTTCCGCAGAACGCTGGAGTGCATCAGCCAGAGTATCGGACGGGGAGAGCGTTGTGAAATCGGTAATCATCACGTCTTTCACGCGCACACGTTCCAGCACTGCCTGCAGAATCATGCTGCGGTCTTCCAGTTGAGCGGCGACGAAAAGAAATACTCCGGCCATCATGAGCCAGAGATTGTTCGAGTTGCCGATAAAAACAACTCCGCCGAGAGCGAAGAGCGCAAAGGAAAAAAACTGTCCCACGGAAACAGCGCGCCGGGTGGCCGTGACCTGATCTCCACTGCGCGCCAGCAGCGCCCGCAGAATTCTTCCGCCATCCAGCGGGTAGGCGGGCAACAGGTTCAGCAAAGCGACAAGAAACTGCGACCAGGCGAGGCTGCGTGGAAGATTGAATGGCGTGAGCCAGGGATAACTGAACAGCTGCACCTCAGGCCGAAAAATGAGAATCGTGGCCCCGATGCAGACCGCGAGCAGAAGGTTAACGAGCGGTCCCGCGAGCGAAATGCTGATCTCGCGGCGAGCGTCCAAACCGCGCTGCGCCTGTTCGTCAAGCATGGAGATTCCGGCGATGGGCAGCAAGACAACGCTGCGCACGCGGATGCCATTGCGCGCTGCGGTCAGGGCATGACCAAGCTCATGTATCAGCACGGCAAAGAGCACCAGCAGAATGAGTACGAAACTGCGCAGACCGGCTTGTGGCCCCCGTCCGGCTTCAATCATCCAGATCAAGCTGAACATCAGCGGGAAGCTGAAATGCACCCTGAAGCGGATGCCGAAAATGTTTATAACCGGAATGGACCAACGTCTCATACAATTTTGCCTGGTGTTGCCAAAACCCTTACTAATACACTACACGGCAGAGGGCAGGTAATAGAAGAGCCAATGAGAGTGATTGCTGGAAAGTTTCGAAGCCGGACATTGAAAAGCCTGGGGGGAATCGAGACACGTCCTACCTATGACCGGCTCAAAGAGACGCTGTTCAACGTGCTGGCGTCGGCTGGAATGGTGGAAGCGCGCGCCTGGGCCGATTTGTTTGCGGGTACCGGCTCCGTAGGCATTGAGGCATTGAGCCGTGGCGCGAGCTCGGTACATTTCGCCGAGTCCAGCAGCAAAGCGGCGCAGGTGCTGCGTCAAAACCTCGCATCTCTTGGCCTCGCAGCCGGTACCATCTCTGAGCGCGATGCAGCGGAAGCTCTGCGCGAGTGGGATAAATCCGGAATACAATTTGACGTTTGTTTTCTCGATCCGCCTTACCGCCTGCACGGCACTTATGGAGAGATCCTGCGCGTGATAGCCGGAGGAACGATGCTGCGCGAAGGTGGAATCGTGGTTGCCGAACATGAAAAGCGATTTGATCCGGGCGACGGAGAAGGCAACCTGAAGCGATACCGCTTGCTGAACCAGGGCGAAAGCTCGTTGAGCTTCTATCGCCGAAGCACGGAATAACGGGTGCTGGTCGTTACATTAACAGATCTTCAGGACGGTACAGCGAGTACTGCATCTGTATCAGCTCCTTGTGGACAAGGTTCAGACCGAAGACGCAGGTTTCAAAATTTCGCGAAAGGCGTCCAAAAAGTGGAGCGACCTTCCGGTACTCCATTTGGTCGAACTGGCTGACGATGAAGTAGCTCTCCTTGCCGGCGTGAACGAAGTCGATCAGATTCTCCAGCCTCTGGCGGCGCAGACGGAAGCGGTTGACCGACTCGGGAAACATTCCGCTGAAAAATAACGTGAAGTCTCCGATGTGCTTGCGTACCTCGCGCTCGCGATCGAACGAAGCTGCCGGCCCATAGATCGGGTCACTTTCAAGCAGCATCTCTCCTACGTCGTCAAGCGAGCGGCCCTCCGCGTTCTTCAATCCGTAAAGCTTGTGTGCATCACAGAATTCCGTGAGCAGGTTGGTAAGGTAGTCCCAGATCTCTTCGTCGCGCAGGCCCACTTCGAGGTCGAAGTGCCGCGCGATCTGCTCCGACAAAAGCAGACGCAACGGATGCCGGTCGCTGATCTCTCCCATAGCTGCCATCCTTTTCAACGGTATGCTTTCGCCCCGGAATGCATACCGCCGATACGCTTGTCACGTTTCTTAATACGAGTTGGATTGCAATGCAAGGCAGAAGGTTCGTTGCTACAAAGATTGGCAGTCACTCATGCGAAGTGCTGATAAAAAAGCTGTGCCCATGAACAAAGAATTCTTAGATACGAAGTCCACACCAGTTCTCCGCGACAACAATCGAGTCGGCAGGATTGCGTGGATCGTACTTGACGCTAGCGATAACGCCGATACGGCAGGAGTGAAGATCAAGAAATTGGCGCAGGTGAGTGACGTCCTGTGAGCACTGGTATTGAACTCCGGCCACATCGTAGGTGTAGACGACCAACTGCACCGAGTGATTAGTATCGGAATCGAATTCCTGCACGTCGACCACGTTCCCGTCTGTGATACGGCCCTCCGTGCTGAGGCGTCGGCGGCGCAGAATCTCACGCTGTTCAGGGTCTTTCCTGCGTCTGCAGACCCATAGCAGAGAGCTGGCGGCGCCGATCGCAATCGCGCCGGTGAGCGCGTAAATCCGAAACAGGTTCATGGAAAATGTGGGCCGGTGAATGCTGCAAGCCGCTCGTTTTTAACTTTACTACGAAACCCGAGCTGGCTGCAGAAGGGCAGTAAAGCGCGAGCCCGCGAAGGCCCGCGCTGAGTTACTCATTCACCACTGAGTTGCGCAATGTGCCGATGCCTTCGACGGAAATCTCGACGACATCTCCAGGTTGCAGTGGACCAACGCCCTCCGGCGTGCCGGTAGCGACTAGATCTCCGGGCAGCAGCGTGCAGAACTGCGAAATGTGATGGAGGATGCGATCGATTGAGAACATCATGTCGCGGGTGTCACCGTCCTGGCGCAACTCCCCATTAACGCGGGTCTGTACTTTAACGCCGCTCCACGGATCGAGTTCGGTGCTGATGATGGGGCCAAAGGGGCAGAAGGTGTCGAAGCCCTTGCTGCGCGTCCACTGGCCATCGCGGTTCTGCAGGTCGCGCGCCGTCACATCATTGACGATGGTGTAGCCAAGAATGTAATCCTTCGCGCTTTCGCCGTCTTTCATTTTGTGGCAACGACGCCCGATCAGGACGCCGAGTTCGCCCTCATAGTCGACGCGCTGGCTCAGCCTGGGCCGAATGATCTGGCCTCCCGGGGCGAGCAGCGCCGAGGGTGGTTTGCTGAAGATCAGCGGCTCGGCCGGCATCTCATGATCAAGTTCGCGAACGTGCGCGGCATAATTGCGTCCAACACACATAATCTTGCTGACAATCGGAAACGGAATCAGCAGCTTGGCTCTTTCGAGGGGAAACGGTTCTTCGATCGCCTTTCCGGAGCCGATTTCGGGCAGCACGATCTGTTCCGGCACACCTGCCCCGCTGACCTGCATTTGCGGGCTACCCAGCTCGCTGACGATAAAGTCCTTCCCATCGCGAGTCTCCACGAGACCAAAGCGGGATCCATCCATTCCAAGAAAACGACAAAACTTCATCGAACCTCCAAAGGCACCGATTCTTCGGCCGGTGTCGATTGCGCGCTTCTATTACCGCGTAAGTCGATGGCCACGACGGTGTAGTAGTACTTCTCTCCGCGGTGAACGTCAGTATCGCGCCATGCCGGAGCTTTCAGCAGTGTAGCGCCTGAAACGACCACAAATGCGGATCTGGCAGTGCGGCGATAAACGACATATCCGGCCAGATCACTCTCCGTGTTTGGCGCCCAGGTGAGATCGATAAACGGCTTTTGACCTACGCTGCTGAAAACCGCTTGCGCCCCGCTGGGAACGGCAGGCGGGAAAACATCATGTGCCACAAGATGCACAACTTCGGTATCACCGCCCTCCACTTCGTCGGCGGGTCGGCCAGGCAATGTGAGCACGGTCACGGGAGCAAGCTTGTAATCGTACTCCTGCTCCCACTCAAAACTGCTGTCGCGAACTTCGTTCTCGCCGGAACGGTAAGGCCGCTCGCTTATGATCCCAAACTCGCCTTTTCCCCGTGTTCGCCGATAAATGCGGAGCCCATACGATATTCCCGAAGCTGCCGGGGGGGTGGATGAAGCGTTCCAAAGAAGCAGCGGTCCTTGAGCGTCGAGCTTAATGTGGAATCCGGTGGGCGGAGGCGCAGTCGGCGCCAGGGGAATGCGAACCTGGTTCGAGAGTCCGGCGGAACGCCCGCGCTGGTTCACCACTTCAATCGCATAGGTCGCCTGCTCCTGGGCGGAGATCAATGCACTCGGCAGCACGTCCTCGAACGAAACTACAGGACGGCGCGCTCCCGGAGCTACTGAGGCTAGGTCACCGCTATCGATCTCCTTCACCACCTCACCGCAGGCGTTTACGGGAAACTGGTTGAGCACGCGACAGATGCGGGTTGTAGTGGGCCAGCGTATCAACTGGTGGTCGGTCGTTTCCGTGGGCGGCGACCAGGTGAGGACGACACGATTGCCCTTGCGAACAGCCGACAGATTATCCACCGCCAAAGCAAGGCGCAATGATGGTGGTTGAGGCGCGCCCGGCGCGGCGCAACCTACACCCAGGGCGAGCACACAACAGCAGACGGCGAGCAGGATGATTTTCTTTGTCATCGGAACGGTTCAGCGTAACAGAAATCGACACAGCTCTGCACTGGGAAATGGGCTCCCCAATAGTTGAAGCTTCAACGGCGCGCGATTCCCCCGCCCTTCAACCCGGGCGATCCTCTTCCCTGCCTGGAAAGACAACGACTCGATTCTTAGTACAGCCTCTCCTGCTTGCGCATGTTTCCAAAGGTGCCGATGTTCGCCAGCGTAAAGGCAAAGCGATATTGATTTTCATTACGCACGCCAGGCAGCACGATGTGCCGGTATTCGAAGCTCAAGCCACAACAGTCACTGTTGTAACTGGTCTGCGCCGCAACGTACTGCAGAAAGTCGCGGTTCTGATCGAAGCTTGCGCTGAATCCTCCCGAAAAGCCTCGCTTATTGGGATGTCCGTAACCGATCAGACCGCGAAACTGGTTAAAGACTAGCGGTGCGTCGCTGAAGGTTACCGTAACCGAGTTGGCGGGTTGATGGAAATACACCTGGCTGCCGCCGAAGAAGTACTCGCCAGTGCGATATTCGAGGAAAACAGCGCTGGAGTTGACGCGACCCCGGACGGAATCGTAATCAAGCTGCCATTGCACGTCGGTATTGGCCGAGGTCTGCACTCGCAACTTGCTCACCACCGGGCTCCAGCTTCGCGGAGTGTCCAGGAACGCGATGCCCGTCAGATCGACCGTGGTCAGAAAGACGTTGCGGCGGCCCTGCACGAGCGCGCCGCCAAACGACCTGTCGTAGAAGTACTTCTGCTTCACTTCCCAGGTCAACAGTTCGCGCGTGGTATTGCTCTCGTCCTCGCAGCGCGGGCGCGCAACGCTCATACCGGGAATATGGGTCTGAGTTCTTCCTGTCCGGTCGGTGGATGCCGCCGAGGGAGCCGAAGAGGGAGACTCGCATTCCGGTTTACGACGGGTATTGCGCCGACGGCCATACAAACGCTGGATAATGTCGTATTCGAGTTCACTGGTGTTGGTCAGAATGTCGGTCGCGTCGAAACGAATAATTTCATGGAACCGGTCTATTCCCGTGGTGAAACGATAAGTGAAAACAGGCTCAATCACGTGCTTGAGACGCTGGCCAAAAATTTTCGAATCGAAGACCTTTTCCAGCACAGGCGGACGTAACTCGATCGCTGCTTCGAGGTCACGGCGGTTCATCGAGGTGCCTCTCGCTACCCCAAGTGGATTGATCAAAGATTGGCCGACCTGCTGCGTATAAAGCGTCTCGTGCAAGGCAAGTTCCGGACGAAGATCCCATCCCTTCCATTGCAATGGCAGCGCAATCCGGGGACGGAGGTCGAGACGCCCCACCAGGTCCGCCGTGACGAAACCGGGCTCGCTTCGTTGCAAACCGGCCCCGCTTGCATCTACTCCCCACCGAAACGGCGTGGAAGAAATTGCGCGCTCCAGGACGTTGGCCTCCACCACTGGCAAATGAAGGATCCTGACCTGATCGAAGACGGTAGCACTCTGATTCTGAAAGAAATTCTGGTATCGCTCGGCGCTTCCATTCAGCGAGATGCCCGCGCGATTGTGCGAAAAGTAAGCGACGGACTTCACCTCGGAGTCCACCGCCTGTGTGTAGGTTTCCGCCCAGGCCTGCCTGAACAGATATGAGCTGAGATAGTCGATATTGGCCGACGCGCGCCAGTGATCGCCGTTGACTTCGCCGATTAAGCGTACGTCTTGGCCACCCTGATCCTGCCCGGTAACTGGCGCTCCGCGATCATGCACACCAAAATAATGAAATTCAACCGAGCTGTTTTGCGAAGGCCGCGCGCGAAACTGCGCCGTCTGACTCCAGCCGCGCGAAGAAAAGTATTCTGCGCCAACTGTAAGATCGGCAGAACGGTTGATCGCCCAGTAAACTGAATCGCCGATGATAAAACCCTTGGTGGAAGACTGCCCGACGGTGGGAAGGAGAAATCCTGACGTGCGGGACATCCCGCTGGCCGGCGCCTGGGTATAGGGAAAATAGAAAATCGGCAGCTTCATTAAACGGAACGTTGAGTGATAAAGCTTGGCGTCCGCTCCGGTCACCAGGTCGATTTTTTCTGCATTGAAGGTCCAGGTTGGCGTCGGCTCGGCGCAGGAGGTGATACTGCCGTTCATAACAATGTAGCGGTTGCGACTGACCTTGCGCACCTCTCTGCCCACAATGACGAATGGATTGCTCGTTGTCAGGACGACACTACGGCCACGCACCACGGCTCCAAATGTGCCGAAAACGTCATAGAACGTGCCTGTCTCGTTTTTTATGTTGTAGATTGCGCGTGCCGCGGTGAGATGGGCATCGTGCGGGCCGCCGTCAAAGACAACTCTTCCGGTAGCTTCCACCGCGCCGCTGACATCGTTGTAGGTAACGTGTTCGGCGCGCATGACATAGCTCTGAAACAAGATCTCCACATCGCCGTCCAGTTTGTATACGTCGCCCTGCTTCTCCTGTTGCCGAGCTTTGATTGTGACCTCACGCAGCGGCAGCGTGGACGCGTCGCCGGAAGATGAGAGCCTGGGAAGCTGAGTGGTAAATGCCAGGGAAGTCAACAGCAGGTGACTTACAAACGTGACTGTGATACATCTCAAAGTGCGAAGGGTCATCAGGATGCGTTTCCCTGGTTCATTTCGTTTACGATTTTAAGGCTTGGTTGCAAGGTAGCACGCGCAACCGTCTGCCACAAAGTGTAACGATCCAAAATTTACCCTCGCTGCTCTGGTAATCTCACAATCCGATCATGGACTGTCCGCATTGCGGTATGGCGCACGCGTCCGCGCCCTCCATAGCCGCGCGTATGCAACTTTCGCGCGGCTCGCTCCCCACACCGAAAAGATGTGATAGGTTGTGGTGTATCCACTTCATCTGCGGACGCGAGGGCAAGAATGCATTCAGCCGAGCCGACTGAATCCCGCTTTGTAAAAAATCAGACAAATCACACTGGCCAGAGTTGGCGCGCCGAGGTCGCTTCACGTGTCAACAGCTATCGCGGCCGTAAACACGAGGAAAAAGACTCTCCTGCTCCCGATGCAAGTCGCGCTGCCGAGAGGAAAAACCTTGGGACCCCGAGTCCTGGTGCTTCGAACCTCGAAAAGCCGGCAGCGGAACCCTGCGGTCTGTATGTCCGGCGCAACCTCTTCGATACGAACTATTACCGGCGTCTGAATGCCGAGTCGATGGCGCTAAGGCCAGCCGTGAACCTCGGAGCTACGGTAGCCATTGAGGAGCATGTGCCTGAACTCGAAGTTGAGAGCGATGTGGAGTCCATTGGCAAAACACGCTCTGAAGCCTTCGATGACGTGGATTTCGATCTGGAGATCCAGCCAGCCGTCGCCGAAGATTCTTTCCTGGAGCGCTGTCGCATTGCTGAACCAGAGCCTGAGCCGAAAGCCGAATCACTTTCGCTCGCTGTAGAGACCACCCCGCCGCCTGCCGTGCTTCCGCAAGGGAATGTGATCGTCTTCCCGCGCCCAGCACTGGAGCCGCCGCTGGTACCGCTGCCCTCGCGCGACGAACTGGCCGAGCCGATGCACAATCGTCCACGCATCCTCGAAGTGCCCGAGGACATCATGCCCGCCTTTCAGGTTCCACTATTCCCTCAAATTCGATTGGACATCGATGACGAGGACGAGGAGACCGGGGATTTTCACGTGCCCGCAATCGAAGTGCCCTTGCGTGTAGCACTGATCTCTGAGCGTGTAGTAGCTTCCCTTACCGATTTAGCCGTAGTAGCGGCGGCTGGCCTGATCTTTGCAGGAATGGCCTGTTACGCCCTGCCAGACATCCCGCACGCTAAGCCCTTCTGGATGGGATTAGGCGCGGCGACGCTGCTGTTTTGGACTGTGTATCAGCATCTGTTCCTGCTCTACGCCGGAAAGACCCCTGGCATGAGCATGAGGGGCATTCGCCTGAGCACCTTCGATGGTCGGGTACCGCAGTGGGATGAGCGCCGCAGACGGGCGCGTTACGTATTCATTTCGTTTGTTTCGATAGCTCTTGGTTTCCTCTGGGCAATGGTGGATGAGGATACGCTCTGCTGGCACGATCGCGTTTCGCAAACCTTCCCGACCACCGAGTAGCTTCTTTTTATAGTTGAAACAAAGCAGCGCGGCCCGTGGGCCGCGCTGCTTTGTTCAAAAACAATCTCGCGATTTAGCTTTCTTCGCCGTCCTCATCCGATTTGTGCAGTTCCTTCCGAAGCAGAGCGAGGAACTCTTCGCGCTGAGCCCCATGCAGACGTTCATACAGGCGCTCCAGCGACATGCCCACGATGTGATAGTGGTGCAAGGAAGCAAACTCCGGGTCCTCGCTTAGTTCCAGCCAAATTCTGTGGAGCAGCTCGACATCCTGGTCACGCAACCGAGGAGTGTGCGGGCCGAGGTAGAACTCCTGCGTGGTGTGGTCGGGCGAGCAGATTTCCAGCGAAAGGTTCGGGCGTGGCTCCGGCAGCCGCTCCCATGCATCGCCGGTCCGTTTGCCCTGTTCATCGAGCGTAAGGCGGTTGGAGAGGCCACAGACAATGCGCGACGACTCCAGCCGCACCGCCGTCTGCACAATGGCGTCGAAGACATTGGCCGAAGGAACCACCATCAGCGAAACATGCTTACCCTGCTTTTCGGCCACTTCCACAACCCTCGTAAACAGCTTCTGCTCGTACTCTTCAAACAACTCCTCGCTGTCATAGCTCGCGCTGCCGCTGAAGCTCGGTTCACGATGGTAGATCCGTGCCGTCATCACCACGACGTCCTGCCGCGTGATATCGGTGTTCTTTAGCAGGTCTTCGAGATAATAGAGATTACGGGGATCGCGGATTGCTACCAGTATGTTGCCTGGCCGGACCTTCATCTCATCGCGGTTGATGAGCGGCTGTTCGGCGATCCGGAACTCCTCGCGCATCTCATGATGTTCGCCGCGCTGCTTGTGCATGATCTTCTCTGAGACCGTGAAGATGCCAAACAGCAGAGCCGAAAAGCTTACGCCGGCAATGGTCGCCAGTGGCTTGGTCATAAGGTTGATCAGCGCGGTGGAAAACAACAGCAGCGTAATCAGCGCCAGCCCGATGGGCAGTTCCACAGAACCAATGTTGATGTTCCCCGGCACCCGGAATTCGCGTTTACCCGGCTCCGTGAAGCGCAGCACGAAAACCGCCAGCGACTTCAAAGCGAAGCTCCAGATGACGCCGAACGCATAGAGCGCGGCCAGCAGATAGACGTTTCCGCGACAGGCGATAATCGTAAAGCATTGCAGAAATGCGATCAGATTGATCAGCCGGTGCGAGGTTCCATATTTGCCGTGAGGTTTGCGGAACCACGACGTCAGCACGCCATCTTCGCTGAGGCGGTTCAGCACGCCGTTGGCGCCCACGATCGCCGTGTTCACCGCGCCCGACAAGATCAGTACGCCGACCAGCACCACGAAGCCCTGGAAAATTAGCCGCAGGTTATACGGTCCGGCCATGTACATTGCCAAACCGCTGATCAGGTTGGCGAAGTACTCCGGACGCTTACTGTCCGGGATGATCATTACAGCGAAGAACGAAACCAGTGAAGTGAATAACAAGCTGTAGAGAAAGATGACCGCACCGGCCTTCTCCAGGTTCTTCAGCTTGGGATATTCAATTTCGCGATTGACCTGCGCCAGCGTCTCCTCGCCGGACATAGCCAGCACCGAATGACCGAAGCCAACCAGCATCAGTACAAAGGGCAACATGGTGAGCAGGGGCATGTGCACCAGCCAGCCCAGCGTGTCACCATGCGATGCCTCATTGGCGGCCATGAACGAGTGGTGGGTCGGCATCGGCGGCAGGTGACGGGTTTCGGGATGTAGCGCAAGCGTGACCAAACACCAGACGATCAGGATCACCACCATCACTGTGGTGATCTGCATAATGCGCAAGGCCTTTTCGCTGGACTCGTGCATTCCCTGAATGTTCTTCCACCAGAAATAAATTGTTACCAGAACGCCAAACGCAGCGGCAAAGTAGTTACCGCGCCAACCTGACAGGACCACAGGATGACCGAGCCTGGCCGAGAAATCTGTCAAAAATCCCGCCAGGTACTGTCCGGCTGAAACCGCGCTGATAGGTCCAGTCAGAACGTAATCAAATAGCAGGGCGCTTACTGACAGCTTGGCCAGCGAACTGCCCATAGCTTCCTTTACCACTCGATAAACGCCGCCCCGCACAAACATGCTGCTGGATTCGATATAGAGCGAGCGCACGGCGTAGCTGAAAAGCATGACGGCCAGTACAAACCAGGGTGCACTCTTGCCGATCACGTTCTCGACATCGCCGCCCACATAGTAGGCCGATGAAGCTAAATCGCTGAGCACGATGGCCGCAGCCCGCCAGAAGGAGATGAAGCTCAGCATCACCGTGGTGGCTACAAACACCTTGATAGCCGGACGTTTGCCGGAAGCCGGCAGAGCGGAATTCAATTTGTCAGGAGTGGTCCCCATATTTATCAGGCAAGCCTGCTTCAGCTAGATGCCCTGAATGCGGCTTATGCTCTCGCTTTTCTCTTCGATTTGGGTCTGCTCGGGGCAGGACAAAACCACGGCACAACCCAATCCTTACATTTCTCTTGGTGACGTTAGTTCACAGGGTATACGTCAGGGGTAAAAAATGTAAGAGATCCTGTCAAGTATTCAATTTAATTCTTTAAACCAAGATCTCTGGATCGTGCTCAGCATTCTGGTCTCATCTTACCTGGCTTTGCAGGAGGCCGGGCCAGCGGTAATTTCCGAATGTGAGCGAACGCCGCGTTGAAACGAGCCTGTTACGCTGCAAGCCTCTCTTGTTCCTCTTCCGACGAGTCGATGCGATTTCTCCAATGACGCAACTTGAACGCCAGTACCAGTTGCAAGACTCCAACGGCGAACGCGTATGCACCTATCCACAACGCCAGAATCAGGGCACCCGCGATCGGACTAAATCCCAGCGCAAGTCCAAAGGCAATCGAGATGACACCGAACAATCCCAACACCCATTCGCCTCGGATCATCTTCCGCAGACGAACGGCTGCAATGATTTCCAGAACCCCGGTGATCACCGCCCAGGCAGCAATCACCGCCACCAGTGCGACCGCCGTGATATTCGGCGCGACAACGGCCCAGATTCCCGCGATTATTCCGACAATGCCCTCGACCGCCAGAGATCCCCAGCGTTCGTTCTTTGCGCCGGCCCGCACTGCGGAGATAATGGCGAACACGCCGTCAACAAGCGCATAGATACCAAAAAGCAACACCAACACCGCAATGGCAATCCCAGGCCATAGCACGGCACCCAATCCGAACAGAATCCCACACACTCCACGCACCGCAACAGCCCACCAATTTCGAGCAATGAGAAACATACATGTCCTCCCTGAATCCGAATTCCTTCAACATATTGGATTAGATTCTGGCGGACTTCGGCGGTACGTCCAGTAAGAAAACCCTAATTTCCCGGATAAGACCTCAGCGTGAGCGCTTCGAACCAGGTACTTGGCTAAGGCAAGCAGGAGTCAGTCGGAGAGCAAACTCGCAGACACCGGAAGCGCAGTTTCACGAGGACTCTTTTTAGTGATTGTCTTTTCTTTAAAAGTCTTCGTCTTCCCCTACACAGACACAAGCCTCATCTTCTTCCAGCAGTGTCTCCAGCGGGATTGACTCCAGCAGCACCACTGCGTGTGCGATTGCCGCGTTGTCCGTCCCCGTGCCTTCGGGCGTTTTGGCCTTAATGCCAACACAGGATGGAATGATTTTTAACAATTCAGCCACGCGGGCGCGCAGCTTTTCGGCATGGGGAACAATTTTGGGAGCGGCCAGGATCAAAGTCATGTCGATGTTGACCACGCGGAAACCTGCGATCTCGATCTGGCGCATCGCCTCTTCCAGGAAGATGACCGAGTCCGCGCCCTTCCACCTTTTATCACTGGGCGGAAAGAAGGTGCCAATGTCTCCCGCAGCCACAGCACCCAGCAGAGCGTCCGTGATTGCGTGCAGCAGCACGTCTCCGTCAGAGTGTCCCGCCAAACCGTGCGTGTGCTCTAGTTTCACTCCGCCGATGACCAGCGGCACGCCGAGTTTGAACTCATGCGAGTCATAACCATGTCCGATACGCATGCTCATCTGCTCACGCTCCCGGCGCATTTGACAAAGAATTCAGCCAGCTCCAAGTCGGCCGGAGTGGTGATCTTGATGTTGCGCGCCGATCCCATTACAACGTGAACCGCGTGCCCCGCACGCTCCAGCAGGCTGGCCTCATCGGTTCCATTGAAACCCGCGGCGCGCGCCTCATCAAAGATCGGGCGCAGGAGCCCATAGCGGAAACCTTGCGGGGTCTGCGCCTGAACAATGTGTTCCCGAGGAATAGTCGCCTCGACCACGGCGCCTTCAGCAACGCGCTCCACGCGTTTAATCGTATCAATTGCGGGTACTCCGGCAATGGCTGCTCCATAACGCTGGGCCTGTTCAATGACATCGGCAATCGTCTCCTCTGAGACAAACGGTCGCACCGCATCGTGGACGAGCACCAAGTCGTCGGACTGAGCAGGCAGGGCATCCAGCGCATTGCCCACCGACTCCTGACGATGTTCCCCACCCTCCACCAAATGCATGGGCTTGCCCAGGCCGGCCTTTTGGAGAACAGGCGCGAAGCCCTCAATCTCCTGCTTGCGCATGGCTACCCAGATCGAGTCCACAATGGGGACCGCTGCAAACTTGCGGAGCGTGTGAACAATGATGGGAACTCCATCGAGTTCCAGAAATTGCTTGGAACGCGGAGGATTCTTTGCGCCGTGTGCGGCTCCCATTCGCGTTCCCAAACCAGCTGCGGGGATGATTACAAAAACTTTCATAAGCGTCTGTCAGTATAACTAGCGCTGCGTTCCGGCCCACGAAAGGACGCGAACCCGGCGCCGGCGTTTCCGGCCAATTCAGTCCCGTTTCCTACTGCGAGTTATGTTCCTGTACCTCACTGCCTGCCGATGCTGGTTGTTGTTCCGGCGAGGCGGGCTGCGGATTGCTCTTGCGCAGGTCCGGCGGGCGCGATTCAGGTTTGGCCATCCCGGTCTGCCCTCGCTCATCGAACTTGCCGAAGATCATCTTGCCTGCCGTGGTCTGGAGCACGCTGGTCACCGAAATATCTACGGTCTTGCCAATCATCTTGCGCGCGTTGTCGACCACAACCATGGTTCCATCATCGAGATAGGCGACACCCTGGTTGTATTCCTTGCCTTCTTTGAGGATGAAGACCTTCATCACCTCGCCGGGCAAGACAATTGGTTTCAGCGAGTTAGCCAGCTCATTGATGTTCAGTACACCCACACCGTGGAGTTGCGCCACCTTGTTCAGGTTGAAGTCGTTCGTCACGATCTTGCCCTCGTAGAGTTTGGCAAGCTCGATCAGCTTCAGATCGACTTCACGTACAGCCGGAAAATCGTCCTCGACGATCGTCACCTGAATATTGGTGAGTTTCTGGATGCGCTGCAGAATGTCCAGGCCACGACGACCGCGGTTGCGTTTAAGGGAGTCAGCCGAGTCGGCGACCAGTTGCAGTTCGCGCAATACAAATGCCGGGATCGTGAGCACACCATCCATGAAACCGGTTTCGGCGATGTCGGCTATGCGTCCATCGATAATCACTGACGTATCAAGGATTTTGTGACTTCGGCGCGTCTGTTTTTCGCCGCCGAAGATGCCTCCCAGCGCCGAAAGATTCAGCAGATCACCCTTGGCCGCGCCCACGATCAGGCCTACATAGGCCATTACCAGCATCACCATGAGCTGCAGGAAGCTCTGCAGATGCCCCGCAGGAACCGCGTTCCGGATCACGACGCTGAAAAGATAAGCCCCGAAAATACCCAGAATGCTGCCAAGCGCCGAACCGATCAACCGCTTCAGGCTGATCGAACGCAGGCGCATCTCGAACACAATGACAGCCCCGCCCAGCAGCAAGCCGAGTACTGTATCCACGAGCTTCGGCTGACCGAATGGCTGTAGGAAGTAACAAACGAAGCCGACAAAAATGACAAACAAAACACGTATTATGAACAGATCCAAGAGGACCTCCTAAAGGCCCCATATCTACAAAAGGGAAGCCCTGCCCCACAACCAGTGCACATCGTGGAGGCTCCCAGTTATTCCGGGAAGCAAACCTGCCGCTTAAAACTCTCGCACCCTAGAGCCAGGAACTAAGCAGTTCCATTCCCGCTAGTACGATGCACCAGCGCCGCTCCTGACGGCGGGTAAAACACCTATAACTATACCAGCAGGACCAGCAAATCGGACTGTCCGACATTCGCGGAGGAACTTATTATTACGCTTTGTTTTATCGGGATTCGCTCTTCTTGCCCCCGGAACATACTCATGCGGCATCATCTCAATGGCGACAAGCAGGTATTACGGTTGTCGCTATAAACCCGCACCCGCGCGACCGGACAATCCTGCCACAATGATTTCAGCGCACTGATCTAAATCACTTAAACCGCAAGCCGCGAAATTCCAACTCCGGCTGCGACCGATTCCACTCACTGGAAATGTGCTCCAGCGTAAGCCGGATGGTCCGCGTCTGTCCCGGACCGAGCGGTGCCAGCGCCAGATCGCCAGCCTCCTCCTCGCCGCCCAAGGCATGAGGAATCAGCGCCCGCAGAGGAAGCGTTTCCGTCTGCACGACTTGATCCAGCGAATCGCGAAAAACAGCCTGCACCGAACCGCCCACCACTGTCCGCGAACCGTTGTTCTTTACCGACAGATCGATATAGGTCACGGTCGCTCCGACGAAATTATCCGCCTGACTGAACCTAACCTGCTCCACCACAAGGTTGGGAGCGTAAGGATCGGCGGTCTTGGCCTCGTCCTTCCTGATGCGTCCCGCCACGGCAAAAATCACGATCGTCACCACCACCAGGGCAAACCCCACAATCAGCGGAGTCCAGTTGCGAGGCTCTTTCTTTGTGCCCGGCGCTCCGAACAAGGTCGGTTCATCGGGTCGTGAATTCTGTGATGATCCGTTCAGCTCAGTCATAGGACGAATTCTAGCAGCACACGCGGGCCGTAGGTCACCGGGCACGCTGCCTGCCATGGGGTTGACAACCCGAGATAGAGAACTAAGATGGTGGAATCCTAAAATCCGGTGATTTTAATGAAGCATTCCATTTCAATTGCAGTGCTTGCATTTTTTTTTGTCTGCCCTTCAGCTGCACAAGATACTGCACCGGTAACCTCTGTTCCGTCCACTCTGGAAAAGCCACGCGTATTCGTCAGGGACAGCCATTCATGGGAAACCAGAGCCGCCGCTGGTGGTAGCCACGGCTCCTGGGGCGGTACGTCGTCAGGAGGAGCACGGCCACAGACAGCCGAAATCATTAAGACTTTTGGCGAGCGCTGTCGAGGTGCTGTTGTAAACAACCTTCAGGACAAAGCAGACTTCATAGTTGTACTTGACCATGAAGGCGGCAAAGGACTCCTGCGACACAAAAATAAAGTTGCAGTTTTCGAGCGAACATCGGGCGATACGATTGTGAGCAAATCCACGCTCTCGCTGGGAGGAGCTGTACAGGAATCCTGCGAGGCGATTGCGAAATACTGGGCGCAAAATGGCGCTCGTCTGATCGCTGTAAAATCAGCCTCAACCGTAACACCGCGACTAGATGAGGCACCAGTTCCTACCTCCTCAACGACAAATACGGTTTTTGCAGAGACTTCAATTGCTTCCACGCCGAGTGGGGCCGAAATCGAAATTGATGGTAGCTTTGTCGGTAACACGCCCTCTTCAATGGAGCTCACGGCAGGCAACCACGTCATTCGCATCGCCAAGAAAGGCTTCCTGCCTTACGAAAAGAAGCTCCGCGTGAGCAGCGGCAAAATCAATCTCAGTGCCGAGCTAGAGCCGATCCAGCAATAGTTCCGCAGAAGCACAAAACGGGAGGCTTGGCCTCCCGTTCTCTCGCCCGGATAAACGCTTACTCACCCGCGACAGTCATGCCTTCGATCCGCAGTGTTGGGCAGGCGACCGACCCGCGCCAGATCAGGTCGCTGCCAATTTCGGAGACGTTGCTGAACATCTCGCCCAGGTTTCCCGCAACCGTGATCTCTTCCACCGGATAGACCAGTTCACCGTTTTCGATCCAGATTCCGCTGGCGCCGCGCGAGAAATCTCCAGTCACAAGATTCACGCCAAAGCCGAGGAATTCGGTCACAAACAGTCCCCGCTTCACTCCCCTGATGATCTCGTCCTGCGACTTCTCTCCCGGTTGCAGGAAAAGATTTCCGTTGCCGATTCCCGGCGTTCCGGCCAACCCGCGCGAGGCATTGCCGGTGGTGGCTAGCCCCAGTTTTTTCGCCGTATAAGTGTTCATCAGATAACCCTTCAGTTCACCATTTTCGATGACTGTGGTGCGCCGCGTGGGCACGCCTTCGCTGTCAAACGGACGCGTTCCAAAGCCGCCCGGAATGGTGCCATCGTCGATCACCGTCAGGTTGCCGCCGAATACCTTTTGCCCCAGTTTGCCCGCCAAAAACGATGCCTTCCGATAAATAGCATCACCATTTACCGCATCGAAAATGTGACCGAGCAACCCGCCTGCTGTCGGACGTTCAAAGACAATCGGAACCCTCTGTGTCTTCACCTTGCGAGCGCCAAGACGGCGTAGCGTACGTTCGGCGGCAATCCGTCCTACCTCTTCCGGAGACTCCAGTTTGGCCAATGTGCGCGATACCGAATACCAGCAGTCGCGCTCCATGTTGCCCGCTTCGTCGCTGGCAATCGGCACTGCGGAGATTGAACAATAGGATGAACGATAATCGCCAGAAAACCCGTGCGAGTTCGCCAGCACCTTGCGAAGTATGCACGCATCGAAGGTTCCGCCCTCACTGTTGGTCAGCCGCGGATCGCCGGCCAGCGCAGCTTTTTCGGCACGCCGGGCCAGTTCGATCCGCTCTTCGTTCGAAAGCGAATACACGTCGTCATAGTAAAGACCAAGGTCCCCCTCGATCTGTCCCAGCTGTTCGGGCGCGGGAATTCCGCCCATCGGGTCTTCCGAGGTGATCTTTGCCAGCTCGATTGCACCGCGCACAGCCTGCTCGATTCCTTCGGGCGACAAATCGCTGGTTGAGGTGTTTGCCGCACGCTGTCCAACGAAAACACGGACGCCCAGCGAGCGTGATCCCGATTCCTTCAGCGTCTCAACCTCGCCCAGGCGAACTACCGTTGAAAACTCCGAGCCTTCCCCGACCACGCACTCCGCAGCTGTCGCGCCCAGCTCCCTTGCCCGTTTCACTGCGCCCGCAGCCAGCTCGCGCAGATCCATTTCCACTGTTGCTATCGTTGACATTACGCTGCGCTCCCCGTACCGCCCACCGTCATGCGGTCTATCTTCAAAGTTGGAATGCCGACGCCGACCGGAACGCTCTGCCCGTCCTTGCCACAGGTGCCCACGCCCTCATCGAGTTCCAGGTCGTTTCCAACCATGCTCACGCGGGTCAACACGTCTGGCCCGTTACCAATCAGGGTGGCATCCCTTACCGGAGCGGTAATCTTTCCGTCTTCGATCAGGAAGGCTTCACTGGCGGAAAAAACAAACTTGCCATTCGTAATATCCACCTGCCCGCCACCAAAGTTCACGGCATACAGCCCGCGCTTCACGCTCTTAATGATGTCTTCCGGCATATCGTCGCCCGAAAGCATGTACGTATTAGTCATGCGCGGCATCGGAATATGTTCGTAACTTTCGCGACGCCCGTTGCCGGTGTTAGGCAATCCCATGAGGCGCGCGGAAAGTTTGTCCGCCATGTAGCCCTTCAGAATTCCCTTCTCGATCAGCATGGTGTTGTTCGTCGCGTTGCCCTCGTCGTCCACGTTGAGGGAGCCGCGTCGCTCACTCAGCGTTCCGTTATCGACCACCGTGCACTTATCGCTGGCAACCCGCTTGCCCAGCAAGCCGGAAAAGGCAGAGGTCTTCTTGCGGTTAAAGTCCGCTTCCAACCCGTGCCCAATCGCCTCATGCAGAAGAATTCCCGGCCAGCCCGGCCCCAGCACTACTTCCATCTCTCCTGCCGGACAGGACACGGCGCCCAATTGAATGATCGCCTGCCGCGCCGCCTCAGTCGCAAAATACTCCGGCGTCTTTTCCGTCAGAAACATCTCGAACTTATGACGTCCACCACCGCCCGAGTTTCCCTTCGCGCTGATTTCGCCATCGTGCGCGATGACAAACACGCTGAGCCGCGACAAAGGCTGGATATCTTCAGCAAACGTCCCGTCGGAGCCAATCACCAGAATGCGGCGAAGCTCGTCGGCATAGCTGGCGCGAACTTCTTTTATGCGCGGATCGTAGGCGCGCGCAGCTTTATCGGCGCGGAAGACCAATTCAACCTTCTTTGAAAGCTCCGCGTCCGATGCCGCGTCGGCAATTGGATAAAGACTCGGGCGCTGCGTTTCTTTCAGGCTCACCACCGGAGTCTTGGCCGGACCGCTGGCAATCAGGGCGGCTGTGCGGGCAGCGTACAGAATCTTTTCCGGCGCAAGGTTGTCCGTATAGGCGTAACCAGTGCGGTCTCCAGTGACAACGCGTACGCCGCATCCTGCGCTGATCCCCTGCGATGCAGACTTCACCATTGACTCATCGACCGACAGCGCCGTCGAGGTCACATACTCGAAATAAAGATCGGCATAGTCGCCGCCCGCCGAGAGCGCCGCGCCAAGGTACTTCTCCAGGTCGCACGCGCTAAGTCCATACTTCTCAAAGAAAAACCGCTTGTCCATAGTTTCACTCACTGCTGATTGGATGCCCATCCATTGATTTGGTAGCAGAGGCAGGGCCAACACCTCGATTATACGGGGCCCGGAGTTGGAAAAGCACCAACTCTGGGCCACCCGCGATCGGCGCTGACAAGTGAACGGGTCACGCTTGGGTTTACGCCAAGTTGACGCTGAATTGCACAGGTGTGTACGCGCCAACTATGAATTGCAAAGTAAAGAGCGCGTTCGGTAGTGTGAGAGCACTGGCAAGATTGGAACGGTGCCAGTGCCAAAGATAAAGACTGGCAAGCCGAAAAGGTACTGCTCTATTCAGCAACAACCAAACCACCGGCATCTTTTGGACGTTCTGGCCTGTTGGTTTGCTCGTAAAGTACGACCGCAATCCACGGGTTCGTTTGCGTCACGATATGCAGTGACGCTGGCCAGTCGTTGATAAGAGGAATATCCCCCTGTCGAAACGGCGGAACTGCATACACATGGAATGCAATGTATGGCGGCAGTACTCGATTATCCAAGTAAAGCACGGAATCAACAGGATGGTCTTGGAACTCGCGCATTTCAAAATTCTCAAGCGCATCATCCTGAATTTTCACCGTTCCGTTCTGAATCACTACTGGTTCGCTGAGCTGACCGAAGGCTTGTCTCCTCTGCTCAGCAATCACTTGGCCTGTCGAGGTCTTCCAATGATACGTACCATCGCTGTGATACGAGGCGTGAGATGAATTTGGTGTTCCCAAAGCGACGTAGATGCCAGTATTCCTGTAGGTGACCCAAAGGAACTTCCGGCGAATCTTCCCATTCGTCACCACCCACAGCATTTCAAACGGAACAATGGGGTCGTAAGGTACGGCATCGGGGCGTTTACATCCCAACTCGATAAGTATCTTCGCATCGGCTGGAATTTTGGCACGTTCAACCATGTGCCTGTATTAACAAATGAAGGATGCAGGGCGCAATAGCAAGAATTATTCCGGCGGGTGGCCCAGAGTTGGCGCTGTTCCAACTCTGAAATTCGCAGTCTGCGCAATAAGTGACAGCACAATGCAGTAACGCGCTCATCACAGATTATTCCAAAACGACAAAGTAGCCTTGCGCGCATGTCTGCCGGGCTTGTTCGATTACCGCGTGGGCTCTCGTTTCCTGGAGCAGCTTTCTGCATTACTGGAACGGCAGCGAGGTTGGCGTACAAACCAAATCCGAATGGGAAGCCCGTGGCAAAGAGCCGCAAAGATAGTGAGACAGCTGCAAAGCCCCAGAGTTGGAAAAGCGCCAACTCCGGGAAGCAGACTCCCATTAAAAACCTCTTGAGCGCGTCGCTCCCCGATTCCCTCTCCTCCCAGGTTAACTCCGCTTCGTTTCGTGAACCTGGGGCACCCGGCTTTCTGTATTATGTGAGCGACACGAGGTCAGCGGCGCAGCACCTGGCCTTTCGCAGCTCCCAGGTGGGGTCAAGCCCCTGCCGCAAATGCAGGGTCTTGCCGGAGTGGGGCGCCGAGTGCAGCGAAGGAATTAACTGGGCAACAGAATAAAACAAGCTATCCGACTCAGGCAGGTTTTTCCATGACCTTCTCGCTCTCGAATATCAGCAACCTGCTCCGGTCTCGCGAAGAGATCTTCCAGGACGCATACGAAGGCCGGCAGTTTGATGCTGTGTACCTCGCGATGCTGGTCTTTGCCTGCCTCATCGCGCTATTGGGCCTGTTGTTGAATAGCCCGGCCGTCATCATCGGCGCGATGCTTATTTCGCCGCTGATGGGGCCAATCCTGTCGTGCGGCCTGGCACTAACAACTGCGGACTGGGGGCTGGGCAAAAAGGCAGGACGAAATGTGGTGTTCAGCGTCATCGAAGTAGTTCTTATCGCTGCGCTGGCCACCAAACTTTCACCGCTGAGGGATATCACCCCCGAAATTCTGGCGCGTATCAACCCCAACCTGATGGACCTTCTCGTCGCTTTCTTTTCCGGGTTGGCAGGCACCTTGGCATTGTCGTCGCGCAAGAGCGGCCTCACCATCTTACCTGGGGTGGCCATTGCTACGGCCGTCATGCCGCCGCTGGCCACAGTCGGGTTCGGCGTCAGTACCGGGCAATGGGGCGTGGCGCGCGGCGCGTTCATGCTCTTCTTTACCAACTTTATGGCGATCGTCATTAGCGCCGAGTTGGTGTTCCTGTTGGTTGGTTTTCGTCCCAGCCGACGGGAACTGCCTGAAGGGGCGCGCCTGCTGATGCGCTATCGTACCGCCCTTGCCTTTGCCCTGCTGGTGATACTTTCGCTTCCTTTACTGCAGACACTTATCCATGCTGCGCAACAGGCGCAGCTTCGCCAAAGCCTGTCCTCAACCCTGCGGGCCGAGATGAACAATTCAGGGCGAAGACTGGACGAGATGAACCTGCAAATCGGCGGAGACACTGTGGTGGTAGAAGCGACGGTGCAGACGGCCAAATTCGTTGAAGCTCCCGAAATTAAGCAGTGGGAAGAGGCACTGTCGGCGCGAGCCGCCCGTCCGGTCCGGCTTGATCTGCAACAACTCCAGCTGGCGCGCAGAGAGGAAGCCATCCCGCCACTCACGGAAAAGCGCGACTTTCTTGCGGGCGGCGCGATCCGGCCACGGACTCCCGAACCACAACTTTCGCCTGCCGATGAAGTCGAGAAAATCCAGTCGAGGGTCGAAGCGTCTCTGCGTTCCCTTCTGCTTCCTGCGGGCGTTGGCGCTGTTCGCATCCGCTCCATCGGAAAGCAGCCTGACGGCAGCCTGTTGGCGGATGTCACCGGGATGGAAGCAACGCCTACCGACGAAGCTGTCTGGCGGGTCGTAGCCGCTGCAACCGCTAAAGAGATCGGCTCTCCGGTGAAACTCACCGGGGCAATCGTGGTCAGCAATGCCTCTGGAGTGATCAAGTTCCGGTCAAACCTGGTACGGCTAGAGCGCAGCGAACTTAGAAACCTCGAACAACTGGTAGCGCAATGGAAGGTGCGTCCGACCCTGCGCTACGCCTTTTTCGCGATCCCTCCGCTGGACAGCACGACTATCCAGCGTTTGGCCTACCTTCGCGAGAAATTCCCGGAAGCGACTTTGCAGAAGATCGATCTCGGCCCCAACGATCAAGGCGACGAACACAGCATTCACACTCAGGTGGTTCAGGTCATAGACGCAACATCAGCCACCGCGCCAGCTAGTGCTAAAACGGCCTCTGCGGTACCGGCTCCAGAATTCAAGTGACGTTCGAGAGAGGTTCTCGACAGCGGTACTTCGGCGGATAGTCCAGAGTTGGCTTTCCAACTCTGGGATTTGCATTGTGCCCAGCAAAGTGAAAGCGCACGATGCAGTATCGCGCTAGTACCGATTTTCCAAGGACGACCCCGTAGCCTTGCGCGCACGCGCGCTTGTTCAATAAAAGCTCGGCCGCTGCTCATTGTCCCAAGAATGGCCGGGTGCCTCAGGTTCGCGCCTGTAGTTGGGCGCGTTACCCCGGGATACTCTGCGACCGCTCCGACTTTTTGAAACCTCTTGAGCGCGTCACTCCCCGATTCCCTCTCCTCCCAGGCTAACTCCGCTTCGTTTCGTGAACCTGGGGCACCCGGCTTTCTGTATTATTTGAGCGACACGAGGTCAGCGTCCAGAGTTGGAGGGTCAACTCTGGGCCACCCGCAAGGGGAGAGGCGTGACAGGAAAGTCGATCGTCCATCTGAGAGTGTTGTTCTTGATGATTGTTGTTGGAGTGTTCCTATCCAGCAGCCGGGCGCAGGACCTCGCCCCGCGGGCCTATCTCATCACTCCGCTTCATGCCAATGCCGTCACTCTGAACTGGTCCTTTTCCAACGGCAGCATTGACCTCAACGGCCTCCCGGTTGGCGTGACGGGAACCTACAGCGTACCGATCTTCAACTATTACCACTCGTTCGGGTTATTCGGCCGCTCGGCCAACGTCCTCGCCGTGTTGCCTTACGCAGCAGGAAACTTCGAAGGGACACAACCCGGCGCGGAGGCGCATCTGTACCGTTCCGGTCTTCTGGATTCGGGCTATCGCTTCTCCGTAAATCTTAAGGGCGGCCCGGCAATGCCGATGCAGGAGTTCATGAAATGGAAGCAGAAGGTGCTGCTGGGCGTCAGTCTCAGGGTAGTGGCGCCAACTGGCCAATACGATCCCACCAAACTGATTAACTGGGGCACCAACCGCTGGGCCTTCAAGCCTGAAATTGGCTACTCCCAACGCTGGGGCCACTGGATACTCGACGGGTACATGGGGGGGTGGTTCTTTACCACCAACAACGAGTTTTTTTCGCATAACTCGCTGTTTCCCGGCACTCGGACCCAATCGCAAAGTCCTATCGGCGTTTGTGAAGGACACTTGAGTTACGACTTTAAGCCGTTGCTCTGGGCTTCTCTTGACGGCAATTTCTGGTTCGGGGGAAAAACAAGTGTGAACGGCGTGGAGAATCCGCTCAGCCAACTGTCGAACTCCCGCCTCGGAGCCACAGGCGCAGTGCCTATAACCAAGCACCAGTCTCTGAAATTCAGCTACAGCACTGGCACTTATATCCGGTACGGTGGAAACTTCCAGACCGTCTCGTTCGCCTGGCAGTATTCATGGTTAGGCAAACCGAACTAGTTGGGGTCTTGGGACATCCCAGAGTTGAAACAACACCAACTCTGAGCACCCGCCACTCGCCTCTTACGGGAAGAGGTACTGCATAGTGAGGAAGGCGGTCTTCATATTGCCGTGTGGCGCAAGTCCATTAACAGACCATGTGCCACGGAAGAGGTAGTCGAATTCCGCACCGTAACGCAGAGTGCCCATGGGTCCCTTGTAGATGTCGTAATAGCCGTACAACCTTGCGTTCCAAATGTTTCGGTTGTGACCAGTGCAGGTAGGGTTGACGCCAGCGGCAACTGCCAGTGCCGAGGTTTCATAGTAGCATCCGGTGTTAACCGGCGATGTTGAGGTCGTTGTAACCCCGGCAACTGTCGGCGCGCCGTAGCCCGCGATGGCGCCATTGGCGTCCCGGTATGTTGTTCTGGCGTAGTACTCGTCGCCAACAACCAGATCGAGCTCCAGCTTCGGAGTTGGGTGGGCCTGAAGTCCAGCTAAGATGCTGAAGCTCTCAATCATCTGCATTTGGTGGTCGGTGTCGCGAACCACGAAGTCGTATTGGCCGGCATCCTGATAACGGCTGATGCCCTTGCCGTAAAGGCCCTGTATGAACAAATCAAGCTTCCTTGGCTTGAGTGGAATAACAGCCCCGGCGCCGATACCCCCACCCCAACCGATGTTGTTCCAGCCAGGAACGGTAGCAGTAGACACGACGCGGTCGCGGAACAGGCGGCTCAAGCCTCTAAGTTCATAATGACCCCACTTGGGATTATCATAAGCCAGCTTGACGATCATATCGGGAGCAAGGTTAGTGGAGTACAACTGCGACCTGGTACAGGTCAACACAGGGGGCGTAGCCGTGGAGAGCGTACAATTATTCAATTGACTGTTCCCCAGAAAACCAACGCCAGGCGAAGCCAGGCCCGCCACTGCCGCTGTAGCACCGGAACTCAAATAAGCCGGATTGGCCAATCCAAAGGCCAGGCTGAAATTCTTATTCAAAGTTTTGGACACGCGTAATTCAGCAAAGCGTCCTATGTCGTAACCAATCGAGAACTGAACTTCAATTATGTGGGGATTAAACAAGCTGTCAGCATCCGTCCCCTTGCGATTCAACGTGACCAGGTTCCACATCTGACCACCGGTGACCGTCCATCCATTGGCGAATTTCGCTCGGCCCCAGACCTGGCGGATGCGCGGACTGTAACCTGTCGTCTGGTTCAAATTGGCCGACGTACCTACTCCGAGAAAGTCCATGTCGTAGTATCCGGTCAGCCTGGTCGTACCCGCCTCTGAATCTGCGCGAAAATTGATACGGGAGTATCGTGCGGATTGACCGAACTCAGTCAGTTTGGTGTTGGCCTGGCCAGCCAGCGGAATGATCGAAAACGGGGTCGCTTGATCGGAGAGCATCGCATGAGTCCGAAAATACCCGGTCATTTCCAGGACGCCGCCGGGAGTGATGCGGACACCCTTGTAGGAGATCGACGACGGATGCTCCAGTTCGTCCACTTTCTTCGCGGCTTTCTGAGCCGTCGCCGTAGTGGCGACCAGTGAGCTCTTAATTTCCGCAAGATCGGCTTGAATCTTCTGCGCTTGCACATCGCCGTCAAGTTGCGCTGGTGGTGCTGAGGCTTCCACTGCGGCTATCTTGACGTTTGGCTGCTGGGCTGTCTGTTGAGTTCGTACAAGCTGCTGCTGAGCCTGTCGCAGTTCCTGCTGAGTTTGCCGCAGCTCCTGCTGAGTTTGTCGCAGTTCCTGCCGAGTTTGCCGCAGTTCCTCCTGATTTTGTTGTTGCGACTGCTGTGTGGCAGTCACTAGCTGCTCAATCATCTTTGTCAGTTCGCGGAGCTTCTCAGCCGTCTCGTCCTTCTTTGCAGGCCGGGCAACCTGATGGCGGGTGCTCTTTTTGCCAGCCGAGGATCCATCAGATGGCGCTTGAGCAGCCAGGCACATACCTGAGAGCGCAATTACTGAAACTAATTTTCTCAACGTCCTCATAGTTTCAATACTCCACGCGGAGTTTCCCACTGCACCGAAACAGCCGGTGCGCAAAAAAATAAATGCAGCTAGTGACTTTGATGCGCTCTGTTGTGACACTCTGATTCAGAGTTGCCCATTATGCAGGAATAGGGAGTCGCGGGAAAGTAGGTATTTGAGCAACGTGAATCAGGACGCCGTGCCCAGGATTGCTATTCTCGGCTCTAACCTTGAATCCGAACTGTTTTGCCAGCGATCTCGGTCCAGAACCTAATAACTGCGTGGCTGGACGTTTTCTTCTCGTGTGAGTCTCGCATTCCAATGCACGTACTCCCATGTGAATACGTGCTTGGCTAGCGTTCGAATGCCGAGCACAATGGCGAACGAGCTGATCGAGGACCAGGTGGGCAGGTGAATGGTTTTCAGCAGCGTGGCCGCAACCATTAAGGGTAAGAGCCCAGAGAGCCCCGTCAGCAACGATCATCTGCCTGCGCCGCCGTCGCCGGGTGCGCCACCCGATCCAGACCGCGTAGACGATATAGCCAGCGACCCAGGTGGCGGCTAGAATGGCTCACGCGAGCGTCCAAGGCGCATAGGTTGGAGCTTCGAAGGGAGCAATGGGTATAGTGGGTGTGGCGGAACAGGTATTCAGCAAAATACATTGGCGAGGTGAGCACAAAATGAAGCCGTGCCGAGCGTGTGGTCACAATGTCTCCGAGGAGGCGATTTTTTGCCCCAATTGCGGAGCCCCCTATCCCGCAAAGGAAAAATGGGATGGGCGGGGATTCGAATACAAAACAGAGGCCACTCTATTCGGCTGGCCGCTCCTCCATGTGTCCTTCAAATATCGACCCAATCGTGTACCTGTGCCAGCCAGGGGAATCATCGCCATAGGACAGTTTGCATGCGGGTTCCTGACGATTTCTCAGTTCGGATTGGGAGTGATCAGCGTCAGCCAGTTCACCGTTGCAGGTTACGCTGTCGCTCAATTTGCCATTGCGTACTCGCTGATCGCCCAAATGGGGATTTTCATTGATCATGGTCGGGGGCAAATCGTGAGGAGTCTCGCTGAAATCATCCATCTGTTTTCGTGATAACGCAGCTTTCCGGTTCGTCTGCTGGGGCACACCTCTCCGAAACCCTGAAGGTGCCCCACATCTGCCGTAGTTAGCAGATGTGGGATGTTGCCCGTAGATGATAACCTCAGGGGCATGCCTTACGGGCTGAAGCGCTATCAACATTCAGAGCAGTGTCATTTCCTGACATTCAGTTGTTATCAACGATTGCCGCGTCTGCGAGCTGACCAGTTACGCGATCTCTTTGTTGAGTGTTTGGAACGGACGCGCCGAAGTTACCGTTTCAGAGTTTACGGATATGTCGTGATGCCGGAGCACGTACATCTGCTCGTTTCCGAATCTGAAACTGAGGTTCTGGCAAAGGCCATTCAGGCTCTGAAGATATCTGTCGCGCAACGAATGCGGCATTACGCGGGAGTTGGCGGAACTTTCTGGCAGAAGCGCTACTACGATCACAACGTGCGTAATTACGAGAGCTTCGTCGAAAAACTGCGGTACATTCATCGCAATCCGGTGAAGCGGGGATTAGTCGAAAAGCCAGAGGACTGGGAGTGGAGCAGCTTTCGGCACTACATGACCGCCGAAGCCGGACCAGTGGAGATCGAGTCGCAATGGACCGCCGACCGCCGGAACGGAAGAACCCTCAAACTACCGCAGCTTCCAGGCGAGTGAGGGCAGAGTCAAAAGCCCCACATCTGCTAACTGCGGCAGATATGGGGCACCAGTCCACCAGCCTACGGCAAAACTGGCTGCACTCAATAAAGGGAACTTACCGATGCTACACCTGCTTGCGCTTGCATTAATAATGATTTTTGCTGGAATTGCAGTGGTACGCTTGCTCGCTCCAGATATCTATGCCAAATTGATTCGACGTGTGACATCTGGAGCCGTTATCCCCAGAACGCCGTTAACTTTGGAGTCTAAGCTGGCCACGCTGGTTATCCTAGCTTTTATTGGCTGGACACTTTGGGACTGGCAGGTTCCGGAATCGCCAGAAAGAAGTGCAACTCCGCCCCGTTCTCTACGTGGACACAGTTCAATATTCGTAGCTGTCTCACTCGGATTTGTCGGTATTGGACTTCTGTTGTTGTTTAGAACACGCTCGATGCTGGAGTTCTTAACTAGGGAGCAGATTGTAAATAGACAGGGCTTTCCACGCGGAAGCCCTGTCATCGCGAGAGTCATCGGCGTGGCCTTAATCGCTGCGGCAGTCTACATAATTTTGAAGCAGACCTAACTAGGTTGGCTGGTGGCCCACCTCTCCCATACCCCTGACGGTGCCCCACATCTGCCGTAGTTAGCAGATGTGGGGATGTTGCCCGTTTTTCCCACTCTAATTTTTGTCCTTCGCGCCACTCCCGCGTTACCATCTACGCCATGAAGCCGCGCATTGCCATTCCCGTTCCCAACTCTGATCCGGAGTACTCCAAACGCACGCTGCCTGAGTATGTGAACTCGATCATCGGCGCGGGAGGCGAGCCCGTCGTGATTGCGCTCGACCTTTCCAACGAAGAGACCATGCATCTTGCTGAATCCTGTGATGGCATTCTGCTTCCCGGCTCGCCTGCGGACATCGATCCGGAGAAGTACGGCGAGAAGCCGCATCCGCGCACCGCCCCTTCCGATGCAGCGCGTGACAACGTGGATGAGCTTCTCCTGCAGGACGCGCACAACATGCGCAAGCCCATCCTCACCATCTGTTATGGCACTCAGTCGCTGAACGTCTGGCGCAACGGCACGCTCATCCAGCACATTGAGTCAGCGGTGCAGCACGCCCGCACCCCCGGCGCTCCGCGTACCGAAGTCATCGAGCACGCGGCACAGATCGAGCCTGATTCCGGGCTGGCCAAACTCACCGGGAGCGGACGCATCACCGTCAATTCCAGCCATCATCAGGCGCTTGCCACCCCGGGCGATGCACTGCGCGTAGTAGCCCGTTCTCCGGAGGATGGCATCATCGAGGCTGTCGAAAGCACATCGAAGGAGCAGTGGGTCCTCGGAGTGCAATGGCATCCAGAGCGAACCTTCGACAAGGATGACGTCTCCCGCCACATCTTCGAAAAACTTATTGCCGAGGCCCGCTCCTGGCATCGGCGCCTCGCCCGCCGTTCGCCGGATTTTGAAAACGTTAACGATTGATTGAAAGTCAATCTTGGAAAGGCATTATCTTGGGTCTTGAATTGGATCTCACCGGCAAAGTTGCGCTCATCACAGGAGGCTCGCGCGGCATTGGTGCTGCCTGTGTCCGCCTCTTCACGCAGGCAGGCGCAAGCGTGATGTTCAACTACCAGAAGTCTGCCGAAGCCGCGCAAAAACTGGTGATTGCCTGCGGCCCCGACCGCACCGCACCGTGCAGAGCGACCTCATTGGCGAGGGGGCCGAGGAGATGCTGGTCGAAGACACAATCGCGCGCTTCGGTCATCTTGACATCCTGGTGGTCAACCACGGCATCTGGCCGTCACAGGACCGTCCGGTCGAACAGTTGAGCGACGAGCAATGGCTCTCAACCATGGCTGTTAATTTGGACAGTGCATTTTTGCTGGTGAAATCAGCCGTGAAGGTCATGAAAAAGTCGCGCCGCGGCGGTCACATCGTCATGGTCAGTTCCACGGCAGCCCAACGCGGAGAAGCTTTTCACTGCGACTACGCGGCCACAAAGGGAGCGATCATCAGCATGGTAAAAGGACTCTCAACCGAATTGGCTAGAGATTACATCTATGTAAATTGCGTAGCTCCTGGATGGGTTGCTACCGATATGTCTGCACCGGTAATTGCGCAACCAGAGATGAATCAGAAAATCACCAGCACGATTCCATTGGGCCGTCTTGCCAAGCCGGAAGAGATCGCGGGGCCGATACTGTTTCTTTGTACTCCGCTGGCGGGATTTATTACCGGTGAGGTTTTCAACGTAAACGGCGGCGCTGTGCTGGCAGGTTGATTCCGCGTTGCAGGGAGGACTCAAGAAGATGAAGAAGATTCTCGCGGTGTTGCTGCTGACCTCGATTTGCGCGCTGGCTCAAGAGAACTCCGCCTCTGCCCCCACGCCCGCTCCGAATGCAACACCCGCATCCTCTACGTCCGCCGGAACCAGCGCCCAGAAAGCACGCCAGTTGCTCGACCAGATGATCACCGCCCTGGGCGGGCCCGCCTGGTTGAGCTACAAGACCTACGCGCAGCAGGGGCGGAGCTATTCTTTCTACCATGGCAATCCGAATTCAGCGGGCGTGCTTTTCTGGCGTTTTTATGAGTATCCCGACAAAGAGCGTCGCGAACTTACAAAACAGCGCGACATTATCTACATTTTCAACGACGACAAAGGCTTCGAGAGGACTTACAAAGGCACGACGAGCGCAGAAGATAAGATGACAAAGGAGATGATTCGTCGCCGCAAGCACTCGCTCGAAGTGGTGCTGCGCGAGTGGCTGAAAGATCCGAAGACCATGCTGATTTACGAAGGACAGACCGTAGCCGATCAGCAATTGGTCGATGTCGTAAGCATCCTGAACAAAGACGATGACCAGCTGACTATCGGGATTGATGTCAACACTCATCTTCCGATCAGTAAGCGTTACACCTGGCGCGATGCCGACAAGTACAAAGTTGAGGATGAAACCATCTACGGCAACTACCGCACGGTACAGGGAATTGCCACGCCCTTCACGGTAACGAACAAGCGCGATGGGGAGATCAGTGGCCAGAGCTTCCTGAATCATGCTGAGTACAACCTTGCCCTTGCACCTGATTTCTTCGAAGCCAGCGTAAATTACAATCCTGAGACTTATAACCCGAAGGCGAAGCGGAAATGAGCTGTAACGCAACCGTGCAGGTTCCATCCTGCCACCAAGTGCTCTTTGCCCGTGTGTCGAGAGATACGCACTGTGGCAAAAATCCCACAGCTTATTTTTCGGGATCGTTGTAACCTTAAAGTCACGCATGACTTACATGTCCACTCTAATGGTTGAGCAGACGGTACGTGCGCCTGTGGAATGTTCGGGGGTAGGTCTTCACAGCGGCGTTCCGGTACACATGCGCATTGTCCCCGCTCCTTCGGGGTCGGGCATCGTCTTTCGCCGAACCGATCTTGACGGCTTCGAGATTGAGGCTACCGGGCGCAATGTCGCGAAGGTGAGCTATGCCACCAGCCTGATGAAAAAGGGCGTACTGATCTCGACCACCGAGCACGTGCTCTCGGCCTTTGTAGGCATGGGCGTGGACAACGCCATTGTGGAGTTGGACAATCTTGAACTGCCGATTCTAGACGGCAGCGCACAGCCCATTGTGGAGATGGTGCAGTGTGTGGGAATAAGGCGGCAGAGGCGTCCACGCCAGTATCTGCGAGTGCTAAAACCGGTGGAGATGTGCGAGGGGGGCAAGTTCATCGGCATCTATCCGGCAGAGAACTTTTCGGTTTGCTACAGCATTAATTTTCCTCACCCGCTCATCGGCGAAGAAACGATATGTGTCGATTTATCCCGCGGCGACTACCTGCGCGAAATAGCTCCGGCGCGCACCTTCGGATTCCTGCACGAAGTCGAGGCGATGCGCAATATGGGGCTGATCCGCGGCGCAAGCGAAGAAAACGCAATTGTGCTCACAGCTGAAGGAATCAAAAACGGGCCGTTGCGCTACCGAGATGAATTTGTGCGGCACAAGGTGCTGGACCTGATCGGCGATCTTTCACTGATAGGGCACCAGGTGCTGGGCCGCGTGGTTGCCGACCGCGCCGGACATGCGATGCATACTGCACTCGTTCAGCGCCTGTTGCGTGATCCATCGTTGTGGAAACTTACCACGTTGACTGCAAATACGGCCGTGCCGCAAATGGCCACTGTTTAGAATTTCCCAGAGTTTGAATAACGCCAACTCTGGACCATCTGCCTGTTGTTTTGCCGATTTGCGGATTGGCTACAGGTGGTAGTAAACGGCCTCGTCTCGCTAGGACTCATCGAGATCATCTTCTTCCGTCCTGCATGTAGTACAGCATATGTACTGTCCCCCACAGCGAGGGCACACCTCCATGTCGCAGCCCCACAAGTGAAGTTCTCCCTGGAGAACACCACAGTCGTGGCATGGCCGGGAGATGATTTCAGGCCACTCGCCTCTGAGCGATTTCCACCGAGCTGTATCTTCAGCGCAAGACCTTTTGGGCCAGGTTCGAATCTCATCTCCGTATCGGACTCGGCGATATCTCTTTCCCGTTAGCCTTACCGTCTTCTCAGCCTGCGCTCTCCGGTAGTCGTCTTGCCACTCGAAGACATAGTAGACATTCTGCGCGAGCTCATTAATTTCCGCGTCAGGAATCTCCCGTTCCAAACGGTGAAGCCCACGAGTCCTTAACGCGTGGACCCTCTTAAAAAGCTTGGGAGCTGCAGCGACCCGAAGAATGTTCTGGTTGTGGCACCTGTCCACCAAGACATTGAACTTCGGGCTCTGTTCCCCCTTCGGGTGTTCCAAGTGAGTGAGCATGAACTCCGTCAGAAGGTCGTCCAAGTTGCGAATGAACTCATATCCGGAGATCATCTTGAGCTTCAGTTTTTGAAACAGAACCTCATAAGCCTGTGCGTTGCCGTCAAGGAACTCTCCTCCGAACCAGCCAGACGACCCCTCAATCAAGTGTTTCTGAAGCTGCACTGGGTAAGCGACGCTGAAGCGCGAGACCAGCAAATCTTCGAAGATCGGCTTCACTACCGATCTGGCCACCTCTCTGCGATTCGAGACGGTGCACAGGTAGTAATAGAGACCATGCTGAAAGATGATCTCCTGAAGGAACAGGTCCAGATCCCAACACTCTTTTCCAGGCACAGACAGCTTGAATTCTCCGTCTTGATCGACTGAGAAGGAGATCGTAACTGAATGTTTGCGGGCAGCCTTGCGTAAAAAGGTCAGAAAACCTAGGGCGTCCTGGTAAAGACGTGCGGAAGCTGTGAACGTCAGTTCCAAGTCAGAGGTCACGATGCGGCCATTCTAACACTCTGGACCGAACGAAACTTTGGGAGTCCTTAGGGAACCGTACAACCTCTTGAGCATCTACAGCCACCTGCCAGGTTCACGGAGCAAAGGCTGGTGGCTCACATCTCTTTGTGCCCCATATCTGCCGCAGTTAGCAGATATGGGGCTTTTGACTCTGCCTTACTCGCTTGATAACGCTTCAGCTCAAAAGTCATGCACGGAGGTTATCATCTACTTGGGAACATCCCACATCTGCTAACTACGGCAGATGTGGGGCACCCTCGACCCAAATAGGAACGTGATGGAGGACATCGATGGCAGAGCAAGTTTGGGATAATTTTTCGCGGCTGAATGCCAAGGATCGATTCAAAGCCCAGTCGGCAGAAATGGGCGAGGCAGCGACCGAGGCGCTTGTTGCGGAAACTCAGGTTGGGCCGGGAATGCGCGTGCTGGACGTGGCCTGCGGGTCGGGTGAACCTTCGATCTCAATTGCAACTCTGCTCAGAGGAACCGGACGTGTTGTTGGCATCGATCTGGCATCGGCTGCGCCGCAGGTTGCGCGCGAACGGGCGAGACAGCACGGATTGGACAACGTCGAGTTTCATCAGGCCGACGTTCATGAACTGCCATTTGCCGATGAGAGTTTCGACCGCGTGACGAGCCGCTTTGGAGTGATGTTCTTCGGCGATTTGGCGAAGGCTATGAGCGAAATACGGCGAGTGCTGAAACCGGGCGGAAGAGTCGCTCTGCTGGCATGGGGCGCGATGACGCAACCGTTCTTCGACACGATGGTTGGGACGATCGTGCGAGCGAGACCAGAGCTGGAGGTGCCGGCGTCTGGGCGCGCGGTGTTCAAGTTCGCAACCCCGGGAACACTGGGCGGAACCCTCGGCGCGGCCGGGTTCAGCAAGGTGGAAGAGCGTATGTGCGAGGTGAACTGGGATTGGCACGGAACACCGGAGGAGGTGTGGGACTACTTCCGCGGCATAGCGATTCCGTTCCAGCCACTGCTGGAAAAAGTGGCGAACGACACCGAGGTGCAACAGGCTGTGCTGGGTGCGTTACGCGAGCGGTTTGATGGAGAGTGGGTTCGCTTCGGTGCTCACGTGGTGAATGTCAGCGGAATACGAGAGTAGAAAATTGCAACGGATCGGGGCGGTTTTAGCTTCGGCGCGTACGTTCCAAACACTCAACAGAGAGATCGCGTAGCCGCTCATCTCTCGGACGCGCCAATCGCTGATGACAACTGAATGTTGCAAAATGAGACTGCTCTGAACACTGATGGCGCTCCAGCCCAAAAGTCACGCCACGGGGTTATTATCTACCGGCAAGTCCCACATCTGCTAACTACGGCAGATGTGGGGCACCCTCGACCCAATAGGACATCACGGAGGACAGCGATGGCAGAGCAGGTTTGGGACAGTTTTGCGCGGCTGAATGCAGGGGATCGGTTCAAAGCTCAATCCGCAGAGATGGGCACGGCAGCGACCGAGGCGATTGTCGCAGAAGCTCAGGTTGCGCCGGGGATGCGTGTGCTGGATGTGGCGTGCGGGTCGGGAGAGCCTTCGATTTCAATTGCGGCTTTGCTCAAGGGAACCGGGCGGGTAGTTGGCATCGATCTGGCATCGGCTCCGCTGGAGGTAGCGCGCAAACGGGCGAGCAAGCGCGGATTGGACAACGTCGAGTTTCAGCAGGCTGACGTTCATGCGCTGCCGTTCCCCGATAAGAGTTTCGATCGCGTGACCAGCCGCTTGAGCGTGATGTTCTTTAGCGATATGCCGAAAGCCCTGAGCGAGATGCGGCGGGTGCTGAAACCGAGAGGGCGGGTTGCTCTGCTGGCATGGGGCGCAATGGTGCAACCGTACTTCGACACAACGATTGGAACAATACTGCGAGCAAGGCCAGGGCTGGAGGTTCCGGCACCGGCGCGCGCGATGTTCAAGTTTGGTGCACCGGGAACACTGGGCGCAGCTCTTGAGGCGGCCGGGTTCAGCAAGGTGGAGGAGCGCGTGCGCGAGGTGAAGTGGGATTGGCACGGAATGCCGGAGGAAATGTGGGACTACTTCCGAGGAGTAACGGTTCCGTTCCGCGCGTTGCTGGAAAAAGTGGAGAACGACGCCGAAGTACAGCAGGCGGTGTTAGCAGCGCTTCGCGAGCGATTCGACGGAGAACGGGTTCACTTCAACGCTCAGATGGTGATGGCCTGCGGCGTAAAAGAGTAGGAAATTCCGGCGGGATTGGGGCAATTCCGTACTAGAATGCGCGGATGCCAACTCTGATTGTACAACCCAAGCGGGTTCCCTGCGTAGGCACCAAGCCTAAGCTCATTGACGAGTACATTGGCCGCGTTAACTCCGGGACGACAGGCGTAAGTGTGGCTCACATGCGCAGCCCGGAGGGGTGGTCGGAGCCGGGACAGACACCGGAGTTCGACGAGTTCACGGTGGTGCTGAAAGGTAAGCTGCGCGTGACCAGTCGCGACGGAGTTCTGGACGTGGCAGCCGGACAGGCGGTGGTTGCACATGGCGGCGAGTGGGTGCAGTACTCTACTCCTGAGGGAGCGGAGTACATCGCAGTTTGTCTGCCTGCATTCAGCCCGGAGGCGGCACATCGGGATGAATGAATTCCTTCCCAAGAACACGCATGAATTGAGTGGGACACTTCAGGTTTACTCTGCCTGACAACTTTTCCAGCCAGTAACATTCCAGAGATTGCCGACTAGATTTGGGGCTGCGCCTCTGGTTGCGGAGCCGCCAGGCCGGAGTTTGCATAGAGAATGTCACTCATGGCCTTGTGTACGCGCTGTGAGAGCGCTTCCATGTCGCGGGGTGTGAGGCCGGTGGTCGGGATGGGGTCACCGACGATCAGACGGAAGGGCGTGGGACGAATTACATAGGTATTCATCGGCAAGGCATCGTAGGTCCCTACGATGGCCATGGGGACGATGGGGACTTGCGCCTTGATGGCGATGTAGAAGGTTCCGCCGAGGAAGGGTTGGAGGTGTCCGTCTGCGCTGCGTCCGCCCTCGGGGAAGACGACGAGAGACATGCCCTGCTTCACGGTTTGGGAGCCGATCGAGAGCGAGCGCAAAGAGGCGCGGGCGTCGGTGCGGTCAATTGAGATCTGGCCGGAGCGCTTGAGATGCCATCCGAGAAACGGAAGGCGAAATAGCTCGATCTTGGCCAGAATTCGGAACTGAAACGGCAGACCAACATAGAGCACCGGAATATCGAGAGCCGAAGAGTGATTGGCGGCGTAAATGGCTGGCTGCGTTAGATCGATTCGATCGAGTCCCTGAACCGTCAGGGGCGCAGACGAGGTGCGCAGAATGAGCCAGGACCAGAGGCGCGCGAAATTGTGCTGAAGGCGTCCGGAGCGATCAATGAACGAACTGAGCAGTGAGAGCGTGCCTAAAACGACGGTGTAGATATAAATGAGCGGGTTACGCACTAGATAAGAGGCAAGGCGGGTCGAGATCCTATTTTGAGGGCGCACGCTCATATGAAACAGGATAAATCGGGCAGGTGCGGTTTCAAAGTTCAAAGGGATGAAGATTTGAAAGCTTGTGAACTCCAGATGAGCGCACAAAGGGCTGTTCATCGTCATGGTGCGGGTGCAGAATGTCCAGGCCAGATTGTTTGGAGGAAATTGTTCGGAGGAGAAAGATGCGGCCATTTCGGTATCACGTCGTTGTATGTACTCAGCAGAAGCCGGAAAACCTGCCTTCCTGTGCAGCTGCGGGTGGAGCCGCAGTGCTCGAAGCGCTGCGTGAGGAGCTCGGCAGACAAAATCTGGAGAACGATGTGATTGTGAGCACCACTGGCTGCCTGGGCGCGTGCAATCGCGGCCCGGTCATGATCGTGTATCCGGACGCGACCTGGTATGGAGAGGTGAAGCCCGCCGATGTTGCAGAGATCACAGCCTCGCACCTGAAAGCCGGGCAGCCAGTCGCGCGATTGATGTTTAGCGACGATGCTGCATTGCGCGCCGAAATTCTGAACCACCGGCGGAAAACCTTGGCCGCAATAGCCGCCCGGGATAAAGCTGGAATTCTGCCCGAAGATATCAGCCTGCAGGAGATATTGCGCGGATTCATGTCCAGCCGCGCTTTGCTGACCGCACTGGAGCTGGATGTGTTCACCGGCGTCGGCAGAGGAACGAGCGCGCAGCAGTTATCCGCCAAGCTCGGTACAGATACGCGGGCCACGGAGATGTTGCTGAACGTGCTCGTCACGCTGAACCTGCTGACCAAAAAGGACGGAGTATTCTCGAACACTCCGATGACCGCTCGCTTCCTTTGCGCGGACTCACCGGACAATGCCCGCCCAGGGCTGATGCATAACGTCCATCTCTGGGACTCGTGGTCAACACTGACCAAGTGCGTGCGCCAGGGCAGGGCGGTTGCCGAGAGTCCTTCGGGCCAGCGAGATGAACATTCCACCCGCGCCTTTATTGCTGCAATGGACCGCAACGCCAAGGAACGAGCTGCTCAGGTGGTGCAGGCGGTGGGGAATGATTTCCGGCGGATGCTGGACCTGGGGGGCGGCTCGGGAGCTTATTCGATCGCGTTTGCGCAAGCCAATCCGCAGCTTCACGTGGACCTGCTCGATCAGCCGTCGGTGGTGCCGCTGACGCAGGAGTACATTCACCGGGCAGGGCTGGAACGACGTATTCAGACTCGCGTAGGCGATATGCGCACGGATCACTTTGGAGAAGGCTACGATTTGGTGCTGCTCTCGGCCATCGCGCACATGTTCTCACCCGAGCAAAACCGCGACCTGCTGGGCCGCATTTATCAGGCACTGGAGCCGAATGGCAGACTGGTTTTGCAGGACTTCATCCTTGACCCGGACAAGACTTCACCGAGCTTCGCCGTGCTGTTCTCGCTGAACATGCTGGTAAACACGGAGGGCGGAGCCAGCTACAGCGAAACCGAATACGAGCAATGGCTGCGTGAAACAGGCTTCCGCGAAACTAAACGCATACGGTTGCCGGGGCCAGCGAACTTGATTGTCGCCACGAAATAACGGCAGACGCCTAGTACTACTGTGTTATAAGTGTGATTCCTTCTTTGCGATTTAGGTAGCGCGCGAGCGTACGACACGGTAAGTTGATTTCCGATGAGAGCTCGTCGGGAGCAGTCCAGCAGTCAATCGGAGCGTTTGGCTATCTATCTGGACCGGCTATCGCAGGTCGCAGGACATGCTGATCGCATCGTTCCCATGCAGAACTACACCAAGGTTCTTTTCCTTCCCATCGAGCGCAAGAGCGTCGAGCCGATGGCGGCGCGTCTGGCTCCTGCAAATGTGCGGCAGATGCATCAGTCGCTGCCTCACATCGTGGCTGAGGCCGCCTGGAGCGATGCGGCTTTGCTCGTCGCGATTCGCCGTCAAGTGCTGCCCGCCCTGACGCGTAAACATCCACTGGGTGCCTGGATCGTCGATGACACAGGCTTTCCCAAAAAAGGTAAGCACTCGGTTGGCGTGACCCGGCAGTACTGCGGGCAACTAGGCAAGCAGGAGAACTGCCGTATTGCAGTCAGTCTGTCATTGGCTACTGAGCAAGCCAGTTTCCCTGTCGCGTACCAGTTGTACCTGCCTGAGATCTGGGCGCAAGATCCGAGGCGACGAAACGAGGGATGAGAAGCATCAACCTCTTTCGGTCAAGGAGCTAGCCTTGTGCCTGAGTTCGAGCGACCTGCGCCGGGTGAGTTGGCGCGAAGGAACACGTGGCACAATGCATTCCCGCTTTGCCGCTTTGCGCGTGCGTGTAGGCCATCGCGACTACTGGCGCAGTGAACCGCGCGAAGAGCAATGGCTGTTGATCGAGTGGCCCAAGGCAGAGAAGGAACCGACCAAGTACTGGCTCTCTAACCTGCCGGTGTCGATCAGCGTGCGCAAACTGGTGGCCACGGCGAAGCTGCGTTGGCGCATCGAGCGCGACTACGAGGAGTTGAAACAGGAGCTTGGACTGGGGCACTTCGAAGGACGGAACTGGCGCGGCTTTCATCACCATGCCAGCCTCTGCATTGCCGCCTACGGCTTCCTGGTTGTAGAGCGATGCCTTTTTTCCCCCGAACCACTGCTGCGAGCAGCCGACATCGAACTACACCTACCCCCTCTGCCGCGCGAAGCGAAGCCCCGCGGCGCTGCCGATTAGAACAGAGCGGCACAATCCGCATTCCATCGCCACCCTGCGTCGTCAGATCGCAACCCACCTGGCTCGCTCTCTACCCAGATGCCCTTGCTGCCTCCGACCGTTCTTATAACACAGTAGTACTAGAAGCTGAGCGAAATCTCATTCGGGGCTGCGGGAATCCGCAACTGGATTCCGCGCTCGCGGTTCGCGGCAACCGTCGCATTAAGGTCAAGCTCGGAAATCGGAATGACTCGTTGCTCGCGATCGACGGTTACACGCAAGCTGTTGGATGTGAGCATATAACTGGCGGCTTCAAGCCGCTGTCCGTCACGAAGGATGAATACTGCGGTTTGAGCCTTGAGTGTGGACGTATTCGCCGCGCCCGGAACTTCTATAAGCTTTGGCGAGGCCGCAGGAATTTCCGGCACTCGCGATTGCCGCTCGCCATTCGACAACACGATGACTGGCGGCGGCGGTAGCGCTGGTGCGGCAACTTCAGGCTCGTTGTACTCGAACGGCTCGCCCCACCACCACGGAAAGTAACCATAGCCGTAACCAAAATCGCGGAAACGTCGCGAGTGTCCTCCCCTGACTCCATTTCGGAAACCGTGGTGCCTATGGGTGCCCATGGAAGCGCCACGGTTTCCGCCAAAATGCCCACCTCGTTGTGCCTGCCCGGAACCGGCAAGCACGATGACGACGGCGAACAGCAGTAAATAGGCCCAACGCATACAGCAGGCGATGAGGAACAGCCGACTGGGGTTGTACGCCGCAAACAGGATTCGAGAGCACATTGTCGAAAAACGAGCGAGCCACTCAATCGTCCAGCAGCGTTGAATTATTTCTCTGAACGAGGCTAGACTGTGCCGCAACGTTCCCACAGGGGGTGAGTAAATGGCAGAACCTCGCAAGATGATTGATTGCCGCTGGTTCCCGACCGAAAACGCGTGCGATATCTGTATCTCGGGGAGTGAGGAAGACGTGCTCGACCTTGCCGTCCAACACGCTGTCCAGTCCCATGGCCACCAGAAATCGATTGAACTCCGCGAACAGTTGCGCTCGATGCTGCGTGACGAAGAAAGTACGGAGAAGGTGGCGTAAGCCTCCGATCGACAACACGATCCCTTCACGAAATGAAAAGAACAACAGGTTCCGTCCCGCACGCGCCAGCAATATTAAGCTGCTGGCGTGTGCCTGAGGTTAAAACCCGACATTTGATGGTCAGGCCTCGACATCCGCGTTCTTACTGCACCGTTAAATGATGGGCCTGAATTGCGTTCGGCCGGTTTGCGGCAGCCCCTCTGAATGATAGACTTTTCAATATCTTTAATTTGTCTATCTTTCCTGGCGAGGCGCCTCATGGAATGCGTAACCTCTTTACTTAGTGGCGACGAAGCCGTTGCAGCTGCAGCGCTCGACGCCGGTGTGAGCCTCGGAACTGGATACCCCGGCACGCCATCTACTGAAATCCTCGAAACATTTGAGCGGCTGGGCGGACGCGCGCAGTGGGCTCCGAACGAGAAAGTCGCGCTCGAAGTGGGTATTGGCGTTTCGTTCGCCGGCGCACGCTCCCTGGTCACAATGAAACACGTGGGGCTGAACGTGGCGGCCGACCCTCTGTTTACGGTTGCCTACAGCGGCGCGAATGGCGCGCTGGTGATTGTTTCCGCCGACGACCCAGGAATGGCGTCCAGCCAGAACGAGCAGGACAGTCGGCGTTATGCCGCCTCGGCGGGCGTCCCGATGCTTGAACCCTCGGATTCGCAGGAAGCCTACGATTTCATGCTTCGCGCCATTGAAATTTCAGAGCGCTGGCACGTGCCTGTGCTTTTCCGCATGACCACGCGCGTCTGCCATTCGAAGACCTTGGTACGCCAGGGCGTAACGCCGGTTCCACCACCGCGCGAGGCCAATTTTGTCCGCGATATTCCCACGCGAGTCATGATTCCGGCCTATGCGCGTCCGGCGCACAGGAATATGCGCAACAAATTGGCGCAGATGGCGGAATGGAATGAACAGGAAGGCCCGAACCAGACGATTGCCGGTTCGCCTTCGCTGGGCATTATCACCTCAGGTATTTCATACCAGTTCGCGCGCGAAGCCGCGCCGGAAGCCAGTGTGCTCAAGCTGGGCATGACCTATCCGCCGCCGGTGGAAACCATGCGCCAATTCGCCAAGAGCGTGGAACGCTGCATCGTGATCGAAGATGGAGATCCCTTCCTTGTGGAACAGGCCCGGACGGCAGGCATTGCAGTTGAGGGTAAGGCGGAGATGTACCGCTTTGGCGAGCTGAACGTAGGACGTGTGCGACGCATTCTGGCCGGAGATTGCACGCCCGAGGCAAAGCCCGTACCTGGCAAGCCACCCGCTCTGTGCGTTGGCTGTCCGCATCGCGCGGTTTTCACCACGCTGAAGAACCTGGACTTAATTGTTGCCGGCGACATTGGCTGCTACTCGCTGGGTGTGATGCCTCCATTTCAGGCAATGGACTCGCTGGTCTGCATGGGCGCCTCTATCGGCGTCGGGCTTGGAATGCGGCATACGCTGCCACCCGAACAGGCCAGGCGCGTGGTTAGTGTCATCGGCGACAGCACCTTTGTACACAGCGGGCTTACCGGACTTGTGGAGATGATGTACAACACGCCGGAAAGTGGTCACGTGCTGATCATTCTTGATAACGGGACGACGGCCATGACTGGCATGCAGGAGCATCCAGGGACAGGCCGCAGGCTGGATCATTCGCACACGGGCAAGCTGGTTTTCGAAGATGTGGCGCGGGCTATGGCCATCCGCAACGTACATGTGATAGATCCCACGAAAGATCCCAAAGGCTTTGAGGATCTTTTAAAGAAATCGTTAGAAATCCCCGAAATCTCGGTCATCATCGCCCGCCGCACCTGCATGCTGGCGGCGCGCCAAATCCGTGAGTACGAGAGGTGTGATGGTCAGCAAAGTAACTAATATCGTTATTGCCGGACTGGGCGGTCAGGGCGTTCTTAAAGCGTCGGACATCGTGGCCGATGCCGCGTTCAGTGCCGGACTGGCAGTCAAAAAGGCCGAAGTCCACGGTATGAGCCAGCGCGGAGGCTCGGTTTCCAGCGACGTGCGCTTTGGCGGGCAGGTATTCAGTCCGATGGTGCCGGAAGGCGAGGCGGATTTTCTGGTGGTGCTGGAGCCTGATCAGGTGCCGGTGAACGCCGCAGTACTGAAAAAAGACGGCGTGCTGATCGAACCTTCAATGATTGACAAAAGCCAACTGAGCAGCGAGAAATGCCTAAACGTCGCGCTGCTTGGAGCCTTGAGCACCCATCTGAGCTTGAGCGATGAAACATGGATTGCCGCAATTAAGCGCAACCTGCCCGAGAAGCTACATGAAATCAACCTCCAGGCCTTTGTCGCCGGAAAAGGAGCATAGAACCGGCGATGGAGGTTAATAAGACCTGCTTTCATCCTGTCAGTGCACTCGACTACATTCCCCGGACTGAACTGGAGCAACTCCAGTTCGCGCGTCTGCGCAGGATAGTACAACGCGCCTGGGACAAAGTGGAGCTTTTCCGCTCGCGGATGGAAGAGCGCCACGTCACGCCCGATGACATTCAGTCCGTGAGCGACGTGGCAAAGCTGCCCTTCACACTGAAGAGCGACTTGCGGGATACTTACCCGTTTGGACTCTTTGCAAGCCCAATGCAAGACATCGTGCGGCTGCACGCGTCCAGCGGCACCACGGGCAAGCCAATCGTTGTGCCTTACACGCAGAAAGACCTGGACGTGTGGTCGTCGGTGCTGGTCCGGGCCTTTGCCGCCTGTGGCCTGCACGAAGGCGATGTTGTACAGAACGCCTACGGCTATGGTCTGTTTACGGGTGGATTGGGCGCACACTATGGAGCCGAGCGCCTGGGCGCAACCGTCATTCCCATCTCCGGCGGCAATACCGAGCGCCAGTTGATGGTGATGAGCGATTTCGGCGTCACCGCAATCACCTGCACACCGACGTACTTCCTGCACCTGATTGATCGCGCTCAGAACATGGGCATCGACTTGCGCAAGCTGCCTCTGCGCGCCGGCGTTTTCGGCGCCGAGCCGTGGACGGAATCCATGCGCCAGCGCATCGAGCAGGAGGCAGGGATAAAGGCCTACGACGTCTACGGTCTCTCCGAAATTATCGGCCCTGGCGTTGCTGTCGAGTGTACTCACCAGAACGGGCTGCACGTCTTTGAAGACCATTTCTATCCCGAGATCATCGACCCGGAGACGGGAAACGTGCTGCCGGACGGAGAGGAAGGCGAACTGGTGCTGACTACCCTCAGCAAGGAAGCCATGCCGATGCTCCGCTACCGCACACGCGACATTACGTCACTGAGCACGGAACCATGTCCGTGCGGACGCACGATTCGCCGCATGAGGCGGATCACGCGCCGCTCAGACGATATGATGATCATCCGCGGCGTGAACGTCTTCCCATCGCAGATCGAGTCGGTGCTGTTGAGCATTGAGAACACGCTGCCGCACTACCAGATTATTTTGACGCGTCATCGCGGCCTGGATCAGATCGAAGTTCAGGTGGAAGTCACTGCAGACATGTTTGGCGACACGGTTGGAGCTCTTCAGTCATTACAAGACAAGCTGGCGGATGCAATTGAACGTGTGCTCCTGATTCGCGTGCAGGTTACGCTGGTGGAGCCGCGCACAATTCCGCGCAGCGAAGGAAAGGCGCGCCGGATCATCGACCGGCGATCACTATGAGAATTACGCAGATCTCGATTTTCGCCGAAAACAAGCCGGGACACGTCACTGCCCCGTTTCGACTGCTTGCCGATGCGCAGATCAATATTCGCGCACTGTCGCTTGCCGACTCGAAGTACTTCGGCATCCTGCGCATGATCGTTTCCGACTCGAAGAAGGCGGCAGAGCTACTGAAAGAAGCTGGCTTTCTGGTGAAGGTAACGGAAGTGGTTGCCATCCAAGTTCCTGATGTGCCAGGAGGCATGGCAGGGGTGATGGACGCGCTGAATGGCACTTCCATCAATATCGAATATATGTATGCCTACCCGTTCAAGGCCGGGGAAAAAGCAATGCTTATCTTCCGATTTGACGATCCCGATGCAGCCGTCCGGAAGTTTCAGGAAGCTGGAATTACGGTAGTCGGGCAGGAAGAACTTTAAAGGAAAAAGTGAAATGGGGATTTCCAAGAGCGTAGCGGAACAAATGGGGCGGTCTTCGTGGATTCGCCGAATGTTTGAAGAGGGCGCGAAGCTGAAGGCGGAACGCGGGGCGGAAAACGTGTTTGACTACACGCTGGGCAACCCGGACGTGGAACCACCGGCGCCAGTGCTTGAGGCTTTGCAAAACGTGGTAACCAAAGCACGGCCACTGTCGCACGGCTACATGCCGAACGGCGGTTATCCGATTGTGCGCGAGGTCATTGCCGCAAAGCTAAGCCGCGAAACCGGCGTGCCCTTCACGAAGGAAGACATCATTATGACCGTGGGCTCGGCCGGGGCCTGCAACGTGATTCTCAAGTCCATTCTCGACCCGGGCGATGAAGTCATCGTGCTGATGCCCTGCTTCTCCGAGTACCAGTTCTATGTGACCAACCACGGCGGCAAGCTGGTTTCGGTGGAAACCGACGATCAGTTTCTTCCCGACATAGCTCTCATCGAAGCGGCAATCACGCCACGCACGCGAGCCATCATCCTGAACACTCCGAACAATCCATCGGGACGGATCTATCCCGAAAACCTGCTGCGGGACCTGAACAGCCTGCTCGCTCGCTTTGACCAGTCCATATTCGTGATCAGTGATGAGCCCTACAAATCACTGGTTTACGATGGAAACCAGCAGCCCGAAGTGGCCGCGCTGATCGCTCCTACCGTGATCTGCAATTCGTGGTCGAAATCGCAGGGCTTGGCGGGCGAACGTATCGGCTACCTGGCGCTTTCGCCGCGGCTGCCGGATCTGGAAGACTTGCGTCGCGCCTGCACGTTCACCAATCGCATCCTGGGCTTCATCAACGCACCGGCGATCTGGCAGTGGGTAATGCTGGAAAGCGCTGACGCGATCGTAGATGTAGCCGCTTACCAGGAGAAGCGTGACGTGTTGTGCGATGCGCTCGAAAAGATCGGATATGAGCTGGTCCGTCCGGAAGGATCGTTCTACGTATTCCCCAAGACTCCGATCGCCGACGATATCGCCTTCGTGCGCATGCTGGCGGCTGAAGGCGTGCTTGCTGTTCCCGGCGCCGGATTCGGACGTGCAGGCCACATCCGCCTGTCTTTGACGATTCCGCTGGACACCATTAAACGCTCAATCGACGGCTTCGCACGGGCCTTCGCGGCGTGCGCGTCGGCTTCCGCAGCCAAGCAATAAAAACGGCTGTAGAGAGCGCACCAGCTATCTGAAAAAAACGAATGGCCTGCCAAGTCGGCAGGCCATCTCACTTCCGGTCCGAAATTCTTATATCCTGCGCAGCCAGACTTCTTCCACTTTATGACTGGCTCCCTTCTGGAGTACCACCTGCGCCCGCTCGCGGGTTGGAGCCACGTTCGTCACCAAGTTCACCAAGTTGATGCGCTCCCAGATGCGCTCGCCAAAGGCCCTTGCTTCCTCTTCTTCCATCTCCGCGACGTGATGGAAAAACGAGCGTGGATTCTTGAACGCCGTCATCCTCAGAAGCATAAAGCGCTCCATATACCACCGCCGGATCTGCGATTCCTCGGCATCGACGTAAATTGAAAAGTCGATCATGTCGCTGGCGAAAATCTTGGGCGTGCGCGTCCCTTTAGGCAGCTGCACCTGCAGCAGGTTCAGCCCCTCCAGAATTAGGATCTCCGGTCGGCGAATTTCCAGGAACTCATTCGGAACGATGTCATAGCTGTGGTGCGAATACACTGGAACCTTCAGCATCTTTGCGCCTTGCCGCAGCGCGATTATGAAGTCCAGCATCCTGCGCTGATCATAGCTCTCCGGAAAGCCTTTCCTCTCCATGAGGCCGCGCTCTTCCAGCACCTTGTTCGGCCACAGGAACCCGTCCGTGGTGACCAATTCCACACTCGGACGGTCCGCCCAACGCGAGAGTACCTCGGCCAAAATGCGCGAAAACGTGCTCTTGCCGACCGCGACGCTGCCCGTCACCGCAATGATGTAGGTGGGGCGCGCACTCGGGCGTCCCAAGAACGAGTCCTTGACGACACCTAAGCCGCGAGTCGTCGCCATATGGATGTTCAGCAAACGGCAGAGCGGCAGATAAATATCTTCGACCTCATCCAGTGAAACTGGGTCGTTTACACCGCGCAATGCGTCCAGATCTTCGTCACTGATTTCCAGCGGCATGTTTGCTCTCAGCTTGGACCACTGTTCCCGGCTGAATTTGTCATACAGGTGCGTGAACATTGAGCGCATTTCATCTGCACTGCGCCTCTCGGCTACCTCGCCATTTCCCATCCAATCCCCTTCGTGTTGTTTTGAATCCTTTTCCGATCCTGTCCCGACGCTTGCGGCAGCAGGTCTGGCCCATAGGTGCCGGGGCGTCGATGGATGCACAGTGCTATAGTTTAGGTTATAAGCGTGTCTCGCGCCACGTTTCCCCGGCGTTCTTCGCCCTGACACGGCGAGACTGCCACTGCCGTTATCGTTTGGTGAAGATGCCTACTCCCTCTCAACCAATGCCGCGCTGGCGATTTTTTCTTCGCGCGCTTGAACGCCGCAACTATCGCCTTTTTTTCAGCGGCCAGAGCCTCTCGCTCATCGGTACGTGGATCACCCGCATTGCAACCAGCTGGCTCGTCTATCGCCTTACCGGTTCGGCCTGGATGCTCGGATTCATTGGCTTTCTGGGACAGGTCCCCACATTTATACTCGGCCCTTTTTCCGGAGTATGGGTGGATCGATGGAGCCGCCACGGTACCCTGGTCTGGACCCAGGTTTTATCCATGCTGCAGTCGTTTGCCCTGGCCGCGCTGGCCTTCAGTGGTCACATCGCCATCTGGCAAATTGCGCTCCTCAACGTCGTGCAAGGTGTGATCAATGCTTTTGACACTCCCGCTCGTCAGGCGTTCCTGATTGAAATGGTCGAGGATCGCGACATCCTCCCCAATGCGATTGCCCTGAACTCCACGATGGTGAACGCCGCTCGGCTGATAGGCCCGGCTACTGGGGGCCTCATTATCGCCGGTCTAGGCGAAGCGTGGTGTTTCACCATCGATGGCATCAGCTACTGTGCGGTCATTCTCAGCCTGATGCTCATGACCGTGGCCGCGTCGGCACCGCGCCGCCGCGAAGAGGAAAATCTCTGGCGCGAACTCATGGAGGGCTTCCGCTACGTCTCTGGCTCCGCCCCCATTCGCGCCATTCTGCTTTTGCTCGCCGTAGTCAGTCTGGTCGGCACGCCTTATTCGGTGTTGCTGCCGATCTTCGCCTCGCATATCTTACATGGCGGCGCTCACACCCTTGGTCTTTTGATGGCCTCAACAGGAGTCGGCGCACTTGTCGCAGCGCTCAATATGGCAGCCCGTCGGAGCGTGCTCGGCCTCGGACGCCGAATCGGATTCGTCGCCATTTTGTTTGGCGGGGGCATTGTTGTGTTCTCCCTATCCACGAACCTCGTGCTATCGGTCGTCATGCTGTTTGTGACCGGATTTGCCATGATGCAGCACATGGCGGCCAGCAACACCATCCTGCAGACGATCGCGGACCCCGATAAGCGTGGACGCGTAATGAGCTATTACACAATGGCCTTTATGGGCATGACGCCCTTCGGTTCATTGCTGGGAGGAGCGATGGCCGCACGCTTCGGAGCGCCTTATGCCCTTGCCATAAACGGCTTCATCTGCGCGGCTGCAGGGGCCGTCTATTTCTTCTTTCTTCCGACCATCCGCCGCGCTCTGCGCCCCATATACATCGAACTCGGGATACTTCCGGGGATCGCCGAGGCCGCCGACCCCACAACTTTTGCTCCGGGCAATCCGCCGCAGTAAGTGGAATAGCGAAGCCCCAGAGTTCAAAAGTTAGAAGGCGGACACAATACCTTCTCGATGGCCCTTGCCGCCGACAGGGCGAGCCAATCTTTTCCCCACCCGGCGCTCACCTGCAACCCCGCGAAATCGCCACACGGCACCGTAACCGCAGGCCAGCCAAGCACGTTGAAGGGTCTCGTATTGCGCAGCATCTTGAGCTCCACAGTGCGAGCCTCCGGAGTCGCAATCTCCTCCAGCGTTGGAGGCTGAACTGGAGAGGTTGGAGTCAGAACCACGTCTACTCCCGCCATGCCAGCGCGGTTGTTTTCGCGGAGGAGTTCCAGCGCGCGCCGCGCCTCAATGTATTCCTCTACCGAGACCTTCTTACCATTTTCAATTCTGGACACCGTTCGCGGATCGTACAGTCCCCGGCGCTCCTCGACCCACTTCCTGTGGAAGGCCCAGCTTTCCGCGTTGCTCGCCATGCGATCCTCGCTGATCTCGATCTCCACCTCGCGCAGACTCCATCCCAACCCGCGCGCTGCCTCCAGCGCCCGTTCGAATGCGGCTTCGACCTTCGGCGCCATCCCCTCACAGAAGTATTTTCGCGCCACACCGCAGGTCAGGCCCCTCGTCTGCACCCATTGTTCGGGCTCCCCGGCGAGCACGGAGAAAAGCACTCCGGCATCCTCCACCGTCCTCGTCAACGGCCCCACGTGATCGAACGACCACGCCAGCGGAATCACTCCGTCAACAGGAATCGCTCCCCAGGTTGGCTTGAGTCCTACCAATTCGCAGCAGGCAGCTGGCAGACGGACGGAGCCAGCCGTATCCGTGCCCAGCGCGCCAAAACACATTCCCGCAGCCACGGCCGCTGCCGAACCCGAAGATGAGCCTCCGCAAACCCGCGCTCGATCCAGCGGATTGCGCGCCGCTCCGTAGGCGCTGATTGCGCCGCTCCCGCCGTAAGCGAATTCGTGCAGATTCGCCTTGCCTATGATGATCGCCCCGGCCTGACGCAATCGCCGCACGCATTCGGCATCGGCCACTGCTGCGGCTTCGGCTTCCAGGACGCGACTGCCCGCCGTGGTCCGCATCCCGCGCACGTCGATCAGATCCTTGATGGCAATCGGGACACCGCAGAGGGGACCGCGCTCGCCTCGCTGAGCCGTTACTTCTTCAGCCTCGCGCAGGGCTTCTTGTGAGGCGACGGTTATGAACGCACGCAGCTCATCGTTTTCGGCGGCAATCGTCTCCAGACAGGCTCGCACCACTTCCGCAGCGGAGACTTCCCCACACTCCAGCGACCTGCGTAACTTCGTCAAGCTCCATTTGCAAAAAGGCTGCTTCAAGAAAGTTCGGCTCCTGATTCTGAATGTAAAGCATGCATTTTTTGCCACCGACGTCGACCGATGCTCACCGACCGCATTATTCATCTTGAAGAATTCAGCAACTCACCCGTACACGGCCCTCGAACTACCCCATTCAAGCCCAGAAGCAGGGCTTGAATGGGCCACCCGCCGTGATTACCAGCCGCCTTTTGCCTTGGAGTCTTGGTATTTTTGCTTTGCTTTTGCGTCCTTATTGCTGCTCTTGTACTCGTCTGCAGCCTTCTTGGCGCTGTTCATCCTCTCATCGTGTTCGCGCTCTGCCTTTCTTGATGTGCCAACATTGACGCTTTCCTTATCGCGCTTTGCTTCGCTTCGCTCTCTGACACCGGGTGCTTGCGCGTATACGGCACTCGAAAATACGGTCAGAGCCAGAGTGGCCATAACCAAGGACAAGCGGACTGAGTTTAACTTGCTCATGTCGTAGCTCCTTCTTCTGAGGTAATTCGTTTGAGATCGAGATTATAGCTTAGGGAGACTCTGATCAAGCTCTGCGGTTTCCACAGGTACTCAGGTTACAGTGCAGCCAGATGAACACTCATGCACAACAGAGGACACTGGCGATGGCCAACGGGTTCGAGCGGGCGGGTGGCCCACTCAAGCCTTCGTTTGGCTTGAGTGGGGCTTCTCGGCTGCGTTGCAAATGGTGGTTGCCGATCCGTTGCGTCGCTTCGCTGTCCGTTCCGATTCGATCTCCACTTGGCCTTGACGGCCTGTTGCATAGTGGGGCCAACTACTCCATTCCCACTCGTAACTCTTCCTGACACGTTCCAGCGCCGTTTCAAATGCAATCCTTGCCGCCTCATCGGCCAACAGCGCTTGGCGGTGGTGGCAGCAGAACGTGACAAAGTACGTCTGCCCCGATTCGTGAAAGCATCGCAAGCCCCAAGGCATCATCTCAACTCAAGCCTCTCCAACAGCCCCACTCAAGCCCAACAGCAGGGCTTGAATGGGCCACCCGCCCGCCGTCTTCCCGCGCGATCTTGGCCTAGCGATGCACTACCTCGTCGGCCACGATGGCTATGTCAGCCTGGTTTGCGGCTTCGATTATTTTTTCTCGATCCAGCATGAGGCACTTGTTGGCATCGAGCGCGAGACAGCTGGCACCGGCCTTGACCATGGTTTCGATGGTGTGAATTCCCACTACCGGCACATCGAAACGCATATCCTGATTCGGCTTTGCCACCTTGACTACGGTCAGTGCCCTGCTCAGCGTGCTGGCTTCTCCGTGCAGGCCCTGCATCAAGGCCCCCGCCCGGAGGATCGCCTCGTCGGTGCCTTCCATGGCTTCGATTGCGACGCAAGCGGTTTCGGCAATCACCACGGTCTGTCCGATATCGAAGCGCGCTACGTGATGGGCCACGCCGCGGCCGTATGTGATGTTGGTCTGTTCCTGGTCGGTCGGCGCGCGCCGAGTCAGCACTCCCGCTGGAGCCAGCATCGGCTCAAGAAGGGCAGTCGAGCTCTGCAGGTGAATTCCTTCCTCGGAGAGCACATCGGCCACCGCGCCAATCAGCGAATCCGTGTTGCGCGTGGTCAGGCTCAGCAGCAGCTTGGCCAGTTTCCAGTCCGGTCGGATCGAGCTGAAGATCTGCTTGTGCTTCACCTGCCCGGCCATGATCGCTTCGCTGACGCCTTCGGCCTTGAAGATCTTGATCAGTTTGGTCAGTTCGCCCAGAGAAAGCCAGTGCACGGCAGCCGCCCCGCGTTTTTCAATCGCCGGATCGGTTTCTTCGCGAATGGCCGCCACGACGACCTCATATCCTTTTGCCCGCGCCGCTTCCAGCACCAGAAAGGGAAACTTTCCATTGCCCGCTACCAATCCCAGGCGTGACCCCATCAAGAACTCCTCAGACTTCTTGTCCAGAACTTCTCTAGCTTATGCTGCGTCCATGCAGCCTAACTGGAAACGCGCTCACTCAGATGGAGAGCTACTTCAACACTCCGCGTTCGCTCTTGCGGATAAACTCGACCAGCAGCTTTACGTCTTCGGTCATTGCGCCCGCGCTCTCGATGCGTTCCAGCGCCTGCGTGGTGTTGAGCTTGGCGGCGAGCAAAGTGCGGAAAGCGCGCTGAATCGCCCGCACACGCTCCTTGCTGAACCCTCGGCGCTCCAGCCCAATGGAATTTGCGCCGTATGCGTGGACGTCGCGTACCGCACAGGTTTTCGAGAACGGCATCACGTCCTGCGTGATGGTTGTTCCGCCCCCGACGTAGGAATGCGTGCCGACGGTCACGTATTGGTGTACGGGACACAGCGCGCCCACCACAGCCCAGTCTTCCACATATACGTGCCCGGCGAGAGTAGCCGCGTTGGCCATGATGACGTGGTCGCCGATAAAGCAGTCATGCGCGATGTGTGCGTAGGCCATAAGCAAGCAGTTGGAGCCGATCTTCGTGAGGCCGCCGCCCTTGACGGTTCCGCGATGAATGGTTACGTATTCGCGAATTTCGTTGTGGTCGCCCATCTCCAGCCGTGTCGGCTCGTTCTTGAAGGACAGATCCTGCGGCCCCATCCCGACAGCGGCAAACGGCTGAATGCGGTTGTGGCTGCCCATCTTCGTCGGCCCGGTGAGCACTACGTGTGAAACCAGTTCGCAGTGCTCGCCCATTTCGACACCTGCTCCCACAAAACAAAACGGTCCGATGGTGCAGGATTCCGGAATGCGCACGCTGGGATCGACTACTGCACTCGGATGGACTGGCATGGCTACTCCGCCTTTGCTTCCTCGGGAGCTGACTTCTTTAGATTCACAAGCTGGCAGGTTACGGTGGCCTCACAGGCCAGCTTGCCATCAACCGTGATTCGGCCTGCCATCTTTACGGCCGTGCTGCGCCAAACAATCACCTTGGTTTCAATCCTCAGCTGATCGCCAGGGACAACCGGTTTGCGAAACTTCGCACGCTCGATTCCGGTGAATACCGTCAGCATCTGGGCGCGGTTCGGAACCTCGGTCATCAGGAGGGTGGCCCCGGTCTGCGCGATGGCTTCCACCATCAAAACGCCCGGCATGATCGGATTTCCGGGAAAGTGCCCCCGAAAAAACTCTTCGTTGATCGTCACGTTCTTGATGGCGACAATCCGCTGGCGCCGTTCCAGCTCGACAATCCGGTCAATCAGCAGAAATGGGTAACGATGGGGAAGAATTTTTTGAATGGCAACGCTGTCGAGGGGCAAGTTCTCCAGCACTTCGGGCGTAAGGGTAGCGTCGGGATGTAAATCGTTCATTGATTATCTCGTGGAAAAGCTAAAGTATATCAGCCAGAGTTGTTCAAGCACGACTGGCCACGACCTGCTATGACGATACGCACTCGATCTCCGCTCTTGAAGTCTCTTAACGCGCAGCTTCCTGAAATGGTCTCCACCCTTCGCCGCTATGTCGAACACGAGTCCCCGTCCGATTCGCCCGAGGCTGTTGCCGCTTTCGTCGAATTGATTGCCTCGGACTTTGCCGCGCTCTCTCCGCGCATCCGTCAGCACAAGCTCAACGGCTACGGGCCTGCTTTGCAGATTGACTTCCCTGGCCCGCGCCGCTCGCCACGCGTGCTCCTGCTCGGGCATACGGACACGGTGTATCCTCTCGGGACTCTGGAAACCATGCCCTGGCGCGAGCGAGCCGGAAAGCTTTGCGGTCCCGGCGCATTCGACATGAAAGGCGGAATCGTTCAGGCGCTTTTTGCCATGAAGGCCTTGCAAGCTCGCGGCCCTCTGCCCTGCTCCATCACCCTTCTGCTGGTGCCTGATGAAGAGATTGGCAGCCCGGGCTCGCGGGCGCTCACCAAACGTCTGGCTCCTGACTGCAGCGCGGTGCTGGTACTTGAGCCTGCGGCTGCGCCGGATGGCGCCTGCAAAACCGCCCGCAAAGGCGTGGCTCGTTACACGCTCCGCATTTATGGCCAGGCTTCCCACGCCGGACTCGATTATGAACGTGGAGCCTCGGCCATTGTGGAAGCCGCCCGACAGATAATCGATATCCATGCCCTCTCGCGCCCGCAGCGCGGACTCACAGTGAGTCCCGGGCTCATTTCGGGAGGCACTCGCCCGAACGTCGTGGCCGATTTTTCGGAAATTGTTCTGGATGTGAGATTCTTCACCACGGCTCAAGCCGCTCGCGCCGATGCTGCACTCCGCAGCCTTCGTCCGCATGATCCGCGGTGCCGCCTGCAGCTTTTGGGAGGAATGGAACGCGGTCCCTTTGAGCGCTCGGCTGCAACGGTACGACTCTACCGCCTGGCGGCTAAGGTTGCAGAGAAGCTCGGATTCCCGCTTGCGGAGGCTTCAGTCGGTGGTTGCTCGGATGGAAATTTTACTTCCGCTCTTGGGATCCCAACCCTCGATGGATTGGGCGCAGTAGGCGACGGAGCCCACTCACAACACGAGTTCGTGGTGGCCCGTGAAATGCCCCGGCGCAGCGCTTTACTGGCGGAATTGATAACGAGCGTGGCTGAGGCAAAGGCGAAATAGCTCGCCTGCAGCTGAAGCGGTTCTGCAGGATATGCAAGCAAGACCACCGCTGATGTAAGGAAATTGCTTCCCACCTTAGCCGCGCAACAGCGGCGCGTCGAAGGTGGGGCACCTGTCTGTCCTGTCTTCCCACATCTGCTAACCACGGCAGATGTGAAGCACCTGCACCTGCACGCAATTCAGATGAGAACTTCTCGTCTGGCCCGCGCCAGCATTGCGCAGACTCGTGCCACCGGCAGCCCCACCACGTTGAAGTAACACCCCTGAATCCGGGGTATCCATCGCGAAGCCTGGCCCTGGATCGCGTACGCTCCAGCTTTATCCATCGGCTCGCCCGATGCGACGTAAGCGGTAATCTCCTCGGGGGTCATCTCCGCAAAACTTACTTCGGTGACCTCGGCCCCTACCTCGACCAGCGCGTTGCCGTCGGGGTCGCGCCGGGCAACGCAAACCCCGGTCATAACCTGGTGGGTGCGCCCGCTCAGCAAACTGAGCATCCGCCGGGCGTCGGCTTCGTCGAGCGGCTTGCCAAGACATTCGCCATCAACCACGACCGTAGTGTCCGCCCCGATGACAACTGCCCCATCAGGAGCCGATTCCAGCACCTCCAGTGCCTTCTCGCGCGCCAACCGCTTCACGTACTCAAACGGGTCTTCACCCTCGCATGGGGTCTCGTCAATTTCCGCAGGACGAAGCTCAAAGGAGAGCCCGGCATTGCGCAGCAACTCGGCGCGCCTTGGCGACTGGGAAGCAAGTATCAACATGCTCTCATTCTATCTGTTATTGTTCTTCTCCCAGACGAGCAAACCAACCTCCTGCTTCGTTCTCTCGTCCTATGAATGTGTACACGGCCACTCATTCCCTGCCGCTTGGCGCGACCGTTCGGAACGGGCTCGTGGACTTTCATCTCTGGGCGCCGCGCCTGTCGTCGGTTACATTGCGTTTTTGTTCCCGCAATGCCCCAAGGCGTGATTTCCCCATGCACCGGCTCCCGGATGGATACTGGCGCCTCACTCTTCCGGCCTCTCCCGGCGATCGCTACCAGTACGTGACCGGTTCGCTTGCCATACCCGACCCAGTCTCCCGGCTGCTGCCCGAAGGCGTACATGGCCCGACCGAGATTGTCGATCCATCTTTCCCCTGGACGGACGATCTCTGGCACGGAATTCCTCTGGAACATTACGTTCTTTATGAGCTGCACGTTGGAACGTTCACGCCTGAATGTACACTTGACGCGGCAGCCAGACGGCTGGACTTCCTGCACGATCTTGGCGTCACGGCCATCGAACTGATGCCTGTCAACGCCGTGCCCGGAACGCGCAACTGGGGTTATGACGGGGTTGGTTTCTACGCCGTGCAATCCAACTATGGAGGCCCTGCGGCGCTTTGCCGCTTTGTCGATGCCGCCCACCAGCGAGGTCTCGCCGTCATTCTTGACGTGTGCTACAACCACCTTGGGAACGAGGGCAATTACCTCTCGCAGTTCGGCCCCTACTTCACCAGCAAGCACATGACTCCGTGGGGAGAGGCAATCAACTATGACGATGCCAACAGCATTCATGTGCGGCGCTTCGTCGTGGAGAACGCGCTCTACTGGCTGCGCGAATACCACCTCGACGGACTCCGGCTGGACGCAGTGCAGACCATTAAGGACGACTCTCCTCAGCATATCGTCGCCGAAATTGCCGAGCGGGTTCATCGGTTTGGGGCCGACTCGCACCGCAGGATCGTCCTGACAGTCGAAACCGATGAGAACGAACCGCGCTATGTGCTGCCCGCCAATCAGGGTGGCTACGGTGTAGACGCCGTCTGGAGCGACGATTTTCATCACAGCATCCACGCCCTGCTCACGGGCGAAAACAACGGCTATTACCAGGACTTTGCCGACTGCGGCTTTCTCCCGCGTGTACTCTCCGAACCCTATGTTTTTCAGGGTGAGCCATTTCAGTTCTGGCAAGGGCGTCCAAGGGGAGGATCGGCCCAAGGGCTTTCCCTTGCATCACAGATCATCTGCATTCAGAATCACGATCAGGTGGGCAACCGCGCCTTAGGCGAGCGACTCACGAGCCTGGCTCCTGCCGGGGCGCGTAAACTGGCAGCCGCGCTGCTCCTGCTCTCGCCGCACACGCCCTTGCTGTTTATGGGTCAGGAGTACGACGAACCCGCGCCATGGCAGTTCTTCACCGACTTCGGGGACCCAATTATTCAGAAAGCCGTCTCCGAGGGCCGCCCACGCGAGGTCGCCAAGTTCGGCTGGACCCACGTCCCCGATCCGCAAGATCCCGCGACTTTTGAACGCTCACGGCTCGGGTGGCCGCAAAAACCTGAAAATCTCGACATGCTGGCCTGGTACCGCGCCCTGCTCAGACTCCGCCGCGAATATGTCATGCCCGGCCCGCGCACCGCACGCGCGGAATGGGCCGCCGAAGGCCTGTTGACAGTACAGATACCCGCCGAATCTCCGCGGCTGCGGATTGCAGCAAATTTCAGGTGCAAAGCGAGCTTTACGCCGGGTGAGGACTGGGATTTGAAAATGGAAAACGAGCAGGATGGGTACGGGACCAAGGTTTACGTGCGCACTGGCTCCAGAACGGTTCCGCAGGAGGTGTGTCTCGTAGAGCTGTGAGGACCAGAGCAGAACGGCGCTTGGACGAGGGGGTTGTTTCCCTGGTTATTGCCAAAAACGGGCGAAAACCTAAGGCACCCGCCCACCGCATTTGTGACCTCGGCATCCGTGCAGCGGGGTTTCCGAATGAAACTGAACAGCAACCTTCCTTCTCCACCATGGCACCTTTAGGAGCAATTACTCCCAAGGCTCGTCGGAGCACTTGAAGCCCTTTTCCTCTAAAAAGGTTTTGAGTATTTTTGCCGCAGCCGAACTGTAGTCGGGATTCTTCTCGTACATCCACTTTCCGAAATCCCTATCAATGTCGCTTACAAGGGACGCTTTTTCTGCTTGAGAAATCAGTAGGTGGTTCACATAATTCTTCGAATCTGGCTTCGGATCGATCAGCGTTGCCGCTACCAAAGGAACAACTTCAAAAATTGCTTTATCTAAAAATTCCAACTTCGCTTGTATTTCAGGGACCTCTGCTGCCAGCTTTCCATAATCAACCCCCGGCTTGGGCTCCGACAGCATTGCGGTGGAGATGATGATCAGTCGCTGATAAAGTTCGATTTGGCTCTGGTAGGTTGAGGTCAGAAAAGGGATAAGGGTTTTGAACTGACCACCGAGATGCATCTGGTTAAGGCGGCGAATCTGCAAACGCCTTTCTAATTGAAGCGCTGTGCTGCAATGAATGGCATTTTCAAACACAGAACTATATTCGGTGGGCGCCATCTCTGACTGACACGAAGAGTGAATCTCTCTCATAGACGAGAGGCCTCGTTCGTACTCCTGCACAAACTGCAAGTGAGGTGTTTCTTTCGTTGGTGCAGTAGCAGCGAAGGACGAGCAAAGGCCAAAGCTCAACAGGACGGAACAGCAAAGCAAGCGCATCCCTTCTCCTTTAGAACTTCTCGCTTCTCCAGCTATGAAAGGCAGAGTAGCACAGCCTCAAATCCATTGGATCACCCTACCTGAACAACGCTTTCTCATAAATCTGGACGGGTGGCCCAGATTCGGTTCCTTCCGACTCCGGGAACGTGTTCCATCGATCCACCAGCGTGTCCCACATCCACGCCTGCCGCTGGCGCGAATGTGAAAAGTGAACATTAGCTCAGCTTCTTCACAAGCAGTTCGTTCAAAACTGCGGGATTGGCTTTCCCCTTCGAGGCCTTCATTACCTGGCCGACAAAGAATCCGATCATGGTCGTTTTTCCGGCGCGGTACTGCTCAACCTGTTTGGGGCTGGCGGCCAGCACCTCGTCGATCATCTTTTCGATCTCGGCGGTGTCGGTAATCTGCTGCGGCTTTTCCTTCTCGTAGATTACGGGGAAATCCACTTTCTGCTCGAAGGCGTGGTCGTAGAGTTCCTTGAGAATCTTGGAGCTTATGGTACCCGCCTCCAGCAGGTCGGCGGAAACACGAGCGCCCTCCATGGTTACGGGAGAGTCTTCGAGTTCGAGTCCGGCGGCCTTGAGGCGGCCCTGGAGTTCGCTGATTACGATGTTGGCCAGGCGCTTAGCGGACTTGGCTTTCTTCGCTTCACTCTCAAATGCATCGGCACGAGCGCGAGTCGCGGTGAGCATGGCCGCATCGCCTTCGGTCAGTCCGTATTCGGCAATCATGCGCTGGCGCTTGGCCTCGGGAAGCTCGGGAAGAGTGGCACGGATTGCGTCCTGTTTTGCCTGATCGACGATCAGCGGGAGCAGGTCGGGCTCAGGGAAATAGCGGTAATCGTGCGCCCGTTCCTTGGTGCGCATGGTGTAGGTGCGACCCTCGCCGGGGTTGTAGAGGCGAGTTTCCTGCTGGATAGTGCCACCATCTTCGAGCACTTCGGTCTGGCGTTCGATCTCGTATTCGAGCGCCTGCTTCACGAAGCGGAAGGAGTTTACGTTCTTGATTTCAACCTTAGTTCCGAGCGTCTTCTGGCCGCGAGGACGGATAGAGACATTGGCATCGCAGCGCAAGGAACCTTCTTCCATGTTGCAGTCGCTGACGCCGGTGTAGAGGATGATTTCCTTGAGCCGGGTGAGGTACTCGTAGGCCTCTTCCGGAGTGCTGATTTCAGGCTCGGAGACGATTTCGGCAAGCGGGGTTCCGGTGCGGTTGAGGTCCACGTAGGTCTTGCAGTCGGAGTCGACAAAGCCATCGTGCATGGATTTGCCCGCGTCCTCTTCCATGTGCAGGCGGGTGATGCCAATGCGCTTCTTGGTGCCTTCGGCGGCTGTGACCTCAATGTAGCCGTGCTCGGAGAGCGGCTTGTCGAACTGGCTGATCTGGTATCCCTTGGGCAGATCGGGGTAGAAGTAATTCTTGCGGGAGAAGATCGAGGTCTCATTCACCTTGAGGTTGAGAGCCTGCGAGGCCTTGACCGCAAATTCCACAGCCTGCTCGTTCAGAACCGGAAGCGCTCCCGGCATTCCGAGGCAGACCGGGCACACATTGGAGTTGGGCTCGGAGCCAAAGATGTTGGGGCAGCCACAAAAGATTTTGGTTTTGGTCAGCAACTGCACATGCACTTCAAGACCAATCACCGACTCGTACTTCGACAGAAGGTCCACCGATTTTTTCGTCGCGATCGCCATATCTCTCCGATTATAACGGGTGGGCAAGCGCAGGTTTCAAGACCCTCTACTTTTGCCGAAGCTGCCTATTCCTTGCTCAGTGGCACTTCGAAGTACATCAGCTCGTGGCCTTTTGCGTCATTGACTCCGGTGACATAGAGGCGAGCCCCCCTAGCTGGATCGTTGAGACCGCTGATATCGAAAAAGAGGAAGCCCTGCTGCGAGGAATGAGGTTCCACGGCACGGGCGGCGAAGCTGGCACGTTCCAGTTCATCCATCTCGCTCTGCGAAAGTCCGCCGTGCGCCTTGCCTCTGCCCGGGGCGGGAATCGGCAATCTGTCCTGCGGGCGGGAGCCCGGCGCAGTCACCGAGGTAAGGACTCGACGCAGATCGCTGAGCGAATAGGGTTCGGCCTTGGCGCGATCACGGGTTACAAGTTGAAAGTTCGCGCGAGTCAAAACGACGGTTTCATCGCCATCATTGGTAAACACGACGAGAACCGGCAGTATTAAGTGCTGCAACACCGCAGAACGGAAAAGCGAGGCCTTCTGCGGCGTGTCATAGGGATCGACACCGAACGTGACTTTCTCCTCTGGATGCGGGTCCTTGAAGGTCATGGAGGTTGCCGGAACCAGCTTCGGCATACCGAAATCGCGCGCGAACGCAGCGGGAACCAGCACGCCCAGAATCGCAACCACATAGCCAATTCGCTTCATGGCTGGAATTATAGGCGGGAAACGGCGCGGAGAAGCTCGGAAAACGCAGCGCCGCCGAAAACGCCAGTCTGCTTCCCACCTTAGCGCCGAAAAGCGCGGCGCGAAGGTGGGGCACCCGATGATTTTCGTGCGCACTACACTACAATGACTGGCGTGTACTTTCTCTACAGCGCAACTCTTGCCGTGCTGCTCGCTCTGACGCTGCCGTGTTGGCTGGTGCAGATGCTGCGGCTGGGAAAGTATCGCGCCGGACTCAAAGAGCGGTTCGGTCTGGTTCCTTCGCGCATCCGGCTGCCGCAGGATGATCCCGCGGCGAGGCTTCCGGTGGCCTGGATTCACGCGGTGAGCGTGGGCGAGGTTCTGGCGATTGCGCCCCTGGTAGCACAACTGCGCGAACAAAGTTTTCGCGTGGTTGTCTCGACGACGACGCACACGGGACAGCGATTGGCTCGCGACAAATTCGACGCGGCAAACGTCTTTTACTTTCCTCTCGATTTCGCGCACTGCATCCGGCCCTATTTTCGTGCCTTGAGTCCCGCGCTGGTGATACTGGCGGAGACCGAGTTCTGGCCCAACTTCCTGAGGCTGGCGGGCGCTAGCGGGGCACACCTTGCCATTGTGAATGCGCGCATCAGCGACCGCTCGTTTCCGCGCTATCTGCGCTTTCGCGGACTGCTCGGCCGCGTGCTCTCGCCCGTCGAGTTGTTCCTGGCGCAGAGTGAGGGCGACGCGGAACGGCTACGCGCGCTGGGAGCGGCACCGGAACGAATCGAGGTCTCGGGAAATCTGAAGTTCGATGTAGCTCCGCCGGTTGAATCGGCAACGGTCGCGCAATTGGGCAGGCAGCTTTGGGTTTCGGGCGCGCCGATCGTAGTTGCAGGCAGCACCGTAGAGGGCGAGGAAGATTACGTGCTGGCCGCCTTCCGAATGCTTCTTGCCAAATATCCGGCGGCATCGCTGGTGCTGGCTCCGCGGCACCGTGAACGCTTTGAGGACGTAGCCCAACTCCTGACCTCGCGCGGCATCCGCTTTGTGCGCCGCTCCGCGCCTGACGCCGCAGAACAGGATCTTCGCGGCGTGGTGCTGCTGCTCGACACGCTCGGCGAACTGGCCGCCATCTATCGTTACGCGGATGTGGCTTTTGTCGGCGGTTCGCTGGTGCCCAGAGGCGGACACAATATTCTGGAGCCCGCTTTCTTTGCGCGCGCGATTGTGACCGGGCCGCACACGGAAAACTTTCGCGATATTCTCGCCTGCTTCGAGAGCAGAAAGGCCGTTGTTCGATGCACGGCCGAAAACCTCGGCGACACCTTCCTGCGGCTGTTGGGCGAGGCCGACGAACGCGACGCATTGGGAAAACGAGCGCAGCAGGTGCTTTTGGAACAGAGGGGGGCCACGGCCCGCTCCGTGGCGCGAGTGCTTGAGTTGGTGAGGGGAGGGAGCGCGTGATTTCCGATCCCTTAACCTGGCTCTTCGGACAAATCGTCCGCGCCCGGAATGCAATCTACGACACGGAGCGCGCCACAATCTACCGCTTGCGCCTGCCCGTAGTCAGCGTTGGCAACCTCAGCGTGGGAGGGAGCGGAAAAACTCCTTTTGTGCAGACACTGGGCCGCTGGCTGAACGCGCAAAACATTCCATTCGACATCATCTCGCGAGGCTATGGGCGCAAATCGCGGGGAGTTCTGCGAGTGGATCCGGCAGGGCCTGCCGATCTCTATGGCGACGAACCGCTGCTGCTAGCCCGCTCGCTGAAAGCACCAGTATTCGTAGGCGAAAAGCGTTACGATGCGGGACTTGCGGCAGAGGAATTCGCCAGCAAATCGCCGCGTCCGGCGCGGCTTCACCTTCTGGACGACGGTTTCCAACATCGCCGTCTTCACCGCGATTTTGACATTGTGCTGCTGGCGCACAGCGACCTCCAGGGCAGCCTGCTGCCTTTCGGACGCTTGCGCGAACCGCTGAGTTCGCTGGGGCGCGCTCATGCCGTTGTGGCTCCGGCGGATCTGGCCGGACTGCTTACCAATCCCAACATTTGGTACATGCGGCGACGGCTGGTGCTGCCAGCGCCAGCGCCGACACGCCCAGTTGCCTTCTGCGGACTGGCCCGGCCCAGACAGTTCTGGCAATCGCTTGCGGATATCGGGATTTCTCCGGTAAGAACGTTTTCGTTCGGCGATCACCACCGGTACAGCGCAAAGGACATCGCGCTGTTACAAGGGCTGGCGAAGCAGCACGGAGCCAATGGTTTTCTTACCACGGAAAAAGACCTGGTGAAATTCGACTCCTCTCAGCTTTCGCCCCTTGTCGCTCCGGCGTTAATGATCGAAGTGGAGGACGCCGGCACGCGCTTCAATTCGATGCTGACCGCGGTTGGGGTTCGATGAAACAAACGCGAGAGCGAGCAGGAATTTTCTTCGGTGTAAGTCACTGATGGCAACTGTACAATGATCTGTCACGACGATGCTGCTAGTTATTGACCTCGGCAATACGGAAACCGAACTCGGCCTCTTCCCGCTGCGAGAGGACGGCACGGCTGTACCTGAGCTTGCCGCGAAGTGGCGCATTTCCACCTCGCAAACACAGACAACCGACGAGCGTGCCGTGCTGGTGAGCCAGCTTTTTGCCATGAAAGGGCTTGCCTTGAGCATCGTTCAGGGTATCATCGTGTCCTCGGTTGTCCCGCCGATGGAATCGCGGGTGCTGGAAACCTGCGAACGCTTTTTCGGTCTGAAGCCGATGTTCGTTGAGCCCGGAATCAAGACCGGGATGCCGGTGCGCTATGACAATCCCGCCGACGTGGGCGCCGACCGCATTGTCAACGCTATTGCCGCTTACGAGAATTTCAAGCAGAGCTGCGTGGTGGTGGACTTTGGAACAGCCATCACTTTCGACGTGGTTTCGCGACGCGGAGAGTACTTGGGTGGCGTGATCGCTCCGGGTATCGGCATCTCCGTCGACGCTCTCTTCATGCACACGGCGCGGCTGCCACGCGTGGACATCAAGCGGCCACAGCGCGTTATTGGCAGCAACACGGTACACTCTCTACAGTCCGGCCTTTTTCACGGTTTCGTCGGCCTGGTAGATGGAATACTGGAGCGCCTGTTGGCCGAAGTTGATGGCGCACGCGTCATCGGCACGGGCAGCATGGCCCCGTTCATCGCCGGCGGCTCGCGATTCCTCTCCGAAATCGATGACACGCTTACGCTCACCGGGCTGCGAATCATCTGGGAACGCAATCTCCACACCCGCAGAAAATAATCACCAGTTCGGCAGGATGCATTTATTCGTGGAACACTTCACATATTTTTCCGAAATCGAAGAACACTTTCAGCGCCGTCGCGGCACCATCCTCATCTGCTCTCCGCTGGACTGGGCGCTGATGGAGGTTTGGAAGGAAGCTGGCATTCCTCTGGAAGCCGTGCTGCGCGGCATTGATGCGGCCTTCGACAAATACGATCGTCGCGCCAAAAAAACGCGCAAAATCAACTCGCTCGCGTATTGCCAGCAGGAGGTTCTCGCCGCAGTCGAAGATCTGAAGGAAGCCGCCCTGGGTTCCAAGCGTGACCCAAGCGCGACGACAATTGCGAACTCCGAGATTGCCACGTACTTTGAGCGCAATGCCCAGCAACTGATTGCGGCAAAGCACCTTGCAGCACCGGTGCAGAGTTTGCTGGCGGAGCAAGCGGCTACACTGCGCGAGCTTGCGGCACAGGTTAGAGCAAGCGAGGCTCCGGCAGATATGGAAGAACTCGAACGCCGCATGACGATCATGGAAGAGAAACTCTTTGCCGCGCTATGGAGCAATGCGAGCGACGACGAACTGCTGGAAGCCCGCACTCAGGCTGAGCGCGATCTTGCTCCCTACCGGGGAAAAATGTCAGGAGCGCAGATCGACCAGCTACTGCGGCAATATGGCAATAAGCAGCTACTGGAACGCTACAATCTGCCCAGGCTGAGCCTGTTCTATCTATAACCATCTGTCACCCACATTCGCCAACAGCAGGCGGATGTGGGCCATCATCGTTCTGTCCTCACCTGTTCCTGCATGCGTGAGTTATCCTCATTAAGTGCAATTCACTATAGAAAAACTCATCTACGGCGGAGACGGCCTTGCGCGCATCCCTGCCATCGGCGACGAACGACGTGGCAAAACCGTCTTCGTGCCCTACGTTCTTCCTGGAGAAGTGGTCGAAGCCAGCATCGTTGAGGAGCGCAAAGGGTTCACCCGAGCTTCGCTGCTCGAAGTGCTTACGCCATCTCCCGCGCGGATCACGCCGCCGTGTCCGCATTTTGGCGTTTGCGGCGGCTGCCAGTATCAGCACTCCGACTACACCGCGCAACTGGAAAACAAACGCCAGATATTGCAGGAAACAGTCCTGCGCGGTGCAAAATTTGCGCTGCAAAATATCGAATTGCACTCAGGCGAGCCTTACGGATTTCGAAATCGCACCCGCATGAAGATCGAGGTCGAACCTGAGTTCGCGCTTGGGTATTATCGCAGCGGCTCGCATGACCTTGAACCGGTTCGCAACTGCCCCATCAGTTCGCCGCTGATCAACCAAGCAATCGCGTTGATTTGGGAGCTTGCGCCGGAAGCGGCCAGCTATCCCTCGTTGCGTGAAATTCAGTTTTTTGCCAACCACGATGACTCAGCGCTTCTCGTCGAGCTGTTCATTCATCATACGACCAAGCCGGGAGTGCTGGCTAAGTTTGCCAAACTGATGCGCGAGCGGATGCCGCAGATTGCAGGCGTCGCGGTCTTTGCCACCGGAGCCATGAACGGCGACCTGGAGGATGGAAACATAGAGGCGTCTCGCCGGCTGAGCCGTGCCGGAGTGCCTCATATTGAAGGCTCTCCAAGCCTGATCTATCACGTGGGCAGGAGCAAGTACCGGGTTTCAGCCGGATCTTTCTTCCAGACCAATCGTTTTCTGGTATCGAAGCTCGTTGAATTGGTAACGAACAACCGAAGCGGCCGCGCCGCGCTTGACCTTTTTGCCGGAGTGGGACTGTTTACCCTTCCGATGTCGCGGAATTTCGAGCGCGTCACGTCTATTGAAATTGCGCAGGATTCTTACGACGATCTCGCGGCCAATGCCACCGTTCCTCACATTCAGGCCGTGCACAGCACAACCGAGAACTACCTGAACGCCGCACGCGGACGCTGGGATTATGCGGTCGTCGATCCTCCGCGAGCCGGCCTTGGCGAGCGCGCGGCGAAGTCGCTGGCCAAGTTATCAATCCCGCGCATTGCCTACGTCTCCTGCGATCCGGCGACACTGTCTCGCGATCTGGTGACGTTGCTCGCCTTCGGATACCACGTCGAAGAAGCCCATCTTGTGGACCTGTTCCCGCAGACCTACCACATCGAAACCGTTCTCCACCTCGCGCGTTAAGGCGCTCTGAAAGAAATATTGGGAGGGTAACAAAAAATGTATGCACTGGTCATAATTCGCTATCGGCTTCCCATCGAAGAAGTCGTCAAGGCTACAGATGAACATCGCGCCTACCTGCGCGAACTGAAAGACCAAGGTGTCTTGATCGCTTCCGGTCCCATGGACCCGCGCAACGGCGGCGTGGTGCTCTTCCGCGTCCCCGACGAGAACGCGCAGCAACGGATGACCGAGCTGCGCGACGGAGATCCTTTCTACACGAAAGGAGTTGCAAACTACGAGCTCATCGCCTGGAACGTCGGCATCGGAAAAGAAGGCCTGGACAAGCTGTAAGGCGCCCACCTCGGCGATAAATCCACCCAGTGGAATTTGCAAAATGAACATGGCCTTTTCCGCCTTTGCGTCGCGAGCGGCGTGAAGGTGGAAAAGCCGAAATGGCAAAGCTCTGCCAGATGCGGTGATGCCACCTATGCTCGACAAACCCACAGCTCCGGATGCTCCCCGACGCAGCCGTCCTCCAGCCGCACCGCTCTTTGCCGCCGCCGTTTCTTTTTCGGCGGGGATCCTGCTACAAACCTATACCGCAAAACCAGCCGCGCTTTATTTCGCCTGCACAATCGGATTTGCGCTCTGCTCATTGCTGGCTTTGCGCTTCGCTACCGGGGGGCGTCGCGCTCTCATCGCTTACGCAGGCGCAGTCCTGGCATTTCTTCCGGCAGGAGCATTGCTGACCGCGGCGCACCAGTCGCGGCCTGCGCCAACGGCGACACTGCTGAATTACGCCACCGGCGATGAAGTGACGCTTACCGGTTATGTGGCGCGAGGAGGCTCGCTGCGCGCGGGGCGCAGCCTCCGCGAAACACTCGACCTTGCCGTGGAGGAAGCACAGTTTGACGGACAGACGTCGCAACCAGTGACAGGAAGCGCGCGCCTCAGCCTCTACGTGCCCGGTTCCCGCTTCGCATGGGAAGCAGACGAGGAGGGCGTTGAAGAATCCGTAGCGCCCCCGGTCTTCGAGTACGGACAGCGGCTGCGGATTAAAGCCAAGCTCCGGCCACCCACCAACTATCGCAATCCAGGAAACATGGACTACGTGAGTTGGCTGCGCGGGCAAGGAATTGCAGTGCTTGGCTCGGCCAAATCGACGAATGTCGATGTATTACCCGGACTGGGTGGCAGCAGCATTGAGCGCATCCGGTCGCGCGTCCGCCGCAGTGTTCTGCAGCAGATGGAGCGCCTGTGGCCTGCCCCGTACGCAGGGCTGTTTCAGGCCATGGTGATTGGAGAACGCGGACTGGTTGGGCGCGATCAACGCCTGGAATTCCAGCGCAGCGGAACGTTTCACCTTCTGGTCGTGAGTGGAATGAACGTCGCCATCTTTGCCGTCTTTCTGCTCTGGCTGATGCGCTGGCTGCGCCTCCCGATGGAATATGCGGCAGTCTCGATGATCGTGCTCACGTGCGGTTACGCCTGGCTCACCGATCTGGGCGCGCCCATCCTGCGCTCTGTGCTGATGATCGTTGCCTACCAGATTTCCGCGATTCTTAACCGTGGCCGGGCCCCGCTGAACACGGTTTCGCTGGCCGCGCTGGTGTTGTTGATCGTCAATCCAGAGGCGCTGTTCGATCCCAGCTTTCAGCTCACGTTTGTTGCCGTGCTCACGATTGCGGGCGTCGGCGTACCGCTCTTCCAGCGCACAACCACACCGCTTCGCGAGGCTCTCATCGCCGTCGACGACATCGGACGCGACCTGACTCTGAGGCCGAAGCAGACGCAGTTTCGTCTTGATATTCGCGCAATTTCCGAGTCCCTCGGGACAATTATCGGCCTGCGCCCGGCGCGCTGGCTGGTTCCAAAGCTGACCTACACGCTGGTTGCGGCAGCGGAACTCGGCCTGCTCTCTGCCCTGATGCAGGTCTCGATTGCCTTGCCCACGCTCTGGTACTTTCACCGCATTAACGCTCACGCACTCTGGGCGAATATGATGGTGCTTCCGCTGACGAGCGTTCTGATGCCTACGGCCATGCTGGCCATTGCGTTTTCGTACGTTGCGAACTGGACGGCTTGGCCATTCGCACTGGCCGCGCGCTGGTCGCTACAGGGGATTCTTCTCACGGTCCACTGGTCGGGTGGAACACAGCTGCCGGATCTGCGCGTCGCAATACCGGCGCTGTCGGCGATTGCGGCAGTTGTCATTGCGTATGCGTTGGCGTTGCTGCTGGCGCGGCGGCACGCGCTACTCACAGCGGTCTCGCTGGCCCTGCTGGCATTCTCGGCGTGGTATGCCGTCCAGCACACCCGTGCTTTTGAGTACGACCATCAACGGCTGGAGATCACGGCAATCGATATTGGACAGGGCGACTCGTTCCTGCTGGTCACGCCAAACGGCCACACGCTCCTCTTGGACTCCGGGGGCTTGCTGGGAATGAGTCACAGCGACCTCGATATCGGCGAGGACGTCGTCTCCCCTTATCTATGGCAGCGTGGCCTGGAACAACTGGATGCAGTTGCATTCAGCCACGGCCACTCGGACCATATGGGCGGCATGGCGGCTATCATCCGCAATTTTCATCCGCGCGAGCTTTGGTGTGGACCGAATTATCCTTCGCGCGAAGTGGAGTCGCTGCTGGAGACTGCCGACCACTTCCACACCGCACGCGTAGAGCGACATTACGGCGAGCACTTCGAATTCGATGGAGTACAGTTCGAGGTGCTCTCACCTCCGAAAGACTGGGAGTTGAAGCCGCGCGGTCAGGACGATGCGTCGATGGTCCTTCGCCTTACCTATGCAGGCCACAGCGCGCTGCTGATTGGAGACATTCACAAAAGAATGGAGAAATTGCTCGTTGAAGACTCCGAGGAGCATCACCGCTCGCTGCATGTCGACCTGCTCAAGGTGGCCCACCACGGCTCGAACACTTCCACATGCGACGAATTTCTGGACGCCGTGCGTCCCAGCTACGCCGTGATCTCCTCTGGAATCCGCAACCCGTTTCGCCACCCCCGCCCGGAGGTCATCGAGCGCCTGGCACAACACAGGGCGAAAACTTACCGCACCGACCTGTTCGGCCCCGTCACTTTTTTCATGGACGCGGAAGGAGTACACGCTTCCGTGCCAAGATAACTGCCGCTACAAACAGCAAGGCACATCCCGCGGGATGTGCCTTGCTCCGCAAAAAGTTACGATGCTTCCGCTTCGGCGTCGGTTATGCCCTTGTCCTTGTACTCCGCGAGAATTGCACGCGCCTCTTCCACCTGATCTTCCCGTACCCGGAGCGCCACTCCCCCGACCGGCAAAACATCTTGCGGAGCGTCGAAGTTAGTTATCAGGACTTCTATTCCGGCAGCCTCCAGCAGCCCCTGGATAACGAGGGCCTCGGATTCCTGTTCGGTCTCAAATATACTCACCAGCGCTTCGTTTGGTTCTTCTCTCAGCGTCTCGGGCATATCGTCTCCTCCTCGTTTTCGATGCGAACCGAGCGTAGTACCGCCTGGACGCGCGTTCAACTTCATTGGATGCAAGTACAGTGGCAACAGGCGATTTTTCCACCACCATTCGCCAATTACCATCATCGAATAGAGATGCACAAGCAAGTGAGGAGCAGTTGCATGATTGAGGACAATTCCGATTTCGCCCGTCGGGCCGAACAATCTGACGAAGCGAAGCGTGTCCGCCGCCTTCAGTTCATGATGGATCTGGTGATGCAGGTCATAGCGCAGGATCCAAAACTCACATTCGAAGAGGCTTCGCAGATGGTGGAGGACTCTCGCACGGCGGCCTTGGCGATGTTTCCTGGCAAGGAACTCGCCTACGACCTGCTCTATCGTCCCCGCTTTCAGCGATTGATGCGCGAGCGCTTTCGCTTGCAATAGAACCAGCAAGTCGCGATCGATTCAGGCTGGCTTGGCATGAGGTGCTTTGTGCTAGCATTCAACTCATGCGCGGCTGTCCTGTCTGCAACCTTGACAATCAATCTGTGCCTTCGTCGCCGTATTCACTAATCCCCTGGGAGCTGAAGCGCTGCGCCGGGTGCGGTCTTGTGTATATGGTGAACCCGCCAGAATACGTGATGCTTGAGGACGAGTTCGCATGGGAGAAAACCCGTTCTGAAGAGCGCGAAAAACGGCGAAGGCGCAGTCCGTTGCTCTACGACATCGGCCACGGCTTCAGCACTATTCCGAAACGGCTGCTCCGACGAGACAAACTGGGTGTGTGGGTACGCAGGTTCGTGGCTCCGGGGCCCGTGCTGGACGTAGGCTGCGGCGATGGCTCGGCTTTGGCGCAGCTGCCGGTGCAGTTCACCCCGTTTGGCATAGAAGTTTCGAAGGCACAGGCGCAGCTGGCCCAGTCGCGGGTCGCATCGCGCGGTGGACGGGTAGTTCAGGCGGACGCTCTCTCCGGCATGAAGCAATTTGAGGCAGGATTTTTCTCAGGCATAATCATGAACTCCTACCTCGAGCACGAAATGAATCCGCGCGATGCGCTTCAATTGGCTTGTGCTCTGATGAAGCCAAACGCGCGCCTGATCATCAAGGTACCGAACTTCGACAGTTGCAATCGATTACTTCGTGGCGCGCGCTGGTGCGGTTTCCGCTATCCCGACCACGTGAACTACTTCATTCCCTCGCTACTAACACGGTTGGTGCGCGACTCCGGATTCCGCATCCTGCGCGCCAGACTGACCGATCATTTCCCGACCAGCGACAACATGTGGCTTTTAGCCGAAAAGCATATCAGCTGAAGGTTAACCGGACTCCCTTCATCCGAATGGAACTATTTTTCCACGCGGGTCAGCCGCAGCGTCATGGTTCCCCAAAAGAGGCGGGAGCGCATCTGTACCGGAAGATGCGCAGCATCATCGGTGTACCAGATCCAGATTTTTCCACGTCCCTTCAGCGGTCCGGCATTGGAGTAGACAGCCACGCGCACAGTACGAAAATTTCCAGCGTCGGTTTTCACGTCTTCGCGCCCTTCGACGAAAGCTGTCACGTCTACGGTCTTGCCGCCGTCATTCAGCGGGAATAGGTACGTGACACCCGGCTCCAGGCGTTGCGCGGCGACGTAGTAGATTCCGGAAAGCACGTCCGTCACACATGAGGGCGAATTCGTCACCTGGTGCTTGACCTCGCCGTTGCGAAGGTTGCGCTCATCGAGCACACTTTTGCCGCGAATCGCATCGAAGTACAGATTCGTCTCGCGCTTATGCAGTCCCTCTTCGCTGTGCTTGAGAATTCGTTGCGAGCAGAAACTTCTGCGGTCAAAGTAAGATTCCAACCGGTCCTGCACTCGATAAAGCAGGGCTACGGCGCCAGAGGCCTCCGCGGTTGCAATCACGTGTTGCAGTTCGCCACTCTGTTCGATCCTCAGGGTTCCCGTGCCCGCCTTCCAGAGCCGCCACTCGGCGTCATAATGCAAGGTCTGATTGTTCGGGAAATGATGTGTCTCGCTGACTGGCCTGATTTCCGCCTTTGAGACGTTTGAAATTGTAGCCAGTTGCGCAGTCATGACCGGCACTAACAGCACAGCAAAAGTCAGTAGCAATATTCGTTTCAGATTTCGCATCCGTTTTAGCGCGCCATCCAGATCCGCCTGGCCACCAGCGCTGCAATCATCGCCAGCGTGCCCAGCAGGGCATTGTATTCACGATGCTTCATATAAAGCTCGCGCGAGAAGTTCGAGCATCCTTCGCCAGCCCTCCGTAGCCCAGGCACCAACCTGGGCACTCGCGCACAGTAATCGACGTAGTTAGAAAAATGTTCCTTCAGATATCGCTCTTCGTCGCGAATTACCGGAATGTAGATTGCCGCGAACAGAACTACGAGAGCCACGGCTATCTCCCACCGCAATGCCGCCAGGGCGAATCCGACTGCGATTATTATCGATCCAAAATACAACGGGTTACGCGTGTAGGCGTAAGGGCCGCTGGTTGCAAGTTCCTCGTTTTTCTTAATATGGCCGCTGGAAACTGCGCGAATCCAAACACCGGCGAGGGCTACGATCGAGCCGATTCCGAGCGACCACCATTCTGGCTGCGCCCGCCACAGAAAAAAGGCCGCGAATGCGAATCCAAGCGGCACACGTATTCTCTTGGCGATACGACCCCAGTCCATATTTTGCCTTATGCAGAGCTATCTTTGTATTCTACGGCATCAGTTCAAGCGAAGTGAGACTGGACCCGATGCCAAGCTTCTTAAATTGTACGGATCGCGTTGAAAAGTCCGGCCAGGAATTGAATCCATAAATTAATCCAGCAAAGTCTCGATCTCAACCATGACGCGGTTTACAGTGATTCTTTCGAGTCCTGCATCCTTGGTTTGCTTGTGACTGTAGCTGGTGACGCTTTCGGGATCCCGCAACACTCGCGTCGCTGCCCAGTACGGCCCGTTCCTTGCCGGATCGGTTGGACCGAAGAGAGCAACGGTTTTTACGCCCAGCAGCGCCGCCATGTGCATGGGCCCGGTGTCTCCGCCTACAAACAGACTCGAACGGCGAGCCAGCGCCATCAACTCGCTCAGAGAGCTGGATATTGCAAACGCATTCCCAGCGCTTGCAGCCACGGCCTCGCGCGCCAGAGCTTCCTCACCGGGGCCGTAGTTGACCACCGAACGCAGTCCCCGCGCGGCGAGCCGGATAGCCAACTCTCCGTACCGTGCCGGTGCCCACTGCTTTGCGCCCCAGCCCGCACCCGGATTCAAAATTGCAATCGCCGACTGCCCAAGGCCCATGGCCTTCAGAGTTGCATCGATGCTCGCTTCGCTCGCCTGGTCGCACGGCAACAGAGCCGTACCCGGTTGCAACGCCTCCGTAGCCCGCGAAAGGCCAATGTTTTCGAGCCAAACCTGGACGAGTTCAACGTTCTGCTCGATGACGTGCTCGGCGCGGCCGTCCACCAGCTTGTCGTAAAACCATCTGGCTGCGCGTTCTCGAGGCTGGCGAAAACCAAGAATCGCCTTCGGCCCCGCCAACTGCGCGGTTACTGCCGACTTGATGGAACCCTGTAGATCGAGCGCCGCGTCGTATTCCCGCGCACGCATCCCGCGGACGACTGCCAGAAACTCACGTCCTGTTTCGGAATTCAAAGGACGCTTGCGCCAGCTCCGAGTGTCCACCAGATGCACTTCATCCACCAGCGGACGTCCTGCTCCGCGCGAGCCCGCCAGTTCCACTCCCGGCGCGCACAACAGCTCGCGCCAGCGCCGCTCCACAACCCAGCCGATCTGCGCCTCCGGCAGCGCGCGTCGCAGCATGGCGACAGCGGGCAGAGCGTGCAGCACATCGCCCATCGCGCCCAAGCGCACGACCAACACCCGCGGATTTAGCTTTGGACTGGCAGGATTCACTCGCACAATCGACCTAGCCTCGGCTCGAACAAAGACGGACTCCGGAAAGGCTCCTTTTTCGTCCCGGAAATTCTGATTTCATCAGGCCTACTTCCCTATTCTTCCCAGGAATTCCGTGGTCGAGTGATCCTTCGGGTCGCCTACAATTTCAACGCGACCGCCGTGGGCGATAACTTCATCGCGTTCGGGAACGTTGTCGCGGGTGTAATCTGTGCCTTTCACCTGAACGTCGGGCTTGATCTCGCGAATCAGCGCACGAACGTCGGGCTCATCAAATATCACGACCGCATCCACGCACTCCAGCGCGGAGATGATCTCGGCGCGCTCCAGTTCCGGCATTGCTGGCCTACCAGATCCTTTCAGTCTTCGCACGCTCTCGTCGGAGTTGATGGCGACGATAAGCTTTCCTCCTAGAGCCCGAGCCCCTTGCAGATAACGGACGTGCCCGACGTGCAGCAGATCGAAACAGCCATTGGCAAGGGTTACGCTTTCACCAGCGGCCCGCCATGCGGCAACAACTTCCGCCAACTCGCTCCGTTCGACGATGCGTCCCACAAAAACTCCTGCCTCAAGTTTCCCTGCCCTGACGCAGATAACACCGAGTTGCGCTACTCCAGTGCCGCCAGCAGTTCGGCTTGGCTCACGGTTGCCGTGCCGCGCTTCATTACAACAATCCCTGCGGCGTAATTTGCCAGCTTAGCGGCAAGGACCGCATCCGCGCCCGTCGCCAGTGCTGCGGTGAAAGTTGCAATGACCGTGTCGCCAGCTCCGGTAACATCCACGACCTGGTTGGAACCGTAAATCGGAATGTGAACCGGCGCTTTTCTTTTTTCGAACTCTACCATCCCGTCGCCGCCGCGGGTGATCACCAGCGAATCGAGCTTCATCAGCCTGAGCAGCGACGAGCCGACCTCGGCGAGCTTTTCAGTGTCATTGTCAATTCGCGTCCGGAGAGCTGCCTCAACCTCGGACTCATTCGGTGTGGCCGCAGTCACGCCTTCGTAATCCAGCAGGCGATAACGGCTGTCCAGCGTGACGGGAATTTCGCCTATCTTGCCCTTTGACTTCACAAAATTGAAGATCCGCGGAGAAACCGCGCCGTAGCCGTAATCGCTCAAAAGTACTGCGTCCGCCGCCGGCAGGTATTCGCGTGCCGATGCCACCAGCTCGACCAAAGCAGGGTGCGTATCACTCAACGGCTCGCTTTCACGATCAATGCGCACCACCTGCTGCCGCGAGGAGTGAGACGAGTAGGCGAGCACACGGGTCTTCGTCGTGGTCACATGGCCCTTAATTTTGGAAATACCGCTGACGGAGATCTTGTTCTTTCTGAAAATCTGTAGCAGTGCCTTGCCGGCCTCGTCGTCGCCCACCAACCCGACGGGCAGCGCGGTCACACCGAGAGCCGCAAGATTCATAACCGCATTGGCTCCGCCGCCAGGAACAAGCACCCGGTCACGACGCTTGAGGATCAGCACCGGGGCCTCGCGTGATACACGCGCGATTTCGCCGAAGATGAACTCATCGACAATCAGATCGGCTAACACTAGCACGCTGATTTTGGAGAATGATTCGACGATGCGACGAAGCTTCTGCTGCTCCGTCAAGCCCACGTTGTTCGAGCGTTTTTTGGAAACCGCTTTTTCTATTTGCGCCATTGCACAAAGATTCTCTCACACTGGGGCCGTGCAGAATTGCTGACAGCAAGCTTTATACTCTGGATCCCACCCGAGAATACGCGCCTTGATTTTCTGCGGCCCGCGCGATCTGCCGCAACATTCCGGCGAAAATCCAGCGGTGCAGGGGATAGATTGTGTACCAGTACACGAGCCCGCTTAGTCCGACGGGTTCAAATATCGCCGTCTGTTGAATGTTCGATCCGTTCGCGTTCGGCTCCACTTCAAACTGCAACCATGCCCTTCCCGGCAATTTCATTTCGGCCACCAGTCGCAATCGACGATCGGGTTCGAAATCCTCCACGCGCCAGAAATCCAGAGCGTCGCCTACGGCCAGTGTCTCCGGATCGCGCCTTCCACGCCTCATTCCAACACCACCGGCCAAAAGATCGATTGCTCCGCGACACCACCAAAGGAAATCTGCGAAGTACCAGCCGTTCGCTCCGCCAATTCTGCGCACCGGAGCGAAGGCCTCCGCTGGAGGCACCGACACCTGCACCGCCCGGGAGTCCACCAATCGTGTTCCAAATTGAGTTCCGCCCCAAGCGGTTGCCTTGCCGCTGGAAGACAACGCATCCGACCATCGCGTTTCGGCAAATGCTCTGTCCTCGTTTTGCAACGCCCGATGAATGGCTTCGCTCATCCCCATTGGCCTGATTGCGAAGGCGGTGTTCGCCGCGATGTCGCGCACAACGGTTTGATGGCGCATGCTGTCAATCAGCTTGCGTCCAACGCGCGCATAAATCGGAGTGACCAGTCCCAGCCACAAGCTCGAAAGGCGTGGCGTGAGCAACGGCACCGGGATCATCCATCGATGCAGACCGCACTGCCTTGCGTACTCCTGCATGATTTCGCCATAGCTCACCTGGTCGGGGCCGCCGATCTCGTATATTGCGTTTTGTCCTTCGGGCAACTCCAGCGCTTGCATCAGGTACGCGATCACATCCTCCACGGCAATAGGCTGTGCTTTGACCGAAACCCATTTTGGACAGATCATCACGGGCAGCCGCTGCACCAAAGCACGGATCATTTCAAAGGAGAGACTGCCGGAACCGATTACGATGGACGCGCGAAATTCGATGACGGGAACTCCGGAGCTGCGCAATATTTCCGCCACCTCGTGACGGCTGCGCAGATGCGGCGAAAGCTCGCGATCTGTCTCGCCCAGTCCTCCCAGGTAGATGATTCGCCGGACTCCGGATTCACGCGCCACGGAGGCGAAATTGCTTGCCGCTCGCCGATCCTCTTCTTCAAAGTGGCCAGTGGAGCCCATGGAGTGAACCAGGTAGTATGCCGAGTGCACCCCGGTCATTGCGGCGGTCAGCGAACTACGGTCCAGGCAATCCGCCTGCACCACTTCGGTAGCCGAATCAACCCTGTGCTTCAGAAATTCAGGACGCCGTGCCATGCAGCGCACGGGTTTCCCTGCTTTTTCCAAAGCTTTTAGCAGACGGCCGCCTATGTATCCGGTGGCTCCCGTCAGCAATAGAAGTTTGCGATGCTCGGAAGCGGTGTTCATCGCCCTCTCCCAAAAAGCGAACCAGTATGCATCACCGGGATACTGCTCGACAAATGGAGACTTCAGCGGGAGTACCGCCTACTCCAGAGTGTCCTGCGCGAGGAACTTCCGAACCAGTTCTTCGGCGCGCGCTGCGGCGGCTGGACCGAAGTCCTCGATCCAAACCATTTCAGGCTCGCGGCGAAACCAGGTCAGTTGCCGCTTTGCATAATTTCGATGGCCCTGCTGCATCCGGGCTAGGGCTTCTGGGAACGAACACTCACCCCGCAGGTATTCCGCCGCCTGCTTATAGCCCAGCGAGAATATGGAAAAGATTTCGGGGCCGTATCGTTCCAGCAATTTCCGGGTTTCATCGATAAGGCCGTTTTCGAACATCTCTTCGCAGCGCTGATTGATCCGCTCGTAGAGTGCAGAGCGCTCTGGACTCAAGCCGATGCGGAGCACACGATAGCCTTGAAGTGCGTCGCGACCGTCACGCAGCAACTCGCTCATTGGCCGACCGGAGGCCGCGCAAACCTCTATGGCACGAATCAGCTTGGGCTCATCGCGCGGATGAATGCGCCGCGCTGTTTCGGCGTCCAGCCTACGCAATAAGCGCCACAATGCCCCTTCTCGCTTGCGCTCGCGAAGACGGTCTCGAAGTTCCTCGTTGCGCTCCGGGCCCGCAAATAATCCATCGAGCATAGCGCGCAGGTACAGGCCGGTGCCGCCGCAGACGATCGGAAGGCGGCCACGTCCGGAAATATCCTGGGCCGCAGCCCGCGCCAGTCGGGCGTACTCTCCCGCCGTGAAGAACGCATCCGGAGGCACCACGTCGATCAGGTGGTGCGGCACGCGAGCGCGGTCATCGCGGGAAGGTTTCGCCGCGCCAATTTCAAAATCTCGATAAACCGCCACCGAATCGCAACTGATAACCTCGCCGCCAAAGCGCAATGCAAGCGTAATGGCCAGCGACGATTTGCCGCTCGCGGTCGGGCCGGCGATCACCACCAGTGGAGACTTAGCAAGGTTCATCGCACACCAAAAACCTGATGAAGGAAAAATGGAAAGTAGCGGCCCGCGCCCACGACCAGAATTATCCCCAGAATGAGCAGCAGTCCTGCAATGTATGGAGTTTCGGGCCGGCGATTGAGAAATGGCATTGCGTCATTCTACGCGAACGCGAGCGTCATCGCTTCAATCGGGCCAGAGCTGTTAATCCAGTTCGCCTAGCCTGGGGTTGTAGAAGAACGTGATGCGAAGCGCCAGGTAGGGACCATGGAAATCGTGCGGCAATGGAGAAAAGGGGTCCGAGGCCGTGATTCCGCCATAGGCCGCGCGATCCAATGGAATGTCCCCCGAGGGAGACTCAATATACATTCCGGCGACCCTGCCATTCGACGTAATCAGGAAACGGATGCCAACCTTACCGTGCTTTAACAGAGGGGGACGCGCTTCCTCGGGAATCAGGTTATACCAGTTGAATTTGATCGACTGTAGGACGCGCGACAGATACGGGCCAAAGTCCACGCCTTGCGTGTCGCTCAAAACATCGAACGCCCCCATTCTGGCATTACGGTCCATCGAGCCGAAACCACCCCCGCCACCCCCGCTACCGCCTCCGCCAGCACCGAAAGATCCCATACGAACACCACCAGTGCGGGGAGCGTTGCGAGCAGCTTGTGCGACGGCGGCTCCGGCTGATCCAGGAGTTTTGAAGAGATAATTATTCTGCGGCTGATCCTGCGATTGAACTCGCGGTTGGGGAACGTTGTTCATGGCCGATTGCGACCGTTGCTGCTGCTGCGGCAAGCCCGGTTGTATAAACTGCTGCCCCAGGCCCGGCTGCATGGACTCCTGCCGCGGCGGACCGGGAGCTGCGGATGGCGGTCCCGGATGCTTCCCGCGCAGGTGAGCCTCCTCGCGCAAGGTTTCGAGCATTCTCTTATCGATTTGCGGATGAGTGGTTTCGGCGATGCGATTTTTATCGCTCAGCTTGTTGCTGTGGACCCTTTCAGGCGGCTTCTGCAGGTCGTGAGGCAATGCGAGGTAAGTTGGTTCCTTGGTCCGGGCAAGGTCTTCGGCGCGCAGCAGGTGTGGCTGCGCCCAGTTGGGCAGCCACTGCGGCGAAAACACCACCAGCAGCACAAGGACAATATGGCAGACAACGGAGATCCAGAAAGCCTCGCGCATACGCGAACGTGCCAGCTCATCCTCAAGTTGCGTCAGCAGCTGGGGCGCAAACTCGGGGACCTCCTCGTCGAACATTCGTGCACGCAGACCTATCTGCGGCGGCAATTCAGGTTCCGTCGTTGCGGAAGCAGATTCAGGAGGTGGCGCTATCTGGTTGTTGCTGTCAGACTCGATCTCCGTTACTCCTCAGTAATCTTTGATGAGGCAGCAAGCCTTTGCGGGCGAGAATACCAATCCTGCACTCTGCCGGAACTCAAGCTCTGCCACTTTCTTTGACGTTTGATGGACGGTGAACTTCTATTTTCGCACTGGTCCGCATGTTAAGCGCGGCTAATTGCAACTGCTTTTACGCCTTAACTATTCTTAACCCTCACCCTTTCACGCAGGGCATTGCAACGGCAACCTCGTCGAGTCGAGCGCGCGCGTGGTGCTCTGCCATCTGCTGTTGGATCTCGATGGCCAATGCCAGGGCCGCTCGCCCATCTTCCAGGGTCACTTCCGGGGTTTTTCGCTGGCGTACGGCTTTAAGAAAGCTGCTCAGCTCAGCCCGGAGCGGCTCTTCCGTGCTCACCTCCGGCTTATATGGGGCAATCTCCGGCATTCCGCCCTCGGTCGGCCTCACGCTCAGGGAAAACACGTCACGCCGCGAATAATCCAGCGAAACATATTGTGCAGGCTGAAAAAACCTTAGTTTGCGCACGCGCTCTGTGCTGATCCGGCTGGCGGTAAAGTTCGCAACGCAGCCGCTCTCAAACTCAACCCGCACGCTGGCGATATCCACCTTGCCGGTGAGCACAGGAAGACCGACGGCGCGCAATTCGCGCACGGGCGAGTTCGCCATCTTCAGCACTATATCCAAGTCGTGGACCATCAGATCGAGCACTACATCTACATCCAGCGAGCGCGGAGAGAAGACGCTAAGGCGGTGAACCTCGAAGAACATCGGACGCGTCAGCAACGCCCAGGTTGCGCGGACCGCCGGATTAAATCTTTCCAAATGACCAACTTGCGCCACACGCCCATGCTGCCTGGCCAGCGAAATGAGGGTATCGGCTTCAGCGACGGAAACCGCCAGCGGCTTTTCGATCAGGACGTCCACGCCGCGCTCCATCAACTCGCGAGCGGTTGGCAGATGAGTTACCGTAGGCACGGCTACGCTCACGGCTTTTACCGCCGGGAAGCATGCCAGCATATCGCTCACCGAGCCAAAGGCCTGCCCTCCGAACTCTGCCGCCACGGCCCTTGCCCGCGATATATCCGTGTCCACAATCGCAGCCAGGACCGCGCCTTCGCTGGCAAGTTCTTTATAGACACGCGCATGGTTGCGCCCAAACGAGCCCACGCCGACCACTGCTACCTGCAACTTTTCGTTGTTCACACCTTTGATTCTCGCAGATGCCGCCACAGTGGAGAAGTACCCGGGACATTGCACCGAATTTGCAGAGGCGAACCCTTCAAAGTTGCTCGAATTGTCAGCCTCAAAAGCACCGTGGAGCTAGCACCTAAGTGTAGCCCGGTCGGGCTTAATTGAGTGAATAGTCCTGTCCACTCTGCGAAGAGGGCGTTATTATTCTCTCCTTGGCCTCAACGGGTTCGGCTTTAGACTAGGGCCTCAAGATCCGTTACATACAGTTGGAACGCAAGAGCGGCGGCCGTGGTGGCTATCGATGGTCACCGCCGACGGGAGTGTTGATTTCTCCGCGATGAAGGAGGGTTATGGCTCAGGGCATTCAGGTTTTGGTGGTAGACGATAATCCGGTAATCCGCGAATTGCTGCTCAACTCCCTTTCGCCCCTTGCCACTGTGGAGGTTTTCGCAGGTGCCTCCGAGGCGTTTGGCCGGGCCGAAAGACAGACTCCGGACCTCGTTATTTCCGACTACCGTATGCCTGGCCTGAACGGCCTGGAACTGCTGGCCAAACTACGAGTTTCCTTTCCCCGCGTCGCGGTTATGATGCTCGCGTCTCATTCCGACATTAAAGGTCCCCTGGCTGGGTCCACGCCGCTGGTGGAGGACTTTATCGAGAAGCCGTTTTTCCTCGAAGAAGCGATTGCACGCGTCAAGCGCGTTCTCGACCGCATTGGACTCAGCAAGGCCACCCGCAATGCAGCCGACTCCTCCAGCCTCCGCGGCACTCTGGCCCAGATGTCGGTCGTGGATCTCATGCAAACTCTCGATATGGGGCGAAAGTCCGGCCGTCTCGTGATTACGCACGCTGCCCGGCAATGCGAAATGCAATTCCGCGAAGGCCAGCTTGTTCACGCGACCCTGGAAAATCTGACCGGCGAGGAGGCCGTTTACAAGGCCGTAGCCTGGGCCGAAGGTACATTCACAATTGACTTCGAAGGCGGAGAGTGCCCACGCACAATCACCAGCAGCACCCAGTCTGTACTGCTGGAGGCGCTGCGACTTTTTGATGAGGCACAACACGAAGCCGAGACGACGGAGCGCGCGCCGCAGCAGAACTGCAGCCCAGCATTCCAACCCGCGTTCGTTCCCGCCGTATGAACTATCCATCAGCACCCACGCGACGGATCGGTTTCTGCGTACCCGTTGTGACTTTCGGCAAACGCCTTGAGCTATACTCCACAAGCGAGAGGCTGCCTGCCAGAATCGATGCCCGCTTTTAATAAAGCCCTATTACTGTTTAATCCTGTCTCGGGAGCCAATCTGAAAGCTCGCGCGGCTGTCATGCGCCGGGTCGCGGAGATTTTTCGTCGGGCGGGCGTGGAGGTTGTCGTCGAACCCACGCAGAACCGGGGCTCGGCCGGAAACCAGGCACGCGCCGCCATCAATAATGGGTGCGACGCTGTGTTTGCCTGCGGAGGGGACGGTACGGTCTTCGATATTCTCCAGGGCGTGGCCGAAAGCACGGCCATGATGGGCGTCATACCTCTTGGTACAGGTAATGTGCTGGCCCACGATCTCGGACTTGGCGATCGCGCAGAGCGGGCTGCTGCGCAAATTCTTCGTTATGTCCCGCAGCGTATCTCATTGGGACGTATCCAGAGCTCAGGATGCTCACGATTCTTCACCGTTGCCGCTGGGGTCGGAGTCCATGCCGAACTGATCTACCGCGCCAATGCCCGAGCCAAGCAGCGGGGCGGATATCTCGCCTACTACGCGAACGGCTGCCGGTTGTTGTTCCGGCATGACTTTGTCCCCTTTGGGGTGGAGATCACGACCAGCGACAACCAGGTCATTCACACCACGTCACTGGAGCTGGTAGCTATGCGGGTACGCTCCTTTGGAGGCCCGCTGCGCCGTTGGCGCCCGGGAAGTTCCCTGCTCTCGCCCGACCTGCGCCTCATGTTATTGAAAAATGCGAGCCGCTCTCACATGCTGCAGTACACCTTGCAGGCACTCACCGGCCTTGCCCCCTATGACGAAATCGGAACTCCGGATACGGACTTCTTGTTTGTTTCCGCCAAGGCCGTCACCTGCCACCTTCCCAGCACACAGGCCGCTCACCTGCGTGTGCAGGCAGACGGTGAGGTGCTGAGCCCGCCGCCAACCCGTATCTCCATGATTCCCGATGCTTTGACCCTGCTGCTTCCCCCGGAATCCGAATGAGGCCAGACCTGATTGACCATGCAAGCCGCCAATCCGCTTTGACTTTGGCGGAAATTCTTGCCAACCTGATTTTCGCGTCATGGACCCACTGACTCACTTACTAACGGGTGCGACACTTGCTCGCGCAGGCTTCAACCGTAAAACGGCGCTCGCCACCGCGACCATGACGATTGCTGCCGATATACCGGATATCGATATTCTGGCGAAGTTCAAAGGCTCGGCCGCCACACTCATTGAACATCGCGGCATCACCCACACATTTATTGGAATTCCGGTCGTCGCGGCACTGGCCGTTGGGATCGTGTGGCTGGTTGACGCGCTCTGGCACCGCCTTCGCCGGAAACACGGCCCACGGACTCTGCAAGCGCGCCGCTGGGGCTTACTGTATCTGTTCGCTTGTGTTGCAGGGTACTCGCATATCCTGCTCGACTTCGTCGGCAACTATGGGGTGCGGCCGTTCTATCCGTTTTCAGACCGATGGTATTCCTGGGACATCGTTTTCATCATTGAGCCGCTCATGCTGGCCGCATTGCTCGCAGCACTCGTATTGCCCTCGATTTTTGGAGCTGTGGACCAGGAGATCGGGGCGCGACAACACGGCCCTCGGGGTCGTGGAGCGGCTATCGCAGCTTTGCTCTTTATCGTGGCGCTCTGGGGAGTACGCGACTTCCAGCACCAGCGCGCTCTTGCGGCTCTGGAAGCCTTCGAGTTCCAGGGCGTACCCTCTTTGCGGGTCGCAGCTTATCCATACATGGTGAACCCATTTCGCTGGGCTGGGGTTGCCGAAACACGCACGGCCTACATTTCGACCGAGGTCGATTCGCTCCGCCCTGAGGTCGATCCGGGCAATAACGCCCGAACCTATTACAAGCCGGAGAATACGATCATCACACAAGCGGCGCGCAATTCCGCCCTGGGCCGATTCTATGTCCAGTGGGCTCGCTTTCCGCTGGTCGAGGCTGAGCACCTGGCCGAGCCTGTCGCTGCTGACCTGGTACGCTTCGCCGACGTAAGATTCCTTTATCCGGGCGAGCGGAGGCGCCCCCTTCAGGCGTATGTACTACTCGATTCCAACCTTCATGTGGTCTCACAGGGATTGGAATCTATTAGGGGACGGCGTTAATTTCAGAAAGGCTTCAAAACTGCCCGCCGCTCACCATCGAGTAGCGAGTCGAATATCTCCACGAAGACAGCCTTTCCTCCGCTACTTCTTGATATGTTCCGCGTTCCGCACTATTTCATCAATGATTTCGATAGCGCTGCTTTTCGTCATTTTGTGATTGTTGCTCATGATAGAGAACGCGAGACGCTCACCCTTGTCGGTCGTCAGATACCCTGAGAGTGTGTTCACATGCTCAAGCGAGCCAGTCTTGGCTCGCAGCATCGCTTCAGGTCGAAGCGACTTGAAACGCGAAGACAGCGTTCCATCCACTCCCGCACTGGGCAGAGTCTGCATGTATTCCACTCCCCAGGTCTGCTTGGCAGCATAACGCAGCAGCTTGACGGTCGCCCGTGGAGAGACCAGATCCAGGCGCGACAGTCCGGAGCCGTCCCTGAACGTATACTCCTCCGGCGCGATATTTGCTTGCGCCAAGAATCCGCGCAAGACTTCCAGTCCGCCAGCAATTGAGCCGTTCGCGCCTTTTTCTCGCCCGAGTAGCCGTAACAACATTTCAGCGTGGAGATTCTGACTGACTTTGTTTACCACCCGTATATCCAGACCGAGGGGCAGTGATTTATGTTCTGCCAGCACAACCGGAGTTTGAAGCACAGGTTGTGTTTCCGCACCTCCACCAAGAGGAACCTTGGCGTTCACTGTGAACGTACCCAGGCTTGCCAGCGACATGTGGTGCGCGCGGGTCTTGCCATAGATGACCACGCCGCGCTTTGCCAGCAGTTCCCGGAAGAGGTGCGCGCAAAACTCCGCAGGCTCCTCAATCGCTACCGCCTGCCCCGCCCCAGCATCGTCCAGGGGAATGTTTCCCCAGATTTCCAGCCGATTCGACCCCGGCTGACGCTGAATATAAACTCTGCGCGGCCCTGTGCCTGCCGGAGCGGTCAGCACGCGGTTTTCGATGTCGAAACACTCGGCAAATGGCGAAATGCTCACAAAAGCACGTTCCCCCACCCGCTCCGCCGGAAGAATGCTTACAAAGACAACATTGTCGTTGACTGCCAGCGCCGAAACCGGCGCACCCCACTCCAACACCAGATCGTCCTGCGACCAACCGTCGCCGTAGCGCTCATAGACGAAGTAGCTGTCGTCGGCCACAATATCGCCGTCGATTACCTTTACCCCCCGCGCCACGACTTGATCGGCCAGCTCCTCCAGCACATGCGCGGGAGGAAGAGGCCGCTGTGTCTTCAGGTTATAGGGCAGCGCCCGCCCGCTCAGGTTCGCGTCCCCGCGCCCAACCAACACCAGGTCTCCACTCAGCCGCCCGTACTTATCCGGCGCGGTCGCAGACTCAACAGTGGTAAGAATGCGGTAGTCCGGCCCGATCAGCGCGAGTGCGGCCGCCGTGGTAAACAGCTTTGCATTGGAAGCCGGGGTGTAGAGCCGGTCCGCATCGCGCGAATAGAGGACTCGTCCTGTCTCCAGGTCCTCAATTTCAACGCCCCAGAAACCGCGCGCAACATCGGCTCGCGACAGAATGGCGTCGACCCTCTTGGTTAGATCTTTGTTCTGAGCGACCGCCGTCAGGCATCCAAGCCAAAGCACCAATCCAGCCAGAGCAGCCGTTCTCAATGAGCAACAAACACGCGAGCACCGCATACGATGCAAATTCTAGCACTCTCCCCAGTCAGCGATTTTCGCGGAAAAGAATTGAGCTAAACGGCGGCAGTTTGGACAACGCCCGAGTTCATAAAGTTTTGCAGGGCTTACAGGCACTCGCAAGCGAGATCTTGAATACGGAAGAATAGTTCTCCAGAAATGGCTGCATTGTCTCTTTCAGCGCAGTCATAACATCGTTGTATTCGCCGATTACAAGACTGCTCATTACGCCAGTCTCGACCTGAAGATTGTGACGTCCAGAAAGTTGCTTGATGAACTGGGAAACAGTTCTGTTGTAATCGTCATGGAGGGGGTAATAGCTAATTTCAAGTGTTATTTCCATGTTGTTCGTTATCCTGTTTTTCTCACACAGGCGGCCAGAAAAGCCCCTTCAACAGGATATTTCTCCATTGCGCCGTCGAGTATTTCAAATGCGGGGCTTAAGTAAACACATTCAGTTATCTTGGGTTCACCGAAAACAGACAGCAATTCTTTCAATTCAGTTTTAGAAAAGAAAGTGGCATTTCGATAAGTCTGGTGGTTATCTTTGGCTTTTCCGAGTTCGGAACTAACATTCACACAACCGAGTACCAGCAGACCGCCAGATTTTAACACCCTGTAAATCTCACTTAGAACCTTTTTCGGATCATGCGTAAATTCCAGCATGGTAATAGAAACTATGATCCCAAAGCTTTCGTTACTGAAAGGAAGATTTGCTGCATCAGCCTTCTGAAAAATAACGTTTCTCAAGCTCTTCTTAGTCGCGACGGCCAGCATGGCTTCGGAGATATCAACAGCCGAAACTGAGAACCCCATATCGCTCAAAAATTCTGTCCAGTGACCGGTCCCGCATCCAAGCTCCAACACAGCTTGTCTCGGTATGTCCCGTAAATAGCTCGCGACTATTTGTTTTTCGATGTTATCGACCTTCTGGCCCAGCGTTGTGTCGTAGTAACTGTCGTACTTGTTAGCCACGGCTTCGCTTAAGAACGCGTTCATGCTTGTCCTCAATTGCTCTATAGCTTCGGGAGCAACACGTTATCGATAAGGCGGGTGGCACCAAATGCGGCGGCAACGGCAACGAGCGCGCCCTTGCTTGTGTCCTCTACCGGTTCGAGCGTGTCAGGATTGACTATCTCTAAATAATCGAGCTTTGCCGCAGGCTCAGAGGCAAGTACGGAAAGAGCGATGGACCGCAGTTTTTCCGCGCTGGTCTCTCCCGATTTTGCTTCGGCTTCAACTTTCAGTAACGCACGGTGCAGCACCAGCGCCTGGCAGCGCTGTTCCGGGGTCAAGTACACATTGCGCGAGGAGAGCGCGAGTCCGTCAGCTTCGCGCACAGTCGGTGAAACGATCAGTTCCAGATCCATATTAAGGTCGCGCACCATGCGACGCAGCACGGCCACCTGTGCCGCGTCCTTCTGCCCGAAGATGGCATAGTCCGGCTTCACGATATTGAAGAGTTTCGCCACGACTGTGCTCACGCCTTTGAAATGTCCGGGGCGGGAAAGGCCATCGAGTTTTTCACTCAGCCCTTCGACATACACAACGGTCTTGGCTCCCTCTGGATACATCTGTGCGGGCGAGGGAGCGAAAACAATCTCCACCCCCTCGGCCTCGAGTTTGGCGCAGTCGGCTTCAAGAGTGCGGGGGTACTGGTTGAAATCCTCTGTGGGACCGAACTGTAATGGATTTACAAATATCGATACAACGACAAGAGTTCCCTGCGTGCGCGCGTAGCGCACCAGCGAGAGGTGCCCCTCATGCAAAGCGCCCATGGTCGGAACGAAGCAAATGGTCGAACCCTGAGCCTTCGCGGCTCGACTGGCAGACTGCATGTCACGAATGTCACGGATAATTCTCATTTCTTCTCCGAATCGTCCCGGGGTTTGGATTCAGGCGCGGGCACGGCCACATCTTTGATACGCCAGCTGTGGGCGGCTTTCTGAAAAATCGGTTCAAGCCGGGCGAATTCCTGTGGAACACAACGCAATGCCAACGAGTATACAAGTCCCTCCGGGCCCTGAATAAGCGCGATCTCCTCGATGACCTCAGGCTGATTGGAGTCGTCGTGAAGTTTGACGCGGACGATCTCGGCATCGGCGCCGTTGACTAGGAGATGGCTCCGCTGCAAGGTCTCCACCGAAGTGAACGAACGTCCGGGAGTCAGCAGCCTTTCGACCAGCGCATCGAGCGATGGCGCGCTGCCTGCGGTCCCGTCGGCTTTCTTCGATTGAGGCACTTCGATAATTGCAACCGTAAGTTGCGGCCATCCGGCTGAATCGGTTCCGGAATGAGGCTCGGCGACCACGAAGCCAAGATCGTCAAACACGTTGCCAAGGCGCTGCCAGGAAGCAGGAACAGTGACGCAAAAACCGACACCCGTAACGCATTCGCTCCGGCCTCCAGCGCCAGCCGCTTTCCTGGCGTAAGCACGGTGGCGCGACGCACGGGAAGGTTTAGCGGCTGAAGCCTGGGGCACACTTAGGCCCAGGCTGACGCAAAGAAAAACAGTAGTAATCAGGGCCTTCATCGCTTCCTTTTAGATCGCCTATTTCTGCCGACCAGCCGAATCGTTGTCACTCTCGCCGAGCACTCGCTGCACATCGCGTGGAAGGTGATAGGACTCGGCATCAGAAGGAAATGCACGGCTGCGGATGTCGTCACGATACGCCTGGATTGCTTCCGTGATAAGCGTGCCCGCATTGCAATAACGGCGTACGAACTTTGCGGGAGAGCTGAAGGTAAGTCCTACGAGATCGTGATAGACGATGATCTGACCGTCACAATCGGGACCAGCTCCAATGCCGATGGTAGGCGTGGCAACTTCAGCAGTGATGCGAATAGCAACCTCGCGCGGAATGCCTTCGAGCACGAGCGCGGAAACACCAACCTTATCGAGCGCCTCGGCATCGCGCATAAGCTGCTCGATAGCACGTGAGGTCTTTCCCTGAACCTTGTAGCCGCCCATGCGGTGAACAGATTGCGGAGTGAGTCCGATGTGACCCATGACGGGAATTTCCGCGTCGATCACGCGCCGGATAAACGGAACACGCGATACGCCGCCCTCGATTTTGACGGCTTCGGCGCCACCTTCTTTGACAAGGCGCACGGCGTTCTCAAGAGCTGCGAGGGTCCCGGTGTGATAGGAACCGAAGGGCATATCGACCACGAGAAGCGCGTGGCGCACGGCACGGCGCACGATGCGGCTGTGATACACCATCTCGTCCATGGTGACCGGCAGAGTGCTGTCATAACCAAGCATGACTTGGGCGACCGAGTCGCCGACGAGGATGAAGTCCACACCGGCTTCATCGGCGAGGCGCGCGCTGGAATAGTCGTAAGCGGTGATGGAAACAATAGGCTCGCGTTTGCGCTTTTTGTCAGCAAGCGTATGTACGGTTACGCGTTGGCGCTGGTCGCCAGTGTTGGTACTCATAATTCCTCCAGTGTGGCTCCGCCGGACGGATGCCCCCTGTGCGCCGAGGCGCGAATGGCCGAGTGGGAATGACCGCCGTGATTGTAGTCGCTGGAGAAGTGCAGAGGCAACATGAGCGCGGTCCAACCCCCAGAGTTGGAACCGCGCCAACTCTGATGCCACCAGCCCCACTCAAGCCAAAAGAAGGCTTGAATGGGCCACCTGTCAGATATGAAAGTACGCCCAGCCTTAGAAGGCCGGTGCTGTATCCAGCTGGGGGCCCTTCAGAATTCGGACAATAAAGCACGTTAGTGAGACAGTGAGTTGATAGAATTTAAGTTTAAAGGATGGCGTTTTATTCCGAGCGTCGCAGCAAGTTGTTGATCCGTTTTCTGACACGACCCCTAACTAATGGGTCGTTCTGAAAGTCCCCGTTGGGGCGGGAGCGAAAGATGCTTACAGAATCGTCGACCGAGCCGGAGGTACCTGGTTGGTACAAGAAGCGAAAACTAGCGAAGCAGAAGATGCAACTAGAAGAGCGTCGCACGGAAGTGCTGTCACGGATTGCTTGGCGGCTTTTTGATGTGGAACAGATGGCACAACGTCCCCGGAGCGCCAACGACGCCATAAACAGTACGTTGCTGAAAAAAGTGCAGCAAGGTCTAACGGAAATTGCAGGGAGTGTCCAACAAGCAGAGCACACCGACAAACTGGATGATTTGGCAGATGATGCAGATCGACAAGCCACCTTCAGCGCCTACCTTTGTCCACGTGAGGAAATAAAGATAGAAGGTCATCTGGCCTTCGAGCTAATGGAGTGGTGGGGTGTTCCTAAATCGGAAACTAACAGGCTGCGTGAGCTGCTGGTGGATAAATTAGACAGCGCAGATGAGAATCCGGAAGGTGCCCGAAGCGCGTTACACGCCCTCTTCAAAGAAAGAGATGATTGGGAAGAATACAGAGACGACTACGAGGATGCAATGCGAAGCCGCGCGGGGTGGCTCTTTTGGTCAACTCTGGCCCTGCCACTAACAGCAATCATCTCCTTCTATTTGTCGTTTCGTTTCGCATCGTTACTTTTTGCACCATTGCGTGTAGTCGGGATTTTATTTGCAGGTGTAGCAGGTAGTTGCGTCAGTGTCGTTTCAAAACTCCCAGCGTTAGATGTGTGTCGTTCCGAAAAAATCGATTCCTACGACCGGCTAATCTGGAGCCGCCTTAGTGTCGGCACAAGTGCAAGTTTGATTGGGTGTGGATTGCTTGGATGGGGGCTCATACCTATTTCAATTCAGGGGCGCGCTTTTGCGGAGGCGCTAGATGCCAGCTCAACAAGCGTATCTACCTTCGGTGCTGCTCTAAGAATGCTGATTCTTCTGGCGGTTCCCCTGCTATTCGGATTTAGCGAGCGTGCCCTGACTTCGTTCGAGCGGAGTTTCTTCGGCAAGCCGGCTAAATCTCAAAAAGAGTAAACATTGGCGGGCGCCCCATGTCCCTATTTGGGGACATGGGCTAGCAGTAACCTCCACCCTCCAAGTTCTGTCGAGACTCAAATCTGGATTTACGCATAATCGCCGAGTCACTTATCGAGGAACTGATTGGTACTGTGAAGTCGGCTTGTGGAACGGGGCAATAGGCAATTGAATTCTCAATCGCCGGATTCCTCCTGAATCACGGACTAAGCAGAACTAGATTCCGAAACTTCTACTCGCAGCCGAAGAACTCCTCGACCTTGCGAATTTCCGTGGTGCGGGTGTAGCCCGGGAGGCTTTCGATGAAGACTCGGCCATAACGCATCTTCAGGATGCGGTTGTCGAGCAGCACGAGGAGTCCACGGTCATTCAGCGAGCGGATCAGGCGTCCGAAGCCCTGCTTGAGAGTGATGACCGCGGCGGGGACCGAGTAATCGAAGAAGCTGTTGCCGCCGCTTTCATCAATGGCGCGGCCACGGGCCTGCACGACGGGGTCGCTGGGAACGGCAAAGGGAATTTTGTCGATGATGACGCAGCTTAACTGCTCGCCCTGCACATCGACTCCCTGCCAGAAGGACGCGGTTGCAAACAGAACAGCATTAGGCGTGTTGCGGAACTGCTCGATTAGGGCGGTTTTCGGCGCGGAACCCTGCAACAGCATTGGGTAGTCCAACTGGCCGAGAAGCGCGTCATGAACCTGCTGCATCTGGGCAAGGCTGGTGAACAGGCAGAAGGCGCGGCCGCGCGTGATCTCCAGCAGCTGCCGGATCCGCATGATTGCCTTCTGCGTAAAGTTGGCATCGCGCGGGTCGGGCATGTCCTTCGGAACGTAAAAGATAGCTTGCGATTCGTAGTCGAAATGCGAGGGAACGATGAGTTCGCGGGCATTTTCGAGGCCGAGGCGTCCCTTGATGTAGTCGAAGCCGTTGGCTACCGTCAAAGTCGCCGAGGTCAGAACGATAGAATCGAAGCGATCGAAGAGTGATTGCCGCAGGATGGCCGAGACATCGATAGGCGTGGCTTGGAGAAATACGTTTTCGTTCTTCGAGAACTTGCCGCGTCCTCCCCTGCGCTCGATCCAGTAGACGGTGTTCTTCTCGCGGCTTTCCATCAGGAAGCAGAGCTGGGCGTGGAGTTCGTCAGTGCGGCGAATCAAGTTGAAGATTTCATCCGGCTTGTTGGGAATGGCTTGAAGTTCGGAGTGAAGCTGACGGATCACATTCTTAAGGCCGAGAAACTCCGAGCCGCACTCCTCCAAAAATTCCTCGCGGTTGTTGAAGGCGAAGCGGCCCTCCCCTTCAGGCAGCAGCGAGAAGAAAAACTGCGAACGCTCCCGCAAACGAGACGAGAGCTGAAGGAGATCGGTGGAGACGATCTTCTTCTCGCGATACGTAATTTCAAGATCGCGCAGCAGGTCTTCGACCTTGAGATTCGATACGCTGATGCCGAAGTAGCTGGTCGCCACGTCTTCCAGCTCGTGAGCTTCGTCAAAGATCACGCAGGCCGCAGTGGGCAGAACTCCAGCGTCGGGAGCTTTTTCCGCGGCGAGCTTCACCGAAAGATCGGCGAAGAAGAGATGATGATTCACGATGATGATGTCGCTTTCGGCAGCCTTGCGGCGCATCTCCGTGATGAAGCAACGCTCGAACTCCGCGCATTTGCTGCCGATGCAGTGGTCGGCGCTGGCGTTGAGCTTGCTCCACAGAGGACTGGCTTCCGGAAGAGTAGCGAGTTCGGCGCGGTCGCCGGTTTTGGTTTCCTTGTCCCAGTCGAGCAGCGTGCGAAATTCATTGATTTCCTCCAGCCCATTGAGAACGGGCTGGTCGGTGAGTTCGTAGAGCTTCTTACGGCAGAGATAGTTCTGCCGTCCTTTCATGTAGCAGACCTTCAGCCGGGGCTCGCCCTCCGTGGAATTGCCAAATAGGGCACGCTCCAGGAAAGGCACGTCCTTGAAGAAAAGCTGCTCCTGTAAATTCTTGGTGCCCGTGGAGACGATGACGCGCTTGCCGCTCTTAATGATGGGGAGCAGATAGGCAAGAGTCTTGCCGGTTCCGGTTCCGGCCTCCACGATAAGGTGGCGCTTCTCGCCAATGGCCTCCTCGACCGCAGAAGCCATGGCAAGCTGCCCTTTGCGAAATTCGTACGCAGGATGGCGCTTTGAGAGCACTCCTCCGGGGCCGAAAAACTGGTAGAGCGATAGCCGGGAGAGCTCGACCTGGTGTGCAGGAGGCACGGCGGAAGGCGCGGGTTGGGTATGTTCGGGCACTGCCCCCTTATAATAGACGTAACGGCAGGTGCGGCGGGAAAGAACCAGGCTTGTCTGCTATGCGGGAGCGCCGGAGAGGCACACTCGACAGAGGCGGCCGGATTGAACGAGAGCGTCTCACGATTTCACTTACAGCGCGCGAAGCGCGAGATCAGGAACAACATTGTGGCAAAAATTCTGCAAGACCAACACGAGGGGCTACTGGCCATCGTGGGACGGCCCAACGTGGGCAAATCAACTCTGTTTAACAAGATGGTGGGACGGCGGCGCGCAATCGTAGGCGACGAGCCCGGCATCACCCGGGACCGTCTCTACGGCAAGGTTCGCTGGAACGGAAGGCAGTTCCGCGTGGTAGATACGGGCGGAATCGTGCCCGAAGACAAAGATCTAATTCCCTCCGAAATCTTCCGGCAGGCGCGTGTGGCGCTGGAAGAAGCGTCGGCCATCGTCATGGTGACCGATGTGCGCACCGAACTGACAGGCCCGGACATGGAACTGGCGCGCCTCCTGCAGAAACTAGGGAAACCGCTGTATCTGGCGGTGAACAAGGTGGACGACCCGAAGCTGGAAGCCGAGGCGGAGAATTTCCGGAGACTCGGAATCAGGAATCTCTGGGCGATTTCCGCCGAGCACTCAACCGGCGTAGCTGAGCTGATCGAAGAGTTGATGACGGTGATTCCGACGATTCCCGAGACCGAGGACGAGAAGAGGCCAAACAATTTTGCGCGCCGCATTCTGCCAACGAAAGAATCGGAGCTGGGAATGGACGACCTGGGGTACAAAGACGGCCCCGAAGACGAGGACGAAGGTGAAACACCCGACGAACTCGCGCTCGAAGACCGTTTGCTGGAAAGCATGCCCTCCGAAATCAAAATCGCTATCATCGGACGTCCCAACGTGGGCAAGAGCACGCTGCTGAATCAGCTGACGGAGAGCGAACGCGCTATCGTCTCCTCCATTGCGGGCACCACCCGCGACGCGATTGACGAAGTGGTGCAGCACGCTGGCAAGCAATACCGCTTCATCGATACGGCAGGCATCCGGCGCAAGGGCAAGACACACCTGATGGCCGAAAAGCTGAGCGTTGTGATGGCGCGAAAACATCTGGAAGAAGCCGACGTGGCGCTGATGGTAATCGACGCGGTCGAGGGCGTTTCCGCGCTGGACGCAAACATCGCCGGTTATGCGCACGAGTCCGGGCGCTCGGTGGTAGTTGTGGTGAACAAGTGGGATCTGGTAACAACCGCGCGCACAGACGGCAAGCCTCCGGCTGACAGCCGCCTCTACGAAGAACAACTGCGCCGGACTCTGAAATTCCTCGACTACGCACCCGTCATCTTCGTCAGCGCCATGAGCGGCAAGAACATCAGGCGCGTATTTGAAGCCGTCGAGCGAGTGGCCTGTGCGCGATGGCGGCGAATCACGACCGGAGAGATGAACCGTTTCCTGAAGACCGTGGATTTCGAGCGCGCCTCGGTGCCCGAGCGCAACAAGGTCAAGATCTACTACATGACACAGGCTGCGGTCTCGCCTCCTACGTTCATTCTGTTCACGGACAAGGACGTGAAGCTGCACTTCTCCTATCAACGCTTTCTGGAAAATGAGATTCGCGACGCATTTGTGTTCGAGGGCACACCGATCTGGATCAAAATTAGTCCACGAAAACGCAGAGAGTTCGTGCCCGCGCCGAAGAAAATCACAAGTTCGCGAGAAGCAAAAAAGCTAAAGAAGCGCGATTAGAGCGGTTTTCGGGTTGGTGTATTCTGCTCCCCAAGAACCCACATCTGCTAACTACGGCAGATGTGGGGCACCCTTGGCTTGGACATACGTAAGAAAGCCGGGTGCCAGGTGCCCTAGGTTCACGGAGCGAAGCGGAGTTAACCTGGGAAGCAGAGAAAGCTGGAAATGACGCGCGCTCAAGATGTTTAAAACAGTCGGGGGCAGTCGCAGAGCATCACGTTCAGTTGTTACAACCGGCAACATAAGACGTTCGAGGCTCTGAGAAAATCAAAGATCGTTCAAAAAACTGCTTGCATCCCAGGTTAGCGCCAACCACAGGCGCGAACCTGGGCCACCCGGCTTTCATTTATGAAAACTTCAGCGTGCGCGGAGAACTTGCGCGAGACTTTGGAACCATGCATCAAATGCCGCGAGCGCCCGCTCGCAGACCATCTGATGGCGCATTTTTTTGTCGCGCACTTTCTTCTTGGTGGCTTCGTCGAGTTGCTCAAGCAGATCGAAGGTAATGTTTGCGGGTTGGAAGTCCTTCGCATCGGCGCTGCAGATATAGTTGACGAGCGATCCGTGAGCACTGGCGCGGGGTGCGGGAATGGGCTCAACGCCGGTGGCAACCGCTGCGGCGGTCAATCCGGCGAGCAACCCGGTCGCGATGGATTCCACGTAGCCCTCGACGCCGGAAAGCTGTCCGGCGAAGATGATCTTCGGATACTGCTTCATCTGCAGAGTAGGCGTGAGCAGCGCAGGCGCGTTGATGTAGGTGTTGCGATGAATCTGACCGTAGCGCAAAAATTTCGCGTTCTCCAGGCCGGGAATCGTGCGCAGAACGCGGGCCTGCTCGCCAAACTTCAAATGATTCTGAAAGCCGACGAGATTGTAGGAATCCGCGCGCAGGTTCTCCTGCCGCAGCTGAACCACCGCGTAAGGCATGTTCCCCGTGTGCGGATTGCGTAGTCCCACGGGCTTCATCGGACCGAAGCGCAAAGTGTCCGGCCCGCGCCGCGCAATCTCTTCAATCGGCAGGCAGCCCTCGAAAAACTGAGCGTCAGGAGCCAATTCCCCTGCCCGGTCAACATCCGAATGTCCTTCCACGCATTGTGCCTCGGCCAGCGCGGCGATGAACGCCTCGTACTCCTCGCGCGTCATGGGACAGTTGATATAGTCGGCTGTCCCTTTGCCGTAGCGCGCGGCCTTGTAAACCTTGGAGTAATCGATGGAATCGGCTTCGACAATCGGCGAGATCGAATCGTAAAAGAAGAGCCGTTCGGTCCCGCTCAGCCGCTGAATTTCCGTGGCCAGCGCGTCCGAGGTGAGCGGGCCGCTGGCGAGTATGGTGAGACCGTCGAAATCTTCAAGTGAGGTGACTTCCTCGCGCACCACACGAATCAACGGCTCGGCAGCAATGGCTTCCGTTGCAAGACGGCTGAACTCCAGGCGATCGACGGCCAGCGCGTGTCCGGCGGGAACCGCGCTGCGGCGCGCCATTTCCATCAGCAGCGATCCCGCATGGCGCATCTCCTGCTTCAGCAGCCAGGGCGCGGAGTTTTCACTGTCGCTCTTGAGCGAGTTCGAGCACACGAGCTCGGCGAAGAGATCGGTCTCATGCGCGGGAGTGTTGCGCTGCGGGCGCATCTCGTAGAGATCGACGGCAACGCAGCGGCGGGCGCACTGCCACGCCGCTTCCGGCCCGGCAAGGCCCGCGCCGATAACGCGAACCGGCATGGATTGCTGATTAGACAACACTGGCTTCCATCCCATTTGTATTGCGCGATTTTCTGATGCGCACGATAAGCATGACCGCCAGCACTATGGCGGCTACAATCGCGAGGGTCAGGTTGCGGTGACGCAGGAAAGCAGCCGCCATTAGCTGCACAATCTCCGGCCCATAGGCAATGATCAACCCGCTGAGAATGAGGAAACGAAGCAGGCGGCCAGTAATAATGGCGAGCAGGAAATGCAGGTACCGCATTTCGGTAACGCCAGCAATCAGCGCAAAGGCCTTAAACGGGAATCCGGGAGGCATAAGCGCCGGAATGATCAGCGCCAAATCGCCGTATTTTTCCGAGAGGCCATGTATGCGGGAAAAACGCTGCTGCCCCAGTTTTTTGACCACCAGCGCTTCCCCGCCCTTGTAGCCGATGAGATATGGAACCGTGCTGCCGAGGGCCGAACCAACCGAGGCCATTACGGCATAGATGATGGTGCGGCGGGGATCCATTACAACGTAGTAGCCAACCACCGGATCGAGTGGAATACCGAAAAAGGAAGCGTCGATAAGAGCAATGATGAAAACGGCCCAGATGCCGCCAAGCGGGGCCAGGGCGGCCATGATCCAGGCTTTATAGCGCACGAGAAAATGTTTGAGAGCTTTCACTAGGTCTGCTGTCCGCGCAGGCCCCCGCAACAGGGATAAGAAGCTACCCAGGAAGCTCGGCATATCTGCGCTAAGAGTATGTATAGATTGTATCGGGGTCGGCGGAGACCTGTCGATGCGCCAAAAGGGTTGTGTTTACCATAGAAATGTAAACAAAGTGTAAGTACAAGCCCGTGTGTGCATTAACGTCGGGAGCGGCTGCATAACGCCGAATTATGGAAACGATCTGCCAACGTCTATGCGGTTCTCAGCTCACTTGTTTACAGTCTAGCGCAGCACTGCCGATATCCAAAGCTTTAACCCAGTTGAGCCCGCGGCCGATAAACACACGATTTCCACACCAGCAAACATTACGGCGACCACGATTGTAAACGGTTTTCTCGATGGGGCTGTATTCATTCAGAATGATTTCCTGAGTTCCTCCAACGAGAGGAGGCAATTTGTTCGTCGTACCATTTCACCTGCGCCAGAACGTTTTCAATCGCTGTGCAGAGGTTTTGTTCTGTGAAATTCAATTCCCCGTATTTTGTGTAGCTGTCTGCAACGTAAAAATCCTTCCCCTTGTACTTCCAACGCGCCTGAGAATCATGGTGAATGACGGCGTCCCGCGCTGCTTCTAACTCCTCGAAAAACTTGATAGGGATAGGGGCAGTGGCTAGCAGAGACGCATTAAGCACCTTCATTCGCCGTACCATAGACGATTCCTTATTCTTTTCATTGCGTTTGAAGTCAGTCGGGAGCTGCTTATAAAACTTGCGCGTCCAGTGGTCCAGTCGAGTGACGAGGGAGACAAGAGCCGTGTGGTTGGCGGCACGCCGCAAGTCGTCAAAGTAAGCTCCGGCATGACGGACTTCTGAGTTGCGAAGCTCATCTTCTTCGTTTGCGAATGTTTTGGTAAGGTCATCGATTACTTCATCTTCCAGTCGCTGGATACCATCCAACGTAATTTGGTGGTTCTCGCTAACAAGGCAACGAATGTCTATCTCAAACTCATTGAGCTCCTCCTCGATATTATCGAGGTCATCGAGTTCAGACACTGCCATTTCTCCACAAGGACATCCCCCACCAAGGACTGGGCTGCAATCTACGCCGCCATTCATCCGGGCGCGGGCGGCAACTCGCGCCCGGGGTTCCTCTTGTCACATCCTACCCCGAGCAGATGGACGAACCAAAGTTCTTGCAGCACAATCGACAGCAGCACAACTGTGCCGGTGAGGATTTGAATATGGGATGCTTCTCAACTTTTGCGAATACTGTCACGTTGATCGGAATCCCTACGCTATGCGTGGCGTACTACAAGATTTGGCGGCAACTGAAGAACTTGCGCATGCTAAAGAGCGTCAGTGAGGACTGCCTGGAATTTGCAACACCTGCAACACCGAAGTGTGCCATCAATCTCGTTCCATTGGATGGACTTGCCTGTTTGCCAAGGCAAGGTGAATTCGTGAAACTGCCGGGTGAAGGCACCCAGTATGGGAGTGGCCTCTATCGGGTCGAGTCTCTTGAGTACGTGTTTCTTGCGCAACCAAGAGGCAACCGGCCAGCGGAGGCTGAATTGAAAAAGGTGATCGCCAAAGTGAGTAAATGCTGAGATGAGTCCTCCGCTGCAATCAGGGTCGCTTACATGGAAACGCGTTCTCAATTGGTGGAGCGATCAAGACCAGAGCAGAGTAGTTCAACTCCTCCGGATGCTGGTCAGCATACTTCAACACCATCTTCACCATTTGGAGCGAGGTTCGGTGCGAGGTCACTCCAACTGGAAGACAGACCTTCTGGTACACCTCAAGCATAGAAACCACTCCCCATATATACCCCATGCACTGTGCAGCATCCGCCATGTCCTTCTCAGGAACGGGAACTGCACCATTTTCTAACTGAACGTATCGAAGGGGGCTGCAAGCTTGCACAAGCTGTGCACCTGATAAACCGTGAACTGTAATATCGCCACTCCAGACTTGAGCGGTCGCAGAGGCTGAAACGAGAAGAACAAAGAGAACGTAAAGTGCTGGCGATGCCTTCATGGCGACGAGATTGTAGCACAGTGCCACCCACCTATGGGGCAACCGAGGGGATCGCTACCTTCCGGCTTATTGTTGACTCATTCGTTCGAGCTTGTTCGCCCTCGATATACCAGTGCCCTCGTGCCCTATAATCTCCGCTGTATGGTTAAGCCTCACTCGCCCGCCCAGCACGCCGAACTTTTGCGCGAAGAGATTCGCCATCACGAACACTGTTACTTCGTGCTTGATGCTCCGGAAATCACGGACGCCGAGTTCGACCGCCTGATGAACGAGTTGAAGGCAATCGAGCGCGAGCATCCCGAGCTGATGACGCCGGACTCCCCAACTCAGCGCGTTGGCGGCAAGCCCCGCGAGGGATTTGTGAAGGTGCCACATTCCACACAGATGCTCTCTCTAGACAACGCTTACAGCGAAGGAGAGCTGCGCGACTGGACTCGCCGTGTGACCGAGCTCGCAGGCGGACAGGAGCTGGAGTACGAGTGCGAGTACAAGCTCGACGGCCTCTCCATGGCCCTGCACTATGAACCCGCGGACGAAGGCGCGCGTTTTGCGCGAGGCATTACGCGCGGCGATGGCCTAGTCGGAGAAGAGGTCACGGCCAACCTGCGCACCATCCGGTCAATTCCCCTGACTGTTGGGCGTCAGCGGCTGAACGAAGCCGGATTGGAGCCTCCGTTCGAAGTACGCGGCGAAGTGCTGATGCCAACGAAATCCTTTGTGGCAATGAACGAACAACGCGAAGAAGAGGGGCTGTCGCTATTCGCAAACCCTCGTAACGCCGCCGCCGGAGCCGTGCGCGTTCTGGAGCCGAAGATTACGGCTAAGCGCAAACTGGATTTCTACTCGTACTTTCTGCTGCAGGATGGCCGCATGGCGCGCGCGACGCAGTGGGAAGCGCTGGAAAAACTGAGCGTGGCGGGATTCAAAGTGAATCCGAATCGCATCGTGACCGCAAGCTTCGAAGAGCTGTGGAACTTCGTTAATGCCACTGAGACCGCTCGGGACACATTGCCCTATGAGATCGACGGCGTAGTGGTGAAAGTGAACTCGACTGCCCTGTGGCAGCGGCTGGGATTCACCGGCAAGGCTCCGCGCTGGGCAATCGCATACAAATTCGCAGCTCGTGCGGGAGTAACGCAAGTCGAAAATATTTTTGTCTCTGTGGGGCGCACGGGAAAGCTCACTCCCGCTGCGGCGCTCCGCCCGGTTTTCATTGGCGGCACCACAGTGTCGCGTGCAACGTTGCACAATCAGGATGAGATCGAGCGGCTCGGCTTGCGCATCGGTGACTGGGTCATGGTGGAGCGCGGCGGCGACGTGATTCCGAAGGTAACGCAGGTTGTGAACGAAGGCGAGCACAAGCGTCCGTCCGATGCGCGTGTATTTGAGATGCCGAAGACTTGCCCGGAGTGCGGCGGCCACATCGTTCGCGCGGAAGGCGAGGTGAATTCATTCTGCGTAAACGTGAACTGTCCGGCAAAACTGCGAGAATCGCTGCTGCACTTTGCCTCGCGCAACGTAATGAACATTGAAGGTATGGGAGAAGCGCTGGTCGATCAACTGCTCTCACGAGGCCTGGTGCACAATATCGCAGACCTCTATTCACTTACCGAAAAAGACCTGCTGCAACTGGAGCGCATCGGCAAGAAGAGCGCGCAAAATGTCCTCACAGAAATTGAAACCTCAAAGAAGCTGCCGCTGGAGCGCGTGATCTTCGGGCTGGGAATTCGCATGGTGGGCGAGCGCACGGCAGAGTTTCTTGCCGAGCACTTCGGCTCAATGCAAAAGCTCATGGAGGCCAGCGAAGAAGAGCTGCTCGAAGTGAACGAAGTTGGGCCGCGCATAGCCGCCAGCATTCGCGAGTTCTTCGCAGAGGAAAAGAATCGCCAGCTGCTGCGCAGACTGAGTGACGCGGGGCTGACCTTTACGGGCGAGGCCAAGGTGCGCGGCACGCAACTGGCTGGGATGACCTTCGTGCTCACCGGAACGCTGCCCACCTATTCGCGCGAGGACGCCAAGAAAATGATCGAAGACGCAGGCGGAAAAGTCAGTGGTTCGGTCAGCAAGAAAACCAGCTACGTGGTTGCAGGCGAGGACGCAGGATCGAAGCTGGATAAGGCAAATTCGCTCGGCGTAAAGGTGATCAGCGAAGCGGAACTGCTGGCGATGCTGGCTGGTTGACCGTGGGCAGGATAGTGGTGCAACGATGAGATTTGCGGCAATTGATTTCGAGACGGCGAGCGGAGCGCAGACCAGCGCGTGTTCGCTGGGCATTGCCGTGGTGGAAAATGGAGAAATAGTTCAGCGGAAGGAGTGGCTGATCCGGCCACCGTCGCTTTACTTCAACCCCTTCAACATACAGGTTCATGGAATCACGCCGCAGATGGTCGAGCACTCGCCTGAGTTCGACGCGCTGTGGCCGGAGATCGAGCGCGAGATAGGCGACCGCACGCTTGTGGCGCACAATGCCCGTTTCGACATGGGCGTACTGCGGGCGACACTGGTTCGCTACGACGTATGGTGCGCCAGGATGCAGGTTCTGTGTAGCTGCTCGCTTTCGCGGCGCTGCTGGCCGGAGTTGCCAAGGCATTCGCTGGACGCGCTGGCGCGGGAGTTCGGAATCACCTTCCGGCACCACAACGCCGAAGAGGACGCCGTGGCTGCAGCCAGGGTTGTTCTCCGCGCGGCCGAAGAATACAGCGCGGAAAACATGGACGAACTCATAGAGCGCACGAGGATTCGTTTAGGGGAAGTCTCTCCGGGAAGCTGCGTACCCTGCCGCTTGATTCCGCGTAAACGAATACGCAGGAAACTTGTGTATGCGCCAATCGAAACAGCCTGAGCGAAGAAAAGCTACTCTGCGAGCTTCTCTCGAATGCGCTGCGCGGTGACCTCAATGGCCTCCGGAAGCACACGGGTCTCCGCGACTACAGACATGAAATTGGCATCGCCCACCCAGCGCGGCAGAATGTGCATGTGAATGTGTCCGGCGACCCCAGCTCCGGCCGCTTTTCCGATGTTCATGCCCAGGTTGAGACCGTCCGGGTGGTAGAGATCGCGAAGGACAGTTTCCAGGCGCTGTGCAATCGCGGTCATCTCAATCGCGGCCTCAGGAGCCAGCAGGTCAAGCTGGTCGACGTGAGCATAAGGAACGATCATTACGTGGCCCGAGGTGTAAGGAAATGCATTGACAATGACAAAGCAATGCTGGCCGCGGTAGATGACCAGGTTGCGCTCATCATTTTGCCGGTTGACCTCGCGCGAAGTTGCACGGTCGCAAAAGATGCACGAGGGAGCACGTTCTGCCGTGGTGATATAGGCATAACGCCAAGGAGTAACGATGCGATCCATATAGGCAAGAGTACCAAAGGACGGTTGGTTTCGACGGCAAACATTCCTTGAGGAAAAATGAGAGCCGCCGAACGAGCGTCCAGGAATAGCGGTTCCCGTTTTGGGACGAACGATCCGGAGCAAGCCAAATCTGACGCAGGGCAAAGCGAAAAAAAACGAATAAATATTTTTAAATTGCTTTATTTAGGGCAATGCCGGTTTGACTCCATTCTTGGGCATTGCTATAGTCAAAGCAGTTTCCCTGTCCGGGCATCTATGCAGGGGGATCCGGCCGCTGGTTTGCTTCAGCCTGTGCAAGCAGGTCCATTCCACTAAAGAATGCCAGCAGTCCGTTTAAATCACGCGCCTCCCCTGTGCTTATTCAGCAGAGAGGTAGACACGAACTTAATGGCTTTCGACGATATCCGCGACGACTCTTTAAATCACGAGCAGCATCAGGACACTAGTTTGCCAACGGACAACCAGCCAGCCGAGCAACACAGCCCCATCTCAAAAACTTTGCCGGAGCAACCTGCCGAGGGTACCTCCCGCAACCCACAAAACGAAAACATGACGGAAGATTTCGCAACAGCACTTGAGTCGTTCGAGCAAGAGCAAGCCGAACTCGCAGCTAACGAAGACCGTGTCCTTAAAGGTACGGTGGTTAGCATCAACAACAACTACCTGGTGGTAGACATTGGCCTTAAATCAGAGGGCGTAGTGCCCCTGGACGAAGCCAAAGACCACGATGGTAACGTTAAGTTCCAACCCGGTGATTCCATCGACGTGATGGTCGAAAAGGGTCACACGGAGGAAGGCTACGTAAATCTCTCGTACCAGAAGGCGCAGCGCCTGCACGCGTGGGACGAGATCGAAAAAGCTCACAACGACAAGGCTTCCGTCAAAGCTCACGTCATCGAACGCATCAAGGGCGGTCTGACGGTGGACATTCTCGGCGCGCGCGCGTTTCTGCCTGGCTCACAGGTGGACATTCGGCCTGTACGCAACCTGGACGCCCTCAAGGGTCAGGAACTGGAAGTCCGCATTATCAAGGTCAACAAAAAGCGTGGCAACATCGTGGTCAGCCGCAGGCAGATCCTCGATGAAGAAGTGACCGCGAAGCGCGAAGTCACCATGGGGCATTTGGAAGAGAATGCGGTCCTGACCGGCACAGTGAAGAACCTGACCGATTACGGCGCGTTTGTTGACCTGGGTGGTATCGACGGACTGTTGCACATCACGGACATGAGCTGGGGCCGCCTGACGCATCCGCGCGATCTGGTCAACGTCGGCGATCAGATCCAGGTAAAAGTTCTTAAGTTCGATCGCGATAAGCAGCGGGTTTCCCTGGGCTTCAAGCAGCTAACTCCCGATCCATGGCTGGACGCCGCCGAGCGCTACCCGATCGGCGCGCGCGTGCATGGACGCGTGATCAGCGTGACCGACTACGGCGCGTTCATTGAGTTGGAGCAGGGCATCGAGGGCCTGGTGCACGTCAGCGAAATGACTTGGTCGAAGCGGATGAAGCATCCGTCGAAGCTGGTGAACGTGGGCGATCAGGTGGAAGCCGTGGTGCTCAACGTGAACCCGCAGGAACGCCGTATTTCGCTGGGCCTGAAGCAGCTTGAGATGAATCCATGGGAAAGTCTGCACGAGAAGTTCCCCGTGGGTTCGATCGTCGAAGGCAAGGTCCGCAATCTGACCGACTTCGGCGCGTTTATTGAAATCGAAGATGGTATCGACGGCCTCGTGCACGTCAGCAATTTGAGCTGGACCAAGCACGTCAAGCATCCCTCGGAAGTTCTGAAAAAAGGCGACAAGGTCAAGGCCATTGTACTGGCCATCGAGCCTGATAATCGCCGCCTGTCCCTGGGTGTGAAGCAGCTGCAGCCCGACGTGTGGGAGAGCTTCTTCGAACAGCATCGCGTAGGCGATGTGCTTAAGGGAAAGATCCTTCGCCTTGCAAGCTTTGGCGCATTCGTCGAGCTCGCGGATGGAGTTGAAGGCCTGTGCCATAACTCCGAAGCGCTTGACGCAAACAGCCAGCAGCTCCCGTTAGAGCCCGGTCAGGAGTACGAGTTCAAGATTATCAAGATGAACGCGGACGAGAAGAAGGTGGGCTTAAGCATTCGCGCTGTGGGCGAGGAAGCAACTCGCGCCGACGTGGAAGCCTACAAGCACCCGCAGTCTTCGCCCGGTACCTCGACGATCGGCGAACTGCTTGACTGGAAACACGGTTCGAATGAGTAAGTAATTTCTCTTTGGGGAAAAGCCGCCTTCGGGCGGCTTTTCTCTCAGTCTGGAATTTGGGCTCAAGTTGAGCTTTTGTTATTTTTCGAGTTTGAGATTAATGTGCGCCTGCTTGTGACTGTCAAAGGAACTCAAGGTCTTCGTCTGGCTCCTGCGGCCATTCGACTCAGCTCGGACTTCGTAATCGACGTTTGGCGATAAATTATTAAAGCGGTAACTGCCATCCTGCCCGGTTATGAAAGTAACCACGGCAAAGCTTCGAGTGTTCTTGAGATAGACAATGGCGCCAGGAACTACTTGATTTGTTTTATCAAGAACAGTGCCGCTCAAATTGCGCGCCACAGAGGTATCGTTGCTTTTAGAAACCTGAGCGCACAAAACAGCGGACAAACAAACAATCACCGCGCTAATCAGCATTACACGCCGCATCGTAACACCTCAGCAGTCCTGCTACTCCTCGGGATGCACGCCGAAACTGCCGTGTTTTCCCAGTAAAACGCAGAGTCCACAGTTTGTCTTTTGCGTGTTTCAGTTCAGAAGCAAGGACGTATTCGGCTAGGTTTGAGCCGTTCTCACTTCCGGACCTCACGGCATTCCGAAAGTGAGAACAGACCACATCACCCACAGAGTTCGGGAGGAAGGCGCGCAGGTCAGCAGTCAACGCAGCAGAGCCACTGGAACCGCTTGAAACCTGAAAGCGTCGCCTAGTAATCGCCCTCGTCGTCGAGTTCGCTGTCTTCCTCATCCAGTTCATCCTCTTCGCCAACCTTCGTCAGTTCCAGAGGTTCAACGCCGACTACTTCAAAATCATTGCCGCACTCTGAGCAAGATATGATTTCGCCTTCATCGAGTTCATCTTCTTCAACATCCAGATTGCTCTCGCACTCTGGGCACATCACCATAATTGCCTCCTCGTTACCAGGGCCGGAGTTGCTTGCAATCTCCCTCAGGCCTGCAATTATATTTATTATTCTCCTCTGGAAAGCGTCAAGCATTATCCGCCGAGCGGTGCCGACATCGAGCGATTGGATGCCCAAAGGTAAGAGCGCGCAACCTTCTTCTGTTTTCTATAAACTTATCGCTTCATGATAATTTATGGTCACCAGTAGCAACAGAACGGCATCAAAAAGGAAGCTCACGAGAGCGAGTTGTTTGTCTGGCCACCATTCGCACGCGGCTGAACCCGCAACTAGAAACAACATCTCCGGTGTGGACACAAAGCTTCAACGGAAGCAAAATTTCAGATCACAATGCCCTGCTCGAAGGATAATCTTGTGACAGCAGTCTGCGCGTTTCACAGCGCACATACAACGCGCATGCCGGCGCATCCGGCACTTTAACCTCGATGCAGAGGAGAGTTATGGCACGCGGTGGCCCCGTATCGACCTTTGGATTTCCGCCGTTCACGCACGCGGTGAAAAAACTGATCATCGCCAACGTGGCGGTGTTTCTGGTAATGATGCTTTCAAGACTGACGGTGCCGATACTGGCGACGTTTGCCGATTATTACCTCTATTTGCGTCCTGTGTTGGTGATGCATGGCCGGGTCTGGCAGCTCATCACATACTCGTTCTTTCACGACCCGCATACAGTGATGCACCTGCTGTTTAACATGCTTGGCCTATGGATGTTTGGCGCGCAGTTCGAGATGGATTTCGGCACGCGGCGCTTTTATGAGTTTTATTTCTGGTGCGTACTGGGCGCGGCACTCACGACTCTCGGCGTGGGCGCATTGGGCATGGTGGCATTCCAGCATGTACAGATTCCCCTGTTCGCCATTATGGGCCAGATCTGGCATCAGGCCACGATCGGCGCTTCCGGAGCCGTTTATGGTCTGCTGATCGCCTTCGGAATACTCAACGGCGACCGGCAGGTCTACGTGTTTCCGTTTCCGATTGCGATCAAGGCTCGCTATATTGTGGCGATCTGGATCTTCGTTGCACTCGTGAGCGCCTTTGGAGGAGCGAATGGCATTGCCGAGTTTGCTCACCTGGGCGGTGCGCTCTTTGGCTGGATATACCTGCGCTTCATTCCACGCTACGGCTTGAAGACTGCTGCTTCGGAAGGCGTCTTCGGAATTCGCAATCGCTATTACAAATGGAAGCGCAGACGGGCCGCCAAGAAATTCGAGGTGTACATGCGCAAAAACAAGAATGTTGGAAGCTTCGACGAGCACGGAAATTTCCGCAGATCTCCGCTGGACAAGAAGGACGACGACTCCGGCTGGGTGAATTGAGGTCGCGCTCCAAACGTATGCGCGATGCGATTTTGCGTGGTACTGCCCAAAGCTACAAACTCGCGCGGGCGAGCTGAGGCGTTTCGGCTACGCAGAGTCCGATTTAGTTGCGGCTTGAATGATGTCATCGCCGGGGATACCCTCCCGGGTGGAGAAGATCGGCTCCAGCTCTTCGTAGATCGTGGTTATGTTCCCGAACGCACCCAGATCCTTCCAGTAATGATGTACATCCGGGTCATTCATGGCGGCATCGCGGGCCTCGTCCGAGAGCCAGTACCGGATGTGTACCAAATCGTCCGGATGCTTCAAGTCCTGAAGCAGCAGGTCGCGCGAGTACTGCTTGGTGCACATCATGGTATAAAACTCGCGAAGAAACGCGATGAGGTCCGGCCGCTTACCCGGATGCGGTTTCATAATCGCCATTGAACGGATTGGAAATCTCATGGTTTGGAACCTTTTTGGTAGTCTTCTTCGATATTACCGCCTGCCCGTCTCGCTTAGGGAGCGAATTCGATGCAGTAGGACAAAATTTGTCGAGCCGGCTGTCCCCAGACTGGTTCCAGCGACAATGGCCACAACGTCGTCGGTATTTGCTACCTTGGCACGCCGCAGTTCGATTTCTGTCGCGTCAATCATGGACTCCACGGTGCCCGGTGCCTTGATTAGAACGGGATGCACTCCCCAGTATAAATTCATCCGGTTGCACACGGCTGGCGCACTCGAAAAGGCATAGACCTCAGCACGTGGCCGATACTTGGAAACCAATCGCACCGTGTTTCCCGTTGCCGTGAAAACAGCGATGCCATGCATTTTGAATTCTTCCGCTACATGAGCCACACTTTCGCAGATTGCCTCTGGTATCGTCAACTCTTTAGCGCAGCGGTGCCGTGATGCGCTCATTTTCTGGATATCCGATTCGGCCTCGACTATAATTCGCGCCATTATGCTCGCAGCCTCACATGGGTATTTGCCAACGGCGGTTTCGCCGGAGAGCATAACTGCGTCTGTTCCATCATAAATCGCATTGGCAACGTCGCTGGCCTCGGCACGGGTAGGACGCGGGTTCTGAATCATGGATTCCAACATCTGCGTAGCGGTAATGACCGGCTTGCGCCAGAACAAAGCACGCCGAATGATGTGCTTTTGAATGATCGGAACTTTTTCGAGTGCGACTTCCACGCCAAGGTCGCCGCGAGCCACCATGACGCCATCGGCAATCTCCAGAATCCCATCGAGATTTTCAATCGCTTGAGGCTTCTCCAGCTTGGCGATTACCGGAGTATCGCAACCCGCGGCATCGATGATCGTCTTCACTGCGCGAATATCGGCGGCGCTGCGCACAAACGAAATCGCGACCGCATCTACCCCTGCCGAAAGTCCAAATGCAAGATCTTCCTTGTCTTTGCTGGTCAGCGACGGCAAGCTCAGGACAGCGCCGGGAAGATTCATGCCCTGATGCTCTCCCAACATTCCGCCTTCGACCACTTCACAGAGCACGTCGTCACCCTGAATCTCAAGAACTTTCAGTGACAGGCGCCCATCGGAGAGCAAAATGCGCGAGCCGACTTCGACCTCACGCGCCAGGGTCTTGAAGGTGGTACCCAACACCTCGGCCGTGCCTTCGATTTCCTTGTTCGTGACCGTAACCTTCGAGCCGGGCACCAGATTCACCGCAGCATGGTTGCGCAGCGAGCCCGTGCGGATCTTGGGGCCTTGCAAATCCTGCAGAATACAAACGGTACGTCCTAATTCCGCGGCCGCTTCGCGCAGCCTGCGAATGCGTTGCACGTGTTCTTCCTGGCTGCCGTGAGAAAAATTCAGGCGCGCAACGTCCATTCCAAGCAACAGAAGCTGGCGAATCTTGTCCTCTGTGTCCGAAGAGGGGCCAAGTGTGCATACGATCTTTGCGCGGCGTCGGGCCGCTGGCTCCGGTTGATTTTCTCCGGCGACTGCTGTTTTCAGAGCTTCAGTCATTTCCCCTCTGGACGCCGCTCTTCGGCAGTGGCAACAACCTTAAGTTCGGAAAAACTTCCGAACAGATAACGCGGATAACGCAAGGCGTTAAACTCTGCCCCGATCAGAATCACGAGTGACACAATGTAAAGCCAGATAAGTAAAGCGATGGCGGTGCCGACCGAGCCGTAAATGACTCTGTAGTCCGCATAGTGACGGAGATACCAACCAAAAACAGTAGTGGAGGCAAACCACAGGACAGTTGCCAGCACCGATCCCGGCAGGACTCTGTGCCAAGGCTGAGTACGCGGTAATCCATGATGGTAGATGAGTACAATGACCGCTACCGATGTTCCCAGCGCGATAAGCCAGCGTATCACCGTCCACAATGCCAGAAAGTACACGTCAAGCTCATGGTTGGTGTGAAAGGCCACCCAGTGTTCAATCTGATTTCCGAAGGCCAGCAGGAAGCTGGCAAACGCCATTGGAATCCCGGCCAGGAATACCAGCTGAAAAGAGATGAGCCGCTCTTTCGTGAGGTTCCAAATTTTCGGCATCTGATAGGCGCGCCGGAAGCCTTCCATCCAGGAGATCATGACGCCGGAGCCGGTCCACAGCGTAATCACCGATGTGGTCACGATCATGCGTCCAGGCGCAGGTTTGTGGCCCTGAAAAAATGTAAGGATCGCAGGCGCGGTGCCAGCCGGCATGATTCCGCCGATGGCAAAGGAAATCTCGCGAATAAAATTAAGCGTGCTGTGAGATGCGGTAAGGATCGACGAAATCAAAAGTACAGCCGGAAAAAGCGTAATGATAGCCGAGTACGCCGCAGCCTTCGCCACGGAAAACTGGTCATGCTCCAGCGTCATCCAGACAGCGACTTGAACGTGCTTAAGGAATCGCAGCATAGAGGTGCACGCTGATTGTAATTGACCAGATGCGCCTTAGGAACAGGCAACCCCTCGATATCCCATGTTTCAGCAACGCTGCGCAACCGGCAGGTTGCGAACCGCGGCGGCACAAACGTCCGCCAGACGACCAATACCTTCCCCAATTTGCGCCAGAGACGCATTAGAGAAATTCAGGCGCATGAATCGACGGCTTGCACCATCGGGGAAAAAGTCCTGCCCAGGCACGAAGAGCACCTTGCGCTCAAGTGCTCCAGGCATTAGCTCACAGGTATTCAATTCTTCAGGGCAAGTGACCCAGAGGAACATTCCTCCCTCTGGATGAGTCCAGGTGAATCCAGCCGGCATGCATTCTTCCAGTCTGGAGTTCATGACGGAGTAGCGCTCCCCGTACGATCGGCGGATTCGCTCGATATGAACGTCAATGTCGAAGTCTGATAGGTACCGGTAAACAATGCGCTGATCCAGACTTGAGGTATGAAGATCAACCGCCTGCTTCACTATTGTCAGGGCGCGACGTATCTCCGGCTTTGCGACCGCCCAACCAACTCTAAGACCGGGCGCGATCGTCTTTGAAACTGTGCTGAGGTAAATCACAATCCCGTCGGTGTCCAGCGACTTGATAGACGGAATGGCTGTACCTGAGTAACGCAGCATCCCGTACGGATCATCCTCCACCACGATGAGCCCATAACGCGCTGCGATGGAGTAAAGAATGCGGCGTCGCTCCGCGGTAAGTGTGACGCCCGTAGGGTTTTGGAAATTTGGAATCGTATAAAGGAGCTTCGGCTGTTCGCGTTCAATCAGCTCGGGCAGCGCTTCGGGGATGAGCCCCTCTTCATCGGTAGGAACTGTGATAAAACGAGGCTCGTAGGCCTGGAACGCCTGGATGGCTGCCAGATACGTGGGACTCTCTGTGAGGACACAATCTCCTGCGTCCAGAAAAATCTTTCCGATCAGATCGAGAGATTGTTGAGATCCGGTCGTGACGAGGAGATCGTCCGTTGAACACACAACCGCACGTTTCAGCATTCTCTCCGCGAGCAGTTCCCGAAGCAAGGAACAGCCCTCGGTTGGACCATACTGGAGGGCCGAGGCAGCCGTTTCACGGAAGACACGCTCGGTGGCCGAACGAATGTCGTCCACCGGAAAAAGCTCTGGTGCGGGAAGCCCGCCTGCAAACGAGATAATGCCTGGCTGCTCGGTGGCCTTGAGCATCTCACGTATGCTCGAAGCACGAACACCACTCATCCTGCGCGCGAATCTGGTACTCATGCTCTTTACCTCGCATATAGATTTCGATACTTCCCTACTGCCGGACTAAAGCTGCTTCTCCATTCGGATCAGCTCAATCGGCATCGTAAGCTTCTCTCTAAGTTCCTCGGGAAGCTGAACCGTTCCAGCTTCCTGATACCCCATCTTGCGGTAAATGGGCAGCAGCGCAGTTCGAACGCTGACCACGTAGATTTCGGCAACCTTGCACCCATGGTCCCGCAACATATTCTCGGCGGCCTGCATCATAGTGCGCCCAATTCCGCAGCCCTGATTATTAGGATGCACGGCCAACATACCTACGTAGCCGCGTTCGCCCTTTAATTCGTAATACACCGAAGAAATCAACCGCGAAGCCTTATAAGCGAGAAGAAAGTACCCACTACGGAAGTGCTCGACGAGTTGCTCCCGGTTGGTACGAGGGCGGTTGGCGAAAAAGTTTTCCTCGTCGAATGCGGCATTTATCACTTCCACCATCTCGGCAATATCATCCTCTGTTGCCTGGCGGACCGTAAATGCGGCGGACGATGCGAGGATCGGTGCTTTGTGGGTCATAGCGTTTCCCTGGAAGAGAGAAGGGCCGCATCCGGAGATGCGGCCCGATGTGATTGGGTGAAAAGGGTTAGCTTTCTGCGGGGAGTTCTTCCGTCTCGTTCTCGCCTTCGGTCCGCATAAGTTCGAGATTGCGTTCGAACTCCTCTTGCTCTTTGCGGATCTCCTCTTGAACGTTTTCGGCAGCGGCTTCGAGTTCCGGAGCCAGTTGCACGTTGCGGTAGTACTCCATGCCGGTTCCGGCTGGAATCAGGCGGCCAACGATGACGTTTTCCTTCAGGCCGCGCAGTCCATCCATTGAACCGGTGATGGCCGCCTCGGTAAGCACTCGTGTGGTCTCCTGGAAGGATGCCGCCGAAATGAAGCTGTCGGTGGAGAGCGAGGCCTTCGTGATTCCGAGCAGCAGCGCACGGCCCGTGCAGGGCTTGCCTCCGAGAGCAATCACGCGCTCGTTCTCCTCGCGGAAGCGGAACTTATCAATCTGCTGTTCAAGCAGGAAGTTCGTATCTCCCACGTCCTCGATCTTCACCCAGCGCAGCATCTGGCGCACGATGACCTCAATGTGCTTGTCGCTGATGGCAACGCCCTGCAGACGATAAACTTCCTGAATCTCATTGACCAGATAAGCCTGCAGTTCCTTTTCGCCAAGTACGGCAAGAATGTCATGCGGGTTGAGCGGTCCATCCATGAGCTGTTCGCCAGCGCGGATGCGTTCGCCTTCCTGTATGTTGATGTGGATACCGCGAGGAACCGAGTATTCCTTCTCGGTGCCGTCGTCGGCGACCACATAAATCTTGCGCTGTCCCTTGGAAACTTCCCCGAACTTCACCACGCCATCGATCTCGCTGATGAGAGCGGTTTCACGCGGCTTGCGGGCTTCGAACAGCTCCACAACACGCGGCAGACCGCCGGTGATGTCCTTGGTTTTGGTGGTTTCGCGCGGAATCTTCGCCAGCACGTCGCCCGGGAAGACCTCGTCGCCGTCCTGCACCATCAGGTGAGCGCGAGAGGGCATCAGGTAACGCTTGTTGCCCTTGGCTCCCTTGATGACCAACGCCGGCTGGCGCTTCTCATCTGGGGAGTCCACCACAACGTGACGCGACAAGCCGGTGACTTCGTCTACTTCTTCCTGCAGCGTGGTGCCGTCGATCAGATCCTTGAAGGCAACCGAACCGCCGATTTCCGTAATGATGGAGAAGGTGTACGGATCCCATTCGAGCAGAGTCTGCCCGAGCGTGACCGCATCGCCTTCGCTCACTTTTAAATGAGCGCCATACACAACTGCGTAGCGCTCCTTTTCGCGGCCCTTGTCGCCCAGTACAACGATGGAGCCGTTGCGGTTCATCACCACCAGGCCGCCAGCCTTGCTCCGCACGGTCTGCAGGTTAATGAAGCGCACGGTACCGTTGCTCTTGGCCTCCTGCCGCGACTGCTCCGAAACTCGCGATGCCGTACCACCAACGTGGAAGGTACGCATGGTGAGCTGGGTTCCCGGTTCGCCAATGGACTGTGCGGCAATAACGCCGACCGCTTCGCCGAGTTCCACCAGGCGGCCCGAGGCGAGGTTACGTCCATAGCACTTGACGCAAACACCGCGCTTGGATTCGCAGGTGAGCACGGAGCGTATCTTGACGCGCTCAATGCCTGCAGCCTGAATGTCTCCGGCCAGGTCCTCGGTGATTTCCTGGTTGATGTCGACGATTACGTTACCTTCGTAGTCCTTGATCCTCTCCAGCGAAACGCGGCCCACTAGACGGTCGCGCAGCGCCTCGATCACGTCGCCGGCTTCCACAATCGAGCCAACATAGATGCCATCGGCCGTGCCGCAATCGTACTCGCTGATGATCACGTCCTGCGAAACATCCACGAGGCGGCGAGTCAGGTAGCCAGAGTCAGCGGTCTTCAGTGCCGTATCGGCCAAACCCTTACGAGCGCCGTGCGTCGAGATGAAGTACTGCAACACGGTGAGACCTTCACGGAAATTCGCCGTAATCGGTGTTTCGATGATTTCGCCGGAAGGCTTGGCCATCAATCCGCGCATACCGGAGAGCTGACGAATCTGCTGCTTCGAACCGCGAGCGCCCGAATCGGCCATGACGTAAATCGGATTGATTACGCCAGCCTTGTCGCGCTTCTGCATGTCGCCGAACATCTCGTCGGCCACTTTTTCCGTAATGCCGGACCAGATTTCGACAACCTTGTTGTAGCGCTCGCCCCCCGTGATGGCACCGTCCAGATACTGGCGCTGCACCGAAATCACCTGATTCTGGGCGTCGTTAACCACCGCGGCCTTTGAAGCAGGGATGACCATGTCGTCGATACCGATCGACAGGCCCGACTTGGTTGCAGCCATGAAGCCCAGCGTCTTGACCTCATCCAACATGCGAACGGTGGTCTCAAGCCCGAACTTCAGGTAGCAGTAGTTCACCAATTGGCTGATGCCCTTCTTCTTGAGCAAGCCATTGATGTACGGCATTTCCGGAGCGGCAACACGCAGACGATCGTTCAGGATCGCGCGCCCCACCGTAGTGTTAATAAACTGACGGTTAAGCTGCACGGGTTCCGTGTGAACGATCTCCTGATCGTCGTACGCCGTCGTCAGATCGATGACTTCTCCGGTATAGCGCAGGCGGATCGGGGTCAGCGTTTCAACCTCTCCGGCCTCGCGCGCCAGCAGCACTTCTTCGATGTTCGCGAAGGCGCGGCCTTCACCTTTGGCATCTACCTTGGCCTTGGTTAGATAGTAGATACCAAGCACCATGTCCTGCGTAGGAACAGTGATCGGCTGGCCCGACGCGGGCGATAGAATGTTGTGCGAAGCAAGCATCAGGACGCTGGCTTCCACCTGTGCCTCAGGCGACAGCGGAATGTGAACGGCCATCTGGTCGCCGTCAAAGTCGGCGTTGAACGCGGTGCAGACCAGCGGGTGAATCTTGATCGCCTTGCCTTCCACCAGCACCGGCTCGAAAGCCTGAATGCCTAGGCGGTGAAGGGTTGGAGCGCGGTTCAACATCACCGGATGGTCCTTGATGACCTCTTCTAGGATGTCCCACACGATCGATTCCTGCTGCTCCACCATCTCCTTGGCCTGTTTGATGGTGCTGCAGTGGCCCGTCTGTTCCAGGCGGTGATAGATAAACGGCTTGAACAACTCAAGCGCCATCTTCTTAGGCAAGCCACACTGGTGCAGCTTAAGGTCCGGGCCAACCACGATGACCGAGCGGCCAGAGTAGTCAACGCGTTTTCCGAGCAGGTTCTGACGGAAGCGTCCCTGCTTGCCCTTAAGCGTATCGCTAAGCGACTTCAGCGGACGGTTGTTGGCGCCGCGCAGTACCCGGCCACGACGGCCGTTATCGAACAGTGCATCCACCGCCTCCTGCAACATACGCTTTTCGTTGCGTACGATGACTTCGGGGGCATGCAGATCCATCAGCTTTTTCAAGCGGTTATTGCGGTTGATGACGCGGCGATACAGATCATTCAGATCCGAAGTAGCAAAGCGGCCGCCATCCAGAGGAACCAGAGGACGCAATTCCGGGGGAATGACCGGAATCACGTCGAGAATCATCCACTGCGGCTTGTTACCGCTCTTGCGGAAGGCCTCGACCACCTTGAGGCGCTTGGCATATTTCAGCCGCTTCTGCAGTGAAGTCTCGGCGCGCATTCTCTCGCGCAGCTCTACCGAAGCGGTCTCCACATCGACGCGCTTGAGCAGTTCCTTGATTGCCTCCGCGCCCATCATGGCCTTGAAGCCGGTGGCGCGGAACTGCTGATCCAGTTCGCGGAACTTTACTTCGTCCTTGATAATGTCGCGCTCTTTGACCGGCGCTTCTTCGCCGGCCTCAACCACTACATAAGCCTCGAAGTACAGCACGGCTTCCAGGTCGCGCAGAGAAATATCCAGAATGTGTCCGATGCGGCTTGGCAGCCCCTTGAAGAACCACACGTGCGAGCAGGGAGAAGCCAGTTCAATGTGACCGAGGCGTTCGCGACGCACCTTGCTAAGCGTAACTTCGACTCCGCACTTGTCGCAGATGACGCCGCGGTGCTTCATGCGCTTGTACTTGCCGCACAAGCACTCCCAGTCCGTGACCGGGCCAAAAATACGGGCGCAGAATAGACCATCGCGCTCCGGCTTGAAGGTACGATAGTTGATCGTTTCCGGCTTGGTTACTTCGCCGTGCGACCAGCTGCGAATCTTCTCCGGCGAGGCGAGTTGGATCTTGATGGCGTCGAAATCCGCAATGTTGTTTCCGAGTTCAAAAGGATTCGATCGGTACAAATTGCCTCCTCACCTGGACGTTCGGTAAGCGTCCAGGACTTGCGGCCTTGCGCGGCCGCCTTCGGCTTCCGGTCGTCGGCTCCCCTCCATTAGCCGTCAGAGCTAATTATGTGGGAGCCGTAATTTCTCCCTGCCTGCTGCCGGAAGCGCAACCTGCAGGTTCAACTCATGAGAGCGAGAGAGCGGTGGACGCCGACTGACGACCAGCGGCCACCGTCTAAATCGCTAGTCTGCCGCCGCCGGAGCGGGCTCAACTGGAACGCGCGGCCTGGCCTTGACCAGTTCCACATCAAGGCAAAGCGCTTGCAATTCGCGGATCAGCACGTTGAACGACTCAGGCACGCCCGGCTCGATCGCAGCTTCACCCTTGACGATGGCCTCGTAGATCTTGGTGCGGCCGTAAACGTCATCGGACTTCGCGGTCAGTAACTCCTGAAGGATGTACGCTGCGCCATAGGCTTCCAGCGCCCAAACTTCCATTTCACCAAAGCGCTGGCCACCGAACTGTGCTTTGCCGCCCAGCGGCTGCTGGGTGATCAGCGAGTACGGTCCGATGGAACGCGCGTGAATCTTGTCATCCACCAGGTGAGAGAGCTTGAGCATGTAGATGTAGCCCACCGTAACCGGTTGTTCGAAGCGATCTCCGGTCATGCCGTCGTACAGGTAGGTCTTACCTGAAGTCGGCAGCCCCGCCCGTTCCAGCAGTGCCTTGATTTCGAACTCCTTCGATCCGTCGAAAACCGGCGAAGCGAAGTAGCAGCGTTCCTGCATGTCACGGGCAATCTTGATCAGCTTTTCATCGCTGATGCCGTCAAGTTCGGGCGCAAACGGCATATCTTTGTAGAGCTCGCCAATTGCCTTGCGGGCTTGCTCCGCGCCGTCGCCATACTCGGCCATCAACTCGGCAAGCTTTTTGCCGATCTCGGCTCCGGCCCATCCCAGGTGCGTTTCCAGAATCTGGCCGACGTTCATACGGGAGGGCACGCCCAGCGGATTCAGGACGATTTCCATCGGAGTTCCGTCTTCGAGGTACGGCATATCCTCTTCCGGCAGAATTCGCGCGATCACACCCTTGTTGCCGTGGCGTCCGGCCATCTTGTCGCCGACGGAGAGCTTGCGCTTCATCGCGACATAAACCTTAACCAGCTCTATGACGCCCGGAGGCAGTTCGTCGCCTTTTTGCAGTTTTTCGATTTTTTCGCGGATGATCTTGCGCAATACATCAATCTGGCGCGAGGTCATTTCCTCGATCTCGTCGATCTGCTCCCGCCAGCGCGGGTCCATATCGTTCAGCTTGATGCGCTTCAAATTACGTGTCGAAATGCGTTCGATGGTCTCGCGGTCCAGAACCAGGTCCTTGGTCAGAAGGCGCTTGTTCGTGCGCTCATCGTGCAAGTCAGCCTGCACGACCTTGCCACCCAGCAGACTATCCAGTCTCTTCAGGCGTTCGTCCGTAAGAATTCGGATTTCATCCGAAAGGTTCTTTTCCAGACGCGCAACGTGCATCGCTTCAATCTGCTTGGCACGCTCGTCCTTTTCCTGGCCTTTGCGCGAGAATATTTTCACGTCGACGACCGTGCCCTCAATACCCGGCGGACACGTCAGAGAAGTGTCGCGAACATCGCCGGCCTTTTCGCCGAAGATGGCACGAAGCAACTTTTCTTCCGGCGTAAGCTGAGTCTCGCCCTTGGGCGTCACCTTGCCAACCAGAATGTCGCCGGCCTTGACTGTGGCTCCAATACGGATCACGCCGCTCTCGTCGAGGTCGCGCAGTGCGCTTTCACTGACGTTGGGGATGTCGCGGGTAACTTCTTCCGGTCCCAGCTTGGTGTCGCGCGCTTCAATCTCGAACTCCTCGATGTGAACGGAGGTGTAGTAATCCTCCTTCACCATCTTTTCCGAGACCAGTATCGCGTCCTCAAAGTTGTAACCGCGCCAAGGCATGAAGGCCACAAGAACGTTGCGTCCCAGTGCCAGTTCGCCGTTGTCCGTGCACGGACCGTCGGCGATGACCTGTCCCTTGACCACCCGGTCGCCCTTCTTCACAATCGGGCGCTGATTGATGCAGGTGTTCTGGTTCGAGCGCTTGAACTTGGTGAGCTGATAAATGTCGCTGCCCACTTCGCGCGAAAGCTGCATGGGGTGATGCTCGCCTTCAACGCGCACTATAATACGTTCGGAGTCCACCGAATCGATAATGCCGGAGCGGCGGGCAAGAATAACGGCGCCGGAGTCGCGCGCGGTAACGCCTTCCATACCGGTGCCGACAATCGGAGCCTGTGCGCGAAGCAGAGGAACCGACTGGCGTTGCATGTTGGCGCCCATCAGTGCGCGGTTCGCGTCATCGTGCTCCAGGAAGGGAACCAGCGACGCGGCCACCGAAACCAGCTGCTTTGGACTGACGTCGATGTAATCCACTTCATTGCGATTGACCAGAACAAAGTTCCCGGCCTTACGGGCGTTCACCAGTTCGGTGACGATGTTTCCGCGTTCATCGAGTTCCGCGTTTGCCTGTGCAATTACCCATTTGTCTTCTTCCCATGCGGAAAGGTAGAAGGAGAACGGCTCGTAATCAATGAGTTTTTTGTTCTTTTCTCTCAGTTCGACATTCACCCGAAGGAGATCATCCATGTCCAGGTGTTCGCCGACTCTGTATCCGCTGTCACCGGCATTGAGCACGGTGACGTAATCGTGCACGCGGCCATCTTTTACGCGACGGTACGGCGATTCGATGAAACCGTATTCGTTGATCCGCGCATAACAACTGAGCGAGGAGATCAGACCGATATTCGGACCTTCCGGCGTCTCAATCGGGCAGATGCGGCCGTAGTGCGTCGGGTGAACGTCTCGAACTTCAAATCCAGCGCGCTCACGTGACAAACCACCCGGCCCAAGAGCCGAAAGACGGCGCTTGTGCGTGATTTCAGATAGCGGGTTGGTTTGATCCATAAACTGCGAGAGCTGTGACGAACCGAAAAATTCACGGATTGCAGCCATCACCGGTTTAGCGTTCACCAGGTCATGCGGCATCGCCGTGGACATCTCCTGGTACACGCTCATCTTTTCCTTAATGGCGCGTTCCATACGCACCAAGCCGATGCGGAACTGGTTCTCCATTAACTCGCCAACCGCGCGCACGCGACGGTTGCCAAGGTGATCGATATCGTCTACCGCTCCGATATTCTTGTGAATCTTGAGCAGGTAACGGATCGTCGCATAAAAATCTTCAGGCTCCAGTGTGCGAGTTCTGCGATCAGCCACGTCTTCGTTGTCAAACAGCTTGATGTTGAACTTCAAGCGTCCCACAGCCGAGAAATCGTACTTCCGCGGGTCGAAGAACATACCATGGAAGAGAGCGGTCGCAGTATCAAGCGTCGGCGGGTCGCCCGGACGCAACTTGCGGTAGATTTCGATCAGAGCTTCCTGTGGCGTTTTGACGGAATCGCGGTGCAGAGTACTCGCGATCACCGTACCCACGTCGTCGCGCTCAGGGAAGAACAGATCGACTTCCACCACGCCGGCATCAAGCATCTTCGCCAGCTTCTCGGCCGTCAGCTCATTATTGGCTTCCAGCAGCACCTCGCCGGTATTGGTGTCCACTATATCGGCAGCCGTGTACGCGCCTTCCAGATCGCTCAGATCCACTTCGACCTCGGTGATCTGATTCGCGTGGAAACTCTTTAGGACGCTGCCCGTTACCCTTCGTCCGGAGTGACCAATCTCTTCGCCAGCCTTGTTTTTCACGCTGCGCGACAACTTCATCCCGAGCAGGTTCGTCGGACGTTCGCCGGTCGGGTCGAGCGTCCAGAACATCTTCTTGTCCTTCAGCGCGATCCGGTCAATCTTATAGAACGTGCGCAAAATTTCTTCGTCCGTGCGCAGTCCGAGAGCGCGCAGGAAGATCGTTCCAAGGAACTTCCGCTTGCGGTCAATGCGAACATACAGAACGTTCTTCTGGTCATACTCGAACTCGACCCACGAGCCGCGATAAGGGATAATCTTGCCAAGGAAGTACGTGCGGTTATTCGCAGTCTCGAAGAAGACGCCCGGCGAGCGATGCAACTGTGAGACGATCGCGCGCTCCGTCCCGTTGATGATAAACGTACCGTTTTCGGTCATCAGCGGTATATCGCCGAAGAAAACTTCCTGCTCCTTGATGTCGCGGATTGTCTTGTTGCCGGTCTCCGCGTCCTTGTCAAAAATCGTCAGCCGCATGGTGACCTTCAGCGGTGCGCTATAGGTCATGCCACGCTCTTCGCACTCCGGCACGTCATACTTCAACTGCATCCCAACTGGGTCGCCGCACTTGGAACAAAAATCAGGCGTATTCGCGTTATAGGTGCCGCACTTCGTGCAAAGCACCTCGCCCGGATGGAATGGGTCGGTTACTACCGTCGATCCGCAATTGCGGCACGTAGTGCGCAGATGGTTCAACCCTTTCAGGTGACCGCATTTGCACTCCCAATTGCCAATGGAAAAATCAACAAACTCAAGTTGTGAAACATTTCGAAAATCGGTGATCGGGAACACAGATTGAAACACTGCCTGCAGGCCTGCGTCGTCGCGCTCGCTGGGCAGTTTATCCATCTGCAGAAAGCGGTCATAGCTGCGCTTCTGAACTTCGATCAGGTTAGGGATTTTGATGGTCGCCGGGATCTTGGAAAAATCGAGTCGTTTACGATTGGCGATTTTCTTTTCTGCCATTTGAACTCCTCAGGGTTGCCATACCCGCCTGCTTGCGGGCTCCGGCGCCGCGCTCGCCGGAAGACATAACGTGCGGCTCGCTAGCCGCTATCGGAGCTGCCAGACAACAGGCGGCAACTCACGCAAGACATTTCGCCGTCCAGCCGCGAACCGGACAGCAAAGGCTTCGTCTAGACAGAACTTGACTGCAATCGTGAAGCTACGAAATCGTGAATCAACGGAATCTGCAGATGGGCGCCGCCTTTTGCGGCAGATGCCGCCACGGCTGATGCGCTATGACTCAAAACAAACAACACGAAAAAAAAGCCACGCCCGGAAGCAAACAACTCCCTAGGCGCCGATGATAACGTCCGCCACGGTTGCCCCATCTTCTGAAACTTCCTTTGGGCTACACCGGTACACAAATTGAAAGCTTCCCGCGCCAGTTCCTGAGCCTGTTCTTCAACTCACCACATCCGAGCCGGAGGATGCGGATTGCTGTGTCGTCCGTCTCTCTCACTCGTACAACCTCCAACTGAGGCCGCACAGTTCCACGCCCAGAAATTCCGCGGTCCACACCAAACCCGCTCCGCTTTCCGGGCTATCTTAAAATCAGCGCGCCCGCTCCAACGCACAACATACAGGATCGACGCACGAGGACGGAAAACCCGGCAGGATCCCACATCAACTTATTTTACATCAGAAAGGTACTTTCGGGGACAAGAACAGATATCCGAATTGTTCAAACTTCGGGCGAGTCATGAAGCCGGGGCGATTTCCGCCCCGGCTCTCCCTTGCAACAGCATTCGACAATGCTGCCGGAAAACTACTTAATTTCGACCGTCGCACCAGCCTCGTCGAACTTCTTTTTGATCGTCTCGGCTTCTTCCTTCGTAACACCTTCTTTGATCGGCTTCGGTGCGCCGTCAACCAAGTCCTTTGCTTCCTTCAAGCCCAAGCTAGTGACTTCGCGAACAGCCTTAATCACGTTGATTTTGTTCGCGCCAACTGCCGTCAAGATTACGTTGAACTCTGTCTGAGCTTCGGCAACCGGAGCAGCCGCAGCAGCTCCACCAGCAACGACAACCGGGGCAGCCGCAGCAGCGGATACGCCAAGAGTCTCTTCGAGTTCTTTCACGAGCTGCGCAGCTTCCAGCAGCGACAATCCAACAATCTGTTCCTTCAATGCAGCCAAATCCGCCATGGTGATATCTCCAATTAAGTTCAAATTTCGTTGTGGTTAGGTTATTTCCGGCAGGAAGCACAGTTCTGGAGTTGCCGAGCGGCCGTCACGCAATCACTGCGTTACTTAAACTCGCGTCCCACAAATCCCGGGACTCCCCTGCCGCAGCCCCAGACAAGGCGGCGGACAGAACCTGCTTCGCACAGCAAATAACTCAATCCATTTGTTCACCTGAGGCCGACAACGGGCAACCTCCCGGCGTGGCGCTGGCGAAAACAAAATCTCCCCAGTACCGAATACTTCTCCACTTCCCGGCGCTCGCCGGGTAGAGCAAAGCTAGGCCGAAACCTGCTCGCCCTGGAACTTGTTTTCCTTGACGCCCTGGTCGATAACAACGGCCATCTTCCGCCCCACTCCGGCCAATGCCGTTGCCAACCGCGTCGCAGGAGCGTTGAGCAGAAACAGAAGCTTGCTGTACAGCTCGTCCTTCGACGGCAGGCTAGCTAAAACTTCAATCTGCTTCACGTCGACAGCATTGCCCTCGACGACGCCGGCCTTAAAGCTCAGCTCCGGGTTATCCTTCGCGTATTTCGTCAGGGCCTTAGCCAGTGCAACAACATCTCCCTGGGTATAAGCAATCGAGGTGCGACCCTTCAGATTCTTCGCCACCTCTTCAAATGCCGTTCCAACCGTCGCGCGCTTGGCAAGAGTATTCTTAACCACGCGGTACTTGGCGCCTGCCTCGCGAATCGACTTACGAAGTTGGTCGTCCTGCGCCACGGTCAGCTTGCCATATTCAGCAACAAAACCGTTGCTCACGTCCTTCAGTTCGATGGCGAGCGTTTCAACCTGCGAAATCTTTTTTGTCTTTGTAACAGCCATGCTGGTTCCTTCTCAATCTTGTCTGGGGCGGGGAACACCCACCGGCAGCCTCGCGGCCACTCAAACATTCCTGCGGCTTACGCCTTTAACGACGCTTCCAGAGCCACCGTGTCGATCGCAACACCGGGACCCATCGTGGAGCTGATGTAGCAGCCCTTGATGTACTTTCCCTTGGCGGCAACCGGCTTCGCCTTGACCACTGCGCCGATCACCGACTTGGCGTTGTCCACCAGTTTGTCAGCGGTAAAGGAGATTTTGCCGACTGGAACGTGAACCAGAGCAGTTTTGTCCGTACGAAACTCAACTTTGCCAGCCTTCACTTCCGCAACGGCCTTGGCGATGTCCAAAGTAACCGTGCCGGTCTTCGGGTTTGGCATCAGCCCACGTGGACCGAGTACTTTACCAAGACGTCCTACCGACCGCATCATATCCGGAGTAGCGATAACAGCGTCGTAGTCCGTCCAGCTTTCCTTCTGAATCTTTTCCACCAGTTCTTCGCCGCCGACGATATCGGCACCGGCTGCCTCGGCTTCACGCAGCTTCTCGCCAGTCGCGAGCACAAGAACCTTCTTACTCTTGCCCAACCCATGCGGCAAAACCACGGTGCCGCGAACCATCTGATCGGCATGCCTAGGGTCAACACCCAGACGCAGTGTCACATCCACCGTCTCGTCAAACTTGGCGAACTTGACCTGCTGCAGCAGAGTCACTGCATCTGCGAGCGAGTACGGGCGCGCCTCTACCTGCGCACGTGCCTTCTCAATATTCTTTCCAGATTTCCTTGCCATTCCTGCTCCTGTCTCCCACCGCCGCAGCTTACCGACTCTCCCGCCACAGATAAAATCCTGACGTTCCTCGAGTCCCCGGGGCCGGATTAAACCGGGCGGGGCGACGACCGTGGTGTCAACGACTGTGATCCAAGTGACCCACAGAAGGTTTTGCTAATAGGTCGCACTCGCCAACTAGACGACTACGAATTTGAACCAAACTCTTATGCGATAACTTCCAAGCCCATGGAGCGGGCCGTTCCTTTGACACTCTTCACGGCGGATTCCAGAGATGCAGCGTTCAGGTCAGGCATCTTCTGCTTGGCAATCTCCAGCACCTGTGCCTCAGTCACCTTGCCGACCTTATCCTTGTTCGGCGTACCGGAGCCCTTGGCAATGCCCGCGATCTTCTTCAACAACACCGCGACTGGCGGAGTCTTGGTAATGAACGTAAAAGTTCGATCGCTATAGACGGTGATGACGACCGGAACGATCAGTCCAGCCAGTTCCTTGTTCTGCGTACGCGCGTTGAACTGTTTGCAGAACTCCATAATATTGACTTGCGCCTGACCCAGTGCGGGACCAACCGGGGGGGCGGGAGTCGCTTTTCCCGCTTCAATCTGCAGCTTAACCGAACCTGTAACTTTCTTTGCCATTCTGTAGAACCTTTCCTTGTGCTTGCACCACCCCGGGTCTAGGATTTTTGGCCCGACGCTAATGTGGTACAGCCAGAATAATTACTTAACCCAACACTTTTTCAACTTGGCCAAACTCCAGTTCCACCGGGGTCGAGCGGCCAAAGATGGTGACCATTACCTTCAAAGTCTCGCGGTCCTCGTTTACCTCATCCACTACTCCAGTAAAGGTTGCAAACGGACCTTCCGTAATGCGCACCGACTCGTTCTTTTCGTACTTGATCTTGAGTTTTGGCTTCTCTTTGCTGTCAGCGACGCGATAGACGATCTGCCGCACTTCTTCATCCGAGAGAGGGGTCGGTTGCTGCCCCGTGCCAACGAAACCCGTAACACGCGGAGTGGACTTCACCATATGCCAGACTTCGTCATCCATGTCCATCTCGACTAGAACATAGCCTGGATAGAACATGCTCTCGCGCGTGTATTTCTTTCCGTTGCGTATCTCAGTCACGGACTCTGTTGGAATTAGAACCCGGCCCATGCGGCCTTCAAGTCCAAACGCACGGATACGCGACTCCAACGATTCCCGGACTTTCCGTTCGAATCCCGAGTAGGCGTGAATAATGTACCACTTCATCCTCGGGTTTCCAGGAGGTGGCTGCGGCTCAGAAGCCGCCGGTGTTGTCGGAGCGCCAATCTCCGGTGTATCTTCCGGTTCGCCGCCCTCGTTCTTCAGAATGTCTTCCATATCCTCCCTGCGCGCCGGCAATCCCGTTGACACGGCAGGACCCCGCTAATGTGTGCTGAAGTACTTGAAAATCGAGTCCAGCGATTTTCCAATCACGCCGTCCACCATCCAGAAGTAAACGCCAAAGATGAACACCGTCACAATGACGACTAGCGTTGTGGCTTTTACTTCCTTGCGCGAAGGCGTAGTGACCTTGCGCAATTCGTTGCGGACATCTCCACAAAACAATTTAATGCGCTCAGGGGAAGCCTTAACTTGCTCCAGAAAATTGGGCTGCGTTTTTACCACCGCTGTCTTAGCCATTGAATCCTGCCTTCACCTACTGAGCCCACATTATCTGAGCACTCACTTGAAACTAACGTCGTCCTCAGCATTAATGGCAGGGGCGGAGGGATTCGAACCCCCAAAAACGGTTTTGGAGACCGTCGGTTTACCATTGAGCCTACGCCCCTAAACTACCGCAGCTATCCAGCGAAACCCGACATAACCCGCGACATCTATCGCGGGCAGACGCAAAGTTCCGCTTCGGAACGCTTACTTTACTTCGCGATGCGCCGTGTGCTTGCGGCACTTACGGCAAAACTTGCTAAACTCGAGACGTTCAGTCGTCGTCTTGCGATTCTTAGTCGTCGAGTAATTCTTATTCTTGCATACTGTGCACTGGAGCTGACAAATTTCACGAGGCATTTAGCGTCCTTTTCACATACTCGACAGCTTCCCTGCCGAGCCTTGTCCGAGTCATGGCTCGGATATCGGTCAGCGGTTATAGGGCCGCTGACCGAGGTACATCTTCTCAGTAAACTTACAGAATTTCCGTAATGGTACCGGCACCCACGGTGCGGCCGCCTTCGCGGATGGCGAAGCGCAGGCCCTTTTCCATGGCCACAGGCGTAATCAGTTCGATCTCCAGCGCAACGTTGTCGCCAGGCATTACCATCTCCACGCCTTCCGGCAACTTCGCAACTCCCGTCACGTCCGTCGTGCGGAAGTAGAACTGCGGACGGTAGCCATTGAAGAACGGCGTGTGACGTCCGCCTTCTTCCTTCGACAGAATGTAGACCTCGCCCTTGATCTTCGTGTGCGGCGTAATCGATCCGGTCTTGGCCAGAACCATGCCGCGTTCCACGTCGTCCTTGCCGATACCGCGCAGCAACAGGCCCGCGTTGTCGCCCGCCATGCCCTCGTCCAGCTGCTTCTTGAACATTTCCACGCCGGTCACAACCGTCTTGCGCGTATCACGGAAGCCCACAATCTCGACTTCCTCGCCAACCTTGATCTTGCCGCGCTCGATACGGCCAGTCACCACCGTGCCGCGGCCCGAGATCGAGAAGATGTCTTCAATCGGCATCAGGAACGGCTGATCTACTGCACGCGCCGGAAGCGGAACATAAGCGTCCACCGCCGCCATCAGTTCGTCAACCTTGGCTTCCCACTCCGCCTCGCCATTCAGCGCACCCAGCGCCGAACCGCGAATTACCGGCAGATCGTCGCCCGGGAACTGATACTTCGTCAGCAGTTCGCGAACTTCCATTTCAACCAGGTCGATCAGCTCAGGATCTTCCACCGCATCGCACTTGTTCAGGAACACCACAACGCAGGGAACGCCTACCTGGCGCGCCAGCAGCACGTGCTCCTTGGTCTGCGGCATCGGACCGTCGGTCGCTGCAACCACCAGAATCGCTCCGTCCATCTGCGCCGCGCCGGTGATCATGTTCTTGATGTAGTCGGCGTGACCCGGGCAATCCACGTGGGCATAGTGACGATTCGCCGTCTCGTATTCCACGTGCGCCGTCGCAATCGTGATACCACGCTCGCGCTCTTCCGGCGCATTGTCAATCGAGTCAAACGAGCGGAACTTGATGTTCGGATTGTGCTTTGCCAGCACCTTCGTGATCGCCGCCGTCAACGTCGTCTTGCCGTGGTCAATGTGACCGATCGTTCCAACGTTCACGTGCGGCTTACTGCGGTCAAATTTCTCTTTCGCCATTGCTCTCGAGCTCCGTCTTATTATCGCTGCGAACCGCTGCCCGGCCCGCCTTGGCCCATCACATCGGGCGCTGTGCGCCGCGCAATGCATCCGCGCGGCGCGGTTGAACTCTACCTAACCGTCTTTCCCTGCGTCTTCGCCACAATCTCTTCCGCTACAGAACGAGGAGCTTCCTCATAGTGCGCAAAGTGCATAGAGAAGGTCGCACGGCCCTGGGTATTGGAACGCATGTTGGTCGCGTATCCGAACATCTCAGCCAGAGGAACCATCGACTTGATGACCTGCGAACCTGCGCGGTGCTCGATTCCCTCGATGCGTCCGCGACGGCTGTTCAAATCGCCAATGATGGTGCCCATGTACTCTTCCGGAACAACAACTTCGACCGCCATTACCGGCTCCAGCAGAACCGGGCTGGCCTTGCGCGCCGCTTCCTTGAAAGCCATTGACGCGGCAATCTTAAAGGCCATTTCGTTCGAATCGACTTCGTGGTAGCTGCCATCATAGAGCGTGGCTTTGATGTCCACCATCGGATAGCCGGCTAGCACGCCGCCTTCCATAGCTTCCTTAATACCAGCCTCGATGGGCTTAATGTATTCCCTTGGAACCGCGCCGCCAATTACTGCATTTTCGAACTCAAAGCCTTTGCCAGGCTCATTCGGCGCGATCCGGATTTTTACGTGGCCATACTGACCGCTACCACCCGTCTGCCGGATGTACTTGCCTTCAGCTTCCGAGTTCTTGCGCAGCGTCTCACGATAGGCCACCTGCGGTTTGCCGACGTTAGCCTGAACATTGAATTCGCGCATCATGCGGTCAACAATGATTTCCAGGTGAAGTTCACCCATACCACTGATGATCGTCTGTCCGCTCTCCGCATCGGTATGCACGCGGAACGTCGGATCTTCCTGGGCAAGCTTGTTCAGCGCGACGCCCATCTTCTCTTGATCGCTCTTGGTCTTCGGCTCTACCGCAACGTGAATCACCGGATCAGGGAATTCGATCGTTTCAAGCAGAATCGGCTTATCTTCATCGCAGATCGTATCGCCGGTGGTGATGTTCCTCAGTCCCACACAGGCGCAGATGTCGCCTGCTCGAACCTCGGTGATTTCCTCGCGCTTGTTGGCGTGCATGCGCAGCAAGCGACCTATACGTTCGTGCTTCAGACGGTTGGCGTTGTAAGCCGTATCGCCAGTTTTCAGAATGCCCGAGTACACACGGATGAAGGTCAGCTGCCCGACGAACGGGTCAGTCATAATTTTGAAAGCAAGCGCCGAGAACGGCTCGGTGTCGTTTGCCTGACGCTGCTCTTCTTTGCCGTTATCGGGATTCTTGCCTGTCACCGGTGGAACATCCAGTGGCGAAGGCAGAAAATCAACAACCGCATCCAGCAGCGGCTGCACGCCTTTGTTCTTGAATGCCGTGCCCAAAATCACTGGGAAAATCTTGATAGCGATAACCGACTTACGCAGCGAAGCCTTCAGCTCCTCGGCGGAAATCTCATCGCCTTCAATGTACTTCGACATCAGCTCGTCGCCATCGTCGTTTTCCACGATGGTTTCCACCATTCGCTGGCGCATCGCCTGGGCTTTCTTCATCAATTCGGCTGGAATTTCTTCCACCGAATAATCGGCGCCCATGGTTTCGTCGTGCCAGTAAATGGCTTTCATGGTCATCAGGTCGATGCAGCCCTTAAATTTCTCGGCCTGCCCGATTGGCATCTGAATCGCAACCGGCTTGGCGGCGAGACGCTTGCGGATGGTATCGACGGCGTGATCGAAATCAGCGCCCATCTTATCCATTTTGTTAATGAAGCAAATGCGCGGAACACTGTACTTGTCAGCTTGACGCCATACGGTCTCAGACTGCGGCTCCACGCCATGTACCGCGTCGAAAACTGCCACAGCCCCGTCGAGTACACGCAAAGAGCGCTCAACTTCAGCCGTAAAATCTACGTGACCAGGCGTGTCAATAATGTTAATCGTGATGTCTTTCCAGGCACAGGTGGTCGCAGCAGACGTGATCGTGATGCCGCGCTCCTGTTCCTGTGCCATCCAGTCCATCGTCGCTGTACCTTCATGCACTTCGCCGATGCGGTGCAACCGTCCGGTATAAAAAAGAACGCGTTCGGTCGTCGTCGTCTTCCCGGCGTCAATGTGCGCCATGATTCCGATATTCCTGCAGCGTTCTAATGGAACTTTTCGTACCAAAGCTTCTACCTATTCCCTTTACGTCAACGCATTGGCTTTGGGGTTACCAACGCTGGTTTCTTGTTGATTGCATCGCGTTCGCTGGAGCCCCGCGGGTGTTTCCACCCGGGGACCGTCTCTTACCAGCGATAGTGCGCAAAGGCCTTGTTAGCCTCGGCCATGCGGTGTACGTCTTCCTTCTTCTTGATTGCCGCGCCCTTGCCATTGGCGGCATCGAGCAGTTCGTTGGCGAGCTTGTCGACCATGCCCTTCTCAGGACGGCTGCGCGAATACGTGATCAGCCACCGAATGGCCAATGATGTGCGCCGATCCGGATTGACTTCGACGGGAACCTGATAGTTGGCGCCACCAACGCGCCGAGTCTTCACTTCGAGCAACGGCTTGCAATTCTCGACCGCCTTCTTGAACAACTTCAGGGCCTCATCTCCGCCCTTGGTTTCAAGCTGCGTCATGGCTTTATAGAAAATGCCCTGCGCCGTGCTCTTCTTGCCGTCCCACATCAGGTTGTTGACAAATTTGTTGGCCAGCGTTGAGCCGTAAATTGGATCCGGCATTGGCTCGCGCTTTGCAATATGGCCTTTTCTAGGCATTCAGAAACTCCTCTTCCCTGCCAGTTCGGCGGTACTCCCGGACGTTTCCCATTCGAGACGCCGGGCGGTTAGCAGCGTCAGCAACCGGAGGGCTTGCCCCTTCCGTTGCCACGCTGGATCGTTAGGACTTCGGCCGCTTCGCTCCGTACTTGGAGCGGCTCTGTCTGCGGTTCGCAACGCCCACCGAGTCCAGCGTTCCACGAATCACATGGTAGCGAACACCCGGGAGATCCTTCACGCGGCCGCCGCGAATGAGCACAATCGAGTGCTCCTGCAGGTTGTGGCCAACGCCAGGAATGTAGGTCGTTACTTCAATCCCATTCGTCAGGCGCACACGGGCGACCTTACGAAGAGCCGAGTTCGGTTTCTTTGGCGTCTGTGTATAGACGCGGGTGCAAACTCCACGCTTCTGTGGGCAAGCCTGAAGAGCAGGGCTGGCCGTCTTGTAGCGGGGCGACTTGCGTCCCTTACGCACCAACTGATTAAACGTAGGCACTCTTGCAGCTCCTTTATTCGGACGCACTCTGGCGCCACTGGCGGCCATACCGGCGCAAGCACAGGCACATGCCGCTCTAAACCCTTTTTCACTCAGGGCTGGCTGAGCTAACTCCGCTCGCACGGCACTCAACCATACCCTCCGCAATCACGACTGCGGGGAACTTTACGTTTCCTGGATAGAGATTGCGACGGTGATGCTTGATTCCCGGTTAATCGCCGAAGCGGTTGCACGCTTCAGTTTCCGGCCGGGAGCATTCCGTTTCGCAACCTGAACCTGCATACCCCGCAGCAAAGCTGCTAGCGGGCAGCGCAGGCCCGTTTCAGCGAGGAAGCCCTGACTTCAAGCGCTATGAAGCGCCCCAAGGCTGATTGCAATTAACAGCTCGACCGAACTTACACAGACAAGCTACACAAACTCGCAGAACCTTCAAACTATATCAATATGCCGAGCAATAGGTCAACCAGTCCGAAATGAAAGGAGCCAGACTATTTTGGGCGCCGATGCCCGGTCTAGCTGCCTAAACCGTTAACTCGCCCCCGGCCCAATCGCGTTCACGGCATCGCGGCGAGCGCGTTCGAGGGCATCCTGTATTCGGCGATGGAAGTCGCTCATCTGTTCATCGTTCGCGTCTTTGGGAACATGAATCAGCGTAGTCCAGCGCACATGCACCCGCGAGAAGGGGCGCGGGATCATCAGTGCGTCCCAGGAGTTTAGAATCCATGGGCGCTCCGCCGCAAGATAGAAACAGAGGATCGGCGCTCCGCTCATTCGCGCCAGCATGACCGGTCCTGGCTTGGCCACGAAGCGCGGCCCTCTCGGACCATCGATGGTAAAAGCCGCAGTGTGCCCGCTGGCAAGTACGCGCTGCATCCCCAGCAGGGCTATTGAGCCACCACGAGAACTGGAACCACGCACCGCCACAAAACCAAAGTGCTCGATAATGCGCGCGATATATTCACCGTCATAGCTGCGGCTGGTCATGACCGCCACACCACGATCTCGGAAGAACCAGGTTGCGGGGATCACGCAGCGATGCCAGAACGAGCCAATCACAACTTGCGGAGGCTCCTTGCCCTCCTGCACCCCGCCAGGCTCCGATGAAGACTCGAAGCGAAGAGTGCGGCCGATAACCGAGATCAGCAGAGAGCCGAGCCGGGATATGCACCACAAGGCAAACCGCTGTCGAAGCGTAAATCGTGCTTCGGCGCGTGATTCTTGAGATTGTGCCGTGGTGCTCACCTTGAGATTTTACCCTGTGCGAAGAGCCGGTCTGGTCAAAAGGCCATGCGGCCCGGACAAGCTTTCCGAATGACTCTCTATTTGTGAGAATCCGCCCAGTTCTGCGCGGCTCTCACGCGAGGTCCTGCCGCCGGATGCGAGTGAAACAGAACCTCTACCCAGGGCGAGGGTTCGCGTTCGGAGAGGTTCTGATCGGCCAGTTTGTCCATTGCCGAGCAGAACGGCTGTACCGAACCCAATGATTTCCAGGAATACAGATCGGCCTGACGCTCGTTGAAACGAGAGTAGGCGTTCATTAGCGGAAACAGCGCAACAGAGATCGCCGTAGATACCAGAACCATCAAGGGAAGGTTGGCAAAGTCGATCTGGTCGTAGCGCTTCCAATCCAAGGCAGCCCAGCGAATCGCAATCTTCAAGCACCAGAATCCAAAGAAGGTAATGATGCTCTCAACCGCAACCCCTTTTAACATGTGGTTATGGACGTGATGGCCGAGTTCATGCGCCAGGACGGCCTCGACCTCGTCGTGATTGCAGGAGGAAAGCAGCGTATCTGAAATCACAATGCGGCGCGTACGTCCGAGCCCCATCAGCGCTGCGTTGGCTTTCTTTGTTTTTTCCGACAGCATCCACTCATAGACTCCGCGCACCTTTGCCCCCGCTTTTTCGCTCAATCGCGTGAGGCGCGCCGTCAAATCTTCATCGGTCAGGGCACGAAAGCGGAAGAACAGCGGAAACAGCAGCACTGGCGCAATGTGCGTCAAAAGCATGCTGAAGACCAGGAACAACACCCAACCAATCACCCACCACCACTGCGGCTGAAAGCGAATCAGGAAGTAGACCACCTGCGCCAAAACCTGACCGAATACGAAGACCAAGGCAAAGCCCTTGATTTGATCCCAGGCCCAGCCGCGCAGACGCTGATTGCTGAGGTGGAATCGATGCTCGATGAGAAAACCGTAATAATCCAGACCAAGGCTGAGGAACTTGGTAAGCAGTAGCACGATTGTGGTGTAGATAAAAAGCGCCACTGAGTAATGATCGCCGCCCAGCTTAAATGCAAAATTACGGAAATCGCTCGTCCAGTTGGTGGCCAGCAGAACGCTCATCACGAGCAATCCCAAGGTCAAGTCAGCAAACCCGATGCGTCGCAGGAGGCGATGATAACGGCGTGCTTCGGCTGTGTCCCGAGTCATACCACCTTCCCGGAGAAGCCCATAGGCGGAATTATGGTTTCAATGCAAGTCAAAACGTGTATCGCAGTCGCGCCTCCGCGGCATTTAACAATCTCAGGTGACAACTCACAAGCTACTTTAATTCTGTGAGCGTTGCTCCCAGCGGCATTTCCAATTGAAATTGCTCCGGTTTCAGAGGCTCGTTCAGAACCAGCTTAACCATCTTGAGCACAATGCTGTACTCTTCCTCGGGCCGGACAATTTCAATGAGAGAAGGATAAAGAATCCCGTTATATTTCCGAATGCCGGAATAGGTAATATCGGTCGTGACCGCGCCCTTGTCGTTGTACATCACCTGGTGATAAGGCAGAAGATCAGCGCGATTGAAATATATCTTCCGATCAAGATGCCAGGAGTTCTCCGCAGTATGGGTAATTATCAAAAGACAATAATTTGCCTGTGTCACGGATCTATTGGTCTTCTCGTCCACAACTTGCTGCACGCCCTGTTCGAGCACGACGATTTCGCTCTTCAGGTCAATTTCCGGCAGAAGTAGGGCCTGGTAGATCACGTTGGGCCGAAGATTCTCCAGCGCATTGTTGCTGATTTTTCTGACTTGGTTGCTGCCGGTAATAAAGCGGTTTCTTGGCGGAATCGACAGTTTGAATCGGTCGCCGTCGCTCACCATATCAAATGCGCGATTGCGTACGATTGGCATCAACCCGATCATGCGAAGCATAGCCGGTTTCTGTGCGAAGATGTAGCCTCGAATCTGCTGATACTCGACAACTCGCCCTGTTTTCTCGCCCCCCACCGTTGTGTCAATGTCAACCGTCGCGTTCATGGTGCGGACGCTTGCGGCCAATTGGTTTATTCTTGCGACCAATTCTTCGCGCGTGGCGACTTTCAGAGGCGCATTAGACCGTCGCGCCTGCACTCGGTGAGAGCGGAAGAGGCAGCCTGTGGTGCCAAGCATACAAACCAGAAGAGCAATTGTGAGTTGAACTCGTTTCATTGCGGGCGAAATCTGCTTTCGATTAAGAAATTTAAGTATATAGGCCAGAGGGCCAAGTCAGCACAACGCAGGCTCTCCGCACCGCAATTGGATGCTTTTGAGCATTTTTAAATCAGTGAGCCTCGCTATCGGAAGCTTTCGTACTGGCTCTTTCAACTTTGTCTTTGCGGGCAGTCAAAACTTGCTGCTGAAGCTCCAGGAACTGCTCGTCTTTCTTATCTGCAATGGCGACCTTCATAAAATCAATCCAGATAGGAAGTGCCGCCTGGGCTCCGGTTTCCTTATTGCCCAAGGTCTTCTTTTCATCGAAGCCCACCCATACGCCGCAGGTGATTGTAGGCGAGAAGCCCACAAACCACGCATCAGTAAAGTCGTTGGTTGTCCCTGTCTTGCCCGCCAGCGGATGATTCAGTTTGCTCGCGGCAAAGCCGGTTCCATGCAGCACAACGCCACGCAGCAACTCCACCATGACCCGAGCCGAATGAGCACTGATCACCTCGCGCACGTTCGGGAAATTCTCTTCCATGGTATGCCCGTCATAGTCCGTGACCTTGCGTATGGAATGCGGGCTGACCCTGACGCCGTCATTTGGAAAAGTGGAGTAAGCCGCAGTGTGCTCAACCAAAGTGACTTCAGCCGATCCCAGCGCAACCGGCAGGTAAGGCTGTATCTCCGAAGTGATACCGAATTTGTGAGCGTACGCTATGACCGTCTTGATTCCGACTCGCTGCGCCAGTTTTATGGCCGGAATGTTGCGCGAATCCGCAAGGGCACGGCGCAGCGAGATCGTACCCTCGTACTTGCCGTCGTAATTGTGCGGAGCCCAGGTTCCGGAAAGACTGGGGAAACTGATGGGAGCGTCAACTATGATGTCGTCCGGCATCGCGCCCTTCTCGACCGCCGCCGCGTAAACGTATGGTTTGAAAGATGATCCGGTCTGCCGGAGAGCCTGCGTGGCACGATTGAATTTCGATTCATCAAAGTCGCGGCCTCCAACCATCGCGCGGATTTCGCCTGTACTGTTGTCTATGGCAACCAGCGCGGCCTGAGCTCCCGAATCCTGTTCGAGTGCCAGTTGCAGTTTGTTTTCAGGTTCCACCCCGGTAACGCGAACATAGACGATATCGCCCAGGGCCAGAATCTCGTTCGGCGAGTGATGGCCGGTCCAGACCATGTCGGCAGGGCGAATCTGGCCGTGATACTTTCCGATCTTGATCTCGGCCTCCATTTGGTCAACTCCGGTGACCAGAGCATGAAAGTAACTGCCGGGTTCCGGCGCGTGGTTCCAATCCGGGTGCAGGTAGAGAGAAGGATCATCTCCGCCGGCAATCACGTTTGGTACATTGCCCTTCCAGCCATGCCGCCGCTCATACGTGGCGAGGCCGTCCAGCAGGGCGCGGGTCGCCACTTTTTGCAACTCCATGTCGAGCGAGGTGTAAACCCGCAAGCCGCCCTCGTGCACCTGATCGGTCCCGAACTTCTTCTCAAGGTAGCGGCGGGTCTCCTCCACGAAATATGGAGCTACGCTGTTGGGATCGGACTGAAGATGCAGATTCAGTGGTTGCGCCTTTGCCTCTTGAGCCTGCTGCGCAGTGATGCGGCCGTCCTCCATCATGTTGTTAATAACAAGGTTGCGGCGGCGCAAGGCTCTGTCTGGATTGTTGACAGGCGAATAGGCGCTCGGCCCCTTGGGCAACCCCGCAAGCAAAGCCGCTTCCTCAATGGTCAGATCTTTCGCGTGCTTACTGAAGTAAAACTGTGATCCCGCTTCAAATCCATAAACACCGTGACCAAGAAATATTTGATTGGCGTACAGGGTAAAAATCTGTTCCTTCGTAAAGCGGCGTTCGATCTGAATGGCCAGCAGGATCTCCTGCACCTTCCGCCCAAATTTTCGGTCTGAGGTAAGGAACAGGTTGCGCGACAGTTGCATGGTGAGAGTAGAAGCGCCTTGGGCTCGCGATCCGCTGACAATGTCGCGGTAAGCCGCGCCCAAAATGCGCGAAAAATCAACTCCCCAGTGCCGCTCAAAATCTTTGTCTTCGATGGAAATGACAGCATCGCGCAGAACCTTGGGATAGTCCTCGTACTTGGCAATCACCCGGCGCTGCAAGGCGAAAGAGCCTACGACATGGCCTTTGTTGTCAAACAACTCGGTAATGGAACTGGGACGGTAACGCTCAAGCTCGGTGACCTCAGGCAGGTCCGTGGAATAGACAAACAGAAGCCCCGCCAACACGCCGAACAATGCGGCGGCGAGAACCGCAAGGGCGAAGATTCCACGACGGACCTTGCGCATGCGTTCCTTGTGAAATATAGGCGTCGCCTGTTTGTCGAGAAGGGTCGTCATTTTAGCTGATGGTCAGCGCAAGCATAACACCTCTCCCAACCCGCGATGACAGGAGTATTACGAAAGGCACGAACAAAAGCTTCACCTCAGGGCTCCAGTGCATGATGGCGCGCCTCCATCCAGTTCTGGAGGATGAGCACCGCGGCCAATTGGTCGACCACGGCGGCACGCTTTTTGATCGACATCTCGGTTTCGCGCAAAACCCGATTGGCCTCTACTGAGGTCAGCCGCTCATCCCAAAGATGGATCGGAAGGTCGAAGTGCTGCTCCAGAACAGCAACAAAGTCGCGCATCTTTTCGGATTGCCGCCCCTCTGCGCCGCTCATGCGGAGAGGCAGTCCCACCACGAGTTCTACAACCCCGTATTTCTCGATAACTTCTTTGAGCGCGGCAAGGTCTGCGCGTTTGTTCTTGCGGCGGATCGTGACAAGACCTTGGGCGGTGTACCCCAGCGGGTCTGTAACCGCCAGACCGATAGTGCGGGAACCAACGTCAAGAGCCATCACGCGTCCTGGCTTTTTTTCATTTTCATTGTGTGGCACAACGCAAGTATAGTGCGGTTTGCGGCGATTCACGCGAGCAGATCTACACCGCACAGGATCGAGAGTAGACACAAAAAGGAGCCAGTTACGGAAGGCCTAGACAAAAAGACCGGTGAAATGGACAGCTTACAGGGAGCCACGGCCAAACCCGTCATGCTGACCGAGGCCGAACGGCGCCGCCACGCTCGCATTCAGAGCGGCTCTTTGGCGGTGATCGCAACCGGAGGCGTGCTCACGCTGATGTACGTGGCCAAATCCGTATTTGTGCTTACGTTCGTCTCCATCCTGATTGCCTTTATGCTCGCGCCCATCGTGGAGCTCTGCCAGCGTTTGCGCCTACCCCGATCCATCGGTTCGCTGATTGCCGTCCTGGTTATGTGCGCCGTCCTGTATGGAACGTTTTATGTGTCCTACAACCAGGCCAATGAATTTATGTCCGCGCTGCCGAAGTACTCAGGACGAATTCGCGAGATGCTGGATCAGGTGAAACTGCGTGCCGAGCGTTTCCGTCAGACCACGCAGAACGTCTTGCCAGAAGAGAAAAGTGAAAAGGGAACACTGAAAGTTCGTCAGACCAGCGACTGGTTAGAAAACCTGACGACCGGTGCAGCGGGAGCCACGCAAGCCGTATTAATGATCGCCTTCGTTCCGTTCCTGGTCTTCTTCATGCTGAGCTGGAAAGATCACGTACGGTCGTCGACAGTGATGCTGTTCAATGTCGAGAACCGCGATACCGTTTACGTGACGCTCGGCCTGATTTCGCAAATGATTCGCGGATTTATTGTGGGCAATGTAATCATTGGCCTGATCCTGAGCGTCACCAGCACGATTGCATTCTGGATCATGGGGATGCCCTATTTTTACGTAATTGGGATCATTAGCGGCACCGTCAGTCTGCTGCCCTATCTCGGCATTGTCCTCGCGGCCATACCGCCCATATTGGTCAGCATTAACTCGCTGACCGTCAAGATATTGATTGAGATCGTGGCCGTGGTCGCAACCAGTCACGTGATCGCGTTGAATGTGCTCTACCCAAAGATCATCGGAAGCCGCCTGAGGTTGAACCCGTTGGCGGTAACTCTGGCGCTGCTGTTTTGGGGCTGGCTTTGGGGGGCCATGGGACTGTTGCTGGCGGTTCCCTTGACCGGGGCCATCAAGATCGTTTTCGACCATGTCGATAGCCTGCGGTCTTGGGGCGACTGGCTTGGAGAGTAGTTTGGAGGACGCCGATAGTGCGGCCTGCCTACGGCTGCGCGGCTGGCTTTATTCGATAGCTGAAACTTCCGGCCAGCGCAGGTTGCACTTGGACAACGCATTGCGAAGTTCCTCTTCGACCTCTCCTTCTTCGCGGTCCCGCGCCATCGCCATCTCACTGACAAGAAGAAAACGCGCGCGTTCAAGCATTTTCTTTTCGCGGAAGCTTAGCGGTTTTTGAGCGGCTAAAATCAGCAAGCCTTTCAATACGATCGCCACTTCCAGCAAAGAACCAGTCCGCATTTTGTCGGAATTCTCTTTGAAACGGTTCTTCCAATCCGAGCTGCTTTCACATTTGCCGTCCGCCAGAAACTCAAGGATTTTCTGAGCTTCCGAATTTTTCACAATGCGGCGCAGTCCTACTGCGTCGGCATTGTGAAACGGAACCATGACTTTAAGGCTGCTGGAACGGATACGAAGTAGGTAAAAGCGCTCGACAGAGGTGCCGATCGTGCGACTCGAAATCTGCTCGATCACACCTACCCCGTGGTTAGGGTAGACGACCTTTTCGCCGATGCTAAATGGTGTTGTGCTCATTCATGATCCCCGGCAGGTTTTGGGGAAACACCTTACTTTTATTCTACGTCACATATGCGACAACGGTCAATGACGGCTCCGGAACGATGTCGTCAAGCGATCACCGCGCTATAATGGTTGGATACCACCTCATCACCGTGCGTGGCTTGCCATGCACAAAGGTTTTAGGAAATGCCTGAAAACGTGAAGAAGAAGCTCCAGGAAGAGATCGATCTGCTCGAACATGAGCTGAATCATGAACTTCCAGCCGAACTCAAGAAGGCTGTAGCACTCGGCGATTTGTCCGAAAATGCCGAGTACCACATGGCAAAACAGCGTCAGGAGTTCGTCCGTGCCCGCTTGGGCATGATGAAGAAACGCATGGCTGAGCTGTCGCTCATGAATCTGGCCAATATTCCCCGCGACAGGGCGGCTCTGGGTTCCACCCTTGTGGTCTTTGATTCCACCAAGGACGAAGAAATCAGCTACAAACTGGTAACTAGCGAAGAAAGCGATGTCACCAAGGGCATGGTTTCAACCACCTCACCGATTGGCCGCTCACTGATGGGTAAGAAGGTCGGTGACGTGACGACGGTCGTCACCCCCGGCGGCACCCGGGAGTTGGAGATTCTGAAACTGATCACCTTGCATGATGCCAGCCAAGCATCGGACTCACAAGCATGACCTGGACCAGCGCCGTCGGGAAGTATTGCGGAATAGTACTTTACAAGATTGTGGACAGTCTCGCACTGACCCGCATATCGCCCAACATGTTGACCTTTATCGGGCTGCTCATCAACATTGCGGCGGCGCTTTTCTTCGGCTTCGCCAGCTCCGATAACAACCAGGCGCGCCGCTTCGTCTATGCCGGGCTAGTCATTATCGGTGCCGGCATTTTCGACATGGTCGATGGCCGAGTGGCGCGTGCCACTAACCAGGTCACACTCTTCGGCGCTTTCTTTGACTCCGTAATTGACCGCTACTCGGACGTAGCGATCTTTTTCGGATTGCTCGTTTACTACGCTCGTGCCAATCGCTTCTTCTATGTCGTGCTGGTCGCTTTCGTGATGACGACATCGGTAATGGTCAGCTACACGCGGGCGCGAGCCGAATCTCTCATCCCGACCTGCAAGGTGGGCTTCATGGAGCGCCCCGAGCGAATCGTCCTGGTGATCATCGGTGCTCTTTTCAACCGCATGGCTCCGGTGCTCTGGGTTCTCGCCGTGCTCTCGACCGTAACGGTGATCCACCGCATTCGTTTCACCTACGTGCAGAGCACCGCGTGTGAAGCCGAGGCGCGCAGGATCGCATCCGCCTCGTAACCGTGTTTTAGGAAAGTTCAGTCCGGCTCCGGCCGGACTTTCTTTTTAAAGAACCAAGAGAGTCCGGGAAGACTCTCATGTTGCGCCACGCACCAAACCCCAGTAGCGTGAAAACCATGCGACTATCCGCCGTTCTGCTCTTGCTTGCAACCACCCTCTTCGCCGCGCCGCCCACCTGGAAGCCAGCCAGTTTTAGCGGACTGATCATTGGTCAGGGACGCCGTCAAGATGCCGTGCGGCTGCTGGGCACTCCCGACGCCTTCCAACGCACTCGAAGCGGAGAGGAACTGACCTACCGCGCCCGCGGAGATCACAAAGGGGATCTCACTGTCCGTCTTGATCCTTCGGGCATTGTAGTTGAAGTCCAGGAAGCGTTCCCCATCGCCATCCCCCGCACGCAAATCTACAAAGAGTTCGGCAAGGATGCGCTGACCGCGCACTTTTCGAGGGCAAAGTGCGCATCCGATGCTCTGTACCGCAATCCGCGCGGGGTTATCGAACTCACGCTGTATCCGTCACGCGGAATTGTCCTTTGGCCGGACCAGAACGGTTACGACTTTGCCGCTATCCTCTACACCGCGAAACAGCCCGGTCTCAGTCGCCCGCCAGCCTGCATGGCCACAGTGAAACACTGAGCCTTTCTCAAAACGGCCATTCTGGCCATTTTTTGTCAGCGCGGCAAGCGGACCTACCGCATCCGGAGTACACTGTCCGGCGAATCTATTTCCGGAGGTGCGCCTTGCGCGTACGCATTTTCTTTGCTGCTCTGTTGCTGCTATGCGTCTTTGGTTGCAAGTCTGCGAAGCCCCCTGTTGCCGAGCGCCGGTTTCCGATCGAGGGGCGTGTCGTGGCCGTCGATCCTGCCAGCCACACCATCACACTCAATCATCGCGAAGTGGCCGGATACATGAAGGCCATGACCATGGGATTCGCTGTGCGCGACGGGTGGGTCTTCAATGCCGTGCATCCGGGGGACACGATCCAGGCAACCCTCGTAGTCTCCGATAACGCGTATCTCGAAAACATCTCCGTTACCCAGGCCAGCACTACGGCGGATCTTTCCAGTACGTCCCCGATGCATATTCCAGCCAAGGGTGAACAGGTCCCCGACTTCGCCTTCATCAACCAGGAGAACCGGCCGATTCATCTGGCTCAGTTTCGGGGTCAGCCGCTGCTGATCACATTCATCTATACGCGCTGTCCGCTCCCGGATTACTGCATTCGGACGAGCAACAACTTTGCGGCAATCGCGCAGACATTACAGCAGAGCAATCCCGCAGCTTTCGCCAAACTTCAGTTGCTCTCTATCAGCATTGACCCCGACTTCGACGATCCAAAGATTCTCCGAACCTATGGAAGAAACTACGCTGGAACCGTGGACCCTAGCCTTAAGCACTGGACCTTTGCGACCGGGGAGCCCGCCGCAATCCGCAAAGCTGCTGAATACTTTGGCCTCTCTTATGAGAAGCAGAACGGCCAAATCATTCACAATCTTCGTAGTGCCCTGCTGGACGCAGATGGCAAAATCGCTGAGTACTATCGTGGCAACCAGTGGAATCTATCCGAGCTTGCATCGCAGATAACCGAACTACAAAAATAAAGCTGCTGAAAAATGGAGCTCAGGCTACTCTGAGCCTGAGCTCTGCTTTATCCAGGGAGTAAACCCACCGCCGCTGTACTACTCTCCGCAACCATCCGGCCCAGCCTGGGCCCCGACCATAACTTCCGTGTCCAGATAGTTCCGTCCTTCCTCCAGTGCCCTTTCGTCCTTTTCCGTCAGCTCCGGATTCTTTGCCAGGCTGCTCAATACCTCCTGCGCGGTGGTAAATGGCAGACAGTCGGTCGCCTCAAGCAAGGCTCCCAGCATCACGATATTGGCCACTTTAGTGGAGCCTATCTGATCGGCAATCGCGCTCGCCGGGACACACGCCACGGTCACCCCATCGAAGTGCAGGTCCTCCGGCAAACTCCGGCCGTTGTACAAAATCGTTCCACCGGGCTTGACCTGTGCTCCGAACTTGCGCAAAGAGGGCTCGTTCATGGCCACCAGAATGTCGGGATGTGAAACCATCGGCGAACCAATACGTTCAGGTGAAAGAGTCACGTGGCAGTGCGCACTCCCCGACCGCATCTCCGGCCCGTAGCTCGGGAGCCAACTCACTTCCATGTGCTCGCGCATGCCCGTCTCGGCGATCAACTGACCAAGCAGCAATATACCCTGGCCGCCAAATCCGGCGATCTTAAGAGTAGTTGCGCGGGTATGTTTCCGCCGGACGTGACCTTCCTCTTTTGTAACCGATTTGCCGTCGATACCCAGCACCTCCGCCAAGCTTGCCTGCGGCACGGAGATGGGCTCGAACACACGTTTGCGATCACGGAAAACCCCAAGCGGGAATTCCTTTGCCAGCGTCTCACCAACCCAGCGCCGGGCCATCTTTGGCTCCATCTTCAAGGTCGTCGGACAGGGCGAAAGAATCTCGACCATCGTGAACCCGGCGCCCTGTTTCTGAAGCTCCAAAGCCTTCTTCACTGCCCTGCGCGCCTGAATAATGTGCTTGCTGTCGCTGAGCGCCACGCGCTCGACATAAACCGGCGCATCAAGCGTGGAGATCAACTCGGCCATTTTGATCGGGCCGCCTTCATTATTCGGGCGGCGCCCCCAGGGAGTCGTGGTGCTCACCTGTCCCACGAGCGTCGTCGGAGCCATCTGCCCCCCGGTCATGCCGTAAGTCGCATTGTTCAGGAAGAACACGGTAATGTTCTCCCCGCGATTTGCCGCATGGATGATTTCTGCAGTGCCAATCGCGGCAAGGTCGCCATCTCCCTGGTAGCTGATGACGATCGCTCCCGGGTTGGCGCGCTTGAGCCCGGTCGCCACCGCAGATGCGCGGCCGTGTGCGGCCTGCACGTTTCCAGTATCAAAGTAGTAGTATGCGAATACCGAGCAGCCCACCGGACTCACCATGATCGTGCGGTCCTGCAAGCCCAACTCGTCCAGCGCCTCGGCAATCATCTTGTGAGTCACGCCATGCCCGCACCCAGGGCAGTAGTGCGTCTGGTGCTGGTTTTCTTCCTTGCGCTCAAAGCGTTTATAGAAAACCGGGGACCTTCCGTGCACAAGTTTGTATTCACTCATCGCCGCCCCCTATACAGACACTTCCATGCGCGCAAACAGCTCCGCCTTGCACTCTTCCGCGGAAGGTACGTTGCCGCCCACACGACTGTAAAACTCAACAGGTTTGCTACCGCCAAGAGCCAGCCTGACGTCTTCCACCATCTGTCCGGTCGACAGCTCAAACACCATCACCTTCGCGGTGCGGCGAGCCGTTTCCACGAGCGCCTTCGAGGGAAATGGCCAAAGCGATATCGGACGGAACAGTCCAACTTTCACGCCTTGCTGCCGCGCCAGATCCACCGTGGACCGTAGCACCCGCGATACAATTCCGTAGCCCACGAGCAGAACCTCGGCATCTTCTGTCAGGTATGTTTCCCAGCGAGCTTCGTCACGCTCGCACTGTTTATATTTTTCCTCCAGATGTCGTACATGAGCCTCCATCGCATCGGGTGTCAGGTGGATGGAGCAAATCAGGTTCGGGCGTGTTTCGAGGTTACCTTTCACGGCCCAGGGCTTTTCCGGCAGAGCCGCTTCGACCAGCTCAAGTTCCAGTGGCTCCATCATCTGCCCGACAAATCCATCCGCCAGCAGCACTGCGGGATTGCGATACTTGTCGGCCAGTTCAAAAGCCAGCAGCGTCAATGAAGCCATCTCCTGCACGCTCGATGGAGCCAGCACGATGTTGCGATAGCAACCATGCCCGCCCCCCTTGGTCATGGCAAAGTAGTCGCTCTGCTCCGGTGCAATGTTGCCCAATCCTGGGCCCGAGCGCATTACCTCAGCAATCACGCACGGCAGTTCCGCGCCTGCCAGATAGCTGATCCCTTCCTGCATCAGACTGATACCAGGCCCGCTCGATGCGGTCATCACGCGCTTGCCCGCCGACGATGCGCCGTAGACCATGTTGATCGCTGAAACTTCTGACTCCGCCTGCACGAAAGTTCCCCCGACCTGCGGAATTAGAAGTGCCGCGTATTCGGCAATTTCACTTGCAGGGGTGATCGGGTAGCCGAAAAAAAAACGGCAACCTGCCATGATTGCCGCCTTCACCACTGCCACGTTTCCCTTACAGAGTTGTCGCATCACGGGCCTCGCTCTCTTGCGCCGTCAGCCGGTAAACCGTAATCGCTCCCGGCTCGGGACAAACCATATAGCACACGCCACACCCCGAGCAGCCTTCTCCCACATACCGCATCGGATGTACTCCGTAACGATTCAGCTCTGTGCTCAATTCCAGCACTTTCGCCGGACAAGATTCCGCACACAGGCCGCAGCCTTTGCACTCGTCCTGGTCCACCTCAACTTTGCCTCTCGCCGGTCCGGCCATGTTTCACCTCACGTTACATCGGCAACACTCCTCTGAGTCCAACCCATTCGGCGCATTTGCTCGCTCAGTTCTTCGCGAAACTTGGGATGCGCTATCTGTATCAGTGCTTCCGCGCGCTGCCGCACATTCTTTCCGTGCAGATTGACTACGCCGTATTCGGTCACCACGTAATGAACATCAGCTCGCGTTGTAACCACACCGGCGCCCTCTTTGATCTGCGGAACAATTCGCGATACCGTTCCATTCTTTGCCGTGGAGCAAAGTGTGATGACCGGCCTGCCACCGCGACTGCGCGCCGCTCCCCGTATAAAATCGACCTGTCCGCCAAATCCGCTGATAAACCTGCCGCCCACCGAGTCCGACACTACCTGTCCAGTAAGATCGATCTCGACCGCCGAGTTAATGGCAACGACGTTATCGTTCTGCGCAATCACGAAGGGGTTGTTCGTGTAACTGTTCGGCTGGAACTCAAACAGCGGATTATCGTCCACGTAGTCGTACCATTCGCGAGTCCCCATCGCAAAGCCAAGCAAGATCTTATGCGGGTTGATCTGCTTCTTTGTTCCCGTGATAACACCTTTTTCGATGAGCGGAATCGAGCTGTCTGTCAGCGTCTCAGTGTGGATTCCAAGGTCTTTGCGGTTGGCCAAATAGGGGAGGATCGCGTTCGGAATTCCGCCGATGCCAATTTGCAGGCACGCTCCGTCCTCAATTAGAGTCGCCGCGTTACATGCGATCAATTTTTGCTCTTCGGTGGCCCGCTCCGGGATGAGTTCGGGCAGGTCTTGCGAGCACTCTACAATCGCATTAAATTCGCTGACATGCATAAACGTGTTGCCGAAGGTGCGCGGCATCTTGTTGTTTACCTGCGCAATCCGGATGCGCGCGCAACGAGCCGCCGTCAGGGACGTCTCCACCGAAACACCCAGGCTGCAGTATCCGTGACGGTCTGGAGCGGAAACATGCATCAGAGCGACATCGATTTCCACACTCCGGTCGAGGAATAAATTTTCGATTTCTCCCAGATGTATTGGAACGTAATCCGCCCGTCCTTCCGCAATGGCCGTGCGCATATTGGGACCAATGAACAGGGCGTTGTGGCGAAAACTGTCGGCGAATTCCGGGTGATTGTAGAAGGCTTCTCCGAATCCCAGCAGGTGCATAATCTCAACGTTCCGCACCTGCCCCGCGCGACGGGTAAGCGCTTCCAACAGAACGAGTGGAAACGCTGCATTGGCGTGTGCGTAGACGCGCATATCGCTTTCCACGGCTCGCACTGCCTCATCTGCCGACATCAACTTCCGCTTGTACTCGGTTTGCCACTCCATACCTGAATACGTACTCCTCGCTTTTAATGACTTCTTGGAAATTGATAGCGGATAGGAATCCTACCTCCTCGCGGCTCGCGCCATCAGTTCCCGCTCGTGGCGAGCAGACTCATATCCACATAAGGCGTAATACATGGCGCGATCGAAGAATTCGTCCACCATCCGCACTAACTCCAATTCGCCAAACACCTGCGTTGTATCTTGGAGAATGTCGTTCTCCCTCAAGTAATCCCAGAGATTCTCTTTTACCAGCACGATGCACCAGAGCATCTGGGTTGGCGGAATGCCTTGCTCGGCACGCCGCCTTCCGATCACCACGTAGCGGCGCTCCAGATCATGTTCCGTTTTCGTCACCAGCCATTCGCCCAGGTGCCCGTAAATTCCGCCGACCAGCGTCGTCAGCTCGTCGGGCGGAACGCGGCAGTAATCCGCGCAGCGCTCTGAATTCTTGATCTTTGTTTTTAGTGCTTCCGCCAGCGCATCGGCATGCGTTTCAATCAGCTGCATCAACCTCGGAGCAAGTATGGTCATATCTGCCTCCACTCCATCTGGATACCGCCAAAGCGCCCCGGAGTATTGCGGCACACTCCCGAGGACGGAACAGTTTGCTCGCTTCTTAGGAGTCCAGCCGTGACCCACGTCACCCTGCGCCGTGACTGCGGTCACTATTTAAGACCAGTAATAACAGACATTTACAGTTGACCAAGGCCGGGCGAACAGCCCCCCGACTCCGACACAAGGCTTCGGAGCAAGCTCGAAAATTTCCGAATGAATTTTGTTAAGTCAGGGAGGTCCTGCAGCTCGGATAAACGGGGCTCACGAATCTGCCATTCTGGAAAAAGCTAAGACGGTCCCGAAGCTCGCCGGTTACTTGCTTTCCGACACAAGCGCAGGAAGAACTGAGGTAAGCAGAGAACATATGGTATCGCGCACTCGCGCTCCTGTCTCCAACACTTCATCATGGTTGATATGGCCTTCGAATAATCCCGCAGCCATGTTGGTTACACATGAAATCGCCAGAACATTGATCCCCATGTGCCGTGCCACAATGACTTCCGGCACGGTCGACATACCGACCATATCGGCGCCAATCGTGCGCAGATAACGGATTTCCGCAGGGGTTTCATAACTGGGACCGGGCAGCGCAGCGTAGATGCCCTCCTGCAACTCAATGCCAAGTTGGCGCGCGGCGTTCAGTGCAATACGGCGGTAGTTGCGGCAATATGCTTCGCTCATATCTGGGAATCGCACCCCGAAGCGGTCATCGTTCGGTCCGTTAAGCGGATTGCTGCCCTGCAGATTGATATGGTCGCTGAGCAGAACCAGCGCGCCTTTTTTGTAGTCCGGATTAATGCCTCCGGCTGCATTGGTGATAACCAGAGTCTTCACGCCAAGCTGGCCCAGCACGCGCACTGGAAAGGCAGTTTCGCGACTGCTGTAACCCTCGTACTGATGCGCGCGTCCCTGCATTGCCGCAACCGTGAGATCTCCAAGTTTTCCAATGACCATTCGCCCGGCATGGCCGATAGCAGTAGGGCGGGGAAAATTCGGAATATCTCCATACGGAATGACAACTGAATCCTTCAGTTCCTCTGCGAACGCTCCCAGGCCGCTGCCCAGCACGACTGCAATTTCGGGCGCTCCGAGTTGCGGTTTTTGAGAAAGCTGCATACGAATGACCAGTGCTGCGGATTCAGCGCGGGTGAACTCATCCAGCGCGAGATGCTTTGCGTCTGCGTACGAATTCATAAGAAAACTCCCACAATGCAAGCCGACATAAGGTTCGCCAGGGTTCCGGCGATCATTGCTTTAAAGCCAAGACGTGCTAGATCGCCGCGACGTGATGGCGCCAGCGCTCCGAGGCCGCCGATCTGAATACCAATCGAGCCGAAATTGGCGAAACCGCAAAGCGCGAATGTGGCAAGCGTGAACGAACGCGCGTCTAAAACCGCTTTCTGAGCTCCCAGCATGGTGAAGGCAACGAGTTCGTTCAGCACCATGCGCGTGCCCAGAAGATTACCGACGGCAATGCAATCGCGCCAGGGTACTCCGATAATAAAGGCAATGGGAGCGAAAAGAACGCCGAAAATCTTTTCCAGGCTTGCCGGGAACCAGGCGAATCCGTGTGCGGCGAGAAAACTGTGCGTGCTGCCCAAAATGGAGTTGACCAGGAAAATGATAGCCAGAAAAGAGATCAGCATGGCCGCCACATTCAGTGCCAAGCTCAAACCGTCGCTCGTTCCTTTAGCCGCCGCTTCCAGCACATTGCTGGCTCGTTCTTCCCTGGGCAGTTCGGCTCCGCTGGCGGTCTCCGGAATCTCGGTCTCTGGCACCAGCATTTTGGCTACGGTGAGTGTTCCAGGCGCAGTCATAATTATCGCTGCCAACAAGTGTTGCGGCGCAACGCCCGTGGCGATATAGGCGGCCAGAATACTGGCTGAAACGTGTGCCATGCCCGCGGTCATCACTACCATGAGTTCCGATTGCGTGAGGCGCGGAAGAAATGGGCGAATCGTCAGTGGCGCTTCGGTCTGGCCCATCACGATAGAGGCCGCAACATTAAGAGACTCTGCACCGCTTGCCCCCATGAACTTCTCCATCACGACGGCAACCATGCGAATCATAACCTGCATAATCCCGAAGTAGTAAAGAATGGAGAAGAATGCAGCGACGAAAATAATCCCCGGCAATACCTGAAACGCGAAAATGAAACCAAGGTTGGAGTGTTGCGCTCCCGCCTCTCCAAAGACGAACCGTGAACCGGCAAAAGAGCAGGCGAGTAATTGCTTTGCGCCTTCCCCCGCCTTTGCGATGGCCAGTTGTCCCCACCGTACTTTGATCACGAGAATGGCGAAAAGTACTTGCAGCGCGATTCCCGTCGCCACGATGCGCCAACGAATGGCTTTGCGATTGTTGGAAAAAAGCCAGGCGAATGCCAGTATCAAAACCAATCCAAGCACTCCAGTGAATCGTCCCATCGCTTCCCTCTCAGACAAGGCTTAACTTGCGCCAAGCTCCTTGACGATGGCAACACTTGAGCTAGCGCCGATGCGGCTGGCTCCGGCATCGACCATCGCGAGCAGATCGGCAGCCGTGCGGATTCCGCCCGCAGCTTTTACTCCAATCCTGTTGCCCACCACGCCACGCATTAGCGCAACGTCAGCGGCGGTGGCTCCTGCGCTGGAAAAACCAGTGGAGGTCTTTACAAAATCCACCTCGACTGCTGCGGCAAGCTGGCAGGCAAGATTTTTTTCTTCGGTGTTCAACAGCGCGGTTTCGATGATGACCTTAACCAGCGCCCCGAAGCCATGACATAGCTGCACAAGAGATCGCATCTCCATTTGCACCAGATCGGGTTGTCCGCTCTTGAGAGCACCTATGTTAATGACCATGTCGAGTTCGGTAGCACCGAGTCGCAACGAATCAGTGGCTTCGGCCAATTTTGCCGTAGACGTTGTGGCTCCCAGGGGGAAGCCAATAACGGTCCCAACCACAACGCCCGTGCTTCGCAATTCATCGCGGCATTGCGCAAGATTGGACGGATTTACCATTACCGAGTAGAAACCGTACTCTGCTGCTTCACGGCAAAGCCTGGCCACCTGTTCGCGAGTGGCCTCGGGTCTTAGAAGGGTGTGGTCAATAAGTTTTGCGGCCAAGCGCCAATCCTTGCGAATGGCTTCGGCTGAGGGGACCAGACTGATATTTTGCGACATGCAGATTCCTGCTTTGACCTCGTGGTGCCTTTCATCCAAAGGCCTGGGTGAGCACACGGCTGATTAGGGGACTATGCAAATGTCCGCAAGATTCCGGTAACGTTCGGCGTAATCCATGCCATATCCCACTACAAACTCGTTGGGGATTTCAAACCCCGTGTAGTCGGCGAAGATCGGTTGCAGACGGCAGCACTTCTTGTCGAGCAGAGCTGCAATTTTGAAGGTCTTGGGATGGTGCGCCAGAATCATTTGTTTCAGGTAGGACATCGTCAATCCGGTGTCGAGGATATCTTCGACAAGAATCACATTCCTGCCCTCCATCGACTGATCCACATCCTTCAGCAATTTGACTTCACCACTGTTCTGTTTCTGATTACCGTAGCTGGAAACGGAAATGAAGTCGAAAGTTGCGTCCAGTTCGATCTGGCGCGAGAGGTCGCTCAAGAATATTGCCGCGCCTTTGAGCACGCCCACCAGAACCACAGATTCACCGGTAAAGTCCTCAGTGATCTGACGCCCCATTTCGGCCACACGGGCAGCGATTTGTTCACGCGAGAAGAGTACTTTCAGTTCTGACACGATCAGTTGCTCCGCAAGTAGGGGAAACTGGATGGTAGAAGGAATTAGACGAAGTTGCAAGCTGCCAACGACTTACCGCTGTTCCCGCCTCTCCGCACAGCGCCCAGTTGAGCTTTCGCGATAGAATTAAACAGACTACATGAATGGGGCAAAGTTGTCTTTGGAAAAAATTATGCGTCAGCGCGGCGCGGCGAGACTGTGCGTTCTTCTCGTTGCAGCTTTTACTATCACGGCCTCTGGAACGCAAATCCAAACTTTCAGGAATGCTCCGGCTCGACCGGCCACGGCTGCTCATCAGATCGCCAAGGAACAACAGCAACAGCAGCAGGCCGAAGCTCGCTCAGCAGCTGATTCCGCCGAAGTGCGTACAGAAAAAGCTCTGAATGAGGCGCGCGGTAACAGTGGCGCGCTCTATGCTTTGCTCAAGCAAATGCCAAAGGGCGGCGATCTGCACGTGCATATCACGGGTGCTGCTTATGCAGAAGACTTGATTCAGCTTGCGGCTGATTCCGGACTGTGCATTGACCGGCAATCGCTGGCGATCGTTCGCCCACCCTGCCTCAGTAATCAAATTGAAGCGCTCAAGATATTGAACTCCCCGGAATTGTACCGCGACGTGATTGATGCCTGGTCGCTGCGCAACCTCAAGACTGGGACAAGCGGCCACGACCATTTTTTTGAAACCTTCTCCAAGTTCAGCCTCGTGGCGGATTCCCACCTATCGCAACTTCTTGCCGAAGTAACCCAGCGCGCGGCAGACGGACACGTGCAATACATGGAGCTCATGATCTCCCCAGACCACGGGGAAGCATCAGCTCTGGGCGCTCGAGTCGACTACGGTTCTGATTTTGGCGCAATGCGACAGAAGGTTCTGGATGCTGGCTTGATTAAGATCGTTACAGCCGCGCGCAGTAATCTCGACACCATGGAGCGGGAAAAGGATCAGCAGCTCAAGTGTGCCAGCGGCCCCGAAACGCGCGGCAGCGGCTGCTCCGTAAATGTCCGCTACATTTACCCGGTGCACCGTGGATTGAACCCGATGCGGGTTTTTGTTCAGCTTCTGATGGGCTTTGAATTGGCCAGCCGTGATCCGCGCGTGGTCTCCCTCAACCTCGTGCAGTCCGAAGACGGTTACATCCCCATGCACGACTTCCGCCTGCACATGCAGATGATTCATTACCTCAAGAGCGTGTACCCGAATGTGCATATCACTCTGCACGCCGGCGAACTCAGGCCTGGCATCGTGCCGCCCGAGGGACTTCGCTTTCACATCCGCGAATCCGTTGAAGTTGCGAAAGCAGAGCGAATCGGTCACGGCGTGGACGTGATGTACGAAGAGAATCCAAACGAGCTGCTGACCATGATGGCGCGCCGCAACGTGATGGTCGAGATCTGCCTGACTTCGAATGACAGTATTCTTGGTGTCCGGGGGAAGCAGCATCCCCTGTCAATGTATTTGAAGGCGGGCGTTCCCGTGGCACTCGCCACGGATGACGAAGGCGTTTTACGCTCGGAGATGACGCACGAATTCGAACGAGCTGTCAGCGATCAGGGACTCGATTATCTGGCGCTGAAGAAAATGGCACGAAACAGCCTTGAGCACTCTTTCCTTCCGGGCGCGAGCCTGTGGACCGATGCTCGCAAGTTCACTCCCGTGCGCGAGTGCGCCGGTGAGCGGTCCACGAATGTCCCCGGTCCTGCCTGCACGAAATTTCTGAATGGCAGCGAAAAGGCGCGCGAAGAGTGGCGCCTGGAGCGTAGTTTCGCTGAATTCGAAAGCAGGTTCTGAGCGGTTCCGCAAAAAGTGTATCCCGAGGGTGCCCCATATCTGCCGTAGTTGGCAGATGTGGGTTTGTGGAGGAGCAGGATACTCTAACTCGAAAAACGCTCCACAAGTCGGTGTCAATACGAAGGCCGCTCGAATCATCGAGCGGCCTTCGTGTTGAAAAAAACACATGAGCGTTGCCCCTTGCGCCGCATCCGGCAACTGGCCACGGTCACTCCTTGAAGGCCTGAGCCGACCTGTCTTCCTTTGGCGCTTTCCAGTAGCGCTGCTCTTGCTTCCCTCCGCGCCAGGGCTCGGGCTCCTTCGCTGAATCCAACCATGCGGTGTACCACATATTCAGCAGCATCTGCGAGCCGCGCCCGAGCTGCTGGCGGATAAACTCACGTGACTCCCGCGTGCCTTTACCGTCAAAACCGCGGGCCTTCTCTAACTCGTATGCCCGCTCGATTTGGGACTGGGACTCGCGCAGGTAAACGATGTAGTCCTCAAACGGATGATCGAGATGCTTTGGCGCGCCTACGCTATCGGCGAAGCGCGTGACCTCTGGATTAGCGCCGACGAATACCGATTCCATCTTCGTATGAACATCATGCGCCGTGGTGTACCCCTTGGGATTTGCCCCCACCCAGCCGTTGTATTGGATAGAGGTATGCATCGGGTTGGCGCCATCGCCGACATAGTGACCGAGCCAGCCGGCATAGAAAATGGCGTTTGCTTCGGCATCAGCCGTCGAGCGGCCCCCGGCTTGGGCGCGGCGAAATTCGCGGAATGCAACTTTCAAACGATCAAAGACTTCGATTGTCACGTAGGGCTGAAAGCCAATTCTTTCGGGCTGTGGAACATCGGCGTTCGGATGCTGTGCGCGATATTCGTAAATAGCCTGAATGAACCGGTAGCGGTCTGGCGGCAGAGGCTTTAGCCAGTCCACTTGCTCGAGGTTGATGAAATGTTCCGGAGCTTGCGCGGCATTCAGCGTTTTTTCCAGAACGGAGCGCCAACGGTCCGGTTCAGGGCCTTCCCACGCGATGCGACTCGTCGCGTTCTTAAGAAACTGGGGCATATCGGCCGGAATCTTTTCGGCAGCCACGCGATTAATTGCCGTGTGTCCCTGGTCGCCCCAGCTTCTAGCAAATGTCGGCAGCAAGACAATTGCTGCAATGGCCACCAGAGAAAAAGAAAGTTTTCGCATAAGGGCGACTCGACTTTCGGAAATGAACTTTAGCACTGCCTCCGGAAAATACAAGCGACAGTGGCTATAGCGAGCCATCAAAATAAAGGCGCCGCAGGCAAGAAACCGGAGGCCGCTCGCAAGCGGCCCTCGCGAGACTGCGAAAGATAGTGTTAACTGCTAAACGCCAGTGAGACGAGCGTGTGCTGCTCCATTTGGTGAGCCTTGGCGGAACCGGTCGCGGGGCTGGCAGCAGCCTGACGTTCGATCGAGCGCACGGGAAGCTTATTCCCTGCCAAACGGCGCAATCGCGGCTTCACGAAACTGTGAGCGCCCATATTGGAAGGTTCTTCCTGAACCCACACGAGTTCGCGCGCGTTCTTATACAGGGAGAGTGCATTCAGAATTTCCTTCTCGGGGAACGGATAGAGCTGGTCCAAAAACAGGATTGCCGTACTCGTGTTTTTCAAACGTTTGCGCTCGGCCGCGAGGTCGTGGCCGATTTTGCCCGTGCAGAGCAGGATGTGCTCGACTTTCGACGGAACGACGTGAGTGTCGGGAACGATGGTCAGGAATCGTGGGGCGTTGAATGCTGCCAGTTCGCTGGCAGCATCAGGGTGGCGCAGCATGCTCTTCGGCGTGAGGCAGATCAGCGGCTTGCGCCACTTACGCAGGGCTTGACGGCGCAACAGGTGGAAGAACTGCGCGGCCGAGGATGGCTGGCAGACCTGCATATTGTCTCGCGCACACAGCTGCAGATAGCGCTCCAGGCGGGCACTTGAGTGCTCCGGTCCCTGCCCCTCGTATCCATGCGGCAGCAACAGGACAACGCCCGAGAGCAGTCCCCATTTTTCTTCTCCAGCGCTGATGAATTGATCGATGACGATCTGCGCTCCGTTAGCAAAGTCTCCGAATTGTGCTTCCCAGAGCGTGAGCGCTTCGGGGTAATCGCGGCTGAATCCGTACTCAAAACCCAGAACGGCGGCTTCCGAGAGCTCCGAGTTGTGTATCTCGATGAATGCCTGATTGGGCGAAAGGTGTTGCAATGGCATGTAGTCGCTCTCGTCTTCAGTGTCAATGAGATACGAGTGGCGATGATTGAAAGTGCCGCGGCGACTATCCTGTCCGCTCATGCGAACGGGAACACCGCTGGTGACAAGAGTTGCAAAGGCCAGTGCCTCGGCCATCCCGTAGTCGATGGGGTGCCTGCCCTGTGCCATTTCCTTCCGCTGTTTGAGCAGAGAGGCGACCTTGGGATGAATGTGAAAGTCCTCGGGGTATTCGGTCAGCTTGATCCCGAGTCGGGTCAGTTCTTCTGGCGCGACTCCAGTATCGATCTCATAATCAGGTGACCATCTGCCGCCTATGAAGCCGTTCCAGTAGTCGGGCAAAGTATAGAGCAGCGGCTTCTTTGTCATTGCCTTAGCTTCGGCCTTGGCCTGCTGGTATCGGGCTTTTGATTCCGCGACCTGGCTTGCAACGTCTATGCCCAGCCGTTCTGCGTAAATTTGATAGAACGGCGGGTGCGCCTTAATTTTGGCGTACACGATGGGCTGCGTGATCGTGGGGTCGTCAATCTCCGAGTGGCCATGACGCCGATACCCAATGAGGTCGATGAGCACGTCAGAGCCGAACTCGTAGCGATACTCGAGCGCGAGCCTTGCGATTCGGACAACAGCCTCGGGGTCTTCCGCGTTGACGTGGAAGATGGGTATGGGCAGGCGCTTGGCGAGATCACTGGCGAAGCGTCCGCTGGCATATTCGCTTGGCTTCGTGGTGAAGCCGAGCAGGTTATTGACGATGATGTTGACGGTGCCCCCGACTCCATAAGCCTTCAGGTAACTCATGTTCAAGGTCTCGGCCCAGATACCTTGTCCCGCAAAGGCGGAATCGCCATGAATCAGGATCGGCAGCGTCTGATGTTTGCCCTCTGCACCACGCCGGGTCTGCTTGGCTCTCACACGCCCGAGGGCAACGGGGTCCACTGCTTCCAGGTGGCTTGGATTGCTGACTAGATGAAGCCTCATGCGCTGGCCGTTGAATTCGCGATAGCCGGTGGCACCGAGGTGATATTTCACATCCCCGCCGCCAAGAGTCGATCGCGGGTCGACATCTTCAAACCCGGCGTAAATATCTGCCGCTGAGCGGCCAACAATGTTGCAGGCCGCGGTAAGGCGCCCGCGATGGCTCATGGCCATGACACATTCCACGGCGCCGTGCGCTGCGGCGCGGGAAAGTATCTCCTCCAGCATCGGAATCAGAGCCGTGTTCCCTTCAAGCGAAAAGCGCTTAGTGCCAACGTAGAGCGTCTGAAGCATTTGTTCGAAAATGTCGGCTTCGACAAGCTGCTTGAGAATCGCTTCGCGATCAACCTCGGGCTGCGGGCCTTCGAGACGGTCGATGATCCACTGGCGGCGCTCAGGATCGGGAATGTGCATGAACTCAGCGCCGACTGTGCCACAGTAGATTTCGCGGGCACGGTCAGCATCCGCGCCGCTGATTCTTAGCTCGGAGTAGTCGAAGCGGGGAAAATGGCCGAGCGGATCGAGATCTGCCTGCAAGTATCCCCAGCGGCGGAAAAGTTCAAAAATGCGCTCTCGCAACTGGGTTTCAGTGCTGGATTCACCGGATGAAATAACTTGAGCCTGTGACACTTTTCTCCTCGCCCAGCGAAAAATTCCGGGACTTTGCCGAGGTAAACCACTTGGCAGCACTGCATAGAGTACCAAAAGCAAGGCGCACGCTACGCGGTCTGCTCTACCATTGGATTCGCAACGCTGAGCGCAGGAATTGGAATTTTGCAAAATGAAGAGCCGCCGGGCTCTGCCCAGCGGCTGGATCGGTTAATTGCTATGCCTTTAGCGCGCCGGTATAGACAGCCATGCCTACCACGGCGTCCACGCCCTCGGCATCTAGCCGGTTCACTTCGTCCATGGACTTTATCCCCCCAGCTACGATGAGCCTGCGAGTCGTAGCGGCCTTGAGCCCGGGAATCACGTGCATGGGGAAGCCGCTCATCGTGCCTTCGGTATCAATGTGGGTGTAGAGGTATCCAGAGCAGTATTCACCGGTCTGCCGCATCATTTCTTCCGGCGTGAGCGTGGTGCTCTCCTTCCAGCCCTTAATCGAGACCTTGCCCCCGCGGGAATCGACGGCGAAGAGCAGGCGCGCGGGTGCGGCGTAGTGAGCAAAGGCCTTCGCCATCTCGATATCCACCGCACCGTTCTTCAGAAGAGCCGAGCCAATGATGACCTTCTTGGCCCCGGCTTGCAGAATTTTCGAAGCGGCTTCAACGGAACGAATTCCGCCGCCTACCTGGACCGGAAGATGCTGGCAAATATGATGAATGAGCGCAGTGTTTTCGCCCTTTCCCATGGCTGCATCGAGGTCGATAAGCTGCACCATTGGGTAGGGTAGAAAGCGGTCGATCCAGTACTGAAGGTCGTCGAATTCGAGTGCTTTCTTTTCACCCTGCACAAGCTGGACGACTTTGCCGCCCATGAGATCAATTGAGGGAATAAGCATTTTTCACTTCCTGAAATAATCGTGCAGCGTCTAGCAAGGCAGCCTGACCGGGATGCCTTCGCGCTGGAGTTGCGACTTCAGTTCGCGTACATCGTGAATGCCGAAATGGAAGATGGAAGCCGCAAGGGCGGCATCGGCGCATCCGGCCTTGAATACGTCCACAAAATGATTACCCGAACCCGCGCCACCACTGGCAATGACCGGGATATTTACGGCTTTTGCCACGGCTGCGGTTAACGGGCAGTCGAAACCCGCGCGGGTTCCGTCGCAGTCCATCGAAGTGAGCAAAATCTCTCCCGCGCCTCGCGACTCGGCCTCACGCGCCCACTCGACTGCATCGAGTCCGGTGGCAATGCGCCCCCCGGCGAGATAGGCCTCGGCCTGAATGGTGCCTTCAGCCGAAACCGCGGCACCCGTCTTGCGCTTGGCATCAATTGCGACGATGACCGCCTGCGAGCCAAAACGCTCAGCGATTTCGGTGATAAGCCCGGGATTCTTGATGGCAGCGGAGTTGATGCTGATCTTGTCTGCACCCGCGTCGAAGAGCGCGGAAGCATCGTCGAGAGATCGTACGCCGCCGCCCACTGTGAATGGGACAAAAATCTGGCGAGCGGTGCGCCGCACCACGTCGATGAGGATGGGGCGGGCGTCACTTGTGGCAGTGATATCGAGAAGCACGATTTCATCTGCGCCGCTGGTTGCGTGGAGATGCGCGAGTTCAGCCGGATCTCCGGCGTCGATGAGGTCGACAAACTGCACGCCCTTAACGACGCGGCCTTTGGTCACGTCGAGACAGGCGATGATCCGCTTGGTAATTCCGATGCTCATCGCGCGCTCCTTTCGGCAGCGTAGTTACAGAAATTCTTGAGAATGCGCAAACCGGTGTCGCCGGACTTTTCCGGATGAAACTGAACGCCGAAAACATTGTCCCGCTCAACACAGGACGCAAAAATTTCATCGTAGACGGTCACGGCACAGACGCCGGCTACGACAGGTGCGCGATACGAGTGCGTGAAATAGACGAAACTCTCATCGGGCACGCCTTCGAGCAGCCGAGAGTTCTGTCCCTCCACAGTGCGTTGAATTTGGTTCCATCCGACATGCGGTACCTTGAGTTTGGTCTGAAAACGCTCACACGAACCTTCGAACAGTCCCAGACCTTTTGTTTCCGGTGCTTCCGTTGACCCCGCGTACTGCCATTGCATTCCGACGCAGATGCCGAGGAACGGAGTGCCGCGTGAAATTGCATCCAGCACGGCATCGCGCACGCCGCTTGCCGCAAGCCGCTCCGTGGTGCAGAAGTGGCCGACTCCCGGCAGCACGAGAACCTTCGCGTTCCGCACGACCTCAGGATCGTCGGTGATCACAGACTCCTGTCCGAGATGAGTGAAAGCCTTGCGCACGCTGGTCAGGTTGCCCGCTTTGTAATCTATAAGAGTGATCATCTACAAAAGCCCTTTAGTCGAAGGCAGCATCTCTGCCAACCGTTGATCCTTGCTGCAGGCCACACGCAAAGCGCGCGCGAAAGCCTTGAAGAGCGCTTCAATCTTGTGATGATTGGAGCGGCCATACATGGTCTTAAGGTGAACGTTGGCGCGCGCTCCACGCGCAAACCCCTCAAAGAAATCGAAAACCAACTCGCTCTGAAGATCGCCCACCAGACGCACGCGAACTTTTGCATCAACCACGCAGGCGGCGCGTCCGGAGAGATCTACGGCGGCAATGCCGAGAGTCTCATCCATTGGCATCAGGAAATATCCCGCGCGAAGAATTCCTTTTTTATCGCCGAGAGCGCGATCGAACGCTTCTCCCAGGGCAATGCCTACGTCTTCCACGGTGTGATGCTGATCGACGTCGAGATCGCCGCGACAGGCCAGCGCCAGGTCGAATCCGCCATGCCGGGTAAACAGTTCCAGCATGTGGTCAAAGAAGCGTATGCCCGTCTCTACTTTATAAATTCCGGTTCCGTCGATGTTGAGCGCAATCGCGATTTGGGTTTCCGTTGTGATGCGTTCAAGCTCGGTGCCTCTTGGCTGAGTCTTCTCGGTTTTGCTCATTTGGCCTCCTTGGCGACGAGCGTGGGGCGGGGTTGCGGCGTGAAACCGATAGCGGCGAGCGCCTCTGGAAGTTCGCGCAACAGGCGTTGAGTTTGCAAACGATTGCCCAGCGTAATTCGTACGCAGCCCTGGCAACCGGGATCGCTATTGCGGTTGCGTACGAGTATGCCGCGCTGCCGCATCTCCTGAACAAGTTGCTGGTGAAAATCACCGAAGTAGGCAAGGACAAAGTTCGCCTGCGAGGGCCAGTACGGAATGCCTTGCTCGCGGTAGAAGCGTTCCAGCCTGCTGCGGCCTTCGAGTACCTGGGCGATGTAGCTGGCGATGTAGTCGCGGTCATCGAGCGCGGCTGCAAGGCAAGTGAGCGCAATACCGTTTACGTTGTAAGGCGAAGCGACGCGGCGCACCATTTTGAGTTGCGCAGCCGAGCCAAGCAGTGCGCCAAGGCGGAAGCCTGCGAGTCCGTGCGCTTTGGAAAAAGTGCGGCCAACGAACAGATTGTCAATACTGCCAACCAGATCGAGGAGGCTTTCACCGCCAAAGTGAATGTAGGCTTCGTCGATCAACACGGCGGCCTCTGGCGCGGCATTCAGAATGGCAAGCAATTGCTCACGAGAGGCGATCGCTCCCGTCGGATTATTGGGATTGGCAATGCAGATGAGCCGAGTCTGCGGCGTAATTGCGTTCAGCAATTCAGTCGCAGGAAATTGCATTGCTTCTCCTACTTGCACGGTTCGAACCGTCGCTCCGGTGGCCAGTGCATAGATTTCATACATGCTGAACGTGGGCACGGCGACTAGAGCCTCGTCCCCCGGCTCCAGATAGGTTTCCGCAAGCAGGTGAATCGCCTCATCCATGCCATTGGTCAACAGCACCTGGCTGGGCTCTACTCCGAGATTTTGAGCCACGGCCCACTCACCGGGTTCCCGCTCAGGATATTTATTGAGCGTGTCAGCGGTGAGGGAGTGCAGGACTTTGAGAACGCAAGGCGAGCAGCCATCGACGTTCTCATTGAAATCGAGGCGCAATCCGTCACGACCTGCTAATGGCGGGTGATACTCCTTCATGGTTTCTACGGCGCGGCGGGCGCGCAATTTGGTGCTCATTTCTTCAACCTCACACGCACGCTCGCAGCGTGGCCCTTCAAACCCTCCGCTTCGGCCAGCAGCGTGACCGTTGGTGCAATCTTTTCCAGGCCCTTGCGGTTCGCTTCCTGAATGGTGATGATGCGAACGAAATCCATAACATTAAGTCCACCACGGTAACGCGCCACATTGCCCGTGGGCAGCGTGTGGTTGGGACCGCTGGCGTAATCTCCCAGTGACTGTGCAGTGTAGTCGCCCAGGAAAATCGAGCCTGCGCACTTCACCGCGTACACGTCTTCCGAAGGCACGCTGACGTGTTCTCCGCCGAGTTCATTGGTCCATTCGAGTGCCTGCTTCCGGCTCTTGGCAACCAGGACCACCCCGCGTGCGGCCAGCGACTGTTTTGCTATTGGGTTGTCCTTTGCCATGTCCGTAGCGTGTTTTACCACGGCCTTTGCAAGGCGAGTGCTGGCAGTCACAAAGATGCAGAGCGCCTCCGGATCGTGCTCCGCCTGCGCCACCAGGTCGCTGGCGATGAACTCCGCATTGCCTTCGGTTGCGCAGTAAACAATCTCGGTCGGCCCGGCAAGAAAGTCGATACCGCAATCAAAGGCGACCTGCTTTTTGGCCAGGGTGACATAGATGTTGCCGGGGCCAACGATCTTATTGACCCGCGGAATGCTTTCCGTGCCGTAGGCGAATGCGGCAATTGCCTGAGAGCCGCCTATGCGGTAAAACTCTGTGACTCCGATAAGGGCCGCTGCGGCCAATGTCTCCGGCGCGGGACGCGGTGAGGCCACGGCAATGCGAGGTACGCCCGCAACCTGCGCGGGGATAACAGTCATGAGCACGGTCGAGGGTAGAGGATAACGTCCGCCGGGAGCGTAGCAGCCTACCGATTCCAGCGGGCGGATCGCCTGACCAACGCGCAACCCCGGATGGATGGATCGAAACCAGGGTCGCGGAAGCTGCCACTCGGCAAAGTTGCGGATGTTTTTTGCCGCTGTCTCAATGGCCCGAATGAAATCGGCGCTCACCATGCCAATTGCCGCCTGCAGTTCCTGTTCGGAGACACGCATGGACGCACCCTGTGCAAGTCCGTCGAACTTATGTGCGTAGTCGAGCAGTGCGGCGTCGCCGCCGGTGCGAACGTGCTTCACGATCCCGGCGACGGTGCTTTCCAGGGCGGGATCAAACGACTCATAGCGATGAGCGAGTGAGAGGACGGCTTTCGCCGCCTCCTCGCCACTGAGCAGCTTCATTACATCACCACCTTGTTCAGCGGATACTCGACGATTCCGGTAGCGCCAGCGGCTTTCAGGCGCGGAATGACGTCACGAACAATCCTTTCTTCCAGGATGGTGTTGACGGCGACCCAATCGGAGTTGCTGAGTGCGGAGATCGTGGGTGAGTTGAGTGCGGGCAGCACAGCGATTACTGACTGCAGGTCGCTCTGCTGAACGTTGAGCATCAGTCCGACGCGACCCTGGGCGGCGATGGCGCCCTGCAACATCAAGGCAATGTTGTCGATCTTCTGGCGCTTCCATTCATCGGCATAGGCCTTCTTGTTGGCAATAACCTGAGTATTGGATTCCAGTACGGTCTCCACAATGCGCAGGCGATTGGCCCGAAGCGAACTTCCTGTTTCGGTGACTTCGACGATGGCGTCGGCCAGCATTGGTGGCTTTACTTCGGTAGCGCCCCAGCTGAAGTCCACCTGCACGGGAACATTCTTGGAAGCGAAGTAGTTCTTTGTTACCTCTACCAGTTCGGTCGCAATAATCTTGCCCGAAAGATCTTCAGCGCATCGCACAGGTGAATCTTCCGGCACCGCCAGAACCCAGCGTACGCCTGCGCGGCTTTGCTTGGAGTAGATCAGGTCGCAAACGGCTTCGACCTTGCGCCCGCTTTCAAGCACCCAGTCAAGACCGGTAAGTCCGGCGTCCAACACGCCCTGCTCGACATAGCGCGCCATTTCTTGTGCGCGGATCAACATGCACTCCAGATCGGGATCGTCCGTGGAAGGAAAGTAGGAGCGGCCATTAGCGTAAATCTTGAATCCAGCGGCCGCAAATAGTGCGATGGTTGCGTCCTGCAGCGAACCCTTGGGTATTCCGAGGCGGATTTTAGGCATTTGAGACCTCCGAGACTGCCGCAAAGGGCATAGGTTTTGTGAAGCAGGAGCGCGTACCTTCGTGGCAGACCAGGCCGTCGCCTTCAACGCGAACTTTGCACAGAACTGTGTCCGTATCGCAGTCGGTCGCGGCATAGGTAAGCCGCAGCCGATTGCCGCTGGTCTCGCCCTTGGTCCACAACTTATTGCGGGTTCGGCTGTAAAAAGTCACGTAGCCGGTTTGAAGCGTTTTATCGAGCGCTTCCTGGTTCATGAACCCCACCATGAGAACCTCGCCATTGTCAGCATCCTGAACGATGGCTGGAGCGAGTCCTCCCATTTTCTCGAAATCGATCTGCATTATTGTCCTACTCCTGTCTTGACTGGTCTCTCTGGAGCACTCACCCGCCTCAGCAGCAAAAAGAAAGCCCGCTGGGTAGGTTTGCGCCAGCGGGCCAGTGCTTGGATGATTACCGTTTACAAATTATCCACGCACCTCCGCCGACACACCGTATGGTGATGATGGTGATGGCGGTGATGCAGCAGAGTGATCATTAGGGATAATCCTAAATAGAGAGTAGCGCTGCGGTCAACGGCAAAAAGCAGGAATCATCACTGGCGTTAGGTCTTTTCCGCCTTGCTCGGTGCTGGCAATCGCTGTAAGGTCGCGTTCCGCCAGACTTGACGATATGAGGCTGCTCCGGCTTCAATTTTGCCATAGCAACCGTGTTGCTCCAGGCACAGTCCAAAATGCGAGGGCAAAATGAGTAATTCCAAGCAGATCGAAATTTGCGAGAACGACCACGTTTTCGTGCTGACCGGTGCTGGCGTGAGCGCCGAGAGCGGATTGGCAACATTCCGTGGAGCAGGTGGCCTCTGGGAAGGAGAGCGCGTAGAAGATGTAGCTTCCCCGGGCGGCTGGAAGCGCGATCCCGAACGCGTATGGCGTTTTTATTCAATGCGCCGCAAAGCTGCTTTGCTCGCTGAGCCCAATCCCGCACACGCCGCCCTGGCGAAGCTGGAGCACAAACTCGGTGAGCGCTATTTTCTGTGTACGCAAAACGTGGATGACCTGCATGAGCGGGCGGGATCGCGCAACCTTGTGCACATGCACGGGGAACTCTTCCAATCGTGCTGCGACAGTTGCACCCGCGAGCCCTTCACCGATAAACGCATTTTCTGTCAAACCAAAGCCGAGCAGCTTCGCTGCGAATGTGGAGGGCACATCCGTCCGAATATCGTGTGGTTTGGTGAAGTGCCTTTTCACATGGATCGCATCATCGAAGAACTCCACCGCTGTACCGTGATGCTGGTGGTTGGAACCTCCGGCGTGGTACAACCCGCGGCAAGTTTCGTGCATTGGGCTAACGAGCGCTATACGGGAGGTTCCGCTGTGGTGCGCACCTATTATGTTGGGCCGGAGCACCCGGCCAATGCCGAGGCCTTCACCCGAGTGTTCCAGGGCAAGGCCGGCGAGGTGTTGCCGCATTTGTTTGCGGTGCTCTAGTCGTCACTGACAGATGGGTGATTTGTGAGAGAATCACCCCGGGAATTCCGGCCCTACGTATCTATTGTGTGGCCACATCCCCCGAATCTCAGCTAGGAGTAGGACAGGATGGAACAGGGCAGAGAAACGGACCTACACTCTGTCGCAGGCACCCGCCGACGTGTAGGATTCGTGGCGCTGCTGTGGTGGATTGCGGCTGTGACTGGAACGATCGGCCTGTTAGAAGGATTGCAGGCAGGCTGGGTTCGAAAATTGTTCATTGGTCTTTCCTGGGTATTCGCGTTGCTCTTCAGCTATGCGTGGTGGCAAGTCCGCAAGGTGCGGCCATCGGAATGACGGAAGCCAACTTCCCTGCCCGGTAACAAGCGAGGTGCAATTCCGCAGGCATCCTGGGTGTCACGAGCCATCTTGTAATGTAGTTGGTCTTCGGTAGACTTTCAGACGAAGGGGGCCGAAATGGATTTATTAGAGTTCGTACGTGGTTGCACATTTGAAGATTTTCTGTTCACCCCTCAGTGTGGCATCGTTGCACGCCGTGACCCTGGCCGTATCGATTTATCAGCACGTTTCTCCGAGCACATAACGATTAAGCGTCCTCTGGTTTCGGCAAACATGGACACGATTACCCGAGCCGCAATGGCAGTTGTGCTGGCCGAAGAGGGCGGAATCGGAGTCATCGATCGCGGTTTCCGTGCAGGTGACGTTCAGCCCCAGGTGACCGAAGTCGAGACGGTCAAACGCACCCAACATGGCATTATCACGGCCCCCCACACGATCTCAGTGAATCGGAGCGTGAGCGAAGCGATTCACGAGATGGAGCGTACGCATGTGGGAACGTTGGCGGTGGTCGACGGAGAAGGCCGATTGGCGGGCCTTCTGACCGAGCGCGATGTGCGTTTCGTCGGTCCTAAGATTCCGGTCTCTGAGCGCATGACTCCTCGCGACCGTTTGGTAGTGCATACCGGCCTTATTTCGCTTGACGAGGCGGAGAGCGTAATGACGGCACAAAAGATCAAGAAGCTGCCGCTCATCAATCCTGACGGGACGCTGTTAGGCATCATTACCGCAAAAGATTTACTGAAGCACAAGCGACACCCTTTTGCCACCCGTGACGATCAGGGCCGGTTGCGTGTTGGCGCGGCAGTTGGAGCGACTGGCGATTATCTGGAACGCGCCGCTGAACTAGTTCGTGTTGGTGCGGATGTGCTTGTCGTGGATATTGCTCACGGCCATTCACGTGTGATGGAACGCGCGCTTGAAGAGCTGCGGAAACGCCACGGGAATATCGAACTCATCGCTGGCAACGTGGCCACCGAAGAAGGTGCCCGGTTCCTCCTCGAACGCGGCGCAAACGGAATAAAGGTTGGCATTGGACCGGGCGGTGGGTGCACGACGCGACTGAATACTAATTTCGGGATTCCCCAGGTCGAGGCGATCGTTCGTTGCCGTATAGCCGTCGGAGATCGAGTACCGTTGATTGCTGATGGCGGCGTTAAACGCGACGGCAGCATAGCGCAGGCGCTCATGTTTGGCGGCGATTCGGTGATGCTCGGTTCAGTGTTCGCGGGAACAGAGGAGACGCCCGGTGAAGTTGTACTCAAGTCCGTGCTCGAACCGGATTTGCAGAAGATCGTAAAAGTCCCGTTCAAAGTCTTCCGCGGAATGGCATCTGTTGGCGCAATTCGTGATCGGCTCGATCTGGAAGAAGCCGAAACTCGTGAAGTGGAAGCCTTCGGAGCCGAAGGTATCGAGGTGAGCGTACCGGCGCAGGGTTCGGCCCGTACCATAATCCATAACATGATCAAGCATCTGTGTTCCGCCATCAGCTACGGTGGGGCGGAGAGTCTGCAGGAGCTGCGCGAAAAATTCTGGGCTCATCCAGAGCGATATATCGTGAAGCTCACGGCGGCCTCCAGAGTTGAGTCGTTTCAGCGGTGAGTGGACGCTGTTGAATAACGGAACGGGGCGGGACGTAATTGTTTTGTGAAGAAAGACTCCACAGCTCGCGAACTCGAGACTGAAGCAGCGGCAGTGCGGCCGCCTCGCCCAGAGAAACTGCCCCTGCCCAGCGGCGAAGCAATGCGCATGCTGGTGCGCCGGGGCTTGCAACCGAGCAAGTCACGATTAGATTTGCCCTTCCCGGAAAATTTCGAAGAAGAGAGAGCTTCGCTCCTTTCAGAATTGCTCGGCCACTATGGCTTTCGTCTGTTTCTGCGCGGAGCTATCTTGCTTCGTGAAGGATTTGCGCCGGAGCAAGCATCAAGATATCTGAAGCCTGCTCAGTCGAGAGCCTACGCGGAATCGTTAGTCGAGCTTGGTCTTGCCGAACGGATCTCGCAGTGCCATTACCGGTTATTGGGCAGCGCGCGGAATTTTGGTGGAATCCTTGAGTGGTATGTTGCGCGCGAATTGGGCCAAAGGTTTGGCTTTGATGCTTTAGCTGGCGTAGGGTTCCACGCCCCAGGTGTAGGAGGAGACCTCGATGTGGTCGCAGCAGCAGAAGGTAAGCTTATCTATCTCGAGCTGAAATCGTCCCCACCCAAGCACCTTGCAGACGGCGAAGTTGCTGCCTTTTTCGACCGCGTAACCATGCTTCGGCCTGATGTAACCCTTTTTGTGGTGGACACCGCGCTGCGCCTCAGTGACAAGGTTCTTCCCATGCTCGTAGCGGAACTCGAACAGCGCCGGGGCGGAGCCACAGTCACTCCTCGCCGCGTCGTACGTGAGCTTTGGGCGCTAACGCCCCACCTGTACGCGGTGAACGCGAAGGTGGACCTGATGGCCAACATCGGGCGGGCCGTGAGCGAAGGACTGTTTGCCCTCTCCCCTGCGCTGTGACGGCGCTCTGGAAATCTGAACGAGCGACAGTGGTATGGATTCACCTGCAGAGCACAACCCGAAGATTCGCTTGAAAAAATGGTGTGCCGGACCTAACATGATGCCCGGCAATAATCCGAATAACGCCGTTCTCGGCCCTTTGCCCTTGCAGCGGGATGGCCATCATGGTGTATTTCTCCACGGCAAATATCGATCCTGACTTCGAACCTGCCTACCTTAGCCTCCACCGGCGGGGTGATCTCAAGACGAGAGGGCTGAAACTATGGGACGTCATGAAGAGTTGTCAGCTCTGTCCCAGGCAATGTAGAGCAAACCGGTTGAATGGCGAGAGGGGCTTCTGTAACGCGTCTTCCCGGCTCGAGATGTCCGCCTATCACCCGCATTTTGGCGAGGAGAAATCGCTGGTGGGCAGGGGAGGTTCTGGAACCATTTTCCTGACCCACTGTAGCCTCCGGTGTGTGTTCTGCCTCAACTGGCAAATCAGCCAGGGAAAAGGCGAGCCGCCCCGAACTGTCGAAGAACTCGCAGCGGTAATGCTCCACCTTCAAGAGCAGGGATGTCATAATATCAACCTTGTCACACCAACCCACTACTCTCCACACATCCTGCTGGCTCTCGATGTGGCGGCAGCTCAGGGGCTTCGATTGCCGCTGGTTTACAACACCTGTGGTTGGGAACGGGTAGAGATACTGAAGATGCTCGACGGCGTCGTCGATATCTACTTGCCTGACTTCAAGTATTCGGACGGGAGGATGGCTGCCAAGTACTCCTCAGGTGCCGAGACTTATCCTGAGATCACGGAAGCTGCTTTGCTTGAAATGCATCGTCAGGTGGGGGTTGCGCGGCCCGCGCCAGATGGCCTCATGTACCGGGGACTCATGATCCGCCATCTGGTCATGCCCAACGGTGTCAGTGGCACCAAACGCGTTGTGGAGTGGATTGCGCGGAATCTTCCCAAGGATAGTTACCTGAACATCATGTCTCAGTACACGCCCATGTATGAGGCGTGGAGCTATCCAGATATAGCTCGCAGAATCAGAAACTCCGAATACATTGAAGCGATACTCTGGGCTAAAGCTGCCGGACTTACGAACGTGGATGTTCAGGGTTTCCCGTCAAACGATGAGTAACAAGGAAACAAAGTCCTCACTTAGCGCGGGCTTCGCGTCATGAGCGCGATGAGTGTGTTCCACGGCAAGGCGGCGACTTCGCGCAGATAGTAGTACCCCCAGCGCCACGACGTGTTGCTTTCCCGTCCTCTGCGAACTTTACCAGGGCGTGTGCGAATGCCGTACAGTCTGAACAGCCAGCGGCAGCGAGGAATGTGGTAAGTGTCGGAGCAGATCACGATCTCTCTGGGTCCTGACAAAGACCGAAGAATGCGTACGCAGTTTCGTACGGATTGCAATGTATTGTGCGATTCATCCTCGATCAGGATGTTCTGTTTTTGGATTCCAGCTTGTTGCAACAGCCTCGACATTACTGCTGCTTCGGATGGAGGATTCTTACAAATAGCACCGCACACCAAGAATAGAGGGTCGCGAACTGTTTTCGATCCGAGCAAAGCTCCTTCAACCGTCGTTGCATCGCACAGCTTGGACCTCCGTCCTTCGAAACGGCTGCGCCGAAAACCACAAAAATCGTAACAGTGCCAACACATGCAGTACTCGTTTCCCCGGAATGTGGGCTCACAGCGCTCAACATGCGGTCCAAGTTTCTTTTCTCCTCGAAGCTACGATGACAGGCCTTGTCAGGCGAGCTTGCGGGAGGTTCGACTCGCGGCGCGGCGCAACAGGTCTTTTACTTCTTCGTCAGAGACTTGGTGGAAATCCTCATAGAACTCGCCGATCGCAGCGAACAAGGCTGGCCGCGAAATACAGACAATTTCATCAGCCTGAGCCGACAGTTCAGTACAGGTCGAGGGGGGAGCCACTGGAACTGCAATCACAAGCCGCTTGGGTTGTTGCTGCCGCACAGCCACAGCAGCAGCCCACATCGTTGCTCCCGTCGCAAGGCCATCGTCCACCAGAATGATTGTGCGTCCGCTAATCTCTGGAGGAGGAGCACCGCCGCGATAAATTGCCTCGCGCCGTTCCAGTTCTCGCTCTTCCTCGGCAACGATCGTCTCCAGGACCCGATCTGAAATTTCCAGCTCTTCTATCAGGTCATGCCGCAGGACACGGATTCCGCCGGACGCGATGGCTCCCATCGCAAGCTCTTTTTGACCTGGCACACCCAGCTTGCGAACAACCACAATATCGAGGGCGCTCCTTAGAACCTCAGCTACCTGAAAACCAACCACAACTCCGCCGCGCGGCAGAGCACACACGAGAACATCCGGGGCAGCTATATACTTCGAGAGCTGAGCTGCTAATAACTGCCCCGCATGAATTCGATCGCGAAATCGCATCTCCCACTCCTCGATCTGGTAAGCACAATCGCGGGCGCGCTGAGCCTCGTCAGAAGACCGTCACCTGCTTGCTCAGCTTTTCACCCCTCTGTTCTTTGCAGATGAAGTAGCTGCTCAGCGGTATCGGCCCACTCACGCCACGTTTTTGCTAAACAAGTTTCGTTGCTCGCGCTCTCTCTGGCGTTTTCGAAACCCCTTTCCAGGGCCGACGACCGTGCTCGCTTTTTCCGTTGACCTCTCTTCTGAAACAATTTTCTTCGATGCCCGGACTTTCTCTGTTTCATTCGCGTTTGCGCGCGCGACTATCTGCCGTTTTTCGCCTTTGTCTGCCATAATCTGAGCATCTCCTTCCGTCTAATTTTCAACCTACCGCACTCATCGGCTCTGCGCGGAAACGCAGCAATGCCGCGATGTTTCCTACGCGTTCGATTTCGTCGTTGTCCTTAACGTAGATAACCTCCACGCCCTGTCGCAGAGCACTGTTGAGAATAGCCTCAGAAATCTCTTTTACCTCATCAAGTCTGTGTCCGCAGACGCCGCATTCCCCTGCCTTTCTCATTGCGATGTGTCCACAGTTCGAGCACTCGATGCCCTGAGCCGTGAATCGCTCACCAATCAGCAACTTCTGTACTTCACCTTTTTGCAACGACGACAACACATGCCGCAGTCCGACCGAGCCTCGACTACTGCGCTGGGCCTGGCCAATGGCTTCTCGCAGGGAATCTTCCCGCGTGGTCTTCTCCAATGAACCTAAGAGTCGCTCGATCTCCTGCTTCAGGTCCTGCTCTGAGCGCACGCTGCTCTCCAAGGTGAATCGTCCAGCCAGCTTCTTTTGCAGGTATGGGTATAGCGCCTCGCGGATGTCGCTCCACTGATCGTCGCGACAACCAATCACCAATAGCTCCCACTCATCGCGCTGCTGCATTGCCATTAGCGTGTCGGCCACCATCTTGTAGTGTCGCTTGGCGAGCTCTGCGGCATGGCGCTCCCTGTGTCCCGCGTCGAATCCGGAAAAACCGTTGCTGTCAACCACGCGCGGCACTTTGTCGAAGAAGCACGCCACCTCATTACAATCCTGACCATCGTATTGAAAAATCCGTGCGCGCTGGCGATCGATGAGACAGGCACAGACTTGGGGACGCCACCTCATCAATGTCAACATCGGCCGTAAATGAAAACGACGATCCACAACTATTTTTGTTCCACCTAACAAAGGTGGCATGTCGAACTCGCGCCACAAGCCTTTTTCCTGATCGGCAAAAATAGCTTTCGCTTTTCCCCCGATCCATTGGAGGTCGTCTGCTATGGCCAGAATGTGTTCAAGGTCTTTTTGCACAAAATCTTTTTGGCCATTCTTCTCCGCTTCGCGCATTGCGCCTCGCACCAGATCCTTCAGGCGGATGGCGTCTTCGCGATGCGATTGATCCTTTGGTTTCTCTGGTTGATAGTAGAAACTGAGCGCGCATCCACTTGGTGATTCGTATTCTGCCAATTCGCGGATATCTTCTCGATTGATCATGCGTCACTCCTGAGATTTGCATTTTGAGAGCAGGCAGGCCGCCCAAAGATTACGCGCTTGTTTCTGCTCTGCTGCTCGAGTGGAAAAACAATAAGGCTGGCTTTTGTTTCAAAGCCGGTGCAAGAAGAAATAAGATTTTTCGGCGCGCGCTGCACGCCTCTATGAATCTCGCCCTGAGGCCGGTTCATCATTTGCGCGATCTCATGCACGCTGAAAACTTCGTCGAAAACCATAAACGCTTCGCAACCTTCTTTCCTCGCTGTGCGCAAAGCGTCTTTATGCCGCGACCTTGCGTCGGCGGTCTCACTATTCCGGCTTCTCTCTCCTGCCGAGTTATGTTGCGCTGGTCATCGCCTGTTTAAGGCAATTCCCGCGCCCACGCTCTATTAATTAGAGGCGAACACTGCACACTCCGGTTGCCAGCGCGGTCGACACTCACGCCCGGGTTTCTGCGTCCGGTCGCGTAAAAGCGCGGCACGGTATTAATGCCCTTCCCTTAGCCGATATTCTGAACTCCACCGTAAAGCCATGCGATGCCGAGCGAGGTTGGAAACGTAGCGTTGAAAATAAATCTGCTACACTCGGAAGAGGTGAGGTTGTAAGTCTGGAACGGGCCTGTAGCTCAACGGTTAGAGCAGAGGACTCATAATCCTTTGGTTCGGGGTTCAAATCCCTGCAGGCCCACCATACAAATCAATAGCATACGAACAAATTATCCTGATTGACTACAATCTGCTGTTGTCATGTAGGTGCCATGTAGGTTTACCGGGTTTCTAGCCCTATTCTGGCAGCACACTTCTTGAGGAACACTTGCAGCCCTCCTCAACTCCGGGCCGTATCCGCTTACCATCCACCAGCAAGCCTTCCCTCAGGTCATACCGCTTTCCGTCGGCGGCCTTGTGTGCGGCGTCTTGCCGGATTTCGCTTCGGTTGCGTGGCGTGGGTCTACCATGCAGGGCGCGTGAGCGTACAACCTATAGCCCCAAATCAACGCTACATTCGCAACTTGTGCAGACCTTCCCTAGAGCGTGTTTCAAAAATAGGTAAGGCCTCAAGTCAGGTACTTACGTCTGAGGCAGCTTAGCTGGTGAGCTTCTGTCATGAAGAATCGGCAGAAGCTGATGACGGATGCGCAATGGGAACTGATCG
>PJLO01000069.1 GCA_003010405.1 Acidobacteriota bacterium | reverse complement strand
TAACTTTACACACTGGCCCTGTGGAATGCAGAGAAGTTAATCAGAGCTTCCTTAGGATGTACTCATAATTCAGCTTTGCTTCAAGGTATCGTGCGAGTGCTGCAATCTTCCGCAAATCGACCAACCGGAGAAACGTGTCACGGATCTTAGAGAGCCTTTCAAATTGGTCGTTCAGCTCCTTCAATTCTCGTTCGTACGCCAAGAAGGTCCGATAGCTGCTGGTGACGTCCCCCACGTCCAGCTTGTCGGATGGCAGGATGAATAGACGACAGAACTCGTTGAAGCTGCGCAAGAACGTGAACGACATTGCCGTGGGCAGAAGTGAGCGAAGCAGGGATCGCTCAAAGTTCAAGTGCACCGGCTGTGCCATGTCGCGCAAATACGCATCTACTCCTTCGGTGTAAAGACGACCATCTTGGGTTTCAACGACATCTTTGAATGCGGGGTATTCGAGTGGCCTCTTTTGATCATCCAGAAAGTTGCCACGTTCCATTGAGCAGGGTAGAAAGAACGGGGTCACATTGCCATGGACATCAGCAGCACTTCTAAACTCAATCCGAATGCCCCAAGTCTCGGTTCTTTTCCCATCGGGCCACTTGAATTCTAGCGCCGCATATGTAATTGCGCTCTGACGCATGTAGGGGTTAATGCCGTCGTCCTCTTGCTTCGTGTCCCCTAAGCAATACCCCTTGAGACTGCGTTGTGATCTTTCACCCGTGGCAGACTGGTTGAAACGCACCAGTCGCTGGTCTCCTACAAGAACAAACTGGATCAAGTCCATCAGAACGGACTTGCCAGAACCAGTCACTCCTGCGAGGAGCACGTTCCCGTCGCATTGAATCGCGTCTTTGTAGCCATACCAATTCAGAGCATGAATTCGACTCAATCGGATGGTGCGCGTCATTCTGCCCCCTCGTCATCATTCTGAACTTCCTCGGCGTCGTTCAAAATATCCTTGGCAGCGCCAACGTAGCGCTCCGCATTCTGCGACCACTCTTCGAGATCCTGAAAGGGAATAATGCGCTTTAGTGTCGGAAGAACCTCAATATAGGCACGCTCCGGAATCGCATCTGGTGTGAACCGAAGAAAGTTCTTCCGTTGTGCCAACGACAGGATCTCGCGCAATCTGCTTTGGCGGGGGAGATTCTTCCTTAATGGCTCGAACTTTGCGATGAGAGCATCATTAAGCTGCTGCACTGTCAAACGGATGGGAGGCGTCTCGCCGCGGTCACGAACGGCTGTGTCGAATTCGTACCAGAGCGTTAGCAACACGAGGGTAGCGTCAAGTCGGAACCGCAACACGAACGCTGGATTCTGCGGGACGGCTTGCACCACTCGTTCCGGATGATCCCAATACAACTTAAGTTCAAAAAGCGTGGCAATCTCGTCAAGAAAACTGCGATTCTGATATGACCAGTGATATAGATCTCGGTCGCCAGATTCAAATCCTAGAATCGAACCATGCACAAGCAATGTCCGAAGCGCTTCGCCGAGGCGATCACGGTCGTTTTCTGAAAACCTTGCAAGAAGACCAAGCGGCGCGGGGATCTCATTGTTTTTCATTTCTTGACCAATACAAACCTTTCGACTCGGTAATTCAGCTTTGTATCAAAGTCGCCAGCGTCGGAGTCAGTCTCACAACGCGGCACAGTTATCTCATATTCCGCATCTGTGGACTGCGCATGTAACAAGCATGCAATTAGGTAGCCCATGTCTTCGTCGTTGTGAACATGTTCCTGAAGCAACTCGTTTGACTTGAACGTCGAGCCGCGACCTCCAGGTAGCGTCTGCACGAAGCGGTTAGCACGACCGACCGTCAGTGAATCGCGGATATTGCCTTCGAGTTGCGCGAGCGCGCCATCAAGCGACAACTGATCTGAGTCATCCAATGGATCGATTTCTCCGGCAAGACGTCGGAGTCTCGGGGTATACAGAGACTCCAACCCGGACGGAATTTTTAAGTCTTGTATTAATAAGCTTGGAACATTGATGGCATGGGAATCGATGTCAATCACACGTTGTCCGACGAAATGCCTGTTCATAGTTTCAAAGAAGCCTTGGACTTTACCGCGATTCTCGCTGGCTGTTTCCTGGAGATATCGAAAACGCGCTTGGGATCGGCGTGTGAAATCCGCCGTCCGTCGATCAATCGCATCAGCCAGTGGTTCTACGCTGTCGAGGTGTTCATGAAGTTCATTGAGTCGAATTCGCACATGCGCCATAGCACCTTCTGGCGAAAGTGCTGGCAACCGGCGCATCACCTCCATCTGCATTTTCCCAAGTAATTCGAAGTCATTCTCCAACTCGTCCATGCTGCGGCGAGCAGCAGCAAGTTTGGATGGCAATCTCGCCTGAACTCGCTGGGCGTAACAGGTGCGGCCGATACGCTCAGAAAACTCATCGAACAGAACTGCCAAGTTTTCTTTCAAAGTGGAGGCAGAAAGCTGTTGTTTTGTATGGCGCTCGATTGATTTTTGCATGCTACGCAACTCTGCGATCCCAGACTGCAGGCTGGCCACACAGCTCTCTATTTGGGGCCATGGATCTTCTGTAAGCGCAGAGCGATTTGATAAGCTGGCGCATACGTTAAGGACCTTGTCGGAAAATACCGCCGCCTCCGGATAAGCTATCTTTCGCAACGCCTGAAGGAGCAAAATTCCATTTGGGTCGAAATACACCAGTCGTTGCCAATTTGAACGCTCCTCTTCGTGTAGCCATCCAGCCTTTCGCAGTGTCTCAAAAACAGATCGCGCCCTGTTGTTCGTCGTGCCCGCGGCTGTATCGGGGTCGTCTGGCTGCGCTTCGAGAGTTTCAATATGTTCTTCAACGACCTGCTGGATTAGGGCGAGCGCCTGATCACGATCGAGCCCGTGGTTGCTTACCGACGCTTCACGTTCAACCGAATCGAGCACGTCGACATAAAGCGATGCCAGCGGGCTCGCAAAAACGCGGAAGAAGTCGGAGTTGATTTAGCGAAATAGGTGAAGCGCGAGTTGATTCATTCGCTGTGCATCCCCAGCTCGTCAATGGTAGCTATAGCCGTGAACATTCTTAAATGGCATCAACTCAGTTGGGCATCGCGCACACTCGAGACTGCTTCACTCGCCGTGGAGTAATCCCATGGCCGAATTGCTTTTCGCTAGCCCCGAGGGGGCTGAGCCGCTTCCGCATAATAGCAACAGAGGGAGCGTGTTCACCTTTACTGCTGCAATTAGCGACCATACTCCGCTATTCTCGCCACGTACATGGCAAAATCTCAGACCGGCAGTGATTTATTGTGCACACACCCTACGAGTAAGAGCATTTGCCAATATGGTTCAGTGAAGAGTCAGTGCGGCAGCGCAGGTCAGTTAGCGCCGCTCCAAAGTGGCACTCAGTTACAAACTATCCACTTTACGCGGAGATCATGCCCGAGTAACCAAGCACTTCAGAGACTTTTGACGAAGTTAAGCCGAACGACATTTGCCCAATCCTACCCCTGTCAGCTTCAAATTCAAATTTAGGCGACAGGTTGTTGGCTGAGTACATCACCGAAATTGAGAGTACCTGGGGTGTCGATTCTTTCATCTATGCACCAGAACGATCCGCTTCGTATTTATCGATCGATAATGAGGATCAATGAAGAACGGAATTCTGCATTCCAGCCGTTAGGGGAATCCCTCCTGATTGTTCCGCCAACAGGAAGCAAGATGCTCGGTATAGGGGCTTTGATGGCAGCACTCGATCGGGACTTCCCGATTTACTCTGTGGAAACGCGCGCTCCATGACGCGCAAAAGCAAATCCTTCCTGACGCTTTTATAAGGCATGTATGGCTGGCCGGTGATGCTTACGCGCCATCGGCTTAATGTTCGTATCCACGTGCAGCCGAACGCCTCTAATATGGCTCGACTGGCGAATTCGCCTGGAGCATAGGGCTATTCGTCGATCTGTCCGAAATTCAATATCGACCCTCGTGTCTTTTGACTTGAAAAGACACTCCCTGATCTTCCAACAGAGAAAAGCACGCTATTTCGCTTTGCGCGTATTGATTTCGCCATACTCGGTGGGGTTTCTTCCGTCGCAGAAGTTTGCTTGACACTTCGCCCCTGCAGAGCGGGAATGGACTCGCCTAAAA
>PJLO01000018.1 GCA_003010405.1 Acidobacteriota bacterium | reverse complement strand
CTACTGGCTCACTTTTACTCCGCCCTACTGGCCTACTTTTACTCCGCCCTTGACATGGGGTCCTCAGCGTCCCATGTTGCAATTTGTTTGGGAGAGATTGTGGCTAGATTAGGCCAATTAACTAGGTTGGAGTACTTTAAGCCTTTTTGTGAAGGGACCACCCGAATGCCAAATTTTGTCGTGAATTGTGCTCTGCGGGAGAAGGAAGGGACCATTATTTGCCTTTGTAGCTAAAATAGGCAAAGGAGATGGAAAGATATATTTCTTTTCTTTGTTTTGCCTGAATCATCGTTCTGTCTTAGGCAAGAGGGGCACTGGTTGGTGCCCCTCAAACAAAGACAAAGCATGATCCAGAACGGTAGCTAATCGTTCTACTGATTAATACGTAAGTCAGATTACTATTTAACAATTCAAATCGAGGAAAAGTGTAAACTTTTCGTTACAAAAGCCAAGGCAGATGATCATTAGAGTGAGTACCTGCCTTGGCAAAAAACCTTTCTCAGTGGTACCATCGGGTTGGAGATTAACGCAGGGCAAAAAACCACAAATTACCGCGAATTTCGGTTAAAATAGTCTTGTCGCAATTGCAAATCACATGGGAGCGTAGCTCAGTTGGATAGAGCATCTGCCTTCTAAGCAGAGGGTCCCAGGTTCGAATCCTGGCGCTCCTACCATGAGAATCAATCAGTTAGACTTCTGGCTTCCCTTTTCAACTTGGAATTGCGGTGAAAATTGCGGCTACTCTGCCTCAATTTTGGGTGGGCTTATGGCTCGACGGCCTCGCGCAGTTCATCCCGAAGTGACCACAGCACCCCGCCATCTTAGCCATTGTTCCGGCAAACCATTCTTCTCGGTACCAATCCGGCCCGAGAGCGTAACAGAAGCCATGAATAGAAGCATGGGTACGCGCCCGCTGGAGAACCTGCTGCCGCTGGGCATTGGACAGAACCTTGGACTCAGGCTGCGTCGGTTGAGGCGTTGCGGGTACCGTTGAAGATCTCGCGCAGGGTGTATGCCAGTTCGTCCATCCGAAACGGCTTTTGGATCACAACCACGCTAGCCGAGCTCTGTCTTTGCTCCAGGGTTTCATCGGCGTATCCGGTCATGAACAGCACCGGGATTCCCGGCCTCAGAGCTAGCATTTCTTTCTGCAGTTCGATCCCGCCCAAGAGCGGCATAACCACGTCGGTAATCAACAGGTGAATCGGCTCCTTGTACTCGCGTGCCAATACCAGAGCCTCAACTCCGTTGGCGGCGGTAAGAACCTTGTATCCGAGACTGCACAGGTTTTCGCCGATCATGGTGCGCAGCGCCATGGCGTCTTCGACGAGCAAGAGTGTTTCCGATCCTCGTTCTATTTGTTCTGGCAAGTGCCGCGGAGTGATCTCGGGATTCACCTCTTCGGGTTGCAGTTGCGGGAAATAGATCCTGAAGATTGCTCCAGTTCCGAGTTCGCTTTCCACCGAGATATAGCCACCGGTTTGGCTGACGATACCGTGGACCGTAGCCAAGCCCAGTCCTGTACCAATCTCGGGCGGTTTGGTTGTAAAGAACGGCTCAAATATCCTCGCCCGTGTCTCGGCATTCATGCCGATCCCGGTGTCTTTCACGGTCAGCACCACATAACGGCCCGCCGGCACCACCGTTCCCTGATCGTTATGATCAGTCGGAAAGTCAACATTGCTGGTGGTAATGGTTAGCGTTCCGCCGGCTGGCATTGCATCGCGTGCATTCACCGCCAGGTTGAGGATCACCTGGACGAGTTGCCCTGGATCAGCCTTCACGTTCGGCACTCTGGCGTCTAGCTGTAGTTGGAGCACGATGCTTTCGCGAATCATCCGAGACAGCATGTTGTTGGTATCTGATAACAGGCTATTCAGGTTCACAACCTGAGCCTGCAAAATCTGACGGCGACTGAAGGCAAGTAGTTGGGCGGTGAGTGCTGCCGCCCGCTGGCCCGCTTCCACGATTTCCTCCACTCGCTCATGCCAGGGCGAATCGGATGGAATCTCTCCTGTGAGCAACTCTCCGTGTCCCAGGATGACGCCAAGAAGGTTATTGAAATCGTGAGCTACCCCGCCCGCCATGCGGCCCACACTCTCCATCTTTTGCGCTTGGAGCAACTGCGTTTCCAAGAGTTTGCGTTCGGTCTGGTCGGCATATACTGCCAGTGTGCCAATGACGCACCCCTGATCGTCTCGCAGAGGCGCAATCGATGCGCTAAGTTCCAGGAGCTTGCCGTCCTTCCTTCGTCGCTTCAGTTCGAGATTGGTGATGATCTCGCCTTGTCGCGTCCTCCGCAGCAGTTCCTGATGCTCGTACTCCATGTCGACGGGAACCGTCGGGAGTGGGCGGTTAACAACTTCGTTGGCTGTCCACCCGAACAGTACTTCACAAGTCTTGTTCCAAACCTTAACTCTCTCCTCCAGGTCGCACACAATGATGGCTACCGGTGAAGCGCTAAGAGTGGTCTCCAGTGTCCGATTCGCTTCCTGCAACTTCCTTTCTGCGCGCTGGCGCTCTGCCAACTCGACCTGCAGCGATGCGGTTCGTTGGCGAACAAGCCGCCGCAGCATCCAGGACCACGCCAAGGACAGGGCTAGCAGGGTTGCCAAGGGCGCTCCGATGATGAGAAGGTACCGGCTCAACTGTGTCTCCTGCTCCCATGGGCCCAGCCATTTCGCTGCGATACGCGCCTGCACGCCATTGTATTTCAGAATGGTCAAGCCTTCGTTCAAGCGGGACAGCAAAGCGTCTTTCCGGTTATGCCGCACAGCGAAGCAGTAGAGTAGCTGCGGGAATGGATCGCTGACCACCTGTACGTTGCGGATTCCCTGCTCTTGCAGGGAATAGAGTCCCGAGATCTTGGCGACGGCGGCGGCATCGCCCTCGCCTTTCGACAGAAGATGCAGTGCGGTCTGTGTATCTGCCACGAGAATGGGATGGATACCTTGGGCGAGCAGCATCTCGGATACGAGATCGCCCTGCTGCGCCAGCACGGTGCGCCCGCGCAGATCGTCGATGGAGCGAAGCCTTGGCCCATTGTTGCGAACGAAGATGGAGTAGGTCACAGCCGAATGAGGAATCGAAAAGTCAATGGTGGCGGCGCGGTTTGGGGAGAAGAACATACCCGATAGAACGTCTATGTTGCCCTGGTCGAACTGTCGTCGGATTTCATTCCACGGTCCAGCTACGACACGGATATTGATTCCCATCTCGCGGGCGACAGCATAGATCAAATCGACGTTATAACCTGCTGGCTGCCCGTTCTTATCAGCAAACTCAAAAGGGGGGAAGTTGTTGTCCGCGCCGACCACAATCACCTGTTCCTGTGCATGCGTTGGCACGGCAAGAGACAGCGCGCAGAACAGTATCAGCAGCAGCAGCGCGAATCTTGTCAGTCTGCGATACATGATGGCCCCTATTTGAATCTCCGCAAGGCTGTCATCCCATCCAGAAGAAACGGCCTCTCAGGTTCACCTGCACGTCGAGGCTACTGAACGGAAGGTATGGTCCCTCACATCTCTTAGTGAGTCAATGGGAATCGTTTGCTATGAGATGTGCTCACGGAGGCCTCAGCACAGGTTTGGCGGCCTGCGTTCCAGTGAAGAATCGGCGCGAGTTCTCCGATTTGCGTATCTTAATCGATTCTCGATAAACGGCTCACTGCGACGGTATCTCCTTCGCTAGTGATGCGTCATCTTCAGTCAACAGCTTATCCGCAGAGTAAATACAGCGGCGACGCAAAGCTGTTGAGGGCAGGCGGGGACGGTGGAACAGAGTTTGCGAACCGTCTTCGGAGTGTCCGGCAATGCGTGCCAGCGTCCAGACATCGCACCCAGACTCGCCCAAATGGGTCAAGAAAGTGGTGCCGCACATACGGATATCAAGCTATTGGACAACGACAGCATTTCCGACCGAATCGAAACCTTAGATTTGGAGGTCCTTACTCCGGGCAGGGCACGAAAATTGAGAACACAGTCCCTTTTCCCTCAATGCTGCGGGCTCGGATTCGCCCCTTGTGTCTCTCGATAATCTTCTTACTCACCCAAAGGCCCAGACCATTGCCGACTGCCTCCTTTGTGGTAAAGAAGGGCTCGAAAATGCGGCTCCGGTTGACGGCCGGAATCCCCGTGCCCGTGTCGGCAATCGTTACGCGGACGTAACCACGACCTTTCAGTGAGACATGGCTGGTGTGTACCCTCACTATCCCTCTGGGATGGGAGGCATCAACAGCATTCGTCAGCAGGTTTGAGAGGACCTGCCGAATCTCGCCAGCTCTACCAAAGATTTCGCTGGAGTAGCCGTTGTGTTCAATCTTCAGGCGGATATCCTTGCGCGTGAAGATTGGGTTATAGAGCTCGACCACCTCGTCTACCAAAGTACGAACATCCGTCACGGCTGGCTTCCGGTTCTCCCGATAAAATCCGAGTGTCCGCTGGGCGATATGCGCGATCCGATGGAGTTCCCGCTCGGCAATGTCCGCATATTCCTTCAGTTCCGGGGGGAGGTTGGGATTTCCGTTAATGAGGTAGACACAGTTGGTGACGGCCTCCAGAGGGTTGTTGATTTCGTGAGCGACCGTCGCCGCCATGCGGCCCACTGACGCCAGCTTTTCACTGCGGAGGAGAGCCGCTTCCGATGCCTTCTTCTCCGTTATGTCCTGCAAGACCGAATTGATTACTAAGCGACCATTCATGGTCAGAAAGCGGCTATGTACAACGAAATCCCGAATTGCACCAGACTTAGCTCGTAGTTTTTTCTCAAAGACAACAGGAGCAAGCGAACGCAATCGCTCCGCAAATTGTCGGTCAAGCTGTTGAGAGGAGGTTAACTCAACAGCATCTAACGTCAGCCCGGTAACTTCTTCGCGAGTGTATCCGAGGCTCTCTGCCGCTGCATCGTTGAATTGCAAAACTTTTCGCGAATAAGGCTCTATTAAGACCGCACTCATCGGGATAGTGTCGAACAGGGTGCGGAACCATGTCTCCCGCTCTGTAGCTTGTGCTTGAGCCTCTTTCAACTCCTCAATGTCGCTCCAAGTGCCATACCAGCGGACTACTTTCCCTTCAGCATCGCGAAGCGGCACGTATCGCCCCAAATGCCAGCGGTAGCTACCATCGCTGGCACGGCGGATACGGCACTGAAGGTCGTCAGCAGCGTTCCCGCTTTCCATAACTTTCTGCCTTGTCTGCACTATGCGTTGGGCATCGTCGGGGTGAAACGCGTTTAGAAAACCTAAACCCAGTGACTGTTCAGGAGTGAGCCCCGTGTGCTGGTACCACCGGTCGTTAAGGTAATCGACTTTACCCGCGGCATCACCACTCCCTACAAGGTTGGGGGAGGCGCTCGCCATGGCACGGAAACGCTCCTCACTCTCACGTAGAGCCCGTTCCGCCCTTTTGAGCTCGGAGATATCTACGAAAGCTCCAACACAACCGCGAACTTTGCCTTCACTATCCAGCAATGGGCTGGCGCCGCCCATTGCCGTCACGCGCCTACCGCTAGGTAGCTCAACCTCAAGTTCCACGCCCCGCACTTCTTTGCCCTTCACGGCTTGCTGCATTGGCAGCTCTTCGGCCTGAACTTCCCTCCCATCACAAGAAATTCGCCGTGTCTCAGCCAGGTTGGCGGATACATTTTCCCCTGAAGCGGCCTCGTAGAACTGGTTGGCCATCTTGTTGCCCGTGATGATGTCGCATAGCGGGTCGTGAGCCACAAAAACGACTGCGGGAACGACATCCATGATTGTTTCCAGTTCCTCGACTCGCTGACGTAGTGTCTCCGCCGCCCGTACACGATCCTCTATGTCCTTCCGCAGTTTCTCTTTTTGCGCAGTGGTTTCGCGGGTAATTATCGCCATGCCGTCAAGCGTGGGATAGCAGCAGAACTCGAACCAGCGTCCCTTAAGCGGATCTTGCACCTCGAACTGCACGGGAACTTGCTGCTCTATGACCCGATGGAAGTGCTGGTAGAACGGCTTTTTTACAATGTCAGGTCTAAGCTCCCAAATGCTACGTTCCAGCACCTCCTCCGGCTTCTTCCCGATGAATCCAAGCATTTGGAACGCAGCAGGATTCAGGTACACGACGCGCCATTCCCGGTCGCATATGCAAATCGCATCGGATATGCGATCCAGAAGAGAACGCTGGTAAGGTTCTGCAGCTTTCAGGGTTGGGATGGAAATCATCTCTTCGCCACTTCCAGTCGTCATGACAACTTTTCTCGTTTCCCTCGATCACGGGTCTCGCGGCATCGAACAGAGCCCTGAAAAGTTCCGCGCGCCTAGTCCGAAAACGATTCTCTATCCAACATGGTTTTAAGCGCAAGCTCGGATAACACCAGAGCTACTGTCCTGAGGAAAAGTGGGTGCGGCTACTCAAAAGCTTCAGTGAGGGGCGACTAACGATCGGCGCGTTCTGGCGGTGGAGTACAGGGCAGGCATTTGGCAGACGGCCCAGACGCAGACAAAAACGCGAGCTATCTCACTGATCCAAACACTGATTTATTTCTTTTTATATATTGTTTAAACTTTTACTCAGAGATGTCATGAACTGAAGGAGACCTTCGGGAATGAAAGGGTATTACCGTAGGTATGCTTGTTCTGAGTCTGAATTCTCAGATGATCAAACCCTCCTATGCCACATTCCGCTTCCTCTTTCCTACCTTAGAATCGCCAGTCTTCTTGCTGCGCTGTCCTTCGGCCCTCTAGCTTTCGCACAAATACCGGAGGCGAATGGCCCCAAGTGTGTGCCTAGCGCTGTCAGCGATTGTAATTTCAGTGGCAGCAATTCGCGGCCTTATAACGAGAAGCAAACCCGGCAACATGAACAACGCGTTCATAGAAAAGATGAGAAGGACGCAGCCAGGGAAAAGGAAAAGCAAGCAGAGCGCGAGCGAAAGGAGTTAGATAAGAAGGCTGGCAAGGTGCTTGGTGGATTGGCGAAAGTCATGGCCGAAATGCAGAAGCGGGAAGAACAAAAGGTTGCGATGGAAGCGAAACGCCTCCAGGAACTTTTCGATGGGCGCAAGGCAGGGGTGGTGGAATCTCTAAAAGATGCTCCTCCGGTCGTCGTCAGCCCTGGCGCGAATCCAAAGCGTGATGAGACAGTGACCGCATCTTACGCGGGTGGCTACACAGTTGCGTTTAAAAGCGCGGACGAGCCTTTGGCTTGGGACGCACAGATCACTGACCCCGAAGTTTCGAAATCGGCGAAGCATTTGAAAAGTATCGTTCCGCCGCTCCCCATTTCGCAGGAACGAGGTCCGGTCACTCTGAAAGAAATCTACCTGGGCGATGACAGGCTTGCAAAGACCGCGGAGTACGTTATTGCCGGGTGGGAGATGGTCGGACTGCTCGGTGAGCGGTTCCCGGTGCCATACAACTACATCCTGATCGCGGGCAAGACTTTCATTGCCGGAGAAGACGGAGCTTATCTCCATCTTGTTGAGCAAGAGAAGGACTACGACGCAGCATCGCGTTACTTGAAAGATCCTGCGAAATCGCTGCAGTTCGCAATGCTGGTTCAGGCGATTCGGCAGAGCCGTCCGCTTCCTGCATCGGTCGATCCGGACATGGAGAGAGCGGCGCAGGCGATTTGCGACCCGCGATTGGGCCACGAAGTCGCGATGTCAATCGATGCAATGTTCTCTCGCGAGGCGATGTCGGCGATGCTGCGCAAAGCCACGCTCGAACTCGTTTCGGCCAAAGCCGGCGAGAAGTTCGAAGGTCTGGTCAACGATCTGAACAAGCGAAAGGCTCTCTTCGATGCGGTGCGCGCCGAGCGCAAACAGATGCGCGAGATGATGGCCCTGGAGACCACCACGCCAGAGCAACGCAAGCAGATCAAGGCTGTGATCGACCGCGCAAATGACCTATCGGCATCGATTTACAAGATGGAAAGAGTTCGCGGCGTAATTGATGGGATGAATATCAGCGATCTCACTGACAAGTTAGCAGACCGAATTCTCGAGAAGGGAGAAGAGGAGCCGAACTCCAAATGACGAACCTGCGCCAGGAAATGACCATGAAGAAGATGTTTTTCGTTGTTCTTGCTACTAGCCTTCTGTCCTTCACTCTTCCAGTTTCCGCTCAGTACAGTCTTGAGGAGCGCCTTGCGAATGCAGTCCGCACAGGAAACGTGGAAGCGGCCAGGGAGTTGCTGGACAAAGGAGCAGATATCAATGCACCTAAGTGCGCCAAAGGTTTAGCTTATATTACCCCGCTTCAATGCGCGGCCACATACGGGCAGACAGAGATTGTCAAACTGCTTCTCGAAAGAGGTGCCAACCTTGAAATTAAAGATAACGAGGGCAGGGGGGATGCCGCTCTTGCTATCGCAGTCAAGAATCACAACATCGATGTCACGAAACTACTGTTAGCAAAGGGAGCAGACGTTAACGCCAGCGACCGTGGAGGAGAAACGGCTCTGTTTTATGCGGTTGACACATCTTACGTACCTGGTTGGAGCAATGAAAAAACGATTGAGATGGTGAAACTCCTGTTGAACGCCGGTGCCGATGTAGATGCGGAGACAACTTATGGCAGCATTAGTTCGCCGCTTAAATATGCGAGAGGGCACGGTCCCGCAGAATTGGTCGATCTCCTGGAACAAACCCGTCGGCAACGGAAACTCGAAGCAGAAATGGCCTGGTTGTCCCCGCAGGCAAAGTTCGAGCAATATCTGCGCGCACTCCAGCAATATCCGGGCGACGAGCTCATGCGCGGAAAGGTGATTCAGTTGTGCCTCACGCTCCCGGAGTTCCCGAAGACACCTGATGAGGCGCGGCAACTCTTTCTACTTGGCACGTCGAAGATCAAGCTGGCTAAATCAGTCCCCGAGCTTGCTGAACCTGTAACACTACTTCGCAAAGCTACTGACCTCGCACCTTGTTGGGCGAACGCATACTACAATCTCGCTTCTGCGCTGGACCTGAGCGGCAAATACGACGACGCAACCACGGCACTGAATCACTATCTGGAGCTTAGGCCGCCCGAAGCAGAGGCCCACGAAGCCCGCTCCCGTCTTGCGACGCTGCAGACGTTGAAAGATGCGGCTATCAAAAGCGCGAAAAAGAGGTAGTCTCTTTCCTTGGAGCGCCACGCGGGAACTGGTCACGCCCGCCAGCCGATGTCCAGGCACATGTCTGCGTATCCCAGAGAGAGTCAGCGAGGACTGCCCAAGCTCAATCGCGCTTTCCTCGGCCAGAAATATTCGATCTTCCACATTGAATGGAAGCGGTTGCTTCTTCACAACTACTGCTCTCGCCGAGTGTTAGATCAAAGCAGCTTGCCAAGAAATCTCTGGAGCTGCGTACAGGCAAGCTGAGTTGCAAGAAAAAAACGAAAAGGTGGAGAGCAAATTGAAAAGAAAAGCTTCAATCTGTGGTTTTATGCTGGGCACACTGATGGCGATGCTTCTAGCGTTAACGCCAACACCCGCCACGGCACAAGTCAGCGTAGGGGTACAGGTTGGTGGGCCTCCGCCCGTATGCCAGTGGGGATATTATGATTACTCACCCTACGCCTGTGCTCCTTATGGGTATTGGGGACCGGAATATTTTCACAAGGGCATCTTTATCGGTGTCGGCCCCTGGTGGGGCTGGGGATACAATCACGGGTGGCATGGACATCGCTTCCACGGCTATTACCGTTGGCAAGGCCGCGAGTGGGGTGATCGAAAATGGCGTGATCGCGATTTCCATAATGGTTGGCGTCATGATCGCAATCGTGGTGAATGGTATGAACACGGCGGCTGGGCGCACGGGCGAGATGGTGGTCATGGACATGGTGGCGATCACGGCCACGGTCATGATGGAGATCATGGCGATCACGGCGGACATGGTCGCTAGCAAGAAAACTCGGTGGGGCGGGCAAGCTGCCCCACTTCTTATTCCTCCCGTTTGCTTTCGTGTTGCCCATTTTTGGGGATTCGCGAATCAGTTAGCCATTCCAAACGAGCTTGGACAATTCGGCTAATTTCCCCGGCAGGTCGTCTACAGAAATCTGACTAAACCAGCACTGGTCAGGGCTCCCGATAACTGGTAGCAGTCACCTTCTACACTGGGTCCGGGCTAATAAAGAATGGGTGACCATGAAATTGGAGTGATCATAGCCGACCACCATCCCGTTTTCAGGGATGGGCTTCGACATCTCGTTCAAGCAGAGCAAGGGCTCAATATGGTTGGCGAGGCACCGGATGCCGAGAAAGCTCTTCAACTCACGGAGCAGTTGAAACCGGACGTTCTGCTGCTGGATTTGCAAATACCCAAGCTGACCGCGCTTCGGGCTCTAGAGCGACTGGCGGAAATGCCGAATCAGGTAAAGGTCCTTTTAATGAGCGAGGGCATCGAACGCCAGCAGATCATCCGAATGCTTCATTTTGTTGCTCGAGGCGTGATCCTTAAAGATGCCGCGCCCCGTCTTTGCCAAGGCAATTCGCTGCGTTCATAAAGGCGAGTTGTGGGTGGAACGCGACATACTCACCGAGTGGGCACGCTCCAGCGTCCAAGGCTCTAATGCGAAATTCCGGTTGACTCCGCGCGAGCTCGAATTTGTCCGCGAAATTCTCTCCGGCTGTTCCAATCGAGACATTGCCGCCAAGTTCTCCATCTCCGAGTACACCGTAAAACGTCATTTGACCAACATCTATGACAAACTCGGCTGCTCAACCCGTCTCGAGTTGTCTCTCTTCGCCATGTATCACCTTCCGGGGCTGAAATGACGGGTTCCCATTTCGGAACCCACGGCTACGACATTTGTAGTAGCAAACCGATACGACCTTAGTTCCACGGATTGTCCTACTGCCGACGGATGTACCCTGGCTTAACAGCTCACTAAACTGATCGCGTTATGGCGGAATGGAAACGCTCGGAACGCTTCCCTCTCCCTCTTCCCTTGCGCTACCGGGTAACCGGCACGACTCCTGAATATCAAACTCACTTCAAACGAGGAGACATCGGCGCAAGCGGCCCTGTTGCATATGTCGCCGAAGTTTGGTTCCTGAACATAGATGGAGTAGCGACGCTGCAGGCGACAAGTAACCAGGTTACTTTCTAGCAGCAAGTTGGCGAGCAGCTCAGTAACTGTTCCGCCGATCAACTATCTTTTCGAGGAACCCCGCCCTGGCATGATGTTGGCTAGGGCGGATTCAGTGAGAACAGCTTAAGAGTGCATCAGTGGCTATGGTTGAGGTCCTAGCGTTAGGACAAGACAGGTTTCTACTCTGAGGCGATAAAGCAGTGAACTCCGTCGCCCACAGCTGCACAGGAAAATCCGACTATCTTCTCTCCGCCCACATTCGTTTCGTTCATCATGGCTCCCGTCTGTACGCGTCGAACCCGCACAACGCTATTCGCTGCTTTGACCGCGCGTGGATGGAGTAGGAGCAGGCATAATGCGAATCCGGCGACGAAACACAAGACCATTCGTACAGCGTTCATGGTTGCTCTCCTTGAAACGATTTGTATCATCCTACAACTTTGGTCGGATTCGGCCAATGACTAGAGCGAACTTAGCAAGAAGGCAACCTTGGCGAGCATTAGTGGCGGAGGTACAGGTTTGGCGAGGACTTCAAATACATGGCCTTGCTGCTTTGCGGTATTCAGCAAATCCTGCGTATCAGCGTTCCCTGAGAATAATAAGACCTGACACTTCGGATGGGACGCCTGGATCGTTTTTGCTAACTCGATGCCGTTGATTCCAGGCATAACTACGTCGCTAACTACCAGTGACGGTTCAGTTTCTGCAATGCAGGACAAAGCTTCTTCGCCGTTATAGGCGACTCTGGCCGCGTATCCCGCCTGCTGGAAAATAGCGGCCAGTGTGTCGGCGATTCTACGCTCGTCGTCAACAACCAATATCGTCGTACTCTTTGAATTCGACACAGGGCCTTCGCTATTCTGTAACTTCTACCGCTGGAAAAACTATTGAGAAAACTGTACCGCTACTCATCTTGCTTCTCACGCGAATCGTTGCTCCGTGCTTATCCACAATTTGCTTGATAACCCAGAGTCCGAGACCTGTCCCATGCAGTTCTTTTGTCGTAAAGAATGGTTCGAAGATATTCGCCATCTGTTCTTTCGGAATACCTGATCCCGTATCTGCGATCGTAAATCGTATTTTGCCATTCGTTCGCGAGAGATGGAACTCAATTCTTCCATTCTCCGGAGTAGCATCCAGGCTGTTCGAAAGCAGGTTTGAGATTACCTGCTGAATTTCGCAAGCAATCGCCCGGATCATCCCGACGTCCGGACACCGTTTCCTCACAGTGATTCTTCTCGACTCCAGCCTGCCGGCAAAGATCTCAGTGATACTGTCTATGCTTTCGCGTAAATCCATTAATGTTGGCGTGCTCGTCCCGCGGTGAAAGGCCAGAGTTTGCCGGGAAATGTGGGTAACTCGTTCAAGTTCCTGGACGGCTATGTCGAGGTAACCCTTAACCGATGAAGGCACGTCAGGGTTAGTCGAGACCAGGTATATGACGTTCCCTATGGTCTCCAGAGGGTTGTTGATCTCATGAGCGATGGTGGATGCCATGCGGCCTACGGAAGCCAGTTTCTCGCTGCGGATCAGCGCCTCCTGCGCGCGCTTACGGTCTGTGATGTCAGCCGATATGGAACAAACCGCATACGGCTTGCCGTTGGCGTCGAAGAGCGGAAACTTGTTGGCCAGGAGTACGTGCTCCTTACCGTCGGCTAACAGCGCAAGCTCTTCTATCTGCATTGGCCGGCCTGTCGTTAGAACCATCTGGTCGTGAGCACGGTAGTAATCGGCCCGATTTTTCGTGAGGATTTCGTAGTCGGTCTTTCCTCGCACCTCATCCCGCGTGATGCCCAACATCTTCTCAAACCGAGAGTTGACAGTGACAAAACGTCCTTCAAGGTCCTTCACGAAAATGATGGTTTCCATCGCCCCGTCGATAATTGCCTGGAGCTGTTGACGGCTCTCCCGCAGCGCAATTTCGTTTTGCTTGCGGTCATGAATATCGACAAAGGTTCCGAACCATCCCAGAGGCTTCCCGTGCTCGTCCTTGCTAAGGCTGCCCTGGACCGAGTGCCAGCGATACATGCCGTCCGAGGCTCGCCGAATCCGGTATTCAATGGCGTAATCCTCCCCGGTTTTGACGCAGTGATCCCACTGCTTACAGACTCGCTCAAGATCTTCGGGGCAAATAACGTCTTTCCAACCGTCTCCAAATCCTTCTTCAATGGACTGGCCGGTGTACTCATACCACTGGCGATTGTGGTGTGTAGCAAAGCCCTGGGCGTCAGTGGCCCAAAGCAGCGCCGGAATAGAGTTGGAGAGGTCTCGGTGCTTAATCTCGCTCGCCCGCAATGCCTCCTCTGCCTGGGCGTGCGCGGCACGCAGGCGCAGCGTACGAATACCTAACGACAGGTCTGCTGCCAGCTCCGTAAGCATGCTGACTTCCTCAATCGAGAACCCATCAGGCACCCGCGAATAGACGTTTAACACTCCGAACGCCTTATTCTCATCGATGAGCGGAATCACCAGCGATGAAGCATAGCCGCGTTTACTGGCCTCCTCGCGCCAGGGCAGAAACTTCGGATCGGTAAGAATGTTGCGGCACATTGCTGGTTTGCCGGTGCGGATCGCAGTGCCGGTAGGACCGCGACCATTTGCACTGTCATCCCAAGTCATATTCGTAATCTCCAAGTAGCCGTCTTCAAAGCCGGCACTGGCGACTGGCCGAACAGTTTTGTTCTTGTCGTTCTCGGCAAAACCGATCCACATTAATGCATGACCGCAATACTGAGTAACAATGCGGCACACCTCTTGAAGGTACGATGACTCATCACTGACGTGCAGCAACGCCTGGCTGCTATCACTTTTGGCCTTAAGCGTGCGATTAAGTCTCTGGAGCTGTTTTTCCCACCGTTTGCGCTCCTCTATATCGGCCCGGAGTTGCGCGTTCGCATCATCCAACTGGCTCGTCCGCTCCTTAACCAGCTCTTCCAGCTTTTCGCGATGTTTGGCCAGTTCGGCTTCGGCCCGTCGGCGCTCGGTGATGTCGCGTGCCGCAGCAAACACGCCCACCACGTTGCCACTCTCATCACAATAGACAGAGGCATTGTAAAGAACGGGCGTGAGATGACCTCGGCGGTGCCGCAACTCGAGGGGATAATCACGCACGAACCCTTTAAGGAACACCTGTTGGTAACCGGCGCGAGCCTTGTCCGGTTCAGTAAAAAAGTCACAGAAATCCGTCCCGATCAGTGCTGAACGGGTGTAGCCCGTTGCTCCTTCGGTAGCCGCATTGACGTCAGTTATTTTTCCATCAGGACCGATCGTCACCAGCGGGTCCAAGCTGGCTTCCAGCAGACTACGGTTGTAGGCGTTGGCTCGGCGCAGCGACTCCTCCGCCCGTCGGTGCGCGGTGATATCAACATCCATTTCAAGGATCAGAGGCGAGCCGTCAACGTCGATGAACGGGAAGTCATAAACAGAAAACACACTGCCATCGGGATTTGCCATTTCCCAGTGATGGGGCTTGCCGGTTTTTAGGACTTCATAAGTTTCGCAAAACTCACATGGCTTGGTGCGCTCGCCATAGCAATACTCATAGCACCGCCTGCCGTGCGACTCACCGAAGTACTCACGGAAGCCGCGGTTGGCGAAAGCGACATGATAGTCCGGCGTCAAAAGGCAAACCATCGCCGGTACCGTTTCCAGCACGTCAAAGAGACGCTGCCGCTCATTTGCGATGATCCTATCGCGCTTATTCCTCTCGGTAAGGTCGTTCACCACTAAACATAGCGCCCCTGCTTCCGAATGCATCGCGCGAAGCGAAACGTAAACTGGAAGTTTGTTGTCCTGGCCGTAAAGAAAATCCAGCTCGGTATTGCAGGCTTCGCCGCTCACGGCTCTGGCAAACAACGCCTCAAAATCGTGCATCGCTTCGGCTGCAACCAGCTTTGTGACATGACCGCCGATGATCTGTTCAATCGGAGTTCCGAGGAGGTCTGAGAGGCGTTGATTGCAATACAGTACGGTGCCCTTGGCATCGAGTGTTGCAGCGCCTTCATTCATTGCTTCCACCAGCGAACGATAGGCGTACTCCGCGTCCTTGAGCGTGAAGACCTGTTCACCTTCCGGACCCGAGACAACAACGGCGTCCACCTCGCCCGACCGGATGGCGTCGATAACTTGCTGCGATTCGGCAAGCTTGTTCTCGGCTTCGGCAAGCCTGGCCCTAAGCTTTTCAACCTCCCGCATCAGTGCGTCGATGGATGTTAACGTCTGCCCTGCCATGATTGACCTCAGCGCCTCAGATTGAGGCCGATCACAATCTTCTCGCTGTTCGACATGTCGCCGACGAACCGCCGGGGTGGAAGAGGCAGTTCTTTGATCAGGGTCGGTACAGCAACAATTTGTGCACTTTTCGTTTCCGCGGGCTGCTGGTAGACGTCGATCACCTCCAAGTCGTAATGACCGGCGAGATACTGCTCACAAATGCTGCGTACGTTCGCGATCGCCCGCGCTGACCGGGAACTGGTGCCCGAGACATAGAGCCGAAAGAGATAATTGGGCTTAGCCAGATTGGCAACCAGGCTCTCGAATTCCTTGAGAGTCTGGTCAAAGCCCTGATCTTGCTCGCCGCTCTCAGGCAAGTCGTCGTTCCTAGGATTGGAACTCATCTAGTCTCCCGTTCAAGCGGGTCGCGCTGAACGCAGGTCAAGCCCTACCAACACCTTTTCTTCGTCGGCTAAATCACCGATGATCTTTTTCACCGGTGGCGGCAACCGTCTCACCAAACTTGGCACTGCGACGATCTGGTCACCTTTGGCAAGCCTTGGGTTCTCCAGCAGATCCACCACCTCGATCTCATACTGCCCTTTTAGATGCGTTTCGCATAGACGCTTCAAGTTCGTGAACGCGCTCACGGACTTTGGAGTCTGCCCAGCAACATACAACCTCAACGTCCATTTCTGCTGAGGTTCTTGCCCGACAGACTGCTTCGTGTTTGGGGCCACCATTACCTCCCTTGCCGGAAGCTGCGTTCCTGTTCGGCTCGATTTGTGGAGTTTAATCCTTTTATGTAGTTATCACCCAAACGAATTCCACGGTCAGTCAGGATGAAATCTCGCATTTCACGGGAGTGCGCCATTCCGCGGGATTTCAGCACATAAAGCGCGCTGCTTCTGCGCCCCTCGTCCTCCACATCGCGCAGCAACAACCAAACGTCCATGATGGAGGAGACGCCCTGACTCGTAGTTTCGAGCTGATCACCGAGCGTCGACAGGTGTGTGAACATTGCGGAAATCTGCTGCATCTTCAAGAAGTCCACCAACCGCGTAAGCATCGACCTCATCCCACTGCCTTCGGCAACCGAAACGAAGGTTGTGATCGGGTCGAACACAACCACTTTGGGCTTTACCTGTTTGACAATCTGAAGAATTGACGCTAAGTGCCCTTCCAGGCCTAAGCTGCTGGGACGAACGGTCTGTAAGTGCAATAGTCCTTTATCCACCCACTGTCGAAGGTCGAGCCCGATCGAGGCCATGTTGCGAATAATCTGGTCCTTCGATTCTTCGAAACCCAAATAGAGCGATTGCTCGCCTCGCTCGCAGGCAGCCGTCAGATATGTCATGGCCAAGCTAGACTTACCCGTCCCGGCTGTGCCGGAGACAAGAATGCTGCTTCCACGAAAGAATCCTTTGCCGCCCAACATCTCGTCCAGCTCAGCACTTCCGGAAGAAATCCGTTCTGTCGGAGCCTCGTGGGTGAGTCCAACCGAGGTCAGGGGCAGTACTGAAATGCCGTTTTCGGCCATGAGGAACGGATATTCATCAGCACCATGCAGCGTACCGCGATACTTTACAATTCGTAGGCGGCGGGTTGAGAGCTGCTCGTTGACCCGGTGGTCGAGAAGAATTACACAATCGGCGACATACTCTTCCAATCCATAGCGGCTCAATAATCCTTCACCACGCTCTCCGGTCACAATGGCAGTCAAACCCCTGTTTTTCAGCCAGCGGAAGAGACGGCGCAGTTCAGCGCGGATAATCGAATCATTCCGCAGCCCGGCAAACAAAACTTCTATAGTATCGAGTACAACCCGCTTTGCTTTGATCGTATCGACGGCGTCGCCGAGCCGAATGAAAAGTCCTTCAAGATCATACTCGCCAGTCTCTTCGATCTCGCTGCGCTCAATGGACACGTAGTCGATAACTAGCTTGCCGTCTCGCTGCAACTGTTCCAGATCGTAGCCAAACGATGCGAAGTTTTCTGCTAGGTCCTTTCCGGTCTCCTCAAAGGCCATGAAGACGCCAGGTTCGCCGTGGTCGAGAACCCCGTGAACGAGGAACTCCATTGCCAAAATGGTTTTGCCCGATCCGGCGCTACCGCATACCAAGGTGGTGCGGCCAGTGGGCAGGCCGCCGTTGGTAATCTCATCAAGACCTTTAATGCCGGTCGGAGTTTTGTGTAGGAAGTTCTTACCCGAATCCATCATCAAGCCTCAAAGGGCGCTACTAGGGAACGCCCATACGGGAAAGGCAATACTCGCTTATTCCATGACCTGAATATTACACCGTCAGCTGCATTTGGGGTACCCGCACGACAATACAATACCTAATTGGTGCTGGTTGATGGAGCATCTCTGCCAGAACGCTGGGCGAGAGTGCCCGCCAGCACACAGGGTTCCTGTTTCGCGGAAACTCGCTCTAATCCGGTTCAGGAAAAGCGAAGGCATGGTAGCCAGAGGTCAAGTTTGCCTTCGCGCTCGGAGCATCTGCTCCAAGTCACGAAAGCTCACATCACTTATCGACGGACTCCGTGTCAGGAACGGGAACAGGCTGCGAGTTGGCTGCCTGACTGTGCAAACGTGCCAGAAGGTCGAGTTTGAGATCCTCGCGGGTAAAGCTCACCAAGTAGGGATCGTTCGAAAACCGAAGACCTTTGGTCGGACAGGTTTTGACACATTGACCGCACAGACTGCAAAGGGAAAAGTCCAAAATAAACTTGCTTGGAGTTTTGGCGCCTCTCTGTGGAGCCGGTCCCATCACCGGCGGATCGCTTGCCGCTTCACCTTCCTTCGGAGGAACCGGGCACAGAATGGTGAACGCATTAGAAGGACAGGCCTTGGCACAGCTGCCGCAGGCCACGCACTTGGGTACATCCGGGGCGTCCTCCTTGCCCACCAGTTCCACGTGGCCCCGGTAGGAGGCCAGGTTGTCCACTTCCTCTTTGGGATAGATCACGGTGACATTTTTGGCGTAAAAAGCCCGTCCCGTAACGCCGAGGCCAACGGCCAGACTCTTCAGTCCCGTAAAGGCTTTTTTAATACGCTTCATTTCATACTCCTGATGCTCACTACTATCACGGCCAGTGCGAAGTCGAACAGGGCTAGGGGGGTCAGCCATTTCCAACTGATGTTCAAAAGCTGATCGAACCGCACGCGGGGAAAGGTCCAGCGTAGCCAGATAATGAAAAATAGGATGCTGTAGATCTTAAGGAGGAACCACCAAATTCCTGGCAGGAACGGTCCCTGCCAGCCGCCCAAAAACAGCGCAGCGGCGACAGCCGCGACGATCACCATGTTGGCGTATTCGGCCATGAAGAAGAGACCAAATCCCATGCCCGAGTATTCGGTGTGAAAACCGCCTGTTAATTCGGATTCGCCTTCGGGCAGGTCGAAGGGGGCGCGATTGGTTTCGGCCACGGCACAAACCAGGAAGATAAAGAAGGCCAGCGGGTTCTTCACTGCGTACCACTGCCAAGGCCAAGCCCCCTGATGTCCGGCAATTGCATAAAGATCCAGCGATCCGGTGCAGATGGCTACGGCCAGAACACAGAGCAGCAACGGCACTTCGTATGCCACTGCCTGAGCCACAGATCGTGCGGCACCCAGCAGGCTCCATTTATTGTTGGAACCCCATCCGGCCAGACAAAGGGACAGCACGCCAAGACCTGAAAAAGCCAGGATGAGTACCAGCCCAAGGTTCATGGGGAGCGGTTTGAACCGGGCATCAAAGGGCAAGGGCAGGAAGCAGACTATAGCTGGAGCAAATGCCAGCAGAGGCGCAGCCCAGAAGAGAACCTTGTCGCCCTGGGCCGGGGTCACGAGCTGCTTGCCCATGAGTTTAATTCCATCAACCAGGGGCTGGAGCAGACCTTGAGGGCCGACGTGGAGTGGGCCTGGCCGCAACTGCACATAGCCCGCCACCTTACGCTCCACCCAGACGAGGATGATCGCATTAAAACCAATGAAGGCGAAAACGAGCACCAGCCACAGAACTAGGCGAGCCGCCGGATGAGTGAGGAGCAAAAGCAAGGCGTTCATCGATCGATCTCCGGGATGACGAGGTCAAGACTGCCAAGAATGGATACGGCATCGGCTAGCAGGACGCCTTGGGCGAGCTCACTGAAAAGGCTCATGTTCGAAAATCCCGGAGCCCGCAGCTTGACCCGATAAGGCTTGAGACCACCGTCGGAACGGACATGAACGAGGATTTTCCCGCGCGCACCTTCCACAGCCATACAAGCCTCACCCTTGGGTGGCTTGAAGACCCGGCTCACCTTGGCGGTTACTGGTCCTTCGGGAAGGCTGGAAACGACCTGTTCAACGATGTCGCAACTCGCCTCCAACTCGTCAAGCCGTACCTTGTACCGGGCCATGGCATCACCTTCCGGGTAGGTCGGGACACGGAATTCGAAACGATCATAAACCCCGTATGGTTCGCACCTCCGGACGTCACTAGCCACGCCCGAACCGCGCAGCACCGGGCCAGTGGCCCCGTAGCGCCGGGCCATGTCAACGGGCAGCACTCCAATGCCTTCGCAACGTCCGCGCAGAATAACGTTGTCGGTGACCAGATCGCGGTACATCGGCAGCCGCGAACGCAACCGGTTCACGAACTCAATGCAACGCTCGCGGAAATCGTCCGGCACATCGTCGTAAACTCCGCCAATAGTGATATAGGAGTATGTCAAACGCGACCCGGTCGCAGACTGGAGGATGTCGAGGATCTGTTCCCGATCGTCGAATGCGTACAGGATCGGGGTGAACGCGCCCAGATCCAAAAGATAGGCGCCCCACCAGACAAGATGAGAGCTGATGCGGTTAAGCTCGGTGACCGCCACTCGAATGTATTCGGCGCGCTCGGGCACTTCGATTCCAGCCAGGCGCTCCACTGCACCGGCGTACGCCCAGTTCCACGCCATTGCGTGCAGGTAGTCCACCCTGCCCATGTTGGGGATGAACTGCAAATAGGTCTTCTGCTCGGCCATCCACTCGTGCATGCGGTGGATGTAGCCGAGGATGGGCTCGGCCCGCAGGATGTACTCCCCTTCGAGTTCCAGCATGATGCGCAAAACACCATGTGTTGAGGGGTGCTGGGGACCCATGCTGAGGATCAGCTTGTCCTCGGTAGGCCCCGGCTCAAATCGGGCAGAGGAAAGGTCGCCTCGAATGGCGGAATCAAAGGCGTCGTGCATGGTTACTCCTTAGCCCCGGCGGCTGCCGCTGGTATTTTTTCGACTTTGGGGGCCTCTGGTGCAGCCAGACCAACGGCCACGAGCCAAGGCTGGGGCATGACATCCACAAGCGCCTTTCGCGAGTTTTCCGCTTTGACCAGCGGATGTCCTTCGAAGTCCTCGGCCAGCAGCAAATGATGCAAATTAGGATGACCAGTGAAATCGATACCGAAAAAGTCGAAACACTCCCGCTCGTGCCAGTCAGCTCCGGGATAGATACCGGAAATGCTTGGTACTTTGGGTGCATCGTGGGACACGATCAACCGCAGTACAAGGCGGCTCTTCCCCTCGAACAAACTGAAATGATAGGTGACCTCGAAGCCTTCCTTCAGATCCGAGGCCATGACATCTTCCAAGAGATATCCCTCTTTGTCGAGGACTGCGACGGCATCAAGGATCGTCTCAGGAGCGAGGCTCACCGAGGCCACCACGCCTGTAGCGGCATGGTCCATAGCCACAACCTGGGTAGCGCCCAGGGCGGCGATGCATTCGGGAATCATAACTGCCCCCCTTGGGGTTCCGGCCACCAGCGCCGCCCCGTCATCTTTTTCTGGATGGCGAAAAGCCCTTCCAGCAGAGCCTCGGGCCTGGGCGGACAGCCGGGAACATAAACGTCCACGGGAATGATGTTATCCACGCCCGTAATCACGTTGTATTGTCCCTCGATGGCGAAGGGTCCGCCTGAGATAGCGCAGTTGCCCAGGGCCATGACGTAGCGCGGAGCCGGCATCTGTTCGTAGAGTCGCTTGACGACAGGGGCGATCTTCTTGTTCACCGTGCCGGCCACGATCAAGAGATCGGCTTGGCGCGGCGACGGACGGAACACCTCGAAACCGAAGCGTGCCATATCGAAGCGGGCCATGCCCACGCCCATCATCTCGATGGCGCAACAGGCAATGCCGAATGTCATGGGCCAGATGGACATGGCTCGGCAGACATCGACGAACTTCTGGACCGCCGGTATTGCCACCAAGGGCGGTTCGATCGTGCTTACAGTCTTGAGGCAACCTCGACCTTGGCAATCTGGATCTTGGCAACCTGGATCTTGCGGGGCCATGTGAATACTCCCTTGCGCATGAAATAGACGATAGCTGCGGCCAGCACCGCAATGAAAATAAGCAGCTTGATGGCGGAACTCAAGGCCTGGGGCGTGCCGTAAGCAGCTGCCACCGGAAACAGGTAAAGAATGTCCACCTCGAAAGCCAAAAAGATCAGAGCGTATACATAGTAGTTGACGCTAAACCGCGCCCAAGCCTGACCATGGGTGGGCACGCCGCACTCGAAAGGCTCTCGCAATGCCCCGCCTTTCGCCCGGGGGGCCAGGAGCACACCGGCCATCAACGGACCACAGGCGAAAAGCAGTCCGCCCATGAAAAAGAGCAGAATTCCCGCCTGAAACCAGTTAAACACCATACGACCTTCCTCCTTGCAGCGTATTCCACGATCCAGAATCCAGAGGTTTTCCTGCTTGGATTCCACCGGGAGATTTATCCCAGCGATCTGCCGTTGTTACAAACTTTTCTATGCGGCACCGTGTCACTGGCACCTAATCTCAGAATCGATTTGGCAGCAACAACCGATTCGCGCAAGGCGCCTTTCCTTTTTCCTCGTTTACGCCCTCAGCCAGCTACGGATGCAAAGCCGCAGCCGCGCGGGCGGCCAAGTCGTATAGCGGGGCAGGCAGTATGCCTACGAGGAGAACAACCATGGCCAGCACGCCGCCAAAAGCAATGTACCCCTTCGACACGGTCAAGGCCGGAGCCTCGGACTGTCCCGTGTAGGCGTGGCGTACCATGCCCAGGTAGTAGTAGATGGAGATGGCGGTATTGAGCACGGCCACGATTACAAACCAATGGTAACCCTGGTCCCACGCGGCCGAGAGTAAAAATAATTTACCCGTGAATCCGGCCGTTGGCGGCAGACCGACCAGGGCGAAGGCGGCCACAGCCAGTATCATTGCCAGACCCGGCCCGCGTCGGTAGAGGCCATTCAGATCGTCCAGTGTCGGGTTCTCACCATCTTTGGAAATCGCACAGACGACGTAAAAGCAGGCCAGATTCATCAAGATATAGGCCAGGCTGTAGAAAGAGGCGGCAGTCAGGCCAGCAGCCGAACCCGCGGCTAGGCCGAGCATCACATAACCGGCATGGGCAACCGAGGAATAACCAAGCAGGCGCTTAAGATCGCGCTGAACTAGGGCCGCAAGATTGCCGCCGGTCATAGACAACGCCCCGAGGACGGCAAAGAGGTTCGTCACCTCCATGCCATGAGTGAACAGCGCAGCCAGGCGCACGAGCACCACGACGGCACCGAGCTTTGGGATAGTGGCCACATAGGCCGCAGTCTCGTTCTTAGCGCCCTGATAGACATCCGGGCACCAGAAGTGGAACGGAAACAGAGCCAGCTTATAGAAGAAACCGGCCAGAAAGAGCGTCAGCCCGATCACGGCGAGGGGCGCGCTCGAAAAGCTCCAGGATGAGGAGGCCAGCGCGGCCAGATAGGTCGTGTGCTTGGCGGCCATGATGTAAGACAGACCGAAAAGTGCCGCAGCGGTAACGGCCGAACCGAACATGATGTACTTGATTCCCGCTTCGGCAGCCCGCCGGTCCTTGCCCCGGATGGGAATCAGTGCATAGAGGCTGTAAGAGGACAGTTCCAAGGCCAGATAGAGGGTAATGAGCTCCACCGATGAGGCGAGCAGCATGAGACCCCAAGCGGATATGCCGAGCAACATGAAGTAGTCGGGACTGAAATCCTCAGAATCACGCTTGCCAGCGCCGATGCCTGCCACAATGGCAAAGCCCGCTGCAATCGCCAGCTTGAAAAACTGGGACAGACCGTCCAGGCGATAGGCACCGAAGAGTATCTCACCGCGCACGCCCAAAGACAGGGCGGTGATGACGACGCCGATAATGGCCGCTACGGGAAGCCAGGAGAGAACGGACCGCTTGCGGCCGCTTACGCTAGCGACGAACAGCGCGGAAATCGTGGCGAGCAGCCACAGTTCCGGCAAAAGCTTGGTCGTTATCATTACGGACGCTCCTTCTGGATTGGGTCCCGGTCGCCTGGCACAGTCAGCGCGGGCAGGTGCAGTCGCTGGGCTAAGTGCCTGTCTTCGCTAATGCCCATTGCCATATTCTTGCTCTTCATGGTGGTAAGCACTCGCTCAATCGACGGCTCGATGGTCTTGATGGCCAGAGACGGGGCCAACCCGATGTAGAAGACGAGCACGGCCAGTGGAAGCAGCGTCGCCCATTCCCGCGGTTTCAAATCCCACCACGACGGCTTAAAGGACGTGGGCGCGCCCCAAGTCACCCGCTGGAGAAGACGCAACATGTAAGCAGCGGCCAGCATGGCCCCTGGTACGGCAAGGAAGCCGATCCAGACGCTACCCTTAAAGGCCCCAACGAGGACGAGAATCTCGCCGACGAAGCTGTTGGTTCCAGGGAAGGCCAGAGAGGAAAAGGAGAACAGCCCCAGCAGGAACATGAAGGCTGGCATGTGCTTGCCCAAGCCCTGATTGTCCAAGATCTCCCGGCTGTGGCTGCGCTCATAAAGGAGGCCCACCATCATGAACAGGCCGCCGGTGGTGATGCCGTGGTTGAGCATCTGGAGAATGGCCCCGGAGATCCCGCTCACACTGAAGAGGAAAATGCCCAACGTCACGAAGCCCATGTGTCCCACAGACGAGTAGGCGATGAGTTTCTTGATATCGGTCTGTCCCAAGGCGATGCAGCCACCGTAAATGATTGAAGCGATGGAGAGGGCAATCATGACAGGCGCGGCCACTACTGAGGCGGCCGGTGTCAGCGGCAGGCAAAAGCGCAGGAACCCGTATGTGCCCATCTTAAGAAGGATGGCGGCCAGAAGCACGCTGCCAGCGGCCGGGGCTTCCACGTGGGCTGCAGGCAGCCAGGTGTGGAAGGGGAACATGGGAACCTTAATGGCAAAAGCCAGAGCCATGGCCACAAATGCCCAGATCTGAAACTTAAAGGAATAGCTCTTCTCCAGGAGTTCGGGAATGGAGAAGGAACCGCCCACCTGGCGGAAAGCTACGATCGCTGCCAACAGCAAAGTGGAACCAGCAAGCGTGTAGAGGAAAAACTTGATGGACGCATAACGGCGACGCGGTCCGCCCCATACTGCGATCAGGAGGTACATCGGAACGAGCATGGCCTCCCAGAATACGTAAAACAGAACGAAATCCAGAGCTGCGAACACTCCTATGCAGGCCGAGGTCATCAGCAACAGGCAGAAATGAAACTCTTTAATGCGAGTACTGATATAGGTCCAGGATCCGAGCACGCACAGCGGCAGCATGAGCGCGGTCAAAAGAACCATGTAAAGGCTCAGCCCATCCAGACCCAGATGGTAGCTCATACCGAGGGCCGGGACCCAATTAACCTTCTCCACAAACTGAAAGGCAGCGCCATGGGGAGAATAGGAAAACAGCCGCAGACACAGCAAGCACTCTAGAACGCCCACCACCATGGTCAGCAGACGCATGGTCCGCTCCTGGCGCACAAACAGCAGGACCCCGGCCGCCATCAACGGCAGGAAGATTAGCGTCGTCAGAACGGGAAACCCGAATTGCATCGTCATGTTCGATCCTTACTTCACAAACCAGACAACCACGAAAATAATTAAGCCCAGAGCCACGGTTGCGGCCAGGTAATCCTGAAGCCGTCCGGTCTGGGTCCGAGCCACGGCCGCGCCGCCGCCCTCGCGCACGGCCCGAGCTGAGCCGTCCAATACGCCGTCGATTACCTTGCCATCAAAGACGTTGGTACCGCGCCCGAGGCCGAGCAACCCTCGCATGCCGAAGCGGGCGTAAACGTCAGTCCAGATGTTGTCCACGGCTGCAGCCGGCACGCTCACGAGCTTGACGAAACCACGGCCAATTGCGCGATACAGGAAGTCGAAGTCCAGATTGCGGCTGGGATGCGGCGGGATGATGCGGCGCATAACGTAAAAACCAAGCCCCGTGAACCCGATAATCAGCGAGGACTGGAGCACGTGCCAAGTGGTGTACGGAGTGTATTCCGCTTCGAACGGCAACATCTTGTACAAAGTCTCGGGGAAAAGTCCGAAGAAGAGACAGAGAACGGAGGAGATCCCCATGGCGAGATACATATTCCAGGGAATTGGCGTCAAAGGCTTATCATTTTTCGGCTTAGACCAGAAAGCAAAATATGGGAGCTTGACACCGACGGAGAGGAAAGTACCGACGGCGGCGATTTCCATGCCAAGAGCCAGCCAGGGGTGATGAGCCTCGGCCGCACCGGTGATAATCATCGGCTTGCTGATAAAAGCGGTGAAAAGCGGCATGCCCGAAATGGACACGGCCCCCACCATGTAGCCGATCAGGACCAGCGGCAACCGGGAGGCCAGCCCGCCCAGTTCGGTGAGCTTGTCCGATCCAGCCGAATAGAACAGACAGCCGACCGCCATAAGCAGCAGGCTTTTAAAAAGGATGTTGGCATAGGCGTGGGCAATGGCTCCGTCCACGGTCATGGCCGTTCCGATTCCGATGCCGCAGACCATGTACCCGACCTGAGACACGATGTGATAGGACAGGAGGCGGCGGGCATTGTTCTCGAGCGTGGCGTAAAAGACGCCATAGAGACACATGATGCAGCCGCCGATGGCCAGCAGTTCGAAACCAGAAAAGCCCCGCGCCAGAGCGTAAACCGCAGTCTTCGTGGTGTAGGCACCCATGAACACGGTGCCAGTAATAGTGGCCTCCGGATAGGCGTCCGGCAGCCAGGCGTGCAGCGGCACGAAGGCAACATTCACAAGGAAGCCGAGAAGAATGATGTAGTCGTAATAGTGAGCGGTCCCAGGGGTGACGGCGGTGAAGTCGAAGGTGCCAAGCGCCCCGTGGCGCAGGAGCAATCCGCCCAGCAGGAAAAGCCCGCCGAAAACATGGAAAAGGAAGTACCGGAAACCGGCGGCATTGGAAGCCGGGGTCCGACGCAGCCACACAAGGAACACCGAGCCAATGCTCATAAGTTCCCAGAAAATGAAGAGCGTCAGGTAGTCACCGGCGAAGACGCTGCCGAAGGCCCCCGCAATATAAAAGCACGCGGCGATGTGCTGGGCCTTATCCTGAACATGCAGTGCGTAGATGAAGCCAATGAGGGACTGGACGGCGAAAATGTGGGCGAAGACCAAGGACAAGGTATCCACCCGCCCCAGATGCAAGGTCTGCCCCAGGTAGGAGAAGGTCGTCAAGTCGCGCGGCCCAGTATTGCTCATGCTCAGGGCGACCACTGCGACGATAGCCATAACCGGCGGTACCAAAAGTAACCAGCGCCAGGCCATGTAGTGACGGTTCTTGAGGAAGGCCATTACCAAGGCCAAAACGAAAAAGCCGATCGCAGGATGCAGGAAAAAATGAATGCCGAGGTGCTCAAGACCGGTCATTACTTATCCTCCTCGTGCTGAGCGAGTATGGGGTACACGATTTTTTTGAGCACAAAGACCATGATCACCGTGCAGATCAGGGCAAAGAGCGCCCAGAACCCGGGGATTTTTTCAGGGGCGAAGTGGGGCTCATGAGGCAAGATAAAGACATTAAGCGCAACTAGGCCTGCCAGCACGACAAAGAGTAGCTTTTTGAAGGCCCCTGCCCTCTCCCTGGCCGTATCCAGCCAACTTCCCAGTAATTTCGGTTCCTGCATGGCGTTCTCCTAGAATCGCCCAAAGGCGTTCACGAGGGACGTGAAGACTCTTGGGAAAAGTCCCAGTGTCACGGAAATGAGCGCCGTCAAACACAACGGCACCACCATAACCATGGGGGCTTCCTTGAAATGGGAATGGTCCACGCCGGGCGCTGGCGGTTTAAAAAAGGCTCGGTAAACAACGGGCACGAAGTAGCCTGCGTTAAGGAGTGTCGAAGCAAGCAAAGCCAGAAGCAGGATGTTGTTATGAATGTCGATGGCGCCGTTGGCCAGGTACCACTTCGAAACGAAGCCGCAGACCGGAGGCATGCCGATCATGGAGAGGGATGCCACGGCGAAGGCGCCGAAGGTCCAGGGCAGCTTGCGGCCGAGGCCGTCCATGAGCGGGATCTGCTTAAGATGGGTAGCTACATAGATTGCGCCAGCGGCGAAGAAGAGCGTGATCTTGGCGAAGGCGTGATGGGCGATATGGAGCAAGCCGCCCTTGATCGCCAGCGGGGTAAGCATAGCCACGCCAATAATAATGTAGGAAAGTTGGCTCACAGTGGAGTATGCCAACCGGGCCTTGAGATCGTCCTTGGTCAGCGCGATGATGGACGCCACTACGATAGTAAAGGCGGCCAGATAGGCGGTGATGAGCCCCAGACCGAGACGGGACAGAATTTCCACGCCGAAAACCGAGAGCATGATACGGGAAACCGAGAATACGCCCGCCTTGACCACGGCCACGGCGTGCAGCAGGGCCGAAACCGGTGTAGGCGCAACCATGGCCGAGGGCAGCCAGTTATGCAGAGGCATGATGGCGGCCTTTGCCAGACCGAAAAGATAAAGGAAGTAGGTGATAGCTACCAGGGTGGGATTGGCATCCGGCGGGAATATCCCCTTGGCAATATCCGTCAGATTGAAATCCAACGTACCGCATTGAACATAGGTCAGAACCATCGCCGGCAGCAGAAAGAGCTTGCTCGTGCCCATGAGGTAGACCAAATACTTGCGCGCGCCCTGATACCCTTCCTGATCTTGATGGTGGGCGACCAATGGGTAGGTGAAGACGGTGATCACCTCATAAAACAGGTAGAGGGTGACAATGGTCCCCGAGAAAGCCACACCCACGGCACCGAATATGGCCACAGCAAAGCAGAAGTAATAACGGGTCTGGGCATGCTCGTTTAACGAGCGCATGTAGCCGATGTTGTAGCAGGTGGCGAAAAACCATAGGAAGGTAGCCACCAGGGCGAAGATCAGGGACAGGCCATCCACAACGAAGCGAATGGAAACCCCGGGGAAAAAGGTCGCCAAGTGACAGGTCCAAACCGAGCCGCGAAGTACGGCGGGCACCATAGAAAGGACACTTCCGAAAGACAGTGCGGCGGCTACGAATGAGACGGCCTCCCGGCGGTTAATGTCTTTGCGAAGCAACCACAAAAGAAATGGGGACAGAAAGGTGATTCCTAGGGGAATAAGCACCCGGGCGCTTTCAATTGTCTGATTCGTGGCCATAAACTACCCCCTGAGTTCCCGGGGGCCGTCGGCGGAGGCATTCCCGAAGCGTTTGGAGACAACGAGCACAATAGCAAGGACGAGGGTGGCCTCGGCCGCAGCCAATCCCATGACAAGCAGGGCACCGAGTTGGCCCAGGATGGCGTCGGTGGGAGTGAGCTGGGCAGCCGCCACAATGGACAGGCCCGCGCCGTTCAGCATCAACTCCACGCCAATAAGCATACCAACGAGGGTGCGCCGGGTGACCAAGGCATACAACCCCAAGCCCAGGAGCAGCACGGCTACGGTCTGGTAGTAGACAAGCGGATTCAATTAGTGCCTCGCTTTTCAAAGGCCAGCAGTACGGCCCCGGCTATAGCCGCCAGCAGCACCACGGAGATGAGCTCGAAGGGCAGCGTGTAAGACCCTAGCAACCCGGCACCCAAGTCGGCCACGGGGATATTCTTGGGTATGTCGGCCCCGGCCACCCTGTACCGGAACAGCAGGTGAACCAACAGGACGGTCGGCAACAGAAAAGCCGGAATAGCGCGCAGAGCACCGCGTCGGCCCGGCCCGGTACCTTCGCCGCCATCGGCCGAAGCACGGGTTAGCATGATGGCGAAGAAGATCAGCACACTGACGGCGCCGACATAAATAAGGATCTGCATCAGGGCCACGAACTCCGCCATAAGCAACAGATAGAGGCCAGCCACGCCAAACAAGGAAATGACCAAACCAACCATAGCTCGGACAAGGCTACGTGAGCTCACCGCAAGCACCCCACCGACCAGGACGATTGCGGCATAGAAGGCAAAAGCAATGTGGCCAAGAGCAGAAATACAGTTCCAATGGGCCAACTTACAGCCTCCGGCAATGGTTTGGGAACAGAAACTCGCAACCTGGGAGAAGGCCGCGCTATCACGCCCCCAAAATGAAATGGATGTATTCAGTTATACCACAGGTGATTTTGCTTTACAGTCGCTTTACAATTTGGCCCCCAAAATTCCGCCGCGATCTCTCAGTTCCTTTCATTATGCGGATCGCGACTAGCTCCAAAGAAAATCTCCTCCGCAGCGGACTTTGCGGGCGATATCAATTGACCTTCGGAATAAAGTTGAAATTTCACGGAAGCAGAACGTTAAACGAGACAGGTTTTCTACTTAAATTGCAGAAAAAAAAAGACCGGGCGCGACGGCCCGGCTCCGAAAGGAAAAATTATTTGGTCCCCCATTTACTCTGATTCCAGAAAACCTGAATTAGTTGCTCGCCCCCACATAGTGAAGGTAAGAACGGGCGCAAACTGCGTGAGCTAGTGATGCAAGGTCATCTTGGATTGACGACGCGCAATCTCTAGTACCGTTACACAGCTTGATAGCCAGAACGCGCCACCGGAATATCCAGCGATCACGTCACTGAAGTAGTGAACACCGAGGCAAAGACGACTCAACCCGATGGCGGCAATTAGGAAAACGGCAAAAAAGGCGATCGCACCCTGCACACGCCTGTTTCTTCTAAAGAAGATGACGAACAAATAGGCTAGCATTCCGTAACAGACCAGCGATCCCATGGCGTGGCCGCTTGGAAAGCTATAGCTGTATTCGGAGAAATAATCCGCGTAGATCGGTCTGGGCCGCTGAATAATCTCTTTTACCGCAACGTCCAACAGGGCGGCTCCCGCAAGTGCTGCCGTCCACCCTGCAAGCAAAATCCAACGTTGGCGAAGAACCAGAACCAAGCCGACTAGCACGCCCAGCACCAAAATGATTGACGGTGCGCCGAGCCAGCTAATCGCCCGAAAGATGCTGAAAGTTGACGGCGTCACATGCGTATGGAACCAGTCGAGCAATATGAAGTCCAGTTGCGTAATCGGATCATTGTGGACCACGTCTTCGATCACGCCACCAAAGAACCAGAGTGCGCCGAAACTGATAATCAATCCGAGGGTGAGATGCAGCCCAAGATGTCCGGTTGGATCAAATCTTTGAACAATCAAACTCCACGCACGTGGATAGCGCGCACGAAAGTCCTTAAGTCCCCGAGAGTTCGCAATACGCTCGCCGAAATTTGAAACTCGCTCGGAGAATTCGCCCGAATGTGCACGAACCCAGCGCGCGCCAAGAAAAAAGATCAGTGAGAGAGCGACAGCAAAGGTCACAACAAAACTAATCTGTCCGAGAAGATGCTCCAACTTCGGCAGATTGCGTCCGAAAGTGTAACCGAGTGTTCCGAAAAAGACAGCCCAGGTGATTCCGCCCGTTATGTTGAATAAGGTGAACGTGCTGTACTTCATCTCCCCAACGCCCGCGAGCACAGCAGCCCACGTGCGCAGCAACGCGATAAAACGGCCGACGAATACCGTCTTGGCGCCATGTTTGTGAAAGAAGCCGTGTACGCGATCAATCTTTGCTTCGTCGAGTCGGACGAAACGGCCATATCTCCTTATCAGAGCGAGCCCGCCCCTTCGACCAACCCAGTACCCGCCGTTATCACCAAGTATGGCAGCCAACGCCGCGGTTGCAATGACTGTGGAAATCGATAAATGGCCTGCCGCGGCATAAGCTGCAGCAATGATCAAGGCCGTTTCTCCGGGAAGCGGGATGCCAAGGCTTTCCAACCCAACCAGGAGAAAAAGGATCACGTACCCGTATGACGCGATTAGCTCTGTGATTACAGTATTCAAGCTACTCCACTGGTCGAAAATACCGTTCTTTGGCTCTCATTAGGGTATAGCACGTAAAGGACCACGAATCTCCCGAATAAAAACTTGGGAAATCATTCAATAACCCCCTAGAAGTTTTACGTCCACCTTTCTTTAGAAAGCAGTTTGTCAGGATCGGTGTTCGCAATAATCAAAATCGTGAGTCAGCGTGTGCAAAAATGACGCGTAATTAAGGATGCACTTACACCGAAACAGGGCTAAAATCCCTGCGTTACATTCATCGGAGGAAAAATGGATAATAAGGTCAGCATCGAACTGCTTAACGCCGCCGTGGCCGACGAACTCGCAGCAGTACATCAGTACATGTATTTCCATTTCCATTTGGATGATCAGGGATACGGGGCTTTAGCGGCATTGTTAAAACGCACAGCAATCGTTGAAATGGGCCACGTCGAAAAAATCGCCGAGCGCATCCTGTTTCTCAAGGGCGATGTCAAGATGGTCTGCAAGGGAACGGTGGCTGCAGTCACGGATCCTACAGAGATTATTGCAATGGCCGCCGAAATGGAGCGTCAGAGCGTGGTCTTTTATAACAATGCGGCGCAGAAGTGCGGAGCCAATATGGATTCGGCCTCCAAGCAGTTGTTCGAATCACTCGTAATTGATGAAGAAACCCATTTCGATCAATTCGACACTCAACTGGAACACCTGCGCAAATTTGGTCCGAGCTACTTGGCACTGCAAGCCCTCGGGAAAGAGCCTCCGACGCAAGGATAAGACAGGCACTCCGAATCTTTCCAATAATTTTCTTGATTGTGAAGGCAACTATGCGCTGGGCGTCCCGGACATGGTTGCCTTCAGTCATTAGCACCCCGCATTGGCTGTCGAAATAACCCGGTTGACCGATTAAGCTCGCTGCTTCCCTCTCCAGATACTTCCGGCAATGGTCATCGTAATTAGTTGCACTGCCACGATCAGCGCGACGCAGGCCTTCCACTGGCCGTAGCGCCAGATAATCCCAGGCAACACCCCGGCCACGCTTCCGCCAATGTAGTAGAACATCACATAAAGTCCAGAAGCGGAAGCGCGCCCGCCTGAATGCGCCTCCCGCTGAATGTTGCTGGTAGATGCCGCTTGGCAGACAAAGACTCCGGAGGAGAACATCACCAATCCCAGCAGGATAATCACCATATGCGGGATGAGCGTCAACAGTATTCCGATGACGCCCGCCATGACAGAAAAAACAAGTGCGGCACGAGAGCCAACCCGCTGAATCCAGACACCGCCAAAAGGCGTGACCACAAGTCCCACCAGGTAGACCATAAAAAGCAGGCTCAACTGTGCAGGAGAGAGTCCGAACGGCGGAGCAGCAAGGTAAAAGGTGATGTAAGTAAAGGTACCCACCAGGGTAAAGAGAACGTTGAATCCGACCGCGTAGGTGGCCAGCAACTGCGGATTGCGCAGATGCCGTGTGAAGTTTGTTTCACGCCCGGCGCTCGCCGGCAGCGGCGAGTCGGGCGGCAGCCAGCGCCAGAGGAGAATTCCAAAGATAACGTCAAGAACACCGATGATGAGGAAGCCGTCGTGCCAGCTGGGCGCGAGGAATGGAACAAGGCGGTGTGTCGCGGCAACACCCGTAAAGATGCGCCCGAGAAAACCACCCAGCACGGTTCCGGTAACGTAGATTGACGTCACGAGCGGCATGCGATGTCGCGGCCACTCTTCACCAATGTATGCGATGGTCACGCCGAAAATTCCCGGCATGACAAGGCCCTGCAGAAATCGCCAGAAAACCAGCTGATGCAGATTACTCGCCGTTGCCGCGAGTATTGTAGGAACCGCTATTAGGAAGATGGAGAGCACGATCACCTTGCGGCGGCCGACACGTTCAGCGAGAGCTCCGCAAAAAGGCGCGCTGATAGCAACGCCGAGGGTCGCGGCACTGACGGTTCGTCCCACCTCCGCCTTAGTGGCATGGAATATCTGCTCAAACAATGGGAGAAGGGGCTGCGTAGCGTAGAGGTTGAAAAAAGCCGCGACTCCCGCTAGCGTTACCGCGATAACCGCCAACGTATCATCGCCGCTAGAAGCAAATGCACCTGATGTTCGCTTTTCTACCGCAGATTGCTCAACCGCCACTCCGGCGGTTTCCTCTAAAGAAAGCTCTCCCGATTTCCTGAAGCCTTGCATGTCACCTCAACTCTTTTAGGGTACCACCTCCAGCAAGCTGGACACGATCATCGCGGACAGCAGCGCCCCCGTCGAGAATTAGTCGGGAGAGTTAGCCGGCTTTGGGAAGCTTATACTCAGAAGGAGGCTCACTTGCATGTCGCTTCGAAAGCGAGTTGGGCGCGTTCAGGTGAGCTCCATTGTCCACTCCCACGCCGAGTCTATCGACCAACTCTCCGCCAAGCCATCCGCCGATCGCTGCCAAAAACACTGCAACAAAGGACAGGACCAGCGCAGTCACGGTTGGAACACCTGTACCTGTGCGGATCAACCAGCTCGCAATAAACAGCAACACTACGACAGCGTTTGTTAGGCCATGCAGCAGGCCTATTCTTTTCGCACGAGTGCCACCTGGAATCGCAATCCAGTCAATAAAACCAAAAACGGCGGCTAACAATCCACCAACAATTCCGCCGGCAATCATCCAAAACGAGATCCCAAACCAAAAGGTGTCGCCTTGTGCCAGCCCGACAATGTCAAATGCCACCGCGGTCGCGAGCAGCCCTAATGGGAAGACTATGAGCATTGGGTGCACGGGATGACCTAAGAGCTTTGCGCGGCTCTCCATAAAAAATCCCCTCCTATGGGGGCGGTAGGATGCTACAAATCCAAACACTGTTTTCTAGGCGTTCGGAGCACGGTGAACGGTATCATTGCATAACTGCTTACAAATCAGATTATTGGCGGGTTGCTGGCTTGGAGGTCAGAGGAATCGCAGTCCAATACTATCCAGAGTGAGATAGCGAACTTCCACGTTTAATTCGGTCTTGTTGTCGCTGGCAGGTTCAACAACCGTGATTACGAGTTGTTGATCTTTGGTCAGGGCAAGTCGCGCCCACGGCGAAGCTGGTCTTAACATTAACCCGCCCCCGCTTGTTTCCACCACACGCCCCAGATCGTTCCCATTCACGTCGAGAGCAAAAGCAGTCGCAGGGAGTTCGAGCCGAGCAAATGCCCGACGCTCAATGATCGGCTTTTCTCTTGCCGCGCCCTGGGATGAACCAGGGCTTTTCTGTTGCATCATGACGCCGCTTTCAACCGAGAATGAGCTTGGCAATGGTCATCAGCTGCATATTTGTGGTTCCTTCGTAGATACTGCCAATCTTGGAGTCACGAAAGAACTTTTCCACCGGATAGTCCTTGGTGAAGCCATAGCCGCCGAAAATCTCAACCGCCTGCGAGGCAACGCGCTCGGCCACTTGGGAAGAGAAGAGCTTGGCCATTGCGGCTTCCTTCACAAAAGGAACCCCGGCATCCTTCATACGAGCAGCGTTGTAAACCATGAGCCGCAATGCAGTGATCTCGGTCGCCATTTGTGCAAGCTGGAAAGAGATCGCCTGAAAATGGGTGAGCGTCTGCCCGAACTGCTTGCGCTCCTGGGCATACCTGGCGGCACACTCCCAGGCACCTTGCGCCAGCCCAAGCATTTGCGCGCCAATCCCAATGCGGCCCTCATTCAGGGTTTCGATCGCGATCTTATAGCCCTTCCCCACTTCGCCCAGCAGGTTTTCCTTTGGAACCCTGCATTCGTCGAGTATGAGCTCCGTGGTGCTGGAGGCGCGAATGCCAAGCTTATCTTCCTTCTTGCCCACAACAAACCCAGGAAAGTCCTTTTCGACTATGAAGGCCGTAATTCCCTTGTACCTGGCTGCCGGATCAACCGTGGCCATGACGATGAAAAGATTCGATTCCTTGCCGTTGGTGATCCACAGCTTGCGTCCATTAAGCTGCCAGTGATCCCCCTTATCCTCGGCGCGCGTCTGGAGCGCGAACGCATCCGAGCCGCTGCCCGCTTCACTGAGCGCGTAGGACCCGACCCACTCGCCGGCCATTTTGGGGAGATACTGCTGTTTCTGAGCCTCGGTCCCCCAGCGAAGCAGCGCGTTGTTGACCAGGGTGTTCTGCACATCCACCATGACTCCCACCGAAGGGTCTACCCGGGAGACCTCTTCGACGGCGAGAATTGCCTCAAAGAAAGTACCGTTGCCGCCTCCGTAATGCTCCGGAATCTCAATCCCCATGAACCCGAGCTGATGGAACTGCTCGATGAGCGAATGATCGAGTGAGCCGCGCTCATCCATCTCCCTGACCAGAGGCCGAATCGATTCTTCGGCAAACTTGCGAATGTTGTCGCGAAAGAGCTGCTCGTCTTCGCTCAGGACAAGCAATGGCTGCGGTATCGAATCATGCCCACTGGTGGTTGTCATCTGGAAGTCGCGGCCTCCGTGGCAAGGAGATCACAGCCGGGCGATTGTATCAGAGAACGGTGCGACAAAAAGACAGGTGCGGGAAAGAAAGATTTAATTGCGGTAAACGACTTTGAGTTTCTCTGCTCCCAACAGTTTCTTGTATTGAGCGCGGGCATGCACAGCCCACGGCCCCTGCTGATCCAATTTCAGGTAGCTGCGCCAATGCTTCAGAGCAAGGCGCGGCTTCCGGCAGCGTTCGTAGGCTAGCGCCAGATTATAATGCGCATCCGCATAAGTTGGAACAAGCTGCAGGGCGGCCTTGTATGCGGCGATTGCCTCAGGCAGACGCCGGGTTTCGTCGAGCACATTACCCAGGTCAAAATAGGCCAGCGCGTAACGCGGATCGCATACAATGGCCTTTCGATAATGCTTTTCGGCCAATTCGTATTCAGATTGGTTGTAATAGAGAGTCCCTAAATTGATATGCGCCGCAGCGTGCTCCGGGTCCAGTCTCAAAAGTTTCTGGTAAACGGATATGGCTTCTTCCGCGTTGGAAGGATCTTCTTCCAGCGCCACACCGCGAGCAAATAGGTCAATAGCCGATTCACCGGTCAGAACCGGACTGAACCGATTGGGAGTTTCGACCAGCTGTCCTGACTCGTTAAAATCCATAATGAGCTGACCATCAATCGGATCCATGGCCTTGCCTTGCGTGCGAAAGGCAACGCGGGAGCCGAAGGAAAATGAACCGGCCTCCAGCAAAGGATTTTCCATACCCGCGACTCGTGCCTGCATCGCCTGCAGTGAGGCACGAATGGTCGCGCTCTTGACCCGTTTAGCTCGAAGGTCACGAACTTTCTTCACTTGAAGAAGATCGAAAAAAGAGAAAGATCCGCTGCGGGCAATCAGGCCGGCGCGTTGCCACCCGCTTAGTTGCCGTGCCGTAACACGCAGAATTCTGAGTACGTCCGAACGCTCGAATTGAGTCACAGTCGTTTTATTTCGCCGTGCGCGGCCATTATCGCCAGCATCGAGATTCAATTGCAAGGAGAATCTCAGATTTTACTTGACAGATGAACCAAGCATAGAACGAGTGCACAAACAGCGTCGCACTCAACGACGAACTTACCCGGCGTGAATCATCTCTGCGACTCTTTACGAAAGTACAAGACAGCCTTTAATATAGGTACAGAAGGTTCGCCGACGTAGCTCAGTTGGTAGAGCAGTCGATTCGTAATCGACAGGTCATCGGTTCAAGTCCGATCGTCGGCTCCAGAAGTTCTTTCGTTTCACCACATGCCCACCGGCCCCGGTGGGCATTGTTTTTGACTGTGGGGGATTTTGTGGGGGCTCTCACATCACCCTCCGGTTATTACGCTGATCAATAGCCTCCCGAATTGTGTCCAACTCAGGATGCTGATAGATGCGCGTAGTCTTCAGATCCTCATGTCCCATAGCATCGGCAACTGCGAATACGTTCCCGGTAGCCTCGACCGCATAGGTTCCAAACGCATGACGACCACCATAGAGCTTCAGGCTTTCTGGTAGCTCCGCTAAGCATCTCGCCTCGCGGAATTGCTTGGCGACCGTTGTCAGATGCCCCGACCCCGCCCTCTTGGAGGGAAACACCCACTCAGGGGAAGATGGGAGCTTTACAACTTTTCGGCGTGATGCAGCTCTCGGTAAAGACTGTTTGCGCAATCTCTCCTTCAGAACATCGACCACCCGCTGACTCATTGGAATCCAACGCCGAGCCTTGCTACTCTTGCCGTAGGGATTGAAGTACAGACGCTTTTCCCAATGGACGTGTTCCCAACGCATACGGAAAAGTTCGTCAGGCCGAAGCCCCATATCCCGAATGATCACGAGCACGTCCTTTAGGGTTGGTTCAGCTACCTTCAGCAACGCCTTCTCATCGTCATCGTCAATCATGCGCTCTCTGCGTTGCTCTTTGAGCAGCTTGATCTTGGGCCTCTCATGCAGATAATGCTTCCCAGCGGCTTTCGACAAAATCATGCTCAGGGTTCGGAGCGCCTGATTTTGCCACGACGGCGAGCCACTGAGTTCAATGGCCTCGACTGCCTCGGTAGTGATCCAATCCAGCCGCATGTTAGCCAGTGGTGTGGATGCGATGCGGCTCCAGCCATTCCGGTAATAGCGCTTTGTGTCGGGATCCAGCGCACTACTGTCGACAGCTTTGAGCACGGTGGTTGCGAAATCGCGCAGGATGGGGGGCTTTCTGGGAAAGGGCCGATAACCGTTCTCCTGAGCCTCATGCATCTTGCGTACCTCGACTTGCTTTGCCTTTGTCTCGGTTGTTTGTTTGGTCGACCCACGAAAACGGATTCCATTGACCTGGAACTCGTAATGGTAGAATCGGCCGCGTTTAATGAGCGCCACAGTTTTCCTCCATTGCGGCTCGCACGGAAGGCTGGACTGTATTGCTCCGGATGTAGGCTATCAGGTCGGCTCGATCATAGAGAACCGTTTTCCCGAGCTTCACATATGCAGGCCCGATTCCAGCAGTTCTCCAGAACCGCAAAACACGTGCGCTTTTATGAAGAAAAGCGGTCGCTTCTTGCTCCGTCAGCAAATCAAGTGCGGTAACATCACCTGCTACGTTTCGTCCGTTTATCGCCATTTCTGCTCTGCCTTATCGATACATGCGCTCAAAATCATGTGTTTTCTGAACACCTGTCGTCGCTCGTAAGCCGGATTTGGAATGAGTCGCTTACACGCTGTCGTCTTCACAGGTTTTTGGTACGCTCCTTCATCGATTTCTCTGCCTGTGTGTGTCATGAGCGGTGCTCCTGAAAGGTCAGCGTCTTCTCATCGAAGAACACGTTCACGGCGCCTCCTCGGCCTTCGCGTACCTTCGCCGCGATGATCTTCCCCTCGCGTCCGGGCGTGCTGTCTTCCGCACATGGCGGCCGATGGAGGAGTAGAACCACATTCGCGTTCTGCTCCAGTTCTCCAGACTCTCGAAGGTCTCCAAGCATTGGCTCCCGGCTCAAATCCTTTGCCTCTCTGTTGAGCTGTGACAAGGCCAGGATCGGACAGCGGGTTTCTCGGCACAGGCGCTGGAGACCGCGGGCAACATTCGAAACCCGCTCGTAGCCGCCCTTACCCGAGGCAGAGACCAACTGGACGTAATCAATCACAACGAGGCGAATGCCGTGTTTTGCAACGGCAAACCGGGTGCGATGCCGAATCTCGCTGATCGAAATCCCCGGCGTGGCATCAATGAACAGTGGCCACGAGGCGACTGCTGTCGGCGCACTCGTGATCGCTTCCCAAGTAGGCCGTAGCGCGTAACGCGGATCGCGCACAACGGCTGGTTTTGCAAAACCAGCATGGGACAAGGTACGCCAGGCCAACTGAATCTCATCCATTTCCAAACTAAACACCAGCACAGGAATACCGCGCTTGGCGTTTGCAATGGCGATCTGGCACCCGAACGGAGTCTTCCCCACATTGGGCCTTGCTCCCACAATCCAGAACTCGGAATCGCGGATTGCGGTGGTGGCTTCGTCAATCGATGGAATCGTGGTAGTAAGCCCGAGGCAGTCGCCTGCGTCCCGTTCTTGTAATCGCTGAAGCCTCTGAACAGCCTCCGTCATCACCGCGCCGATCGGCCGCGGGCCTTCCCCGGAGGTCTGCAGTTCAAGCAACGTATCCTGTAGTTGCGCCGCGATCATTTCCGGTTCCCCGCCCTCCTCCAGGGCAGCCTCCAGTGCTGCATTGGAGGCATGGATGATGGAGCGCTGCCGTGATTTCTTCCGGATCAGCTCAATGTGATAGGCGAGTGAAGAGCGCTTTACCACGCCCGTGGTGAGCCCAGCGATGTATCCCACTCCTCCAACCGCATCAAGCTCGGTGCGATCCCTTAGTTCCTCGACCAGAGCCATCTCCTCAATCGGCTGGCCTGCGTCATGCATCGCGCAGAGTCGAGTGAAGATGCGACGGTGTGCGTCGAGGTAGAAATCATCCATGCGGAGCTTGGCCAGCGCCTCAAAGATCAGCTCCGGGTTGACCAGAATCGCCCCCAAAAGGACTCTTTCAATCTCCGGTGCTGCCGGCAGTCCACGATCGAGTGAAAGCGCCGGGCTGCTCATTGTCGCTCCCTGCGATTGCGCGCCGCCAGGCTGTTCTCTGCGGATACCGGCTGTAGACCGATCGCGCCCTCGGCAGAAACAAGATGGCCACCATCGGTGAACCAAAAGCTGTTCACTTTCTTGCCTGCCTTGCGCGCGGCTTGGGCTCGGACAAGAACTCGTTCGCCAGCCACTTCGAGCGAGCACTCCTCACGGTCGGCGACCAGCCTGATAGCTTGAGCGGCCGTGGTCAGCGTGGATGGTGTGGAGGGTATCCCAAGCTCATCCCAAAACTTCCGTGCGTACTCTAGTTCGGTGAACTCGTCTTTAAAAGAAGGGCTCTCTTCTTTCTTTGAAGAAGAAGATGAAGATGAAGGGGACCCCCCGAAGGATGGGGGTAAGGATACCCCGAAGGTATCCTTCTGGTGGTCCTTGGGGGAGTCCTTATCGGCTTTCGGCTTTGGGACTTTGGGATTGTTCAGACTCTTGAACCCGCCTGTAGCGCGGGTTTGCCGCAGTTCCTCATCGCGGACCATGCGGCGGCTAAAGATGACGCCTTCAGGTGTCCTACTAAACACCCCAACCGCCTCAAGTTCGCCGAGAAGTGCCTCGGTCTCTTGTAGCGATGCTCCCACCATTCGAGCAAGGACGGGTGGAAGGACCGGATAAAGGATGTCCTTTCCGGTATCCTTTCCGGGGTCCTTCTGCTCGCTTGTTGTGGGCAGGACTAGAAACCCGTAAGGCTCTCCCTGGTGCATGTAGCACAATATGTCAGCCCACAGCCCTCTTGCAGCCAGCGAACAGGCTCGCAAGCCAACATCGTGAAGCCAATCGCCGGGATAGAACTGGAACGATGGCCGCTTCGTTATTGTCATCGCGTGCCCCCGTGTAAGTCTGCCTTGTTTCGACCGAGTTCAAATGCGCGCCAACGGTCAAAAGCCGTCAGCTCCGCTCCAAGGTCGGCCATTTCGGGGCTGCGCGTTTCTGCTGCGGCAACGGACTTCTTCTGAAGCTTCATGCGGTACTCGGTAAGGATGGGCCCAACCACACCTAAACTTTCCGCGAATTGATTCTGACGGATTTGCCTGATAGGGAGGATTCGCGCACTCACGGCCGCACCTCCGCGACATAGGTGGACTCCTCGACACCGCCAGGCAGGATAGTCACTTTGTTGGAGATTACGAGCTGACAACTGTTGGAGCGGTTGAGTTCGCTGATCCTGGTGCGAACCGCCGAGCCAAACCGAGCGTGGAGATCGGTGCTCAAGATTTTCTGTCCGAGCCGCTCGGCAAAGAACCTCTCAATCTGCTCACGCTTGGAAATACGTTTCGCGCGCGCTTCGGCAACGGAAGAAATTGTCGCAGGAATGGGAACGTGATACTGTTGGTCTGACAAGATTAGTCCTTTCTACGGCGACGCTGCCAGCGCGCCGTTTGTTTTGTCCAAAAAGAAAAGGCCGCCGGATGGCGGGCCTAATTCACGACTGAGAGCTAGCCTGAGCGCGCTACTCGTGACCTCCTTCGTTAAGAAACCGCTGCAGTTCGTCTCTAGGAATAAGCCTGCGCCGAAAAGCTGGCACTGTACGAATCGCGCCGGCCTGAATCAAGCGATCGAGACTTCTCGTGCTCACGCCGATAGCACGAGCTGCATCGGCGCGCGGCAAGGCTAATACCTCGTTGTTTGTTGAAGTCGCTGTATTCTTCATGCGTTTCTCCTGCTGCATACCGGTTGTGCTCACGGCCTTGCTACCAAACTATTGTGAATCTCGGGCATCCGGGACCGACTTGGACGCGACCACGACCGCATGGCTTCTGCGTTTGCGCCACCATTCTCCAACCAGTCGCGCCGCTATCAATCTGAGCGAAGTCGAATGGCTGCTTGTTCTTAATCTCCTTGTCGCCGCGATTGTCGAATTTGCGAGTTCGAACCCTCTGCAGAGCCCGAGGGCCAATCATTTTGCAGATGCCCAACGAGATGAGGTGATCTTTGCGTTCACTATTCACATACTCGCTGGGCGAATCAATTGCTGGGTTTGCATCATGTGAGTAGACGTGGAAACGGCGTGCCACAGGATTAGCTCCTTACGAGAGCACCCATAATGATTTTTTCGCGGGTGCAGCGTTACAGACTTTGCCTCGTCGCGCCCTGAGTTGTCAGGAAGCGATACACACATCCTAAAGCCGGTTTTCAGAGCTTTTGGCGCGTATTTAGGCGCGTATTTATGCGTATGCGGAATTGAAACTCGTCGCGTATTGGGGCGTGTAGAGGCGGGAAGAGCACTCGGATTATTTGTGTGTCTTCTGTCCTGGTGCTTTAGGGCGAATTTTAGTTTGAGCAACACGCGGCTTACGATCGGGATTGTACAGATCCCACGCCTTCTCGATCGTGTTTAGCTTGACGTTGCATTTTGCAGCCGAAACCTGTTTAGCAAATCGCAAGGCTTTCCTTTGATGATGGCAATTTATTCCCAAAAGGAGCTCTTTTAGTTGGGGATCTTGTTCGCAAATTTCGAAAAGGATGAAATCGGGCTGCTGTTCCTTCAACAGCGGGTAATCTGAGTCTTCCTTTAACAGAGGCCGAACAAGTCTTATCTCCTCTCGAACTTTGACCACCATCGCAGCGCGTCGTTGCATAACATTCATTTGATTGCTGGGTCTTTCCTCAAATGCAGCGGAGAGATGCGGGAAGGCTAATTTTGCCGCGACCAGCGCTTCGTCCGTAGCTTCGAACAACCTGTCCAGCAACACGTTCTGGAAACACTCTGTCAGATTGCGCAATTCTTTGTGCGTCTCTTCCTCTGTGAGATACCACTCATTGCGGATCTTCTCGATCTCAGGTCGCGAGCCAGCAGATGCCCTAGCAAATGTCCCGCGACTGGGTTCCCACCACGGAAGTCGAGATTTGATCCGTTGGAGGTCCCCGTCCTTAGAAAGTCCGGTCATGACGGAAGTGCCCACCGCAGCAAAAACAAATTGGTCCAGGCGATTTTCTTCCGGCCATTCCGCGCTCGCGTAAAGCAGATCTTCATTCGGCAATCCAAGATGAGCGCAAAGAGCAGATATGAGCGTGCCCAGCACCTTAAGGTTCGGGTCAGCGAAAGCAGAGTATAGTCTGGTCTTCTCCGAAACATAGGCGAGACACGCCTCACCCAGCGCCCCAGCCCACCTTTTGACAGCGATTATTAACGTGAGTCCACGAGGCTCGGCGCGAACGGCATCTATGGCCAAGTTTTCCTGGGTTTCGGTTATACGTATAAATTCGTAATAAAGCCCTCTAGATGCGGCTGCAACCACCTCAGAATCTGCTGGTGTCACGCGTCCACCTCTATTCCGCCCCAAGCTTTCGCTCGGCCGCTCTCTTTGTGCGCGCCGCAGCAGCAGCTTTGGACGCCTTTATCGCGATCTCACGGCGACGCTCTGGGGATAACTTCTGAGCACGAGCCTTGGCTCCGACCTTGGCGAGCTCGCTCATCGCTCGGCTCAGTGCTGCTTCCTTCCGCTGTTTCGTCTGATACCGCTTCGGTCTCTTCTTCTGAGTAGCCATGGTGGCTTGAGTATCGCACCATACGGCAAGGTGAAGCAAAACAAATTAACCAGGAAATTAATATTTTTCTTGACAGGTTAGAAATGGTGTTCTAAAAAGGTGGGCAATGAGACGCGCTGTGCAGGTGCTACCAACACCTGCACAGCGCTAACCAAGCAGCCTTTAAGGAGGCTTCGATGGCTAAGATCCATTCTACTGCCGCATCGTCGGCAGTCCCGATGCTTCGCGTGGCCCTTTATGCTCGCGTTAGCACTCACAATGGGCAAGACCCCGAACTGCAGCTCCGAGAGATGCGCGAATACGCTACCCGCCGCGGCTGGGAGATCGCTGGAGAATATGTCGACCAGGGAGTTTCCGGTTCAAAAGAGTCGCGACCTGAGCTCAACCGCCTGATGCTGGACGCGCGCCAGCGCCGCGTGGACGTGATCGCGGTGTGGAAGCTTGATCGCTTCGCCCGCAGCCTTAAGATGCTGGTCGTGAGCCTGGCTGAACTGGAAGCCTTAGGAGTCGCCTTCGTCTCGCTCCGCGACAACCTCGACCTGAGCACTCCATCCGGTCGCCTGATGTTTCAAATCATCGGTGCCATGGCCGAGTTCGAGCGTGCGCTGATTCAGGAACGGGTTCGCGCCGGCCTCCGCAATGCACGTTCCAAGGGAAAGCGCCTCGGACGTCCACCGGTGAGTGTGAGCCTTTCGGAAATAGACCGCCTTCGGTCCTCTGGGCTCGGCTGGCGCGCTGTTGCGAAGAAGATGGGGCTGGGAGTCGGAACCGTCGTGCGCGCCGCTCAGAAGTTCCCTAATCAGTCAGTGTCAATCTGTTCTCGACAGTCCGATCGCGCCTGCTAGCACAACTAGTCGAATCGTCCGTCACGCTAAACACATTTCGAAAAGGAGATCACCATGGGTAACGTATCACCCGCACCTAAGAACAACCTGTCCACCGTCGACGAACTTTGCAACGCCCCGCAATCCGAAGGGCAATATCCAAGTGGGCGCATCGTGGTTGACTTCAATGGAACTGAATTCGCCACAGTCACGAACACGAATTGCAACTTAGCATCGGGGCCTCAAGGCAGATGGATTATCGGATTCCACGGCTTTGAGGAATCGTACATGCATTCCGTACCTGATCACGCCTGCGTGATCAATCCTTGGGATCGTGGATCTGTGGTGTCAAGGGCGGAGTAAAAGTAGGCCAGTAGGGCGGAGTAAAAGTGAGCCAGTAG
>PJLO01000017.1 GCA_003010405.1 Acidobacteriota bacterium | reverse complement strand
CGTTGAAAACAATATGAGTACAGCAGCACCGACTTCGACGGGAGCCAGGCCGCAACGTGATGCGGCTGTTTTGCGTCTGAGCGAAGCTCTTTCCGTCTGCCATGAGCCTGGGGAACTGGCGAAGGTTCTGGCGGAACAGCTTAGCCCCTTCCTGCGTTTCGACTATCTCGACATTGTGACCCGCAAGGAAAATTCCGCGGAGATTGAGTGGCATGCGTGGGGCACGGTGAAGCTCCCGGTGCCGGATCTTCAGTGGCCATCGGATGAGCTTGCGGACTGGCCGGCGGTGAGCCGGCAGGAATTTCTCTACATTGCCGATTTGAAGAGAGACGAACGGTTTCCGTGCTTTAAACAGGAGCTTGCGGCACGCGGCATCGAGCTCGGTTCGCTTCTTCTGCTTCCTCTGACAACGCCACACCGTCGGCTTGGGGTTCTGGGAATCGCGAGCGCTTCGGCGGCTAGTTACAGTGAGGAAGACATTGTTTTCCTGCAGCTTGTTGCGCGTGTGGTCGCATTCGCGATTGACGACGGCCTTAATCTGAGGCGGGAGCGCATTCAAAACGACCGGCTGGAGTTGCTGCTGAACCTGACGAACCGGATTACGTCGAATCTGGAGCTTCGCGAGGTGCTGCGGGCGGTGGCGGTGAACGTGCGCGAGGTGATGCACTGCGACATGGCATCGATTGCGCTGGCCGGCGACGAGCCGGGAACATTGCGGGTCTATGCGCTGGATTTTCCGGACGGCAAGGGGGCGGTTAAGGAAGAGCTGGTTGTCGGTCCCAGCCCGGACGATCCCGGGTGGCGCGCGATTGAGACGCTGCAACCGGTAATCTGGCGGGTCCCCGAAACGGGTGAGGTCACTTCGCGGCTTAGAGCCGCGGTGGCTGAAGGCATCAAGACGATTTGCTTCATTCCTCTGGTGAGCCGCGGCCGTGCTCTGGCGACGTTGGCGATTTCGCGCCGAACGGACAGTCGGTTCACGTCGGAGGATGTGGAGTTTCTGAACCGGGTAGCGGGACAGATTGCGATCGCGATTGAAAACGCGCTGGCCTACCAGGAGATATCGGAGCTCAAGGATAAGCTGACACAGGAGAAGCTGTATCTGGAAGACGAGATTCGCAGCGAGCTGAACTTTGAGAATGTGGTTGGGAACAGTTCGGCGTTGCAGCATGTTCTGAGCCTGGTGGAAACGGTTGCCTTCAGCGATGCCACGGTCTTGCTGCTCGGGGAGACGGGAACGGGAAAGGAATTGATTGCGCGGGCAATTCACGACCGCAGCCGGCGGCGGGACCGGACGTTTGCGAAACTGAACTGCGCGGCGATTCCGGCGGGTCTGCTGGAGAGCGAGCTGTTTGGACATAAGCGGGGAGCGTTTACGGGGGCGGTTGCGCAGAAGGCCGGGCGGCTGGAGCTGGCCGATCAGGGCACGCTGTTTCTGGACGAGGTTGGCGATATTCCGATTGAGGTTCAGCCGAAGCTGTTGCGGGTGTTGCAGGAGCGGGAGTTTGAGAGGCTGGGCAGCACCCATACGCGGAAGGTGGATTTTCGTCTGGTTTCGGCCACCAACCGGGATCTGGAACAGATGGTTGCGTCCCGGGATTTCCGCAGCGATTTGTTTTACCGCCTGAGTGTATTTCCGATCCGGATTCCGCCGCTTCGAGAACGGAAAGAAGACATACCGTTGCTGGTGAGCTATTTTGTGCAGAAGTTCGCCAAGCAGATGCATAAGAACATTGAAGGCATTCCTGCCTCGGCGATGAAGGGTCTGACTGCCTGGGACTGGCCAGGGAACATTCGCGAACTGGAGAATTTCATTGAGCGGGCGGTGATTCTGACGCGGGGCAAGTCGCTGGAGGCGCCGCTGGGCGAGCTGAGAAAAACGAAGACGGAAACAGCGGTGATGACGGTGGTCCCGCAGGATGTGAAGCGCGCATCCGGAGTGGCCGGCGGGGCGCAAGCTGATAAGGACGGAGTTGCGAAAGAATATGAAACGAAGCAGCGCGAGGAGATCATACGCGCGCTCACGGCCTGCAAGGGCCGGGTTGGTGGCAGCGACGGGGCTGCTGCCCGTCTTGGGATTAATCGGACCACGCTGCTGTCGCGGATGAAGAAGCTTGGGGTTTTTGCGAAGCAGTATGCTTAACGGCGGGCGGAGTATCGACAGTGTCGACCTTTTCAACTCTTGACACTGTCGACTTTAACGACTTAGATAATTTCTCGTTGAGAATTCAAGTACTTGTAGGGCAGAGTGGATGGCACTCGTCTTGCATTGACAGTAAGCTGAAGCCACAGTGATAAAGCTGTGGTGCGGATCTCACGCTGCCCGGCGCCGGGCAGCGTCAGTGGTGTACCGGACTAGTAGTACCTTAGTAGTAGTTATAAACATTACAGTGATCGGGAAAATTAAACGTCTCGTGAGCTCAAACTGAAGTACATCTCAAAAGGAGAATGTGTAATGTCGACTCAGGTATCGCAACACGCCCCCAAAGCACCGGAACAGATGCCTCGTAAGATTAAGCTGAATTTCGATCCGAACGGCAAGATGTCGGACAGATTCAAGAAAGAAAAAGAGAAGCTGTTCGCGGCGCCGGCTCGTCTTGACGTCCAGAAGCTCCAGATTGAGACCGATGTCTATAGCAAGTGGGCCGCCAGCAAGAGCTATTCCGAAATCAAGGCCATGATTTTCGACAGACTGAGCCGCGAGAAGAAGGTTTGGCTTGACGGCAACCCGATCTGCGGACATCTGACCAACTTCATCTACGGTGGCTACATCCAGCCCTGGAGAGACTCCTACTGGATCGAAGACGACAAGGAATTCGCCCTTCAGCGTGGCGTTCACAAGACGACCGAAGAAGAGCGGAAGATCATCCAGGAATGCGGCAAGTTCTGGATCGGTCAGAACATGCAGGATCGCGTTCGTCCTATCGTTAAGGCAAAGTATGGCCTGGACGTTCAGAAGCTTGTTGACATCGGCCTTGGCTTGAACTTCGATGACGACATGGGCGGCATGGTTGTTCCTTGCCACAGAACGGTAATCGAAAGAGGTCTGGAAGACGTACTCAGACAGATCGCTTGTGTAAAGAGCAAATGCAAGGTGTATGGCGTTCAGGCGCCGGATCCGACCGCGGGTCAGGTTCCGAATGAGAACACGATTCTTACGTCGGTTTCGCCGACTTCTGACTACAAGAAGTGGCACTTCCTGTGTGCCTGCGAAGTATCGATCAAGGCCCTGATTCACCAGGCCGAGCGCTATGCCGCACTGGCAAGAGAAGCGGCCGCCTCTGAGAAGGACCCCTGCAAGAAGGCCGAATACGAAGAGATGGCAGATCGCTGCAGCTGGGTTCCGGCCAAGCCTGCTCGTACCTTCAAGGAAGCCCTTCAGGCTCAGTGGTTCATCACCATGGGCGACTGGCAGAACCAGTGCATGACGGTTCACCACGCTCCGATGAGATTCCCGCAGTACGTGTATGCCAACTACAAGAAAGACATCGAAGAAGGCAGAATCACGGACGAGGAAGCCATCGAGTTCCTGCAGTTCTGGTTCCTGAAAGTTAACACCCAGAACTTCGTTATGAACCCCGAACTGGCGATCTGGCAGCAGAGCCGTATCGCTCAGCAGCTGACCCTTGGCGGTCTGGATCCGGCGACGGGCGAAGACGGCACGTGCGAAGTGGACTACCTGATTCTGGAAGCCCAGCGCCGCGCGCAGTGCCCGGAACCGCTCCTGTCCGTTATGTATCACAACAAGCTGTCTCCTAAGTTCCTTATGGAGTGCGTCAAGCTGATCAGAACTGGTATCGGTCAGCCTTCGTTCCATAGCCAGGAAGTCTCGATGAAGCGCCGCTTGCTGCACGAAGAAGGCCCGATCGAGGACATCAGAGATCAGGCAGTTGCGGGTTGCGTTCAGAGCATCATCGGCGGCAAGACGGACGGCACCTGGGAAGCCAGATTTAACATGACCAAGATGATGGAGTTCTTCTTCTCTAATGGTCGCGATATCAAGACCGGCGTAGCTTATGGACCGGCCTATGGCGATCCATGCGAATGCAAGACCTGGGAAGAGTGCTACGATCGTCTGTACAAGTACTATGAATACTGGATCGACATCTGCCGCGACATCTCCACCCTCGAGTGGAACATGGAGCGCGATCATCCGACACCTCTCGGCTCTGCAGTAACGTATGACTGCGTCGAGAGAGGTATGGATATGGTCGACGGCGGCGCCCGCTACAACTGGGGCGACGGTGTTTGCCTGGCCGGCAGCGTTGATGCCACCAACTGTCTCGCAGCGATGAAGAAGCTGATCTTTGACGATAAGTCCGTCAGCATGGAAAAGATGGTTGCCGCGATCACAGCAAACTTTGTTGGCTACGAAGACGTTCAGAACCTGTGCAAGAAAGCGCCGAAGTACGGCAACGACGATCCTTTCGCTGATGAGCTCGGCCGTCGCTTGATGAGAGACTATGCCGAGATCCACAACCGCAAGCCTGACTACATGGGCCGCTGGACCATTACGCCTTCTGCTTATTCAGTGACGGCGCACTGGGCCTTCGGTAAGAAGACTTGGGCGACCCCGGATGGCAGAAAGGCCGGCGAGTGCATGACTGACGCGACGCTTTCGGCCACCCCTGGTACGGACGTGAAAGGCCCAACCGCTCTGATCCGTTCAGCGCTGAAGCTGATTGATCCTGTCGTCTATGGTTCGACTCACTTCAACGTGAAGTTCCACCCGACGGCTCTTGAGGGCGAAGCCGGTGCGCAGAAGTTCCTCCAGCTGGTCAAGACCTACTTTGACGGTGGTGGATACCAGATCCAGTTCAACTGCGTCACGCAGGAAACGCTGCGCGCCGCACAAAAAGATCCTGATTCCTACAGAGATCTGATTGTCCGCGTTGCTGGATTCAGCGCATACTTCATCACTCTGTGCCCAGAGGTACAGGACGAGATCGTTTCCAGAACTTGCCAAACGTGGTAATGTCGGCTCTTCACGCGATAGCGTGAGGATCTGATATTGGCTCCACATAATCCGGGCATGCGAGAAGGTTACCTCTTGCATGCCCGGTAGTAACGACGAATTGAATACGTTCTATTACGCGAAGTAAGTAAGTGAGAGGGGTTATGGGGACTAACGAATTAACGGGAATGGTGTTTAATATTCAGGGTTATTCCGTCCAGGACGGACCAGGCATCAGAACGACGGTGTTCTTGAAGGGATGCCCTCTCAGATGTCTGTGGTGTTCCAACCCGGAATCGCAAACAACTCCCAAAGATGTTCTTTATATCAGAGCTAAGTGTGTTAAGTGTCATCGCTGCGTAAATATCTGCAAAAATGGTGCGATTAGCTATAATCCAGATCTCGAGCCCGAAGGGTATGTCACAGTCAACCATGAGATCTGTGCCACTTGTAAGGACCATGTCTGCGTACAGGGCTGCTACGAGAGCGCCTATGAGGACGTGGGCACACCGATGACGGTCGACCAGGTGATGGAAATCCTGGAAGCGGATCAGCCATTCTTTGTTCAGTCGGGTGGCGGAGTTACGGTTTCTGGCGGCGAACCTCTGCTTTCACATGAGTTCCTTCGCGAGCTGTTCAAGAGGTGCAAGCAGAGCTATATCCATACGGCAATAGAGACTACGGGCTATGCGCCGTGGGACAATTTCAAGTCGGTATTGGAATATACGGATCTTGCGCTCTTTGACGTGAAGCACATGGATCCGGTTATCCATAAACAGCTGACTGGCGTATCCAACGAACTGATTCATAGCAACTTAGAGAAAGTATTCGCCGAGACCAAGACACAGGTCGTGATTCGTATCCCAGTGATCCCTGGGGGTAACGATACCGTTGAGAATATGCAAGCCACAGCTAAATTCATGAAGAAGATCGGAGCCAGAGAGGTCGATCTCATGCCTTACCATCGTATGGGCATGGGTAAATACGCAGGTCTGGGCCGGGAATATCCCATGCCTCCGGGTGTGGAAACTCCTCCCGCTGAGAAGATTAATGAGCTCAAAGCCGTATTTGAGTCGAATGGTATTGTCTGTCACATCGGCGGTAATCACTAAGCAGGGGTTGATGCTTGCAGGTGGTACGTACCGATCTGGCAGAATAGTGATTTATTGGCTTTTTGACTCCCGCATGGTTCACTGAGGATTTAGCCAGAAGAGTTTGGACGGTCCAGAGTGGAGATAAGCGCGTTAATCGCGATAATGTGCTTTGAAAGCCATGCGGGGGCAAAGTGGAGCTGAATGGCGTCCCCTTCCCCGCCCTTCCTCGCTAATAGACGGCAATCTTTCTCCCGCTTCATCTGCGTGATACAGATCAAGCGGGGGACTTGCCTATTGTTCTCCTGCTCTCGCTTTCCAAGCAGCCGACCCGGAAGACCCAAAACCCCGTCTACCCTCCTCGACCCGCCTCCGTTTCGCTCAGGCTAACGCGGTGGAGCCTATGCATGTCATCCGCATCTCTCGCATCGGGCTGGTGCCAGCCGTCGGCTGAAGCGATAATTGCGTTCGCCTCTTCAGGCCCCCAACTGCCCCGCTTGTATCGCAGAACCTGGTGATTCTTCTTTAGAACAGGATCCACCACCGCCCACGCGGCTTCAACTGCGTCCTCACGCGTAAACAGCGCTCCATCACCCATCAGCGCATCACCCAAAAGCCGCTCATAGGGCGTTTCCCCCCCAGAACTGTCTTCTACCAGGTAAAGCTCTCGCTGTTCCCCGACGAACTCCTTTCCTGCAAGTTTGACGCGAGCGGCCAAGGCAATGGCCGAACTGGGTGAGAGCCGGAAACGCAGGTAGTTGGTCCTGCCTGTTGTCGGCAACGAGTCGGCGAAAAGCCTCTGTGGCGGTGGTTTCAGCTCCACTAGGACCTCGGTCGCGGTGTTTGCAAGGTATTTGCCGGAGCGCAGGTACCAAGGGACACCATCCCACCGCCAGGAATCGATGAAAAGCCGCAAGGCGCAGAAAGTCTCAACGTCGGAGCTTTCGGCTACACCTGGCTCTTTCCGGTAACCAGCATATTGGCCGCGCACCAGATCGTCAGGCTTCAGAGGGCGCATGGCTTGAAAGACCTTGGCTTTTTCGCTCCGCACCGCCCCAAGGTGTCTACCTGATGGCGGCTCCATAGCAAGCAGAGCGACGATCTGAAAGAGGTGGTTCTGGATCACGTCACGCAGGCAGCCAACGGTTTCGTAAAACGCACCGCGCTTCTCCACGCCAAAATCTTCGGCTAAGGTTATCTGGACGCTCGCAATGTAGTTGCGGGTCCAGATGGGCTCCAGGAAGGAATTAGCGAAGCGGAAGTAGAGGATATTCATGATCGCCTCCTTTCCAAGGAAGTGGTCTATACGAAAAATCGAATCCTCTGGAAACAAGGTGTGCGCTACTCGGTTTAATTCCTGCGCGGAGGCCAAATCACGTCCGAACGGTTTCTCGACAATAACGCGCGCATGTTCTGACAGGTTTGCGCTACCAAGTCCTTTGATCACCGGCGCAAAAAGCATCGGCGGGATAGCAAGGTAGTGCGCTGGAAATCGAGCGTTGCCCAGAGCCTCTCGTATCGCTGCGAATGTGCCCGGATCTTTGTAGTCCCCGCTCACATACCGCAGTAGGGACAGAAGATGCTGGAAAGCGCCCTCGTTATCAATTCCCCCGGACCGTTTTATGCTGTCGGTCACGCGCTGGTGCAAATGAGCAATTGTCCACTCTGGTAAGGCAACGCCGATTACCGGGACTTGGAGCGACCCACGTTTCACCATTGCATAGAGGGCCGGGAAGATCATTTTGTGGGCGAGATCACCCGTAACACCGAAAAGCACGAGCGCATCTGAACGGGGGGCAGTCATGAATTTCTTGGATGCCACCGTATTTCGCTGCGAGTCTGTCGATAATTCCGGTATTTGGAATATCTGCGGTCGGCCAGCCTGCTTGATGCCCTGCAAAGCACCTGTTCAGTTCCTAGAAACAACTTTTCCGCTTTAAACGTTCCAGGAGCTTCGCCCAGCGCTTTTTTTTCATCTCAAATGCTGTGCCTGGGGCACTGTAAGCAAATTAGGTATTCGGAGTTCACCACTGTCCATTCCCATTGAAGATTACGCGATGATTGGGGACTGCCACACGGCGGCTCTCGTATCAAAACATGGATCGATCGACTGGCTCTGTGTCCCGCACTTTGACTCTGCGGCCTGTTTCGCCGCACTACTCGGAACGGCTGATCATGGACATTGGTCCATTTCTCCCGCAGAGCAAGTTCGTCGCATTTCCCGCAATTATCGCGAAGGGACTCTTATTCTCGAGACCGAGTTCGACACAGACGGCGGGTCGGTCTTGCTCGTCGATTGCATGCCACCTCGGCATGAAACGCCAGAAGTTCTTCGTCTTGTAGTCGGCAAGCGGGGACAAGTTCGAATGAAAATGGAGCTCGTGATTCGATTCGACTATGGGTCAGTAATTCCTTGGGTTAGGCGCACCCCGACGGGTATTTCGGCGCTCGCTGGTCCCGACATGCTCAGTCTGAGAACCCCCGTAACTCTACGTGGCGAAAACTTTAAGACGGTAGCGGAATTCACCGTAAACGAAGGTCAGACGATACCTTTCAATCTCACATCGTTCCCATCAAACCGGGACGAGCCTTTACCGCTACACATCGATAAAGCGATTCAAGATACTCAGAGTTGGTGGCGTGAATGGTCTAGCCGCTGTTCCTATCATGGCAAATGGCAGGACGCGGTGCTGCGCTCGTTAATCACCCTGAAAGCTCTTACATTTTCGCCTACCGGCGGGATCGTGGCGGCACCCACGACATCGCTTCCTGAGCTGCCCGGAGGCATGCGCAACTGGGATTACCGCTTTTGCTGGGTACGCGACGCAACCCTTGCTTTAAAAGCGCTATTAAACGCCGGGTATCATGACGAGGCGCGGAACTGGCGTGAATGGCTTCTCCGCGCTATCGCCGGCAGTCCTTCTGAACTCAATATTATTTACGGACTCCATGGAGAACGCAGGCTCACGGAATTAGAGCTCCCCTGGCTGCCCGGATATGAAGGTTCTACGCCAGTGCGCACAGGCAACGCAGCTTATAAACAATTCCAGTTAGATATTTTCGGAGAAGTTTCCGATACCCTTTTCCTGTACCGTCAGTCTGGATTAGCGCCCTCACGGCAAAGTGGAGAGGATGTCGCCCTGGCACTCCTTGAGTTTCTCGAAACCGGGTGGGAACGGCCCGACGATGGTATTTGGGAAATGCGGGGTCCCCGCCGCCACTTTACCCATTCCAAGATGATGGCTTGGGTGGCAGTCGATCGTGCCGTTAAATCTGCCGAGCAGGGTTGGTTCTCCGGGGATGTTGCCCTGTGGAAAGTGTTGCGAAATAAAATCCACAACCAGGTCTGCAGCGAAGGTTTCAACGCTGGACTTAACGCTTTTGTTCAGTACTACGGGTCTAAAAGACTTGATGCAAGCTTATTGATGATGCCTCTGGTCGGATTTCTTCCTGCTGACGATGCCCGCGTAATAGGCACTGTCCAGGCTATAGAGAGGAACCTTATGGAGAATGGCCTTGTTACCCGATACTTGGCAGACCCCGCCGTGGATGGCATGACACACGGAGAAGGCAAATTCCTCGCCTGCTCGTTCTGGTTGGCGGACAACTATATGCTTCAAGGCCGCCATGAAGACGCAACCCGCTTGTTCGAGAGGCTGCTGAGCCTCTGTAACGATGTCGGCCTTCTCTCTGAAGAATACGATCCAGTCGCCAAACGTCAATTAGGCAATTTTCCACAGGCATTCTCTCACGTCGGGTTGGTAAACACCGCCTTCTGCCTAAACCGCCATCTTTGCACGCCTGCGCTTAATCAGGGCTGAGCAAGTCGGGGTGCCATTTCTTAGAGCACCCCGGCTGCTTCCTATTTCTTTCCCCCGAAAATCCCCTCGATCGCATGCTTTATATCATTCCCCTGATCCTGCTGCTGATTTGCAGGCTGGCGTTGGGGAGGAGCCTGGGGAGAAGCTATGGACGGCGGATTCGATTGTGATGGCGTCTGGTTAGATTCATTTTGGTGCCCAGTGAGCTCGCCCACGATACCACCCAATCCACCAGTCTGGCCCGCGCCCGCGCCACCCCCCTTTACGAGGTTCCCAAGCATGCTCGAAGTCATGGCCGCCGGATTGCTTGTCGTGGGCAACAAATTTTTCAGTTTCATTTCCGCCACTTGCTGCAGATCGGGTTGGACCTGTGGATGATCGAACGTACCAGTGATGATGACCGGAATCACCAGCTCACCCTGATTGTTCGCCAATGCGGTTTGCATCAGTCCCCCGACACCGTTTGCCCCAACCTGTTCGGTGAAGCCTTTGGACATCACGGCCGTCGCATGCATGGCCAAATCCTTCGTGGCCAAATTGACCGTACCTTTGCTGGCCAATGTACCGTTGATGATTTCAGCGGTAAGGTCGTTGGTGCTCGCAACTCCGTTGCTGATATCAAAGTGCCCATCCAGCTTAGCGACTTCGGTTACCGCTTGGGCATTCTGACGTACTCCCGCGAACTTACCCACTGCAGCCAACTGGTTCAGCAGATCCAGTTTGGTAATCCGTCCATCGGTCAAATGCAGACCCAACGTGCCATTCAAGGTACGCGCAATGTCGTTGCTGTTTGTTGCTTGAAAGCTCAACTGAGTATTTGCAGCCAAGTGGCCATAGATCGTATCTTTCACCGGACTCACGGCAGAAAGTAATCCGTTGGCGTCTACCCCCTGCAGGTTACTCTTAGCTTGTACGATCATCGGAGTGGCACGAGTGTCAATCGTTACACTGCCGTTTTCCGATCCGCCATAAAGTTGAGCGGTTAACGGAGAGATACCGATCAACCCATGATTCAACGTGATGTTGGCGTGAGCGTTTGTCAGCGTGAGTTGATCATACTGCACTGTTCCGATCTGCACGGTTCCGCCTCCCGTCATCTTCGAAAGCATAGGCGACATTTGGTTCGAACCTGCATTCGGAGGCTCCGCCGCAAAGGCACTCGGAATTATCGTGAGCCCAGCCGTTTTCTGCCGTGGTTGCGAGGACACTGAACCTGAAATCTGCTGCAACTCGGTTACGTTTACCTTATTCGCAGTCAGCAAGAATTGCAGATCAGGAGCAGCAAAGTTGTGCACGGTGACTTTTCCGCTTGCGTCCGTTTGTCCCAGTGATGCCGCCAGGTTTTCTATCTGCGCTCCATTCTTGCTAAAGCTCAGGTTGGCATTGCGCACGTTTATCGGCACTTTCAGGGTCGGAGTCTTCAACGACGCGTTCTGCACCTGCCCAGTGCCGCTGAACTCCATAGCAGACGCATCTTTCACGGGCCCGGCAACTTGTACGTTAAGCGACAGCAAGCCCGACCCGCTCATATCGTTTGCCGCACTAGCTCCGTAAGCTCGTGCCATGCTCAACAGATCGGAAATCTGAGCGCCATTCGTATGCAACGCGGCATTCACCAGCGGCGAAGCCGTCGTGTAATGGCTCAATGTAAACTGCCCGCCTAATGATGTATTTCCAGCCGAGGCCGTGAACTCTCCGGACCGAATCTGCTCAGGTGTCAATGCCAGATCAAGCGAAGGTATCTTGACTGGCGCTGGAACCGAGTTCCCGGTGATGACAAGGTCATGTGTTGAAACCGTGCCGTTCAGGGCGGGGCGCGTTACCGCGCCCTTTGCCGTCACGTTAGCTGTAGTGAAACCGGTCACCTTCGTATTCGCATTGAAAGCCACGCCAAAGGCTGCTGCCAGACGCGCCGCCTCCACTAGCGACATGTTTTGGGCATTCAGTTTCATATCGATTTGTGTCGGCTTGCTTTGCGTGTTCACGGTTCCGGTCACAGCGAGAGGGGTCGAGCCTAGACGAACATTGCCTTGTTCAATCCGGATCAGGTCTTTACTGGCACCGGCTTTGAAATCTACGGAAATGGGATAGCCAACATTGACGCCGTGTACCACAGCATTGTTGATTCTCAGGTTTCCGCTCGACCAGAGGTTGCCCCCCTGATTCTTTATGGCCGCCTTGCCGCTCACGACGCCATTGGTGTTGGCCAGCTCTTGAGTTTTCAGAAATTGCTGCACACCTGCAAGCGACACGCTGTTCAGGTTCAGTGTGGCATCGACCGGCGTCAAGATCATGTTCTTCTGATCGAGCGGTCCGACGGTGCCGTCCAGTGAAATGGTCTGCGTACCCTGACCGGGAAGGTGAGCGTTCAGCTTCACCGCAAATTGTTTATCCGGCGCGAAGTTCTTCAGGTCAGCATCGATGTGGTCGTAAACTGCGTGCGAATGGTCCTGCTGATCAATAACGGCCACCTGCCCGTCCTTGATCTTCAGATGATCGAGTTGGAACTCTGAGCTCGGCTTTGCCTGCTGGGAGCTGGCGGCAGACGGCTGCTGAGGGGCTGGTTGACTGGGCTGCGCAGGCTGAGCTGCCTGCTCTGAGGGCTGCTGCTGGCTGGGCTTCGCGAGGGTCGAAAAATTCCAAACACCCTGCTGGTTTCGTATCAGCTCGACGTGAGGTCGCTGCAAAGTCAGGCTGCTGATTTCGATGTCCTTGTGCAAAAGAGGCAACAGCTGCACGCTAATGGCCAGGTGCTGAACCGTGGCGAATTGTCCGTGCCCGAACTGTGGGTCTTCGCCAATCGAGGCATTATCCACTTTGAACCTCGGCGGCAGCAGGCCCAGGCTCATTTGGCCCAGCTCTACCGGGCGATTCAGCTTCTGTTGCAGCCGCGATTCGATTGCCCCTCGGTAAGTGTTTACATCCACGAAATGGGGCACGATCAACAGCGCAGCGACCACAAGCACGACAAGAACTACGACGACCAAACCGACGGTCCGCATTTGTGACGACTCCTGAAAGAAGCGCCAGGTCTGGCACAGGCGACTCTATTTTCGATAGGTACGTTTTAATTTCGAGGGGCTTGAATCAGGAATGGTTGCACTGCCTGGGCCGCTGGAAAACCACCGCTTTCGTATTTCCAGAGAGCACAAGCGGGCGAAATGCGAAAGACACGCTCTTTCACTCTCACAGATGCTGGATTACGAGAACTGAACAATTGAGGATCTTCCGCTGATGCGAGTGGCGCGCGGCGAGTTCAGCAGCGCCGCGCGACCAACGCCCGAAAGAAAGTCTCCCGATGCTGACAGTACCTCAGCATAGATCCCCTGTACTGCTAGCGTGCTTCTGTGTCGCTGGTCAGTTCCGCGAACAGAACGTCTTTGGGCTCCTCGATAGTGCTCTGTGTTCTCCTATAACGAACTCCCAGCCAGCAGAGGTACAGAACTGGCAACGTGCCGCCGAGAATGAACACTATGTCGCCGGGAAATCGCAGCCACTCGATGAGCGAATTGACTGGGTTTCCGATGAATTTCAAACTCCTTGCGTCGTAATATCCATAGGTGACGGAATGGTAGAGTTGCAGCACACCTAAGGGAAAGAGCGAAGCCAGGACCATCCACGCCAATCCGAGATTCAGCGACCAGAAACTGATCTTGGCCGCGCGATCGGACCAGCGTTCTTCCGGGATGATATAGCGCAAGCAGAACAAGGCCAGTCCCACCGATAACATCCCGTACACTCCCATCATTGCGGCATGGCCGTGATTGGCCGTGAGGGCTGTACCGATCTCGTAATACGACACAATGGGAAGATTGATCAGAAAACCGAAGATTCCTGCGCCCAGAAAATTCCAAAAGCCGACAGAAGCTAGAAACATAACAGCCCAATAGTGTGGGAATGAGGTTTTCGATTTTGTTTCCTGCTCCGCTCCGAGTTGCAGAAAGCTCCATGCTTCCAGCGTCAACAACGTGAGAGGAATCACCTCGGCTGCGGAGAAAAATGCGCCCAACGCCATGTGAATAGACGGCTCTCCCGAGAAATACACGTGGTGCATGGTGCCGATCACGCCACCGGCCGAATAGAGCACCATGTCGAGATAAATCATCGTCAGCGCAACCCGTTCGCGCACTACGCCCAGCAGCACGAAGACGTAGGCAACCATAATCGTCGTGAACAGCTCCAGAAAATCTTCCACCCAAAGGTGCACAACCCAGAAGCGCCAGAAATCAGTAGTAGTGAAGTGCGATTTAGGATGAGCGAGCAGGCCAACCGCGTAAAACGCTGGAATTGACAAAGCCGAGAAGAAAAATAGCCAGGGCATGTTTCCCATGTGCTCGCCCTGAAGCCGCCCGCGCAGCCCACGAAAGAGAATGATCACCCAAAAGAAAAGGCCGAGGATAAGCAGAATCTGCCAGAATCGGCCTAGATCGAGGTACTCAAAACCCTGGTTCCCAAACCATATCCAGGCATTGCTCTTGAACCATCCTTCGATCCCAAAATACTCACCGGACAAGCTTCCAAAAACCACGATTGTCAAAGCGCCTAACAGACCATAAGCGAGAAGATTTTGCCCTCGCGGTTCACGACCAGTAACCATCGGTACCAGAAAAATTCCAGCAGCTAGGTACGAAACCGATACCCAGAAGATTGCAAGCTGCACATGCCAGGTGCGTGCAATGTTGAATGGCAAAAAGCGGGCAAGGTCGATTCCGAAAAAGTTGGAGAGATCGGCACGATAGTGCTGAGACGCCCCTCCTACGAGCGTTTGCAATAAAAACAGCAGTCCCATGACAAGGAAAAACCATGCACACGCCCGTTGCGCGGGAGTCAACAAAACCTGGTTCGGAGGACGAAACGATATCGCCTGCTGTTCACGTCCATGCCAGCCTAAGAAGTTCCAGCGCCCGAATGCAGCCAACAAAAGGCCAATACCACCCAACAAGGCGATGAGCGATAACACGCTCCACACGATGGCATCGGCAGTCGCCCGGTTCCCGACCAGTGGTTCGGGCGGCCAATTATTGGTGTAGGAGTATTGCTGGCCAGGCCTGAGGGCCGAGGAGGCCCAAGCCGCCCAGCTAAAGAAGGCGGTCAGCTGGCGAATTTGTTCGGGGTCCCGAATGGCGCGGGGCCGAAGGCCGTATCGCGTAGTTGGCTCACCGAAGAAGTCGCCATAATATGCCCGCAGTTGCTCGAAGGCATGTACTTGAGCAGGCGTATAGATCAGAACATCGGCAGCACTGTCGAACCGATTGTTCTTAAAATCAGTCACCGTAATCAGCTTTGCAGAGGAATCTCCACCGTAAAACTCCGTCACACTGAGCGCCGCCCGATGCAAGTAATCAGCCGTGAAATCGGGCCCCAGATACGCGCCATGCCCGAAAATCGAACCGTATTCCATCAGGCCATTGCGGAGAAACATTCCCTGACCGGCAAGGACGTCATTACGCGTGAACAGAACATGACCAGAGGAATCTGTGACGCGTGCCGGAATCGGCGGCTCATCAGTGTAGGTGCGGTACGCCAGAATGCCCATCACGGTGAAACCGAAAATCATGACGAGTGCGATGGCCTGAATCCAGCCACGCGAGATCAGGAATTGGCGTTTTTCGCGGAGTTCCATTCCCACGCTCCTAAGCGGCATTAGACAAATGCTGTCAACTGCTTTTAGTTATCCCGAGTGACAGTCGCGAAGCTTACGACAATACCCTTGGGGAGTACGACTGTCACTTTGATTGGTGACGCTTGAATCGTTTACGGATGCGTGTGCTGCGCCGAATAGTGAGATGCACACCAGAGTAGATGTTTTGCCTCTCAAAACTTCGGCAGTTCGGATCAGGGAAGTTGGGCCCGAGTATTAGCGTCGTTTGTTGACTTGCTCATCCAAGATAAGCAATCGGAGGGTTGATGAAGCCGCGCCTCACAACTCCGTTGGTGGTGATGACCATAGGACATTCCACTCGCCCGATCGATGTCTTTATTCAGCTCCTCCGGAGTCATGGCGTGCAAAGGATAGTGGATGTGCGCACGGTGCCGCGTTCACGACACAATCCGCAGTTCAGTCGCGATCAACTGTCCCCGTCGTTACATTCTTTCCACATCCATTACATCCACATGCCCGGTCTGGGAGGCTTTCGACATGCGCAGCATGACTCTGTAAACACGGCTTGGCAGAACGCGAGCTTCCGCGGCTATGCCGATTACATGCAGACTCCGGAATTTCGCAAGCATTTGGACGAACTTATAGAACTCGCTCAACATGAGCGGATCGCGGTGATGTGCGCAGAAGCCGTGCCCTGGCGCTGTCATCGTTCCCTGATTGCCGATGCACTACTGGTAAGAGGGATCGAAGTTCAAGAGATCACAAGCGCAACCAGCACGCGGCTCCACTCACTGACACCGTTTGCAAAGGTCCAGGGAACTCACATCACCTATCCAGCCGAAAGCGGCGAAACCTACGCTGACCGTTTCAGCGGGCTTTGATAGTCGGCTACAAATTTCTGAATGCCCTTGGTTGTGAGCTCGTGTGAAATGTCAAAGCTCTCCCATGGCAGATTTAGATCCAATTCTTTATAGGGGATCGGACTCAGGCGCTTGCCAATTGTATTGATTCGTTTGTGGCTGAAACCCTGCTCTGGCATTGGAAAACCCTCTGCGGACCATTCCTTTAGAATCTTGCCTGGCACAGTTACAAGGTCAGCGCCAAAAGCGAAAGAGCTAAGCAAGTGATTGACGCTACGAATGCTTGCAGCTAAGACATGCACATGGCCATCGCCGCGTTCATACATCCTCTTTATGTTTCTGACTAGCTCCATGCCGTCTTCGCCGTGATCGTCGAGCCTTCCGACAAATGGCGAGGCATACACCGGAGCTTTTGCCCCCTTCGTTGCGGCATATACTGCAGCGGCCTGCGCCTGCGAGAAACATAGTGTGACGTTGACCCGAATGCCCTTGTGTACCGACACCTGTGCGGCTCGTAAACCTTCATGCGTGCACGGATATTTAACGTAGGCGTTCGGAATCCATGAGAACATTTCTTCCCCCTGTGCCAACATATCTTCGGCATCGGTGCCAAGGTCCGCAAACACCTCAATGGACACACCAGCATCTCCCACAAGTGGCGAAATGCTTTGCACAATCTTCTTGTATTCGTCCTGAATGCTAAATCGGTGACCGGATGCAATGAGGTATTGAACCTCAGAATTTTTTGCGATCAGCGATGGGTTGGTGGTCTGCCCATCAACAAACCCCAGTAAGCCTTTAATCTGGAGGGTGTCCTTGGGATCTCCACCGTCAACTAAAATCTTTGTCTCAGGTCTTTTTACCAACATCTTGTTACCTCAAAGCCTTGCTTCTGCTTCTAATGCCCGAATACATTTTGCGAACAATCGCGAACTACGTTCATAAATATCCAGCGAAGTCTTCCGTTCGAATGTCGTCCTCGTCAACAGCGGCATCCACAAGCATTTTCCTCATAGCAGCAACCATGGTCGGAGGTCCGGCAATGTAGTAGATGTGCCCATATATTGTGGTCAGATGTTTCATCAATGTCTCTTTGTTGATGAAGCCTACCTCACCTTTCCATTCCTTTTGAGATTGCGACATTTCAGTCATGGTGCATATCAGTCGGAAATTCGGGTTGCTCTTTTCCAGCTCCTGGAGAACTTCGAGAAAAGCTGTGTCTTCGGGTCGCCGGTTGGAATACAAGAGATAGAGCTTGTGGGGAAGTCTGTCGTGATCGGCTTGTCGCAGGATACTCAGAAAAGGTGTGATCCCGATTCCGCCGGCCAGGAACACAGCTGCCTTGGCTGAATTCTTATGCAGAGTAAAAGAACCCATCGCCGGACCGATCTTCACTTCTGTCCCCAGGGGGAGACTCTTTAACGAGCGTTTGAACGCTGTGTCCCGCATACGGGTTGCAAACATTAAGTTGTTTTCAAATGGAGAGCTGGCGATAGAAAAGGTTCGAGTGTTCCCTTCCGAGTCAGTCTCAGGAGGATCAAGCAGTGTCACGTCCGCGGCCTGACCGGGTTTGAAATCGAACTGCTGCGGCTTTTCGAAATAGAAGGCCATAGTGCCTTCTGCAACCTCTATGCGGCTCAACAACCTGGACCCAAAGTCGGGAGCTGGAATTTCGTTTGCAGCCATACCTGCCTCCTCGCTATTAGAATCACGAACATGTGTCTGCGGCGCAGTTTCGTTTTAGTCCTCAGCCTTGCGCTATTCCATCAGCGCAAGGCGATGAGGCGCGATACATACGCGAAAGTGCGAGCCTGAAGTGGTCCAGAGTTCCACGCAATTAACGAATTGGATGGCAGACTTCCTCTTGCACCTCCGCACACCACTTGCACTTGCGAGCCTGTATCGCAATAGTTTCCAAACATGCAGGGCAGGTCTTGGTTGTCGGATCTGCAGGAGCTTGTCCTCGCGCTTGGCGCGCCTTCCAGGCATTCATGGGCGCGATCATGGCAAAGTAAATTGCTGCGGAAACCAGCAAAAACGAGATCAACGCATTCAGGAAGAGGCCGTACTTTATTTCGCTGCCGTTCAAGTTAATTGCGAAAGCAGAGAAGTCCGGCTTACTGACTACCGCAGCGATTAGGGGCGTCAATAGGTCGGTTACAAACGCCGTAACCACAGCTCCGAATGCAGCACCGATCACGACAGCAACGGCGAGGTCAATGACGTTGCCTCGCACAATGAATTCTTTGAAGCCCTTCAGCATAAGCACCTCCATTAAGTTCTGCAAACAAGACCAGTGCAGAAATCGCTCCCGTTCGCCTGAGATCAGCGATAGCCCGGAAACGCGAAAGCTGTGCCTGTGCCCAGCAAAGTTTCCGGGCAGCGGCACAGAAGCGTGTGGATTTATACCACATTCCGCTGCGGTCCTATAGCGTAATAATGCTTTTGCGGAGTGCCTTCGAGCTTTCGCATTGAAGGTAGGTTGACGAGCGCACCGTCCGGCACCATGTACCGGACGGTGAACAGAAACATTGCGGATCGCTTCAACTGAAAGGGCCAGCTCCCGAGGAGTTATATCTGGCTGGGATTGGCTGCCAGACTTTCCGCTTCCGCGATCATCGTTTCCAAACCAATGCGGATGCCCTCGGCCCAGAAGGTCTCTTTCGTCGGATCGAGGCCGAAAGGCTGGAGAAGTTCAATGACGTTCTTCGTCGCGCCGGAACGAAGCAGATCGAGATAAAGCGGCTCAAACCGCTCGCCAAGCGCGGAGCGCTGTGCGTAGAGACTTTGCGTCAGCAGTTCCCCGAACGCATATCCGTAAACGTAAAACGGCGAATGGAAATGCGAAATATACGACCAGAGATGGTTGATATTCTCATATGTGAATACGTCGCCTTCCTCTCCATACAGCTCCTTCACGGTTGTAAGCCACAGTGCGTCAAGTTCCTTCACTGAAAGCTTCTTCGGCTCTGCCCACTGCCTATACGTTTCGTCCATACCGTGTATACGCCGTTCGAAGTTCGAAAAGCCGATCTGTCGCACAACAGTGTTGAGCATGCCTTCGATCTTCTGTGTGAGGAGCGCGAGAAGAGCTGCGTTATCGCCGCTTTCAGCAAGCTGCTTTTTCAGGAAGTTGAACGTTGTCATCTCGCCGAAAACGGAAGCCGTTTCGCAGTAAGCAACCGGCGGATGGAACATCAGTGGCCCTTGTGCCTCGCCCGCCAGAATGCCATGAACACCGTGGCCGAGTTCGTGGGCAAGGGTCATTACATCGTGATTGGAGCCTAGGTAATTCAGGAACGTAAACGATTGCGGCCAGTTTCCGGGAAACACAAAAGAATAATTGAAAGCCCCGCCACGTTTGCCTTTGGTTGCGGGCGCGTCAATACGTTTTGCCGAAATAAAATCCTGTACGATGCCGGTAAGCGTGGGGCTGAAACTCTCGTAGGCTGCAAGGACCGTGGTCATCGCATCATCGAACGGCACCACGGTCGTATCGGTGAACGGCAACGGCGCGTTGCGGTCGCTCCACTTGAGCGTCTTCATGCCGAGCAAGCCGGCCTTCAGGCGATAATACCGGCGAGCAAGCGGACCTGCCACATGCATAACGGCATGGTGCAGCGCATCGACGACCTCACTGGGAACGCGGTTTCCTTTGTTCCTTGGCTCCATCGGATTGCGGTAGTTACGCTCCTTGCGCTCGATGGCTTCTTTGCCAACAATGACGTAGAGCGTCTGCGCGGAATACTTCGAGAAATACCCTCCTAATCCGTCGTTGATCAGCTTCTGAACTTCTGCTCTCTCGACCGCGTCTTTCGAGCTTGTCAGAATACTCAGCATCTCGGTCAGGCTTTTCTTCTGGCCCTTATGCTCAAAACGAAGGTCAGCCTCGCATTCATCAAAAAACTCGTCCCATGAATCCGGCCCGAACGGGTCGCGCTTGGTAAGCGCAGCTTCCACCGCTTCACTCAAGAGGTGCGGCTTGTAAATTCGCTCATGCTCGATCCATGGCCGATGCCTCTTTACCACCTCATCAGTTGCATACAGTTTTTCAAGAACCGCGTCATCGAGAGCTACCAATTCGAGTTCGAAAAACGTGAGATATTCGCCCTCGATCTGGCTCACCGTTTGTTGCACTTGTGCGACCTTCGCTTTCACAGCTTCATTGGTCACGTTCAAGCTCTGCTGGAGGGTAAGAAAGACGATAGCCTTTCCTTCCAGCATTTGCAGCTCCGAATAATCGGAAATCGCCCGGCCAAGTGAATCGGCGAGCTTTCCTTTGTAGTCTGCGCGGAATTTCTCAGCTTGCTTTGCAAATTCCGCAACATCCAGGTCAATTTGCGGATCGTCAACCCCGGAATAGATGGAGCGCAAATCCCAACGTACGGTATGAGCGGCGATTTTGTTCTCTGTCATAGTTTTGAGACCGGATGAGGTTCAAACAAGCGAAACCTCAATTCCCGAATTCTAGCAAATGCGACGCTTAACGCTGCTTAGGAACCTTAATTCTTGTGAAATGCTGCCCATCCACTCGGCGCCAGCTATGAGCCTCAACAGATAAATCTTAAGCCACAATTTTGTTCAGCAACTCTGAAGCAGCCACTCTGCATCAACCTTATACACGGATGTTCTCGCTCCGAACGTTCTTTCGGACGACGGGTCTGAGAGAGCTGCTGAATCGGCAGTTTCTGCTCAACGCAATTCCCCGCCCGCATTCGTTCAGTTGCCGTTCCCTAGTCGCTCGTGAATCAACTCTTTTGCTGATGGAGAGAGAATGACCTATCAATTATCGAAAAACTCACGCATACGCTCTCTGTTGCTGACTCTTGTGTTGGCGGCATTTGCATTGACAGGGACCACCGCTCACGCCCAAACAGTGGCGCCAACTGTTTCGGCGGTTTCTGCATCGGCTTTCGACTTGCTCCACCTGACCTCGTCGCCAGCCACATCATCCATTTTTGGCCAAGCCGTGACCTTCAGCGTCACGGTCACGGGGACCACGGGGACTCCAACGGGGGCAGTGTGGTTCACCGACGGCAGCTCGCTCATCGGAATTGCACAGCTCAACGCATCAGGAGTTGCCAGCTTTCCCATTTCTACGTTGAAGCCGAGTATCCACTCCATCACCGCGAGCTATAAGGGAGACACGGTTTACAGCGCCGCCAACTCCTCGGCGCTGACTTTTACGGTGAATCCAAGGCCCGTCACTACCGGCGTAAATGCGCCTGCTTCCGTAGTGCTCGGGGCTGGTGCTGTCATCACTGGTTACGTCTTTGACGACGCAACGGTAGGCCCTGGAGGAACGAATGGCGGACCTACCGGTAACTCATTTCCCAATGCGACCGGTCCGATCTTTAACCTTCCCGCGCCTCGCTCCAGCCACGCCGCGGCCATGCTCTCCGACGGCAGTGTCCTAATCAGCGGTGGCACGGTTGCTGGTTCGGCGGTCAACACCTTGGTGAACTACATTCCCGGAACAATAATTGTGCCGGACGAAAGATTCGTAGCTGTAACCGGCAATATGCTGCACGCGCGTTCGGGTCACACCACAACGTTGCTATCGGACGGACTAACAGTCCTGATCACCGGTGGCGATACGGGAGGCGACGCCGAACTTTATACCTGTAATCTTGCGACGCTAACAGGAAGCAGCGTGGCAACCGGTTCCTTGCAAGCCAAACGGTCCGAGCACACCGCGACCCTGCTGCCCAACGGCCAGGTTCTAATCGTCGGCGGAACGGTAGGGGGCTCTGCCGTCAGCTCGCTGGAAGTGTATAACTCGAGTGGACTGGCGTCCTCTGCTGTAACGGGTCACCTGGCCTACGCTCGATCCGGCCACACCACAACGCTGCTGAACTACTCCGGAAGCGTCGCGACCCTGTTGGTTGCAGGCGGCGATGCAACCGGCACTGCGGAACTTATCAACTTTGACACTTCTTCGAAAACGGTCACACAGGTTGGCAGCGCTACCTGGTTGACGGCTCGCTCAGGGCATACTGCCAGCATCCTGGCAGATGGAAAAACAGTCCTGATTACCGGAGGAAATTTGATTGGAGTTACGCCAGCTACCGCTGTGGCGTCAATGGAGCTTTTCCAGATTCCAACGAGTTTCACTTCATTTACTTCCTTCACTACCCTGCCCACGCCGGCAGGTCTGACAACTGCCCGTGCCAACCACACCGCCACGGCGCTTAACAACACTTTCGTTGTGATCATTGGCGGTGACACCGATATCACGAAGACCGCCGAGGATTTCACGCCAGCATTCGATCCTCAAGGAACTCTTGGCTTCTTTGACCAGTACGGAACGTCAGAATTCACGCCCGTGAACTGCACCCTGACGATTACCGATACCGGGGCCAGTACCTGCACCGCCACCTTGACACCTTCAGGCGAGGGAGCACGCAATTACACTTTCGTTTATGCGAGCAATGGGAACCATGTTACCGGCGGATACAATGGCGGAACCCTACAGGTAGCGCCGACGCAGGCTACCGTAACCCTCACCGTGCCTCCAACCGCGGCTTATGGACAAACGGGCCTGAGTGCGGTGGCTGGCGGCGGTAACGGCACCGGGGCCTTCAGCTATTCCGCTGGAAGCTCGACCGCTTGCTCCGTGAACTCAACCACGGGCGCACTCACCATTACCAAGGGCACGGGCACCTGCGTCATCACGGCAACAAAGGCTGCGGACGGCACTTACAGCGAGACAAGCAGCGCGCCGGTATCGATCGCTATCACCAAGGCAGCGGCTTCGGTAACGCCGAATGCTGCAACCAAGGTGTACGGTACCGCTGACCCAACCCTGAACGGAACCCTGAGCGGATTCCTGCCGGGCGATAGCGTCACGGCCTCCTATACCCGTGCCGCAGGCAATACGGTTGCGGGAAGCCCTTACACCATCAGCGCAACACTGAATGCCGCAGCAGGTGTGCTAGACAATTACAACATCACCAACAACACGGCCAAACTGACCATCAGTAAGGCTTCCTTAACCGCAACAGCAAACAGTGCCAGCATGAATTATGGCGCGTCACTGCCTGCGTTTACCGGCACGCTGGTCGGCGTAGTTTCGGGCGATGGAATTACCGCCAGCTATACCACGACGGCAACATCGACGTCTTCAGCAGGAAGTTACCCCATAACTCCAGTACTTGATGATCCGAATAGCAAACTAGGCAACTACGACGCTGTGCTTACCAATGGGACATTGACGATCGCAAAAATTGCGACCACCGCAACTATCCAGACAAGCACGAGCAACGTGCTGTTGAAAAACAATGTAACTCTGACGGCTAAGGTCAGCAGCACGACTAAGCCAACCGGAAGCGTAAGCTTCATGGATGGCAGCAGCGCGCTGGGAACTGCCAACCTGGATAGCACTGGTACCGCGACTCTGACCGTTAATAACCTGACCGCCGGGACACACAACATAACGGCGGCCTATGCCACAGATACTAACTTCACGGGGAGCACTTCCAGCTCAATCACAGTGACGGTGCAGGACTTTAACTTTACAGTCAACGGCGCCACTGTGACGGCATTGTCGGCGACAACCTCGAACCATGTGGCAGCTTACACGATGCAAGTAACTCCAACGGTCGGGTCGACGTTCTTCGGTACTGTGGCTCTGACGCTGACTGGACTGCCGGCGGGTGCAACCTATACCATCACTCCATCAGCGATTCCAGCTGGCAGCGGAACTGCAACTGTCACGGTCACAATCAACACGTCGGCCGGAAGGGCGAGCAACTCGCTCCCATGGCCAAACGGTGGAAGCACAATTCCGAAATCGCTGGCGCTGGTTGTTTTCCTGCCCTTGCTTGGCACGCGTAAACTACGTCGTGCTCTGCGAACGCATGTGAAGTCGTCGGCGCTGATGCTGATGTTGCTGAGCGCGCTCCTGATGGCAGGTATTACTTCCTGCGGATCGGATGCGGCAGCGAAGAACTATTCCATGGCGCTTACGGGAACGAGCGGCGCATTGCAGCACGCCGTCACTCTCAACCTTACGGCCAAATAGAGAACATCGAGGATCTGTTAACCCTTTGTTATCGCATGGCCGGTCAATCTCTGAATCAGGGGATCAGCCGGCCATTTCATTTCCCTTCCTGCAACGAAATGTCCTCAAAACCTAATTAGTTCGGCAAGCTCGCGCAGGCGACGACGCTGTATGCACGGATTTGTGAGACCAAAGCAGGTTAAAGTAGAAGTGATGATTATTCACGAGACAACGGAAGAGCGACTGAATCTGATCAGGGATTTACTGCTAAACGAAAGCACGGTAACTTTAGCCACAATCTCCGGCGACGGCTTCGCTCATGCTGCGCCTCTCTACTACGTTTCGGATGGGCTTCGAATCTTCTGGTTCTCATCAGCGAAGAGTGATCACAGCATTCACCTCGAGCTGAATGATCGTGTCTCGGCCTGCGTTTATCGTTCATCCCAGGGATGGAAAGAGATCCGTGGTGTTCAAATGCGCGGTGTCGCTCGACTCGTAACATCCAAGTCTGCACGCCAGGAGATTACGTCCGCATATATCGAGCGTTTCAAACTCGGCAATATGTTTCGCGTTGCCATTTCGCAGAGTAATCTTTACGAGTTTTCACCCTCGTGGATCCGATATCTGGACAACTCGAGGTACTTCGGATATAAGTTCGAGCTCTCGTGCGACAATGCAGTCTCAGCAGAGGTCGAATCTTTTTTATTTACTAAGTAACTCGTATCGTGCACTCATTTAACAAGGGGCAGTGCAATAGGGCACAATATCGGCATGATTAACGAACTGAAGATTACCGCAATTGTCGAAAACACGGCTGGCGTTTCCGACGCCCCGGGCGAATGGGGACTCGCACTCTGGATCGAAGCGGACGACCATCGCATTCTCTGCGATACAGGCCAGGGGCATACGCTTCTGCAAAACGCGCGCTTGCTCGGAATAGACGTTGCAAGCGCCGAAGCCCTGGTCATCAGCCACGGTCACTACGACCATACCGGGGGCATTGCAGCGTTATTGGAAGGCGGTTTTCATGGCAAGCTTTACATCCACCCCGCCGCACTGAATGCTAAATACCGTCAACAGGAGACACCTCCTCATCGCTACATTGGAATTCCTGCGGTATCCAAACAGGCTCTGCAGTTGAGACCCCCCGATATTGTCGACTGCGTGCGCCCTGTGGAGATTGCCCCAGGAATACTAGTGACCGGAGAGATACCGAGAAGAACCACCTATGAAGATATCTCGGCCGGATTCTATCTGGATGAAGACTGTACTCAGCCCGATCCGCTGATTGACGATCAGTCGCTGTTGATCGAAACCCGACGGGGCTGGGTCTTGATCACGGGCTGCGGACATTCAGGTCTGATCAACACGCTGAGTTACGCGAAAGAGTTGATCGGAAATCGCCGCATTGTTGCCGTGATCGGAGGTTTGCATCTCTTTCAGGCCTCGGCAGAGCGTATCAAGACCACAGCAGAGAAGCTTCGGGATTTTGGAGTCGAGTTAATCGCGCCATGTCACTGCACGGGTTTCGAAGCTACCGGCCTTTTGCATAAATATTTTGACGGTCGAGTGGTGGCGCTCCAGGCTGGCCTGACAACAAAAATTTGCGAGGAATAAAGCAGATCGCTCTCGTGTTTTTCATAGTTGCACCAGATTTTTTTACCGCAGCTGCTCTCTTGTACAATCGGTCCAATGTTTACGCGTGGTGAGCGACGCCCCATATACCTCAAGCCCCGTGTCTGGCCGCTGGCTCCCGAGCCGGAGCCGGTCTTTGGAATGCTTGAGGTAATCTTTGTGTTTCTGGGATTGCTGCTGCTTTTCGTATTCTGCGGTGCGTTTGCCATAGTCATTGCCCACCACGTTCCCGCCTTCAGCCAGCTCCGCACGGCCGATCTGGTCAACCAGCCGCGCGTGATTTTGTCTGCGCAGTTGGCCGCTTACCTGATTGTGTTTGGCGTGCTCTGGCGCTATTTTGCTCATCATTTCGGTATAGGGTTTCTCCGCGCGCTCTCCTGGCAATGGCCCCTGCGCTGGCCGGGTTTTCTGGGAAAAGGCGTGCTGCTGGCGCTGGCCGTTCAAATTTGCGCGCACTTCCTTCCGTCCCCTCCCGAACTCCCTGTAGACAAGATGCTGCGCACGGCCTCCGACGCCTGGCTGCTGAGCGTTTTCGGTGTCCTCATCGCGCCTTTCGTGGAGGAGGTTCTGTTTCGCGGACTGCTCTTTCCGGCCCTGACCCGCCGCGCGGGGCCGCTGTTTTCGCTGGTCATGACATCCCTGCTCTTTGGAGCCGTCCATTCCCAGCAACTCGCGGGAGCGCGAACCCAGGTCGCGGTTATCGTCATCGTCGGCGGTATGCTGACGATGATTCGCTGGCGCTACCACTCGCTTGCCTGTTCCACGCTGGTGCACGCCGGTTACAACGCGACACTGTTTCTCGGCTTGTACATCCATACGCGGGGATTCACGCACTTTCATTGATTCAGCGCGCCAACTCCCGCTTGCCCCTTGCGTTAGCCTCTTGTTATGGTGAAATCCATGTCAGACGCGCGTCAGCAACTTCTCACGCTCCTTTCTCAGCAGTCCTTCCGCCTTGGCAATTTCAAGCTCTCCAGTGGAGGCACGAGCGACTACTATATCGATTGCCGCACCACCACTCTGCACGCCGAGGGTGCGCGCCTGACCGGTCGCGTTTTTCTCGATGAGATTGAGCGGCGCCGCTGGAATCCGCGGGCCATTGGCGGCCTTACAATGGGGGCCGACCCGGTCGTAGTGTCCGTTGCCCTGCTCAGCGCCCAAGAAGCCCACCTTCACTCGACTGAACCCGGCGTCAGTTCCGCACATCCAATGATTCACGGCTTTCTGGTTCGCAAATCGGAGAAGGCTCACGGCACCGGACAGCGCGTGGAGGGCTTTCGCGAAAAGGGCGCGCGCGTCGTCATCGTCGACGATGTCTGCACCACCGGAGCCTCCACGGTGCAAGCCATTGAGGCTGCAATTGAATTTGGTTTTGAAATTGTGGGCGTGATGTGCCTGGTGGAGCGTGAAGAGTCACTGGGCCGTGCTGCCGTGGAACGAGCAGCTAACGGAGCGCCATTCGTTTCCATCTTTACCGCCTCGGATGTGCGTGCGGAACATCTTCGCCACCGCACCTAACCGAAACGGCGACGGCGGCATTGCCTCTACCGTCGAGGCGGATTACGATGCATGCAATGGGCGTAAGCGGTAGGCGTGCCCCCGAGGTCCTAACAAATGATGTTTGGCAAACTCGGTATAGTCATGATTGTTGTGCGCGACATGGAGCGCAGCGTCGCATTTTACCGGGACGTGCTAGGTCTCAAGCTTCTCATTCAGCAGGACAACTGGAGTCAGCTCGATGCGGGCAACATTATCATCGGTCTTCATCCCCCAGGCGATGAGGTGAAGGTGAGTCCCACCACGGGCATGAGCATAGGAATCTACGTTGACGACCTGGATAAGGCAGTTGCCGAGATCCGCCATAGATTGGGCAAAATCGCCGTAGGCCCACGTGAAGAGCCGTTTGGCCGCTGGGCCCTTGTCTTCGACCCGGACGGCTACAGCATTCAAATCATCGAAATGGCGCGCGGCCTCCGTGCGCAACACAAGCTTTCGCCGGAACCAGCCGAATAAAGCAGGCAGACGCAAAAAGCCCTCCGCGGTAGCGGAAGGCTTTTTCCAATGAAGCTGATTCTTGCGTTCTCGACTACTCCGCGGTCTGCACGGCGTGATGTGAGCGATGATGATGGTGCTTGTGGTGGTGCTTTCTGGCAAATGCCGGCAGTGCGGCGCTAAGCAGCAGAACACCGGCCAATAGAGCGATCATGGATTTTTTCAACGTATTCCTCCCAACAAACGCCATTACGGCGTCAACTTTGTTTTAGCACTTTCAGCTTCTCTGTTCCATATCAGATGGGTTTAATTTTTTGATGCCTCGGCCAAATCTCTTAGTTTGCGGTTTCATTCCGCAAAGTGGTCCGAAAACGTTTACACTTAATAAAAATCAATCTGGAAGAGACCTGTGCTTGAAACTCTGAAGTGGACCGATTCCGGCGTATTGTTCATCGACCAAACCAAGCTGCCGACCGAGGAAATCTGGGTTACATGCAGCAAGTATGAAGACGTGGCCGATGCCATTCGCACCATGATTGTGCGCGGAGCTCCGGCCATTGGCGTGGCTGCTGCCATGGGCATCGCCCTCGGCGCGCGTGACCTCGACGTGACCTGCATCTCTGAATTTCGTAACGGCTTTGGCCAGATCTGCCGGCTCATGGGTGAAACCCGTCCCACTGCCGTGAATCTCTTCTGGGCCATCCGGCGAATGCAGCGCCGATTCGAGGAAGTCAGCGGCCGGCCCATTCCTCTGATCAAGCAGGCGCTCATCGATGAAGCGCTGAACATTTACGCTGAAGACATCGCCACCAACCGCACCATGGGAGCAAACGGCGCTCCGCTGATGCCTGAAGCCGGTGGAGTGCTCACGCACTGCAATGCAGGAGCACTGGCTACGGCGGGCTACGGCACCGCGCTTGGGGTCATCCGCGCAGCCGTGGAAGCAGGGAAGAAGATTCACGTTTATGCAGACGAAACCCGGCCCTTCCTTCAGGGTGCACGCCTCACCGCCTGGGAGTTGATGAAAGACAACATTCCGGTGACTCTGATTTCCGACAACATGGCTGGCGCGATGATGGCGCAGGGCAAGATTCAGGCAGTCATCGTCGGGGCCGACCGCATCGCGGCCAACGGTGACACCGCAAATAAGATCGGAACCTACTCGGTCGCAATTCTCGCTCGCGAGCACGGTATTCCGGTGTACATCGCCGCGCCGTTCTCCACCGTCGATCTGGACACGCCGGACGGCTCCGGAATTCCTATTGAACAGCGCGCCGCCACCGAGGTCACTCACCTGGGCGGAAAACAGATTGCCCCCACCGGGGTTCTGGTCGAGAATCCCTCGTTCGACGTCACCCCAGCGCGTTATATTCGAGCCATCATCACCGAACGCGGCGTTGCCACCGCTCCTTTCAACGAGTCACTGCGGAAACTGGGACAAACAAAGGCCGCGACCGTTTAGTAACATTCCGCTATCACCCAAAGGGGCAGCTTCTCCATGCTGCCCCTTTTCGTTTTTCTGGTTTTCCCGCGTTCGCCACCTGCCCTCTCCCGCTTTAAACTTGAGAAAGCATGCAGACGCTTTCACTCTCCCACGTTCTGATCGCCATGATCTCTGCTTTTCTCGCCGGGGGTATCAACTCGGTTGCGGGAGGAGGCACGCTGGTAACTTTCCCGTCGTTGATCGCACTCGGGTTGCCATCCATAGCTGCGAATGCAACCAGTACGGTTGCCATCTGGCCCGGCTCTTTAGGAAGCATGTGGGGGTTTCGGCGTGAAATCCGCGAGATTAATCCACGATTCCTTCTGCTGGCGATTCCAAGCGTCATCGGAGGCCTCGTTGGGGCGCTGCTTCTGCGCCGCACACCGGCTGCGCTTTTCGATCACCTGGTGCCGTTCCTGATCCTGTTTGCGACAGTGCTTTTCAGCGTACAGGCGCCCATCCAGCGCCGTTTGCAGACCACGCCGCACCATGAGGGCAAGCGCAGCACTACCTGGGTCCTCTGCGCCACTCTCGCACAATTCATGGTGGGAATTTACGGCGGCTACTTCGGGGCAGGCATGAGCATTATGATGCTCACGGTTCTCGCATTCATGGGAATGGAAGACATCCTGAAGATGAGCGCGCTCACCAGCTTTTTAGGTTTCTGCACCAACGGCGTAGCGTCAATTCTGTTCGCGGTCTCACACATGGTGGTCTGGGTGTATGTGCTGGCCATGATGTTTGCGGCCCTCTTTGGCGGATACGCGGCTGCCGGTATCGCGCGGCGCATCGGCAGAGTTGCTGTGCGCCGATTCGTGATCTCTGTCGGTTTCACCATTGCCGTCGCGCTCTTCATCAAAATGCACTGAGCAAGAAACGCAGTCTGCACGATTTCGTGCGGGCTAATTCCGTGTTTTCCAAAATGGGGCAGATCGTGAGTTAAGCCGGATTTTCCGTAATAAAGGCGTTGATCCTCGCTGCCTCCTCATCGCTCAACCGGAATGTGGCCGCCGGAAGAATTCCCTCCACCTGGAGAGCGCTGCGTGCTCCCACAATCGCGGCGGTAATCGCGGGGTTGCGTAACGTCCAGGCAATTGCCACTACTCCCGGCTGCACATTGTGTGCGTTTCCAATTTCGCGCAGCAACTCGACCAGCTTCAGGTTGCGCGTAAGTTGCGGTTCATTGAATTGCGGAGCGCTGCGGCGCCAGTCGTCCTCGGGCATTCCAGCTATGCGTTCGGCCGTCATCTTGCCTGTGAGCAGTCCGCTTGCCATTGGCGCGTAGTTGATTACGCCAATGTTGTTCTCCTTGCAGAAGGGCAGGATTTCCTTTTCTACCGCCGGTCTCACCAGCGAATACGGCGGCTGCAGGGAAGTAATCGGCGCAATCTTCTGTGCCCGCTTCATCTGCTCCACATTGAAGTTCGAAACACCGATATAGCGCACCTTCCCTTCTTCCTTGAAGCGCGCCAGAGCCTCCCATCCTTCCTCGATATCCACCGCGGGATCGGGCCAATGAATCTGGTAGAGATCGATCGCGTCCAGTTTCAACCGCCGCAGCGAACTCTCCAACTCCTCCCGCAAAGAGTCTTTCTTTAAGCTGCGATAGATTTGGCGATTTGCATCCCAACACATCGAACACTTGGTGAAGATGTAGGGCTTGTTCGAAGTTGCAGCCAGGGCATCGGCCACAATCTCCTCTGAATGACCCAGGCCATAAACTGCCGCTGTGTCGATCCAGTTCACCCCGCCTTCAAGCGCACGTAGTATCGCCTCCACGGATTTGCGGTCATCCTGCGGGCCCCAGCCATATTCCCAGTTGCCGCCGCCAATTGCCCACGCGCCAAAACCGATCAGCGTGAGTTCGAGATCTGAGTTTCCGAGTTTACGAGTTTCCAAAGAAGGGCGGTTACTATCCATAACGGTAGCCTTAAAGCCTCGATGCGGAGCGCATGACCGCAAGTCACAGAATCATGCTGCGCCGGATTTAAATTCGGTTGACCTGAGTTCGCCTGACTGACGGTTTCGCGTCCGTAGATAATCCTGCGCACGATGATAACCCTCAATCGTGCCTACGTCCATGTAGTGTTCGCCATTTGCAGTGGCGCTCACGGGGTTTCCGGCGGCGATGTAGGCGTTCAGCAGATGGCCTAGATACTCATCCTCCCGATGGCGCGACTCCCAGAGCATGCGGAGGTCATGGAAAGCCCGTCCCGATGCGGTAACAGCTCCCCAGATCCAATGCGAGCCAGGGTTCGGCTGCTTCACTTCCACGCGTTCGACGTAGCCCCTGTCATCGCAGATAACGGCATCGAAAGCGCTGGGATCCTTGACGGGAAAGAGCACAAGGTTCACGCCCGGCCCCTGCTCCACGGAGGCGTGAAAAGCGTTTTCAGGAAACCAGATGGTATCAGGAAGGCCGATCAGCACCGGCTCTTCCGCATGCACGAAGCTCTCGGCGCGGAAGAGCGCATCGCACAGGCCGCGTGGCCGCCGCTGTACGGCGTAGAAAATCTCCGCGGCATAGTCGCGCGCGGCATAGTAGCGCACAATATCGCTCTTCTCCGCCGAAATCACCATACAAATACGGCGGGCGCCGGCAGCAATCATGCGCTCCACCAGGTACTCGGAAACGGCCTTGGGCCGCTCGACGCCCTCAATGTCACGTGAGCCAACCGGCAAAAGCTCCTTGCTGCACCCCAGTGGTTGAATTCGCAGCCCAGCTCCGGCAGCCGGAATTATGCCTATCATGCGGCCTCCATCTCAGACTTGCGCTGGTCGGCAGAACGGGCCGCATCAAAGGCAGCCAGCAGCGTGAGTGCGCGTTGATATCCGGTGTGCTCGTCCAGCGTACGCTCGCGGGCACGGCGGGCCATGCGGAGCAAGTCTGCGTCGCGCAGATCCATTGCGCGCATGACTTCCTCGGCGCTACTGGCAACCAGCAGTTCCTTCCCCGGTTTAAAAAACGAATCAAGTCCGCGAAACCAATCGGTAACAATCGGTGCACCGCATGCGGCGGCTTCAAAGAAACGTCCCGAGGGACAAAAGCCCGAAGCTGCCATCGTTTCCCTTGTCAGGTTAAGTGTGAGGCGGGAAGAGCAGTAGAGCGCCGAATGATCCATGGGTGGGATGTGCTCGGAGCGCCGCACGTTTGAGGGGCACTGCCACTCGGGTGGATAAAGCGAACCAGCAAGCAGGAACGTCGATGCCGGGCGCAAGCATGCAGGCCGCAAGAACATTTCCTCCAGCTTGGCCTGCCGATCCGCAGCCCAGGTACCCATATAGCTGAGTTCACAACGCAAGTCAGGACGAGGCAGTACCGGCCAGTAGATATCGGGATCCACACAGCCAAAAATCGGGCGCGCAATTCTTACACCAAAATCGCGATCCAGCGCCAGCAGCGCCTCGCCGCCTGTCCAGGAGAGCACCAGGTCAAACTGTGAGAGCTGCCCGGCGCGCACATAGTCGAGATCGCCTTCGATCAGCTGATTCAAGGTGACCGGCGTATCCAGATCGTAGTAAACGCGCAAAGGACCGTCGAGTGACAGCAACTCATCGGCTATGACTGCACCTTCGGGGACGTAGCTCGCTGTGATTACAACGTCGGACTCGGCAGCTTCGGCGAGCGCCTGCTCTCGGATGTCCTCCCAAGCGGAGTAGAGCTTAAGCTCGCAGTAGTTGCATCGAACGAGGTCACGATGCCGGGCGTAGTAGGGAACATCGCGCTCATAAAACGTTGAGCGATGCCGGAGACGATGCAGCGCACGGAGAATTGCACGATAAGGAGTGGCATGACCGTTGCCCCAGGATGACGACAGAGTCAGACCGAAGAGTGTGATCTTCAAAGACGCACCATCCGCTTCCCTAGTCCAGCCCAGAAATAAATCCTGCTCAGGTATGGATGATGGGAAGGCACAAGGCGTTTGCCTATAGTGGACGAATAATAAAGCTTCACAGAAAAAGCCCGGCATCAGCCGAGCCTTGTCTGCTGCGATGCTGGTTACACCAACTTTGCATCCAGAGTGATCGCCGCGTTCAGCACGCGCGAAACCGGGCATCCGGCCTTCGCGTCAGCGGCGGCTTTCTGAAATTTGGCCTCGTCGGCATTGGGAATTTTGGCGCGGAGTTCGAGGTGAATCTTGGTGATGCTGAAGCCCGCATCCGTTTTTTCAAAGGTGAGTGCGGCCTTGGTGTCGATGGCGTCAGCCTTCAACCCAACCTTGTCCAGTTCGGCGGAGAGCGCCATGGAGAAGCATCCTGCGTGCGCGGCCGCGATGAGTTCCTCGGGGTTGGTGCCCTTGCCGTTTTCAAAACGGGTGCCGAATGAGTACTGTGTTTGTGAGAGGACTCCGCTATCTGTAGTGAGGGTTCCCCGTCCATCCTTCAATCCACCCTGCCAATGGGCTTGTGACGATCTTTGCATTCGTTGACTCCTAGGCGCGCGCTGCGGGCGCGAGAAGTTTAGTTTTACGCCTGATGGTACTCTCAGTTGGATGCAGCAGCAGAGACAAAGGACACAGCCGGAAAAGCAGCGATTCATGGCGAGTAAGCTTTTCAGGGGAATACAATCAGGAGCAAGATGACTAAACGGCGATGGGCGAGCGGGTCTCGCAACTCTGGTTCAGTGAATTTATACTGTCCGGCAGCGATATGACGAACGATAGAAAGCTGTTCTTTTTCGCATTGGCTCTCGTTCTATTTCTTGCGGCCTCGTGCAAGCGAGGCGCGGAAAAAAAATTCAAACCGAGCAAACTGGCGGGAGAGCTATACAGCGGACAGAGCCTTCAAAAAGTGGAGCGCACGCTCGACATAATGGCCGGGAACTTCGACACTGTTGAAGATCGCAAGCCTCTGCCCAGCGACACGCGCCCACCCTATCGGTTGCTCGTGATTTCCAAAAAGAACGCGCGAGTGGAGGGACAGACCGGCGAGCTAATGCTTACGTTTTTCAATGATCGCCTGATGACCTCTCAGTTCTATCCCGCCGATCTTGCTACCGCGCGCGCCGCAGTGGAAGCGGGGCAAAGCCTCTCGCTCGCTAGTGGCGAAAGCCACATTGAACCATCCACGCGGGTCTGGGTGGGCAAAGACCAGAACGGGCGCACATATATTGGCTGGATCGACAAGAGCTTGCAGGCCGAGCAGGATGCGTGGGTGAAGCAGTACGGACAATGAATGGAGAGGGAGTGAAATGGCAACGACCGATCTGAACAAATTTCGCTCGGATATCGACTCAATCGACAAACAGCTAGTTGAGTTGTTTAACCAACGGGCCAAAATCGTACTGGAAATTGGCCGTTATAAGCAGCAGAACCACATGGCGGTTTATGAACCCAAGCGCGAGGCGGTCGTATTCGCCAACGTGGCGAGTCACAACAACGGGCCGCTGCCGGACGAGGAGTTGGCAACGATCTACACCGCAATTCTTGCCGCCATGCGCAGACTGCAATCTCCGGATATCCTGGAGCGTTCGTGACTCTGAACCGGGTTACAGTCATCGGTCTCGGTTTGATGGGAGGCTCTCTGGCACTCGCGTTGCGCCGCGCCGGATTGGCCGCGCACATTGTGGGGTGCGGCCGCGAGGAGAGGCTGCGTCAGGCGCGAGAAATGTGCGTGATCGACTCAGGCTCGGTGGATGCCGGCGAGTCGGTCAGGGGCAGTGATTTTGTTTTTTTCTGCACGCCGGTTGAAACCAGCATTAAGCTGCTCAAGCAGGTTGCGCCGCGACTGAAACCCGGTGCGCTGGTGACCGACGTGGGCAGCACAAAACAGGCCTTTGCCGCCGCAGCCCGCGAAACCTTCGGCTCGGCCGCGAATGAGCGCGTACTCCCCGGACATCCGCTGGCGGGGCGTGAGGTTTCGGGACTGGCGCATGCTTCCGCCGATCTCTACAAGGGCTGTCGGTGGGTGCTGACCCCGCTGGCGGGCGAGATGCTTCCCGTGCATCGCTGTTTGATCTCGGCTCTTGAGACAATCGGCGCGCACATCATTTTCAGCACTCCCGAAGAGCATGATCACACATTGGCCTACACCAGCCATCTCCCGCAGTTGCTTTCCACCGCACTGTCGCTGACATTGCGGAAAACTTTTGGCAGCGGTAACCCGGCGTTGCAGGCACATGCTGGTGGCCTGCGAACCATGCTGCGCCTGGCCGAGAGCGATCCCGTCATGTGGGAGCAAATTGCAGACAGCAATCAGGCCAATATAGCCGAGGCACTGGAAAACATTGAAGCCGAACTGCGGGAATTGCGCGGATGCCTGACGAGCCCTGAATTCCGCACGAAATTCGAACTAGCCAGGGAATTTACCAAGGGCTTGAAGAGCTGAGGAATCAATCTGGTTCCGGGACTGCACAACAAAGCTCTCGATTTTTCGAGAGCTTTGTTGTGCTCAGATTTTGTCTGGCAGGAAGAGATGTTTTTGGGATCCAAAAGGGTACTGACCTGTTAGTTGTTTTTTCTCCGACCGGCTGCTCACATGCGTTGACCTTGCGCTGCGAACGAGGTAACGTGGCAATTTAGTTTCCCAGAATCTATGCGACTCAGGATGCAACGTGCCTCTCAATATCCTTCTAGCTGATGACAGCGTTCCCGCCCAGAACATGGGCAAGAAAATTCTTATTGATGCCGGTTACGATGTGCAGACGGTTGGTAACGGGTTAGAGGCGCTCCGCAAAATCGCCGAAGCCGCGCCTGACATCGCGATTCTTGATATTTTCATGCCCGGCTACACGGGACTGGAGATATGCGAACGTCTGCGCGGCAGCGCCGCTACTGCTTCACTGCCAGTGATCCTGACCGTTGGCAAACTGGAGCCCTTCCGTCCGGAAGATGGTGAACGTGTCCGCTCGAATGCAGTCGTTGTGAAGCCGTTTGCAGGTGCTGAGCTGGTTTCTGCCGTGCGCAGCCTGATCGGGGCGCCAAACGCCAAGGCAGCCGTAGCAAGCGCCTCCGCAAACACGGTAACCTCTCCGCGTCAAAACCTCGCGGCAAATACATCGCAGCCGCAGGTTGTCGATCTGGCCGCGTCAGCGACCGAGCAGTCCGCTAAGCCCTCCCTGGACGGCGAACCGCATGAACCTTTTTTCAATGGCGGCCAAGAAGCGGTGAAGGATGAAGAGCTGTTTGGGAGCTACGTTGTCGAGCAACATAGCCCGACTGATGATTTGGTTGGCTCGGAGAGCCTGGCTTTTAATCCAGATGCCAAGCACATCGCTTTCAGCGCCTCTGCATTTGACGATCTTCCGCCAACTGCCTCGCACTCTGGCGCCGTAGAGAGCGCATTTTCGGCCGGCGAGTTCGTTTTGGAACCAGCACCCGCCCCTTATAGCTCCGCAACGGAAATCGCGGTTGAGCAGGAATCGCCGCTAACACCTGCGGCAGCCGAGGCAGGCAGATTCCCCGTTGAGTCTGGGCCTAAAACTGTTCAACCGCGCATCTCCGGGATTGCTGAATCTGGCGCTGCTGAATTGGAAGTGATTATTCTCGAAGCACCTCCCGCAAACGTCAGCGCCACTGACATCGCCTCGCCATCATCCGTCGACGAGGAAGCCGAGCCAGAGGATTTTGAAGAGCTTTTAAGTTTGGTCGAGCCAGCTCCCGCAGAGAATCTTTCCATCGCGTCAGCCGAATCTAATTCAGCCGAACCTGATATCGATCTGCTTCCGAGCTTGGCTAGTCTCTCGGACTACCATTCCGATGATGTGGAACCAGACTCCGAGTTTGAGCTTTCCACTGGCCAAAATGAAGACTTCGGCCACGCGGAGATCAATTCGAATCTGGCCAAGGAAGAAAGCCCGGAGACTACAGCTTCGAGAATTCCTGAACGCGACCCTCTCCTGGAAGACTCTCTTGAGACGGAATGGGCTGCGAACGAATGCGTGGAGGAAGCGGCAGAAACAGGCGTAGCGGATTCGATTGGCCTCTGTACGGATCTACATCCTGGAAGTATCGATCTTCTTTCATCGGTTCCGCTCGAAGCAGCGGTTGCAGCGCCAGAGCCGACAGAGTCGGAGCCACAGGAGTTCACCTGTGAGGTCGCACTCTTTGAAGAACCGCAGGCTGGGCCAAAGGTTGAGCACACCGAATCAGAATTAGTTCTGCCCGAACCCGCGGCTGCACACGTCGAAACGGAGCCAGAGCCAGAGCTAGATTTACGAGAGCTGCAGCAACCCGAGGCGGCGCAAAGCGAGCCCGAGACCCCGGTGGAAAGTATTTCTTCTTCTCCGGAACTCTTTGATGAAGAAAAAATCAACAAGGCAGTGGACCGCGTTTTTGACCGTTTCAAGAAATTACTGGTGAAGGCGATCATGCGCGAGCTAGCCCGCGAGGACTAACTGGATTTTGCGGCGAGTGAGAAAGCAACGGGCACGGATGATTCCGTGCCCGTTGCTTTATGGAATTGAGGAACGCGCTCAGGCGGACTGAATTCTCATGCTCAAATCCACTGCCCTTGCCGAGTGAGTGAGCGCGCCGACAGAGATGTAGTCCACCCCGGCCTCGGCATACTGCCGCACGTTTTCCAAGGTGATTCCGCCGGAGGATTCGATCTTCATGGAATGGGCCTCCCGGCGAACTCGCGCTACGGCCTCGCGCGTCTGCGCCGGAGTCATGTTATCGAGCAGGATGGACTCAGCTCCATACTTCAGAGCGTCTTCCAGTTCCTGCATATTTCGCACTTCCACCTCGATCGGTTGCTCGCCCCGGCGATTTGCCAATACACGCTCGATGGCGATGCGTACTCCACCGGCAAGATCGATATGGTTGTTCTTGACGAGGATTCCGTCGGAAAGATCCAGCCGATGATTGAAACCGCCGCCGCAGCGCACAGCATATTTTTCCAGCAGGCGCAGGCCGGGAACGGTTTTGCGCGTGTCGAGGATTTTTACGCCCGTTCCTTCGACGGCATCAACGTACTGTCGGGCGATCGTGGCAATGCCGCTCAAATGCTGCAGCAAGTTCAGGATGATCCGCTCGCAGCTCAACAGCACACGCGCATTATGGCGGATGCACGCAACGGACTCGCCTTTGCGCAGACGAACGCCATCGAAGACTTCCTGCGGAATGCTTACCTCGGGATAAGCTCGCGAAACGCCCTCAAGCTCAGCGAAAACTTCAAAAATACGCTGCACACCCCCGATACCGGCCAGCACGCAGTCCTCTTTGGCAAGGATGGTCGCCATTGCCTTCTGTTCTGGATCAATAGCCGCCAAGGTCGTAGCGTCGCGCGTAGCCTGGTCCTCCAGCAACGCGTTCGAGAGAATGGCGGTGATCCGCCTGCTATTCCAGTTCATCTGCCGTTCCTTCCCCTACTGCGCCGCGCTCAGTTCGGAGAGCCGCGCCTTGGATTTTTCGATCAGCGATTCCAGCTCGACACGACGCGTCTTCAAGCCTTCGACAACTTTTGCAGGAGCTTTCGCGAGGAAGCCTTCGTTGTTCAGTTGACTGGTGTTGCGCTGATATTCATTTTCCAGCTTCTCAAGATCCTTGGTCGCACGCGCAGTTTCGGCCTCAACGTCGATCTTCTGCTCGTAGACCAGACGCACCTCAAAGCGCGCGGTGGCGCGAGAGTTGGTGGCCTTGGCCAGCGACTCATCGACAAACGTCAGCGCGGAGACATTGGCCAGCCGCTCCAACGCGACGGTGTTGGCCTCGATGAGCGCGCGGACATCGCTTTCCGCAAAGACCTGAATTGGCAACTTCTCTTTTTGCCCAATTTTCAACTCGGCGCGGATGTTGCGCACCGAAACGATCAGATCCTGCAGAATCCCCATGTCGCGCTCGGCATCGGCATCCAGTTGCGCTTCATCGGTTTCGGGATAGGCAGCCAGGGCGATGGATTTGAGCGGTGTCTTTCCGTCGTAAACGGCGCTCCAGATCTCATCGGTGATGAACGGCATGAACGGCGCCAGCATGCGCAGCGCGCCCTCGAAGACCCGGACGGTGTTGGCGAAGGCTGCTCGCGCTTCCTCCCGATCCTCTGAGAGCAGACGCGGCTTTACGAGTTCCACGTACCAGTCGCAATACTCGCCCCAGAAGAAGTGATAGATCACGTGCGCCGCCTCGTGGAAGCGATACTCCTTGAGGGCTGCCGTCACTTCGCCCGCGACGCGGTTGAAGCGCGAAAGAATCCAGCGGTCTTCAAGCGTTGCCGAGGCGAATCCCTTCAGTCCGACTGCGTCTTTGGCATTCGCTTCGGCGGCGAATTCACTGAGGGACCAGACGTTCTGTTCGGCAGCCCGGTCCACGTTCATGAAGAGGAAACGTGCGGCATTCCAGATCTTGTTGGCAAAGGCGCGATAGCTTTCGGTGCGGCTCTCGCTGAAAGCGATGTCGGTTCCCGGCGCGGCCATTGCGGCCAGCGTGAAGCGAACGGCGTCGGTGCCGAATTTTTCGATCACGCCGATAGGATCGACGACGTTGCCCTTGGTCTTGGACATCTTGTTGCGCTCGGCATCGCGCACCAGCGCGTGAATGTAAACCTCGCGGAAAGGCACAACGTCGCGCTTGTCTTCCTTCTGCTCATCCATGAAATGGCAGCCAAGCATAATCATGCGGGCAACCCAGAAGAACAGAATGTCAAAGCCCGTGACCAGTGTTGACGTGGGATAAAAGGCATCGCAATCCGCTGTCTTTTCCGGCCATCCGAGAGCAGAGAAAGGCAGCAGCCCGGAGCTAAACCAGGTGTCCAGCACATCCGTGTCCTGCTCGATCTTTGCGCTGCCGCAGTGTGCGCACTTCGCTGCATCGGTGCGCTGGACCGTGATTCCGTTGCAATCCGCGCAGTGCCACGCCGGAATGCGATGGCCCCACCAGAGCTGACGCGAGATGCACCAGTCGTGGATATTCTCCATCCATTGCAGGTAAATCGCTTTGTAGTTTTCAGGGGTGAATTTGATGCGACCATCGTTCACCACATCGCGCGCCACCTGCGCCAGTGAAGGCCGTCCATCCTTGGTTGCCTTGTTCACGGCGAGGAACCATTGGGTGGAGATGCGCGGCTCCACGACGGTCTTGCAGCGGTCACATTTGCCGAGCGGCACCGTGTAGTCCTTCACGCTGACCAGCGCGCCGCAAGCTTCCAGGTCGGCGACTACGCGCTCGCGCGCCGCATAACGCTCCAGCCCCTTGTATGCGCCGGCGTTGTCGTTCATGTGCCCGGTTTCGTCCATGACCACGAGTTCTTCAAGTCCATGACGCTTGCCAGCCTCGAAGTCATTGGGATCGTGAGCGGGCGTCACCTTGACGGCGCCGGTACCGAATTCAAGCTGCGCCATATCGTCTAGAATGATCGGAATCTCGCGGCCAACCAGCGGCAGTTTCACCTTCCTGCCGTGTAGGTGCGCGTAGCGTTCGTCGAGCGGATTGACCGCGACCGCCGTGTCGCCCAGCATCGTCTCTGGACGGGTGGTGGCGACCACCACAGATTCACCGGGGAGGTCGACGACGGGGTAGCGAATCTCCCAGAGCTTACCCTGCGTTTCGTCGTGAACAACCTCCAGATCGCTGAGCGCGGTCATGCAGCGCGGACACCAGTTCACGATGTAGGTGCCACGATATATCAGGCCCTCTTCCCAGAAGCGCACAAAAGCCTCGCGCACGGCGCGAGAGAGCTGCTCGTCCATGGTGAAGAATTCTCGCGACCAATCAACGGAATCGCCCAGGCGCTTCATCTGCTCCAGAATGTATCCGCCGTACTGTTCCTTCCACTCCCAGACGCGTTCGAGAAAGGCTTCGCGGCCAAGGTCCTGACGCTTCTTGCCCTCGCTGGCCAACTGCCGTTCGACCATCATCTGCGTGGCGATTCCAGCGTGATCGGTTCCGGGCAGCCACATCGAGTCCCTGCCCAACATGCGCTGCCACCGGGCAAGAATATCCATCTCGGTGTGGTTGAGCATGTGCCCCATGTGCAGGCGGCCGGTTACATTCGGCGGAGGCAGCAGCAAGGTATAGGCATTTGAGCCATCTTTGGGCGTTTCGATGTGGAACAGATTCTCGCTGACCCAATACTCGGCCCAGCGCTTCTCTATCTCGGCGGGATCATAGGCTTTCGATAATTCGTGCGGCATAAGACGGAAGTTTCCTCAGCGTTGAAACTTCAAGTTTATCAGAGCGAATCGCTTATTTTCTCCAGATACTCACGTAGCTACAATCGTTCCGCAGCAGCACGATTTAGTAAAAGAAAATGCTTCCGAGATCATGCCAGGAAGTATCTGCAGGAACAGCTACAAAGGCCCAAGGTTTGGGCTGGAATGGGCAGGTAAGCGGTGCGCAATGTGCAACGAGCGCTGCTGTACACACGGTTGCGGTCTCCAGGAAGTCCGGAGCTTAGTGCCTGATTCGGTCGCAGCGCAACCGGGATTTCGTTTTTTATTTTAGAACTTCACAACCACGCCGGTAACAAATCGAAAATCATTCTGCGACCTGCCATAGAAGCGGGTTTGCAGGCTGTCTCCCTGCAATCTCCAGCTTACCCGCGGAAACAGAAAGTAATCGATACCTCCGCCGAATGCGTCCGCAAATGCGGTCTGGCTGTTCGAGATCGCATCCGATTCACTCAAGTGCGAGCCACCGAAGAGCGCGTGTGCAAACGGCCTAAACTTGCCTATTGAAACCGAGACACGCGGCCCAAACAGAAAGCTTGTCACCCGCGCCTTTGATGTCCCCCCGGCGAATGGAACATGAACGTTGCCGTACTGTCCACCCACATCGGCAACACCCGAAATAAAAGGGAATATCTTTCCTTCGAGTGCAGCGTCCCAACCGTTCAAATTCCCCCGACCGCTGAGCCCGGTCTCGCCACGATTGTACGCGTATCCGAAAAACACAGTTCCGGCGGAGTGAGCCTGCCCGAACCCGGAAATGGTCAACGTCAAGAGCACGACAACGAGCACCATAATAGGTTTTTGCACAGCAGCCTCCTCTCAGCTTCGATCCTTGTTTTTCCGGAATGGTTGCGGGCAGGGCAGTCACTTCGTTGGGCGCGTCAGGCCAATGACTCACCCCGGTATTTTCCGGCTAAACTGCTGTCTTAGCGGACAAAATCGCTAATCAGCGCAAATGGTAGAATGAGGCTAGCCTCACCGAGCCTCGCACTTCCGCGGGCGTCTGGATTTTGAAAGCAAAGCATGGACCGCACCTTAATTCGAAATTTCGCGATCATCGCCCACATTGACCACGGCAAGACCACGCTTTCCGACCGCATGCTGGAGATCACCGGCTCGCTTTCTGCCCGCGAGATGGCTGGACAGGAGCAGGTGCTCGACGCCATGGATCTCGAGCGCGAGCGCGGCATTACGATTAAGGCTCACGCCGTCCGCATGATGTACCAAGCGAAAGATGGCAAGACCTATCAGCTTAATCTGATCGACACGCCGGGGCACGTTGACTTCTCTTACGAAGTTTCCCGCTCGCTGGCCTCCTGCGAAGGCGCGCTGCTCGTCGTCGATGCAACGCAGGGTGTGGAAGCGCAGACCCTTGCCAATAGCTACATCGCCATTAATCACGGACTTGAAATCATTCCAGTCATCAACAAAATTGATCTGCCCAGCTCCGACGTCCCGCGCACCAAGGAAATGATCGAGAGCGCGGTGGGCCTCGACGCTTCCGGCGCCCTGCCCATCAGCGCAAAGACCGGCGAGGGCGTTATTGAAGTGCTTGAGCAGATCGTGCATCGCATTCCTCCGCCGAAGGGCTACATTGATGCGCCGCTGCAAGCGCTTATATTTGACTCATGGTTTGACAGCTATCGCGGTGTGGGCGTGCTCGCTCGCGTGATCAACGGACGTCTTTACAAAGGGCAGAAAATCAAGCTGATGGCTCAGGGCATGACGTTCCTCGTGGACAGCATGGGAGTATCGACGCCAAAAGCGCAGGAGATCAAAGAGCTTACCGCAGGGGAGGTCGGATTCTTCTTCGCCACGATCAAAACCGTGGCCGATGTGAAGATCGGTGACACGATCACCGACGCGGACAAGCCCGCAATCGAAGCTCTGCCCGGCTTTGAAGACATCAAGCCAATGGTCTTTGCCGGTCTCTACACGGTTGATGCGCATGAACACGGATTACTGCGCGACGCATTGGAAAAGCTGCGCCTCAACGACGCTTCGTTCTTCTTCGAGCCGGAGAGTTCGGCTGCGCTCGGCTTTGGATTCCGCTGCGGGTTTTTGGGCCTGCTTCACATGGAGATCATCCAGGAGCGGCTGGAGCGCGAGTACAACCTGGACCTCATCATCACAGCGCCGAGCGTGCGGTACATGGTTACGCTCACCAGTGGCGAGACCATGGAGGTCGATAACCCTTCGCGCTGGCCCGATCCAACTCTCATCGAGAGGGTCAAGGAGCCGATCATCACAGCGATGATCCTTACTGCGGAAGAATACGTCGGGGGGATTCTGAAGCTGGTCGAGGAGAAACGCGGCAAGCAGAAGAACTTCGAATATGTGGGCTCCAGCCGAGTGATGCTGACCTATGAACTTCCGCTGAACGAAATCGTGCTTGATTTCTATGATCGCCTGAAGACGGTCTCGCGCGGCTATGCCTCGCTCGATTACCACCTCTCGGGGTGGTGGGAGTCGCCAATGGTGAAGCTGGATATTCTCGTCGCCGGTGATCCGGTGGATGCGCTTTCGATTATTGTCCACCGCGATTACGCCTACGAACGCGGCAAGGCTCTGGTATCGAAGATGCGCGAGCTAATTCCGCGCCAGCAGTTCGAGGTCGCAATCCAAGCTGCTATTGGAGCTAAAATCGTGGCTCGCGAAACCGTTGCAGCGCTGCGTAAGAACGTGATCGCGAAATGCTACGGTGGCGACATCTCACGTAAACGCAAGCTGCTCGAAAAGCAAAAAGAAGGCAAACGCCGGATGAAGCGAATCGGTAAAGTGGATATTCCGCAAGAAGCGTTCCTTGCCGTGCTGAAAGTGACCAGCGAGGAAAGCTGATTTTCTTAGTTGCAAGCCACCTGTTTGGGAAGACATCACCGGCAACACACACTGAAGCGCGCTCGGACAAAATCGTGAACTGTGCAAAACCCTTCGGAAACAATCCTTCCCAAGGGTTTTGTTCGTGGCGTCAAGACAAATACCGCCCACCTTGTAAGTCACTATTTATGTGACATTTGCATCTCATTTTCAAAGTTTTCCCCTTCCGAATTTCCTGCAGTTGCGCTGTTCACAATCGAATTCTCCTGAATTCCGCACAGTTTTTCCACACTTTGGGAGTGCCGTTCGTTCCCGCATTGAAGCGCTATTCAATGTTCGGAGAAAGTAAAAGCCGCCCCTTTGCGGGGCGGCGCTTGAGTCCAATTGACCCTACTTTGCCGGTGCGGGAACAGCGGGTCTGCCGCTACTCGGAGCGGCGGGTTTAATGGGCCTCACTGGAGCAGCAATGCCGGATTTTGCGTTATACGCATCTACAATCGGCTTGGTGATGTCGACCGAGCTTGCAGCCCATAGAACCGGGCTTGCCTGGCCGGAAACATCAAGAACCAGCGTATAGCTGTTGTCTTTGGCATATTTGTCCAGGACCTCGACCATTTTTTGGCCGATGCGGTTGGCAATTTCATTCTGCTGCGCCTGAATGTCCGTGTTGGCGTCTTCGTAGTTGCGTTGCAGAGTCTTCTTCTTGGCGTCGATCTGTTTGAGAAGATCGTTACGAGCATCGTCGTTGAGCTTGTCGCCCTGAGTGCTGAGCTTCTTCTGAAGGTCGTCAACTTCCTTGTTCAGGGTTTCGAGTTCGATGCGCTTTGGATCAAATTTCTTCTGAAGCGCTTCGAAGTCACGCTGACCCTCGTTTGAATTCACGATGGCAGCTTGAATATTGACGATGCCGACCTTTGTAACCGGGAATGCCGCGGAAGCAGTTTGGGCAAACGCGGGGGTACCGAGAACGAGTGCCAGCGCCAGGGCCGGGATCAAACGTGCAAAGTTGCGATTCATGGGGGTTAGCCTCAACTCCTATTGGAGTTTACGAAGATTCCGCGGAAACCTTTCAGCAAGCGAGCGAGCTGCACACGCTCCAGCTCCAACCCTGATCGAAAAATTCTTCCCGCGGCTGGTCCCGATTATAGGTTGCGGGAAAAACAGCGTCAAACAGCAACAACTCTCCGCCCCATTTCCCGAAGATTTCACAAGCTCACTAGAACGTAGTCGCCACGGTGAAACGGAGCGTCTTCCTAGGCTCTCTGATAGTAAACGATGGGTTGTAATCAGCCAGAGCCTTCAGGTAGGTATAAGTTCCCGCTCCACCAGCTGGAAACATATCGCGCGTGATCGTGGCCGGTGCCGTTGCCGTTAAATCCACACGCAACGGGTTGTACGCGTAATAAACCCGAAGGGGGGCGTTGAACACTGGCAAGGTTACCTGAAACTCTACTCCGGTCGACATGCGTACCTGATAGTTAGTGCCGTTAACCGGCCTGAGGTTCTGATTGAAGGCTAGAAACTGCGTGCCGGTGCAGGTGGCATTGTCCCCTGAAAGTATTGGAGTTCCCGCGCAACCGAAGGGTATGTCGCCCAATCCCTGGCCGCTGAGACGCAACTGGGACGGGCGCAGGGCCATGTTCATGCCCGTATCGGCAAACAGCGCAAGTGTTACCGGACCAACGATCGGGATGCGGTATTCGATGTTGCTGACAAGGCTTGTATCACCACCTGGATACACGATGCGGTTGATGGGAATCGTCACGCCCAAAGTACCCGCCCGCGAATTATTCGGATCAACAGGAACCAGATTGCCATCGGGACTCGTTAAGGGCACGGTAACTTTGTCTGACATGAACGCAATTGGTGAAATCCCGCGAACATCGAAGCCGCGCAGATCGGTGTCGCCACCTAGGAAAAAGCGTTCGAAGGGAGCAGCCGTCCTGCCGCCATACCCGGTGAGAAACGATGCCTGCAAGCGGATACCCAGGGTCTGCAAGCCATCTTTATGCCGGTGAAGCCCCTTCATTGGCAGGAACATTTTGTACTCGCCAATCGGACGGACTTGCCTCACATTACCGCCAAGGCCGGCGATGTCCATGCCTATAAAGTAGCTATGACCGGTGTGCGGGCGCATGGGATTGTCAATGGTGCTGCTGGTGAAGCTGGGCACTATCTTACTGGTCGTAATCCCCTGCAGAGCAGCCTTACCGGTTACCTCTCGGAATGCCAAAAACTCGAAAAGCAGCTGAGATGCTTCTGAATAGGTGGTGATACTCGAATTATCAAACGAGTAGGTCATCGCAAAGCGCTTAAACGAGCGGTGAAGCGGGTAGCTAGTGGAAATCGTGAAACCGGTGCTCGATTGTGAATAATTCTGCAGCGAGTTCGCGAAGGCCTGCGAAAAATCCAGTCTTTGCCCGCCAAAAAGGCCCGCTTGTTGAATCTGGTCGTACTTATATTCGCGCGTATAGACCGTGAAGCCGAGCTGAATTGGCTTATCGAAAAGATATGGCTCAGTAAAGCCAAGCATCACGCTACGCTGAAAGTTTCCCAGTGAGGCGGAAAGCGACAGTGTCTCTCCGAGTCCAAGAAAGTTATTGGTCTCGTAAGTCACGCCGACAAAAGCTCCAGCAAATCCGCTGAGGCCTCCATTCAGGCCAAGGGAGTTCTTGCCCTTTTCCTTGACCTTGAGGTTGATATCAACGGTGCTTTCGGCGACGTCCTGATGAACTTCTGAATCCTGTTCCGGTTTCAGGCTCTCGAAGTAGTTCAACTGGTTCAAACGCAGAAGGCTGAGTTCCCAGAGGCGGGAGTTGTAGACCTGCCCTTCTTCGAGGGAGAGTTCGCGACGGATAACCTTGTCGCGCGTGGTCGTATTGCCCGAGAACTCAATGCGGCGCACGAAGAACTGCTTGCCTTCATCAACGTCGATTTTCAGCGTGATCGCCTTGTGTTCTTCGTCGATTTCCGTGTTCGGCACGTTGGTTTCATTGATGTAGCCGAGCGCTCCGTAAGCCTTACGAAGTTCTTCCAGACCTTTGCTGATCTCGGTCCGATTGAACCAATCGCCGTCTTTTATCTTGAAAAGCCGACGCAGAGTGGCCGTATTGGAAATGGCCTTTGTGCCGGTAAAGGTGATCTCCTTCAGTCGATAGCGATCACCCTCTTCAACCGGGACCGTGATATCTACTACTTTGCCCTTACGCGCCTTAAGGGGGGATTTCCAAGAGACTCCGGTAACGTCGCGAATCTTTGTTTTCGGGTCTTCAACAATCGCTTTGAAATAGCCCTTGTCTTGATAGGCAAAGCGTACACGCTCGGCGTCTTCCGTCAATTTAGTGGCATCAAAAGTGCGCGCGAAAAGGTTCTCCAGAATGATCGAATGTGGAATCCCCTTCGGGCTGAGGTTACGCATCGCACTGCGCAGGTACTTCGAAGGCACCTTCTTGTTGCCTTCGAACTTAATCTGACCGACTTTTACCTTTGGGCCTTCCTTAATAATAAAGGTGATGCCAACCGCGGCAGGTGGAATCTGCCGAATCTCGGTGGTGACGGTAGCGAACTGATGACCGTGTGCGGCGAGCAGTTCCTTCAGCAATACTTCCGCCTTCTTCACGCGCGTGGGATCGAACTGGCTTTCCTGGCTCAATCCGACCTTGTGTTCCTTGAACTTGTCCAGCACGTCGCTTTGCGAAACCGCAGTGAGCCCAATGTACTTGATTTCGCGAATGGTCGGTTTTTCCTTAACGTAGACGTGAACGATCCAGCCTTTCGGGCTTTCTTCGCGCTCAATACGAAGGTCGTCAAAATAGCCCGAGTTCCATAAGGAGTTGAAATCGCGTTCCATTCCCGCCTGATCGTAAACATCTCCCGGATGCGTGAACATGCGGGCGCGAATGGATTCGGCCGGAATACGACGATTGCCGTGAATACGAATGTCTTCGATAATGCCCTGCTGAGCAAAGGCAATGCCACTAAGAAATAAGAATAGAATGCTAAGACCGAGCAACTTGAACAACCCGCGAGCTCGTGGGCCGTTCAAGCGAGGCGTGACGCAGTCATAATCAGAGCGAAGAATGGCGAGATCCTCATTCGTAAATCTTAGGCGCGGAAGCCCCAATTATACAGGGCAGCTGCCCTCAATGCTATCCAGAGCTGAATTCACAAGTGCTGAGGCATCTAATTAGCAACATGCGCATCTAACTTGAAAGCGGATAGAAGATTCTTTTTTTTTGCGGGGTAAGGTGCGCATTTTCTAAGGTTGCCAAACTAAGCGTTTTACATTAGAACTGAAATTTCATAAGTTGTAGCGACGTGGCTCGCTCATAGCGGTTCAGCAATTTTCTAACGGACGCGGCTGTAACAGACGATCCGAATGATAACTATTAAGGTTTACAAAGCGCCTCCCCCAACAAGAATTTCCGCGAAGTTTCCAAATATCTGATTAGCGGTTTGATCCGCCCCGAGCGCCCTTCACCCGGGGATCGTTGGAGAGCGAAAATGGCATGGTATGCATATTGCATTAGCGAACAAACAAATTTCCAGCAAGGCAGAGTTCGCCGTCCGTTTCTGATCGAGTCTCTTAAAGGCGTGAATACAAACCCCGTGCAAGGATTTCCTTGCGGTGAGTTTGTAGTTATCGCGAGTGAATTTCAACACGGAGAACCACTGACCCAGAAATCAGCCACGGAACATGCCCGTGTCGTAAGCGAGTGTTTCAAGGTCGCAACCGTATTGCCATTCAAGTTTGGTACGGTTTTCGAGTCCGACGAAGCACTTCGCCAGGCAATCCGAAATAATAAAAAAACTTTTGCCGAGTCGATTGAAAGGCTCCGCGGCAAGAGCGAAATGCTCATCAAAGTCACGCTGCCCGAAGGCGCCGCCATTACCGAGATGCTTCCCTCTCTGCCTCATAAAGCCGGTGGCGAATACCTGTCGAGACTAAAGGAACAAGCCAGCCGTGATCGTGAGCGCCAGACGAAAGCGCGAGCTCTTTTCGTACAGGTTCACAAGCTCTTGAGTCCCTTGCGGGAAGAGGTTACCTGCAAGAAAGTAGACTCCGGAATCATTTTGGACATTGCGCACCTTATTGATTCAAACGGTGTGGAGAAATATCAGAATCGTTATTCAAGTGCTTTGCACCAGTTCAAAGACGTGGAAATTTCACTTTCCGGCCCCTGGCCGCCCTATCATTTTTTGCCCAGTCGGGGCAAAGTTCGCACGGTTAATAATCACAACTAGGATCTTTTCATCGCGGATGGAAAAGGCTGACTCCTTGTCAGCCTTTTCCATTTACGCCATGGCGTAATCTGAACGGAAGGCGGTGTAGATTTTACCTAGGATTGTTATCTTCGTGCCAACTCTGAGAACTTGCGATAGGATTAACAGTTCGAAGTGTGCCACTCACAGCAGGCACTTCTAACAGAAGAGAGGGAGGTAGTACTTGCACGTTGCGGGCAGAACCAGAGTTTTGATTGTGGACGATGATCGCGCCCAATCACGCTTTTTGAGCGCCCACCTGACGCGGCGAACGTATGACGTGAGTACATCTTCCTCCGGAGATGAAGCTGTCCGAATGTTCCGGGTCTTTGACCCAGCCCTGGTTTTGCTGGATGCGGACACACGCGGTATTGACGGACTGGAAACGCTTGAGAGGTTGAAGCAGATCAAGCCTGAAGTTTCGGTGATTATGACCGCCACCAGTTGCGCGCCTGAATTGATCTTCCGTGCTTCCAAGCTCGGAGCTGACGATTTCATCTCCAAACCGATTGACCTCGCTGCGTTGGACCAGCGCCTGACGCGCCTGCTGAGCGGACAGCGGCTGACCCAGGAAGTGACACAGCTTCGCGACCAAGTTCGGCGGCAGACCGATTTCCGCATGTTGTTCGGCACCAGCCCCAAGATGGAGGACGTGAAAAACACCATTGAGCAGGTTGCTGACACGAATGCGACCGTACTCATCCGCGGCGAGAGCGGCACCGGTAAAGAAGTTGTGGCGCGCATGGTGTTCTCGCATTCTTTGCGCCGTGACAAGGCTTTTGTGAAAGTGAATTGCGCCGCTATCCCGCACGAACTGCTGGAAAGCGAACTATTTGGATACGAGCCGGGAGCCTTCACCGGAGCCAATCGCCAAAAACTGGGTAAGTTTGACCTCGCCCACGGCGGCACAATATTCCTGGACGAAATCAGCGAGATGCATCCGGCTCTGCAGGCAAAGCTGTTGCACGTTTTGCAGGATGGCGAATTTTCCAGGCTTGGCGGAAAACGCGATATTGCCGTTGACGTTCGCGTTCTGGCGGCAACTAACAAACAACTGGAACGAGCCGTGGAAGAAGGAACGTTTCGTGAGGACCTTTTTTATCGCCTGAACGTAATTACTATCCACATTCCACCATTGCGCGAGCGGCGAGAAGAGATTCCGGTCTTTCTCGATTTTTTTCTCCGCAAATACAGCGAATATTACGGAAAGCAGCCTCCCCCGTTCACCGATTACGCAGTGAGCCGCATGATTGAGTACAACTGGCCGGGCAATATCCGCGAACTGGAAAATTTGGTCAAGCGCTACGTAATTGTGGGCAACGAAGCGCAAATTATACGTGAACTCGCCACCCACAAGCCTGTGCCCTCATCTCAGAATGGCGCGGAAACTCCGGCTTGGGAACCGAAAGTCAACGGCGTCTCAGGCGATGGCCAGATTCCTCCTGTGCTCGCTTCGGTGGAGACTGAAGTTGGATCGCTCGCCGAAGTGGTGGAGCCAGAACTTGGGTCGCTTTCGTTGCTGGAAATTGGACGGCGAGCGGCCATGCAGGCCGAGCGTGAGGCTATCGAACGCGTGCTGAACCAGACGCGGTGGAATCGGCGTCAAGCTGCAAAGATTCTGAAAGTCAGCTACAAGGCTCTTCTCAACAAGCTAAAGGCGATGGAAGAGCAGGATCGCCTCAACAATTCGTCTTTAGGTGCCAGATAGTGGTAAAAATGGCATCAATTCCTGACGTTATTACACAGGCAACGCCATCGAGTTCCTCGAATGTCAATCCCGGGACCTGGGAAATTTCCATAAAATGAACGGCTTTAAGTTTTTTTCACAACAACTCAAATTATTGTCATCCTTGGATGAGAACGTGCATCTTACAAAGTAACAAAGAGGCCGTAGACTCAATGGAAATTCCCTTCAAGAAGTGTCGACTTCTCTTGGCCGCTCCAACAAGGTGGAGCGGCACCTAAAATTCTCCTACCCAAGATCCCACCCTCCCTTGCCTCTTTCAAGAAAGCGACCTCGGAACCGGGGTCGCTTTTTTGCGGAGTTTGGTTCTCATGTTTCGAAACGGGGCAGGTTCACATCTACTGTAAGCGCCGGAGCAAAAATAGGTCACAGTACGCCGCGGGAGCGGCGTTCTGCGGCGGAGTAAAAGTAGTCCGCCGGAA
>PJLO01000068.1 GCA_003010405.1 Acidobacteriota bacterium | reverse complement strand
CTACTGGCTCACTTTTACTCCGCCCTACTGGCCTACTTTTACTCCGCCCTTGACATGGGGCTTTTTGCAAAGCGCGGTTGGCTAAAAGCACTCGGGTTCAGTATTGGCGGAGCAGAGTTGGCGTCCGCGATAACGAGGTATTCGCCGCTCAACAAGTGCTTACACAGAAATACGGCTTAAACTGCCGCCGATTCGGGTTTAGGCGGCAGACGGTTTGATTTTAAGAACCGAACTCCAACCGGAATCAGGCAGTGTCGGTGCTGGAATGAATCCCGAAACGTAGGTTCCTTTGCTAATCAAGGATGTCTCACGGTCGGAAAATGCGCCAATAGCTCGTGTATCGCTACCCGTCCCGACCATCAGGGCAAGCTGTTCCACTTAGACATCAACCTCGGCAACAAGGCTGGCGGGGATGAGCGGAGAACGGAGTACACTTGGCTCTGCGCTCACTGTGCTCAGGTGATGCACAGAACTTCAACCCAAAGCCCGTCGTCGCGAACTCCACCAGCGGCACGATCTTCCGGCACGCAGCAGCGAACTTCCAAATGGCTAGCATCAGGCTCTTCCAGATTCAGTTCACAGAGGGGGCGACTGCTGTGGCTGTACCAGAGCTCTGAGCAATCAGCACCCGTATTATCTCTCCGGCGACCTCGCTCTCCGGCTTCATTCGCCGAGCACAACCATCGCACAGCCAGACATAAGCTGTCTTTCGCTGATGCACTTCAGTCGCGTTACTAATCTCAATCTCAGCGCAAAAGAGCTTTCCTTCGTCTGGATGGAGCGAAACAGAACAAGAGGGGTTGGCGCATCTGTCGGACATGGTGTGGAGCCTCTTTTCTAAACCTAGAAACGGATGTTCCAGCATTTAGGTGCCTAGCAAACTACAAGCAAGGTGAGTCTCAGTGTCCAGCAACGTAATGTGAAGACGATTGTACAGCGAAAGATGCCATTCGGGGGATGGCTTGCGAACGGACGGCGGCTTTCTAGAACATCAACTCAATGCTCTCGCCGTAAGCTCCACCCCTCACCATCTCAACCCGAAAGCTAAATGGCTGAAACCCTTCTTGCTTTGATCGCCCTGTAGACCCTTCCTCATTTCTTTGGGAAACCCGAATTCATCAAAAATTATCTGTCATAAAACGCAATTAAACATATGCTTCCGTCAGGGACATCCTACAAATGACACGCTTGAACGCTGCCGCTGCGTTTCCCAATTGTAGGAGAAGTTCCGCTTTCATGGTTGCCAACAGGGGAAACGGCTGTGTTGTACAGAAGTCCAAGAATTTTGGTTATTGATGACGAGCCCCCGATAACCGACACGCTTGCGAAGATACTCGAACTTCAGGGCTACGAGGTTGCCACGGCGTACAGCGGAGAAGAAGCTGTTCGTACCGCCTGTTTGTTTCAGCCCGATTTTCTGTTAAGCGATATCTTGATGGGAGGGATGAATGGCATAGATGCGGCCATAGAAATTCTGAAGTTCATTCCGCATTGTAAGGTGCTTTTCATTTCCGGGCACGCCTCTTACCGAGACCTTCAGGCTGATGGCGGGGGGCGAGGACAAGAATTCGAGGTTCTTGCCAAGCCTGTCCACCCAACTGAACTCCTCCGCAAGATATCGCGGGTTCTCGCCGCTTAACCGAGAAACACCCGCCTCATACTCAACGATCGCTGGCTTGCCCCGGATTCCAGCGAACAGATGCAATGTGCACCCTGCTGAAACCGTTCGACCCGGCATTGATGCGGTGTTATGAAGTGAGCAACCGGGTGAATCAGGTGAAAAATGACGATCCGGCGTGTGCGGAGGCGATGATGCGGGAAGCCGCGGCTGGGGGGTAGTCTGCTACGCCAGACCACATTAACTGCAATTGCCGCCCATATAGAGTTGTTTTCCGTGTTCTGTTGTGATTGGAAATGGCAACTCACCTGTGTACTATGTTGTAGAAACACTGGGACATAGGGGGCCATATTGATGCCGAACACGGCAACTACCTTTGTTCATCTGTCAGACATTCACTTCCGTAAGAACGCAAATACTCCGTACGATGCTTTTGCGGACCTAAGGAACGAACTCGAACTTGATTCAGCGACACAGACGGGCGTACTTGGAGGTGTGTACGGGCTGTTAGTTGGAGGGGACATAGCCTTTTCGGGCCAACCAACTGAATACGATATTGCCAGTGGATGGTTGCGCAGGTTCGCGAGCTGCCTCAACATCGACCCCGACGAGAAAATCTGGGTTGTTCCGGGGAACCACGATGTGAATAGAGGCGCTATCGAGAAAAGCGTTCTGATACAGCATATTCACAAGGACCTCAGAGCTGACGCTGCGACAATCGACGACAAATTAGCCAGCTATATGGTGAAGGATGAAGAGGCTAAGAAGCTAATCTTAAGACCCATTCAGAGTTACAACGACTTTGCAGCGCGATTCCAGTGCGATATCTACCCAGAAAAACCATACTGGGAGCACGACGTAACCCTCAATGATGGTTCATGTCTGAGGATGCGCGGATTGAACTCCGCAATCGTTTCCGACGAATTGGATAGCGACGCATCACACAAGCTGGTACTTGGAAAGCGTCAGATGGAGTTTACGAGACAAGATGGCGTGGAATATCTTGCATTGTGCCATCACCCACCCCAGTGGCTATTTGACCAAGATGTGGCAGAGGACTTGTTCGGTAAGCGGTCGAGGATTCAGCTGTTTGGGCACAAACATCGGCAGAGACTAACGCGCATCGAGGATGGAGTTCGTATCGCATCAGGTGCGATGCAACCTGATGAACGGGAGCCGAACTGGCAACCGCGATATAACTTCATCCAAGTTTCTGTTGAGCAGAACTCTGGACGAAGGGTGATGCTCGTGCGTGTCTATCCGCGTGTGTACCGTGAAGACGTGGGCGGAGGAAAGTTCATGCCGGAAATCCAAGAAGGCGGCAATGAATACCGAGACTTTATTCTCCCGCTGCCTGAGTGGCAGTCTTCGAAACAGGTTTCACCAACGTCTGCAGGCGAGGATAGCAGTTCCAGTGCAGCAGAAGCTGTGCATGTTCAAAGAGGTATCGAAATGTGGTCTGCGAGAAAACTCACCTACAAGTTCCTTAGTCTTCCGCATCATCTGCAGTTGGCGATTGCACAGGAATTGGATTTAGTACGCGACGAGGACGAGGGCGCAAGAGACAACGAATTGTACAGAAGGTACTTCATCAGAGCGCAGCAAGAGAACAAACTGGATAACTTAAAGTGCGCAGTTGAAAAATATTCTGCTCAAACAGACAAGACTGGAGCGGCATAAATGAACCCGTCATTTGGGGAGTGGTACCGAAAAGCTAACATTCAACCCCGACACGAAGACTTGCTTGCGCGTTCACAAGCAATAGAGGTGTTTACGAAGAACGTTGACAAAAACACAATAGCGGAGTTAATCCGGTGCTTTGTAGGGATTCCCGCTAGGGACGTGACCGTTATCGCTCGCTTCGTAGAGCAGCTCCTCGCAACTGATACTGCGTTCCCCACGCAAAACAATGCGCTCGAATTGCAGGTCCTCTGCGGCGCAGCTTTGGCGTCAGTATTGGAACATTCATCTCACGTTGCCGATACAGCCGCGTTGTTGCTGATTTCTGCCGCCGCGCCGAGCTTCAGGAAGGCTCCTGTCGTCCCCGATATCGTCAGGAACGCTCAAACCTACCTTATGGCACGCTCGGCAGCTGTACGCAAGCTCGACGCTAGACCGAACGTGGTGGGAGCTGAACATGACCAGCTGATTGAGGCTGTGAAGGCTGCTTGCGCAACAAACCAAGCTGTGCAGTTACAACAGCCACTCGATACGATGTTAAAGGGCTTAAATGACACCCTCAATAAGGTAGCGTCTCTGGCTGAGCAGGCGACACGCGTCCTAGAACGGTCAGACAACCTTTTGCTTGAAGAATCGAATATTGTGTGGTGGGTTTTCGGCGGGCACAGTCGTGATACTGGAAAACGCTTCAGCGAGCTGCCACCCGGATTTGCTGCCGTTCTTGCCGGAAAAGAACTTGCCGATATTACGCGCTTCATTCCCGGTCCAATAGCAGCTCCGGCTTATCTGGATAAACAACTCGACCACCTGAGCGGCAAGAAGTTGAAATTAAGTGATGTCGCCGTCGAAATTTCTACGGATTGGTTAGGGACGCTCTGCACAGGTTCTGGAGTTCGCTTGCGATTCGCCATTTTTCGGTAAAGCGGGTACAGTTCAGGAG
>PJLO01000067.1 GCA_003010405.1 Acidobacteriota bacterium | reverse complement strand
TCCTTGGCCGGCGTCACGAACTTTTAACTGGGATACCTGGCGGGGGAAAGGTCATTCCAAGAGTTCATGCAGTCTTAAATCGAAACTGTAGTCCTTTAGATGGGGTTGGCCATGTATAGCCATAGGATAATAGACATGAACATGCTTTTCTTGACCGATTCGATATATCCTATCTGTGCATTGATCTTCTACGGCTGGATTCCACCAGCGAGAAAGATGAATGACGTGATTAGCCGCAGTCAGAGTCAACCCTACCCCACCAGCCCGGGGAGATAAAATCATCACATCAAATGCACTCTGTTCCTGCTGGAAAGCCTGGACATACTTCTGCCGCACAGACCCGGGCACAGATCCGTTGATAATATAGGGAAGGCGGCTCAGCCGGTAGCGTTCTTTGAGCTTTACGGCTAGGACCGTTTGCAGTTCCAGCGATTCCAAAAAAACTAGCGCCTTTTCCCTTCGGCTATTGATTATATCGAGCAGCGCCATGGTCCGGGCTAGCCGGGCGGACCAGCCGATGTAGTCGTCCCCTGAACGAATCCAGGCGTCCGGCGAGTCCGGGTGGAGGCTGATCATCCGCAGGGTTTGTAACAATTTCAGTCCAGTCCCTGCCTCACTCTTGCCATAGTCCCGAAGGGCGTTTTCATAAACCTGCGCTTGGCGCGGAGGCATAGTTGCTTGTTCAACATGTTCTGTTTTTGCCGGTAGCCCTTGGAGGGTGTCACACTTCATTCTTCGCAGCATGGGGCGAAAAACCTTTTGCCCACTCCCCTCAAGTTTGTTCTTGAGCTGTCTAAGCGTATCCATGTCTGCATCGGCGAACTTGGCCATGAAGCCCTTGAGGTCTCCCAGGAACCCAGGCAGAAGGGCATCCATGATTGACCAAAGGTCAGCAAAAGAATTTTCGATGGGAGTGCCAGTCAAGCCTAGGCAGAAGTCCGCGCGCAGCACCTTTACCGCCCTGGCGATTTGGGAAGTCGGATTTTTGGCTTTCTGTATCTCGTCGAATACGACAGCGCTCCAGGGTATGACAGCAAAGCTGTGGTGATAGTCACGCAAAGTTTCGTAAGTCGTGAGCACCCAGTTGGCCTCTTGGATACGCGGAACATCAAGACGTGCGGTGCCGCTGTCGACATCACGTCCTTTGAGCAGGCGCAGTTGACGCAGCTGCGGGCCGTGCACTTCGATGCAATCGCCTAAGCCGCGCTCGTCGAGGTGGGTTTGCACTTCCTGTTTCCAGTTGCCGATAAGGCTGGTGGGTGCCACGATCAGAATCGGCTTCTGGCTACGGCCTAGCTCCACGTTGCGTTGCTGGAGCCAAGTAAGGAAGGCCAGAGAAGCCAGTGTCTTGCCCAGCCCCATGTCGTCAGCCAGCAATGCCCCGCTGGTACCGCTCGACCACATCCCGATTAACCAATCCAAAGCCTCCTGCTGGTGGGGCTTAAGCGTAGTACGGAGGCCGTGCGGCAGGTTGTAGTGCGCGTCCACAGGCACGCGACGCCGGAAGGAGCAGTACTGGGTGTCCTCCAAGTTTTCGGCCACTTCCATAAAAATAGGGCCTGCCACGTCCTCAGTGGGTGGCTCCAGTGGCTCGACAGTATCCCCCTCCGGTTTAAGGGCTGGTTTGAGCAGATTGGCGATGCTTGAGAGTGCGTCGAGTGTCGGTGTCGCGGCCGGGATGACCATCCCCTGGATGACCACACTGGGCCGTCCCTGATCTATGGCTGCATGCACATCTCTTATGGCCGAAATGACAGCCTCTGGGTTGCCAAATTCAACCGTTTTGTCCTCGACCTTCAGTCCATAAGACTCCGGGCGCCAAGAATTGGGGGCGCGTTTAATCCATGGCAGAATAGTGGGGACCCACAGTCCGAGACCCACTACACGCTCCGAGTATTCTTGGGTGACCACGAACATGGCCTCGACTGCGGCCTCGCCAAAACGCTCGCCCAAACGCTCCTGGAAATGCCGTTGGGGGCTACGGGCAAAGTCTCGACGCACTTCGGGCGAAGCCTGCTGCATCTCTTTGACCACCTCCAAAGCGCCTCGCACTATCGGATCGATAAAAATATAGCGATTGTCGCCGAGTACGTAGGATGAACGAACCTGGGGATAGGTGACGGCGAAATCCTTGGCAAATCGATCATGAAGTGCTGGTGGCAGGAGAGCCTCGCTTTCCAGAGGAAAAGAGATCGCCGCTTCTTGGTTTGCATCGTCTTCCTGGAATGAATCCCCTAAGTCTTCCACGCCGTGGTGTTTGAGCCCGAAGAGTACAGGCTCGACATTGAATGTTGCCCTGGAGGTTTTTAGCCGCAGGGACAGGGCCGCGGCATGGTAGACCCGTAGACTGTCGAGGTAACCGTCGCGGGTGACCTGATCTTTTGCCTGCTGTGGCAACGCGTCGGTCAAGCGGGCCAAATATTTGCGTCGCTCATCCTGATTTCCGGGTGCAATGGAGTTGAAGTCGTCAATGGCGGAAACCAAGTCGTAGAGGGACTTGGGCAGGCGTTGCCAAACCCCCATGTGTTGGATCATGGCCCCCACTCGGCGAGCCCCGATAGCTCGCTGCCCTAGTGGGTTGAGCCAAGTCGAGTCTAAACGAAAGTCGTCCTGGCTCATGATGCCACGGCTTTGGATGGATAGGCACAACGGTGTGCATGGGGGCAGGCCAAGCAGCTGCGCCTGAGTTGGGCTCAGATTTGCCACACATTGGTGGCGCAGCAGGACGCCGTTGTTTTGGCGAATGGACGGGGCTTGAGTTGTCCCTTCTTCGCCGGGTTGAGCAGCCAAATCGGCCTCTTCTCTGGTACGCAGAAGCATGGCGACTGAGGTTGACAGCGTCCCCAGGTCGATGGAGCTCCATTTGGCAGAGGAAATAACAGTATGTCGTCCAAGCAAAGAAGTCTTAGCTACCTGAAACAAGACGCCATCAGCAATGGGAGTATAAATCAGTGCGAGTGACATGGCTGGAGCTAGACCTCTAGATATATTCGTTGCTAGAAACAAATCTACCCGTTTCATCTCGAATATGCTTCGCAACACTCTCACGCCAGGAGCCATTGGCATAATGTGTATACGGTCCTGGTTTCTCGGAACCAAATTCTAAATCTTGTTTGCTGTATAGTTGTTTATATAATTTTGGAGCAGAAGCATTTTGTTCATGCCAGATATGGCAGCGTCCATTATGGCTCCAGTCTACAACGATTAAATTGTCTATCTTTAGAATTAAAACTATATGGTTATTGATGTCTGTAGAATGCGTAAGAGAGGCATAACTTAAGGCCTTCCCAGGAGAAGAATCCGTCTGCGCAATGACCCTTTTGACTTCACGCTCACCATTAATACCAAGCACAACCCAAGCTTGATCAATAAATTTTTTGCGATGATAAGCTCTCCAGAATTTACCACGCATGCTCCACATGCGGCATGTTTTTTCGTCTTTGTTGGCTACCTTATCAACAATTCCCAAAAATAATTCTAAAGACTGCTCTGTTAGCCAGCCATGCATGACCGCTTTGGCCTCAGGCCGCACGGGATGCCACATTGCCCCATCAAGGCGTGGATCGCGCAACTGTCGCAGAAGATAAGTCTCCACTAAACTACGGATGGGCTTCGGTGCCGCGATTGACTGGAAGGGCAGGAGCAGGGCATCTGTAACAGCAAGAACCACGGAGGGGATTCCTTGGAGGAACAAGCAGCCTTGATTTGTGGTCGCCAAGTCAATGATGCGCTGGGCAATCTCAATGGAGTCCAACCGGCGTCCTTGTTTCGAGCCTCTTTGGAGGGCCGTTTGGAAGACCTTGGCTCCGAGTTCGGATAAGGCCACGCCCGGTGGTAATCCGGCTTGATCGAAGATGGCAGCGATACCCTGCGTCGCAATGACATCCTGGCGAAGCAGGTAGTCCGCAAGATAGTCCACCACTTTTGTCGGGTTGAAGAGGTGAAATCGTTCAGCGGGTTCGGCCCATTGTCGTCCCATGTTGCGTGCGCGGGGAGACAAAAAGGCGGCTAATAAGGTTGTGGCTTGAGGGAAAGAAGTAATGGAATCCACATAGACTCTGGCCAAGCCCCGCAAGAGACGTCCTCGGGCTCTGTAGACTACAGCATCCAGGTAGGTCTGGAGTAGGGAGATATCCGTCAGTAGGACACTCCCCTTTAAGCACAGAGCGGAGTAACGCGGGCCTGTAACGAAATCTGTGTAAACCTCCACTAAGGGGCAAAAGTCCCAGGAGGTTTTCGTGCTGATCAACCGTGACGAACTGGCCAGGAAGGTGCTCGAAGGAGAGA
>PJLO01000066.1 GCA_003010405.1 Acidobacteriota bacterium | reverse complement strand
TCTCCACCTACTCACAATATCAGAAAATTACTCGTTAGTGTGAACACGCCCTAGAGGAGGTAGTGAGTTCTCGAACAGATGGTCGCGTGTGGGTCGGGATAGATGACCGAGAGCTTGTGGACTTGTGCGGACACTACCTGATGTTTGGTTCGGAAGCCCTCGCGGGGGTGGCGGCAGACTTGACGAGAGAGCTTGGATGGAATGTGCAGACTCTGCTTGCTGAAGTAGGTACGCCCACTGTGGTTATAGTGGATGTCCCGTGCAGTCGGATTTCCACGGCTACTTTGGAAGAACTGTCGAATGCCGTTCTCGATGAACTCGAAGACGAGCCCATTGCGGACAGTTCCGTCAAAGATTTCTCTATCGCCATTGAGCGCGGTCTCCCGAAAAGCTCCGTCGTATCCTGCTATTCGGTTCCTCGCATCGCAGATGCGGCGGTTTGCCACGAATATGTGCGCAACCCAAAGGAGCAGGGGTGGTACGAAGCTCCGGTTCAGGTCCACAGACTGTAGTCGTTGACCAGCCCGGCGAGGCCGGATCAGCAGGCAAAAAGCCCAGCAAAGCTGGGGTACGGGCTAGAACCTTTTGGACTAGCTATGACCAGCTAGCGGATGATGGCGTCCAAAGCCTCAGCGCACTGCCCGATACGGGAACCACTACAGTCGATGCGAAACCCCCAACACTTGGCACACGCTCTTCCATGCGTACTGCGCTCACCCGAAAACACGATCAGCGGCGTTAGGCCGTCTTTTGAGACACTTTGGCGAGCCTCCATCCTCTCGTTTGTCGTTGACTGGAAAACCACTCCGCTTGTGCCGACAAACTTATACGCCTCAGCGAAGCTGTGTTTTGCTCCGAAAGGAGCTGAGCCTCCGTTTGGATGTGTCAAGTGTTCGACCTCCTGCAAATCGGGGCGACGGCGGAGCGATACCGAATGGCCATTACAGTGCTGCGGCTGTTCGCTGCTTAGACCCTGTGACGCGAACGGAGTTTGCGGTCTTCCGAGCTACTGCCTTGGTCTGCTTCGTGTTGAGTTTGAGCCTGATTGTAGGCTTAGAACCCAACCGGAACGCATACACGGACATCTTCTCCAGACTGACGGAGGCGATCTTGCCGTTCAGAAACTCGCTGACACGGGGCTGCGGTTCCTTCAGTATCGTCTGAAGCTCCTTAGGGCTGTAGTTCCTTGCGCTGCGAATAAGTTCCGCGTGAAACTCGGCCTTCATCTTCAGAATCGCTGCCTTCTCCGGCGAGAAGCCAAGGTCGTCAAGTACGCTCCCGCGAGTGATGTGAGTAGGTTCGTTACGCTTCGCCATGGCCTTTTTTCTTCTCCTGCTTTTGTTGCTTCTTCTGCGCTTGCAATCTCTGGTGAACTAGCTTCAACCTCGCTTTCGCTAGGTTGATCTCCTTCTTGGGCGTCTTGGCTGTTTTCTTCACGAAGCAATGCAGTACGTGAATCACATCCTCAATGCGGGACAGGTAAATCACTCGATACCAGCTTGCGTCATCCTGCTGCCTAAGCTCGAAGACGCCTTTGCCGACCGACGCTATCGGACGGAAGCTGTTTGGCTCCGCGCCCCATTGAAGCAACTGAAGGTCGATGCCAAGCTCAGAACGAACGCCCTCTGGAAAGTCGTGGATGACCTCCTTGGAATCACCTTCCCAAGCGATGACCGCCTCGTGCCGCTTTCCGGATTTCATTCCTTGGAGTGTAGCAGCACATACATAATGTTGTATATATGATTTTGCCCGCCTGAGTTTGGTTGCTTTTCGTTGGCCATCGGACGTCTGAGTGTTCTCCTTGCGGCCTCAGGAGCAGAACCGCAGTAAATACTCAACCACCGTGGCTGGAACGGTAGCGCGGCTCTTGCTGGTCAGTAGCTCGTGTCCCGCACCCTCGACTGGGAGCAATTCCGTCCTAGCCGGAATCACGCCGATAGCAGCCCGTAGCTCCTCGATGGTGCCGAAGCCGTCCCGAGTACCGCTGACAAACAGGGCAGGCGTTCTGAGGTTCGGGAAGTGCCCCGTCCTCAACTCCTCCGGGCGCTTCGGCGGGTGTAACGGGTAGGACAGCAGGAGGAGTGCGTCCGCCAACCCCGGCTCCGCCGCCGCGAGCATGGACGCTTGGCGACCGCCGTAAGAGTGCCCACCGAGGTATAGCCGCCCAGAGACGTGCAGCCTTAGTGAGGTGATGGCAGCCCGAAGCCCCTGCTGGTCGCGCTCGGCGCTGCCACGAGGCGGAGGCCCATGCGGTCGCAATTGGCGGAACGGTAGGTCGCAGCGGAGGACGGTCAGGCCGGACTCAGCAAACGCCTCAGCAAGCGCGATGAGGAGAGGAGACTGGCAGTTTGCCCCGGCTCCGTGGGTGAGGACTATGCCGTCGCCTGACAGACTGGCCGGAGCATGGAGGAAGCCCCGAACGGGTGTGCCGTCGTGCTCTTCCATTACAGTCCGAACTTTAGGCATCAGAAAGGCTCCCTCAGGCGTGGTTTATCCGGCGATGTCGGGTTCTACACCAACGCAGTGCTTGGACTCAGGACGGTGAAGAAGGCCATAGACTATCTCGACTGGAGTCGTCATCCAGACTTCTGCCAGTTCTGCGGTGACTTTCTGCGGTTTCAATTGGAGGCGATGAGGCCACGTCTCCTCGTTGTTCTTGGTCAGAAGCCTCAGAACACGGTTTGCTCAATCCTAGGAGCCGAGATTCCTGATATTGCCGCGTGGAAGAATCAAGACCTGAGTTCGATGGATGCGGCGGAAACGATTCGGGCGGCGGAGTGGCAGGGGATGAAACTTGTGGTTGATGTGACCTCGCATCCATACTCCGATTTTGCGAAGGACGAAGCTGCGAAGGCGGAGACCGCCAGTCGTCTGAAAAGGGCTTGGTCATCGTTGAACTCTGTTTACCCTCTCCAGTCTTCGGTGTAGCATCGTGTCGTAGTACAAACCTCACCCAGTGGTGGATATTGAGAAATACATTCGTTAGTCTGGCTGTGTGCTCGTCGTTGCTGACGTTTGCTCTTCTCGGGTGCAGAGAGAGCCCGCAACCCGTCGTCCCGGTTGCGGTTGCACCGGAAGTACCCAAGGCCATAGCTCGACCTTCGACCCCGCCCCCAAACTTCAAAGTTTTCAAAGGGGATCCTCATGCATTGTCGGTTTCGATAGTGGTTCCGGTGAACACGACGGATGACCAACTCAGGAGCTTGCTCTGGCTTTTCCGGGAAAAAGTCCGCTCTCGACAGTTTGCAGACCTCGGTCTTAAGTCAACAGAGTGGGAGTCCTCCAATTCTGGAGTCGTTGAATTTTACCGGGGTGCGAAGTGCGCCAACGAGGACTATGTAGTCAAAGGCCCTTGTGGTCAAGGCTCACACACGGCTGCGTACTACCATTGGGGCCTTGAGAGCGACCCCAGCAAGGACGCTGGGTATCTTCAGCAGAAGAACGAGGACGAGACCTTGGTCTTCGACTTCAAGGATGGCTGGACAATTTCCCCAGAAGCTCAAGCAAAGATGGTAGCCAAAGACAAGGCAGATGACGCAGAGCGGGAAGCCTTCGCTAAGTTGTTGCAAGACGAGCTTACTGGCATGGGCTTGGAGATGAGCGTTAGACCCAGTCTCGACCCGAAGAATCAACTTCACATCGACTCTGACATATTCAAAGACACGCCGACCCGCGTTCAATTCGTGACGACGGTGCTCCCGAGTAGCAAGGCGGCTCTATGTAAGGTTGGTTATCGGAGCGTCCGCCTCACGAAGGGTGGGTTTTTCGAAGAGGGTCAGGCGTACTCGCTAGGGTGCAAGTAGTCACTTGAAACTTTGCGCTCCCGCATCTTGTCCGTAGAAAGAATAGAGCGGGGAGGAAAGGCATGTCCAACTTGATGCCAGCCGTCTTCTTCGGGCACGACATCCTATGAATGCCCTGTCCCGCAACCAGTACACCGAAGCGTGGGGCGGCTGCAAGCCTTCCGCTCCCAAAGCCATTCTGTGCGTCTCAGCGCACTGGTACATTCAGGACGCTGCGGTGACGGTCAGTACCGCCCCGAGAACGATTCACGACTTCGGTGGCTTTCCCGGCGAACTGTTTGACGTGCAGTATCCGGCTCCCGGTGCCCCGGAGCTTGCCGCCCGCGTGCAGAAGCCGCTTGCTCCTTTGCCAGTCAGACGCGATGAAGCTGGGGGCTCGACCACGGCACTTGGTCGGTGCTGTGCCATGTTTACCCGCAAGCTGATGTTCCAGTGGTGCAACTCAGTCTGTAAGCGCCGGAGCAAAAATAGGTCACAGTACGCCGCGGGAGCGGCGTTCTGCGGCGGAGTAAAAGTAGTCCGCCGGAA
>PJLO01000065.1 GCA_003010405.1 Acidobacteriota bacterium | reverse complement strand
ACACCCAGGAAGCGAAGAACGCCTCCAGGGATATCGATAACCTCGGCAAGTCCGGGACAGGGGCGCAAAAGAATGTTGATGCCCTTGCTCTTGCCGCAAAATATCTCACCGAGGCTATTAATCGGGCTTCAAAGTCAAGCGTAGACCTGTCTGGCCGTATCGACAATTTGTCTGGCCACCTGTCCAATGCACAAAAGAACACGGACAGTTTCAATAAGACAGGTGTAAAAGCCATATCGACTTTTGACGGCATGAGCACAGGTGCGCTCAAGCTGGGAAGACAGATTGTCGCTCTTGCTTCCGCATATGTAGGATTTAGGGCTGCGGAAAGCACATTTTCAAAATCGCTCGCTGCCCATTCAGACTACGAAAGTGCCTTGATCGACATGGCCAAGGTAACAGACCAGAATCTGTCTAAGATAAGCGCCGACATTATGGCGATGCCCCGCCAGCTTGGTGACCCGATTGCTTTGATGCAAGGGTACTACCAAACGATTTCGGCTGGCGTTACCGACGCGTCCGCCGCAATGAACCTGCTCACCACGGCGTCCAAAGCCTCGAAGGCGGCCCACGTCGAGCAGGCGGAAACCATCAAGGCCCTGACCAAGCTCATGACGGGCTTCGACGGCCAGATAAAGTCTGCAACCGACGCCTCCGACCTGCTCTTCCGCATGGAACGTCTCGGGCAGACGAGCTTCCGAGAGCTGGTTCCTGTCATCGGCGATGTGGCGGCAACCACCCACGCTGTTGGCATATCGCAAAATGAAATGGCGGCCGGACTGTCGTTGATTACCCAGACGTCTGGCTCAACAGCCGAGGCGGCCACGAAATGGCGTTCCATCATGATCGGTCTCTACAAGCCGACCGAGAACATGGAAAAGGTCCTCAAGGCGTTGGGCTATGCCTCCGGCGAGGCCATGATAAAGCAAAATGGTCTGGCCGGTTCTCTGCAACTCCTTCAGTCTGTTGCCTCAAATTCCGGTTTTTCTCTGGGTAAGTTGTTTGAATCCCAGGAGGCCTTGACTGGCATATCTGCCCTCTCTTCCCAGGGATGGGGGAGATACCAGGATATGTTCAACCAGATTCTTAATGGTGCCAACGAAACGAATGACGCATATTCAAGGTTGCAGGGCACTTTTAAGGAAGCAAAAGACACCTTTGATAGCACAATAAAGCAACTGGCCATTGAGTTCGGATCAGAGCTTGCGCCACAAATGATTGCTGGCATGGACAGCTTTACAAAGTCAGTTCAAGACAGCAAAGAACCAATCGTCACCACATTTGGCGGCATAGCTACCGCCGTTGGCTGGGTCACTGACGCTATTTTGTTGGCGACAAAAGAATACAATAGATTCTCAAACATCATAGCTGGTGGCATAGCTGTTGCGACCGGGAAGATGAGCTTTGGCGATTGGGCTTTTTCGAGCCAGGAAGAGCTTGTCAAAAAAATGCAACAAGCTGGCGATAGGTACAGAAAAGAGCAGCAAACGCAATCAATATTGCATGGGAGCAATACAGGAACCATCCCGGAACTTTCCAGCATGTTCGGTGGCGACCTCTCGAAGCAGGTCGATAAGATCACAAAGAAGGTGACAGACCTCAAGGTTGCGTTGAAAAGCACTGGCCAAGGTGGGGCAAATTCCGCCGCGCGATATGCTGAGCAAGCCGCCGGCTACCTCCAGCAGGCTTTGGACCAGCAACAGCAGCTCCAGGCGCAACTTGAGGGCGATACGTTGAGCGGCAAACTGGCCGCTATCGACAAAAAATACGACCAGCTCGGGACGACGATCCGCAAAAGCATGATCGGCGCCAAGGGGGCGACCGGGGACGCTGCCAAAGCCCTGGATGTGCTCGAACAGAGCCGTGCCATCGAAAAGAAGATCGCTGAAACCAAGGCCTGGCACGATGCCATGAAAGCCACCGCCGATCTTATGCAGCAGGTGGGCGAGATGTCCGGCGACATGGGGCTTATCCGGGGAGGTGGGGAGCGGGAGATCAGCGAATGGGCGAGGGATCAGGAACGCTATTTCCGGGGCTTACTCCCTGAAGGAGCTGAGCTTGATAAGGCTATGGCGCTCATTTCACAGCTCAAGAGCCTAAAAAGCGCCGAGAACGTCATGGACACGGCGACGTCGTTCACTGAGTATGCTGATGCTTATAACCAAATAAATAGTGAGGAAAAGAAAGCCCATGAAGCTCGGCTTGAAATCTACGAGCAAGACCTCCAGGGCTTTTCCGAAGTATCTTCCAAGATGGTCCTTGTGCGCATGGCCGCCTATGACGAGATCATCGCAGCCGCACAAAAGGCCGGGGACAAGGAGCGTGAAGCGTTTGCCAAGGTCAACAAAGAAGACGCGATGGAGAAGACCTTAAAGGATATCCAGAAATATGGAGAAGCTACAGACGCATTTTACGCGACTCTATCTCTCAAGTTTGGGACGTATAAAGATGATATGTCCAGGATGCGAGACAATGCCAAGATGCTTGGCGAAGACCTGTTCTCTCTTTCACGCGACATATCTTCAGCAATTGGCGATACATTCGGAGATGTCCTTAAAGGCATCGCAAAAGGAACGCTAGACACAGAAGACATCCTGACGTCTTTTCTTGAACGGGCCGGTGACGCATTCGGGAACTTCGCGCAAAAAATTCTTGAGCAATGGATAAATAATATTTTTGATTCGATAGCGAAGCAGTTTACAGGTGATTTTCTCACCAAAACTTTTGGAGCTACCGCCAATTCGAGTTGGTCGCTTCTGAGTCTCTTCGGCTTCGCCCACGGCGGCGCGTTTGCAGGGGGCACCACGCTGCCCACGAACTCCATCTTGACTTCTCCGACGCTGTTTACGACGGCCGACAGCGGATTCCACGCGTTTGCATCTGGCGGGCTCGGGGTGGCTGGCGAGAAGGGTTACGAGGCCATCATGCCGCTTAAGCGCATGAGCAACAACGACTTGGGTGTGAAGGTAGACGTGGGCCAAGGCTCACAACGCCAGCAGGAGTCAAAGCCGCCCGTGGTCAACGCGAATACCAAGGTGATCAATGTGGTGGATGGCAAACTTCTGGGGGAATATATGAAATCATCTGAAGGGGAAAAAATTCTCGTCAACGTCATCACGCGGGCGGGATTTCAACGCGGATAGCGGCACCGGGCTGGCTGGTGTCGTGGGGCGGTTCGGTTGGCTCGGCCGGACCGCCTTTTTTTGCGTCCACAGTCTTCCCGGACAGGCCGACTTTGGCGGCGGCCAGATCGCGGGCCTTGCCGGCTGAACCATCCGGTTGTGGCAAATTTTCCACCACCGGGGCTGTGCCGTCTTTGATTTGGGTAGCTGCCTGCCTCTCTCTGGCCTTCTCCTCCTCGGCCGGCAGAAGATACTTCGCGGCACTGAGCGCAATTTTGCGCCGCGAGATGGGGGGGGGGCTCAGTTTTGCGCAGGGTTGGGCCTTGAAAGATATACAGAAAACCTGTTATCGAAACAAAAACTGGAGGACAAAAATGCGAAAATGTAGCGTCATTACTATTATGCTCCTTTTGTTCGTTACAACACAATCTTTTGCAAGTGCTAACGAATTATATAGAGAATTACGAAAAGTTGAGGGAGCAGTTCAAGTTGGAGTAAATTCTATTGAACTAAAACGTTTACTTTATACAGCCGCTCAATACGTAAATGAGATGGGTCTAACTGAAGAAGATGTCAAACTTCATATCAATAAACCAAGACCAACTGACTATTTATTTTTAGCTTTTACATTATACAGACAGACGTCTAATTTAATGATCGAAGGCAATACCTATATTGATCAAATCCAAAAAAGTTGGTCGATTGCATCAAATATGCTCAATAATTACAAGAGAATAATGTCAAAAAAACACAAGTAAACTTCTATTTTTCGCGTCGATTATATTTTGCGAGTCTGGCTTGACAGACTGGGAGTAAATACGTACTTACGCCCCATGAGCAAGGAAATTGTTGCCATCTCCATTAAGCTGGACAAAGAGGAGCATAGGCGGCTTAAAATTCTAGCGGCGGAAAAGGGATTAAATTTTAAGGAAATTTTTCTCTACGGGGCGAAAAAACTGGCCGAAGAGAAAGAGACCGAGAAATAGAAATAAAGCGGCCCTGGCTTGGTGCTACCAACTTCCGGCCAGGGCCTAACCGCAACCGCACACGGGAGGTGCGATCATGGCTGCATCCGCTTTACGCAAAGTCATCGACATTTTCAAATCCGAACAACCGTCCCCCCTGCCCTTAGCCTGGAAGCTCCGTCGTATGCCGAACGCGGGTTCGGATTCAGGCGCTCAGATCGAGGCGGCTAGAAAGCGTCTTTTCAAGGCCTACGAGGTGTTCCAGGACGAAATCGAGACCACCATGGGAGATGTCAAGGGCATGTTCCGTGGTGGTGAAGCCTCTATGGCCGACCGGGCCGACCTGATGTTGACCGAAATCGAGAGGGCCATGGAATGCCACAAAAATCAGGTGTGGCAAGCCTGGGCGGGACTTAGCCACGGATTCGAGGCCTTGCAGCAGTACATGGGGCTGATTGTGGATCGAGATCGGGAGGTGGACCATGTCTAGCCC
>PJLO01000064.1 GCA_003010405.1 Acidobacteriota bacterium | reverse complement strand
ATTCTCGCCATCGTCTTGGTCGACGGAGACCGGCATGAAGGGCCATTCTACGTGACAACACCGTTCACCCAGGAACCGGATTGGGCGGTGACCAGTCTCAACTTAGACTTAAACGAATTGTTAAAGCGAGCGGAGGTGCCATGTCCAGCTTGAGCATTAAAAAACTGAAGCTTTGGGACTACCGCTGCTTTGACACTGTCGATATCAATTTTCACGAACGACTTACTGTGCTTGTAGCTCCAAACGGAGCGGGAAAATCTGCAGTTCTTGATGCCATAGCCATAGCTTTCGGTCCATATTTGGGTGCCTTTGATGAAGCAGTAGGTAGGCATTTCAAATCCAGTGACATCCGCATGTTACGAGTACGAGAAACTACCAGCAACGAAATGGAATACTGCCCTAATGGCGTACGGTTGGAAGCCTTCGGCTTTATTCCTAACAATACTCCTGGGGCATTCCAGCGTGCCCAAACGAAATGGGCACGGGCTCTGTCAGGCCCATCAAAAGCCAAGACAACTATAAAAGAAGCAAAGGAGTTAATAGATTTTGGCAAACGCTTGCAGAATGCAGTGCGAACGCCGAACAGAAATACTGTCTTACCATTGTTGGCTTACTACGGAACTGGACGCTTGTGGCAACAAAAAAAATTAACTGTTTCAAAAAAGATACATAGGACTTCCCGTACTGTTGGTTATACCGATTGTATGGATCCAGCTTCTACATACAAGACATTTGTAGACTGGTTTCGTTACTGGTCTATAAATGCCTTAAAAGGCAAAGAGGAGGCAATAAAAAGTAACAGCGTGTATACACAAACTGAATTTGACCATAACATTGAGTCTGTAAGTTATGCAATAAATGCTTGTTTAGCTCCTGTTGGGTGGAGGAATATTGGCTACTCTGTTGCACAAGAAGAGATGGTTGTTCAGCACGACGAGCATGGGGAGTTACCTGTAGAACTTCTGAGTGATGGAATTCGCAATATGATTGGCCTGGTAGCTGACATAGCTTTCCGCGCCACCAAACTTAATCCACAATTGGGTAGTGAGGCTTCTAGAAGGACACCAGGTGTCGTATTAATTGACGAAGTAGATATGCATCTACATCCTGAATGGCAACAAGTGGTACTAAAGAGCTTGGTAAACACTTTCCCTGAGGTGCAATTCATAGTTACTACCCACAGCCCGCAGGTTTTGACAACGGTTAAGATGGAAAATATTCGTTTACTTGGTCGTGATGCAGATGGATCGTGGCATGCCAGCATGCCACAGCAAGAAATTATAGGTGCCGAAAGTGCAATGGCACTGAATGACATTATGAGAGTTAACCCTATTCCTCCAGTTGAGGAAGCCCAATGGCTGGCCGACTACACTGCGAAAATCGAGAGCGGTACCTATGAAGATACTGATGGCCGCATCTTGCGTGAGAAGTTACTCGATCTCTACGGCCCCAGTCATCCTATCATGCTTGATGTGGATCGGCTGATCCGCTTCCAAGCCTTTAAGCTCCGGAAAAAATAATTTTTTTAACTGATTGCTATGCATAAACTGAATCGCTCCTCTGTAACTGCACCATCCTGCTTGGCTGGCTACGATTATCGAACTCAGGCATGGGATGACATTGGCGCTGCCTGCAAACGGCAGGTTCGCGATGCGCTTTTACAGGTTCAAGGTATTCCCGGCGTCACCACCAAAAATGCTTCTGAGTTCGGCTTACGCTGTGCTTATTGTGAGGGTGCAATCCGTCATGGAGGCCACATTGAGCACTTCCGCCGAAAAAATCGCAATCGATCCGATGGGTATCCCGAATTAACGTTCGATTGGGATAACCTCTTTCTCGCCTGCGGGTCCCAAGGTCATTGTGGCCATTATAAAGATCGACGTTTGGCCCCGCCTTATGATCCTGACCTAATCATCAAGCCAGACGAGCATGATCCGGATCACTACCTTTATTTCCATTCGTCTGGCGAGGTTCGTCCCCGCAACGGGTTGAGTCAGGCAGACGAACTCCGAGCTCGTGAGACGATTCGTGTCTTCGGTTTGGATAGCCGCGCACTTGCTGGTGAACGAGCTAGGGCCGTCTCAAAGTACCGTAACATGAAATCCCAGGATTTCGAAGAGCTCGCTTCATGGGACGAGGCTGACCGACAAGAATACCTCCGAGCCGAAATAGAAGAAACTCACTGGGAACCTTACGCCACGACAATCAAACATTTTTTGCAAGGCGCCGCATAATGTCTGCATACCCAATCAAGTCCCCAAAAAAGCTCATCGAAGTCGCCCTGCCCCTGGACAAAATCAACACGGCGGCTGCCCGTGAAAAGTCCATCCGCCACGGTCATCCCAGCACCTTGCACCTCTGGTGGGCGCGTCGTCCCCTGGCGGCTGCGCGGGCGGTAATCTTCGCCCAGATGGTCAACGACCCTGGCCATCAGGCTAGTGGCTTTAAGTACGGGATGAACAAGGAGAAAGCCGCCATTGAGCGGGAGCGGCTTTTCAAGATCATTGAGGAACTTGTTCTCTGGGAGAATACCAACAAGGAGGAGGTGCTCGACAGGGCGCGGGCCGAGATTTGGCGTTCCTGGCGCGAAACCTGCGAGTTGAACAAGAATCATCCCCAGGCGGCTGAACTGTTCAACCCGGAGAAGCTGCCCGCCTTCCATGATCCTTTCGCGGGCGGCGGGGCATTGCCTCTGGAGGCTCAACGGCTTGGCCTGGAGGCCTATGCCTCGGACCTGAACCCCGTGGCCGTGACCATCAACAAGGCCACGATCGAGATACCGCCCAAGTTTGCCGGGCGTGCTCCGGTGGGGCCTCGGCTGAAAAGCGATAGGCAAACGACCCTTCACGAGGAATGGAAGGGAGCCCAGGGACTGGCCGAGGACGTACGGCGGTATGGAGCCTGGATGCGCGACGAGGCATTCAAGCGCATTGGCCATCTCTACCCGAAGAACGAAGTCACTGCCTCCATGGCAGCTGACCGCCCGGACCTGAAGCCTTTGGTCGGGCAGAAGCTCACGGTGATCGCTTGGCTTTGGGCGCGTACGGTGAAAAGCCCCAACCCGGCATTTAGTCATGCCGAGGTGCCGCTGGCCTCGACCTTCGTGCTCTCCAGCAAGGCTGGCAAGGAGGCCTATGTGGAGCCGGTGGTGGAGGGCGGCAGCTACCGCTTCACGGTGAAGGTGGGGACGCCGCCGGAGGGGGCGAAGAATGGGACCAAGTTGGCGCTGGGGGCGAATTTTCGATGTGTACTGTCTGATGCGCCAATAGAAGCAAAATACATTCGCGCTGAAGCTCAGGCTGGTCGCATGAATGCACGCCTCATGGCTATCGTCGCAGAAGGCCAGAGAGGGCGTGTTTACCTTAGCCCAACATCAGAGATGGAGGCTATTGCTGCTAGCGCGGAGCCAAAATGGAAACCTGATTTGCTTGTAACAACTCCTTGCCACGACATTGATCGACTCCCCATGTATGGGATGTATACTTGGGGTGATGCATTCACCCCTCGTCAGCTTGTGGCTTTGACCACATTTACCGATTTGGTCGGCGAGGCCATCGCCAAGGTTCGGGAAGATGCCCTGGTCGCTGGGGTGGCCGATGACGGGAAGGGCCTGAATGACGGCGGCACCGGGGCTACCGCCTATGCGCAGGCGGTGGGGGTGTATTTGGGATTGAGTTCGAGCAAGGCGACCATGTTCATCAATACGCTTTCACGTTGGCGCGCCGGAGAAGGAAAAACTGCTCCTGCTTTTGGTCGACAAGCAATTGCTATGGTTTGGGATTATGCGGATACAAATCCATTTGCTGGTGCTGGAGGAGATTTTTTAGGGATCGTTGAAGGTGGAGCAAAGGCTTTAGCTTCGTTCGCTCCAACTACTCCTGGCAAGGTTGAGCAATATGATGCACAAACACAATCTCTTTCCGTCAACGCGCTAATCTCTACAGACCCTCCATATTATGATAATATAGGGTATGCCGACCTGTCTGACTTTTTCTATGTCTGGTTACGGAAGAGTTTGAAGTCCATTTTTCCGGGCCTCTACGCCACTCTTGCTGTGCCAAAGGCCGAAGAACTAGTGGCAACGCCTTACAGACACGGTGGGGATGCAGAAGCAGAGGCATTCTTCCTTGATGGCATGACACGGGCCATACACAATCTGGCCGAGCAGGCTCACCCCTCCTTTCCGGTCACAATTTACTATGCCTTCAAACAGGCAGAAACCAAAGGCGAAGCTGGCACCTCCAGCACCGGCTGGGAAACCTTCCTTGAGGCAGTATTGAAAGCCGGTTTTGCCATCACTGGCACTTGGCCCATGCGTACCGAAAATGCAACCCGTATGATCGGTTCGGGCACCAATGCTCTGGCCTCCAGCATCGTGCTGGTCTGCCGCAAGCGTTCGTCGGACGCGCCGACGGTGAGCCGCCGCGAATTTCTGCGTGAGCTCAACTCAGTGCTACCCGAGGCCCTGGACGAGATGACCAGGGGTGGCGTCAATTCGCCTGTCGCGCCGGTCGATCTCTCGCAAGCCATCATCGGCCCAGGCATGGCCATTTTCAGTCAATACGCCGCCGTGCTTGAAGCGGATGGCAACCCCATGAGCGTGAAGACCGCTCTGCAACTCATCAACCGATTCCTGGCTCAGGATGACTTCGACCACGATACGCAGTTCTGCCTGCACTGGTTCGAGCAACAGGGCTGGGCTACCGGCAAATACGGCGATGCCGACGTGCTGGCCCGGGCCAAGGGCACCAGCGTCGGCGGACTGGTCGAGGCGGGTGTGGTAGAAAGTGGCGGCGGCAACCTGCGCCTGCTCAAATGGATCGAAATGCCACGTGACTGGTCACCAGACAAGGACACCCGCACGCCCATCTGGGAAGCCCTGCACCAACTCATCCGAGCCCTCAACCAAGAGGGTGAATCGGTGGCTGGTCGTCTCCTGACTCGAATGCCGGAAAAGGCCGAGCCGGTACGCGCCCTGGCCTATCGCCTCTACACGCTGTGCGAACGCAAGGGCTGGGCCG
>PJLO01000063.1 GCA_003010405.1 Acidobacteriota bacterium | reverse complement strand
ACCTCCTCGACGACCTCCATAGTCGCCTAAGTCGGTGTCCAAGAAAACCCTATCCCGATCCAGGCTGTCCAATTTTCCGCGACCACCTCAGTCAGGCCTTTTTGCATTGCAGGGGTGAGAGCGATAATATACAAACGCTTCGCTTGCTCGGAGCCTCTGCTGGGGCTGTTGAGAAGAAATTTGAAAACCTTGCGTACAAACAAAGGGAACCTCGGGTATGCGGAAAATCCTCGTTCTTGCGGGCACGCGGCCCGAGGTCATCAAGGTCGCGGCCGTCCTTCGTGAATTGCACCGTCGCAATGACATTGAAACCTGCTTTTGCAGCACCGGCCAACACCGCGAGATGCTGGCCCAGGCCCTTGAGGCCTTTGGGCTGACGACGGACCGGGATTTGGATATTATGCAGGCCAACCAATCGCTTGGCCAACTCACCAGCATGCTTTTCACGCGTATGGATACGCTGTTGGAACAAGAGCACCCCGACTGGGTATTTGTGCAGGGTGACACGACCAGTGTGATGGTGACGGCCCTATGCGCCTTTTACCGTCAAATAAAAGTGGGACATATCGAGGCTGGGCTGCGGAGCTATAATCGTTTTGCGCCGTTTCCCGAGGAGGTCAACCGCCGGGTGGTGAGCGTCACTGCGGATTTGCATTTTGCGCCTACCGAACAAGCCAGGCAGGCACTATTGCGTGAAGGCGTCGCCGATTCTGACGTAGTGGTGACCGGCAATACGGTTATTGATGCCTTGCAATGGGTCCGCGACGAGGTGGCTGGCGATGTCGGGCTCCTGCCGGAGGCGGTCCGCGATGCCTTGGCCGCTGGGCAGCGGATCATTCTGGTAACCGGGCACCGCCGTGAAAGCCTCGGTCAAGGTATGAACAATATTTGCCAGGCGCTCCGGCGTATTGCCGACCAGCGTCCAGACCTTTTTTTGGTGTACCCGGTGCATCTCAACCCCCATGTTCGCGAGACCGTGATGCCGCTGTTGAGCGGGCATCCGCGAATCGCCCTGCTGGAGCCCATGGCATATCGTCCCTTTGTGGCCTTGCTCAACGTATGCTACCTGGCGCTCACGGATTCCGGCGGTATTCAGGAAGAAGCTCCGGCACTCAATAAACCGGTGCTTGTCATGAGGAATACCACGGAACGGCCCGAAGGCGTGGAGGCCGGCGCGGCAAGGCTGGTGGGAACTTCGGTGGACGGCATCGTCAACGGGGTAGCCTTGCTTTTGGATGACGCGACTGTTTACGCCGGTATGGCCCAGGCCCCCAATCCCTACGGCGACGGAAAGGCCGCAAAGCGAATTGTCGGTGCCGTGTGCGCGCGGTAGCGAGTCCGAAAGCCTCTTCCTCCCAACCCGGCGCAACATTGTTGGATCTGACGGAAAAATAGCATTGACAGGCCAGAGGTTGGACGCAAGTGTCGTCCTTTCTTGGTCCTGCCGGGCCGGTCATCCGTTTTTTAGCCGGCCACAGGCTTGCGAGGCTCGGCGCGCAGGAGGGTGAAAAGCCCTTCCAGCAGGCTAGCCACAGTGGTGTCATCTGCCGCTGGCACAGCAACAGATGGGGACCTTCTTGTGTTGGTCAGCTTGGCAGCAATGGCGTTGGCGGCTTCCCGGGGTGTGGCGGGAAGGGAAAGGGCAGATCCTGTGTCCAGCTGCTTCCTGGCAGCCTGAGCACCGCAGGTCGCCACCGGGAGTCCGAAGGTCCTCGCCTCGAGCACGGACAGGCAAAATTCTTCATGGACGCTGGTGCAGAGAAGAAGTCTGGCTCTGCGATACAGAAAAGCCAGTTGCGCATCAGAAAGTGACTCGTAAACGAGCAGGCGCGCGTGTATCCCTGCAGGCAGCGCCTTGATGGCGCTATCGACCTTTTGCCCGCAGTGAGGGAAATCCTGCCCCCCCCCTCCGACCATCACGAAGTGAATGTCCGGCATCTGCTCGCTTAAGGCCTGGAAAATTTCCAACGCCAACTCTGGGCGTTGAAGCGGCACCAAGCGACCCACCCAAAGCAGAAAATTCCCGGCGGGGAGTTCGACCGGTGCAGGGGTCAGACGGGCCAGCCGATAGGAGTCTACGCAGGGGGGGCACACATCCCGTAGCGGCGCAGCTTGAAAGTATTGCTCGACTGCGGACAGACTGTAACGAGAATTGGCCAATACGCCGTCGAAAGCGAAAAATAGAGGAAACTGGGCACGAGACCGATCAAGGGCATCGGCGAAAGCCGGGTTGTCATCCCGAAAGCAATCGCTTGGCGGGACATTGTGGAAATAGAGCAATTTTTTGCAGGGGAGCCCGAGGATCTGGGGCAGAAATTCATCTTCGCTAAAATAATGATAAAAAATAACATCCTGGGGCTGTATCGTCTCCAGGAGGTCGCCAATGGAGGATACGATGCCGACCAGGGCCGCGCAGGACTGATAGGCGTACAGGCGGGCCGGAATGCCGCAGGCCGTCAGCATCCCGGCCACGCCTACGGCGAAATTGCCTACCGTGTCACGGGGTTCGATGGTGCGGGCCACGACACGCACTGTTACCCCTGCGGGCCAGAACGGAGCGTGCGGGAGCGGCGGCCTCCCGAGTCGAAGCAGAATCTCCCCTCGATGCCGGTCCCAGGCCTGGCGCGCTGCCTCGCGTTCCGCCACCGCGATCCATACATCCGGTGTGCAGGGCTCACCGTGCAATTCCCCCCGCAGGCGCAGGGCCAGCGATCCGGCCGCATTGTCTGGCCGGAAAGGCCCTAGATCTTCCCGGGGCAGGGAGATCGGGGAGAGGTTGCCGGTTTCGGGCTGAGCCGCCAGAGTCCAATCATTGCTGGCGTATGACAACAGCACAGTTTGTGGCACGACCGACCATTCGCAGATTGGGGTGCCGTCGGCCCAGTGTATGAGGGTCGCCCGGAGGTGAAGGTCTGCAGTGCCCCCATTGAGCCGTAAGGAGAGCTTCGCGGGCCCCCGTGTGCAGTCGAGCAGGGAGGTTCCGCCCCAACAAACGTGCGGCGGGGTCGGGTGAATCGCGTCGGGGACGGTAAATTTGGGCTGGTTCGCGTTGAAGTATTCCTTCACGACATCCTTGGCCGGGCCGATTATCCGAATCCTCTTGTTTTCGATCCAGGCCGCCCGATCACAGACCTTGGTGATGGTCTCCAGGGCGTGTGATACAAGCACAATGGTAACATTGGGATCGCCTCTGAACTTTTGGAATCGCTCGTCGCACTTGCGAACAAAGGCGAGGTCGCCGACGGAAAGTATTTCATCCACCAGCAGGATTTCCGGCTTGAGCGTTGCCACGACGGAAAACCCCAATTTGGCATACATGCCGGAAGAATAGGTGCGCACAGGTTGATCAATAAAATCCTGGAGCTCCGAAAAGTCAATGATTTCCTGAAAGTGTTCCTGAACCTCAACGCGGGTCAGGCCCAACAGAACTCCATTAAGCATAATGTTTTCACGCCCGGTGAGTTCGGGATGGAAACCGGCCCCCAATTCAAGCAGAGGGGATACGCGGTCATGGACCGCAACCTTGCCCTTGTCAGGCTGTAAAACACCGGCAATAAGCCCCAGCAACGTGGATTTCCCTGCACCATTTCTTCCAATAAATCCGAAGCTTTCTCCTTTATAAATGTCAAAACTGAGATCCTCAAGGACAAGTCTACGTTGATAAAGCTCATGAATGCTTGAATAAATATGGAAAATGAATGTTTTTATACCACCAGTAAGATGGTAATAGCTCGGATAACTTTTTGTAACGTTCTTAAAGTTGACAACAGCTTCGCTCATTACATTACCTCAGCAAATTTTTTTTGGAACCGTAGGTAGGTTATAATGCCGATGACGAAAGATAAAATTGAATAGAAAATTGCTAGCAGCAAATATTCTTCCGTCAAGGAATTATCCATTAACATGTCGCGCCAACAAATGAACATTGGGGCAACGGGATTCCATTTAAAACAACTTATATATTCCATTGGCACTTGGGCTAAGGTATAAAATATCGGCGTTGCGAAGAACAAAATATTAACGGCAATGGTTACAAGGTTGCCAAGATCCCGAAAGAAAAGATTTATCGTCCCGGTGAATAAACATGCCCCATAGACAGTGAGGAGCGTGATCAAAGACAGCAGGGGAATTCCCCAGAGCCAATTCCAGGCCGGATACAACCCATCAAGCAGTTTGAAGGCCAGGAAAACAGGGAGCGACATAAAAAAATGCACCATGTCTTGCATATTGATGACTAACGGGATGGCTTGGCGGGGAAAAGCGACCTTTTTCACCAAGGTTGGATTGCTCAAAAACAGAAAAGGTCCCTGGTTAATCGAGTTGGCGAACCATTGCCACGGAAAGAGCGCAGCTAAGAGGGTAATAAGATAATGCGGCGTATTAAAACGCATATAGATGCCAAATACAATATAATAAACTCCAGCCAAGGCCAGAGGATTCATGAGAGACCATAAAAAGCCAAGGAGGCTCCCTTTGTAGCGGACAGTCAACTCCTTATGGAGCAGCACTCGCAACAAATCAAAATACCAGTGCCAATGTCTATGTTGTCGTTTTTCGTGCATAATTTTCTATCTCCACACAGTTCTATCCGGTTAAGAAAAGGCTTGACTGAGATGGCCCTGATTGGCTAAATTGGTGGTGCAGTTAAGGACTTATCCATAAATAATTTGGATTTTTATCTTCCGTAATGCAATGATTGCCACCGCCAAGTGGATCAATGCTAAATGGGTTGCCCCGAGCTTTTCATACCGAATCGTCAACTTGCGAAACCGGTTGAACCAAGAGTGGCAGGCCTCAACGACCCACCGCCGTGCTTTGAAAGAAGGGTTTTCAAGCTTTTCTCGTTGTTGTTCACCGCGAGGGCGCACATGTGGTTTGTATCCGGCCGCGAGCATGACTTTGCAGGGTGCTTCTCCCGCATAACCAGCATCCGCGCATAAGTTTTCAGGCTCGGCTTCCATGAT
>PJLO01000016.1 GCA_003010405.1 Acidobacteriota bacterium | reverse complement strand
CTACTGGCTCACTTTTACTCCGCCCTACTGGCCTACTTTTACTCCGCCCTTGACACCATCCTTTAGTCCTCCCGTCTTGAACAATATTCGAGATCAATTTGGTCGAGTTCAGATCAAATCGATGCACTCTCGCCCGCGAGTCCCGTTGGACCAGTAAACCACGCAGGGAGGACAGTTTCAGCGCCCTATCTGACGAAATATAGTTTTGTTCTGCCAACAATTTCTTCGTGAGTTCGATCGCCTCGCTGAGAGGAATTGAGGAAGATGAAGTTTCTGTTGACACTAACGCTTGCACACGTCTTGGAGACCCTCCATCCTTCGCTTCTCTCACCACAGCGCCTAGACCAGCGCACGTGACCGTCCGTGAGGCTCCACTCAGCTTCGTGGCAGCGTTCAAAAGGTGCCCGTCGTGCGACAGCACATGGAAAATAGCATCCGAGTACCCGTCAGCTGCTAGCGCGTCAATGCGCGCACTGATTTTCTGGTAAAGGTTGGTCTCAAACCCTACCTGGTGAAAGTGTGTCCCTTCCGTGCCTATCGCAGAAAACTGTGCGGGCTTTCCGAACCACTCAGTCACCGCAGGCTCAAATCTAGCTGAATAGGCCCGGACAGCATCAGCAACATGCAGCACCGGGCCTAAATGGCGGGTGACATCAATCAGAAACACATGTTTCAACACTAGTGGTCACCCAATTATTTGGGAGTGGCATTAATGTCATGCCTACCTCTCAAGAAGTCTAGAGACAAACTCTGCAATTACCATACTGTCGACTAATGCCCGGTATTCCTCAAGCTTCGGGCCGAACAGCAGGTACAGAGTTAATCCCGCAGCTAATGCGAGGACTTTCTCTTTAGAAACTAACATCCTGTTTCTTCTCGGTTCAATTGAGATGCTGAAGCAACTCAAGAACTGTCAGACAGAAGAAACTGAAACACCGTCACGACTAGCACATAGTGAAACCACGCACATACAACACGACTCAACGACGATAGACGAGACGACTCAAGGACACAATCTACTGGCACACACGGCTATGCGGCCGTCTCGGTTTTAGCATAGCGGGACTGATCGGCCTCTGTCAAGATGATCCGGCAAAGACCGTCCGAAAGCCGTGCACCAATGGCGTACCAAACAAGCGGTTTGACTGCGCTATCAGCGACAGGTGCTGGACGTATTTTCCGTAAGTTACAGATATTAAGCAGTCTCGCCTCCACCAACCTATCTTCATAACATTCTTCAGCCTTCCCGGAATCCTTGCATTGGACGAAATGTTTGCCGCTTCCACACCGAGCTTTCGGGGAGAAGCGATTTTATGGCCGCCAGGTCTGCTTCCCGCAAGAGATGCGGAACGAAAGTGGTCCTGAATTCATGAGCGACGCCGCTTTCGAGAATCAGTTCAATGCTGCGTTGAATCTCATGCGCGGGCACTCGTGTCCCTGACAATTCGTCGTACTTATCCCATGGAGCCTTGATGTCCATGGCGACATAATCAAGCACTCCAGAATTCAGAAGACTTTCCAGCATGCGCGGATTCGTTCCGTTGGTGTCGAGCTTTGTCAGATAGCCTAGCTCTCGGACCGCTGCGATGAACTCCGCCAGATTTGCCTGCAGAGTTGGCTCACCGCCGCTGACGACAACGGCATCAAGCCGTCCCCGGCGAGTCTGCAGAAAATTCAACACCTGTGCCTCGGACAGCGGCAAGCGATCTTTTCCGGCAGTTGGAATTAATTCCGCGTTATGGCAGAAAGGGCAGCGAAGGTTGCAGCCCTGGGTGAACACTACGGCCGCGAGCTTTCCGGGATAGTCGCAAAAACTGCATGGTTCAAGGCCGGCAATTCTCACCGCGCGGCCTCGATCTTAGAGCGGCTGCGCAGTTGGAACTCCGTCTGCTTGCCTTTGTTCCATTGACCGACCGGCCGCAAATAACCTACCACTCGCGAGTAAATCTCAGTCTGCTGTCCGCAATTCGGGCACTCGGCGACTTCGCCGCGAACATAGCCGTGCTGCGGGCAAATCGAAAACGATGGGGTCAAGGTGAAGTAAGGCAGCTTATAGTTGTTGCAGACTTTCTGCACGAAGTTCTTGACGGACGCAGGATCGGCGACGGCTTCGCCAAGGTAGACGTGATGCACGGTTCCACCTGTGTAGCGCATCTGCAGACCATCCTGAAGATCGAGAGCCTCAAAGACATCGGTCGAATAATTCACCGGCAGTTGCGTGGAGTTCGAATAGAAGGGCTCGGCGTCTTCGGCTGCCGCGGTGCGGATGCCTGGCAGCTTCTGACGATCGAGCTTAGCGAGGCGGTAGGTCGCGCCCTCGGCTGGCGTGGCTTCCAGATTGTAGAGATGGCCAGTCTCTTCGTGAAACTGAACGAGGCGTTCGCGCATGTGGTCGAGGACACGAGCAGCAAACTCGCGTCCGCGCTCGCTTCCAATGTTTTGCTGAAACAGGTTGAGGCAAGCCTCGTTCATGCCGATCAGACCGATGGTGGAGAAGTGGTTCTCCCAGTAGCTGCCGAAACGCTGTTTGACATCGCGCAGATAGAACTTGGTATAGGGATAGAGGTTCTGCTCATTGAACCGTTCGAGAACTTTGCGCTTGGTCTCAAGGCTGGTGCAGGCAATCTCCAGGAGCGTGTCGAGTCGCGCGAGAAAGTCCTGTTCGCTATCGGCAAGAAATCCGAGGCGAGACATATTGATGGTAACGACGCCGATGGAGCCGGTGAGCGGACTGGCGCCGAAAAGACCACCGCCGCGATGAGCGAGCGTGCGGGTGTCCAGACGCAGGCGGCAGCACATAGAGCGCGCGTCGTCGGGCGAAACATCGGAGTTCACATAATTGGTGAAGTACGGAATGCCGTACTTTGCCGTGACCCTCCACAGAGGCTCCAGTCCGGGTGCATTCCAGTCAAATTCCTTGGTGATGTTGTAAGTCGGAATTGGAAAAGTGAAGACACGGCCACGAGCATCGCCTTCGGCAAGGACCTCCAACAGCGCACGATTAAACATATCCATCTCATGTTGAAAGCCACCGTAGGTATCGGCCTGATATTCTCCGCCACAGATGACCGGCTGATTTCGTAAGTTCTGCGGAGGTTGCAAGTCGAGCGTCACGTTGGTGAACGGCGTCTGAAAGCCCACTCTTGTCGGCACATTCACGTTGAACACGAACTCCTGCAGGGCTTGCCGGACTTCGCGGTAATCGAGATTGTCATAGCGAATGAACGGCGCAAGCAGAGTATCGAAGTTGGAAAAAGCCTGCGCTCCAGCGGCTTCGCCTTGCAGGGTGTAGAAGAAGTTCACAATCTGCCCCAGAGCGGAGCGGAAGTGCTTTGCCGGGCGGCTTTCGGCCTTGCCGGGCACGCCGCGAAAACCGGAGAGCAGCAGGTCCTGCAGATCCCAGCCGACGCAATAGACAGAGAGCTGCCCGAGATCATGCAGATGCAGATCGCCCGAAAGGTGAGCTTCGCGAACTTCGGCAGAATAGATCTTGTTAAGCCAGTACACTTCGCTTACGTGGCTGGCAATGTAGTTGTTCAGTCCCTGTAGCGAATAGGCCATGTTGCTGTTCTCGTTCACCTTCCAGTCGAGGTGCTTTAGATACTGATCGATAAGGTCAAGATCGGCTTGTTCGACCATCTGACGAATGCGCGCGTGCTGGTCGCGATAGATCAAGTACGCCTTTGCTGTTTTCTTGAATGGCGAAGCGAGCAGCACCTCTTCCACCAGGTCCTGAATCTGCTCGACCGAGAGGGTCTCAACGTCGAGGGAGGACTGTGCCAGGGCGAGGACGCGAGTTGCGAGAAATTCGGCAGTTGTTTCGGAGAATTCGCCGGTAGCCTTGCCGGCTTTCAAGATCGCTTGGCTGATCTTGCGGGCATCAAAGGTAGCGATGCGGCCGTCGCGCTTACGAACATTTACGGCCAACGAAAAAGAATGAACCTGACAGACGTCGGGAGTTGCCACTTTGTTCCTCGCAATTCCCGCCGAGGAAAGAAAGACGATGCCAAGGTGAAGAGGAGAGACACTCCGGCACCACCAGTACGCTCCCGCGGCGACTCGTGATTGCGGCGCATGGAAGCGCCGTCTCTCGGCAGGTCTTCGGACTTGCAGGCTCTACCTACTGGCCGTCGCTTCCCAGTCCGGGGAGGACCAGTGCTTGAGGTGACGGCGTTCGTTCCTGCTTACCGCTGCGGGGCAGTCCCGGATTCTCACCGGGTTCCCTATTATTCTCGCTTGCGCGAAGAAACCGAAAGCAACCCCAATATATAGTCACATTGTCGTGTGGTCAACTACATATGCGGTTTCTTCTCTGGATGACGTTCACAAGATTTGTCGACGCGAGATTGTCTTGAGGATTACTGTGCCCCGGCCTTTCGGCGAGTGGGGCGGGGCTGACGAAGGTCGACGCTGCGCATACGAGTTACATTGTCGTGCTACTCATGTAACAATCCTCTTCGTGACGTAATACCGGTTTCCAGTTCCGCCGAATTCATCTTCCTTGGTTCGCAGGAGCTTCCAGATCAGCTTTTGAGTTCCGGTTACATTTTGCGTCCGCAGGAGGATGTTGCCGCAGATGAAATGGAAATATGCGCTGCTCTTTTTGCTCCTCGCGCCCAGTCTCTTGTTTGCCCAGGAAACCGCTCCGCTGTCAGGAACTGTTGTTGACACGTCTGGCGCGGTGATTGCCGGGGCGACCGTGCTGGTCCGGAGCGCGGATGGCACCGTGCAATCATCCACACACTCGGATAAGAACGGTTCATTTGTTGTTTCTGGGCTTTCGGCAGGCAATTTCCAGCTCGTGGTTTCGAATCCCGGCTTTGAAACCAGTGAGATTCCCGTTGTCCTGGAAAAAAATAAGGCACCGGCCGTGCTACGCATCACTTTAGCGGTGAGTACCGTGAGCACCACCATCGCCGTGCAGGGCCGGGAGGACGATCTGATCGGGATTGCCGATTCCGGCACTCAGGGAACGGTGGGCGCAAAGGAACTCCAGGCGCGTCCAATTCTGCGCTCGGGCGAAGTCCTGGAGACGGTTCCCGGCCTCATCATCACGCAGCATGCTGGCGGAGGCAAGGCGAACCAATACTACCTTCGCGGTTTCAATCTCGACCACGGCACGGACCTTGCCATTTTCATCGATGATATGCCGCTCAACCTGCCGTCGCACGCTCACGGTGAAGGCTACTCGGACATGAACACCGTCATCCCGGAGTTTGTGAAGCGAATAAATTTCGAGAAAGGTCCGTATTACGCAGACGTCGGCAACTACGGTTCAGCCGGATCGGTCCACGTGGAGTATTTCAAGACGCTGCCGCAGAACTTCATCCAGGCAGAGGGCGGCATGTATGGCTATGGGCGGGCGGTGTTCGGCGAATCGCACAGGCTCGGCAAGGGGGATTTGCTATTCGGCGGAGAGGCGTATCACGACGATGGCCCGTGGAAACATCCTGACAATTTTTACAAGTTCAATGGCCTTCTGACCTACAGTCAGGGCGGAGACGCCAGCGGTTTTAGCATGACAGCTCGCGGGTACCACGGAACATGGCATTCGAGCGATCAAATTGCCGCGAATGCCGTGCCCCTCGTCGGCTTCTTCGGCACACTTGACCCGACTACCGGCGGTAATTCTCAGCGTTATAGCCTGCAAGGGGAATGGCATCGCCAAGGTGCGAAATCCGCAACGAAAATTGCGGCCTACGGATTCTATTACGATCTGGATCTGTTCTCGAACTTCACCTACTTTCTCGCCGACCGCATTCGAGGCGATCAGTTCGAACAACAGGATCGGCGCTGGGTGGCTGGGGTGGACGCTCGCCACAGCATTTTCAGCCAGTGGTTCGGACGGAAAGTGGAGAACACTTTTGGCCTTCAGCTACGCAATGATTGGATTCACAATGGTCTGTATCAGACTGAACATCGCGTGCGTGTGAACAAGACGGATTCCGATACCGGCACCACTCTGCCCGCGACCACGCAGGCCGATCGCTTTACCGACACGCAATTGGGTCTCTATGCGGAAAACCGAATCCAGTGGGCGAGCAAAGTCCGTTCGGTTCTAGCTCTCCGCGGTGACCTGGGATATTTCAACGTCACAAGCCTTGTGACATCCGCCAATTCGGGTACCGCAAGCAAGTTTCTGCCTAGCCCTAAATTCAGCTTAATCTTCGGCCCGTGGTCAAATACCGAGTTCTATGTGCAAGGCGGATTCAGCTTCCACAGCAATGACGGGCGCGGTACGACGCAGACCGTGGAGCCGGTTTCAGCTGAAAATCCCTACCCGAATACGCCCGCGTCAAAAATTCCCGCGCTGATTCCAACCAAAGGCGCGGAGATCGGTCTCCGCACCGTGGCTCTGCCACATCTGCAAAGCACCCTTTCGTTCTGGTACCTCCACAGCGCGTCCGAACTGCAGCAGTCTGGAGACACCGGAGGCACGACTGCTTCACGACAGCCGAGCGACCGCTATGGTTTCGAATGGACGAATTTCTACACGCCCCTGGAACATGTGGCTTTTGATTTTGACCTGGCCGATTCCCGCGCTCTCTTTGCCCAGATCGACGAAGATGATGCCGCGCCGAACAGTCCCGGCGGCCGGCGCGTGCCCGAAGCGGTTGGTATGGTAATTTCCTCGGGCGCGACGCTGCACGATATCAAGGGCTTTACCGGAAGCCTGCGCCTGCGCTACTTTGGCCCGCGCGATTTGTCCTCCGACGGAATTTTTCGCTCCAACGCAACAGCGTTGCTCAATGCCGAAGTCGGTTATCGAATTAACAAGAGATGGCGCGTTTCGGCCGAATTCTTCAATCTGCTTGACCGCAGGGATCACGACATTGACTACGCCTATGAATCCCGAATCTCGCCAACCGCCAATTCGGCATTCACAGACGTGTTCCACCCCGTCGAGCCGTTTCAGGTACGATTCGGGTTACGTTACAACTTCGGGTTGAACAAATAGAGTAGTGTCGACGGATTCGCCGGGATTGTCGTAACTACCTTGGCAGAGCAGGCTGCCAGAAATCGTTCTGACAGCCCCCGGGTTGCGGTTTAGCCAATAGACACGTGTCGCTCGCGCAGGCTTCTATCCTGGATGCGTTGCTGAATGACAGGAGCGTGATCAAGCAGGAAATCGCTGAAATGGTCTGTTAAATTCTGACGTTTGAGTTCGCTTATCAGCGCCTGCGACATGGCCTCTATCCGTTGCACCTTGACTTGGTAATCATGCTCTTTGACCAGATCCGAAATGGTCTCATACATATAGGCACCCAGAATTGGTAGATCGCGAATAGCGCGATGAATCCACTTATAAAATGGCGCATACCGCCTGTTCAGAAGAAAGACCAGCGACATGGCATCGGCGTAGAACCTGGTCTCGGAATACTGTGCGGGAAACAACTCGCCGCGCTTTACACAACGGGGCAAGTTATATTGTCCCGATTGTCCGAGGCTCACGCAGCGGGCGGCGATCTTCTTCAGCCTGACATCTTCAGGGTAGAACTGAAGCAAGTCGCACCTTATCTGGCTGAACTTGCCCAGCGGGTCCTGGAAAACCTTGCCGTTAGTGGCTGCAGCCAGCGCATTCTCCGGAAGAGCCATCCATTCGTTGTAGTTGCTCGGGGGTTGATATTGTCCAATAAATTGACTGTAGAATGTGCTCGTTTCCAACGCGCCGACCCTACCGCCACCCTGCGGACTGGTCTGCCTGCGGCCATATCCTTTAAAAGTGCCGGGCAATGATGCGTAGATCTGTTGGACCCTGGGTCCGAAAGATGCGTAATCTTCGCCGGTCAGCCAGATGCAAAAACCCGGTCCCCAATCATGGTCTCGGGAGATCTCATCGTCGAAGCCATAGCAATCCGATCCATCGCCCACCAGGCCAAAGGCCATGCGGTCCAAGAGTTCCTTACATTCCCGCTCCAGAACAGGCAGGCCTTCTTCCCGAAAATAAGCTTCACAGAGCTCGAGGCCTTTCATAAAGATCCCTTTTTTAAAATCAGTTTTGATATCTCTCTTTTGAGAATCTGCACGTTCTGCTCGGAAAATTGCGACTTCTTTTCCTCTCCGAGTTCGTCATACAGGGCCTTTGCCTTTTCGAAGAATTGCAGGGCAGAGCCTAATCCGCCTTGCCGAAAATGTGCATATCCGATGTTGCTGTACTGGTCCGCAATTCCAAGCTTGTCATTACCCGCTTCGAAAATGGCCAGACTTTTAGAGTAGTACTCCAGAGCGGTGTTCCATTCTTCCAACTCTCTGTAGACCGAGCCAATGTTTTCGAGCTGCCAGGCAAGTGCGATCTGATTTCCTACCTTGTCGTATATCTCCACACCGTTCCTAAAGCAAGCCAAAGCATCGTCATACCTTTTGAGCCGGACCAGGATACGGCCCTTGTTGTTGTACAGCCTTGCTTTTGCATCGACCTGATTATCAGGCAGCAGCTCCAAAGCCTTGGAGAAGTTTACTAAAGCGCCTTCAAAGTCGCCTTTCTCCAGGCATTCCCTTCCGGCAAGGTTCATCTGGTTTGCACTTTCAAGCTCGTTCTGTGCCATGGCCGCTCCAATGGAATGGAAGTACATTTTCAGCACAATAATAGACATCACTATTGATTAAGTCATTAGGCAAAAAAACAATCGAGAGGAATGCCTGCCCTTGAATTGTCCAAAATGGAAGTCCACAGGTGGCTCGCAGGATTCAAAGGCTGAAGAGTTTCCGTATTGCTACCGATGAACTACAGCGAGGGTGTGCGACTGCATGTAGAGGATTGTGAGCATGAACGAAATGTTATCCAACGAGTTTGAACGGCAATCTCCGGCAGCGATGATCAACAATCAGGTTGTCTCCGCGCTGTCCCGTGCGATCTATGAGGCGTCGCCGGACGGCGTCCTGGTGGTAGACGATGCGGATCTGGTCGTCTCGCATAACAAGAAGTTCCTGGAGGTCTGGCAAATCTCCGTACCGCGCGACAGAGAAGGAAATGAAACGGACATGGTTGCAAGACCGGATAGCCTACTCCTGAAATCCGTTATCGATAGAGTGAAGCACCCTGACGCGTTCCTGAAACGGGTAAGAGAACTCTACGACGACACTGATGCCAATGACCATTCCGAAATTGAGTTGAAAGATGGCAGAACGCTCGAGCGATACTCCAAAGGATTGCGAACAGAAGACGGAGGCTACCTGGGTCGCGTGTGGTTCTTCAGAGACATCACCGCTCACAAACAGATGGAAATCAGTCTCCGGAACGCGCGTCGTGAGGCCGAGCAAGCCAGCCGCGCCAAAAGCGATTTCCTCGCCAACATGAGCCATGAAATCCGAACTCCGATGAATGGCATCTTGGGAATGACCGAATTGGCACTATCCACCGACCTGAATCCCGAACAACGAGAGTTTATTGCGATGGTCAAATCCTCAGCAGACTCGCTGCTGTTGATCATCAACGACATCCTGGATTACTCCAAGATCGAGGCCGGAAAGATCACGATTGATCCGCAGCCGTTCAATCTGGCGGAGTTATTCGGGAATGCAATGAACAGCCTGGCAATCGCGGCCCACGAAAAAGGACTGGAATTGGCCTTCAGCTTTGATGAGGAAGTTCCGCTGGAAGTGGTGGGCGACTCTCTTAGGCTCCGCCAGGTGTTGCTGAACCTGGTCGGCAACGCCGTCAAGTTTACCGAGACTGGAGAAGTTGTCATCAATGCGGGCCTGGCAAACGATGGCAAAAATGAAAAACTGCATGTTTCGATCCGCGACACCGGAATCGGAATTCCGCCAGAGAAGCAGGCAAAGCTATCCATGGCTTTCGAGCAGGGGGACAGCTCCATAACTCGCCAGTATGGCGGTACAGGACTGGGCCTGGCGATCTCCAAACGAATCGTGGAGTTGATGGGAGGCGACATCTGGCTGGAAAGCACTCCGGGCGTGGGCTCCGTATTTCACTTCACAATCAGACTCGTAAGGTCACAGTCGGCGGAAAACAACATAACGCCAGCATCGCTGGAGGATCTGCGCGGTTTGCCGGTACTGATTATCGACGACAACGCCACTAACCGGTGCATTCTCCGAAAGCTGACAGAGCGGTGGCACATGCGGCCTGAAGAAGCTGCTTCTGGATTCGCAGGACTGGAAAAACTGGAACAATCCTTCGCGTCCGGCCGGCCCTTCCGCCTGGTTCTGCTGGACGAGCAGATGCCGGGGATGGATGGTCTTGAAGTTATCCGGCGAGTGCGCGCTCAACCTACGCTGAAGGACGCGACCATCATGATGCTGACGTCCGTTAACCAGAGCTCGCTCGCCGCCAGTTGCCGGGAACTGGGAGTACCGACATACCTGGTGAAACCGATCAAACCTTCGGATCTATTGATGTCGATCCGGAAGGTCGTTGGAAGATTGCAAGTGGTCGAAAGTCCGCAATCCACGCCGGCACAGGAGCCGACACGTCAATCCCCACTGCATGTCCTGGTAGCCGAAGACAACCTCGTGAATCAGAAACTGGCGGTCGCGCTGTTAAAAAAAGCGGGGCATCGCGTAGCTCTGGCCGAAAATGGCGAACAAGCAATCGCAGAGTGGAGAAAGAACACGTTTGATTTGATCCTAATGGATGTGCAGATGCCCGAGTTGGATGGGTTCAGCGCCACGCAGCGGATACGTCTGGAGGAGAAGTCAAGAGGAACCCGTGTGCCTATCGTGGCCATGACCGCGCACGCGATGGCGGGAGATCGCGAACGCTGCTTGCAAGCTGGGATGGACGATTACCTGTCGAAACCGATCCGCCGTCTGCAATTGCTGGAGATGCTGGCTGAACTGGAAGCAAAGCGGACGCAGTATGCAAAGGAACAGAAGGATGCGGCGCACGCAAACAACGAGGTCCCGGATAAGGACGCAATTCTAAGCCAGTTGGGCGGGGACCACGAGCTTCTCAATGAACTTATCGAAATCTTTCTAAACGAATCGGGATCATTGTTGGAGCGAGTTCATAGAGCGGTGGCCAATAAGCATGCGAATGAATTGGAGCGCGCGGCCCACAAGTTGAAAGGCTCGCTGAGCGTCTTTGGCGGCCGCAAAGCGACAGAAGCGGCGTTAGCTCTGGAGATCATGGGACGGCACAGCGATATGAACGATGCCGCCGATGGATTTGCAACACTGAAGCACGAAATAGAACTGCTTAAAAAAGCTCTTTGTGAAATGCGGCGGTGGCCATGTCAAACATTCTGATCGCGGACGATGATCCGGTATCTTGCAAACTGCTCACTGCCTTGCTGACGAAGTGGGGATACGCTCCCAAGGTCGTACATGACGGTCTCTCGGCTCAAAGAGAACTGTGCAAACAGGATGCTCCCGAGCTGGCTATTCTGGACTGGCTGATGCCGGGTCTCGATGGCATTCAGGTCATCAAAGAACTTAGGGCAACTCACCCCGTCTCCTACACCTATGTATTGCTGCTGACGTCAAAAGGACAGAAAAAAGACATCCTAGAAGGGTTAGAGGCCGGAGCGGATGACTACTTACGAAAACCGTTTGACGCGCAGGAGTTGCACGCCCGGCTGCGCGTGGGCAGTCGAATTCTTGAACTGCAGAACCGGCTGATAAAAGCCCTGGAGACCACTGAATACCGAGCAACGCATGATTCTCTAACCGGACTCTACAATCGCGCTGCCATTATGGACCGATTCGAGCAGGAGGCTGCGCGCTGCATGCGCGCAGATCACCCGCTAGGCGTGATCATGGCGGACGTTGATCACTTTAAGGCAATCAACGATAACTATGGACACCTGGCAGGTGACGAGGTGTTAAAGCAACTCTCTGCCCATATGAAATCCGCTTTGCGGCCATACGACTCGCTGGGGCGATACGGAGGAGAAGAGTTCCTTATCCTGGCTCCGGAGTGTGGCCTGAACGAAGCATTGAGCATTGCAGAGCGAATCAGGAGCAGTGTAGCAAAGGACAAGTTGATCATCGACAACGTGGAAATAGCGGTCACAATCAGCGTCGGAGTCAGTAGCGCCCAGGGACTCGGCCTGACTGTCAACCAGCTATTGCGCTCAGCGGATGACGCGCTTTATTCAGCAAAAAGCAATGGACGAAACCGGGTCGAGTGCAGAGGCGCGCCGGAGGTGGAAAATCCGGATTACGTTCCTGAAGCTCAACACGTTGGATGGTTAGCTCCTGCGAAATTTACCCCATATCGAGCCGAAATATAAGAAGCCGGTTGGGCCAGTTTGCCAGTCCAACTTCGTCCTCAGTCCCGCGGAAATAAGCGTAAGTAGCCGATTCCATTACAATGGTAGTAGACATGACGACAAGTGACACTATCTCTATCGCCGCGGCAGTTCCAACGGCTGCCGAAGTTGTTGCGGCTAAAAACGATCCCGTTCGAGAATTACGCAGCTCGATGCTGCAGGCTTTGCGGCGCAACGGCATCTCCACGCTGAAGTATTTGGGCACGACCGAAGTGCATACGTATGCGTTCTCCGTGGCTGCAAACGCTATTCTTTCTTTCTTTCCTGCAGCGGTCCTGCTGCTGACAATCTGCCGCCGACTCTTTCATTCGCCTTCGATGGTGGGCGCGATCAAGCGGATGCTGGCTGCGTATCTGCCCAGCAATCAGGCCTACATCACCGCAACTGTGGACTCGATGTCTGCCACACACAAGATCCAGATGGTCTCCATCGTGATGCTGTTCATCAGCTGCACCGGGGTATTTGAACCGCTGGAAGTGGCCCTCAACTCGGTGTGGGGCTTCAAATCTCGCAACTACCTGATGAACCAGATCGTGTCATTGGGATTGGCTCTGGCCTGCGGCATTTTAGCGCTGTTGAGCGTTGCAGGGGCCGCGGGAGTATGGGCTCCGGCTGCCCAAGCCCAAAGCTGGCTCGGTCATCACATCGGCACGGGCATTGTGTATTCGCTGGTGGACAAGATCAATCTGACCGTGCAGTTCTTTGCACTGAAGGCGTTTGGAATGATCGCCAGCGTGCTCATCTTTTTCCTGATCTATTGGCTGCTGCCGAACGGGAAAGTGCCTTACCGCGCGGTGTTGCCAGCGGCAATCATTACGGGCGTGGCATGGGAAATCGCGAAGCTGATCTTCGTCGCCTGCCTGCCTCTGCTGGATTTTCACGAGGCATATGGACCCTTCTATGTTTCGGTAACCCTGATTTTCTGGGCGTTTTTCTCAGGCCTTTTGCTCCTTGGAGGCGCACATCTTTCGGCTCAGGACCTGAAGACATCACAGAAACAGTCACCGATGACGCCAGAGCCAGCCGAAGCCATCAATGAGACAGTCGTTTAGAAACGCGCCGTTGGCTTTTGGGTACACGGTTTGGAGCAGTTCGAGAGAATTAGCCCACACTACAGCAGAGGGCGGGTCTCGCCGCCGGAGAGCGGAATGTTCTAAATGTCCGACATCCTGGAGTTCTCCGAAGGCGAGACATCGATGGCAGCACAGTCTCTAGTAGCTATTCGATTCGTGCCACAAACTCCCTGATATTCGGAATCTGCTTATCGAGTTGGCTCTGATTCACCATCACTCTTTTTCCCGGTAAGTCATAAAGCCCAGCCGCTAGTCTCACAATCGGAATTCCCAGTGCTCCCGACACAACGGACGCCGTGTTGGCGTCGGGCACTTCAAACTGGAACATCTGACGAAATGAATTCCGGGCGGATGGGGCCGAGGAGCCAGTCGGATGAATATAGAATGCATTTGGGTTAGAACCCCACACTGAGAAAATTTCCTGACCTATTTCATTGACAACTATTCTAAAAGCACTTGCAGATGAATTGTTCATTTGGGTCAAGCGATTTCCCACGTAGCAGTAAATCTTCGGGATTGACATCCTGAATCTATTTGAATTTATGTGGAACAAAGAAAGTTGGGCACCTGGAAACCTAGACACACCGTAAAGCAGGGCAAGAACCGACCTAACTGCACGTTTAGAAGAACCGTCCGCAGAAAATGGGATGATTAGCCGGTCGGAAGCTGACATCGCCATTTCGGTATAAAGTGTAAAACTGGGATTGCAATCGATAAATACCGGAATATCTTGCTGATTCCAAGCTGTCTTCACGTCGACAATCAGTTCATTCACCCAACTGTGAATTATTTGCCACGAATTTTGTGGTCCTGATTGAGTTAGCCCCGAAACACGAGCCATCTGTACTTCAAGTTGCTCGTCACCAGCTACGAGGAACAAATTTCCAGGAATTACGCGATTGTACTGTCGAGGCTGGATCAAGAACCCCGCCCCCGAGCTCGGACTGACATAGGGGCTTGTAATCCGGGCCTCAACATATCCGCTAATAGTCTTTGGAGGAGTGCTCTGACTGAGCTCGTCTAGGGTATTGTTTCCACGTACCATTCCACCGAGCAACATGCTTGAGCAATTCGCTTGTGGACACATATCGATAAGCAACACGCGTCGATCTGGGTGCTGACTCGCATACTCACAAGCGACTTGGAAGGACAAGTAGCTCTTCCCAACACCACCTTTGTTGTTCCAGAAAGCATATGTAGCCATTCATTCTCCTTGATTAAGCAACAATAACCGACTCTCGGCTTTTATTGGTAAAACTGTCGAGATTAGTTCCTATGTCCGACGAATTGGGGAGAAGGGTGGTTTTACGCGAATGGCAAACGACCTGGAATGCAGTAGCGTGGGGACTGGGCGGGATCTTCCATTAACACCCTTTCGATCCACATTGCCGCATTGAACCGAGAGATATAACATCGCTGATATGAGTGGTAATTCATCGGAAGACCGAGAGCGACTGGTGGCGGGTGCGCCACTGGAGGGTGAAGAGGGATTTGAGCTGAAGTTGCGGCCTCAGCGGCTGCAGGAGTTTATTGGCCAGCCCAAGGTGAAAGAAAATCTGGCGGTGGCTATCGCGGCGGCGCGTGCGCGAGGCGAAGCGCTGGATCACATTCTGCTCTACGGCCCGCCGGGGCTCGGAAAGACTACGCTGGCCACGATTATCGCCAATGAGATGGACTCGGCGTTCCAGCAGACCTCGGGACCGACACTGCAGATCAAAGGCGACCTTACGGCGATCCTGACCAACGTTCAGCAGAAGCAGGTCCTGTTTGTGGACGAAGTTCACCGACTGCAACCGGCGCTGGAAGAGCTGCTTTATTCGGCGCTGGAAGACTGCAGGCTCGACATCATGATTGGGCAGGGGCCTTCAGCACGGACACACTCTTTCGAGATTCCGGCATTTACCTTCGTAGGGGCGACGACGCGAATTGGACTGCTATCGGCTCCGCTGCGCTCGCGGCTTGGACTGGTGCTGCGACTGGAGTTCTACTCGCACGAAGACCTGAAGATCATTCTGAATCGCTCGGCCCAGATATTGAACGTCGGAATCGACGATGACGCGGCGCTGGAAATTGCCAGGCGCTGCCGCGGGACACCGCGCGTCGCGAACAGGTTGCTGCGGCGGGTTCGCGATTATGCGCAGGTGCGCGGGACCGGGCACATTGACCGTGCCACGGCAGAGGCCGCACTGGAGATGCTGGAGGTGGATCAGTACGGCTTCGATGAGGTCGATCGGCGGCTGTTATTGACGATCATCGAGAAGTATCAGGGCGGCCCGGTGGGGGTGAACACGCTGGCGGCTGCGCTGGCCGAAGAACCCGACGCGATTGAAGAAATCTACGAACCATTCCTGATCCAGATCGGGTTTCTGGACCGGACACCGAGAGGACGGGTGGCCACGCAGTTGGCTTACAGGCACTTTGGAGTGGAGCTTCCGAGGAGGCAGAATATGCTGTTCTAGGGCAGGGTGTGAAATTCAAATACTGAGGGCAGCCTTCGCGGCTGCCCCTTTGATTGTATCCGCACCAAGATCTGCAAAACTGGTCACCCACTCAAGCCAACAAAAGGCTTGAATGGGCCACCCTTCACCTTAGCGTCTGACGCGAAGATGGGCACCCGGCCTTTCAGCGAAAAGGCAATCGTTCCCAGATGAAAACAGGGCAGCACTGAAGGCTGCCCTGAAGCGAAGGTAACAAGCTATTCCTCTTCTTCCTCTTCCGCACCGGCTCCGGCTGCTTTGGCGGCAGCGATGATCTTTTCCTGCTGGAGTGCGGGGACGAAGTCATAATGATCCATTTCCATGCTGAATGAGCCGCGGCCCTGCGTCATGGAGGTTAGGTCGGTTCCGTAGGTGAGCATCTCGGACATGGGACAGGTGGCGCGGATGATCGTGTTGCCGGCCTCGTTGTCCATGCCCTGAATGCGCCCGCGACGGGAGTTCATATCGCCCATGATGGCTCCGGCGAACTCGTCGGGAACGGTGATTTCCACCTGCATGATCGGCTCAAGCAAGGCAGGCTTGGCCACCTCCATGGCTTTCTTGAAGGCGATACGCCCGGCGGTCTTGAAGCTGAGTTCGTTGGAGTCGACGTCGTGATAGCTGCCGTCGTAGAGGTTGACCTTGAAGTCGACGACAGGGTATCCGGCGAGGAAACCACGCTCGGCAGCTTCCAGAATTCCCTTCTCCACGGCAGGAATGAAGTTCTTGGGGATGGCTCCGCCGAAGATGTCATTGACGAACTCGAAGTGTGCGCCGCGAGGAAGCGGCGACATCTTGATTTTGCAATCGCCGAACTGGCCGTGTCCGCCGGACTGCTTCTTGTGGCGGCCCTGGACATCGGCAGTACCGCGGATGGTTTCGCGGTAAGGGACCTTGGGTGCCTTTAGAACGACTTCGGTGTGGTAGCGGCGTTTCAGCTTGCTGACGACCACCTCGATGTGCTGCTGGCCGGTTCCGGCAATGAGGAAGTCTTTGGTCTGCTGATCGCGGTAGAAACGCAGCATCGCATCCTCTTCCATTAGCTTGTGGACGCCTACGCCGAGTTTGTCCTCATCGGCGCGGCTCTTAGGCTCAATGGCGAAAGTGATGGCCGGCTCGGGCAGAACAGTGGGCGGGTACTGTATAGGGGCAGCCTTATCGCCGAGGGTGTCTCCGGTGAGTGATTCCTTGAGCTTGGCTACGGCACCGACATCTCCAGCCGAGAGCTCAGTGACAGGGATGAGCTGCTTACCAGAAACGACGGAAATGTGAGAAAACTTCTCGGTAGCCCCGCGATTGTAGTTGACGAGCGAAGCGTCGTTCTTGAGCACGCCGCTGACAACCTTGAAGTAGGAGATGCGTCCGGCAAAAGGATCGCTGACGGTCTTAAAAATGAAGAGCGAGAGCGGCTCGGAGGCAGAGATTTTGCGCACCGGAGGCTCGCCGTCCGAGGTGGCGGGAACACCCGCCATAGTTTTGCGCTCGGTGGCCGATGGCATGTAATCGACTGCAAAGTCGAGGATTTGGTCGCTGCCGATATTGCCCAGACCTGAGGCGAAGAGGACGGGGAAAAGACGGCCGTCACGGACAGCGTTATGGATTCCGGCGGTAAGATGGTCAGCTGCGAGAGTCCCGGAATCGAAGAACTCGCTCATCAAATCGTCATCGCCTTCGGCAACAAACTCTATAAGAGCATCGCGGGCGGCTTGAGCCTGATCCGTCAGGTCGGCAGGAATGTCCTCAACACGGGCACGTCCGTTGCCGCCAACCTCGTAGTAGTACGCTTTCATTTTGATCAGGTCGACTACACCCTTGAAGTTCTTTTCGGCTCCGATGGGGAGCTGCACGGGTATGACGGCACGTCCGAAGGCAGATGTGAGCGACTCCATAACGCGCTCAAAGTCGGCCCGCTCGCGATCCATGCGCGTGCAGACGACGGCGCGTGGAAGACTCAATTTTTCAGCGAAGTTCCAAACCTTCTGGGTGATTACCTGAACGCCAGAGACCGAGTCAACGACGACGAGGGCGCTATCGACGGCGGGCATGGCCAACTCAGCTTCATGGATAAACATGCTGAAGCCTGGGGTGTCGACGAGATTGATCTTGGTCTTGCTCCACTCGACGGCGGCGAGTGAGGCAGAGATGGTCATCTGACGGGCAACTTCCTCTTCGTCATAATCCGTGATAGTGGTTCCGTCATCGACCCGGCCAAGCCGGGGAGTGCTGCCGGCAGTGAAGAGCAGGGCCGACACAAGAGAGGTTTTGCCTGAGTGGGAGTGGCCTATTACAGCCACATTGCGGACATTCTCGCCTTCGTAGGTCTTCACAAAATAACTCCCGAGAGCTTTGATTCGAAAGCCCTGCACAAAACTGCGCGGAGTTCCGTCGAAAGCGGCGGCGGCAACTACGCGAGAGCATTACAGAGCCATTCGCTTGCGGCGCCCGTCTTAAAGTAAAAAGACGAGCGTCTTGCTGCACCAACCAGCCATCCCGCTTGCCCGGAGACGCCCACATCGGATGCGTCCAGAGAATCCCCAAGAACCCGACCTGAGCGGAAGGCATCAAAACCTCCGAGGAGCGGGGCGGAAGGGCAAAACTACATGAACCTAACGGCACATGCGGAAGAACTATCTAAGGGCAGAATCCTAGCACATGGGCCGAGCAGGCTCAATTTCATAGAAAGAACATTAATAATTCTCTTCTTTAGGTTAGATACACGAGGACGGAAGATCGTGCCATAGTCATGCGTCACAGAACATTGTGATGGAAGTGGAGAGGACGGGCCGGGGCCCCCGGCTGCTTCCTCCTAAATACCTAGGAGTGAAGCACTAAGCGAAGGAAGCGGTCTCCGGATTCGATATGAACACGATTGAAGCAGTTCGCATCGCTCTACAGTCGTTGTGGACCAACAGGCTGCGAAGCGTACTGACCCTGCTCGGGGTCGTGATCGCCGTTGCAACGGTAATTGCCGTGGAAACTTTCGTCAATGGCATCAATGGGTATGTGGCAGAAAAGATCTTCAATCTGGGCGCGGACGTCTTCATTGTTTCCAAGGCCCCGAACGTGATCACGAACACGGACCAGTTTCTTGAAAGCGAGAAACGCAAGGACATTCGTTACGAGGACTTTGTGGCGGTGCAGGAGGCCTGCACGCTTTGCCGAGCGGTAGGCGCATCGGCGAAACAGGACAATGTGCGGGTGAAGTACAACGAGCAAAACAGCAACGACACCACGGCGCGCGGGTGGACACCTGGGATGGCGGCTATTTACGACCTGGAGCTGAAGGAGGGCCGCCCACTGACGGAAGCCGATGTGAACGCCGGGGCAAGCGTGGCGGTGATCGGCAGCGATATTGCCGAAAACTTAATGCCGGGCGTCGATCCGCTGAACAAGGAAATTCACATTAACGGACAGGTCTACAGGGTGATAGGTGTGGCACTGCCAAAAGGTAAAGCACTGGGGCAGAGCTTGGACAATTGGGTGGTGATTCCCCTGTCAGGTTGGTACAGGCAATTTGGATCACAGCGTACATCACTGAAAATCTGGGCTAAAGCCGACGGATTGGGTACATCGCTGGAAGCCGCAATCGACCAGGTGCGGGCCGTAATGCGCTCGCGACGGCATGACGTACCGGGCAAGCCGGACAGTTTTGTGGCAGAAACAAACCAGAGCTTCCTCTCCATCTGGGCAGAAATGAGCGGAACCTTCTTCCTGGTAGCGGTTGCACTGGCTTCAATTTCGCTGATTGTGGGCGGCGTCGTGATTATGAACATCATGCTGGTTTCGGTGACGGAGCGAACGCAGGAGATCGGGATACGAAAGGCTCTGGGAGCACGCTCGCGGGACGTGATGAGCCAGTTCCTGATTGAGTCCATGACCTTGTCGATGGTCGGTGGAGCGGTTGGCGTGGTTTTGGGGATTGTGGTGGCAAAGATCGTGACAATTCTGATCGGTATGCCTAGCGAGGTAAAACTTTGGACCGTGCTGGCGGGAGTTGTTCTGGCAGGCGGGGTGGGGGTGTTCTTCGGCGTGTATCCGGCACGTCAGGCAGCTAAGCTTGACCCTATTGCGGCGCTGCGCTTCGAACTCTAAACAACTGCTTGAAGGCTGAATCTAAAACGGAATTATGCAATGAAATCACATTGTGACTGTACGGAGGTTTTCTGGCTAGCGTTCCAGATGTTGGTGCGCAACAAATTGCGCTCCGGTCTAACGATTCTCGGAATCGTAATCGGCGTGTCGACGGTGATCACAATTTCATCGGTGGTACGAGGTCTGAACAGCAGCGTACAGGGCATGGTGCAGCAGATGGGGTCGAACATCATCTTTGCATTCCACATGGACCTGGTGAGCCTGGGCCGGCCGACGGCAGAGATGTTGAACCGTAAGGAACTGACCTATGAAGACGCGCAGGCAATCAGGAACCTTCCTCACGTGAAGGCCGTGACACCGTCGCTCCGGATCTTTCTTCCGCAATTCGGCACTGGCAGCTTTGTGGTGAAGTACGAAGGGCATGTGGCGAAGAATACGATTCTGGAAGGCGACACATTCGACAAGAAAGAAGTGTTCGATTATGGACTGGCTAAGGGACGCTGGTTCACGCAGACGGAAGACGAGCAGCGTCTACCCGTGATCGTCATCGGCAATGACACGGCACGGGAACTGTTCGCGGAAGCAGACCCGATCGGCAAGGAAATCAATATCGAGGGTGAACTGTTCACTGTGATCGGAGTCGCGGAAAAGAAGAAGGACGCGTTCAGCGGTGGAGCGAATCCGGAAGACAACATCGTGGTATTTCCCTATTTCACGTTCAAAAAGCTGCATCCCGAGCAGAAGCAAAACTGGATCTGCATCAAAGCTGCTTCACGAGCAGATATGGGGGAGGCGCAGAACGAGGTTCGCGATCTGCTGCGGCGACGCCGCAAACTGAGACCGAATCAGCCGGACAACTTTTCGGTGTTTACCCAGGAGTCGATTGTGCAGATATGGGATGAGGTGACGGGCGGTGTGTTCATCTTTTTATTAGCTGTGTCGAGCGTGGCGCTGATCGTCGGGGGGGTTGGGGTGATGAACATTATGCTGGTTTCCGTGACGGAACGCACACGCGAGATTGGAATGCGCAAGGCAGTAGGTGCCCGCAAACGCGACGTGCTGCTGCAGTTCACGCTGGAAGCTCTGGTGCTAGCGACGTTTGGCGGCATAGTTGGAATACTGCTGGGGGGAGCGATGACTTACCTGATCGCCACATTTGTGCCTGCATTGCCTGCAACAATGAGCGTGAAGTGGACGACGCTTGCGTTCGCATCTTCGGCATTTATTGGACTGGTTTTTGGAATTTATCCGGCATGGAAGGCCGCGAACCTAGACCCAATCGAGGCACTGCGCTACGAGTAATCTACAAAAGCCGAACTCCTCTGTCCGGAACTCAATGAAAACAGGTAATCAAGGCTGTAGTTCGAATTAGCCTTGTTCGCCACTCTTGCCGACGCACACCCACCGTTGCATTACAACATCCAGTCGCAATGCATCTTCTAAATCTGCTGGCCAACCGATCAAGAGTGGTCACATTTTCAAGAGCAGAAGGAGCTTGGTATGAGAGTACGGAGAATGGTTTTCACTGTCTCGGTTCTTATCGCCCTCGGAGCCCTTTCCGTTGCACAGAACAGCACACGACCGCAGGGGGATACAGGACAAAACATACAAAAACCGCCTGCGGGTATGAGCAACGATGCGAGCGCAACCAAGAACCCCGACCAGATGTTCATGATGAAGGCTGCTCAGGGCGGAATGGCTGAAGTGAAATTGGGAGATCTCGCAAAACAGAATGGTAAAGCCGATGCCGTCAAACAGTTCGGCAATCGCATGGTGACCGACCACACGAAAGCAAATGACGAGTTGCAGCAACTGGCCAGTCAGAAAGGAGTCGCTCTTCCTGCTGAGGAATCCAGCAAGGATAAGCGCACTTTCCAGATGCTCAAGTCAAAAAAAGGCTCGGAGTTCGACAAAACGTATATGCATGAAATGGTGAAAGACCATGAAACCGATGTCGAGGAGTTCCGTTGGGAAACCCAGGCCGGCAAAGATCCAGATGTGAGAGCGTGGGCGCAGAAAACACTCCCTGTTCTCGAACAACACTTGGCATCTGCCAAAGAAATAGCCGGCCAGATAGGCGCCCCCCAGAAATAGAACTTCGGAAGCAGTTCGCAACCTAGCTCGCCCGGGGGAAGCATCAACGCTTCCCCGTCCTCTTCCAAACCATAGATTTATCGGGGCTTATAACCAAAAACGAGAGAAGTCTTTGTCACGACCTGACGATTAGCCACCCTTGTTTTTCAGACCATCCGCGCAATGCTTTTCCCGCATCGTACTGGCATCCGAAAAAAGAAACCGTAGATAAGTTGTAAAAAATACCAGCGCGAATCGCTCTGGTGAGACTCAAGTTGGGGGAACTTGAAAATGACGAAAAACTCGCTGAAAGATCTGTATATCGATGAGCTCAGGGACATCTTCGATGCCGAGAACCAGATCACCAAAGCCCTGCCGAAAATGGTAAAAGCATCGTCCTCGGAGGAATTGCGTCAGGCTTTTGAACAACACCTGGAGCAAACTAAGGGTCAGATCGAACGCCTTGAGAAGATATTCAAGATGCTCGGACAAAAATCCACGGGCAAGAAATGTTTCGGAATGGAAGGATTGTTAAGAGAAGGCTCCGAAATTATGGGAGAAGATTTCGGCGAGGAACTCATGGATGCAGCGCTGATTTCTGCTGCGCAGCGAGTCGAGCATTATGAGATTGCAGCCTACGGAACAGTGTGTTCCTTCGCCAGTTTACTGGGTGAATCAGAGCACAAATCTCTGCTGGAAGAAACACTGAATGAAGAGAAACAAACCGACAAGAATCTGACCGAAATATCCAAACACATCAACCCGGAAACCGAACACGGCGAAATGAGCGAGGAGGAGCGCGAAAAACGCAAGTCCCGCCGGATCGCATAACGCGGCCCTGTATTGGAACAGCTCTCCTGCTCAGGAAGCTGGCAAAGGGCACGGTTCCAGCCGTGCCCCAGACTCTCAAAGAAATCAATCAATCTGCTTAGGCAAGCTTTTCCAACGCCTTTTCAATTGTTTCTTTAGGGACGAATCCCACGATTTGTTCCTGCACCTCGCCGCCCTTAAAGACAAGCAGGGTTGGAATGCCCCGCACACCATAACGCTGCGGAGTCGCGGTGTTGCTGTCGACGTCCATTTTGGCAACTTTGACTTTGCCGTGATAGGTCTTTGCAATCTCATCCACAACCGGGGCAAGAGCGCGGCAGGGACCGCACCAGGTGGCCCAGAAATCGATCAGAACCGGTTGCTCGCTTTGAAGCACCTCCTGATCGAAGTTTGCGTCGTTTACTACGATAATTGCATCGCTCGCCATTCTTCCTCCAGTTCCTCGCACCGAACTCTTGTGCCTACGCAACGCGGGACAGCTCGGCCAAAACTTCATCGTAACACTTCGGTTTGATGCTCCAACGTAATTTTGGACGCAGAAGCACTTCCAGCTCCCGACGATTTTACCGGAATGAGACAACGCGGACGAACTCCAGATCCTCCGGGCCATTCTGGAACCCTGCCCCAGGATCGCAGGGTGGCTCTCCGGGCCACGTCTGCTTACAATAGAAACGGAGGGTTTATGCGATACCTTGTCGCTCTTCTTGCTTTCGCCGGACTCGTGGTTTCCTGTTTTGCCCTGCGAGAGCACTACCGCACCGAGCCAGCCCCGTGCAGTATCGACGATCGCTGGGACTGCGGCGCGGTCAATCACAGCCCCTTTGCCAAAGCTGGCGGCGAAATTTCACTGATTAGTCCGGGCTTGTACGATTTCATGACGGCCCACAGCCAGTGCGCCAAAATTTTATCAATCCCGGTCGCCGCCATCGGAATAGCGGGCTATGCGGCCATCGCGGCCCTTGCCCTCGCGCGTCGCTGGTGGCTCGTGCTCCTGTTCACCACTGTGGCCGTCGGATTCTCGGCCTACCTGACCTACATAGAGGCGCGGATACTGGAAGCTTATTGCATCTGGTGCGTCACATCGGCGGGAATCATAGCTTTGACCGAAATTGCGGCAATCGTGGGACTGGTTCGAAGCCGACGTTAGATCTTTTGGGTTAGTGGCCCACATTTGCCTTTCATTTGGCAAATGTGGGAAGTGTCCCGGAGAACTTTAAAAGGCCCGCGAATCAGACCGCCTGCCCCGCGCTGAATCCCGAGGCCCAGGCCCACTGAAAATTGAAACCGCCAAGTTGCCCGGTCACGTCCACAACCTCTCCCACAAAATACAGACCCGGAATTTTTACCGACTCCATAGTCTTTGCTGAAAGTTCGTTGGTGTCGACTCCGCCCGCGGTGACCTCGGCTTTCGCAAATCCCTCCGTGCCTGCCGGCACGAATTTTAAACAGTGCAGCAGGCGCTCCGCCTCTTCAACTGCCGCATTCGTCCATTTGCTGAATGGATACAGTTCGAGCCAGCGCTTTGCCAGGCGCTGCGGCAGCGCTTCGCACAGCGCAGCACTGGCAGCGACAAAGTCTCTGCGCGCTCCAGAGGCCAACAGTTCCCGAAACACCTGCCGATCCGGCGCCAGATCCAGCGTGACCGCCTCTCCAGGTTGCCAGTAGGACGAAATCTGCAGAATCGCCGGACCGCTGAAGCCGTGATGGGTGATGAGCAGCTTTTCCCGGAACCTCCGTTTGCCTATGCTGGCCACCACTTCAGTGGAAACTCCCGTAAGGTCGCAGAAGCGTTTCGCATCAGCCGGATTCAGAGTGAAGGCAACAAGCGCGGGGCGAGGTTCCACGACATTCAGCCCAAACTGCTTGGCCAAATCGTAACCGAACGGCGTTGCCCCCATCTTCGGAATCGAAAGGCCTCCCGTTGCTACCACCAGCGAATCACTGGAGAACTCGTGCTCACCGGCAACTACCGTGAAGTTCCCTGCATGCCGAACTTCTCTAATCTGCATTGAGAGCTTCACGCGCACACCTACGCGTACGCACTCCTCTTCCAGCATTGTGAGAATGTCCTGCGCACTGCGGTCGCAAAACAGCTGTCCCAGTTTCTTCTCGTGCCAGCCAATGCGATGCCGCTCAGCCATCGCTACAAAGCTCTCCGGCTTGTAACGTGCCAGCGCCGATTTCACAAAGTGCGGATTTGCCGAGATGAAATTCTCCGGGCGCGCGCCCGTGTTGGTGAAGTTGCAGCGCCCTCCACCTGAGATCAAAATCTTTTGCCCTGCACGATTCGAGCTTTCCAGCACCGTTACCGAACGGCCGCGCTTCCCTGCCTCAATGGCGCACATAAGTCCAGCTGCACCCGCGCCCAGAATGAGAACATCGGAGTGGTACTTCATGCGCAAAACCTCACAGTATTCCTAATTGCTAATCTCATAATGCAACTGAATTGCAGCACCACTCTGACCAGTTCGAGCTTGGCCGTCTGCTTTCCTTCCTCTTCATCGAAACCGCTCACTCTTAAACATTACAGGACTCTCCTGAACAATGTCGTTGTTTGGCGTGCCGCTCACGATGGGCTGTATCTGTTTGCCCTGCTTGGCCCTGAAGTCTCTATTCCAAAAACTCAGGATGCTATAAGTTTTTCGAATGATTTTTGCGATTACTATTAGCTCATATTAGCTCAGCGAACTTCCAAGTGGATATTCGCCGAAATGGAGCTTGTAATTGACCACTCAAGCTACTCTGCAACGAACCACCAGCTACTCTTGCGGCGCCGATTATCCTCCGCTACTCAATCTGTGCATAGGCGATGTAATCGCTCAGAACGCCGCGCGTTTTCCTGAATCTCCCGCCCTCATCCTGCGCCATGAGGGTTTGCGCTTTAACTGGCGCGAGTTTCAAACCGAAGTCGAGCGCACTGCTCGCGGGCTTATGGCCCTGGGATTCGAACGGGGCGATCGTGTAGGGATTTGGGCCACCAATGTTTCCCAGTGGGTGCTCATGCAGTTCGCCACAGCCAAGATGGGCGCCATCCTGGTCAACATGAATCTCCGCTTCCGCTCTCACGAGCTGGAATACGTACTGAAGCAGTCCGGCTGCAAGGGCCTGGTCATGCAACAGGGCTTCCGCGACTGCGACTACGTTGAGACGCTTCGCCACCTTGCCCCTGAGCTTGACACCTGCGCGCCGGGCAACCTGCACTCCAAGCGGCTGCCGAATCTCCGCCACGCCATTTACATCGGTGAGTGCGCGCCGGCGGGCATGAGCACCTGGAACGACATGCTCACTCAGGGCGAGCGCATCACGCCCGAGGAATTGAATGCCCGTGCAGCGAGCCTCAATTACCGCGACACGGTCAACATCCAGTACACCAGCGGCACCACTGGCTTGCCCAAGGGCGTCGAGCTCAGCCACTACAACGTGGTCAACAACGGCCGCTTTATCGGCGACTCCATGAGGCTCACCGAGCGCGACAAGGTATGCATTCCTGTTCCGTTCTATCACTGCTTTGGAATGGTGCTGGGCAACATGGCCTGTATTACTCACGCCTCAGCCATGGTGATTCCCGCCGACTACTTCGATCCGCTGGCCACCATGCAGACGGTCCACGAGGAGCGCTGCACTGCTCTCTACGGTGTGCCGACCATGTTCATCGCCGAACTTTCGCATCCACGATTCAAGGAATTTGATTTCACTTCACTGCGAACTGGAATCATGGCCGGATCGCTTTGCCCGACCGATCTCATGCGACGCGTGATTCGGGAGATGCACTGCACCGAGCTGACAAACTGCTACGGCCTGACAGAGGCCTCACCGGTCATAACCCAAACCACTGCCGACGACACTTTCGAGCGCAAGACTACGACCGTGGGACGCGCCCTGCCCCATACCGAGGTGAAGATCGTCGATCCGAATACGGGCCTCGAAGTGCCCCTGGGCGAAAACGGCGAGCTACTCACTCGCGGCTACCTCGTGATGAACGCATACCACAACGATCCCGAGTCGACGAGAGCGGCTATCGAGCCTGATGGATGGCTCCACTCCGGCGACATTGCCACCATGGACGAGCACGGCTATGTAGTCATCACCGGACGCCTCAAGGACATGATCATTCGGGGCGGAGAAAACATCTACCCGCGCGAGATCGAAGAGTTCCTCTATACCTACCCTGGCATTAAGGACGTGCAGGTGATCGGCGTGCCAAGTGAAAAGTATGGCGAGGAAGTTATGGCGTGGATCATCCCGCATGAAGGCGTAACGCTGAAGCCCGAAACCATCCAAGCATTCTGCCGGGAACAAATTGCCGGCTTCAAGGTTCCCAAGTTCGTGAAATTTGTCGAACACTTCCCCACCACTGTCACCGGCAAGGTGCAGAAGTTTGTCATGCGCCAGATGGCAGCGGAAGAAATGGGACTCGCGTAACTTGTTCAAACTGCAGCAGCACACGAGGCGCTAAAGCGCCTCGTTTTTTGTATAGGGCAAGATAAAATCGCGGTGTAATTAAATTCTCACATCACCTCGCGGGGAGCTGGTGAATAGTTTTGGTTGATCAAAAGACAGAGACGTTCTGGAGTCGCGCACCATTGGCTGGCATGGTTGCCTCCGAGGTGGGCATCACGGTTTCCGTCGAATTGCTGGTCCGCCACGCTCACCTGTCGCTGGCCACAATTCTCGTCTACCGGTCTCTGCTGGCTCTCGCCCTGCTGGCGCTCATCGTACGGCCCGCGCGAAACCAGTGGCTCCCGCGGTCCCCGCGGCTCGCGCTGCTGCGCGTCGTTACTGGAGGGCTGACCTTCATCGGCTGGTTTGGAGCAATCGGATTGCTCAGTGGGCGCGTAACGCAGTCTGTTCTGCTGCTCGATTCTCTGATTCTGGCCTATGTGCGTGGCGACCACCGCAGCTACGAGCGGCGCACCCTCTTCGTCCTGACCACCGCGCTCATCCTCTTCGCCGCGCAAGCCGTGCGTGAACCCGGAACCATACTGAACGCGGGCCGCGGCATTGTGTTTCTCACCATTGCTCTCGCATCGCGCGCCGCAACCTACAAAGTCTGGGAGCGTGCCCAGAGAAAAGACGAACATCTCTTCTGGCTCATAGCTCCCGCCCTTCTAGGCGGAGCACTCGGCGGGGTCTTTCTAGGCGTCGCCAGTCAGAGTGGTATCCAGAGGCTCTCGCCTCTGATGTGGTGCGCCATGCTTCTGGTCGCCATGGTCGGCCTTACCGGATACTTCTACATGAACACAGTTATGTCACTGCTCGGAGCCTTCTACACGCGGGTTGTAGAACTGTGGCAGGTGCCAATGCTCTGGGCCATCCACCTGCTCACCGACTACGCAGGCATAGACTGGCTCCAGGGCGCGCTAGGCACACTGGTGGCCTGCGCCTCGGCCTACGCGTATCTGCAACATCGTCGGGGTCAAATCCCAAAGATTCAGCCACGCTGATGGAAGAACATAATGGCCTGCATTCGACTTCAGTGGGCCAATGTGACGAAACGGCCGCGTATCGGCAGCTTACTCCGCAAACGGACCCGGCATCGGCAGCGTCGTAACCTTTGGTCTGATGATGTCGCTCAAAATGTCAGCCTTGCTCATATCGCGCACGAGATGGGGGAACCGGGGGCCATCAAAGTAGTTGAGCGAGACGGTGCGATAGTACTCAGAATTTTCTATCAGCAGTTGCATGGGTTGGTGCGATTGCTGTGACTGGCGCATTGCTGCAAGCAGGAACTCCTTTGAGTACTTTCGGCCATTGACAGCAATGATCTTCATGCCAGGCGCAACTCCGCTCTTCGCCGCTACTCCGCCCTCGATTGCGTCATCCACCACACCATCCTTGCCGATAGTAAGCTCCAACGAGGCAGTCAAATCAAAAGCATTGCCCTGCTGTTCGCGTAGTTTTTCAATTGCGTTCGGCTGGTCGGTGTAAACCAGCATCCACCCGCTATCTGTAATACCTCCGAGCGGAGCCTGCCTGGCTACCTTCAGAATGCGGCCCGTAAGAAAGCCTCGCCAATCAAAGGGCTGCACCTGGTGGAGAGTCTTCACTACGTCTTCGAAAGTGTAGGTCTTCATTTCCGGCGGCGTGTTCTTGCCGCCAAAGAACAGACGGGCGAAGTCGTCCAGCGATTTCGTTCCGCCGCTCTTCTGGCGAATGATTGTGTCGACCTCCAGCCAAATCAGCGCGCCTTCGTCGTAGTAATCCAAGCAGCGGCGGTAATTGGTGAATGCTTCGCCAGTGCCGTAAAGAGTCTGTGCGGCCACGGCCGTGTCCTCCAGCGGACGCCAGTTGCGTCCGGGGCGATGCGAGAAATTCATCGCAATGTCTGCCATTTTTTCTCGCCAGTCCTCCGGCGTCTGCAAGCCGCTGCGTCCGCTCAGCACAAAGCCGAAATATTGAGTCATCCCCTCATAAACCCAGAGCAGATTCCCTTCCGTGGGAGCTTGGTAATCGGGCGTGGCGAGTCCCGCTGGACGACGGTACTTCCCATTCCATGAATGGGTGAATTCGTGCGGCAGCAGCGCCGCTTCCAGCGTCCACTGCGCGGAATCTGTGAGGTATCCCTCTCCGATACGGCTGTCGTTGGACTCGTGATGCTCCAGGCCGAACTGCGCAACATGGTCGCTCAGTGTAAGCAGAAAATGATAATCGCGGTAATGATGCGCTCCGAAAAGCGCGCTGGCTTCCGCCACCAGATTTTCGAAGGCTTTTGTCTGCTGCGCAGAGATTTCCAGAGCTGCCGCCGAATCCGCCGCAATATCGAGTTCGTGCGCGGGCCCCTGCCCTTTCTGCAAAGGGATCTTCTTCAAGTACTGCCCCATCTGCACAGGCGAATCAACCAGTGTCGTGAGGGAGGCCAGCTTGAATTCAATCGAGCCCGGGGCGTGAGCGGAATGCGGCAGTGCGGTTCCCCACTGCCAGTCGGGGGGCAGTTTGAGCGAAGCGCTCACGCCAATCTCATCCGTGCTATACCCCTTCGGATAAAAGACAAGCCAGTTCCACGAAAGTACCGCGAGTTTTTCAGTCGCCGAAGATCCTGCGCTAAAGTCACCCTGCGTTTCAACCGGGCTCAGGTAATCGAGCGCGACATCAATCGAGATGGCTCCTTTCGGCACGTCCACATGGAAAGCGTACAAATCCACCGGGTCGCGACGCCATTTGAGATCCTGTCCATTGGAACGGAAATAGATTCCAGCGGCATTCGCCAACGGGCCCAGGGGAGCATGTTCTCCCGGTATCCACTTGGGGTAAAAAAGCACGAAGTCGCCGGGCTTGGCGGGAATCGTCAACCGGGCATGAAAAACCTTTCGCGGCGCATCGGTAGCGTCCACCGCCAAGGTTTCCACCAGTGAGAAGCCGGAGGTCTTGATCGAGCTGCTCTGAACCGGACCACTCTGGGCAAACGCGGAGGCGATTCCGAAGGCCACAACCAGCCAAGCATAACGCCACTGTCGCATTACAGCTCCTAAAAACAAATTGGATGCCAAAGTGAAACTCTCGAAGACGCAAGCTGTTTGCAGGGCACGTAGAAAATACCCTCGGCTACAAGTTTTGGAGTTTAGCAGATCCAGAATTCGCAATTCGAAGAGAAGTGTCCCCGCTTTGTTATCATTCCCCTGTGCACCACCGATCAAAAGTTGGGCGGTTTATTACCTTCGAAGGGCTGGACGGCTGCGGCAAGAGTACGCACGTGGAACAGCTCGCTGTGGTATTGCGTGCCCAGGGACTGGAAGTGGTGACCACCCGAGAACCCGGCGGCACCCAGATCGGAGAGCGAATTCGCGGCATTCTGCTCGATTCGCGCACGCGTGGATTAGACCCCCTGTCAGAGTTAGCACTGATGTTTGCTTCGCGGGCGCAACTGATTTCGGAAGTAGTTCTCCCGGCACTTAATCGCGGCATATGGGTGTTGTGCGACCGCTATACGGATTCATCCGAGGCGTACCAGGGCGCGGGAAGGCAGCTTGGGGTGGACGCGGTTCTTAATCTGCATAGCGTGATCTGTCTCGGATTGCAACCGGACATCACGTTCCTTTTGGACAACGACGTTGCGACCTGCGTGGCAAGGGCGCGCAGACGAAACCTCGCCTTCGGAAGCGATGCTGATGAAAATCGCTTCGAACAGGAAAATCGGGAGTTTTACGAACGCGTACACCAACAATTCCGGGCAATTGCCCGCCGCGAAACCAGTCGCGTGGTGATGATCGACGCACGCCGGCCATTTGATGCCGTGCACAAATCAATTGTGGCAATCGTGCGTGAGCGCCTGCTGGATAATCAGAGCTGACTATGAGCTTCGAACAGTTTCACGGAAATTCCGAGACGGTCAGACGCCTGCGCGAGATGATCGCCCGCGACCACCTGCCCCACGGCATCATCTTGACCGGGACGCGCGGCGCGGGAAAGTTCACGCTGGCACAAATGGTCGCAAAAGCCGTGAACTGCCTGGAGCGCCCCGTTGCCGAGGACGGACTGCCCGACTTCTGTGGAGTCTGCCGCAACTGCGAACGAATTGCACAGGCCGACGCGCTGGACCAGCGCTTTGCGGAAGCCGTGGATGCCCGTGAAAATTTGCGCGAGAGCGACAAACGCGAAACGCGCATTTTCGTCCAGACCCATCCCGACGTTCTCGTAATTCCCCCCGATCCGCCGCAGATGCTGGTTAAAGTGGATCAGGTTCGATACGTGATCGGCGAAATCTATTACCGCCCGTCGGAAGGTCGGCAGAAGTTCTACATCTTCTCCGAATCGAACTTCGTGAAAGAAGCGGCGAACGCGCTGCTCAAGGTTCTGGAGGAGCCTCCCGAGTTCGCCACACTGTTTCTGTTGGCCGAAAATTCCAATGCGCTGCTGCCGACCACGCGCTCCCGTTGTATAACGTTGACCCTGGCTCCCTTAACGGCAGAGGAGATCGCGCAGGACCTGGCTCTGCGCACCGAATGGACAGCGCAGCAGAAAAAACTGGTGGCGAGGCTCTGCGGAGGCGCTGTGGGACGCGCCCGCAGCTTTGACCTGAACGGATATCTAACGGCGCGCCAGAACGCGCTGACGCTGCTTACCACTGCTCTGGGTGAAAGCGACCACTCGGCGCTGTTCCGCGCAACCGAATCCTACCGGGCCGGAGCCGAAGGAAAGGGAAAAACCGATCTGCTTGTTTCGACGCTCTATTCAATTCTTGAAGACTTACTGTTTCTCAAATCGGGGTCCGACGAGTTGCTACGCAACCAGGATTTAAAAGAGGATTTGATCCGAATCGCCGGGCAAGTAACTTTTGCTTGGATCGTGCGCGCTAGTGAAGGCCTAAGTGAGATACAAAGTGGTATGCGCCGCAATCTGCTGCGCTCGCTCTCGCTGGATGGGTTTTCCAGCTCGATTGAAATTTAAACTCCCGCTTTTTTTACCGCCGGACTGTGTCGCTTGGCATCCCGAAAGCAGCTTCTTTCGTCTTATCCTTGCGGTCACAATTATTTGTTTTAGCCTCGCGCCTGTGTTAGGTTTTAGGCACGAATCTAATTGCATCTTCTCTTCCGGGAATGAGTTTCGCGCCTTAATCGCGCCCATGCTCCCGTGTCCTGGGTAGAGTTTTCAGGTGTATCGCAAATCAATAGTTTTGATTTCATACTTCCGCTGGGGAGAGGCCAACATGAAAAGCGGACTTGATTCTACCGCCGTAGTTCGGGCACCCGAACCGGAGAGCTTTGCAAACCGAAAATTGATCCGGCCTTCGCTAAACCGCGAGCAGGCTCGAGCTTCGGAAGCGGCTGCAGAACGTCGCGAACGCTCTGCCGGACGAACCTCCGTGGTGTCGCAGGCAAAGAAAGCTGCACCCATGGAACAAACTCACGCGGAAAATTTCTATTATCAAAAACAGATGCAGAGCAAAACTCCGATGGTCGTTGTGACTCGCGATGGCGAGGAACTGCACGGAATAATCGAGTGGTATGACAAGAACTCGATCAAGCTCAATCGGAGCGGAGGGCAGTCCAACCTTCTGATTTACAAATCCAGCATTCGTTACATGTTCAAAGAAGCCGAAGACACAAAACAGGCTCTTTCGCGCTAACTATTTGGGACCCCGCCCGTTTGCGCGGTGCTCTTCTATTCAGCAGCCTTACGCAGGCGGTCCCGTATAGCCAGTCCTATCCCCTTAGGAGGCGGCACGGGGCAGATAATGACCTCGACTGCCTGGGCATCTAGTGCGCGCATCTGCAGATACAGATCGCGCGCAAGCGATTCTGGATTATCCCAACTTCCCCACCGCATCACAGTCACCCCTTCGCGCGGTATGCTCCACTCGCTCGGCAGCAACACTCCAACCCGAAACTCCTGCGCTTCGCGCTCAGCTACCCGCAGCAGTTCGCCCTCGCTTTCTACCAGAATCACCCGCGCTCGCGGGGCATAATGACGAATTCCGAGACCGGGAGATTCGAGCGACTCAGGCGGAACTTCATCGGCAATCACGCGCTCGGCCACAACCACATCGCCCAGCACCAGGCGAATCTGCTCGGGAGTAACTCCTCCTGGTCGATAAATGACAGCCGGAGCGGTTGTGGGGTCCAGCACGGTGGATTCGACGCCAACGGCACATGGTCCCCCGTCCAGAATGGCGTCAATTCGGCCTTCCAAGTCTGCGAGCACGTGTTCGGCGGTAGTGGGACTGGTATGTCCAAATCGGTTGGCGCTCGGCGCGGCGATCGGCACTCCAGCCGCGGCAATGAGTGCAAGCGCCACGGGATGGGAGGGCATGCGCAATCCGGCTTTTTCGCGTCCAGCTGTGCAAACATCAGGAATCTTCGCCGAGCGGGGCAGCAACATTGTGAGCGGGCCGGGCCAGAAGCTCCTGGCTAGCCGCTCGGCAGAATCCGGCCACTCCAGAGCCAATTCTTGCGCTGCCGCCACCTCCGCCACATGGACAATCACGGGGTCCCAGTGCGGACGCTGTTTGGCAGCGAAAATCTTCTCCACCGCCCGAGCATCCAAGGCATTCGCGCCCAAGCCGTAAACCGTCTCGGTAGGAAACGCAACCAACCCGCCGCCGCGAAGAATCCGGGCGGCCTCCAGCAACGCGGGGTCTTCCTCGAGCACGTCGGAGGAAAGGCGGAGGCGCAGGGTTTTCATCACAGCTTACAGCTTCGGCAACACGATGCCGGTCTGATTCTGGTACTTACCCGCCTTGTCCTTGTAGCTGGTCTCACAGGGCTCATCGCCTTGAAAAAACAGAATCTGGCAGAGGCCCTCGTTGGCATAAATCTTTGCGGGAAGCGGAGTTGTGTTGCTGATCTCCAGGGTAACAAAGCCTTCCCATTCAGGCTCGAACGGGGTGACGTTGACGATGATTCCGCATCGCGCATAGGTGGACTTGCCCACGCAAATGGTCAGCACATCGCGCGGGATCTTGAAATATTCGACCGAACGGGCCAAGGCGAAAGAGTTCGGCGGGACCATGATGCTGTCAGCGCGAACGGAGACGAAAGAACGTTCGTCAAACTTTTTGGGGTCGACGATGGCTGAGTTTACGTTAGTGAAAATCTTGAACTCGTCGGCCACACGCAGGTCATAACCGTAGGACGAAAGCCCATAGCTAATGACGCCGTTTCGCACCTGTTTCTCGCAGAAGGGACTGATCATCTCCTTCTTCAGCGCCATTTCCCGAATCCAACGGTCGTTCTTTATCGCCATTTTGCCCTAAATTCCTCGCTCGCTCTAAATAGCTCTTTTGCTGACACGCATACAAAGGCTTTGCCACCATTGCCCGGAACCAACCTTTTGTGCGTCGTAAGGTCATCTTACCATTTCAGTTGCTCTCGACAGCGACAGAGACGTCGCTGCTCCCAGCCACCTGAACACGCGCCAGCAGCAGGCGAGAGCGCCGGACGTTGACAAGGCGGCTTAAATTACCTAGCATCATGGGGGGTAAGCCCTTGATTTTCAATCTGAAACGCCGGAGCCGATGGCTTGATTAAACTTGACATCATCAATGAAGTGGTAAACCGCACCGGGGTCACTAAGACAAAAGCTGAGCGCGCGGTAGAAACCGTTTTCGAAGGCATGAAAAGAGCGCTAGCACAGGGCGATCGCATTGAGCTACGCGGTTTTGGCGTCTTTAACGTGCGCCCACGCAAGACTGGCATTGGCCGGAATCCGCGCACCGGAGCCGAGGTCAGCATACCTCCAGGAAAAGCAGTTCGCTTCAAACCTGGCAAAGAACTTCAGTCCATCGATTAGCTGCGCGGCACCGGGCAGCTGCTTGCTCTTCTGCCGCTTGCGTTAGCGAGCGTCCCTGATGTCTGAGTCCGTGCCTGATTCTTATTCTTTCTCTGAGGCGGATGAGGCGCATCCGCAAGAGCATGCTCAACGGGTGCGCTACGGCCTGCCGCTCGTCATGCTGCTCCTCACCTTCTGCACCACTGTGTTGGTGGGTGCCCGCCTCCAATACAACTTCAACCACCACTTGGACGCCTTTGCGACCGGCGATGAACTGCTGCCGCTGTTCCCCGTGCAATGGTTATGGAAAAGCCCGCGGGAGCTTCTTCTCGGGGTCCCATTCTCTCTGGCGATCATGGGAATTCTGCTCTCGCACGAACTGGGACATTACTTCTTTTGCCGCTTCTATCGCGTCAAATCTACTCTCCCCTTCTTCATTCCCGCCCCGACGCTGATTGGCACGCTTGGAGCTTTCATCCGCATTGGCGGCTTTGTCAGATCGCGTGCAGCTCTGTTTGATATCGGCTTTGCAGGACCAGTGGCCGGATTCGTGGTGGCCGTTCCCACAATGTTCGCCGGACTGAGGCTGTCTCACGCCGTAGCAGGAATTTCAGACCCCGATCTGCAGTTTGGTTTCCCGCTGATCTTTCAGCTGGGGCATGTTCTGCTGCACCCCGGCGGCCCCGCGCTGTCGCACTACTACCTCCATCCCATAGCGTTGGCAGGATGGGCCGGGATGCTGGCAACAGCTTTGAATCTGCTCCCCGGCGGACAGCTTGATGGGGGTCATCTGGTCTTCGCGATTTCGCCAAGTTTGCACAGGTTTGTTTCCCTGGCGGTCGTGGGAGCACTTGTCGTAATGGCGTGGTTTTTCTGGGCCGGCTGGATCATCTGGGCAATTCTGCTGGCACTGAGCGGATTGCGGCAACCAGGCGTGCCGCAATGGCCTGGAGTAGGCCGCCAACGCAAAATCATGGCGCTCATGGCATTGGTTATGCTGCTGCTCACCTTTACGCCAACCCCGGTAGCACACTCATCCTTGCCTGAAGTGGCGCACATGGTTAATCAAGGGAATCGCTGAAAAGGTACTGCCTCTCTGCAGCGGTGTTGGCTTTGCCGGCCAGGGCTTTATGACAGCGACATCGCATCCACATCCACAATGATGTTTGTGCGTGGAATCTTCTGCCGCTGCGCCGTGGCAAGCATGGCGCGCAGGACGTAATTCAGACGCTCGCGACTGCCTGCCTTGAGAACAAAATGAAAGCGATAGTCCTTCTTCAACCGAACGATTGGCGCGGGCGCAGGCCCCATTACGCGCACCCCTTCATGCCTGACGCTCTCGAACCATCGACCCAGCATCCCGGAGTAGCGCAAGGCCTCTTCCTGCTTGTCGCTGCGAACCACGATGTTCGCAAGCGAATCGAAGGGCGGATAATGCATCCACCCGCGGAACCGGAGCTCCTTCTCTGCAAAGCTGCCGTAGTCATGACGCGCGGCGAACTGCACCGCATAGTGGTCCGGGAAATGTGTCTGCAATACGACCTTGCCCGGCGTCTCCCCCCTTCCGGCGCGCCCGGCCACCTGCGTCAGCAGCTGAAAGGTGCGCTCGGCAGCGCGAAAATCCGGCAGTCCCAGCGCGGTATCCGCTCCCACGACTCCGACCAGCGTAACTCCATGCACGTCGTGTCCCTTGGCGATCATCTGGGTTCCCACCAGCAGGTCGATATCACCAGCTTGAAATTCGCTCAGCACGCGTTCGAAGTCGTCGTGCCCACGTACGGTGTCGCGATCCATGCGCCCGATGCGCGCCTTCGGAAAGATCGAGTGCAGCAAGTCCTCCAGTTTTTCCGAGCCGGTCCCGAGGAACTGCACGTACTCGCTGCCGCACTTGGGACAAGTCTTTGGCACCGCCTGCTGATAGCCGCAGTAATGGCACAGAAGCCGTTGCTGACGCTTGTGATAGGTCATGGCCACGGCGCAGTCGCGGCATTGCAGCGTATCTCCGCATGAGCGGCACATAACCCACGCCGAGTAACCACGACGGTTGAGCAGAATCATTGCCTGCTCACCACGCTCCAGCCGCTGGGTAGTCTCTTCGATCAGCTTGCGCGAGAGCACGCTCTCCTTGCCCGTTTGCTGAAACTCCTCTCGCATGTCGATCAGTTCCACTTCCGGCAAAGGGCGTTCCTTCACGCGATCGGGCAGTTCGATGAGCGCATACTTGCCGCGCGAGGCGTTCTGATAGCTTTCCAGCGAGGGCGTTGCCGATCCCAGCACAACAGTCGCGCCCAGGCCCTTGGCGCGCATCACCGCAACATCGCGGCCGTGATAGCGGGGCATCTCCTCCTGCTTGTAACTGTTGTCATGTTCCTCGTCGACGATGATGAGGGCGAGGTCAAGCACCGGGGCGAAAATTGCCGAGCGCGTGCCTACCGCGATGTGGGCTTCGCCACGACGGATGCGGTGCCACTGTTCGGCACGCTCGGTATCGCTGAGCGAGGAATGCAGGATGGCAATCTCTTCGCCGAATATGTTGTGAAGATCGGCGGCGACACCGGGAGTCAAACCAATCTCCGGCACCAGCAGAATCGAACCGCGGCCTGCCTCCAGCACCGACTGCATCGCCGCCAGATATACTGCTGTCTTTCCTGAGCCGGTAACGCCGTGCAGCAGCGCTACATGGAAGCTGCGATCTTGCACGCTGCCGCGAATCTCCTGCAGCGCTTCCTTCTGGCTGGGGGTAAAAAGAAAATTAAGCGTGCTGCGCGGCTTCATGCGTGGCGCAACCTGCTCGGCCGCCTCTTCCACAATCTCGACCAGGCCGTGCTTCACCAGCGTTTTCAAGGAACTGGGAGAGGTCCCGGCCTCGCGAAGCTCTTCCATGCGCATGCGCCCTTGCGCCTCGCGCAGCAGGTCGACAATGTGCTGCTGCGCCGCGTTGAGCTTAGATTCGGCGAGCTTAGACTCATCCGAAGTTTCGCGCAGGGTTACGACCTTCACCAGCCTGCGCGCGTCGCGGACACCGGAGAGGTCCTCGCGAAGAATCCATTTCTTCCGTTGCAGCGCGCGCAATGTCTCGCGGGTTGCGCCAGTCGCGCTGCGCAGTCGCTCTTCACGAACCAGTTCGCCTTCCGACAGCGCATCCAGCACCGCATATTCGCACTGATGCTCGGAAGCACTCTGCAAGCCTGAGATACAATCCGCTTCGTACAACGCCTCAGCACCCAATTCTGTGATGCGATAACCAAATGACTGGCGAAACTCGGCTTGCAGGGGAAGCATGGTGCGATAAACTTCGCCGATAGGAGCAAGGTAGTACCGCGCGATCCACTCTCCCAGCGCGAGCAGCTTCTCATCGAGCACAGGTACGCTATCGAGCACCTGAACTACCCGCTTCAGCTTTCTGTTTTCGGGTGGGTCGTGATGAACTCGTGTAACAACGCCGGAGAGTTTCTTCTCCGCACCCTTCCCAAAGGGCACAACCACGCGCCCGCCTACCACAGGCTCAACTTCTCCGACTTCATAGGTGAAGAGCGCGTCGATCGGCACCGGCAGGGCCACGTCGCAATACACGCCCTGGGGCTCGGGCAGTAACGCCCCCTGCAATGCGGCTGACTCGGCTGCCATCAAGCCTCTGGCCCGCGTTCGGATCTGCGTTCCGGATTGGATTCGGCTTCGCGCTTTGGCATTGGCATTCCCAGGTACTTCATCACAATCTGCAAATCCAGCCAAGCTTCCTTCTTCTGGCGAGGGTCGCGCAGCAAATAGGCCGGGTGATAGGTCACAACCAGCTTGGTCGTAAAGTCAGGATCGCGCTCTGGTGCGCCCTGCGGCAAATCCGGCCGGAAGTCGTAGATGTGCCCACGCAAATTTCCCAGCGAATCCGAGGCGCCGAGCAGAAACTTTGCTGCCGTAGCGCCCAGTGCCACTATCACCTCCGGACGCACAACGGAAATCTGTCGCATCAGGAAAGGCCCGCAGGTAGCGGATTCATCAGGCTCGGGAGCGCGGTTCTTCGGCGGGCGGCACTTCACTACATTCCCGATGTAAACGTCCTCGCGGCGAATGCCCATCGCCGTGATCATGTTGTTCAGCAACTGCCCGGCGCGGCCCACAAAAGGCTCCCCCTGCGCGTCTTCATCCGCGCCCGGCCCCTCGCCCACAAACATAATGCGAGCGTGCGCGTCGCCCACACCGAAAACGATGTTGGTACGTCCCTCGCACAGCTTGCACCGCGTGCAGTCGCCGATCTCTTCGCGAATCACCCGAAGAGCGGCCGGCTTGTCGTTGAGGATGTCCGCCAACTGCACGACCTCTCCTGCTGGTTCCGCGACAGTGACTTGGTCCTGGGTCAATACTGCTACTGGAGATTCCTCGGCGACTCGCGCCAGCTCTTCGCGTGAAATTGCCTGTCCGAAGCTCATGCCCTCAGGTATCTCGCGTTTATAGAGCTCGAAGATTCCAAGGTCGCGATAGTACTGCACCCTGGCTGCGACAGCCCTCCTGCTCTGCTCGTCCAAAACCTTTGCCATTCTTATGCGTTTACCTTTGGAGTCTGCCGTCCTGCGCGGAGCTTCACCACTGCGTCGAGAATGCAGCCCGCCATCTCCAGCTTGCTCATCTCCGGAATCTCCGTGACTTCGTCTGCAGTGATGATCTGGCCAGCATTGCGTTCCGAGCCAAAACCGATTCCTGGGCGCGAAACGTCGTTAACGATGATGGCGTCGAGATGCTTGCGCTTAAGTTTCCCACGCGCGTTTTCCGCCGCGTTCTGCGTCTCTGCGGCAAAGCCGATAAGCAACTGCCCCGGGGCGCGCCCCGAACCGAGTTCGGCAAGAATGTCCGCCGTGGGTTGAAGATCCAGATGCATCGCGGCTTCGCGCTTGATCTTCTGGCCTGCGACATTTGCCGGGGAAAAATCTGAGACAGCGGCGCTCATGATCGTGACGCTGGCACGCCCGAAGCGTGCGAGTAAAGCCTCCCGCATCTGCGCACAGGTTTCCACGCGCACAAACTCCTCAACCGCTGGAGGCGTCAGTGCCGTTGGCCCGCTGACCAGCGTTACACGCGCGCCGCGCCGGAGAGCGGCCTCGGCCAAGGCGTAGCCCATCTTCCCGCTGGAACGGTTCCCGAGAAAACGTACCGGATCGATCGGCTCATAGGTGGGCCCGGCAGATATCAAAACGTTCTCGCCCTTCAAATCTTCCGACTGAACAATACGAGCCAGCAGTGCTTCAACGATCTCATCCGTATCAGCCAGCCGTCCTTCTCCGACCATCCCGCAGGCAAGATAACCCTGGCTTGGCTCGACAATCGTGACTCCTCGGGCGCGCAGGGTTTCCAGATTGGCCTGAGTCGCCGCGTGACGCCACATGTTCACGTTCATCGCGGGAGCCACCACCACGGGGGCCGTCGTCGCAAGATAGAGCGTGGAGAGAAAATCTTCGGACAGGCCATGGGCAAAGCGCGCCAGCGTTGCGGCCGTAGCCGGCGCTACCAGGAGAGCATCAATCGCCTGCGCCACGCTGATGTGTTCCACCGAGGAATCAAGCGTCGAGTTGGAATCGCGCTGCGAAAACATCTCGGTAATTACCTTTTCGCCGGTTAGTGCAGCGAAGGTAAGCGGGCGCACAAACTCCTGCGCTGAGTCGGTCATAATGACTTGGACGCGAATATTGCGATCTTGTAGACGGCGTGCAATCTCCGCAGCTTTATACGCGGCGATGCCGCCCGTCACTCCCAGTGCGATTTTCATTGAGTTAATCTTCTGTTGGATTCAGGATTCTGGGCCGCACAACAGCGCACGCCGGAAACACCGTCGCAATCCGTGCTAAATGCCGCTTCGTTTTTGCTAAGCGACGTTTCCCGATTCCGTATCGTCCGGAATGGGTTCCAGCGAGACAGTCTCCCACTTCACCTTGTCGGCCTGAACTTCCTGAGCGGCAATACGACAGGGCTTTGTGGAACTCGTTTCGACCAGCGGGCTTGCCCCAGACTGTAATTGGCGAGCGCGGCGGGCCGTCACCAGGATGTAACGGTAATTGCTGTCGAACCCGTGGAATAGATCCACTTCGGTACCCCCTGAACTACACAGTACTCTTTCGAAAACTCTCAAGAACAGGGCCCAGGTGCGGCCGAACATTTTCCAGCTTTTTAGCTTGCGCCAGTTCTGCAAGCTTAAGCTCGTCGGCTCGCGAAGGCTCACGATCGCTCGCACGAAGACGCTCTGTAAGAATGATCGCCCTCAGCGCGTCAATCGAATCTTCCAGACGGTCGTTGACCAGAATGTAGTCGTATTTCTCATATTTTTCAATCTCCCTGGTGGCAGTTTCCAGGCGGCGCTTGATTATAGCCTCGTCGGTCATGCGCTCGGCGGAGCTGCGACGACGCAACCGGTTCTCCAGTTCCTGCCTGGTCGGCGGCAGAATAAAGATGCTGACTGCCTCCGGCAGGCGCCTCTGGAGCTGCGATGCGCCCTGAACGTCGATGTCCAGCAGAAGATCGTGGCCGCGCACAATCGCATCATCGAGAAACTTTTTGGCCGTGCCGTAATAATTCCCGAAAACATCTGCATGTTCCAGAAATTCGCCATTTCGAATCATGCGCTCGAAAACGTCGCGGCTGGTGTAGTAGTAGTCGCGCCCGTTCTCCTCGCTGCCGCGGGGGTGCCGCGTGGTATAGGAAACGGAGAAGTCCAGCTGACTTACAAGACGCTTGATTTCATTTACCAGCGTAGATTTGCCGCTGCCAGAGGGCGCTGAAATTATAAAGACCAGACTCATTCTACGTTTTGCACCTGTTCACGGGATTTTTCAATATCGCTTTTGAGCGCCAGACCCAGCTCGGTGATCCGCATCGCATCTCCAGCCAAGCCTGTGGTTTTGGAAAGCATGGTGTTTGCCTCGCGATTCATTTCCTGCAGCAGGAAGTCGAGTTTCTTGCCAATTTCCCCGCCCTCCTCCAGCAAGCCGCGGAAATGCTTTACATGCGTCAGCAGGCGCACAATCTCTTCCTGCACATCGCTGCGCTCGGCCAGCATGGCCGCTTCCTGCAATATGCGGTCCGGATCGGCTTGGCCTTCCAGCAGCTCTGCCATTCGGGTACGAATACGCTCCAGATGCGCCTGCAGCACCATCGCGCGCAGAGTCTCCACCTCGGCCGTGTTGCGCTCGATCTGATCCATCCGCCCTTCGAGTTCGGAGCGCGTATGATTACCCTCCAGCTGTCGATTTGCGTTCAGCAGACCAATCAGCTCGGAGGCGGCAGATAGTAGCGCCGCCTGCAACTCCGCCTCTTCCGGCAACTCGTTTGACGCCGAGAGCACGCCGGTCAAGCGGAAAATCGCGTTCAAGTCAATCTCGCCGTGCAGGTCAAGATCACTCGACAACTCGCGAAAAGCCTTCACATAATCGGAAACAAGCTCGCGGTTAACGCTAAGGCCGGATGCGCCAGCGTACTCCAACGTGAGCGTAACTTCCACGTGTCCGCGGTGCAATTTCTCTTTGAAAAGCTTGCGTAGTTGCTGTTCCAGGAGTTCGGATTTCGCAGGTAAGCGCAGGTGCAGGTCAAGAAAACGATGGTTTACCGACTTCGCGGTGAATGTGAATGCTGTCTTATCTTGCTGGCCCTTGACCTGGGCAAAGCCGGTCATGGAGCGGATTGACATGTCTACTCCTCTTCCACAAACGCGTCCTGCTTCGGAGCGTCGAGATCCACAAATTGCAGATCGTAAAGGCGGCGATACGTTCCAAGCCTCGTTAACAAATCGTCATGCGAACCCTCGTCGGCAATCATTCCGTTCTCCAGAATGATAATGCGATCGGCGCGGCGCACGGTGGAAAGGCGGTGCGCAATGACAAAAACCGTACGGCCTGTCATCAGATTCTGCAGTGCGGCCTGCACCAGTGCTTCGCTTTCGGAATCCAGTGCGGAGGTCGCCTCGTCCAGAATCAGCACGGGGGCATTCTTCAGGAGTGCGCGTGCAATGCTCAGCCGCTGGCGTTCGCCGCCGGAGAGCCGGAAGCCGCGCTCGCCAATAACCGTGTTGTATCCGTCCGGCATTTGCTCGATAAAGTCGTGCGCCAGGGCGGCCTGGGCCGCATGCACTACATCCTTCTGCGAGACATGCGGCTGGCCGTAAGCAATATTGTTGCGCACTGTGTCGTTAAACAACACTGTCTCCTGGGCTACAATGCCGACCTGCTTTCGCAGTGAGGACACTGACACATCCCGGATATCAATGCCATCCACCAGAATGCGCCCCCCGGTCACATCGAAAAAGCGCGGGATCAGATGCACCATGGTAGACTTGCCGGCGCCGCTGCCGCCAACGATTGCTACCACCTCGCCGGCATTCACATTCAAGTTAATGCCCTTTAACACCTCGCGCGCGTCTTCCCCATCGTTGTAACCGAAACGCACGTCTTCAAACTGGATCGAATCACGGAATGGCGGCAGCTTGCGCGGATGAACTCGTTCGTGCACTTCGTCCTTCAGGTCCATGAATTTAAAGACCGATTCCGAAGCGCCGAGTGCCTGTTGAAAGTTGTTGTAGAACAAGGCAAACTTTCGCACCGGCTGATAGAGGCTCATTGTCGCGCCAATGAAAACCATGAAGCCGCCGATCGTCATTGTGCCGCGATTGATACTGTCACGTCCGAGCTTGATCAAAAGAGCTATAGCAACCGCACCCAGCAGGTCCATCAGCGGAGAACTCAGCCCCATTGCCACAACCGAGCGCATGTTCGCGCTGAACAACCTCTCGGCGGCAGCCTTGAAACGCAACGTCTCCCATATCTCCGTGCTGAAAGCCTTTACGATTCGATTGCCGGTGAGGGTTTCGTGCAGGATATTCTGAATTTCGGCGAGTTTGTCCTGTCCTCGCCGAGTGCTGCTCCGCACCTGGCGGCCAATCTTGCGCGAGCTGAGTATGATCAACGGCACAAAAAACAGAAGAACCCACGCCAGTTTGCCACCGACGGAAATTACCAGTCCGGCCATAAACGCGAAAGCAAAAAACTGCTGCAGGAACTCGGCCAGCACGCTGGACATCGCAAACTGCACTTTATCGATGTCGTTGATAATTGCCGAAACCAGCGTCCCGGTAGGATGCTTCTGGAAGAAGGCTGCCGAGCGGCGCAGAACCCTGCCATAGACCTCATTGCGCAGATCGGTCACAAGACCGAAACCTGCGTAGCTCACCAGATAGTTGCCAACGTAATCGAAGATGCCTTTAAGGAAGACCGAAGCGACCAGCGCAACAGCAACCACGGTCCAGGGGTTATGGAAATGGCTCGGGACCAGTTCCTCAAGGTAGATCGTGTGAGTCGTACCCGGAATGGTAATCAGCGCCATCGAGCGGCCGGGCGTTCCAGGCGTAAGTACACGGTCAAAAATGGGGCGAAACAACGCCAGGCGGAACGCTTCCAACAGTCCGACAAAAGAAAACAGAATTATGCTGGCAAACAACTGCGGCCAGTATGGCCGAACATACCACATCAAACGAATCAGTCGGCGCATGTACTACTCATGGGTTAGCGGCCCGTCCGGGTTAGGAATTGGGGTTCAAGCATTGATTCTACTGGAAGCCGCTGCTTGAAAACAGACCACAGGCAGATTGCACCCCGCAATTTCACCTCGGGCAGTCGCGATGCTCCACCTTGATGCGGTAGCCCGCCTTAGCAAGCCGCTTCTTAATCTCTTCGGCAATGAACACCGAGCGGTGCTGTCCGCCGGTACAACCAAAGGCAATCGTCAGGTAACTCTTCCCCTCCGCTACATAGTGCGGCAGCAGGAACAACAATAGATCCATCACCTTTGCTAGGAATTCCTGCGTCTGCGGGAACGAACGAATATATTTTGCTACCTGCGGGTGCTTGCCCGTGTAAGGGCGAAACTCCGCAATGAAGTGCGGATTGGGCAGAAAGCGCACATCGAAGACCAGATCCGCGCTCTCCGGTATGCCGTTCTTAAAACCGAAGCTCAGTGTTGAAACCAGAAGCGGCTGACGTTCGTCGCCATCGCTCTTAAAAAGCTCGACCAGATGCGTGCGTAATTCATGCACGTTGAACTTCGAGGTATCGATCTCCAGATCCGCAATATTGCGAATCGGTTCAAGCCTGCGCCGCTCGCTGGCAATCGAACTCGGCACCGAGTCCGTGGATCCCAATGGATGAGGGCGACGGGTTTCGCTGAAGCGCCGCACCAGAACTTTATCGTCGGCTTCTAAATAGATCAGCTTGACGTCCAGCCGCTTCTTCAAATCGTGGATGATGGAAGGCAACTGTTCCAAGCGGCTGCCCTCGCGAATATCGACCACAAGGGCCCCGTTCTTTTTATCGCGACTGCCTTGGATCAGTTCCGCAAAGCTGGGGAGCAGCTCTGCGGGAAGATTGTCCACGCAGTAATACCCCATATCTTCAAATACTTTCAACGCCGTGATCTTCCCCGAACCGCTCAAACCGGTGATCATCACCAGCCTTGCTTTAGGTGCCGGGCTCTTTGGCTCCAGCTCTGAAAGGATCGGGTGGGGACGTTTCCGGGAACGGGCTTTGTCATCCGCTGGGGCCATATTGCGTAATTTAGCAGCAGAGAGTGATCCGGAGAAAGATTTACGAACCTGAATAGCAAAATAGTACTTACGGTCAAATACTGTTTCGTGGTCAAAAACAGCAAAGCGTGCGCCGGGGGGCGCACGCTCGTCAAAAATCTTTTTGCAATCGGGCCGGCTTTACGGCACGTCTATTAGCTCCAACTTGCCATCCTTTCGCCGATGCAGCACGTGTACAGTGGCTTCCTTATCTCGGAAGATGAATACGCCTCGGTCGCGGAACTCGCACTCTTTCACCGCTTCCTCAATGGTCAGTGGCTGCACTGCCACAGCTTCCTGACTCTTCACTAGATGAGCCTCGGCCACCTTGGGCGTGTCCGGAAACTCATGTGTCACAGCTGGGACTGCCGCGGCGGCGCCGCTTTCGGCCGGCGACTCAGTCTCAGAAGCCTCGGTCTTCCAAGTCGGCTTCTCAGCGCGCTTTCCATCGCGCTTGCGTGTATTCACCTTGAGCGCCTGCTTTTCAATGTGGTCCATTGCCTCATCAATGGCAACGAAAACGTCTGTGGCTTCGCCGTGACCAACCAGCTTTTCGGTTCTCCTGGTCAACGTGATCTCGGCGATGCGGCGCTGCTTTTCCGCAGTCAGAATAACCTTACTGGTGCAGTTATTGCCTACTATTTTTACAAGCTTCGCCAGTCCTGCTTCCACTTCCTTGCGAATCTTGGGAGTGATGTCGAATTGCCTGCCGGTATAATCCACGTCCATTCGATTTCCCCTCCTGAGGACCCTCCCGGCACCTTTTGAGTGCCGGTTCTACCACTGTCCAAAGCCGAGCCGACCATCTACATCGGCATCAGGCGATTGGCCCTGCAACCAAACCCGGAGAAACCCGTCCCCGGGCCCGAACCACGAAAAACATCGTGGCCGATGGTTATATCAGATGTAGAGAGGCACTGCCAGTCTTATGTACCTGTGGAAAGAATGAAATTACTTTTTGACCCGTCTTTGGTGGGTTGAGGGAATCCTCATGTCTTCGCGATACTTGGCCACCGTGCGGCGCGTGACCTGGATCCCCTGCGACTGCAGGATGCGGGTGATCTGCTCGTCGGTGAGAGGACGCGCGGGGTCTTCGTCCTCGATCAGCTTCTTAACCCGCCGCTTCAGGATCAGCAGCGACGTGGCTCCGCCCTCTGGTCCGTTCACGCTCTCGCTGAAGAAATAGCGCAGCTCGAATACGCCCTGGGGAGTGTGGGCGTATTTACTGGCAACGGCGCGGCTCACTGTTGAGGGATGCACACCTATCTCTTCCGCCACTTCCTTGATCATCATCGGTTTCAGATAATCGATGCCAAAATCGAGAAATTCTCTTTGCCTGCCAATGATGGCGTAACAAACCTTCAGGATCGTCTGCTTACGCTGTTCAATGTTCTTGATGAGCTGTAAAGCGGACTTATACCGCTCCTTGACATAGACACGCACTTCTTTCTCGTTGCCTTCCCGGCTAAGCAGTTTCTTGTAAGTCGGATTCAGGCGAAGCTGTGGCATATCATCATCGTTCATCACGATCACATACTCGTCACCCTGCTTGATAATCGCCACATCAGGCTCGATCAGCCTCGTATCGGGGACGTTGTAGCGCAATCCGGGTTTTGGATCCAGCGTGCGAATCAGCGTCACGCAGCGCTCCACCCGTTCCATGCTCTTGTTCATTGCCCGGGCAATTTCCCGAATCAGCTTATTTTGCAGCATGGGCAGGTAATTGTCGGCGATCACCATGGCATCTTCCAGCAGTTCCGGCATATCCGGTTCCCCGCCTCGCTCATCGTGCACGCGCAACAGGTCCTTCAACTGAGCCATCAGGCACTCGCGCAGAGTTCGCGCACCCACGCCTATGGGGTCCATCTGCCGAACTAGTTCAATTGCCTCGCGCAGCGCATCAGTGCCAAAAAGCGCCTTGGCAGGAAGCTCCTGACTGGAAGCCGGGCCGGAAATCACCTTGGCTTCTCCGTCTGCCGACACAACGCCGTCTAACCCTAAATCCTTCTCTAGCGCCATACCGCCGTCCAGCGCGCTCAGTGAGCCCGCGCCCAGTTCCAGCAGTTCCTCATCCTTCAAAGGCAGGTAACCGTCGTCGTTCAGATTCCCAATAATCAGCTCCGCTGCCGCCAAAACGTCATCTTTAACGCGGGTTGCGCCGAGCTGCCACATCAGGTGGTCCGTTAAGCTCGTTCTTTTGGAAAGAAAATTCTCAAATGAAGGTTTTTCAATCGATTCCAGCTCGGTATTGCTGCGGTACCCAGGATCCAGATATTCCTTAAAGAAGGAGCCGAAATCGACTTCCTCGAACGGGTCGCGCTCCTCGGGTGTGGTTTGGGGCTCCTCTGCCAAAGCGGCCGAGCTCTCGCGGTCACGCTTCTCTTCCCGTGCCGCAATCTCGTCAATGGTGGGCACTGTATCGACGTACTCGTCCAGCACCGGGTTTTCGACCATCTCTTCGTTGATCATGTCCTTGAGCTCGAGCTTGTTAAGCGCAAGAACACTCACCATCTGCACCAATCCGGGAGTCAGAATTTGGCGTTGACTAACTTTGAGGCTAAGCTTTGTCTGCAGAGATCCCATTCACCAACGATCAAGGGGAAATTTCCCCGGCCTTATTTTAAACCAGAAAGTTCAGATTGACTGTAGGTTCGGCAATAAAAATGCAAGTAATCTCGCATTACCCCTAAACCAACGAAAAACTTTCTCCTAAATAAACACGCTTCACATCCGGATCATGGCCCAGTTGCTCAGGTGTGCCCGTACGGAAGATGCGTCCTTCATTAATTATGTAGGCCCGGTCAGTTACAGAGAGAGTCTCGCGAACGTTGTGGTCGGTAATCAGAACTCCGATTCCACGCTCCTTCAGCGTGAAGATAATCTTCTGAAGGTCAAGAACGGCAATGGGGTCGATCCCGCTGAACGGCTCGTCAAGCAGGATGAATGAAGGATTAATACATAGCGCGCGGGCGATTTCCACGCGGCGACGTTCTCCACCGCTCAGGGCATAACCTTTATTCTTACGGATGTGTGCCAACCCAAGCTGGTCAAGAAGGCTCTCCATCTTGACGCGGCGCTCCTGCCAACCGAAGCTTTGCGTCTCCAGCACGGCCAGGATATTCTCCTCCACGCTCAGCTTGCGAAAGACCGAGGCCTCCTGCGGAAGATAGCTGATTCCGTAATTGCGAGCGCGCAGATACATGGGGACGGCGGTGATATCCTCGTCCCCGACCATGACCCGGCCCGAATCAGGCGGAATCAGGCCGACAATCATGTAAAAGCTCGTTGTTTTCCCAGCGCCATTGGGACCCAACAGGCCCACCACCTCACCCCGATTCACTGCCAATGACACACCATTGACAACGCGGCGACTGCGGTACGATTTGGCCAGTTCTTCCGTGGAAAGTGTCTGCATCAGCGGGAAACGTGAGTGTGCGTCACGGTGCGCGAAAAACCCTTACTCTCGACGACCACCCTATCATCATGGCTGTAGAAGGTCAACGAATCGCCCCGGACCGTACCGTTCACTGGATCGCTCAATATTGGAGAGCCAGTCATCACATAAGTGCCAGTCGCTGCCGTATACACCAGCCTGTCGCCGACAGCCCGGCGCTCCTGCTGCTGCACCACAACGTGCGTACTCGCGATAATGTGATCAAGTTGGCTCGGCTCTCCAATGCGGGATGTGCCCGCTGCATTCAGGAAAATATCTGCGTGATCGGCAGTCAGAAATCCATCTTGTCCGCGTGCCGTCACTCCACCGGAGTAGCGTGCCTGGCGTTCACCATCGACATAGTTCAACCTAGGCGCGGTCACCACCATGGTCGATGCCTTACCCTTCCCGTCCCCTTGCAGGAACACGCTGCTAACCGGGTGTTTTCGGTCGCCCTGGGCAACAATCGTCCGTGCCTTGTGATCGAAATCGATCGTCTGTGCTTCCACAATATTCGAGCCTTGCCACAGACGGGCATCGCCGCTGTAGTGAGCCAGCCCCGATAACTGCTTTGCATTCATAGCGTGGGCTGTCACGTGAATCGGGTCCGCCGTGGCCAGCAAAGCGCCACTGGGTTGAAGTTTCAGTTCGCTATAGGTAGTCTTCACGTTGCCTTGCGCAAAAAGCTGGCCACTACGGCGTAGCAGGCGAATAATTTCCGCCGTCACCGTCATGCCGCCGGACACAATGCGCGGGTTGCCTTGCAGGGTCAGCGAGTCATCCTGAGGAGAGTAGCTGGCGCGCGCCGCAAAGCTGCTCCGTCCGCCCGGCTCGCTCTTCGAGCTCTGTCCCTCGTTGTAGCGGAAATTTCCTTCCTGCACCACGCTGGAAATCTCTCCTGCCGGAGTGAGCTGCGTCACCATCGAGTCGCTCGTGCTCAGCTTGTCGGGTTGCCCCGGGACGCGGCTCAAAACGCGTACTGAACCGATGCCATGGACGGTACGTAGTTGATTCTGCTCGCCAAATTCCGCTGTTAAGCGCTGCGCGTCGACTACGGTCTGCTCACCAGCGTTCTTAGGTGCGGCTGCGCTCATTACGACCTGCCCCGGCCCGTCGGTCTGAGCTGATTTCAGCAGCCGTCCGGCATCGACCGCAAACGTCATCGCGTTGGAGGTTATGGTGAACGCCTGAGGATTTTTGCCCATCTTCTGCGCTTCACGATGGAGCGTGGCACCACGATATGCGTAGATCGTCTGGACCTGGGTCGCAGAGCTACCCTTTACCCCAATGTTCCCGGAAGGCGCAAAGCTCACCAGCAGTTCGCCCGAATGTCCGCTCGCCCCCTGTTTAGCCGATACAAAGTCCACTCCGCCAGCAAACAATGCGGATTTTACGACATTATTTGGACCTAGATTCAAGTCGGCGCGTGGCGAGCGAACCTGGATTCCGCCGGAGTCGCTTATCCGTACGTTTCCTGTGGCGTCCACATGCTCCACCGCATTGCCCTCGTTCAAATTTACGATTGCGTGATCGGCCAGAAGCGTACGATCTCTGCTCGTCATGTGAACGGAATCCATGGTCAGCACGCGTGGCTGCTTCATGATTTCCCCGCGCGCAGCCTGAATGCGTGTAGGTTGCACGCCCTCGGTCCGAACGTCGATTGCGGAGTGTAGCGTCAGTTCGTTTTTCTTCGAATCGTATGTCGCGCCACGTGCGGTTCCGGATACCCGGGGCATGTGCAAGTCAATGACGCCCTCGGTCTCGGCCAAGCCGGTCTTCTGATTGAACGTCAGCCCTTCGGTTCGCAGATGGATGGGCTCCCGTCCCAAATGGGGCGTTGCCTGGTCTTCCAGTTTCTGGCCTTCGCTGTTGCCTGCCAGATCGATGTTAACCTCTCCCTTAGCAACTACTGTTCCGGCTTCCGGGTCATACTGAAATTCCTTGCCATAGATCTGGTCAAAACGGTCCGAATTCCGGCCGTACACAATGATGTTCACATCGTGCAGCTCTGCACGTCCGCCCTGCCTGAATTGCGTCGCCTTCGACGCACGGATCGTAAACAGAGTCCGCCCGCCCTCGCTTTTGGAAAATGAAAATCCTTCGCTTGATTGCTGAACGTCGATTCCGACCTTTGCGGGAAGATTCCTGATCGCAAGGCGTATCTGAAAGCGCGCATAAATGTAGAACCCTGCCACAGCCGCAACAATAATCAGGGCCATCGCGGCAAACCAGATTCGCAGGCGAGGGATTGAGACAGGCATTGCTCAATCAGTGTACGCGAGGCAACACGTTGCCCGCATTATTTCCCGCTTATGAATTCGATGTTGCCGAGGCCGCTTTCGCGGAACGCCGGAAATCCGACAGCACCAGTTGCAGGCCCCCACCAAAATCCGGATGGGTGTTTTGCTCGATACGGAACATTACGTCCAAGCTGTCGCCGCCGGAGAGCGGTTCGGCCTCCAAACGGTGCGCCATGCGCCAGCCCAGCGCGTCCAGTCCACGAGAAAGTGCACCGGCTTGTGAATTCACGTAACGGCGCAGTTTCAGCTTTAAATGTTTTTCGCGCAACACCCTGGGCTCTCCGATCAGGGTTACGCCTCGTGCCACGAACACCGGCTCAGAATTACCCACACCGAACGGTTGCAGCGCACAAAGTGACTCCCAGAAGCGGGGCGTGACTTGCTCCACCGTAAGTTCGCCGTCAAACTCCAGCACAGGCTGCAATTCCTCGGCGGCCAGCGCAATCTTCGCATATTCATTTAATCGGCGCCGCAGTTCGGGAATATTCTCCGACTGCATAGCAAATCCGACCGCATGCGCGTGTCCGCCGAAGCGCAGGAACAGTTCCGGCACAGTTTCCAGTGCATTCAACAAGTGGAAGCTCGGAATCGAACGCCCTGAGCCATGCGCCACGTCGCCATCACGGGAAATCACCAGCGCCGGACGACCAAAGCGCTCAACAACGCGCGAGGCGCAGATACCAATAACACCGCGATGCCATCCCTCGCCATCCATAATCATGCAAGCGGAGTCGCGTAAGCCTTCGCTCTCTTCTATTTGCTGAAGCACCGCGTCCGAAATGCGATGTTCCTCCTGCTGCCGCGCCGAATTCAGCTCGTTCAGCTTTTCCGCCAGTTCTCTGGCGCGCACCGGATCTTTTACCGTAAATAGCTCGACCACATCCTTCGCCACGTCCATGCGCCCCGCTGCATTCATACGCGGAGCGACACGAAACGCAATCTCGGTCGAGCTCAGGGCACGTCCGTGGTTCAGCTCGCAAACCTGCAGGAGTGCGTTCAGCCCCGGATTTACGACTTTTCGCAGTCCTTCCAGCCCCAGTGAGACGAAGACGCGGTTCTCGCCCAGCAGTGGCACCGAGTCCGCAATGGTCGCAATGGCTACAACTTTCAGGAAGGAAGGAATCAGCCTTTGGCGGCCAGCGCGCTCGAGCAGCGCCTGTGCAATCTTGAAAGCCACGCCCGCGCCGCACAAATCCTTGCAGGGATAGGTGCAGTCCGGTTGATTGGGATTCAGCACCGCCAAGGCTTTGGGAACGCCCTCTGCCTGAGCTACTAAATGGTGATCGGTCACGATCAGGTCCACACCCACTCGCTCGGCGGTCTCGGCGGCGGCAAAGGCACGAATACCGGTATCGACGCTGATGATAAGCTTGACGCCTTCAGTCGCGGCGCGCTCGATCACCTCGTCGCGCATCCCGTAGCCTTCAAGCAATCGGTGCGGAACGTGAAAGTCACACCGGCCCCCAAGCAGTTCCATCACCGTTTTCAGAATGACGGTTGCCATAGTGCCATCTACGTCGTAGTCGCCGTAGATCAGCATCGGCTCACGCTGCGCAATCGCGCGCTCCAACCGCTCGACAGCCGGAAGCATACCGAGCATGTCCATTGGGGAATGCAGTTGATCCAGCGAGGGATGAAGAAAGATGCCAGCCTCTTCCACCGAGGCGATGCCGCGCGCAGCCAGCAGCTCGGCAACAATCTCGGGGAGATCCAGCGAGTCGGCAAGCTTTTGAGCAATACACCGTGAGCTTGTGCCGCTTACACTTTCCTGGGCGCGCAGAGTCCAGCGCACGTTCAGCGCTCGTCCTCGTCGAAACCCTCCGTCGGGCCGTCGATCATGATGCCGCCAAGGTCTTCTGCCATTTCCTGCAGTGCCGTGTAACCCTCATACCACTCGGTAGAAAGTTCGTAGAGGAACATCACGCCCTGATAGGGAAAGCCGAGCTGGATAAACCCGATCCGGCCCAGGTATGAGCGCAATTGACGGGCGGTCTCCAGGTCTTCGTCCCGGCTTAAACTGGAGCGGCGGAGTTCTGAAATCAGAAACTCAACATCGTCCGCTTCCAGTTGAACAGTGTTCATCGTCAGGAATGGCGCGCCAGACGCTCGCGCTAATTCCACAAAATCCTTCCAGCTTTCTGTAACATCATCAGCATCCCAGAGCACGCTCGGCATCTCGTCCGGAATATAGCCGTGAAATCGCCGCAACCCCAGTCCCTGGGTGAAGGCGTTCATATCGTCGTGAATGCTGGTCAGGTCGTTTAACATCGCTCAGCTCTTTTACCAAAGGGGTGCAATTGCTGCACCCGCCCCCGGATACCTTCAGGTGCTCGTTAATCATACTCCCTTCATCGCACTCTGCCGCATCTAGAACAAACCTACAGCAAGTCTTTGTTTAGCAATGGCGATCCAGAGCAGGTCGGGTTCACAAGAGACGGCTTTGGATTGTGCTAGAATCGCTTCTTAGACTGTGAATTAGACGACAACCATGCTCTTTTCGAAAGAATACGTGGGCTATCTTGCCCGGCAAGCCGTCAAACGGCTTCAAGACAACCATTTCATCAAAACAAACGAGCCCGAGAAAGTCATCGAGTGCGTCCAAAACGTAATGGTCGAGGAACTTAGCCTCGAGGACCGCATTAACGATGAAGTCAGGGTCATTCTCGATGCTTACTCTGACGAGATGCGCAACCGCGGGGCGAACTACCAGGAAATGTTCAAGCGTGTAAAGAACGAGCTGGTGCGCAAGTACAAGGCGGTGTTATGAGACTGTCTCGCGAAAAACTGAACAAGCTTGCCTCGTCCTCCACTGAACGACTCGCCGGGATGAAGCAGGTCGAGTTCCTCGAAGGCTACGATGACATACGCCAGGAACTGCGCCGGATTCTCGAAGAATTGCTCGCAAACGAAGAAAAACTCGACAAGGCAGCCCGGCTAAAAATCGAGAGTCAGCGCCGCACCATTCCTGAAGGCACTCCCGAGTGGAACATTCTTTATCACAAGTACTATAACGAAGAGGTACGGAAACTCATAGGGTTCTGAGGATTCCGGTGTCCAAGTAGCTGGAAGCCAGATTTCTAAATGCGTTATAACACAGAGGTGTCCAACTTGGACACCTCTATTTTTAGTGTCCAGCGTTTGGACACCTCTAAGATGCATTGCCCAAAGCTATAGCACGTTGAGGGCCAAAGCGAGGGGGGTGGGTGTTGGGTTTGGGGGTGGGTGTTGGG
>PJLO01000062.1 GCA_003010405.1 Acidobacteriota bacterium | reverse complement strand
TTTACGCGGCACGGGCTTAATTTTCGGGCCGGTCATAACCATCCTTTCGAGTGTCACGCTGACGCATTGCGGCAAGCGCGAGTTGGAGGCCATACAGCAGCACATTCTTATCGGCGGCGAGCATGGAGGCGTTGAGCACCCGGCGGACCGCATCGACAATGTCGCCCGGCGTGCGGAGCGGTGGAATCATCAACTCCGAACTCACGACGGGTCACCGTGTGGAACAGGAAAGAGCGTACCGGGGGCGGGATCGTCGGAACCACCTGCGATGGCTTCCGGATCAGCCGGAATCACCGCTTCGATTGCGGCGATGGCCGCATCAATTGCACTAGCGGCGGCGATGTATTTGTTTCGAGCTTCCAGCATGGAGTGAACCAGCAGAACGGCATTAATCATGGCGACGGCCCTTTCGGTTGGGGTGGAGGTGATCGAGCAGAAAGCGGCAGGTGTTGACGGCATCGGCGCGAGCCTGCAGGAGTTGAGCGCTGAAATCAGGGCGCAGGTGCGCACCGTTCAGAGCAGAGTTAATGGCGCGAATCGTGGCCAGTTCGTCCTGCAGGGCGCGGCGAAACTCGGCGCGTTGCGATTTAGTCATTTGGTGACCTCGTGGACAGCGGCGGCGAGCTGCGCGGTGAGGCGGGCAGCCGGACGCTGAAGATAGTGCAGAGTAGAGCCAAGTGCACCGTGTCCGAGTAGCAGTTGCACGAGGCGCAAATCGCCCGTGACCTCGTACGCCTTTTCGGCCATCGTGCGGCGTAGATCATGCAGGCGCAGCCCCTTTGGGCATCCCGTGACCGCAAGGAGTTGCCGCCAGTAGAGGCTGAGCGTGGTCTCAGGCATCCGTTTGCCAAACATCAACTGGACGAGAGGCCCATCACCTTTAGGGCAGTGCTCCAAAAGCGCCTGTAAGCGCCCGGACACTGGCACACGAGCAACGGCACCGCGCTTAGTGGGGACACAGATGGTGTTTTCGACCACATGCGACCACGTGAGCTTTCGTGCCGTCCCAGAGCGCAGGGCGCAGTCATGGCAGAGCAGGATTACCAGTCGCAGCCAAGGAGGAGCCGCAGCGATGAGGTTGTCCAATTGCGCGACCGTGACCGTCACCGCCCTAGGGTGCGGCGAGGGGAGATTCGGCACCTGCGCGGGCAGTGACGGATGCACGCCATCGGCCACTAGTTGATTTAGCAGCCGCTTCAGGTACGTGGCCGCGAGCCGGCGGGTGGTTTGCGCGTATCCGCCGTCGCGGATGAGCGCGAAGGCTTCGCGGACGTGACGCGACGTGATTTGGTCGGCGGTGACGGTTGCGGCGACCGCAAAGAGGGCTTTGGCGGCGAGCTTTTCGCAGGAGTTGACGCGCCCGGCGGGCGAAGCGATGACGCGCCGCAAGATTTGCCCGACTTTCTGGCGGCGGGGTTGTTTTTTAGTTTGCCACGGAAGGCTTTGGTTTTCTGGCGTTGCTCGTGTTCGAGAGCGGCATCCCGGCTAGGGAATGGGACGCGACGGCGCTTGCCTTCGGCATCGTGATAGTCGGCGTACCAGAGGTTGCCACGTTGGTACATCTGCGGTGTCCTATCCGTCACCGCCGTGTTGATTTTAGCTGGAGAGTCGCGAGCACCAGTTTACTCAAAAATTGGCATCAAAACCTCCGACAGGCGCCAAACGATTCGGCAAAAACCGCACGATTGGCGGAACTGGTACATTCATTATAAGGGTGCATTTAGCCTACTAAACCTCAATGTCCAGCAAGGAAAACACTCCCCACCTCTCAAGCCAAACTCGCAGCGCCAATGACTTTGTTCCTCGCCGCTTCCTTCGAGGCGGCCATGTACAGACCATTGCCGGAAACTTCATGAAGCGGCTGAGCAGCCTGCCCGCGGCGGAAAAGCGGATCTTCTGGATTGAGAAGGATGTGCAGATTTTGTGCCACTGCCACTGGCAACGGCAACAGCGACTGACGCTGATGATCGTGCATGGACTGGAAGGCTCAAGCAATTCGCAATACGTGATCGGAACCAGCAGCCGTGCCTGGGCACAAGGGTGGAACGTCGTGCGCATGAACGTCCGCGGATGCGGCGGAACGGATCATCTGTCCTCGACCCTTTATCACTCGGGCCTCTCGCAAGACGTGGAAAAACTGGTAGCTGACATGATTGCAAACGACGGGTTGCAGCGCGTCGCGCTGGCGGGGTTCTCCATGGGAGGGAATCAGGTGTTGCGCGCCGTGGGCTTGTGGGGAGCGAATGCTCCGCGAGAGTTGATCGCCGCCGCCGCGGTTTCGCCCTCGTGCGACTTGGCAATTTCAGCGGACCGCATTCACGCGGCGGCATACTCGCTCTACGAGCGGTGGTTCCTCACTTCCCTGCGAAAAAGTTTTCGCCGTAAGTCCGACCTTTGGCCTGAGCAATTCGATTCGGCGCTGCTCAATAATGTGCACTCGATACGCGATTTCGATGAGCACGTGACGGCGCGCTACATGGGCTTCAACGGGGCTGAGGATTATTACGACAAGGCCAGCTCATCACGCGTCCTCGACCGTATCGCGATTCCGACGCTGGTGATTCACTCCGAAGACGACCCATTCGTCGTAATGTCGGCCGAGAGTAGACGCAAGCTGGCGGAAAATCCAAACGTGACATTTTTGCATACGAAGTACGGCGGACATTGCGCGTTCATAACGACACCAACCGACGGCAGCGACGATGGACGCTGGGCGGAACGCAAATTAATAGAATTCCTGGCGCAAGTGGAAAAATTCGGGTCAACCGCGTGGTGAGGCGTTGCTATTTTTCACCTCAACCTTAGATAAACCGCTCTGAATTCCGCGCGAAAGATCGAGAACTCGGTTAAAATAGTCTTGTCGCAATTGCAAATCACATGGGAGCGTAGCTCAGTTGGATAGAGCATCTGCCTTCTAAGCTCAAAGGCGGCTTGTGTGTTTTGAAAACGCAGGTAAACGTAACCAGATAAAGCATTTAGCGACGTTTTTTGCTTGGCCTATCTCCACATTTACCCATCTGCCTAGGGTTTTTGGAGCAAAATCGTGGCTGAGTTTGCGCAGTTTAATCAGTTTATAAAAGAGCGTACCTTCCTAAAGAACGTATCCCCCGGCACGATTATCTGGTATAAGCAATCGTTTAATTGGTTGGGAAACCCCAACCCTACGCAAGCCGATCTCACCAATTTTGTGATTAGGATGAGAGAGGCTGGGCTAAAACCTGCGTCCTGTAACAACCGTATCAGGGCTGTGAATGCTTACCTCAAATGGGCAAATTTAGGTTTAAAACTGGCCAAGATCAAAGAGCCCAAGTGTGTTTTTGAACTGTACACTGTTGACGATATCAAGAAAATAGCCAGATTTAAGCCTTTATCGGATGATCCTCAATGCTGGGCGAGGATAAGGGCACAAGTATTGGCTTTAACCTTGGCTGATACAGGGTGCCGAATCAGTGAACTGTTAACCTTGCAATGGGAAAGGGTAGACTTTGAAAACCTGCTCATAACGGTCAGAGGCAAAGGGGATAAGGAAAGGGTTATTCCGTTCTCTCATGAACTCAGGAGGTTTTTGTATCGATGGAGGCAAGAGGTTAAACATGACCTTGTGTTTGGAACCCGTTTAGGTATGATGCTGACTCCAAACAATGCCTATCGTGCGCTAGGAGCAATGCTCGATCATCTGAAAATCAAACGCCCTGCCCGAATGGTTCATGCTTTTCGGCATACCTTTGCAACGGGGTACCTTCGCCGGGGAGGCTCATCCTTACACCTACAACGGGTACTTGGGCATACCTCTCAAGCTATGACAGCTCGATACGTAAGCCTACAAACCGCCGATCTCCAAGCTGTGCACCAAAAGGTGAGTATGCTATCTGGGTTATAAGTTTTGGACAAAACAAAGGGGCACCTATCGTAAGGTGCCTTTTTGCTGAGTAGATTTTTTGCTAAAATTTCGCGGTTTTGCGTAGGTTTTTTGGCTGCGGTCAGGGTCTCAAACTTTTTAATGTGTTGAGCAACATCTAAAGCATATACAGGCTAGCAGGTCCACATTATAGGTTGTCAACCGTAGGAGTCACTGGATAGGGGTGAACTCATCCCACTCATTTCCCCCGCCTTCTGCTGGGGGTACATTCACCCGGCTCCGATCAGCAGGGGTAAACCCGCACCTAGTGTGGTGTCCCGGAAATATATAGCAATACCAGCGAAAGTCATTGTAAGCTGCTCTTATGTTGACGGGACGTCCTAAAGCCACTCTTGAACTGACTTCCGATGAAGAAACGCAGTTGAAAGGGCTCGCCAGCTCTCGTACCCTGCCGCACTCGCTGGTGTCACGCGCCAAAGTCGTACTCTGGTCGGCGCAGGGACAGACCAACACGGAAATCGCAGATCGGTTAGGCTGGACCAAGGCGACCGTGGGCAAATGGCGGTTGCGTTTTGTCGAACACCGCGTCGCGGGGCTGTATGACGAGTTGCGCCCGGGACGGCCGCGCAGCATTGACGATGAGAAGATTGCCGCCTTGCTGAAACGGACGCTGTCGCGCAAGCCGTCTGGAGGAACACACTGGAGTGTTCGCCAAGCTGCACAGGACAGTGGCATATCGAAGTCGACCGTCCATCGCGTATTTCAGACATTTGCGCTGCAGCCGCATCGAACCCGCAGTTTCAAACTGTCGACTGACCCGTTTTTCATCGAGAAGGTACGCGACATTGTGGGCTTATATCTGAATCCACCCGACCATGCGCTCGTGTTATGCGTTGACGAGAAGAGTCAGATTCAGGCATTGAATCGCACGCAACCAGTGCTGCCCATGGGATTGGGATATGTGGAAGGCATCACCCATGATTACGTTCGACATGGGACTACAACATTGTTTGCCGCGCTTGATGTCGCTACCGGCGCAGTCTTCACGGAGTGCAAGCCGCGGCACCGACATCAAGAATTCTTGTCGTTCCTCCGACGTCTGGATGACTGCATTCCCGCAGAACTCGATATCCACCTCATTGCCGATAATTACGCCACGCACAAACACCCCAAGGTGCGAACCTGGTTGGCACAGAGACCTCGCTTTCACATGCACTACACCCCGACCTACTCTTCCTGGTTGAATCAGGTGGAGCGCTGGTTCGGTCTGATAACACAACGGGCGATTCGCAGAGGTTCGTTCAGCAGCGTCAAAGATTTGGTACAGAAAATCGATAGCTTTGTTCAGTCCTACAACCGCACCCATCGGCCATTCGTCTGGACAGTGTCAAGGGCGGAGTAAAAGTAGGCCAGTAGGGCGGAGTAAAAGTGAGCCAGTAG
>PJLO01000061.1 GCA_003010405.1 Acidobacteriota bacterium | reverse complement strand
CTGCATGAAAACAGGCCGCCGGAGATGGCGACCTGAGGTAGTGTCTAAAACTCTGGGTTTAGAAATCGAAGCGGGACTCTGTCGACGAAGCGACACGTGGGTTCCTGGACTCATCTCTGCAAATCCAGATCGTCTGCGAGATTATCAATCAGATTTTTGCGCCGCCAGCGTGAAGAGCTTCGATTGTGTTCCGACCATGATTTAATTCAGTCGTCCAGTGGCGCTCCTGCGTCACCAAGGACTGCCCGCAGATTCGAACTTATCATGTGCGCCATATTTTCCGGCGTCTCTCGCCGTAGCGCCGCGAGCGCCTCTACTGTCGCTTTGACATCGCTCGGAGAGGTGGAACGATTGTCGGCGCGCGTGAAGGGCGCGTCCGTTTCGGTGAGGAGGCGATCAGACGGCAATGCCGCAACGAGACCGCAGCCACGTTCGTTGCGCATCATCGCAGCATTAACCGAAAAATAGCAGCCAAGATCAGCGGCGCGGCGCGCCTCTGACTTGGAGCCTGTGAACCAATGAAGAACGACTTGGCCCCGGTGGCGAGGCAGATGCGATTCGATCAGATCGAGCACGGCTGTAGCGGCGCGAACGCTATGAACGGTTAGGACTTTGCCGCCTGTCTCTGCGCACTTCCGCAGAATTGTCGCGAAGATCTCCTTTTGTAAATCGACAGAGCGGTAATATTGCGGACCGGCGTCGATCCCAACCTCTCCGACGTAGCGCGCGTGCGGCAAATATTCCTCCCAAAGCTTGATCTCGGCGGAGCGTTCTGCGACGAGCTGCGGATGAAGGCCCAGGGCGGCGCGGATGTATTTCGTCTTGCGCGTGAGATCGTAATTTCGCGGCCATGCCCTTGGTGTAGTCGTCACGGTCAGAGTGTAAATACCGGCAGTCTCGGCAGCGCTGATGGCCGAAGCGAGGTCCGGGAAAAGGTCAAGGTGACAGTGAAAATCGACGAGAGCAGCCTTCATGGAGGATTAACTCGGGCTGGTGCGAACGCCTGCGAGAAGTCTATCAAGCTCCGCTAGTCCACGCTTGTAAACATCGGCAAGTGCCGCCTGACGAGCCGGTGACTCGTCTGACAACGGGCCCGGCTTATGGATATAGAGAGCAGCCAGTTCCGGTTTCAGGCGGATTTTGTCGATCGCATATTGGAAGGATCGTACCTGTTGTCCCTCAGCCTCGCGCGTGTTGAGTTCATGGTCAGTAAGATCCGATAGGGAATATGTGGTGCTATCGCCTAAATCGAGCAGCGCGGCCCGACGGATCAGACATGGCAAACAGAAACCGCAGTGGCCGGCGCCCAGACCAAACCATCGCCCCTTAGTCGGTGATGCGCATGAGAGGGACTTGGGAGCGAGTTTCGCGAGCAGGGCCGGATTTCGACAAGCTGCGGCCATCTCTCCTTTAGTCTTGTCCCAATAGGGATTCTCGACGCGGCCTGAGATACCCAAAATATCCAGGAGTTCGTTCCACCGCGCAATATAAAAGGGGTGGGTCGTGCGGGTACTGAACGCGCCCAGACGAAGCGGGTCAAGTGGAACATTCAGTGCGATGAGACCGTTCTCGGGAACGTTAAGAACGAAGCTTCCCTCAAGGCCAGTACCTGCAAATACGCCCGTCGCGAAGAACAGGAAGGATCGTCCCCGGGTTGTTTTCTCAGCGTCAATGCCAGGTATGCCCCAGTTGCGAAAATCCATCCAAATTCGCAAGCGTGCAAAATGCTGTTTCGGATAATTTTTCTCCAAGGCTCCCAAAAGCTTGTTCTGTGCATCGCTCGTGGCGCCGTCTCCCGCGTGACTGATAAACAGAGGCGTCTTTCCCTGCTCCAAGGAATCGATTGCTCCTATCAAGCTATCGAGACCGCCTGAAAACAAAGCGAGGCGGTCGAATGGTGCAGGTATCAATTGCGGCAGCTTCCTGCGAACCGCTTTCTCGAATCCAGCAGGTCGCGGTCTGAACCCGATCGTCCACCTGTCGCCCGTCAAGAAATTGAGGAGACGCTGAAGCAGGGGTATCGCGGTGTTCCATCGTGCCGGATCACTGACCGGAACCACGAGGCGAATCTCCCGGGTCCAGCCATCCTGTGATTCTGTGGACCGTGAAATCCTCGTATCGGACGCTTGCACGTGCGCGGCAAGAACCAGAAGATCAAGCCCAATCTCGGAGGGAAAAACGCCGATCTTGGCTAAGCCATCAAGAGAACTACTTATGTCATGTTCAAGGCGATTCTTGGCAACGACAAACTCCAGGCGGGTCATCATTTCTTCGGTGGCACTTGGAATTTCCGTTTCATCAGAATTGCCGAAACGTCCAACAATAAGGTGACGCTTCATGTTGGGTTACGCCTCCGCCTCCGCTTCCGCCATGCTATGCATGATCGCGTAAGCCTGTTCATAAACGCGAGTGACAAATCCGAAAACTCGTTCAGGTGTAAGGGCCTGCATGGCTGCCCGTGCTTGGGTCAACGAATCAGCGACACTGCGGCGAACAAAATCGAGGAGCTGTCGCTGGACAGATGCTGCCTGTACCGCATCGGGCGGCAGAGTTATGGCCTTCGTCCCGATGTCGTTACACAGGCGCGTCTCGATCGCATGTGTCGCGTAGAGTTCGAAGATCGTCTGCATTTGGTCGGCTGTGAGGGCATCGAAGTCGGAGATTCCGCTTTCTGCCAGATCAGCGATTGTCTCAATGAAAGCGTCCCGTGCAATACCTTCGTCCACCGTGCCGCCTTCGGGGCAGACATATTCCATTAGGCCGAGAAACACTTCTTCAATAGGCCGGCCAGCAAGCCTTTCGAGGTTGAGCGCGCGAAGAGCTTCCCGCGGACCATTGGCAAAGACACCAGAAAGAAAACTGAGGAGCGGAGCACCGGACGCCGGGGATCTCGCCATGCGCTGGGCTGCCGTGCGGCTGCCGCCCGATGCGGAAGATACATAACTCGACAGAGCACGGCCCAGACTGGCGCGATCAGTGCCGCCCGAGCTGACAAAACGTGAAAAATTGCCGCGGGGAGCAGTGAACCTATCGCCAGGCCCTGGCGGAGGTATTGGGGGAAGGACGGGAGGCGCAGGTGCGGGCGCTGACGGTGGAGCACCAGGTGGTAGGTCAGGTGGCAGTGGCGGCGGCGCGGCCGGAGACAGCGGAGTCGGCGCGGGGCTGCCGTCGGGCGGCAGCCAACTCGGAATGAGGGGCGTGTTACCGCCTTGCCCCCCGTTTGCGTTGGAAGTACCCATTAGCGCTGTACTCCTTGATTGCGGGTGCGCAATGCGGCGCCTGCTGCGGCCTTAAGAAGCGGGCTGCCGTCTGTCTTCCACGCTTCGAGCAATTGATCATATCGCCGGCTTTGATCCGGGTCTTTGATCACGCCCTCCCAACCGCTGCATGCCCACGGGCCTAGTCTTTGCCGCGGCAGCGCTTCGAGAAAATCGAGAAGATTTGCCTGGAGGGCCGGATGTGCCTTTACCAGTACCGCTATTCCTGCGGCTCCGGCAGGCTCTGTATCAAAGGTATCGCCCCCCACGACCCGGGCACGGACGAGGTCAAGAACCTGGGCGGCCTCGGGAACGGCGAGCTGACGCAGTTCCGTATCAAGACTCTGAACCAGGAATTTCGGTCCGAGGAGCTTCTCCGCGACACTGGCAAGCTGTCCAAGAACCGTGGTAGCGCCAAAATAATCTTTGCGATCCTTCGCCACAAAGAGATACGGCCGCAAGTCCAGTTCGCCAATGAACGGTTCGATCTGCGCCCACGAGCGGACTGCCGGAGATGAATGCCACTCAGTTAACTGCGCGCTGTCTACGCTTTTTGCCGATTCGGCTTTGGACGAAGCCTTGGAGCGAGAAGGTCCCTTCGCCTCCGCGGGGGAGACAGGTCTCGGAGATTCTTCCCTACGGTCCGACACCTCCTCCTCCAGCCGGACCAGGTCGGTGCAAATACCGTCAGCAACAGAGGCCGCCGAAGTTGCGATCTGATCGAACAGACGTGGAATAAAGCGTTCTGCGAGCATCAACTTGGCGAGTACCGGCAACTTAACATCGTCGCCGAAACCACGGGCATTCGCGGAAGATTGACGTAACAACAGTGTGTTTAGGAAGCGCTTGATCTGGCGAGGATTGCCTTTGGTGCCGCTCGCTAGAATAGGTCCAAGCTGGGCGCTCAAAATCAGAGCGTTCTGGGCGCGATCAGCCTTGCCGCCTAGTGCCTTCTTTACCGTCGCCATGTCTAGGGCGATCCCCGTCCAGGGGCGCTTCAGTCGTTCGCGCGCGACAGAAATAAGTTTTGCGAAGTCGGGGTCGTCTTCGCCGAGTTCGGCTCCGATGAAGAGCAAGGTTACATAAATGCGAGTTTCGGTCTCTCCAAGGGACGGGATGCGGAACGGAACTTGGATGAGTTTTTCGAGATAGTTTCGGGCGTAGGTCTGCGGACCCGTGGTATCGGGCAAATCCGGGAAATGCTTACGGACGGCATATTCGATCATCGCTTCGTCCGCGGCCACGATGAATGCTGTGCGTGAAGTAAAAAGGAACAGGCGCACAGCTTCGAGTGTTTCAATTGCCGTGTCGGGAAGACAACGGTCCAGATCATCGATCAGCACTACGAGTTGATCGATGCCGGCTTTGTCGAGCAGATGATCGAATGCCTTTCGGAAACCGGCGATTTCTTCCGGGACATTGCTTGTCTCGGAGCTTGGCTTGAGGAGACCTTTCGCGCCGGAGAGGACAGACTCCACATTCTCTTTTGTGAGCTGTTTCGGGTCAGATGCCCAGCCTTCAAGCGTATTGAGGAAAGCCGGGATAGCGAGTGCATGGACCCCGAGACCGTGGAAGCCAGCATACGCAGTGAGGGCCAGGCCACCGGCTTTCTTGGCCGCCTTCAGCAAATCGATCCGATGAAAGATGTCCTTTACGGCGTCTCCGCCCTTGGTCAGCAGGGACCGATTTTCAATGAGTCCGGTAACGATGCCTTCGATGAGAGCAATTTTGGCGTCTTCAAAGCCCTGAAATCGCCAGCCATTGAACTTTAGGCACAGAACATGATTGTCTGCATTAACGGCGGCTTCAATCATCTCCAGGACGCTTGACTTGCCGGCTCCCCAGTCGCCGTGAACGCCGATGGTTACCGGGTGGTCGGGCCGCTCACGCATCAGCGTGACGATGGTCCTAGCAATCGCCTCATTATTGAGGAGATCGACCTTAGTCTCATTGTCTGACAAGATCATGACAGTCGCATCTCAATTAGCGATGAGTTTTCGTTTTTCTGTATTTTGGTCGGCAATCATATCGTAAGTTCTCGCTCTACTGGTGGAAAGGCAGTGTGTGGGCGTGAGGAGAGTAACCGGGTGGAATCTAGGTGGAACACAGGGACGTCGTAAATGGCCTGACGAATGATTACGGAGCTTCAGCGCCTGGGTGCGTTTGGCAACTAGGGAATCTCTGAACAGGTAGTTGGAAACTCCATTGTCGGCATTTCTTGGTTT